>NZ_CP022655.2:3020000-4487500 GCF_002243345.2 Paenibacillus sp. RUD330
TCCCGGGGACTTTGAAAGAAAACGCTGCATCGCCGAGAACTTTCTCCAGACGGGCAGAAGAAACGGGGAATGGAACCGCAAAAAGCCGGGAGCAGCTCCCGGCGATTGTATTCATGGACTATCGGGACATGCGGATGCCGCCTCTGTGTTCGGCGAGGACCGTGCCGCCCGCTCCGATCCGTGACAGCAGCCATACCCCCAGGGATAACAGCCATATGTACAGCAGCCACGCGGCTGTGCCCTGCCCCTGGATGTCCGGGTTCAAATCCGCGGCCATCCGGCAGCCCTTGAAGGCGGCAATCACGACAGCCAGCAGAAGCAGTCCCGTCATGGCGGCAGGCAGGCGCTTCCTTTCCGCTCCGGCGGACAGCACTCCCGCGACGAACAAGCCGAAGAGCGCCGAGGAGCAGCCGGCTACGAGCCACAGGACGATATTGTCCGCCCTCGGCTCGAAGAGGATCTTGCCTGCCATCAGCAGGAATCCGGCGGCTGCTGCGGCCGCTGCCCCCCATTTCGGAGCCGGCTTGCTTCTGTTGCGGCCGCGCCCTTCCTTCCTGTACCAGGTGATGTAATTCCAGAGCAGCCAAACGCCGGGCAGCAGCAGGCCGAGCAAGGAAAGCCCGTATTGCAGCCATTTATACAAGGGAAGCCCCGCTTCGATTCGGTACAGCGAGTGCTGCCTCGCAACCAGCCATCCGCTCGTATGCGTCATCCCGTCGACGAAGAGATGCGACATGAAGCCGATGAACAGGGACAGAAGAAAGAGTGCCCAGCCCGCGGCGTTTCCCGGCGTGCCGCTACGGCGTCCAAGCAGCGTCTCGGCATATCGGTCGACGCCGCCCAGGGCTGGCAGAAGCTTCGGCAGGACAGGCTTCAGGATGTTCTCCCAAGCCGATAGGAAAGCAAGGCTCAGCGGTATGCCCATCCATATGAATCCGGCCAGCGAATGTCCGATGCTCCGATAGGAGTTCATGGCGATGAAATACTCCATGTCCGGAATCATGCTGCCGAGAACGAGCCCGCTCAAGCTCAAGGCGGGCGCAAGCCGTCGCAGCGGCGCGGCGTAGAGCGGATGGGAAAAAGTGAACGGCATGAGCGCCTCCCTTCGGTGGTAGCGAATGAACAGGATTTTCATTGCTCCTCTTTTCTTTTGACCACCCGGCTACGGGCTTCAGTCCAAAGGTCCAGCCTTGCCGAGCGGCCACAGCCGGAATACGATCTTGCCCTCCAGGCTGCTCCTGCGGATCGGCCCCAGCTCCCTGCTGTCCTCGCTATGCTCGCGATTGTCTCCCATGACAAATACCGTCCCTTCCGGCACCGTGTACGGAAGCCTCAATCCTTCCGGGAAAGTCGCCCCCTTGGCGTAAGGCTCCGTCAGCTCGGCCTCGTTGAGATACACGGATCCATCCCGGAAATCCAGACGGTCGCCGGGCAGCCCGATCACCCTTTTCACGAGCCTGAGCGGGCTTTCCGGTCCGTAGATGATGACGATATCCCCTCGCCGGGGATTCCCGAACACATAGGCCAGCTTGTTCTCGACCAGCCTCTCGCCTTCCGTAAGAGTCGTCTGCATGCTGATGTTGCGCACTTCCGTCTGCGCGAAAGCGAACTGCTGGAGCAGCAGCGAGGCCATGGCCGCGGCCAGGAGCGTCAGGAGCATCTCGGCCATGCGCCGGCGCTTGCCGGCCGGCTGCGGATCGCTCTGAGGGACGGACGGAACGTCAGGCATATCGGTTCTCCTTCCGGGCTTGCCGTCAGGCCCATAGGCTGGCGGCAAGCGATAGGATCTGATTCATTGACGATGGGGAGGCTCCGAAAGTTTCTGGTCGGTCGGACGGCCTTCCGGATCCATAAGGCATGGATCGAGGAGAAGATGGCCGTGGGAGGTAATCCCTTTTGGGGGCCACGATAAAAAAAGCCGCGCCAGCGCGCGGCGGAACAACCCGGATAAGGTCAAGCGCCCTTGAAGCCGTCCGCAACTCATCCGCGCAGGCTGGCGGAGAGCGGCAAATCCGGACCGGCCTTGTTGCGGCTGCCGGCAAAGAAGAGCAGCGTACCGACCCATCCGCATGCGGATGCGATCAGCAGCATG
The DNA here is from genome assembly GCF_002243345.2 of Paenibacillus sp. RUD330. Classification (NCBI taxonomy): domain Bacteria; kingdom Bacillati; phylum Bacillota; class Bacilli; order Caryophanales; family Paenibacillaceae; genus Paenibacillus; species Paenibacillus sp. RUD330. Next base: position 3,022,093 of record NZ_CP022655.2, read on the forward strand.
AGCGTGAGCTGGCCCGAGAAAGCCGTGCCGAGCAGCGGGCCGATCGACCCCCGGATGCCGAACAGCATGAGATGGAGGCCGAATACGGTTCCTTCGCGGCCGGGAGCCAAGCGGAAGACGAACGCGAGTATGCCGATATCCCATATCGCTTCCCCGATTCCTTGCACGGCGTTGCCGAAGATGACCGCCTCGTATGTGCCCCATAAGCCGTAAAGCATCGGGACGACCGCATAAGCGCATATGCCGCATAACAGCGTGTGGCGGATATCGAATCGGTCCAGCACCCTGCCGGCGATCAAGTACGTGAGCAGCAGCGCTGCAAAATAGGCGACCCGCGCATAGCCCGCCTCGGTACTCGTCAGATTCAGCACCTGCACCTGCACGATCTGGTACAGCGGATTGGCCAGCATGTTGCCGAAGCCGGCAAAAGTCGTCGCGACGAGGAAGACGGCCAGCGGACGGTTCGAGCGCACGAGCTGCCACTGGGACCGGAAGCTGAAGCGGGCCGTCGGCGCCGCCCGCAGCGGCTGCTTGCGCAGCTTCATCGTCTTGAAAAGCAGGATGGACGATACGCCCATCACGGAGGCGGCCATCAGTGGGCCGGATGGCCCCGACGCATCCGCCCAGATGCCGACGAGATAGGCCAGCGGAATGGTGACCGCCCCTGCGGCCATCCGGACGTATCCCATCAGACGCCCTCTCAGCTCGGGTGGATAGACCCGCGAGATGAGGGAGGCGTAGGCCGGCGCCTGGATGCCCATGAGGAGCTGGAAGAAGACAGCTGCCGCGACGTATACGCCCGGCTCCGGGAACAAGGCAGGAAGAAACAGCAGCAGCCTGCCGATCAGGTTCGGCAGCACGACGAAAGGCATCGGCCGGCCGCTTCTCTCGACGAGGGAAGCCCATAACGGCGAGAACACAAGGCCGATTGCCGGAGCGGCTGCCAGCAGGCCCGCTTGAAAATCGGATGCTCCCTGCTTGAGGGCGAACAGCAGGTAGAACTGGTTCATGACGACATTGAACAGGCTGAACAGGCAGGCTGCGGTAAGGTCGATCCGGGCGTTCAGCCAGACGCGCGGACTCATGACCATGCCGAACTTCAATAGGCGGGCTCTTGTACTTCGCCCTCTTTCCTCCACGATGCACACCTTCGCTTCTCTCTCGGATGCCGGACGGAGGCCGTGATGAGCCTCTGCCATTATGCTCCATTATCCGCGATCTCCGGTCGGGTGTACACCCCTATTAGAGGCGTTTTTCCTACATCGCGGCGATGAGGCGGAGTCCCCCCCACAGGACGGCGCCGACCGCCAGCGCCAGCGCGTCCCGCATCGACAGCCGCAGCTTGAAGGCGGATTTTTTGACGCCGTCTCCCGCCCCGAACCCTTTCGCTTCAAGCGCATCCGCAGCCCTGTCCCCAAGCCTGAGGACCGACAGCATGTACGGCACGGCTGCCCGGTACAGCATGGTCGGAGGCACTCGGCCGGGACGGCTCGCGAACTTTCCTCTGGCGGCCCCGATCATCGCATAGCGCTGCCACTCCTCGGCCAGCAGCGGAATGAAACGGAACAGCAGGCTGATCGGAAGGGTAATCCGGGCTACAGGCAAGCCGGCCTTGGCCAGCGGAGCCAGCAGCTGGTCGGCTGCCTTCTGCAGCCGGAACGGCGGCAGCAGGGCAAGCAGCGGCAAGCCGAGCAGCATGACCAGCATGAGCCTCAGCATCCTCAGCAGCATGTCCGCTGCAGGCTCCCATTGGAATTGAAGCGGTGCGAGGCCGATGCCCGCGACGGCTGTCAGCGTCAGCACGAACATGCCGTAACCTTTCACGGCTCCCGCGTAGATTCGGAGCGAGGAACGCAGCGGAATAAGGATGGCCAGCGCCAATGCCAGGGACACCCCGATACCAAGCCAGCCATTCTGGGAAAGGACGCCTGCGGCGACCATGAGATAGGCGGCGATCAGAGCGCGCGGATCGAGCCCTTTCCCTATGCCTGTACCTTTCCTCTCCGGATCCCTTTCTCGAGGCACGGTATGCGCCTCCTTTTTGCATGCCTCTTCCCGTGTCTCGGCTCGGGCCTCTTTCCCGGACAGTTCCCGAGTCTCCGCTCTGGCCTCTTCCCGATCGTCGCTATGCCTCGCTGCCCGATCTCCGGCTTGATCTTCCCGGATGCCCGCTGGAGGTGTTCCTTGCCTGTTCTCTGTCTTCCCCTCGGAAGCTGTCGCCGGAGCGGCTGCCGGATTCCGGAACGCAAGCCGGTTCGCCAGCTCCGACGGGCTGAGCCACGGGACGGAGTCGGCTTCCAGCAGTCCGAAGCAGGCGGCTGCCTGCAAAGCCTGCGGTGCTCCGTCCTCCAGGGCGATCGACCGGGCATAGTGTGATGCCGCCAAGACCTCGCGGACAACGCCGCCCTCCATGACGGCGACCTCGTCCGCAATCGGCAGCAGCGCGTCGAGGCTGTGGGCGGCAACGACGGCGCCGCCCCCTGCGGCGCGGTGCGCCTTGAGGATGGAGCATAGCCGCTCCGTGCCTTCGGCATCAAGCCCGGCCGAGGGCTCGTCCAGCAGCAGCCATTCCGGCCTCCCCGCAACAATGCAGGCAAGCGCCAGCCTCCGCTGCTGCCCGCCGCTGAGAGTCCAAGGATCCCTGTCCAGCAGCTCCGCGTCCAGGCCGGCCGCCTCCATCGCTTCCCTGATCCTGCGGCTCCTCTCCTCCCCCGCAAGCCTGTAGGGCTTTGCGGAATAATGAAGCTCCTCCCTCACGCTTTTGGCGAACCACTGCGTCTCGGCCTGCTGCAGGGCGATCCCCAGCGACAGCAGGACGTCGCGGTTCGGACGCCGGCCGCTCCAGAGCGGCTCTTCTCCGAGCCGAATGTCCCCTGACGCCAGCGGCCTGACGCCCCCGGAAGCTTCCAGCAGCGTCGATTTTCCCGATCCGTTGCTTCCGACCAGCAGCGTCAGCCTGCCTCCGCGAAAGCATGCCGAGAAGCTGCGGCTTCCGTCCGCTCCGGGAATTCTCGGAACGGCTTCGGTGAGAATCAAGTCCCGGGGAACGGACCGCGGCTTCAGCATGGCCGGCGAGGGAGAGCTTTCCCGGAAGACGGCAGAGGGGGCGTTACGGGACCTATGTGAAGCCGTTGATGTTCCATGCCCGCTCCATGTTTCCGCGAGCTCTCCTGCGTTCAGCGGCATGGCGTCCATGCCGAAGCCGAGCGCGTTCAATTCCATTGCCGTCCGCGCGGCGAAAGGGGCTTCCAGACCCGCAAGACGGCAAGGCGATTCCCCGGAAGCCAGCGGGCTGAAAAAGCGTTCCGAGCTTCCTTCCCATACCATTCGTCCGTTTTTGAGCGCAAAAACCCGGTCGCCGGCTTCGAGCTCGTCCATGTTCTGCGTCACCCATACGACCGCGATGCCCCGTCTCTGCATGGCGCGGGCATGCTTCATCAGCAAGCGGGCCGAATCGTTGTCCAGCATCGACGCCGCTTCGTCGAACAGCATGGCCGGGGAGCCGGCCGCAAGCGCTCCGGCCGCCGCGAGCAGCTGCTTCTGCCCTCCCGAGAGGGAGGACACGGGAGCGTGCATCAAGGCGGACATGCCAAGCTCGGCCAGCGCCTCCTCCGCCCTCGGAATGATGTCCGCTCCGTTCATTCCCGCATATTCCAAAGCCATGACGAGGTCTTCCCAAGGCGTGGATCCCGTTATGGCGGCCTCAGGCTGCTGGAGAACGACGGGAAGCGGCCTGGCATCAAAAGGCGAAGGCAGCATGCGGGTGATGCTCTGCTCCGTCTGCGGGCTGCTGCCGAGGCCGGCCAGGCTGCGCAGCAAGGTCGATTTCCCGCTTCCGTTCGCCCCTACGATATGGACCCATTCCCCTTGCCTGATCTGAATCCTGATATCTTGAAGGAGCGGTTCCGACTGCACGGGAGCCTCGGGATAAACGACCAGGCCGGCGACAGACAGGAGCGTTCTCCCTTCCGAGCCCTGGAACGTCCTCCTCCTTCGATCTCCTTCACCCGGCGGCCCTGCCGTTTCCTCTCGATGAACCCGCTCCGGGTCCCATTTGCCGGCCTCTGCCGGACCGGCCTTTTCTTCGGTTGCCTTGCTCATCGTTTCCCGCCTTCCCAAATTTCCCTTCCCAACGAAGGCAAGCTGTGCTAAAATCCGTTTTGTTAACCAAACTCAATTCGTTCTTGGTTAACATTATAACTTGATTCCACAGATTTGAGGAGTGAAATTTTATGCTGTCGTCTTCCCAATCGCTGCGCAGGGCCGTCTTCATCGCCTTGTTCGGAGCCCTGTTCGTCGTGTTCAATGCCATCACCATCAGCACCGGGGTGTCCTCGCTCGTTCCGTTCACCCTGCAGACGATGGCCGTCGCCCTCGTCGGCGCGTTCATCGGAGGCAAGGACGGCTTCCTGAGCATCCTGCTCGTCAACCTGCTCGCCCTGGCCGGCTTGCCCCTCTATCGGGGACATGGAGGACTCGCGCATATGACCGGACCTACCGGCGGCTTCATCTGGTTCTTTCCGATCTCGGCGCTTATTATCGGCCTGCTCGTGACGGCCATTCTTCGCAGCAAGGCGGGACGACATCCAGCCGCAGCGTTCGCGCTCATTCTCGTCGTCATGGAAACGTTCGGCTCGCTGTTCGTCTATGTAGGCGGCATCCCATGGATGATGCAGGTTACGGGCTTGCCGTTCGACAAAGCGATGGCGGTCGGCTGCTATCCTTTCCTGCTGCCCGATCTGCTTAAAAATGTCGCCGCGGCCGCCATCACCGTCGCGCTGCGCTCCTATTTGCCCGTCATGCGGCTGAAGTCCCGCTCCCGAGCCTTTTCAGCTGGCAAGGCGGCCTGACGGCCGGCACATCGAGCCGCGCCCGTCCGGACCTGAACAACAGCAAAGAGCCGCGCATCCAGCGCGGCTCTTTGCTTTGTCTGCCCTAAAGGGACAACCGGTAAATATTCAGCACATCCTGCTCGTCCAGCTTGCGGAAGTTGCCGATCTGGCGGCCTGGCGCCGCCTTGGCCGCCATCTCCTCCAGACGCTCTTCGCCGATTCCGTAGTCGGCCAGCCTGGACGGGGCTCCGAGGGAAGTCCAGAACCCGCGCAGCCTGCGGATGCCTTCCTCCGCGATCTCCCTGTCGCTCTTGCCATCCGGCTCGACGCCGAACACTTGAACGGCGAACTGGCGGAATCTGCCGACGTTGTCGTCCAGCACATAGGTCATCCAGTTCGGGAACAAAATCGCCAGCCCGCCGCCATGCGGAATGTCGTAAACCGCAGACAGGGCATGCTCCATGTCATGGTTCGCCCAGTCTCCGAGCGTTCCCATGCCGAGCACGCCGTTCAGAGCCATGGTGCCGCTGTACAGGATCGTAGCCCGATGCTCCAGGTTCCCGAGATCTCCGACCAGCTTGGGAGCCGTTCCCACGACGGCGCGCAGCACCGATTCGCAGAAGCCGTCCTGAACGGGCGTGAGCGGATCGTGATGGAAATACTGCTCGAATACATGGGACATCATGTCCACGATGCCGTATACGGTGTGGTCCTTGGGAGCGGTCGCCGTGTAGGCCGGATCCAGCACAGAGAAGCGGGGGAACACATGCGGGCTGCCCCAGCCATGCTTCTCCTCGGTCTCCTCGTTGGTGATGACGGAGCCGCTGTTCATTTCCGAGCCGGTGGCGGCAAGCGTCAGAACCGTGCCGAGCGGCAGCGCGTCCTGCACCTGAGCCTTGCGGCTGACGATATCCCAGAAGCTGCCGTCGTATTTGGCTGCGGCCGCAATGGCCTTGCCGCAATCCAGCGTGCTGCCTCCGCCGGCCGCAAGCACCCAGTCGATGCCGTTCGTCCGGCACAACTCGGCGCCGCGGTGGACGGTCGACAGCCTCGGGTTCGGCTCGACGCCGGCGAGCTCGGTGATCTTGCAGCCGGCTTCGCCGAGCACGGTCATGATCTCGTCGTACAAGCCGCTTTTCTTGATGCTGCCTCCCCCGTACACGAGAAGCACGTTGGAGCCCAGTTGGGCCGCTTCCTTGGACAGCTGCTGGAGCTGTCCTTCCCCGAAGTACAGTCTGGTGGGGTTATGATAGACAAAATTCCTCATCGGATCGTCTCCTTTCTACTCGTCGCAGCTTTCGGGATCCTCGGGCTTCGCGCCGTCGAGGGCGATCTTGTCGGCAACCGTATCCTGGATGATCGACACGACCATCTGAAGCAGGTAATTGATATCGGCCTGGCTTTGCTGGAATTCGCCGACAATCGGGATTCCGTCCAGCTCGTCCTGCAGCTGATCCATTTCGGTTTCGATCTTCTGCACCATCGACGCGTTTTTGAACGTCTGCTCGAACGCGACGAGCTCCTTCTGCTTCTTCTTGAGGCCGGCCATCAGGGTCTGGACGCGGTCGTTGCCCTGGATCTGCTTCTCCGCGCGGCGGAACACCTGGACTTCCTCCGAGGAATAAATCAATCCCGCCAGCTCGCGGGCTTTGGTCATGATATCGTCCCGTACGAGCAAATCCCGGGTATTGTACACTTCAACCGGGCAATTCGGCCCGTGATCGTGAATGCTGGAATGCTTGAGTCCCGCCATCGAAGGCGAGGTGCTGCTCTGCTCTGCCATTGCCAATCGCTCCTGTCTCATCCGCCTTGCGGCCAGAGAATTATGGTCCCCCGTGCAGGTTATTCCAAGGTTTCATTATACCAAAGTCGGAAACAAAAAACGACTGCCCTCACGGGCAGCCGCAGCTTCTTCCTTCTAGCCGATGATTTCGGCGGTGTCGCCTGTCTTGGCGCCGCTTGCGTTCGCTTCATCGGTATCGATATGCATGTCCAGCGCGAAGCTCGGAGATACACGGGCGATCACGTTTTCGAACACGAGTCCGCGCTCTCCTCCTACCCGCACCTTCAGCTGCTGCTGGTCCTGGATGCCCCATTTCTCGGCGTCGTCGGTATGGAAGTGGATGTGGCGCGCCGCCACGATGACGCCTTCCTCGATCGTCACTTCCCCGGCGGGACCGGTGATCGTAACGCCGGCGGAGCCGCCGATGTTGCCGGACTCGCGCACGGGAGCCTTGATTCCCGTCGCGAAAGCATCCGTGCGGGAAATTTCCAGCTGGGTCGCCTTGCGGGCAGGCCCTAGAATGCGGACTTTGGGGAAGGAGCCTTTGGGACCGGTGACCGCAACCGTTTCATTCGCGGCAAACTGGCCGGGCTGCGACAGGGGCTTGAATTCGGTGAGCTGGTAGCCTTTTCCGAACAGCGCCTCGACATGCTCTTGAGACAAGTGGATATGGCGCGCGGAGACGCCTACAGGTACGGTTTTGTTCATGGATCTCATCCTTTCCGGTGACTCTCTCTATACAGGCCGTCGCCTCTCTAGGGGCAGGCTCCAAGCGAAAAAGCATACGGCTCATGGAGGAGCGTATGCCTGAATTCGCTCCTATCATTATACTAAGCGGCGGAAGCCATGTCGAATCGCCATGGTTGAACTTTTCCGGACTTTTTGGACTCGACGGCCAGCATGTCCTGCGTCCCATCCCCAGTCCTCCAGCCAGGAGATGACGTCCAATAGGGAGAGCGTGCAGGACTTCCGCTTCGGATCCTATTCATGAGCCTCGAAAAGCTGAAAAAAGCCCGGCTGCTCCCATAAGGAAGGCGGCCGGGCCGGCTGACGTTCTAGACAAAGTCCTTCAGGAGCTTGTCGAACTCGTCGCGGGAAAGCTTCAGATCCTGGTTCGCAAGACCCTCTTCCGCAAATCCGCTGACGAGATTCTCGTACGAGCGGCGCTTCGTATCCTGGTAGACGAGGCCGGTAACCAATCCGTTCGTCTCCATGATCTTCGTCATCGCGGCGAGGCGGTTCGACGGGTCGTAGCCTTCTCCGGCTTCGCCGTCGAGGTTGACGATGTTCTCCTTGAACCAGTCGTAGGTATTGACCTTGTTGAAGGTTACGCAAGGGCTGAATACGTTGATGAGCGAGAAGCCTTCATGCTTGATGCCGGCTTCGATCAGCGCGGTCAGCTGCTTGAGATCGCTGGAGAACGATTGGGCGACGAACGTCGCGCCTGCCGACAGAGCGATTTCGAGCGGCGACAGCACGGATTCGATGGAGCCTTCCGGCGTCGACTTCGTCTTGAAGCCCTCGGCGCTGCGGGGCGACGTCTGCCCCTTCGTCAAGCCGTAGATCTGGTTGTCCATGACGATATACGTCATGTTGACGTTGCGGCGGATCGCATGGACCGTATGGCCCATGCCGATCGCGAAGCCGTCGCCGTCGCCGCCCGAGGCGATGACCGTCAGCTCGCGGTTGGCCAGCTTGACGCCTTGCGCGATCGGGAGTGCCCGGCCATGGATGCCGTGCAGGCCGTAGGCGTTGATGTAGCCCGAGATCCGGCCGGAGCAGCCGATGCCGGAAATGACGGCAAGCTGCTCCGGCTCCAGGCCGACGTTGGCGGCAGCGCGCTGGATCGCCGCCTGGATGGAGAAGTCGCCGCAGCCCGGGCACCAGTTCGGCTTGACGTTGTTGCGGAACTCTTTAAATGTTGCCAACGGGGGTCAACTCCTTTTTGGATGCTTCGTACACTTCGGACGGAAGGAACGGATTGCCGTCGTATTTGAGCACGCTGCGAATTTTGTCCGAGTAGCCGCAGTGCAGCTTGATCTGCGAAGCGAGCTGGGCCGTTGCGTTGTTCTCCAGCACGATGACCTGAGAAGCCTGGTCCAGATAAGGAGACAGCTGATCCGTCGGGAACGGATGGATCTGGCGCACCTGCACATGGTTGGACGCGATGCCGTCCTTCTCCAGGCGCGTGCGGGCCTCATCGATCGTTCCGCCCGTAGACCCCATGCCGATGATCAGCAGGCTCGGCTTCTCATGGGGAGCGTCGACGCGGATCGCCTCCGGAATCTGCAGGGAGGCCAGCTTGCCCAGACGTTTGTCCATCATGCTCTTGCGGTTCGCGGCGCTTTCGGACGGCCTTCCCGTCTCGTCATGCTCGACGCCGGTCACATGATGCAGGCCGCCCTTGTCGCCAGGCAGCGAGCGCGGGGAAACCCCGTCCTCGGTAAGCTCGTAACGCTTGAACAGCTGATGCTGCTCCAGCTCCGGCAGCTCGCGCTGCAGCTTGCCGCGGCGGATCTCGATGCGGTCATAATCGATCGGCTCGCAGCTTTGCTTGCCGAGGGACAGCTGCAGATCCGTCATGACGATGACCGGCACCTGGTATTCCTCCGAGATATTGAATGCCTCCACCATGTCGTAGAAGCAGTCCTCGATGGATGCAGGCGCGATGACGACCTTCGGAATCTCGCCATGCGTGCCGTAGACCATCGCATTGAGGTCGGATTGCTCCTGCTTCGTCGGCAGTCCCGTCGAAGGTCCTCCGCGCTGCGTATCCACGATGACGAGCGGCTGCTCGGTCATTCCGGCGAGGCCGATCGCCTCCATCATGAGGGACAAGCCTGGGCCTGCGGATGCCGTCATCGTGCGCACGCCGGCATAATTTGCCCCGATCGCCATCGTCACCGCCGCAATCTCGTCCTCCGTCTGGACAACCGTGCCGCCGAACTTAGGCAGCTTCTTGATCAGGTACTCCATGATCTCGGATGCCGGCGTGATCGGATACGCGCTCATGAGCCGGCAGCCCGCCGCAACCGAGCCGAGGCCGATCGCTTCATTGCCGATCATGAACAGCTTCTGCTTGCCGTCGGCCGGTTCGAGAGCGAACTCCTCGAGCGGACCTCCCGCCTGCTCCAGCACGAATTCGGCGCCGCGCTTCACGGCTTCGACGTTCTTCTCGACGATCGCCGGACCTTTGCGGCCGAATTCCTCTTCGACCGCTTTGTTGAACACTTCGAGCGGAAGGCCGAGCAGCGCCCAGGATGCGCCGGAAGCGACCATGTTTTTCATGAGCGAAGTGCCGAGATCCTCGGCGATCGATGTGATCGGCACGGCGAACAGCCGCGCATCGCTTCCTTCCGGCAAGGCAGGATTGAATTTCGCGTCCGCCACGACAACGCCGCCGGGACGGAGCTCGGGCGCGTTGAGATCGATGCTTTCCTGGTCGAACGCGACAAGAATATCGAGATCATCCGAGATGGCCCGGATGGGGGATGTGCTGATGCGGATCTTGTTATTGGTATGTCCGCCCTTGATTCTCGAGGAGAAATGACGGTACCCGTATAAATAATAGCCGAGGCGGTTGAGAGCGGTGGAGAAAATCCGGTCGGTGCTCTCCACGCCTTCGCCCTGCTGGCCTCCTATTTTCCAAGACAGCTGACTGATCACTTGCGTCCAACTCCTCATCTGCTATGAGACCTTTTTCACAATCTCCATAAATTTTATGCCTCCACCTTTAAAAATGCAAGGCATTATCGAGAAAAGTTCTCATACAGGAATCCGATGGAACCTATAACAGAAACTGATAGTTGCCTGATGCCTCATTCCGACGGCAGCTCGCTCAGAAGGAAGGAAATCGCGTTGCCGTTCATGAAAGCCGCGGCTTGCCGCGCTCCGAACTCGCTGACGAGAGCGGAGCGCAGCGAGCGGACGTCGCCGGGATGCCGAAGGCCCTGCACATACAGCTCGATGCCGTCGAAGTCGGACCCCAGCATGATGTGCTTCTCTCCTCCCAAGGCGCATATATGCTCGATATGCCGAAGGATGTCGCTGATCCGCACCTGCTCCGCGCTGCTGACGAAATAAGGCACGTAGGTCATGCCGATCCTTCCCCCCAGCGCAATGACAGCCCGAAGCTGATCGTCGGTCAGGTTTCTCGGATGGGCGCAGACCGACTTCGCGTTGGAATGCGAGGCGATGAACGGCCTCTCTGTCCGGTCCGCCAGCTCCCAGAACCCTTTTTCCGTCAAATGCGACACATCCAAAATGATGTCGAGCTCGTTGCAATGCCGGACGAGCTGCCGCCCTTTTTCCGTGAGTCCGCCTTGCCGTTCTTCCATGACTCCGTCCGCTGCCCAGTTCCCGTAGTTCCAGGTCAGGCCAAGCATGCGGACTCCCAGCCGGCGCGCAAGACGCAGCATCGCGAAGTCGCCCTCCAGCCCGTCCGCTCCTTCCAGCGTCAGGACGGCGGCGATCCGGCGTGCGGCAAGGCTGCGCTCAAGCTCCTGCCTGGTTCCTACGAACCGGTAGGCATCATTGGAGACGATCTTTTCGTAAAAGAGGTCGATGCTGCGGAGAACGGCGTCGAATGTCTTCGGCCTGCTTTCCGTCAAATAAATCGCATAGGCCTGAAGCATATAGCCTGCGGCCAGCTGACGGTCAAGCGTCACATCGAGCTGCCTGCTGCCGGAGCCGCCAGCGGCTTGGCAGACGTCGAGCTCCGGGTTTCTCAGCAGCTTGCTGAGCACGTCGCAATGCAGATCCGCAACTCCGAGTACAGGGTGTTTCATGGCGCTGCAGCCTCCTGTTCCGTTTCCTGCTCTTGCATGATATGAAGCCATAACCTTGAATGGACGCAAAAAAACCTGCTTACACCGTAAACAGGTCGAATGGGATAAGTTGTCCGGTCGTCAGCGCGGCTCTACGATCAGCTTGATGGCTGTGCGGTCTTCGCCGTCGATGACGATATCGGTGAAGGCGGGAATGCAGATGAGGTCCACCCCGCCGGGAGCGACGAAACCTCGAGCGATCGCCACGGCCTTGATCGCCTGATTGATCGCTCCAGCCCCGATCGCTTGCAGCTCAGCAGCTCCACGTTCCCTTAGAACTCCAGCCAGTGCCCCTGCGACGGAATTTGGATTGGACTTAGCGGAAACTTTCAATACTTCCATGGAAAGTACCTCCTCGGGAATGATGGGTAGCTGCAGCTCTACACTACTTTCATAACCTATTCGAGAGAGGACAAAAAATTCCTTCTTCCATTCCGATACCCGTCTCCAGGATTCGCCATCGTTCTTTCAGTACATCGCTAGAGACGTCTCGGTCAATCGAATTTTCTCCAGCTTCGCGGCCTGCCCGGTCGTTTCGTCCATGTGGACGATGAGTCCGTGCAGATGCCAGTCGCCTTCATCCACGATAAATCTCGACGGAAGGCCGGTCAGGAACTTGTGCAGCACGGCGTTCCGCTCCATTCCGAGGATGCCGTCCATCGGTCCGGTCATCCCTACATCCGTCAGATAGGCGGTTCCGCCCGGCAGGATCCGGTCGTCGTTCGTCTGCACATGGGTATGCGTGCCGACGACCAGACCCGCCCTGCCGTCGAGATACCAGCCCATCGCGATTTTCTCGGATGTCGCCTCCGCATGGAAGTCGACCATGACGCAGCGCGTTTCTTCTTGCAGCAGCTCCAGCTGCTCGTCCGCGACACGGAACGGATCGTCATTCGGCGGCAGGAATGTCCTGCCCTGCAAGTTCAGAATGCCGAGCTTCTTGCCGTTCACCTTGATGACGGCCGCTCCGCGGCCGGGCGATTGCGGCGAGAAGTTGGCCGGACGGACGATCCGCTCCTCATCGTCGATCCACTCGAAGATGTCCCGGTTGTCCCAGGTGTGGTTGCCCATCGTAATGCCGTTGACGCCCCAATCAAAAAACTCTTTGGCGATCGCGGCCGTTATTCCCCTGCCCGCCGCCGCATTCTCGCCGTTCACGATGATGATGTCGGGATTGTATTTGGACCGGAGAGCGGGCAGTGCCTTGCGCAGCGCCGTGCGGCCGACGTTGCCGACGATGTCTCCGATGAACATGACTTTCAACATGACTTGCCTCCTTCGGATTGCAAAGAAAATCCCGCTCCGGAGAGCGGGATGATCCACGGTGTTACTTGGCGTATTCGACCGCGCGCGTTTCCCGAATGACCGTGACCTTGATATGTCCCGGATAATCGAGCTCGCCTTCGATCTTTTTCGTGATGTCTCTGGCGAGGCGGAACGCCTCGGTATCGTCGACCTTTTCCGGCTGAACCATGACGCGGACTTCGCGTCCGGCTTGGATGGCGTACGATTTCTCGACGCCGTCGAACGATTCGGAGATGGCTTCCAGCTTCTCCAGACGCTTGATGTACGTCTCCAGCGTCTCGCGGCGTGCGCCAGGGCGTGCTGCGGACAAGGCGTCTGCCGCTCCGACGAGCATCGCGATGACGGAAGTCGCTTCGCAGTCGCCATGATGGGATGCGATGCTGTTGATGACGACCGGATGCTCCTTGTACTTGCGGGCCAGCTCGACGCCGATCTCGACGTGGGAGCCTTCCACTTCATGGTCCAGAGCCTTGCCGATGTCATGCAGCAGTCCGGCGCGCTTGGCGAGCGTGATGTCCTCGCCCAGCTCGGCGGCCATCAGCCCGGTCAGATACGCGACTTCCATGGAGTGCTTGAGCACGTTCTGGCCGTAGCTCGTCCGGTACTTCAGGCGGCCGAGAATCTTGATGAGATCCGGGTGGATGGCGTGCACGCCCACTTCGAAAGTAGCCTGCTCCCCATACTCGCGGATCCGCTCGTCCACCTCGCGGCGGGATTTCTCCACCATCTCTTCAATTCGAGCCGGGTGAATACGTCCGTCCGCAACGAGCTTCTCAAGTGCGGTGCGGGCGATTTCACGCCGGATAGGATCGAAGCCGGACAAGATGACCGCTTCCGGCGTATCGTCGATGATAAGATCGATACCCGTCAAAGTTTCCAGTGCGCGGATGTTGCGGCCTTCCCGGCCGATGATCCGGCCCTTCATTTCTTCGTTCGGCAGCGTGACGACGGATACGGTCGTCTCCGCCACATGATCGGCGGCGCAGCGCTGGATAGCCAGCGAAATGATGTCGCGCGCCTTCTTGTCCGCCTCTTCCTTCGCCTGCTGCTCGATTTCCTTGATCATCTGAGCAGTTTCGTGGCGGACTTCCTGCTCCACGTTGGTGAAGATGATGGTCTTGGCATCCTCCGTGGTCAGGCCGGAGATCCGTTCGAGCTCGCTCTGTTGCTGCCTGTAGATGGAGTCGATCTGATCCTGTGTTTCTTCGATTCGTTTCTCCTTGTTGGCTACCAATTCTTCTTTGCGTTCGAGTGCTTCTAGTTTTTTATCCAGTGACTCCTCTTTTTGCAGCAGCCGTCTTTCGAGACGCTGATTCTCGTTGCGTCTCTCCCGAATGTCTTTGTCCGCTTCAGAACGGAGTTTATGGATTTCGTCTTTCGCTTCCAGCACGGTTTCCTTCTTCAGGGCATCCGCTTCCTTCTTCGCCTGCTCGACGATTTGGACGGCAGCCTGCTCTGCACTGGAAATCTTAGCCTCGGCGATCGACTTTCGGACGAAGTAACCAATCCCAAAGGTAATCGCGCCAACAACGAGAACGATCAAGATCCACCAAATAACGGGGCTCATCTTGTTCACCTCCTCGTTGCATTCACCAAGGCTGAAAAAAAGCCGGGAATGATATTCAGTTGTTGCGATTCGGTTCCAAACCGTGTCTAAGACTGTAGAATGGAGACTAATAATCTTGAACCCATTTACGAAAGGAAATACATCCCTTTCACTCGCGGATGCACTATTAATGTAGCTTTACGCAATTTCAATTGTCAAGCCAGAGCCCTTCGGTCTCCAGCTCCTCCCCTTCCGACACATGCCGCACGGCCTCCCGGACCAGATCGCCCTGGAAACCGCGGCGCAGCAAAAATCCTGTCAGCTTCAGCCGCTTATCGCGATCCTCGCCTTTTAGGCTCCGCCATTTCTTGGCCGCGGCCTTGAATGCCGCATCCCGTTCGGCTCCGACATCGAGCGCTTCGATCGTCTCGCCGGCGGTCAGCTTCGACACCCCGCGCTGCTCCAGCTCCTGACGGATCAGCCGGCGCCCCTTCTGGCTGCTCTTCACCTTCTGGGCGGCGTACATTCTCGCATAATCGCGGTCATCGATGACCTTCTCCTGCTGCAGCCGTTCGACCGCATAGCGGATATCCGGCTCCGTGTATTCCTTGCGCTTCAGATAGTCCGCCATTTCCTTGGCCGTCCTCATTTTGAATCCGGCATAATACAGAGCTGAGGCATAAGCCTTATACCGGTCTCCCTCCGATTGGATTCCCTCCAGCTCCTCGCTGCTGAGAACGCTCCCTTTGAGCAGCCTATACTTGACGAGTATATCCTCATGGACGGAAAACTCCGGCTCCTCATTCCCGTCCAGGCAGATCCAGTAATAGGAACGTTTGCGGGAGTCAGGCTCTACCTTGGTCACGACTTTCTCGCTGCTGTCCTGCATAGTGCCTCCTTCCTATCCACGATCGGATAGCTTGAGCAAAAAAGCACCTCTGAACGATTCAGAGGTGCTTCCCTGTCAGGCCGGTCTATTCCGTGCAAGAACTCCTGGAATGCTTGCAGGACGGCTTAAACGTCCAGCTCCAGCTCGTCCAGCTCGTCTTCCTCTACAGGAGGATTGATACCCGCGGCTGCCCGCTCGGCGGCAGCGTTGAGGTTATGCGCCTCGCGAATTTTGGTATCGATCGTATCCGCTACGGCAGGGTTGTCCTTGAGAAACTGCTTGGCATTCTCGCGGCCTTGACCAAGACGGTCGCCGTTGTAGCTGAACCAAGCGCCGCTTTTGTTGACGATGTCCATCTCGACGCCGATGTCGATGATGCTGCCTTGACGGGAAATGCCTTCTCCGTACATGATGTCGATCTCCGCCTGCTTGAACGGAGGCGCCACCTTGTTCTTCACGACTTTGATCCGTGTGCGGTTGCCCACGACGTCGTTGCCTTGCTTGATGCTCTCGATGCGGCGCACGTCGAGACGAACGCTGGAGTAGAACTTCAGGGCGCGGCCGCCGGGAGTCGTCTCCGGATTGCCGAACATGACGCCGACCTTCTCCCGAAGCTGGTTGATGAAGATCGCGATCGTCTTCGACTTGCTGATGGCGCCGGACAGCTTGCGCAGCGCCTGCGACATGAGGCGCGCCTGAAGGCCGACGTGGGAATCGCCCATCTCGCCTTCGATCTCGGCCTTCGGCACGAGAGCGGCGACGGAGTCGATGACGATGACGTCTACCGCGCCGCTGCGCACGAGCGCCTCGGCGATCTCGAGAGCCTGCTCGCCGGTATCCGGCTGCGACAGCAGCAGCTCGTCGATGTTGACGCCGAGCTTGCTCGCATAAAGCGGATCAAGCGCATGCTCCGCATCGATGAAGGCGGCTTGGCCGCCCGTGCGCTGCACTTCCGCGATCGCGTGGAGAGCGACCGTCGTCTTGCCGGAGGATTCCGGACCGTATACTTCGATGACGCGGCCTCGCGGGAATCCGCCGATGCCGAGTGCGATATCTAATGCGAGGGAACCGCTGGAAACCGTCTCTACGGTCATATGCGTGGACTCGCCTAGTTTCATAATGGAGCCTTTTCCGAATTGTTTCTCAATCTGGCGGAGAGCCATATCTAAAGCTGCGCGGCGATCTGACAAGAGATCCACATCCTTCATTCATCATTTTATAGTTCTATTATAGCCTGTTTGCATCACTTTGCCAAGCTTTTTTTCGAACATACATTCGCTTTTCTTGTCCGCGGCGCCACCTCCGTATCCGCTGCGGCATCCGGACGAAAAAGAACCGCAGCTGCGCATGCAAGCTACGGTTCTTCCGTTAACTGTCTCCATTGTAGACCATTCCCGATGCCGAGAAAAGAGCACATGGAATGCAGCCGGAGCCGGACCGGCTGCCGCCGGGCGCGTTGCTCCGAAATCCGCGGCTCAGGATTCCTTCAGCAATGTCCACAGCCGGTACAAGGCGTGCTTGGCCGCCCGCATCCGCACCATTTCCCGGCTGCCGCCGGCTTGCAGCGTGTATACGGAAGCCTCCATGCCCTTGCGCGAGATGCCGATGTAGACAAGTCCGACCGGCTTGCCCTCGGACTCTCCTGGACCCGCTACGCCCGTTATGGATACGCCCCAGTCGCTGCCGGTCGTCTCGGACACCCGCTGGGCCATCAAGGCTGCCGTCGCCTCGCTTACCGCCCCCGGCGCTCCCGCGCCCTCCAGCATCTCCATCGGAATGCCGAGCAGCCGATGCTTGAGCACATTGGTGTACGTGACGACGCCTCCCAGGAACTCTCCGCTGCTGCCGGGCCTCGAGGTGATCAGCTCGGCGAGCAGCCCGCCGGTGCAGCTCTCGGCGCTGCTCAGCCTGTGCCGGCGGTCGCGCAGAAGCCGCAGGACCGCTTCCTCCAGCGGGATGTCCTCCTGCGCATACAGATAGCTGCCGACCCTCGACTGGATCGTCGCGGCCATATCGTCGATCCGCTTCAGAGCTTCCGCTTCATCCGGCGATTTGGACGACAGGCGGATCGTCACCTCTCCCTCCTTGGCGTAAGGAGCGATCGTCGGATCGGTCTGCGCTTCGATGAGATCGATCAGCTCATGCTCCAGCTTGGATTCGCCGATGCCGGCAAATCGGAGGATGCGGGAGTGAAGCGTCGCTCCACGGCCGTATTCCTGAAGGATCCAGCTTGTCGCGGGCCCCTCGAACATCGGTTTCATCTCCATCGGCGGTCCGGGGAGCAGAATATAGCGGATGCCGTCCTGTTCAAGGGCGTTGCCGACGGCGAGTCCCGCTTCGTTGTCCAGCGCGGCGCTTCCTTCGATCGAGTTCGCCTGCCTGAGGTTGCTCTCCACCATATGGGCGCCGCGGCTCGCGAAGAAGGCTTCCATTCTCGCCAGGGAAGGCTCGTGGATCACCAGCTTGCGCCCGAGCATGCCGGCAAGCACGTCCTTGGTGAGATCGTCCATCGTCGGCCCTAGGCCTCCCGTGAAGACGAGCAGATCGGCCCGGGAAGCAGCGATTGAGATGGCTTCTTTCAGCCGGGAGGCGTTGTCGCCGACGACCGTCTGGAAAAACACGTCGATGCCGAGGGCTGCCAGCCCTTGGGACAAATAGCGCGCGTTGGTGTTGACGATTTGGCCAAGCAGCAGTTCCGTTCCGACCGCAATGATTTCGGCTTTCATGATGGCATTTCTCCTCCAGGATTGGGTTTGTCGCAGCAAGAGGCTCATGACGGCGAGACAATCGGCGGGAGCGTAGTCCATGCACAGGCTCCTCGATGCCGGTCAAGCGTTCCAAGGCAAAATGAAGAATGGAGCCGGCGGCGCCATCCTCCAGCGTACAAGAAAGGCCCCCGATCCCGGCGGGGATCGATGGCCTTGTCCAGCCGGTTATTCAACCGGGATAAGATTGCGGTTTTTGATGAAGTAGTCGATGCCCGACCATACCGTAATCAATGCGGCAGCCCAGCTCAGGATCAGATCCAGAGGCAGGTCCAGGAATGCACCCGGGAAGTTGTTGAGCAGCAGCACAATGATCATGGCGATCTGGACGCCTGTCTTCCACTTGCCCCAAGTGCTTGCGGCGAGTACGGAGCCTTCCAGCAGAGCGATCTGCCGAAGGCCGGTCACGGCGAATTCGCGGCTGATGATGACGATGGCGAACAAAGCGCTCAGCTTGTCCATCTCGACCAGCGAAATAAGCACGGCTGCGACGAGCAGCTTGTCGGCGAGCGGATCGAGCAGCTTGCCCAGATTGGTCACCATCTTGTTCTTGCGGGCCAAATATCCGTCCAGGCCATCCGTGCTGGCCGCGATAATGAATATCAGCGTGGCGATCATCTGCGTGTACGTAATTTGATAGTCCCCGAACTTAAAGGATCCCAGATCAAGACGGATCAGCAAAAAGAACATGATTACAGGCACGAGAAAAATACGCGCAAGCGTGATCTTGTTGGCCAAATTCACGCGGGTTCCCCTCCCTGACAAAACTCTAACCTAAAGTATGTACGCTACCCGGGAGGCCATTCTCAAAAGAACGGACATAGCCGGTTCCTATACGATAAAAGTATAAACGAACCGAAAACCCGCTGTCAAAATTGTTACCGGAAATTCGTGTACTGCAGGTCCAGCTCGAGGTTCGCGCCGCGTAGCAACGCCATGACAGCCTGCAGGTCGTCGCGGCTCTTGCCGGTCACGCGCAGCTGGTCTCCCTGGATCTGGCTCTTCACTTTCAGCTTGGAGTCGCGGATAAGGATATTGATCTTCTTGGCGTCGTCCTGGCCGATCCCCTGCTTCAGCTTGATGCGCTGGCGCACGGTGCCGAGCGAGGCGGCTTCGATCTTGCCGAAGTCCATATTCTTGATCGGGACGTTCCGCTTGATCATCTTGGTCTGGAGAATGTCGATGACGCTCTTGAGCTTGTACTCGTCGTCCGACTGGACGACCAGCTCTTCTTTCTCGAGCTTGATGCTGCTCTTGCTTCCTTTAAAATCAAAGCGGTTCTCGATTTCCTTCTCCGCTTGGACAATCGCGTTGTTCAGCTCCTGCAGATCGACCTTCGATACGATATCAAACGAATTTTCGGAACTCATGGCAAATCCTCCTTACATGGCATTCCTCTTATTATAAAACATCCGGCTGCGAAAGTATAACCGGCGGGGCCGCCGCCGGATTCCCAAGCAATAAGCCTGCGGTCCTGGGCCAGCTTCCCTTTTGCACCGAGCACGGACAGCATCACCGGCTTCCGTTCATCCTTCTATCTTTCCGTTCCGCCCTCATTTCCAACCGCGAAATACAAAAGACATCCCGCAAAGGGATGCCTTGTCGTGTGCTAGTGGCTGTTCTCGGAATCGGAGCCGCTCGCGCCGTCGGCTGTTCCGGCCGAATCGGCATCGCCGCTCCCGGATGACGCATCCGCTCCGGATGCCGGCTCAAACTGGATCTTCTTCGAGCTTGGACGGTCTCCGTCGTCGATCAGCTGGCCGCCGACCGTAATCTCGGTATTGTCCGCGCGTCCGGTATTGAGGTAAATGACGTCATCCACCGGTACGGACAGAGTATCGCCGGCTTCGGCCGCCTTGTTGTACAGGAACTCGCCTTTGGGACCGCCTTTGCGGACCTCGATCCATGCGGTGCCGGTAAAGCTCAGTTCAATGGTGACGGCTCCGTTGGTCTTGTAGTAATCGATCTTGCCCGACTTGCGGTCGAACGTGACAGCCCCTTCCGGAGTCGGGGTCGGCGTCGGCGACGGAGTCAGGCTAGGCGTCGGGCTCGCCCCTCCGGCAGCGTCTCCCGGAGACGGCGATTGTCCGGGGCCGGGCGTATTCGTCGTGATCGGCGTTTCGTCTGCGGTCGGCGTTTGCCGATCCGGCTTAATGACGAAAATCCAGATCAAGACGACGATCAGCGCCAGAAAAGCCCACATCAGCACGGAAAATCCCAGCTTGCCGACCCGTTCGGAGGTCGCCCGCGAAGTCGATGCCTTGCGCGGCGGCTGCGGGGCGGCAGCCGGCTCTACAGCCGAGGCCGCCGGAGCCGCGGGAAGCTCGTTCTTGTAGTAGTTCAGAAGCTCGTCGGCGTTGAGGCCGACCGCCTCCGCGTAGTTCTTGACGAATGCACGGGCATAAAAGCTGCCTGGAAGCGCGGCGTAATTGCCTTCCTCGATCGCCGTCAGGTAATGCTTGCGGATTTTGGTCATCTCCTGCACCTGGTCCAGGGAGAGTCCCATTTCTTCCCTTGCCGTGCGCAGGGTTTGGCCCAATTCAGACATGGTTGGCCATGCCTCCTCTCAAATTAAAAATCGTTATAATTGACGGTGAAGGAATCATAGGAGATTTCTTCGTCCGGCGTATTGCGAAGCTCGATAATCGTCGTAAAAGTGCTGTAATCATAATTGGATTCGCGGATAAAGATGTCCGGATGCTCGATGACCTTGGTCGAAGGCATCTCCATGATTTCCTGGAGAAGGGCGTGATGGCGCTCGTTGGAGCGGATCGTGCTGACGATGCCGTCGATGATGAAGATGTTGTCGGGATTCATTTCCTCGGTCGACAGCTGGCTGCGGACCGTCTGGCGGAGCAGCGTGGAGGAAACGAACGTCCAGCGCTTGTTGGAGCAGACGCTGCCGGCGATGATGGATTCCGTCTTGCCGACCCGCGGCATGCCGCGCAGCCCGATGACCTGGTTGCCGTCCCGCTTGAAGATCTCGCCGAGGAAATCGACCAGCAGCCCGAGCTCGTCCCGCGTGAAGCGGAAGGTTTTTCGATCATCCGAATCCCGTTCGATATAACGTCCGTGACGCACCGCGAGCCGATCCACCAGGCTCGGAGGACGCAGCTTGTTGACGGTGATGTTCTCGACCTTGGCAAGCATCTTGCCGAGAATCTCGATCTTCTCGTCGTCGTTGGTCTGGAGCAGCATGCCGCGGGTGCGGTCCTCCACCCCGTTGATCGTAATGATGTTGACGTTGAGCATGCCGAGCAGGGAGGCGATATCCCCAAGCAGGCCAGGCCGGTTCTTATGTATTTTGTACTCCATATACCACTGTTTGGATTCCATTAATCACACCGTCCTGGGGGAATGAGCTGTCTTTATGCCCTTCATTATAAGCCTACATTCTACATGATTCGGCAAAAAACCGCAATGATCATGCCGACGATTTTTCGACGGCGGAAACTTGGTGTCCACAGCCAAGTAGAAAAGCCCCCGAATGGGAGCTCTCCGCCAAAAGTCGATGATTAACCGTGATTGACCAGCTTCACCATGAGGCGGGCAATCGTCTTGCGCTCTTCCTCGTCTCCGACGTCCCAGATCTCCTTCAGCACGCGCTGCTCTTCGTTTTTCGGATCGACCTTCTCATCGAGGAAAGATCCGATCTCATAAGCGAGGTTGCCGAGAGTCTCCTCGGTAAGCCCCATCTTTTTGCCCTGCTCCACGCGGTCGGACAGAAATTCCTTCCATCCTTCAAAGCTCGAAAGTACAGTAGACATGCTTCGTCGCCTCCTTGGTCGAATAGAGAAAGAAATCATCAACGACCCTATTGTGTGCGGAGGCCATCTTCCCTATACGACGACCAGGGCTGGAAAAAAGTTGCGGCCGGACCACTCATGTGATCCAGCCGCCGTTCGGACTGATGACCTGTCCGGTTATGTAGGATGATTCCGGCAAGGAAAGGAAGTAGACCAGCGAAGCGATCTCGTCCGGATGGGCCAGCCTTCCGGCCGGAATTTCCTCTTCGAGCGCCTGAAGCTCGCCTTGATCGAGATGGCTGTTCATTTCCGTGTCGACCGCTCCCGGAGCGACTGCGTTGACCGTCACTCCCGACGGCGCCAGCTCCTTGGCGAGCGACTTCGTGAAGGCGTTGACCCCTCCTTTGGTCGCGGAATACAGCACCTCGCAGGATGCGCCGGAGATGCCCCATACGGAGGAAACGTTGATGATCCTCCCCCAGCGCGCGCTGACCATCGGAGCCATGAACAGCTGCGTGCAGAGAAACAATCCCTTGAGATTGACCGCGGTCACGTCGTCCCATTCCTGCTCGGTGAGATCCGCCAGCATGCCGTAATGCGAAATGCCCGCGTTGTTGACGAGAATATCCGGAAGCAGCCCTGCCGCTTCCAGCTTCTCCTTCATTCTGGCCAAGCTTTCCCTGGATCGCATGTCGGCGGAGACCGTCATGACCCTGCCGCCGCCGAGAGCGATGCATTCCCGGGCCGTTTCATTGGCGCGCTCATGCGAATTCAAATAATGGATGACCACATTCATCCCTTCCGCGGAAAAGCGCCGCGCGATGGCGGCGCCTATGCCCCGGCTTCCCCCGGTGATGAGGACGGTCATCTCCTGCAGGCTTTTCATGCTTCCGCCGGAGGCAGCACGACGGACACGGCCAGCTGGCCGAAGTCGAAATGCTCTCTCAGCCGGGCGTCGGCTTCGTCGAGCGTGATGCTCTCGTAAGCCGGCAGCAGTTCGAACAGATCCTGTCCGCGGAATTTGTACCGGGTGAATTCGCCTGCGATCGACTCGGGGGAATTGAGCATTCTCAGGTAGCTCCCGATCCGCTTGCGCTTCGTTCTCTCGAAAGCTTCGGCATCAAGCCCGCTCTGCTGCATGGACGCCACCGCTTCCTTGACTCTCGCGACGAGAGCATCCGGGTCCTTGGTATCGCCCCCGATGATGGAGAAGCCGTAATCGGTGCTGCAGTTGTATTCGTATCCGAACGAATCGGAGATGAGATTATCGTCGTACAGCTGCTGATAGGTCGGGGAGCTGGAGCCCAGAATCGTTTCCAGCATCAGCTTGGTCGTGACGTCCCGGCGCAGCAGCGCAGCGCTGTCGAGGCCGTTGGTCTTCTCCTTAAAGCCGAACAGGCACTTCGGCAGCGAGACCTGCAGCCGGATCTCTTTGCGCGGCGTATTCACGCCTTGCGGCTCGGGATCGAAGAAGCGCTTGATTTCGCCGAGAGGCTCATACGTCTTGGCGGCCTGGTTGGACCGCACCAGCTCGAATACCTTCTCCGCATCGACGCCGCCGACGATGAACAGCAGCATGTTGGAAGGGTGGTAGAAGGTCTCGTAGCAGCGGTAAAGCATTTCCTTGTCGATCTTGTAGATCGATTCCACCGTTCCGGCGATGTCGATATGGACCGGATGCACCTGATACAGCGCCTCGATCAGGCCGTAGTAGACCCGCCAGTCCGGATTGTCGCTGTACATATTGATTTCCTGCGCGATGATTCCTTTTTCCTTGTCGACGTTCTGGTCCGTGAAGTACGGATTCTGGACGAAGTTGATCAGCGTCGTCAGGTTGGCCTCGATCTGCTCTGTCGCCGAGAACAGGTAGACCGTCCGGTCGAAGCTCGTGAACGCATTCGCGGAAGCGCCCTGCGAGGCGAAAGTCGCGAAAATGTCTCCGGCCGGCTCCTCGAACATTTTGTGCTCTAGAAAATGGGCGATTCCATCCGGAACGCGGGCAAGCGGTCCGTCGCCGATGCCGAAATGATTGTCTACCGAGCCGTAGCGGGTCGAAAAGGTCGCGTACGTCTTCTGGAACCCTTCCTTGGGCAGCACGTAAACCTGCAGCCCGTTCGGCAGCTGTTCGTGATAAAGCGTTTCTTCGACGCCGGGATAACTGAGCTTCTGCATGTTGTCAGGCCTCCTTCTTGTCGCGCAGGAAGTAGATCGTATCCAGCTTGACGCCTTCCGCAACCCTCACGATGTCTTCGGGCGTCACGGCGCGCACGTCCTCAAGCAGCTCGCCGGCCGACCTTTCCTTGCCGGACAGGACGCTGTTGAAATCGTAGGCGATCATCTCGTAGGCGGAGTCCTGGAGCTCCCGCAAGGAATTCGTCAGCATCGCTTTGGTCTGGCTGATCTCCAGCTCCGACAGCTCGCCGCGCTTCATGCTCTCCAGCTGCTCCTGGATGATGGCGACCGCTTTGTCGTAGTTGGCGATTTCAATGCCGGACTGGATCGTGCACAGCCCTTTATGGCCGTCCAGCCTCGAGGATGCGTAATAAGCCAGGCTTTCTTTTTCCCTTACATTCATGAACAGCTTGGAATGCGGGTAGCCGCCCAGAATGCCGTTGTACATCAATGCGGCGGCATAGTCGTCATCGCCGTAGGCGACTCCCGTGCGCAAGCCGAGATTCAGCTTTCCTTGGGCCACCTCCAGCCTTTCGACGACATTCTTCACCCCTTCTTGCGGGAAGCGGATATCCGGGCTTCCGTACTTCGAGGGAGCCGTATCCGGAAGCTTGAACGATGCCGACGCGAGCTCCTTCACTTCCTCAAGCGTCGTATCGCCGACGACATAGAGGTCGAAAACGGCGGTCTCCAGCCAGCGGCGGTACGAATCGTACAGCGATTGCGGGGTGATGGCTCCCACATCGGCGATGCGCCCGAGGGCATGCAGCCGATAGGGCTCGTTGGCGCACATGATTTCCATGCAGCGTTCCGCCGCATAGCGGATTTTATCATTGATGATGCTCTCCAGCTTTTTGGTGAGCGTGACCTTCTCGCTGTCGACGTACTTGCTCCGGAAGGCTCCATGGTCCAGTGCCGGCTGAGTGACGGCTTCTCCGAGCAGCTTCATCGAAGCGGCGAGCAGCGACTGCTCCGCGGCGACGAAGCGGTCGTTGATGACATCCATCCGGAACTGGACGATCTGGGAATTGCCCCGCTTGTAAATATCGAAGCCGAAGCCGGCGCCGTACAAGTTGTCCAGCTGCTCCCGGAACTGGATCGTCTCCGGATGCGAGGCCGTGCCGCGCCGCAGCACGAACGGAGCGAGCGCGGTCGCCGTGACGGTGGACTCTTGCAGCGGAATGCCCGCGAATAAAGAGACGGCGAAGGTTTTGAACCTTTTGGTCGGCAGCACATGCAGCCGGATGCGGCCGTGGCTCCCTTGCTGAAACGCCATATCCGAACCCCTTTCCGCGCCATGTTGGCGATAGGTAATCTATTCCATATTGTATGCCATTCCATTCTATCTCAGCCTAAACAGAAGAAGCAACCGGGGTCAGGCTTGCCCTGGCCGGCTGCTTCCGAGCTTTCGCTTACATGCAGAAAATATGCTTGCCGATCGTCTTCACTTGCTGGCGCGACCAGATCCATTTGGAGGTGGCGGTTTCCGGATTGAAGTAATAGAGGCAGCCGTCCGAAGGATCCCAGCCGTTGATGGCGTCCTCAACCGCCTGCTTGGCCCGTTCGTTCGGCGTCAGCCAGATCTGGCCGTCCGCGACAGCGGTGAAAGCGAGGCTCTGGAAGATGACGCCGGATATCGAGTTCGGGAATTCGGGCGACTTGAGACGGTTCAGGATGACCGCGGCGACGGCGACTTGGCCTTCATAAGGCTCGCCGCGGGATTCACCGTATACGGCATTGGCCATGATTTTGATGTCGTTGGCCGACAGGTTGAGCTTGTTCGACTTGCCGATGTCTCCGCCGGAACCGTTGCCGGAATTGCCGGCATTGCCGGTGTTCCCGGCATTGCCGCCAGCGGCAGCGCCGGATTCACCGCCCGGAAAATCGGCTGCCGTCGGCTTCCAGTTTTTCGTCGCTTCCCATAGCTTGAGCTTCGTCTTCGCTCCGACGACTCCGTCGGATTTCATGCCGAACTTCCATTGGAACCAGGTGACGGAGTTTTTCGTCTTCGGTCCGAAGCTTCCGTCGATCTTGCCCTCGTAATAGCCTAGATATCGGAGACGTCCTTGAAGCTCCACGACATCCTTGCCCGATGAGCCCTGGCGGATGGTGGCGCTGCTGAACGTTTCGCTTGACCTGCCGGGCAGCTCGTCCTTGAGCGTATAAAGGCTGAGCACCAGCAGCATGGCCGCGATCGTCATGACGATCAAACGTATCTTCATAGTCGGGATCTGCCTTTCTCTAGCGGGATGCGCCTTAAGCGATGCGCGGCTTTGCGGCCGCTTCGCCAAAGCGTTTGACAGTCCCTAGTATGAGAAAGCAGGTCTCCTTCTATGCATGTTTCTGGCTCGCCTGGAACTGGTCCGCGGTCATCAGCACCTCGCGCGGCTTGCTGCCCTCGTAAGGGCCGACGACACCTTTGGCCTCAAGCTGATCCACCAGCCTGGCGGCCCGTGTATAGCCTACCCGCATTCGCCTCTGCAAGAGCGACACGGAAGCCTGCTGGGCATCGACGACGATCTGCATCGCCTGGTCGAACAGCTCGTCCAGCACTTCCCCGTCTGCCCCGGCGCCGCTGTCGTCCAGCTCCGGCACGAGGTCTTCCTTATATTCCGCCGCAGCCTGGGATCTCGCGTAATCGACGACGGCTTCGACTTCGGAATCGGACAGGAACGCCCCTTGGACCCGGATCGGCTTGGACATGCCGACAGGCAGGAACAGCATGTCCCCCCGTCCCAGCAGCTTCTCCGCTCCGACCATGTCGAGAATCGTCCGGGAATCGACCTGCGACGAGACGCCGAAAGCGATCCGGGAAGGAATATTGGCCTTGATCACGCCTGTGATGACGTCTACGGACGGACGCTGGGTAGCGATGATGAGATGGATGCCGGCCGCCCTCGCCATCTGCGCGAGGCGGGTGATCGAATCCTCGACATCCTTGGCTGCGACCATCATCAGATCCGCCAGCTCGTCGACGATGACGACAATGTAAGGCAGCACGGCGGCAGGGTTGTCCTTCATCAGACCGTTGTAGCCTTCTATGTTGCGGGTGCCCGACTTCGAGAACAGCTCATACCGCTTCTCCATCTCCACGACGATCTTCTTGAGCGCCAGCGAAGCGCGCCGCGGATCGGTGACGACGGGAGCGAGCAGATGCGGAATGCCGTTGTACATGTTCAGCTCGACCATTTTGGGATCGATCATCATGAACTTCACTTCGTCCGGCGCCGCTTTGTACAAGATGCTCGTGATGATGCCGTTGATGCAGACCGATTTGCCCGATCCGGTAGCTCCGGCGACGAGCAGATGGGGCATCTTGGCCAGATTGCCGACGATGGACTGGCCGGCGATATCCCGCCCGAAAGCGATCGACAGCTTGGACGCCGCGCTGGAGAACGTCGGCGTCTCCATGACTTCGCGCATGGTCACGACCGCGACCTCGGCATTCGGAACCTCGATTCCGATCGCGGACTTGCCCGGAATCGGCGCTTCCATGCGGATATCCTTGGCGGCCAGCGCGAGCGCGATGTCATCGGTAAGGCTGACGATCCGGCTTACCTTGACCCCTGTCGCCGGCTGGACCTCGTATCTCGTGACCGCCGGTCCAGGCACGACATCCAGCACCTTGGCCCGGACCCCGAAGCTCTCCAGCGTCGCCTCGAGCTTGCGGCGCGAATCGTTCAGATCGCCGGTATCGGCGCCTCTGCCCGAGTTGGCGGGCTTGGCCAGCAGGGAAAGCGGCGGCAGCCGGTAAGGCTTCGATTCCCGTACGGCCGAAGCCGCAGCAGGCGATGGCTCCCCATCCCCCTCCGGACCTGCCAATGCCTCCGATATCTCGGCAGGATGGCGGGAAGGCGCCGGAGCGGGGAAGTCGTCTTCCGCCAGCCATTCGCCTGGGTCCGTTCCATCGGCTTCGGCAACCAGACCGGCGGTCTGACCGCCTGGAACCGGATCGGCAGGAAAGGCATTCCCATGGAAGGATGCGTCCTCCCAATCCTCTCCTTCTTCGTCCTGGTCGTCCCATGGAGCCGGATCGGCTGCAGGGGGACGTTCTTTCGCTTCCCTGGCTTTGATCGAGACGGCCGGAGCGGCGGCAGGCTTGCCGGCAGGCTCTTCGTCGATCATCCATTCCCCATCCGCATCAGCCTCTTGACTGTCCCGGCTTTGACCGCCCCAGCTGAAGAAGAGAGAGCGTCCTTTGCGCGGCGATGGAGACACGGCCGTGCTTCCATAGTCATCGTCATCGTCGCCGTTCAGCCCGTAGCCGAGATGATCGGCAGCGGCAGTCCTGCCGCTCGTTGTGGCCGAAGGCTGCGCAGCCGCGGCGGGAGGCTTCGGCTTGCGCGGCCTCGCCGCTGCTTTGGCCTGAAGCAGCTTGATCATATGGACAGCCCTGATGCGGACAACGCGGCCGATATCGACATAGGAGCGCCCTGTTATGAGCATCAAGGATATCGCGAACATAACGATGAGGAGCAGCTTGGCTCCAAAGTAGCCGAACAGCGTGTAGAGCAATGAATACTGGATCGCTCCGAGGTAGCCGCCGCTGATCGATCCGGCAGCGGGCGCCGCCGCTGATCCGCCCGTACTGAGCACGCCTTCCCTGATATCCTGGCCGAGCTGCTGCATGATGGCCGATCCGCTGATGAGATCGCCGGGACCGAGCTTGCGGTCGATCTCCGACATCGAGCTCATGAGCGTAAACGCGAACACAAGCAGAAGGATTCCGGTCCGGCGGTAGGTCCAGCCGGTCGGCCAGGAACGGGTCACCATCACGTACAGTCCGACAGCGATTCCGACAAGCGCAAGCACAAAATAAAACTTGCCCAACAACAGCTCGAACAGCTTGGACAGCGATCTGCCGACCGTAGCTTCGCCGGACAAGGCGATTACCGAAACCGTGATGAGCAATATTCCATAAACTTCATATTTTAAATTTTCGCCGAAAGTGCGTCTTTTGCGCCGACGTTTCTTGGCCAACATCCCTCACCTCTGGTTCACTATTATACCATAGGAGGTGAAATGTTCCTATCGCGCTGGACGCTCGGGATGATTTCGGCAGGCAGCCATCTCTATGAAAATGGAAACCTTTCTTATTTGCTGCCGGAGCCGTAATGAATCAGCGTGCCCGGACTATAGGCCGGATTCAGATACCGTTCCAGATCCGCCTGAACGATCCGGATCAGCTTTCCTGCGCCCGGAGCGATCGGCTCGACCTGCAGCAGCATGCCTTCATGCTGGATTTCAAGCGATGGAGCTCTCTCCTCCTGGATTCCCTCCAGCACTTGCTCCAGAGGCATGATCGTATACAAAGTCATTGGGGAAGCCCTCCCCCCGCTCCGATATCCGCCGCTCGGGAAGCTTCCATGATGGCGCTCTCTGCCGCCGCGATCGGCAGCGTGCTTGACGCAGCCGGCTTCGCGGCTTGAATCAACCGGTTCAGCTCCCGCAGAGCTTGTCCAAGACCTCCGACCTCATCGATTAGGCCATGCTTGACGGCATCCTCCCCGATTACGGTCGTGCCGATGTCGCGAGTCAACTCGCCTGTCTTGAACATCAGCTGCTTGAACGTCTCCTCCTTCACCTTGGAATGTGATGTGACGAAGCGGACGACCCTCTCCTGCATTTTCTCCAAATACTCGAACGTCTGCGGAACGCCGATGACAAGGCCGTTCATCCGGATCGGATGGATCGTCATCGTGGCCGTTTCCGCGATGAAGCTGCGGTTGCCGGCGACCGCGATCGGCACGCCGATGGAATGCCCGCCGCCAAGCACGAGCGTAACCGAAGGCTTGCTGAGGGAGCTGATCATTTCCGCGATGGCCAGGCCCGCTTCGACGTCGCCGCCGACCGTATTGAGGACGATGAGGATGCCCTCGATCTTATTGCTTTGCTCAGCGGCGACGAGCTGAGGGATCAGATGCTCATATTTCGTCGTTTTGTTCTGGGGGGGCAGAACCATATGCCCCTCGACCTGGCCGATGATCGTCATGCAGAAGATGTTGGATGGATCGGCGGCGGGAACGGACATCTGCCCCAGCTGCTGGATCGCCTCCAGCTTGGCTTTGTCCGCTGCGCTCGGCTCCGCCTGCTCCGAGGCGACCGCTTCCTGGTACTTGTTCAACTTAACCCCTCCTGATTGCCGGAATAGCTGCCATCGTAGTATGGGGTGCAGCCCTTTATCCCATTCAAAGAGAGGGCAATGCGGATATTCCGCCGGCTTCAAATGCTGGGTACGGAGAGGGCTTATGCAGAGAGCCAAGGTGAGGGTTATGGAGAGGGCTTATGCAGAGAGCCAAGGTGAGGGTTATGGAGGGGCTTATGCAGAGAGCCTTGGAGAGAGTGAGCCATGGCGAGTGTTCGGAGAGTGCTCTGGCGGAGGGTTGCGGAATAGGAAACGTCTGCGCCTTGTAAACAAGAAAAACTGCCTCCGAAATCGGAGGCAGTTCAGGAGTTGAATTAAACTTCCATGATGATCGGAAGAATCATCGGACGGCGGCGCGTCTGCTCGTAGAGGAAACGGCCAAGGGCATCCTTGACGTTCGTCTTGAGCGAGGCCCATTCGTTGACCTTGTCGTTCATCAGCTTGTTGAGGGTCGTCGTTACGATCCGGTTCGCCTCGTCCAGCAAGCCTTCGGATTCACGGACATAGACGAAACCGCGGGAAATGATGTCCGGGCCGGCCTTGATCGTGCCGTCCTGCTTGCTCAGCGTGACGACGACAACGAGAATGCCGTCTTGGGACAGCAGCTTGCGGTCGCGCAGAACGATGTTGCCTACGTCGCCGACTCCCAGGCCGTCGATGAGCACGTTGCCGGAAGGAACTTTGGAGCCCTTGCGGCCTTCGCCGTTCTGGAACTCGACCGTGTCGCCGATATCGATCAGGAAGATGTTGTTCGGCTCGACGCCGACAGCTTCGCCAAGCTTGGCGTGCTGGCGCAGCATCCGGTACTCGCCGTGGATCGGAATGAAGTACTTTGGCTTGATCAGGTTGAGCATCAGCTTCAGCTCTTCCTGGCTGCCGTGGCCGGATACGTGGACGCCGGATACGGAGCCCGGTCCGTAGATGACGTTGGCGCCAAGACGGAACAGCTCGTCCACCGTACGGCCAACATCCTTCTCATTGCCCGGAATCGGCGTCGCCGCGATGATGACCGTGTCGCCCGGCAAAATGTCGATCTTGCGATGCGTCGAGCGCGCCATGCGGGTCAGAGCCGACATCGGCTCGCCTTGGCTGCCTGTGCAGAGGACGACGACGCGGTCTGCCGCCATCTTGTTCACTTCTTCGGGTTCGATGATCATGCCTTCAGGCACGATCAGGTATCCGAGCTCAACGGCAATCGTCACGACGTTGACCATGCTGCGGCCGACGATGGCGACCTTGCGCTTCGTAGCCATCGCGGCGTTGAACACCTGCTGGATCCGGTGCACGTTGGAGGCGAAGGTGGCGACGACGACGCGCTGCGGGGACTTCCGGAAAATTTCCGTCAGCTCCACGCCGACGTTGCTCTCCGAAGGGGTCATGCCCGGACGCTCCGCGTTCGTGCTGTCCGACAGCAGAGCGAGCACGCCGCGCTTGCCGATCTCGGCGATGCGCTGCAGGTCGGCGAACTGGTCGTTGACCGGCGTGAAGTCGAACTTGAAGTCGCCCGTATGGACGACAGTGCCTTCCGGCGTCTCGAGGCATACGCCGACCGAATCCGGAATGCTGTGGTTCGTCTTGAAGAACGTCGTGCGGATCTCGCCGAGCTCAAGCTCGGAGTCGGCATTGATGAGAATCCGCTTCGTCTCTCCAAGCAGGCCCGCTTCCTTCAGCTTGCTCTCGATCAGGCCGAGCGTCAGCTTCGTTCCATATACCGGAACGTTCAGATGGCGGAGCACGTACGGAAGGCCGCCGATGTGGTCTTCGTGTCCGTGGGTGATGACGATGCCGCGGACTTTGTCGCGGTTATCGGTGAGATACGTGATGTCCGGGATGACGATGTCGATTCCGAGCATGTCCTCTTCCGGGAACTTGAGGCCTGAGTCAACGACTACGATGTCATTGCCGTATTGGATGACATACATATTCTTGCCGATCTCGCCAACGCCGCCGAGGGCGAAGATGAGCAGCTTGTCCTGGGTATTCTTTTTTGACAAGGGATTTCTTACCTCCTATGTGATGTGAAGATAGAATGAGATCTATGGTTAAGAAAACTCTTCCATGAGATGCACGGACTCCACCCGCAATGCCGCCACGCGGCCGGGCTTGACTCGATATTCACTTTGCCGCACCATTCACTTAGGAATATTATACATGATGCAAAAGATGGAACACAAGCCGATTGGAAATTCCAGCCGCAATTATTGTCTCCGCCGCAAATTCATCGACTGGAGCCGAGAACGAAAGCGCGGATGGGAAGGGAGACATGGATGCTCCCGCTCGGCCGGACAAAAAAACCGATGCGCTTGAGCGCATCGGTTGCAGGAAACGATCTTCTATAGGCCGAGCAACTGGACCAGGGCGGAGGTTTCGACATCGTCCGCTTCGACGAGCGGCAGCCGGACGCCGCCGACAGGCAGCCCCTTCAGCTCCAGCGCCTTTTTCACGAGCACGGGATTCGGAGCCTTGAACAATCCGTTGAACACGGGAAGCAGCCTGCGGTGCGACGCGGCCGCCTCGGCCGTCCGTCCGTCCAAATAAGCTTCGATCATCGCCTTCATCTCGGATCCGACGATATGGCTCGCAACGCTGACGACTCCGTAGGCGCCGACCGCCATCGCCGGCAGCGTCGCGCTGTCATCGCCGGTATAGACCCGGAATTCGGCAGGAGCTCCGGAAATGATCTCCGATACATGATCCAGCGAATGGCATTCCTTCGTCGCGACGATATTGGCCGCATCGCGAGCGAGCCGGACCGTCGTCCGCGCATCCATGCTCGCCACGGTCCGGCCCGGCACATTGTACAGCATGACGGGAAGCGCGGTCGCTTCGGCGATCGTCTTGAAGTGGCGGTACATGCCCTCCTGGCTTGGCCGGTTGTAATAAGGAACGACCAGCAGAATGCCGTCCACTCCCGCCTGCTCGGCCAGCTTGGTCAAGTGGACGGAATGGGCCGTATCATTGCTGCCCGTGCCGGCGATGATGCGGGCGCGTCCGGCCGCATGCTTGACGGCGAAGCGGAACAGCTCCAGCTTTTCCGCTTCGGCAAGCGTCGGAGACTCGCCCGTCGTGCCGCTGACGACGATGGAATCGCTTCCCTGCGCTTCGATAAGATGGTCGATGAGCAGCCCCGTCGTCTTCCAGTCGATGCTGCCGTCATTGTGGAACGGAGTTACCATTGCCGTAATCAATCTGCCATAATCCATCTCTGTTCCTCCCCTGTTCCAGCGGACAACCATGACGGCCAGACCCGCTGCATCTGTCTCGCTCTCAAAAGCGGCAGGCGGATGCCGCCCGCCCGCACAGCTCTAGGTTATAAATGAAGCTCGAACTTCGCATGCAGGGCGCGCAAGGCGTTGCCCATATGCTCCTCGCGGACGAGCACCCAGATCGTCGTATTGGAATCCGCCGACTGGAGAATCGGAATTCCTTGCTCCGTCAGCGCCTCGACGATGCGCGCCATGACGCCGGGAACGCCGTTCATTCCGCCGCCGATGACGGATACTTTGGCGCAGCCGTTCACCGTCTCCGGCTCGAAGCCGAGCCCTTGCAGAACTTGGACCGCCTTGTCCGCGTCGCGGTCGAATACCGTATAAAGAGCACCCGCAGGCGTCACGTTGATGAAGTCGACGCTGATCCCGCTGCGGGCCATCGACTGGAACACCTGGAGCTGCATGTCCGCGATGCCTTCGACCGTCCGGACGGATATCTGCGTGACGCCCTGGACATGCGCGATTCCCGTCACATGGCGGTCGCGCAGCGGCGATGCGATGCTCAGAGCCGTCGGCATATCCGTCACGAGCGTCCCCTCGTCATCCGAGAATGTGGAGCGGACTCGGAGCGGAATTCTGGCCTGCTGGGCGATCTCGACCGCCCGGGGATGGATGACCTTCGCCCCTTGACGAGCCATGTTGCATATCTCGGCATAGCCGACTACGGTAAGCGGCTTGGCGTCTTTCACAATTCTTGGATCCGCTGTCAGAATCCCGTTCACGTCGGTATAGATGTCGACGATCTCGGCATGCAGCGCCGCCCCGAGCGCCGTGGCGGACGTATCGCTGCCTCCGCGGCCAAGCGTCGTCAGGTCTCCCTGTCCGTTCTGTCCCTGGAAGCCGGTCACAATGACCACTTCTCCCCGGTCCAGATGCCCGGTCATGCGGTCGGTGCGGATCTCCTCGATGCGGGCTTCGCCGAACTGGCTGCCTGTCACGACTCCGGCTTGGCCGCCCGTCAAGGCGACGCAGGGAATTCCCCTGGATGCCAGAGCCGTGCTCAAGACGACTGCCGAGATGATTTCTCCGCAGCCCATGAGCAGATCGCGTTCGCGCGCCGGAATTTCTCCGCCTTCTTCACTGGCGAGAGACAGCAGCGTATCCGTCGCATACGGATCCCCGCTGCGCCCCATCGCCGAAACGACTACGACAAGACGATGGCCTTCGCCCAGCTCGCGCTGGATATGGCGGACGACCAGCTCCCTGGTCTGCTTGGTCGCCACCGAAGTACCGCCGAATTTTAAAACCCGTACCCCCATGGATGACATCCCTTCGCTGAAGCGGCTTCTTCCTGGAAGCCGCTCCTCTCCCTGATAGCATGCAGTTGAAATCCTTTATGGCTGAATCATAGAAAAGCCGCCAGCGGCAGCATGCTGCCGGCTGGCGTTCTCTTGTTCCGCGCCGCATGGCGGCTGGAGAATTCCGGGCAGCTGTCTTGAGAGCCGGTTCTCCGTGCCGTGCCTGTCTTTGTTGAAACCGGCTCCCGTGTGGAGGAGCCGGCATCGTATGGCCTATTAGCAACCTTATGCATCCGCCGCAGCCGCGATGTCTCCATCGGCCGGCCGAGGCGCCATGCCTATCTTCTCTCGATCAGGACGGGCTGCATCTGCTTGCCTTGCAAGGCATGCTCGCAAGCCTCCATGGCAAGGTCCATCTTGGCGACGAGCGAATTCGGCTTGTTCACCGGATCATCCTGGCCGAACGGCACGAAGAAGATGCTCTTCGCCGCCATCAGCTTCGCGATGTTCGCCATGTTCAGCCCAAGGCCGTCGTTGGTCGAAATCCCGATGACGACCGGCCTGCCGTTGCGCATCTGCGCCTTGGCCGCCATAAGCACGGCGCTGTCTGTCAAGGCGTTCGCAAGCTTGCTCGTCGTATTGCCCGTGCATGGCGCGATCAGCAGCACGTCGATCAGCTTGGAAGGTCCGAGCGGCTCGGCCTGGACGATCGTCGAGATGATCTCATTGCCGGTGATCTCAAGCAGCTTGCTCTTCCACTCCTCGGCTGTACCGAAGCGGGTGTCCGTCGTCATCAGGCTCTGCGTGACGATCGGCACGACATTGGCGCCGGCATCGACGAAGCGTTGAATCTGAGGCATGACCTCCGCGAACGTGCAGTGAGAGCCCGACAGGGCATAACCGACCGTTAGTCCGTTCCAGTTCATCATTCATTCCCCCGCGCGCTGATGTCTTCCATAATCAGCTGAGTGACACAATCAGCTATGATTCGGCCGGCTGTCACAGGGGCAACGATTCCCGGCAATCCGGGAGCAAGAATCGCCTTCAGTCCGCGCTTCTCCGCAAAGCGGAAATCCGTACCGCCAGGCTTGGAGGCCAGGTCGATAATGACGGCGCGGGAGGGCATTCTAGCAATCATTTGCGCTGTGACTATCATAGTTGGAATTGTGTTAAAAAGCAAGTCGATATTGGCTGCGTAATCGAGCAAATCCCTTGTGTAGAAAGGCTTTGCGCCCATTTCCTGCGCTCTTGCGAAATGCTCGGGACGGTGCACTCCGGCAAGCACCCGGGCCCCCAGGCCCTGAAGGGTGCGGATAAGCGTAAGCCCCGTCCGCCCGAGGCCGAGCACCATGCATGAGGAGCCATGAATGGTGAAGTCCGTATTCTCGATAGCCATTTTGACGGCGCCTTCCGCCGTCGGAATCGAATTCGATATCGCCACGTCGTCCCGCTCGAACAGCTCGACAAGCTCGATTCCGCGGCTGGCGCACAACGACTTCAAATAAGGCCTCGCCATGCCGGCATAGACCTTGCAATGGTCGGGGACACGCGCAAGCTGCGCATCCGTCAGGCGCAGTTCGGAATTGCTGAAAGCAGCGGGTATTATGCCGTTGTCGTCCGTCCCTACCGCAGGCAGAAGAATGGCGTCTGCCTTGTCGAACAGCTCGTCGCGAAGCTCATTGTCCACGGTTCCGTCCGGAAGGGTGCGGAGTCCGTCAAATCCGGACACCGTAACGGCTGCATCCAGTTCCGACAGCCTGCGGATGACCTCTAGCTGCCTTGCGTCGCCGCCGATCAGCAGCACCTGAACGCCGGTCAGCATGCTGGCGTCACTTCCTCTCACCTTGATCGCCCTTAAGCGGCACATGGCCGGCTGCACCGGCCGATGCCGCTGCACTCACTCAAGCTTGGGAAAGGCTCCCCCGCCTCCGCTCCAGTCGCTTTCGTGCGTCTAGATCATGGTATGCCGCGGCGCATACGAGGGTTACTGCGGAATCGGGCATTCCTTCCGGTGCCCGGCCGCCCTCTCAAGCGGAAGCATATGCAAGGGCGGCAAGTGGGATCGCCCGCGGAACGGAAGTCCGGTTCATGCAAAAGGCTGTCCGGCGCCACCCATGGGGGTGGCGCCGGACAGCCTTTTGGTCAGGATGAGACATCGGGGACAACGGCTTCAAACGCCTGTATGTCCGAACCCTCCGGCCCCGCGAACCGTCTCGCTCAGCTCTTCGACCTCGGAGACGGAGACGGCCGGAACGGCCTGGAATACCATCTGGGCGATCCGTTCTCCCCGGTTGATCGTGAACGGCTGCTGGCCCAGGTTGACCAGAAGCACCTTCACCTCTCCACGGTAGTCGGCATCGATCGTGCCTGGGGAATTGAGCACCGTAATGCCGTGCTTGTACGCAAGCCCGCTGCGGGGACGGATCTGCGCTTCCAGTATTTCCGGCATCGCCATGGCGAAGCCGGTCGGAACAAGCGCGCGCTCTCCGGGCTGAAGCCGTAAAGGCTCCGCTACCGAGGCATGCAGGTCGAAGCCAGCCGCCGCTTCCGACATCCGCAGCGGCAGAGGCACATCCTCGCTGCCGGGTAGACGCTTAAACTCTACCGGAAACAAATTGGTCCCTCCTCAGCTTGGCGGCCGGCCCTTCTTCGGAGCCGACCATCGCCACGGCGAACGGAACCTTCAGCATCGAAGCCGTCACGGCGCGGATATCTTCCATTTTGACCGCTTCGATCCGTTCGATCATCTCGTCGAGCGTGTAATGGCGGCCGAGCATGAGCTCGTTTTTGCCATTGCGGTTCATCCGGCTGCTCGTGCTTTCCAGGCTGAGGATCAGACTGCCCTTCAGCTGCTCCTTGCCCCTCGTCAGCTCCGCGTCGGTCAGGCCCTTGGCCGAAACGTCGCCGAGCAGCTCCATCGTCAGGTCAAGCACATCCGCCGTCTGGCGCGGAGCCGTCCCGGCATAGACGGTGAACAGTCCCGAATCGGCATAGGAGGTATGGTAGGAATAGACCGAATAGGC
Source organism: Paenibacillus sp. RUD330 (assembly GCF_002243345.2). NCBI lineage: Bacteria > Bacillati > Bacillota > Bacilli > Caryophanales > Paenibacillaceae > Paenibacillus > Paenibacillus sp. RUD330. Next base: position 3,059,632 of record NZ_CP022655.2, read on the forward strand.
GAGTCCCCGCTTCTCGCGGATTTCCTGGAACAGCCGGGAGCTCATGCCGCCGCCGAGGGCGTTGTTGAGCAGGATCATCGCGTAGAGGTTGTCGTCGGAAATGGAGCAGCCCGGGAAGGTGAGGCAGATATGGTTCTGCTCCGTCTTTTTCGGGTGGAACAGGTACTCTCCCTTGAACTCGGGAGCCTCCAGGCTCCGTCCGAGCCCGCTGTCGGAGAAGCCGCCGAACTTGGCTTCCAGAAGCTCCAGCAGCCCCTTCTCCTCGATATTGCCCGCGACGCTGATGACCGTGTTCTCCAGCGTATACTGTTCCTTCATATAACCGCGCAGGTCAGCCGGCCCCATGGAAGTCAGCCGCTCCTCGGAGCCCAGGATCGAATAAGCGAGCGGATGGTCGCCGTAGGAAGCCCGGGAAGCCTCGTCGTGGACCTTGTCGTCCGGCGTGTCCTCGTACATGGCGATCTCTTCGAAGATGACGTTCTTTTCCTTCGCCAATTCTTCCTCGTCGAACCTGGAGTTGAAGAACATGTCCGCAAGAGCATCGACGGCAAGCGGCAGATGCTGGTCGAGCACCTTGGCGAAATAACAGGTATATTCCTTCGCCGTGAAGGCATTCACATTGCCTCCGATGCCGTCGAACAGATCGGCGATATCCTTGGCGCTGCGTGTATCGGTGCCTTTGAAGAGCATATGCTCGATGAAATGGGAGATGCCGTTGTTGGACGGCGTTTCGCTGCGGGATCCCGTCTTGACCCAAATGCCGAACGAAACGGAACGGCAGGTGGGAATCGGTTCCGCGACGACGCGCAGACCGTTGCTGAGTCTATATATATTCACCGGATCTCCTCCTTGAGTTTGATTATCATCATAACAAAATTAAGGTTTGGCCTCAACCGGAGCCTCGATCCGCTCCTCCGAGATCGTCTCGCTGACGGGCACAAGCAGCAGTCCTTTCCGTTTGGCCGCCTTGATCATGCCTTCGAGCGCATCTCTCGAGCTTGCGGTCGGATGCATCAGAATGAGGGATCCCGGCCCGATGCCGCGTGCGATCTTGTCGACGACCGCGCCCGGCGAAGGCTTGCGCCAATCCACCGTATCCAGCGTCCACATGACGGTCCTCAGTCCTTGCGCGCGCGCCGCTTTGACCGTCGAGGCGTTGTAGCTTCCCGATGGCGGGGCGAACAGCCGGTTGCTGACAGCCAGCGTTTCCTTGAGCAGCAGCTCGGTGCGCGTGATCTGCAACGTCTGCTGCTCCATTCCGAGCTTGCTCATATCGGGATGAGAGTAGGCATGATTGGAAATCTCATGGCCCGCCGCCTGGATTTTACGCGCTTCTTCCGGATATTTCTTCAACCAGGATCCATCCAGGAAAAAGGTCGCCTTCACTCCGAACCGGTCGAGAGTCGCCAGCATCGGCTCCAAATATTCGTTGCCCCACGCGACATTGATCATGAACGAGGCGGTCGGCTTCGCGGGATTGCCCCGATAGATCGGCTCCAGCGGATAATTCTCCACGCTTACCTTCGGCTTGACCGCCTTGTACACATATTGAACAGGGCCGTCGGGACGAAGCTGCGCTTGCCGGTAGGTAGCCTCGATATCGACTTCGCGTCCGTCATAGCCCGGTATCGCCCGGAACCAACGGTCGACCTTCGCATCCACAGGCGGGATATAGCGCTTTTCCGCCTCCAGCTTGATTTCCGTCCGCAGCGCCTCTTCATTGTCTGTCAGCAGCATCGCCGACCGGCTTTCCCCGCTTTTGACAGCCTGAACGTACCCTCCGGCGCCGCCATAACTGACCGCAAGCAGGACGACGGCTGCGCCGAAGGCGGCGGACAAGCCCCATTGCCGCAGTTTCATCGCTACATCCCTCCACTCTTCTCCATGATTCCTATGAATGAGAGGGACAATTTATGCGGCTTGGACTCCTTGGGTCCGGAGGGTTCCGCATCGCGATGCAGTCTCCCTGCATGGCCGGGCAGGCAAATAAAAAAAGAACCAGAGAAAGTCTCTGGCTCTGAGTTTTTGACCGTCTGGACCTCCAGCCGGAATCAGGCTTGGGAAGGAGCCTCGGCCGTAAGAACCGCTTTGCGGGACAGGTTGATGCGTCCCTGCTGGTCGATCTCCGTCACCTTGACGGTGATGACGTCGCCGATGTTGACGGCGTCTTCCGTCTTGGCAACCCTCTCCGTCGACAGCTGGGAAATATGGACCAGTCCGTCCTTGTTCGGGAGGATCTCCACGAACGCCCCGAATTTCTCGACGCGCTTGACCGTGCCGGTGTAGATCTCGCCGACGACGACTTCCTTGACGATGCCTTCGATGATGGCGCGGGCGCGCTTGTTCATCTCTTCGTTGGAGGAAGCGATGTAGACCATGCCGTCCTGCTCGATATCGATTTTGACTCCCGTCTCCTCGATGATCTTGTTGATGATCTTGCCGCCTGCGCCGATGACATCGCGGATCTTGTCCGGATTGATGCGGAGCGTCATGATCTTAGGCGCGTATGCCGACAGGCTCTCGCGCGGCTTGCTCATGGTGGCGTTCATCTTGTCCAGGATATGCATGCGGCCTACGCGGGCTTGCTCCAGCGCTTGGGTCAGAATCGCGCGGTCGATGCCGTCGATCTTGATGTCCATCTGGATGGCCGTTACGCCTTCGGCGGTGCCGGCGACCTTGAAGTCCATATCCCCGAGATGGTCTTCCATGCCTTGAATGTCCGTCAGGATGGAGAAATGCTCTCCGTCCTTGATCAGCCCCATCGCCACGCCGGCTACCGGCGCCTTGATCGGCACGCCTGCGTCCATCATGGCCAGAGAGCTGGCGCAGATGCTCGCTTGCGAAGTGGAGCCGTTGGATTCCAGCACCTCGGATACGAGGCGGATCGTGTACGGGAAGTCGGCCTCCGAAGGAAGAACCTTGGAAAGGGCGCGTTCGCCGAGGGCTCCGTGTCCGATCTCGCGGCGGCCAGGCGCGCGCAGAGGGCGTGCTTCGCCGACGCTGAACGGCGGGAAGTTGTAGTGATGCATGAAGCGCTTGGTCGTCTCCGGGCTGATGCCGTCCAGAATCTGGACATCGCCGAGCGCTCCCAGGGTGCAGACGCTGAGCGCCTGCGTCTGGCCGCGCGTGAACAGGCCTGTGCCGTGCGTGCGGGGCAGCACCGATACGTCGCAGTCGATCGGACGGATCTCGTCCAGTCCGCGTCCGTCCGGACGAACCTTGTCATGCGTAATGAGGCGGCGCACTTCCTCCTTGACGATGTCGTACAGCGTTTCCTTCACGTCGCCCATGAGCTCCGGAGTTTCCGCATAGACTTCCTGGAAGTGGGCGACCGCTTCGCTGTTCGCGAGATCGATCGCTTCCTGGCGGGCATGCTTTTCCTCGATGCGGATCGCTTCGACCAGACGCGCCGAAGCGAACGCCCGCACAGCGTCGTTGACTTCGGAATCGACGGTATGGAGAACAACCTCCATCTTTTCCTTGCCGCATTGAGCCGTCAGCTCGTCGATCGTAGCCACGATGTTCTTGATCTCGTCATGGCCGAACATGATCGCTTCGAGCATGACTTCTTCAGTCAGCTCGTTGGCTTCGGCTTCCACCATCATGATGGCGTCTTTCGTGCCGGAAACAACGAGCTTGAGATCGCTCGCTTCTTCCTGCTCCACCGTCGGATTGATGATGAACTTGCCGTCCACCCGGCCTACGATGACGCCTCCGATCGGTCCGTTGAACGGAACGTCGGAGATGCTCAGCGCAGCGCCTGTGCCGATCATCGCGGCAATCTCGGGCGGACAGTCCTGGTCCACGCTCATGACGAGGTTCAGCACTTGAACATCGTTGCGGAACCCTTCCGGGAACAGCGGACGGATCGGACGGTCGGTCAGGCGGCTCGAAAGGATGGCCTTCTCGCTCGGGCGTCCTTCGCGCTTGATGAAGCCCCCAGGAATCTTGCCCACGGCATAGAGGCGCTCCTCGTAGTTGACCGTAAGCGGGAAGAAGTCCAGATCCTTCGGACCCGAAGAAGCGGTAACGGTGCAGAGGACGACGGTGTCGCCATACCGTACCGTAACGGCGGCATTGGCCTGCTTGGCCAGGCGGCCGCTTTCGAGGGTCAGCTGGCGACCCCCCAGTGTCATTTGAACCTGGTGCATGATATCCCTCCTAATCTAGAAAAATATTCGGCGCAGCCTCGGGTTATCCTGCCCGGCGCGGACGCCCGACCCTCTCCTGAAGCCTTGTCCGGATATGTAAAGATAGACTTGTCGAATTGATTATAAAAAGCAACCGGGCTGCAGCCCTTCCGGGAATCCCGGACAGCTGGACAACCAGGTTGCTTCTTCAACAGCTTCTTAGCGGCGAAGGCCGAGCTTCTCGATCAGAGCGCTGTAACGTCTAACATCCTTGTTTTTCAGGTATGCCAGCAGCTTGCGGCGCTGACCGACCATTTTCAGAAGGCCGCGGCGCGAGTGATGATCTTTCTTGTGCGTCCGCAGGTGATCCGTAAGGTTCACGATGTTCTGAGTAAGGATTGCGACCTGAACTTCTGGAGAGCCAGTGTCGCTTGCATGCGTCTTGTGCTCTTCGATGAGCTCTTGCTTCCGTTCTTGCGTAAGTGCCATCCTAGTTCACCTCCAATTGCGTAATAGGTTGCTTGAGTAGCCGCCGTCAGCCTCGCCGCCGCCGGTGAGAGCGGACAGGCCAAGCCAAGGCCGTGATGGCCGGAGCAACTCCGGACAACATTAGACAGTATAGCATCAACGGGAACCAATGTAAACGCCTGCCGTTCGGAAGCCTCTTCGGCAGCGCCGCTCAGTCCTGCAGCAATTGCCTGGCGCGAGCCTTGTCGCGGCCAAGCTGGGATACGAGCTCGTCGATTCCGGAGAACTTCTGTTCCGTGCGCAGGAAATGAACGAAGTCGATCTCCAGCCTGTTCCCGTACAGATCCCCCTCGAAATCAAGCAGATGGGCTTCCAGCACGGGAACGATCTTGTCCTTGTTGAACGTAGGCTTCATCCCGTGGTTCAGCACCGCATCATGGACAGAAGGCTCTCCCCCCAGGGGAGAAAGAATCCTGACCTTGACCGCATAGACGCCAAGCCGGGGCAGGACGTAAGGCCGGTCCGGACTCAGGTTGGCCGTAGGGAAGCCGAGCAGCCTCCCCCGGGCGTCGCCGTGCACGACGATGCCGCTGACCCGGTAAGGCCTTCCCAGCAGTTCGGCCGCGAGCTCGACGCGGCCTTCCTCCAACGCTTCCCGCACATAGGTGCTGCTGACCTTGAGCCCGTCCCTCTGGGCGGCCGGAACGATGTCGACCGTGAAGCTTCCGCTTCCAAGCTCAGCCAGCATCTGCGGAGTTCCCGCGCCGCGGCTGCCGAACGTGAAGTCGAAGCCGACGACGGCATGGCTGACGCCGAGCGGCACCAGCACCTCCCTGGCGAACATTTCCGGACTGATGGCGGCGAAAGCGGGGTCGAATTGCATGATGAAGACGGCATCCGCCCCTGCCTCCCGGAACAGCTCCAGCTTCGCGTCGAGCGGCGTCAGGCATTCGGCGAAACCGCTGCCGATGCCGAGCACTTCGCGGGGATGCGGGTGGAACGTCATCACCGCGGCGCGGGCTCCCGATCGGCGGGCCTCTGCGACAGCACGGTCGATCACATGGCGGTGCCCGAGATGGACGCCGTCAAAATGCCCGATTGCCAGACAGCACGGCGCCGGGGAAAACGCCGGTTCATTGCTGCCGTTGATCGGGTAGCTCAGTTCGTAAATCTCCACTTCCATTCACCCGCATTCCTTTTATTCTGGATGCCTGCAGCCCCGGTTCCAAACAAATCCCGGCGCTGCGGCCCGCATGGCGATCCGCTATTCCGAATCGGGCCGGGCGAACACCTTCACCGGCTTCACCATGCTTCCGTCTTCCGTAATTTCAAACAGGCCGGCAAAGGCGCCATCCTGGCCATAGAGCCGGAATTGGCTTCCTTCCGCAGGACGTTCGTCCAGCCACTCGACCGGAATCCGGCGTCCTTGCAAGGCTTGGCGCATAGCCGGCGGCGCGGCGCTGGAGCGCGGCATGTGGACAAGCGCCGCCTCCGCGGGAAGCAGCCGCTGCTCCAGCGTCCCCTGCTCCATCGACAGCTGGACTTGCTCAAGCGTCAGGCAATCCTCTTCCGAAAAGCCCGCCGACAGCGTTCGCTTGAGCTCCGCCATGGCGGCGGGCACACCGAGCTTGCTGCCGATATCCTCGCAGAGCGTGCGGATGTACGTCCCTTTGGAGCAGACGACCCGGAACCACACCAGCGGGTGCGGCCTGTCCAGATCCATCGACAGCACATCAAGCGAATGGATCGTCGCTTGACGGGGCTTGCGCTCCGCCGTCTTGCCTTCACGCGCCAATTCATAGAGCCGCTTGCCGTCGACCTTCACGGCCGAATACATCGGCGGCAGCTGCATGATTTCGCCCAGGAAGGACATAAGGGCTTGCGTGATATCCTGCTCATTCAACTCGACGGAATCCACTTGCTCCAGAATCTCGCCGGTCAAATCGAGCGTATCCGTCGAAATGCCGAGCTGCAGGACAGCCTCGTAAGCCTTGGGCAGCTCCTGCATGTATTCAACCACGCGTGTCGCTTGTCCGACGCATAAAGGAAGCACGCCGGTCACCATAGGATCCAGCGTGCCCGCGTGGCCGATGCGTTTGGTCCGGAGCAGCCTGCGGCATTTGGCCACCACGTCGTGGGACGTCCAGCCGGCAGGCTTCCAGATTGCCAAAATTCCATCCATCAGTCTTTCAGTTCCTCCCTTATAACGGCCAACAGGGAGCTCATCGCTTCTCCGATCGGGCCGTCAAGGCGGCAGCCGGCCGCCCGGATATGGCCGCCTCCGCCGAAGCGGGAAGCGATTGCCGCCACATCGAGCGTGCCCCCGGAGCGCAGGCTTGCCTTGACGCCGCCGTCACGCAAGCCCTTGAACAGGATGCCCGCGTCCACGCCTTCGACATTGCGGGCATAATTGACAAGGCCCTCCAGATCCTCTGGAGCAGCCCCTGTCTCCTGCATGTCTTCGGGCGAAATATGCATCGTGCAGACGCGGTCCCCAAAATGGAATTCCATCCGGTTCAGCCCGAGCCGAAGCAGCTTCAGCTGGGGAAGCGACATGCGCTCCAGCAGCCGATCGGCGATGGCATGGCCGCCTGCCCCGGCCTCAAGCAGCTCCGAAGCTGCCTGCATGACCCGCGTATCTGTATTGGAATAACGGAAGCCTCCCGTGTCCGTAAGCAATCCGGTGTAGAGCATTTCCGCCGCCGGCTGCTCCAGAGGCATGCAAGCGGTGCGGACGAGCCCGTACAGAATCTGCGCCGTGGCCGCGGCGTCGGGAACGACAAGATTGACGGCTCCATATCCATTGTTGGTCGGATGATGATCGATGTTGAGCAGCTCGTACCCGTCCTCGAACCATTCCGCGATCCGTCCGATCCGTTTGAAATCGGCGCAGTCGACGGCGATGATCCGCTTGAACGTGCGTCCTTGATTATCTCCGTACCGGAGAATGCCTTCCGAGCCGGCCATGAAGCGCAGCCTGTCCGGGACGAGGTCTTCATTGGCCAGGACAGCCTTCTTGCCCAGCTTGCCCAGCAGCCAGGACGCAGCAAGCGTGGAGCTCACCGCATCCCCGTCAGGCTGAACATGGGAGACAACCAAGTAGTCGTCTCCCTCGTTCATGAACTGCAGAGCAGCTTCGTATAGATCCTGCCCCGCGCCGGTCATTGGCCTCCGTTGTCACGGTTGATGTCCGTGAGCAGGGATTCGATGCGGCTGCCGTACTCGATGCTGCTGTCGAATTTGAACAGCAGCTCCGGCGTATGGCGCAGACGGATTCGCTTGCCGAGCTCCGAACGGATGAATCCGGTGCCGCGCGCGAGCGCCTTCAATGTTTCTTCCTTTTGATCGTCGCTTCCGAGCACGCTCAGGTACACTCTCGCCTGGGACATGTCGTTCGTGACTTCAACGCCGGTCACCGTGATGAAACCGATGCGGGGATCCTTGAGCTCAGCCTGGATGATCTGGCTGAGCTCCTTCTTGATCTGTTCCCCCACCCGGCCTACGCGGATCTTAGCCATGGTGATTCACCTCTTTAACGTTCTACCTTTTCCTGCACGAAGGCTTCGATAACGTCGCCCTCTTGAAGATCATTGAAGCGCTCGACGGTAATGCCGCACTCGTAGCCTTGAGCGACATCCTTCACATCATCCTTGAAGCGCTTGAGCGTGTCGATTTTGCCTTGGTATACGACGATGCCGCTGCGGACGATGCGGGCTTCCGCCGAACGGGAAATCTTGCCGTCGATGACCATGCAGCCTGCGATCGTGCCGACCTTGCTCACTTTGAACAGGTTGCGCACTTCGGCGTGGCCGATGACGACTTCCTTGAAGACCGGATCCAGCATGCCCTTCATGGCCTGCTCGATTTCTTCAATGACGTTGTAGATGATGTTGTGCAGACGGACGTCGACCTTCTCCTGCTCGGCCGCCACGGCGGCTTGAGTCTCAGGACGGACGTTGAAGCCGATGACGATGGCGTTGGAGGCCGATGCCAGCGTGATGTCGGATTCCGTAATCGCGCCGACGCCGTTGTGGATGCTCTTCACGCGGACGCCTTCCACTTCGATCTTCTCGAGCGAGCCGCGGAGAGCTTCCAGGGAGCCTTGAACGTCGGCTTTGATGATGACGTTGAGATCCTTGATCTCGCCTTCCGTGATGTGCTTGTAGAGATCGTCCAGCGTCACGCGGGAGTTCGCTCCCATCTCCGACTGGCGCTGCTTGATCGAACGGCGTTCCGCGATGTCGCGGGCTTTGCGCTCGTCCTCGAACACCATGAACGGATCGCCGGCTTGCGGAACTTCCGTCAGGCCCGTAATCTCGACCGGAGTCGAAGGATCGGCTTCCTTGAGGCGGCGTCCCTTGTCGTTGATCATGGCGCGCACGCGGCCGAACGTATTGCCGGCTACGAATGCATCGCCGATCTTCAGCGTGCCGTGCTGCACGAGCACGCGGGCTACAGGGCCTTTGCCCTTGTCGAGCTCGGCCTCAAGCACAGTGCCGCGGGCGCGTTTGTTCGGGTTGGCCTTGTAGTCGTTGACCTCGGCCACGAGCAGGATCATTTCCAGCAGCTCTTCGAGGTTGATGCGCTGCTTGGCGGAAATGTTGACGAAGATCGTGTCTCCGCCCCACTCTTCCGGAACGAGCTCGTATTTGGTCAGCTCCTGCTTGATCGTATCCGGGTTCGCATCCGGCTTGTCGATCTTGTTGACCGCCACGATGATCGGCACATTCGCCGCTTTGGCATGGTTGATCGCTTCAACCGTCTGCGGCATGACGCCGTCATCGGCTGCCACGACGATGATCGTGATGTCCGTCACCTCGGCTCCGCGGGCGCGCATCATCGTAAATGCGGCGTGGCCCGGAGTATCGAGGAACGTAATTTTCTTGTTGTTGATCTCGACCTGGTAAGCGCCGATATGCTGCGTGATGCCGCCGGCTTCGCCGCCGGTCACGTTCGTGGAGCGGATGGCGTCCAGAAGAGTCGTTTTGCCGTGGTCGACGTGGCCCATGATGGTCACGACCGGAGCGCGGGCGATGAGATTCTCTTCCTCGTCCTTCTCTTCGACCGTCTCGAAATCGTCTTCCTCGACCGGAATCTTGATCTCGACTTCCTCGACCTTGAACTCCGATGCGACGAGCTGGATCGTCTCGATATCCAGTTCCTGATTGATCGTAGCCATGACGCCAAGGAAAATGAGCTTCTTGATGACTTCGGAAGCGTCCTTGTGGAGCAGCTTGGCGAGATCGCCGACGGTCATGCTGCCGCGGACGATGATCTTCTTCGGCGTATTGTCGATTTTCTCGCGCTGTGGCTGCTGGCCGCGGCCGCCCTTGCCGCCTCTTCCGCGGCTCTTGTAGCTGCCGCCGCGATCGTCGAAGCGTCCGCCCGCGCCTTGGCCGGGCTTGCCGCCGCCTCTGCGGTTGTTGTTGTTGCCGCCGGGACCGCCTGTGCGTCCCGCTCCGCCAGCGCTGCCGCCGCGGGAGAAGTCGCGCGTGCCGCCGGCAGGCTTGTTGTCCGTGAACGTGCGCGGAGCGGCAGCCGTGCTGCGGCTTTCACCGCGCGGGCCGGTCGCCGACGCCGCTTGCCCGGCGCCCTGCGGCCTGCTGCCGCCGTAACCGCCGCCTTGGCCCGGAGGCCGTCCTTGGCCGCCCTGTCCTTGCGGACGTCCTTGGCCGCCTTGGCCCGGAGGCCGTCCCTGGCCGCCGCCCTGTCCTTGCGGACGTCCCTGGCCGCCGCCTTGGCCCGGAGGCCGTCCTTGGCCGCCCTGTCCTTGCGGACGTCCCTGGCCGCCGCCTTGACCCGGAGGCCGTCCTTGGCCGCCTTGTCCTTGCGGACGTCCTTGGCCCGGTCCGCGTCCTTGGCCGCCGCCTTGTCCTTGAGAAGCCGGACGCTGCTGAGTTCCAGCGGACGAGCCGCTGCCTTGTGTATTCGAAGTCGTATTCATAGTCACCTGTCGTTCCTGCTGATTTTGGTTTGTAGACTGCTCTTGACGTTGAATAGTATGCACTCCTTGTTGCTCCGGCCGCTTGTCGGCGGGGCGCTTGGAAGGGGCCGAGGCGGATACCTGCGGGTTGCCCTGCGCGCGCTTGGCTGCGGCGTTCGCTTTGATGTCGCGGAAGAAACCTTCCACTTTGTTGACCATGTCGTTTTCCATCACGCTCATGTGGTTGTTGACCGGCGTGTCCAGACGCTTAAGAATCGTAATGATTTCCTTGCTGCTCATGTTAAGGGACTTCGCGTATTCATATACGCGCAGCTTCTCTTTGGTGTCTTTGCCATCCTGTGGTTTAGTCAATATACTCCACCTCCGTATTCTGGCTCAGTTGCCCCCGAATCATGTTCGCGAACCCGGAATCGGTAATGGCCACGATGACCCGCTCTTCCTTGCCAAGAGCCTGCCCGAGGCTGTCCCGGGTGAATGCTTCGGCCAACGGCACGCCGTAGGACGAGCATTTATCGCGATATTTCTTCTTCGTATTATCGGAAGCGTCGGCAGCGACTAGCACAAGCCGGGCTTTGCCTTGGCGTACGGCTTTGAGAACCGTCTCGTCGCCGGTGATGACTTTGCCGGCACGCATCGCCATGCCCAGGTTGGAAAGAGCTTTATTCGTCATCCTCATCCGCCTCCTGCTCTTTGGCGGCAAGGAACTGTTCTTCGACGGAGATGAATTCCCGCTCGAGCTGATCGTAAATCTCCGGCGGAACCGCCTGCTTGAGCGCCCGGTCGAGCGCGCGGCTCTTCTTGGCGAGGCGGAAGCATTCCGCTGTCCCCCGCAAGTAGGCGCCTCTTCCGGATTTTTTGCCCGTCAGGTCGATGACGATATCCCCTTCCGGAGTCCGGACGACCCGGATCAGCTCCTTCTTGGGCAGCATCTCCTGGCTTGCCACGCATTTGCGCATCGGTATCTTTCTAGGTTTCAAGCGTAGTCCCCCCTTGCGGCAGACAGCCGTGCTTCCAGCAACTCCAGACGTCAGGCGGCTGGAACTCAGTCGATCGTTATGGAGTCCTGATGCATCGCGACGCCCTGGGTCCGTTCACGGCCGTATTCCTGCTCCGCCTGCGTCTCGCTCTTGATATCGATCTTCCAGCCGGTCAGCTTGGCGGCAAGACGGGCGTTCTGGCCTTTAATGCCGATCGCCAGCGACAGCTGGTAATCCGGCACGATGACCCGGGCCATCTTCTCCTGTTCGAACACGATGACTTCCAGCACCTTCGATGGGCTGAGAGCATTCGCCACGTATTCCTCGACGCTGTCGGACCAGCGGACGATATCGATCTTCTCGCCCTTCAGCTCCGTCACGATCGTCTGCACGCGCATGCCCTTCTGGCCTACGCAGGAGCCGACGGGATCCACTTCCGCATTGCGGGAATGGACGGCGATCTTGGAGCGGAAGCCCGCTTCCCTCGCCACCGAACGGATCTCGACCACGCCGTCGTAGATTTCCGGAACCTCCAGCTCGAACAACCGCTTCAGCAGCCCGGGATGGGTGCGGGAGAGGATGATCTGCGGCCCTTTGGTCGTATTCTCCACCTTGGTGATGAACGACTTCACGCGATCGCCATGCCTGAATTTGTCCGTCGGCATCAGCTCGGTCAGCGGCAGCACCGCTTCGACCTTGCCGAGATCGATGAACAAATGGCGCGTATCCTGGCGCTGGACGATGCCGTTGACAATATCCTCTTCCTTGTCGATGTACGCATTATAAATGAGGCCGCGCTCCGCTTCGCGGATGCGCTGCGTAACGACCTGCTTGGCCGTCTGGGCGGCGATCCGTCCAAAGTCGCGAGGCGTGACTTCGATTTCGGCGACATCGTCGAGCTGGTAGTGAGGATTGATTTCCCGTGACGCCTCCACCGATATCTCGAGGCGCGGATCAAGCACTTCCTCCACCACGTTCTTGCGCGCGTATACCTTGATGACGCCGGTATGGCGGTTGATGTCCACGCGCACGTTCTGAGCGGTGTTGAAGTTGCGCTTGTAGCTGGAGATGAGAGCGGCTTCGATCGCTTCAAGGAGAATGTCCTTGGCGATCCCCTTCTCTCTCTCTATCTCGTTTAAGGCTTCAATAAAATCCATGCTCATTGGAACCACGGATCCCCCTTTCAATGATTAGAAAACGATAGCCAGCCTGGCGCTGGCCACCTTCGCATATGGAATGGCATGACTCTTGCGTCCGGTGCTGACGACGACGGTCTCCCCGTCGAACGAAACCAGCGGTCCTTCGAACTCCTTGAGTCCGTCGATCGGCTCGTACGTCGTGACGAACACGTGCTTGCCGACCGCCTTGCTTACGTCTTCCGGCTTCTTCAGCGGGCGCTCGGCGCCCGGCGACGAAACTTCCAGGAAGTAAGCGTCCGATACCGGATCGTTCTGATCCAGCTGCTCGCTCAGAAACTCGCTGATGCGTCCGCACTCGTCGATGTCAATACCGCCTTCTTTATCAACAAATACGCGAAGGAACCAGTTGCTGCCTTCCTTCACGTATTCGATGTCCACAAGCTCGAATCCGTTGTCGCTGAGAAATGGGCCGACCATCTCTTCCACGACGGCTTTGATTCTGGATGTGCTCAAATCCAATTGACCTCCCGATCAGTCCGAAAAAGTAGTGGACAAAACGTGAAGAGTGGGTTTCCCCACTCTTCAGAAGTACCTCTATCCTCATGATTACCAAAAAAATTATATCATAACCCGTGTACACTGACAAGATTTGTTTTCCTTAGAAGACTTTCCATGGATGGCTGCAAACCCTTGCGGGGCTTAGAAAAGCGAGAGCTGGTTGGACTCCGGCAGACCGCGGAAGCAGCCCATTCCGGTCAGCACTTCGATAATCGTCTTGGTCGCCTTCGACCGCTGCTGGAAGTCCTCGATCGAGAGAAACTCGCTGCCGTCCCTCGATGCTCCGATGTTCCTCGCCGCGTTTTCGCCGATGCCGGCGATCGCCGCGAACGGTGGAATCAGGCTGTCGCCGTCGATCGTCCATTTGGTCGCGTCGGAGCGGTACAGGTCGATCGGCTTGAACGAGAACCCGCGCGCAGTCATCTCCAGCGCCATCTCGAACATCGATACCGAGGCCTTCTCCTTAGGCGTCGCCGCGAAGCCCTTCTGCTCGATCTCCACCAGCTTCTTGAGAATCGGCTCGTAGCCCTGGCACAGCAGCTCCAGATCGAAGTCTTCCGCGCGGACCGTAAAGTAGGTGGCATAGAATTCGATCGGGTGATAGAGCTTGAAAAAGGCGGTGCGCACAGCGGAAATGACATAGGCCGCGGCATGCGCCTTCGGGAACATGTACTCGATGCGCAGGCAGGAATCGATATACCACTGCGGCACCTTGCACCGCTTCATCTCCTCGATCCATTCCGGCGTCAGCCCTCTGCCTTTCCGGACGCTCTCGGTAATCTTGAAGGCGAGCCCGGCATCCATGCCCGCCTTGTAGATCAGATAGAGCATGATCTCGTCGCGGCAGCCGATGACGGTCTTGATCGAGCAGGTTCCGTTCTTGATCAGCTCCTGGGCATTGCCCAGCCATACCCCGGTGCCATGCGACAAGCCGGAAATCTGGAGCAGATCCGCAAATGAAGTCGGCTGCGTCTCTTCGAGCATCTGCCGGACGAACTTGGTCCCCATCTCCGGAACGCCATAGGTGGCGACGCTGGAGCGGATCTTCTCCGGAGCCACTCCGAGCGCCGTCGTGGAGTTGAACATGCTCATCACCTTGGGATCGTTCATCGGAATCGTCGTCGGATCGATGCCCGTCAGATCCTGGAGCATCCGCATCATCGTCGGATCGTCATGGCCGAGGATATCGAGCTTGAGCAGGTTCATTTCGAAGGCATGGTAATCGAAATGGGTCGTTTTCCATTCCGCTCCCGTATCATCGGCCGGATATTGGACCGGCGTGATGTCCTCGACGTCGATGTAGTCCGGCACGACGACAATGCCGCCCGGATGCTGGCCGGTGCTCCTCTTGACTCCGGTGCAGCCCGACGCCAGCCGGCTGAGCTCCGCTCCGCGCCATTTCCGGCCTTTTTCCTCCTCGTATTTCTTGGCGAAGCCGTAGGCCGTCTTCTCGGCCACCGTTCCGATCGTGCCGGCGCGGAACACGCATTTCTCGCCGAAGATCTCCTTCGTGAAATTATGCGCGATCGGCTGGTACTCTCCGGAAAAGTTGAGATCGATGTCGGGAACCTTGTCGCCCTTGAAGCCGAGGAAAGTCTCGAACGGAATGTCCTGGCCCTCGCCCTTCATTTTCTTGCCGCAATGCGGGCAATCCTTGTCCGCCAGATTGAAGCCGGAGGATACGCTGCCGTCCAGAATCCATTCGCTGTGCCGGCAGTCTCCATTCAGGCACAGATAATGGGGAGGAAGCGGGTTGACCTCGGATATGCCCAGGAAGGTCGCGACGACGGAAGAGCCCACCGATCCCCGCGATCCGACCAGATAGCCGTCCGCATTGGACTTCTTCACCAGACGCTCGGAGATGAGATAGTTGGCCGAGAAGCCGAACTTGATGATCGGCACAAGCTCCTTCTCCAGACGGTCGATGACGACCTGCGGCAGCTCTTCGCCGTACATGCTGCGGGCAGTCGAATAACAGGTATCGCGGATCTCCTCGTCCGCCCCTTCCATGATCGGCGTGAACAGCTTGTCCGGAAACATCTCGAACGGCTCGAACCGGCCCGCAAGCTCCACCGTGTTGGCGACGACGACCTGATAGGCAAGCTCCTCGCCGAGGAAGCGGAATTCCTGCAGCATCTCGTCGGTCGTCCGCAGATGGGCATCGGGGAGACGCTGGCTCTTCAGCGGGCTGAAGCCCGTTATGCCCATGATCGTAATGTCGCGGTACATCTTGTCGCGCGGGTTCAAATAATGGACGTTGCCGGTGGCGATGACGGGCTTGCCGAGCTTCTCGCCGATCCGGCAAACCTTGCGCATCGCGTCCTCGATCTCGGCGCGGCTGCCCACAAGCCCTTTGTCCACCAGATGCATGTAGAAGTCGACGGGCTGAATCTCCAGCACATCGTAGAAATCGGCGACATCCTCCGCCTCCTCCACCGTCTTGTTCAGGACGGCCTCGAAAAACTCGCCCTTCTCGCAGCCGGAAATGATGAGCAGGCCGTCCCTCATGTCCTTGAGCTTGCTCTTCGGAATGCAGGCGACACGCTTGAAATGCTCGGTATGCGAAAGCGAAATGAGCTTGAACAGGTTTTTTTTGCCCGCCGCATTGAGAGCGTAGATCATGCAGTGGAACGGACGGCTGTTGGAGAGGTCCATGCCCACATAGTCGTTGAGCTGATGAAGCCCGGTCACGCTGCGCTGGGCGGCGTCGCCGATCAGTCCGTACAGAACCCCGGCCAGCGCAACGGAGTCGTCCACCGCGCGGTGATGGCTCTCGAGTCCGACCTTGTATTTGTCGGCCAGCGTGTTGAGCCGATGGTTCTTCATAGCCGGATGCAGGAAGCGGGCCAGCTCCAGCGTATCGAGAACCGGATTTTTCAGCTCCGGAATGCCGATCATCTTGCATGACGCTTGAATGAAGCCCATGTCGAAACGAGCGTTGTGGGCGACAAGGACGCAGTCGCCGACAAAATCCGCGAACTCGCGAAGCTTGGGCTCCAGCTCGGGCGCTCCGCGGACCATGTCATCCGTAATGTTGGTCAGCTGCTCGATATGGTACGGAATGCGCTCATGAGGGTTGATGAAGGTGGCGAAGCGGTCGATTTCCTGGCCATTCTTGTATTTGACCCCGGCAAGCTCGATGATCTTGCAGTTCGTGATGGAGAGGCCGGTCGTCTCGATGTCGAAAACGACGTATTCGGCATCCTTCAGCGTCTCCGGACGCGGATTCAAAACCATCGGAACGGCGTCGTTCACGACGTTGGCCTCTACGCCGAACAGCACCTTGATCCCGTTTTTCTTTCCGTGCTTGAACGCTTCGGGATAACATTGCACGTTGCCGTGATCGGTGACCGCAATCGCCTCATGTCCCCATTTGGCGGCCGTCTTGATGTACGTATCCACCGAGGTGACGGCGTCCATCGTGCTCATCGTCGTATGGAGATGGAACTCCACCCGCTTCACTTCGGCGGCATCGGTCCGCTCCTTGGGCGCGACGACTTCATGCAGATCGTTGGGCATCATGACGAGCTCGGGCTCCTGCATGAAGCGGTCGTACTCGACGCGCCCCCGGGCCTTGATCCATTTGCCGTTCGACAGCTTGGAGAGCACCTTCACGTCTTCCTTGGTCTTCGCGAACATCTTCATGGCGATGGAATCGGTGAAATCCGTCACGTTGAACGTAAACAGGGTGCTGCCGTTGCGAAGCTCCTTGACCTCGAGCCCGAATACCGTACCCTGGACGGCGATCTTCTTCTCTTCTTCCACGATGTTCATCATCGGCACGGCTTCCTCGCGGATATCGTAGCCGACAGCGAGGCGGACATCGCCTTCCTCCGGCTCCGGAACCTCGCTCGCCGCGCTCGTCATGATCTGCATGACGGCGTCGTTGTTCTCCTGAACGACGCGCTGGGCGAACTCCTCATAGAGCTCGCGGGCCGCTTCGCCTGCAGCGAGCTTGACGCGCAAAGTGCGCGAGAAGCGTTCCTCATAGAAGCGGACGATCGCCTCGTCCAGCTTCTTGCGCTTCGCCAGCTCCAGCCCCGCCTTGTCCATGAGCTGAAGCAGCAGCACGCCGTTCTCGGCCGAGGCTTGCCCTTTGGCCAGCCAGCCGTTGACCGAAGCCATCTCCTGCTGCGCCCATTCCACGAACAGAGGCCAATATTCCAGGCATAGGCTGTCGCTCAGAATATGGTCCTCATACGTAAAGCAAAACGAAACTTCGGCGATATGGCGGAACTTCTCCCGGACCGTCTTGCAAAAAATACTATAGTAATCGCGCTGGACGAGCGTGCGGACGGAGATGCAGAACGTCCACTCGCGGTTGCTTTCGCTTACCAGCACCTTCTCGATGATCGCGTCCTGGAAATGGGTTCCGATCAGCTCCGGCGGAAGCTCGGCCTGCTTCGTCAGCAGCTCGAAGCGTTGTCTTTTGTCGGCGCTCATGTAGTCCCTCCTGGAAATGCAGCTTTGAATCGTCAATGGAATCTATTATACCGTCGAATAAAGGGGAAGAACATAGAAAGTTGGCAGCAATGCGCGGCAAAGAAACGAAAGAAGCGCCGCTCGCCGGCGGAAACCCCTTTCGATCGCTGTTGAATACGGATTCCCTTTTTTAGTTGGAAATTCAAGGTTGGAATCCGTCTTCAAAGGCGACCACTACGTTTCTGCAGGGGTTTTCCGCATGCTCCGGCCTCTTTCTTCTGCCGCCGACTTTCCATGAAGCAAAGAGAAGAGAGAAAAAAACAAAGCCCCATGCCGGGGCTTTGTTGATAGCTGCGGAAAACGACGCCGCTCAGATTAGTAGGCTCTGGCGAAAACGACCGTATGCTCGGCCTTCCCGCCGCAGACGAGGCAGGTCGCCTTGCGTTCGGCCGGCTCGAACGGAATGTTCCGGCTCGTCGCGCCGGTCTCTTCCTTGACCTGCTTCTCGCAGGCGGCCGAACCGCACCAGCCTGCCGTCACGAAGCCGCGCTTCTGGTCGAGCAGCGCCTTCATTTCATCCAGCGTGTCGACCGCATGCGTATTCTCCTCGCGGAAGCTCTTCGCCTTCTCGAACATGTCGCGGTGGATTTCTTCCAGCATGCGCTGGATTTCGTCCGTCAGATCGCTCTGGTTCACGACGCGCTTCTCGCCGCTCACGCGGGATACGAGCACGCAGACGCCGTTCTCCATGTCGCGAGGTCCGAGCTCGAGGCGAATCGGCACGCCGCGCATCTCGTACTCGTTGAATTTCCAGCCCGGGCTCATATCGGAGCGGTCGTCCACTCTTACGCGGACACCGGCTTTCTTGAGCTCGCCGTACAGCTCGTCCACTCTCGCGATGACGGCATCGCGTGTCTTGGGAGGGCCGATCGGAATCATGATGACCTGGGTCGGGGCTACCTTCGGCGGCAGCACGAGCCCGCGGTCGTCGCCATGCACCATGATCAGCGATCCAATCAGACGGGTGCTGACTCCCCACGAAGTCGTATGCGCGAACTGCAGCTGGTTGTCGCGGTCAAGGAACTTGATGTCGAAGGCGACGGCAAACTTGTTGCCGAGGTAATGGGAGGTGCCTGCCTGCACGGCACGGCCGTCCTTCATCATCGCTTCGATGGAATACGTGTCCACCGCGCCGGCGAAGCGCTCGCTCGGCGTCTTCTCGCCGCTGATGACCGGAATCGCGAGGTAGTCCTCGACGAATGAACGGTACGTTTCCAGCATGGACATCGTTTCCTCGCGAGCTTCCCCTTCGTTCTCATGCGCCGTATGCCCTTCCTGCCAGAGGAATTCGCTCGTGCGCAGGAACGGCAGCGTGCGCTTCTCCCAGCGGACGACGTTCGCCCACTGGTTGATGAGCACAGGCAGATCGCGGTAGGAATGGATCCACTTGCTGTACATATGGCCAATCATCGTCTCCGAAGTCGGACGGATCGCCAGCCTCTCCTCGAGAATCTCGCCTCCGGCCTCGGTTACCCAAGGAAGCTCCGGATTGAAGCCCTCGACATGCTCTTTTTCCTTCTGGAAAAAGCTCTCGGGAATGAACAGCGGGAAGTAGGCGTTGCGGTGTCCGGTCTCCTTGAAGCGGCGATCCAGCTCGTCCTTGATGTGCTCCCAGATCTCGTAGCCGTCCGGGCGGAATACGATGCATCCGCGCACAGGCGAGTAGTCCATCAGCTCCGCTTTTTTGATGACGTCTATATACCAGCGGGAAAAGTCTTCCCCCTGAGGCGTTATTTCCGATACGAATTGCTTATCCTTCGACATAAAGGCTCCCCTCTACCCTCGTACTAAACGTAAAATATCATTGTAAGTCACGGCAAGCATGAGCAGCATCAGCATCATGAAGCCGATGACATGGACCATGCTCTCCCTCGCGGGATCGACCGGACGTCCCCTCAGTCCCTCCAGCCCGATGAAGACGAGCCGGCTGCCGTCCAGAGCCGGAATCGGAAGCAGATTGAAGATGCCGAGATAGAGACTGAGCACGGCCGCCCAATTCGTAAGCGACGGTAGGCCTTGCCGCGCGATCTGTCCGGTAACCTCAGCCGTCCTCACAGGACCTCCAAGATCGTCGAACTTGAAGTTGCCCGTAATGAGCTGGCCGAAGCTTTTGAAGATCTGCACCGTCACTTCCTTCATCGTGACGGCCGATTGCGTGACCGTCTCTCCGAGCGTCGCGGACCGCATCGGATACCCGGCCGTGATGCCGACCTTGCCGGCCTTGCTCTCCTTGTCGGGAACCGGGGTCAGCGTAAGCGAGAGAGGCTCTCCGCCGCGGATGATGTTCAATTCAAGAGGCTTGTTCGCCGACTTGCCGATGATCTCGATCATCTTGGCATAATCGGTCCCGACGTCGGTGCCTCCCACCGTCTCGATGACATCGCCCTTCTGCAAGCCCGCCTTCTCGGCCGGCATGCCTGCGACGACGCTGTTGATCAGCAGATGCTTGGGATTGTCTTGAACGACGCCCGCCATCTGGATGTAGACAGCGAACAGGACGAACGCCAGGATGAAGTTCATGAAAGGACCGGCTGCGATGGCCAGAGCCCGCTGTCCGACCGTCTTGCTGCCGAACTGCCGGTCGATGGGCGCAATCTGGGTTTCCCGGCTCTTCGCGATCATAAGCGCCTGCGGATGGACATCGTAACGTTCCGCTTCGCCTTCCACATGCAGCTGAATGAACAATTTGCGCTCAAGGTCGATCTGTTCCACTTCGCCTCGGATGACTCCGCTGCGCTCATCCAGCTTATCGAGATAGATCCGCGTCACGCGTCCATCCTTGACACGGACCGCGACCGTCTGTCCAGGCTGGACTTCCGAAATTTCCGGATCTTCGCCTGCCATGCGGACGAATCCGCCGGCGGGCACTAGACGGAGCGTATAGCGGGTTTCCCCCCGCTTGATGGAGAACAGCTTCGGGCCGAATCCGATCGCGAATTCACGGACCAGAATGCCTGCGCGCTTGGCAAAAAAATAATGTCCCCATTCATGGATGGTGACAATGACGAAAAACACGAGAACGGTCATGAAGATGACCTGAATTGTACCCATAGCTGTCAGTGCCTCCAGTCGGTTAACGGCCTGTACCTAGATTATCATTATTCTCCCGGCAGACACAAGAGAACCGCCCTTCGCCGTCAGACGTCCGCCAGATATCCTCCGTCCCGATACGGAACCTCGGCTGCCGGCGGATAAAACCGGCTTCCAGCGGAAGGAAGCGGGGCTGAAGCCCCTTCAGGCAGACCCTTCGAACCCGGGCAGATGAGGCTTGGCTCGAAGGCCGTCCGGTTCTGATGCGGCCGCAGGAGAACAAACGAATATGGGGCAATAGAGGGAGGCTAAACCGCTGAGAAAGCTTGCCGCCGGGCCCAGGCATCGGCCTCGGCGATCTCTTCCAACCCCGGGACAGCAATGACTTCATGCCTTTCAAGAACGCTCTCGAGAATGCGCTCGATGTGGAGGAATTCGATCTCGCCCTTCAGGAAACGGTCGACCGCAACCTCGTTGGCCGCATTGAACACCGTCGTCGCCGTGCCGCCCGCACGTCCGCATTGAAACGCCATGCGCAGGCAGCGGAAGCGGTCGTAGTCCATCTCCCGGAAGGTGAGGCTGCCGGCCTGCACCAGATCCAGCCTCTCCGACGGGCTCGTCAGCCGCGCCGGATAGGAGAGGGCGTACTGGATCGGCACCCTCATGTCCGGCATGCCAAGCTGCGCGATAATGCTATGGTCCTTGAACTCGACATACGAATGGATGATGCTCTCCGGATGGATCAGCACGGAAATGTCGTCGTAGGACAGGTCGAACAGCCAGCGGGCTTCGATGACTTCAAAGCCTTTGTTGACCATCGTAGCGGAATCGATCGTAATCTTGGCGCCCATCGACCAGTTGGGATGGTTCAGAGCTTCCGCGACCGTGACTCCGCCGAGCTGCTCCCGCGTGCGGTCCCGGAACGAGCCGCCGGATGCGGTCAGCGTGATGCCGAGCACATCCTCGCGCCGCTCTCCGTTCAAGCATTGGAACAATGCCGAATGCTCGCTGTCCACGGGAAGGATGCTCACTCCGCGCCGCTTCGCGGCGTCCATGACCAAATGCCCCGCCGTAACGAGCGTTTCCTTGTTCGCCAGAGCGATCGTGCGCCCCGCTTCGATGGCCGCAAGCGTAGCCGGGAGGCCGCGGCTTCCCATGATGGCCGTCACGACGACATCGGAGCTGCCTCCGCCCGCCATTTCAACCAAGCCCTCTTCGCCAAACAGCACCTCTACGCTAGGAGGCAGAGCCTCCCTGGCGTAGCGCACTCCTTCCTCCGTGGCGAGACAGACCCGCTTGGGCTTGAATTTCAGCGCCTGCTCGACAAGCAGCCGGGCATTGGAGCCTGCCGCCAAGCCCTCCAGCTCGTATTCATCCGGATGGGCTGCCATCACATCGAGCGTCTGGGTGCCGATCGAGCCGGTCGATCCGAGAAGCGTAACTTTTTTCACCGAACCATCTCTTTCTACATATGTATTGGCGCCGCTGTCAGACGGGAACGAGGCCCGTCAGCACAAGAAGCGGGAACACGATAATCCAGCTGTCGCAACGGTCGAGCACCCCGCCGTGGCCGGGCAGCAGCCGTCCGCTGTCCTTCACGCCGCGCAGACGCTTGTAGGCCGACTGGATCAAGTCTCCGAACTGCCCGGCTACTGCCGCCACAAGTCCGATCAGGACCGCATGGCCGAGTCCGATCCATTCCGGCGCGGCGAAGTGGAACACCGCTGCGACAACGATGGAGGCCAGCACGCCGCCAAGCGAGCCTTCGATCGTTTTGTTGGGGCTGATTGCCGGCCACAGCTTCGTCCTTCCGATCGCCTTGCCGATGAAGTAGGCTCCGATGTCGGAAGCCCATATGCAGCCGAAGCAGAGGAAGGAAAAGAAAAGCCCATGTTCATGGAGAGCCCGGACCTGAAGCATGGAACCGAAGCCATAGCCGACGTAGAGTGCTCCAAGCATCAGCAAGGCGGCCCCGTCAAGCGTCGTCTCATTCTTGCTTACAACGGTCACCGCGAGCAGCAGAAACATCAGAATCCATACGGCATACCCGTCCATCGGCATGTCGAGTCCCATCTGCTCCCAAGGAAGCAGAAAAAAAAGCATCCCGGCGTAGCCGATCAGCCCGGCCGGGTGCAGGGGACGAAATCCGTTCAAGCGAACATATTCATAAAAGCCGATGAGGGCAAGAAGCAGCAGCAGCACGTTATAACTTTGGCCCCCGACGACAAGCAGAAGCAGGAACAAGGCTCCCGCCAAAGCTCCGGTAACGATGCGTTGTTTCATGGGTAAGGTCCTCTTTCAATAGCGGATCGTTAAATGCCGCCGAATCGCCTTGCTCGCCGCTGATATTCCGCAATGGCTTCCTGGAACAGTTCTTCCGTGAACGCCGGCCAGTAAACATCGGTGAACCACAGTTCGCTATAAGCCATCTGCCAGAGCATGAAGTTGCTTAGACGAAGCTCTCCGCTCGTCCGGATGAGCAGATCCGGATCCGGCAGGCCGCTGCTGAGAAGGCGCTCCGCCATCATCTCTTCCGTGATGTCGCCCGGCTCCAGACCGCCGTTCCTCACATCCTCCGCCAACGACTTGACCGCATCCAGCATTTCGGAGCGGCTTCCGTAATTCAAGGCAAAGTTGAGAACCAATCCGGTATTGGCTTTTGTTTTTTCGATCGCTTCATCGAGCGCTGCCAAGGTGAAATCCGGCAGATTGCCCCGATAGCCCATCATTCGAACCTGGACATTGTTCTCGACGAGCTCTTCGAGCTCCAGCGCAAGGAACTCTTGCGGAAGCCGCATCAAAAAATCGACCTCTGTCTTGGGCCTTTTCCAGTTCTCGGTCGAAAAAGCATACAAAGTCAAATATTTGACTCCGGCCCGGTCGGCGGCCATCGTCACCTTCTTGACCGCTTTCATGCCCGAGTGATGGCCGGCTATCCGCGGCAATCCCCGGTTTTGGGCCCATCTTCCGTTGCCGTCCATAATGATGGCCACATGTTCCGGAATATTGTCCAGGCTCGTGGGGTCCGCCACCTGCGGAGATGCCTTGCCGCGCTTCGACCATAACCGCTCAATCATCCTGATTCCTCCCCGCCGGCAATGACTTTAGGCTGGCAGGCTCCTCGTAGGAGCCATGATGCAGGCAAACCCCACCTGTCGGAGGGGCTTGGATCTGACCTGTGCCGGCATTACCGGCCTAAACTTCCATGATGTCTTTTTCTTTGACCGCAAGCACCTTGTCGACTTCAGCGACAAACTTGTCCGTCGTTTTCTGAATGTCGTCCTGATGGCGCTTGGACTCGTCTTCGGAAATGTCCGTTTTCTCCAGCTTCTTGATCGCATCGTTGGCATCGCGGCGGATGTTGCGGATGGCGATTTTCGCTTCCTCGCCGAATTTCTTCGTCATTTTGACGAGCTCCGAACGACGCTCTTCGGTCAGCATCGGCACGACGATCCGGATCGATGTTCCGTCATTGGACGGAGTCATGCCGATATCCGATTTCATGATCGCTCTCTCGATATCGCTGAGCGACGATTTGTCCCAAGGCTGAATGAACAGCGTGCGGGAATCCGGCGTATTGATGTTCGCCAATTGGTTGAGGGGAGTCAACGCCCCGTAATACTCGACTTGAATGCGGTCCAGCAGAGCCGGGTTCGCACGGCCGGCACGAAGCGTGCCGAGATCGCGTTTCAAGGCTCCGATGGCCTTTTCCATTCTTTCGGATGCGTCTGCTTTGATTCCTTGCGGCATCTTATTGTGCACTTCCTTTCACGATCGTTCCGATTTTCTCTCCCAGGATGACCCGCTTAATATTGCCTGGAATCGTTATGGCGAATACGACGAGCGGAATATTGTTGTCCATGCAGAGCGAAGTGGATGTGGAATCCATGACGCCAAGATTGCGGTTGAGCACATCGAGGTAAGACAGCTGATCGAATTTCTCCGCGGTTTCGTCCTTGAACGGATCGGCGGAATAAACCCCGTCCACTTTGTTCTTGGCCATCAGAATGACCTCGGCTTCGATTTCAGCCGCGCGCAGCGCAGCCGTCGTATCCGTCGAGAAGAACGGATTGCCGGTGCCGGCCGCGAAGATGACGACGCGCCCCTTCTCGAGATGGCGGATCGCGCGGCGGCGAATATACGGCTCTGCGATTTGCTGCATGGCGATCGAGGTCTGGACACGGGTCGGCACATCGATGGATTCAAGCGCATCCTGCAGAGCCAGCGAATTCATCACTGTAGCCAGCATGCCCATGTAATCGGCTGTCGCACGGTCGATTCCTTTGGCTGTGCCCGCGATACCGCGCCAGATATTCCCTCCTCCGACTACGATAGCCACTTCGACGCCAAGCTCCACGACTTCCTTGATTTGCTGCGCGATGGACGAAATGATCTCTGCCTCGATGCCATAGCCAGCTTGCCCCGACAGCGATTCACCGCTGACCTTCAGGACGATCCGTTTGTAGACGGGATTCTCCAACGTCAATACCCCCATGTAATACCCAGATTTGCTTTATTTGCTTGCTTCAGCTCTGTACGCGGACAAAGCAAGAGGCGGGGCGGACGCCCCGCCCCGCCTGCTGCGTTCGGTTGATCAAAGCGTTCCGTGCGGACACGGAACGCCTGGAGACGACTTACAGTTTGGCTTGCGCCATGACTTCTTCAACGAAGTTGTCGACTTTTTTCTCCAGACCTTCGCCGAGCTCGAAACGAGCGAAGCGACGGATGGAGATATTCTCGCCGATCGTGCTGATCTTTTCGTTCAGCAGCGTCGTGATCGTCTTGTCCGGATCTTTGATGAAAGCCTGCTCCATGAGGCAGAACTCCTCATAGTACTTGCTCAGGCGGCCTTCAACCATTTTCTCAACGATATGGGCAGGCTTGCCTTCGTTGAGAGCTTGGGCTTTAAGGATTTCGCGCTCTTTTTCCAGTTCGGCCGGATCGACTTCTTCACGGCGGACGTATTTGGCGCCTACAGCTGCGATTTGCATCGCGATGTCTTTGCAGAATTCGCGGAATTGATCCGTTTTGGCAACAAAGTCCGTCTCGCAGTTGATTTCAACGAGAACGCCGATACGGCCGCCAGCGTGGATGTAGGATTCAACGACGCCTTCCGTAGCAACGCGGCCGGCTTTGTTGGCAGCGGCTGCGAGGCCTTTTTCACGAAGCAGCTCGGCTGCTTTCGTCAGATCGCCGTTCGCTTCTTCCAATGCTTTTTTGCAATCGAGCATTCCTGCACCCGTTTTTTCACGGAGTTCCTTAACTGCGCTTGCGTTGACTGCCATGAGTTATTCCTCCTGATTGCCCTTGTCAGGCGTTATGTTCGTGTATTCTCTCAAAAAAAGGGCGGCGAGGAGGCTTTCACCTTCTAACCACCCTTTGTTGTCTTCATCCTGTCAACCTGCTCCGAACAGCTTGAGCCGTTCTTACGCGGTTGTTTGCTCGCCTTGGTTGGCTTCTACGATCGCATCGGCCATTTTGCCCGTAAGCAGCTTGACAGCGCGGATAGCGTCGTCGTTGCCCGGAATGACGTAGTCGATCTCGTCCGGATCGCAGTTGGTGTCTACGATGCCGACGATTGGAATGCCCAGCTTGCGCGCTTCAGCCACGGCGATGCGTTCTTTGCGCGGATCGATGATGAACAGCGCGCTAGGCAGCTTGCGCATGCCCTTGATGCCGCCGAGGAACTTCTGGAGACGGTCTTTTTCTTTGCGAAGAATGATGACTTCTTTTTTAGGCAGGACTTCGAACGTGCCGTCCTCTTCCCATTTCTCCAGTTGGCGGAGACGGTCGATCCGTTTTTGGATCGTGGAGAAGTTGGTCAGCGTGCCGCCGAGCCAGCGTTGGTTGATGTAGTAGTTGCCGCAACGCTCTGCTTCTTCTTTCACAGAGTCCTGGGCTTGTTTCTTGGTACCTACGAACAGAATCGTTCCGCCGTCTTCAGCCACGGAGCGGACGAAGTTGTAAGCCTCTTCCACTTTCTTGACTGTTTTTTGCAGGTCGATAATGTAGATTCCGTTACGTTCCGTGAAGATATAGCGATCCATTTTAGGGTTCCAGCGGCGAGTTTGGTGACCGAAGTGCACACCAGCCTCGAGCAGCTGTTTCATGGAGATCACTGCCATCCTCAACACCTCCTGATTGGTTTTTATTTGTGTCCTCCGCCGACGTCATCTTCCGGCAAGACTCCCTATAAGGAAGCACCCTTGTCGAAATTAACCGGCGTGTGTTTTTAACACCGTCAATTACTATAGCATACTGCCTGCCCGCTTGCAACCTTCAAGGCTTGCTTCTGCGGGCTGCCCATCAAGGCCTCTTAGCCGCCAGAGCCGATCCTTTTTTTCGCCTCGTCAGGGTCCATGGGCTGTCCCGTCACGATTTTTTTCACGGCGGCGAGATCCTGCGATCCCTTGAACGAGAAATAGCCGGCCCGGACCGTGCCCGGAGAGCCGCCCTTCTGCATGTAGGCCACGAAGTCTTCTCCTTGTTCGACGACACCGCTGCTTTCCAGCAGCTTGCCGACCGAGGTCAAATTCGAATTCGGCGGAATTCTCACGATGATTGTTTTCCCGTTCGCGCTGCTGTTCTCCGCCTTCTTGGACGAGGAGTCCTGCTTGGCGGGAGAAGGCTTGGCCGCCGGAGCTGGAGACGGGCTTGGACTCGAAGGAGCGCCGTCAGCACCAGATCCAGTGTTGAGCGGGGACGGAGACGGCTGATGGCCGCTTTCCGGAGAAGCGCCTTCGGGGCCGCTCTCGGCTTCCTGTTCCCGCAGCGCTTTGTCGACGGCGGCTTGGACAAGCAGATCGGCTTCCTCCTGCGTATAGACCGCGCTCTCCCCGCCGCCCGGATCCGATGTCCCGGATTCGACGCCCGCCCAAGTCGCTGACTGCGCTTGGCCGGCATTCATTAATTGAAGCAAAAGAGCCCCGGCCATCATGCCGACGCCCAGTCCGATCCAAAACGACCTCTTACCTCGCATTCGCCGATTCCTCCTGCCTTGCAAGCTGCTGGATGAGCAGCACCTCTCCTTTGTGGATGCCGAGCTCCTTGGCGATCTGGTCCACGGATCTCCCCTGCCGCTCCAAGTCGAACAGCTGCCTGAAGCGAGCCCGGATGGATTCCGGCGCTTCCAGCGGCCGGGCTGCTTCCTCCTGTTGCATAGGCGCGGCTCCGTCTGCTTCCGCCTGAGCGGAGACGGCGCTTGCAGCGACAGCTTCCTGAAGCAGCCGGCACTGCTTCTCCAGCTCCTCGATGCGCTGTTCCCTCAGCCTTGCCTCGGCCTGACCCTGCTCTCTGGAGGACTTGACGAGCTCGCCGAGGTTCCGGTTGCTTTCTTCCATATCTTCCATGAACTGCTCCAGCGCGTTCTCCATCTGCTCAAGCCCGCTGTCGCGGGATGCGCTCTCCGCTGAAGGTTTCTTTCCTCGGCGGGGCGCCGCGAACGCCCATACCAGGACGACCGCCCCCAGCAAAACGATATACTGCCATGGCTGCATGTACGATCTGTCCTCCTTGCTGCCGGGCTTCAGCTACAAGCTGAAGTCCACATGCTTTCCCTTGAACGGATGAACCCCTTCCGCCTGAGCTCCATCCTCTTTGCCGCCAGCCGGATTCCCTGCCGCCTTGCCGCGGCCGGCTCCGTTCCCGGACCTGTCCTTGCCCGTGCGCAGATTTCCCTTTGTCTCCACTTCTGTCGGACTGCTGCGGTTCTTTTCGCTCCGCTTGGCCGTATCCTGCTCCTGAGAGCGGGCTTCTGCGGCAAGCCGGGTCTGATAGTAGCCTTGCTGGGTTCCTGTCTCATGAACTTTCGGAACGGAAACCTGCAGGTCGACCGGTCGATAGGTCATCAGCGCCACCTACACCATGGAGCCCATCGTGATTTCCCCGTCGATGTAGCGGAAGCTGACACGCGATGCGGGATCCTTGATGAATCGGGTATACCTTCCGATCACGATCCGAGTCCCTCCATACACGGTTCCGGACACCTCGACCCGTGCCGTGCTGGAATCCTCCAGCGAACGCTCGATCTCCAGCACCCGGTCGCGCACTTCGTCCAGCTCGGCCGATGTCTGCTTCTTGGTCGCTCCGAGCTTGATCCGCAGCGCGAGCTTGTCCGGAGAAATCTGGCCGGAAGCAGCCAGCTGGTCGAGAAGAGTGAGAGCCTTCTCCGTTTTGTCGAGCGCTTCGCCATGCGTCTTCATGGTTTTGCGGAGATTGAGCAGCTCCTGCCGCAGCTCCGGCCTGACGCCGACTTCTATGGAGGTCGCCGTCGACATCCCGTTGCCGATCGTCCGGGCCTTGACGGCTTCGCCGGCTTGTACGGATCCGCCGACGATCAGACCCTTCGCTCCAAGGCAAAGGACATTGTCGCCCGCTTTGACCTGGGAGTGCATGATGCTTTGGCTGACCTGGACATCCTCGCCCGCCGATACGGTTCCATCCTGGACAAATGAGCAGCGGAGCGATTTGCCGGATTTGACGCTTCCTTTGTTGCCGGCCATGATGCCGCCCGTAATCTCGATCGATCCGTCCGATTCGAGCTCGGCGCCTTCCACGCCCCCGACGACCCGGATGTCGCCGGCTGCCCTTACTTTGAAGCCGGTCAGCACGTTGCCGCGGATAACGACGGTGCCGACGAAGTCGATATTGCCCGTACGATAATCGACGTCTCCGTTGACCTCATAGACCGGGAACACGTTGATCGTCTCGCTGCCGGTCAGCGTGAATACGCCGTCGAGTGCGGCATACACCATCGTGCGCTCCGGATTGCACACCACATTTTTGCCGACCTTGAGGCGCATATCGCGGCCCCGCTTGCCCGCAACCGGCTCGCCGGCGACATTTATGCCGGCCTCTCCGTCGCCCGGCTCTATTTTGCGCGCGACCAGCTGCCCGCGCTGCACATTGCGGATGCGGTTGACTTCCTTGAAATCCACCTTGCCGCTGTCGTTCTCCTCCGGCTTGAAGCCGTCGCTCAAGTCGATTGCAAACAGAACGCGGGCATCCGTGCCCTGCCTGGCTGGCAATCCCTTGGCCACGACCGTTTCCTTGATGCTGCATGCCGCAGGATCGCTGGCGATCGCTTGCAGGGCTTCCGGCAGGATGCCGTAGGAGATTCCGGCCTGCCGGACAAGCCGCTCCAGTTCTTGAGCCGTAACCGAAAAGTCGTCGTCGCAGCGTTGAAAATGAATGTACCCGGTCATTCGGTCAGGCGACAGGCTTACTTTGAGATAAGATTCCAAATCAAGCTGCTGGTTCATCGCTTTTCCTCCTTCAGGAGTTCTGCATCAGTTGATCTTTCTGCTTGGAAAGCGCTCCTCTCAGGCGAAGGATCGCCTTGGAATGAAGCTGGGAAATGCGAGACGGGGACAGGGACATGACTTCTGCGATCTCGCTCAAGGAAAGCTCCTCATAATAGAAGAGAGAGACGACGATCCGTTCTTTTTCCGTCAATCGCTCGATTCCTTTCACGAGGGATTCCTTGAGGAAAAATTCATGCACTTTATGGTCCGGATTTTTCGCTTTCTCATCGACCAGCAAGGACATTCTTGTCTCGCTCTCCTCCTCGCGGATCGGATCCTCAAGGGAGCAGACCGTCGTGACGGCGATTTCCTGCAGCATCGTCGTGAACTCCCTCTCCGACACTTGAAGATAGGTGCTGATCTCAGCATCGGATACGGACCGCAAATACTGCTGCTCCAGATGCTGGTAGGCTTCCTCTATTCGCTTGGCCTTTTCGCGGACCGAACGGGGGACCCAGTCGCCTTGCCGGAGGCCGTCGATGATGGCCCCTCTGATGCGCCAGGAAGCGTAGGTCTCGAATTGAAGGCCTCGTTTATAATCGAATTTATCGATCGCGTCAATCAGCCCCATCGCGCCGTTGCTCGCAAGATCGTCTTTGGATACATTTTTGGGCAGGCCGATCGCCATTCGGTTCGTCACGTAATCGACCAGCGGCAAATACTGCTCAATCAGAGCCTTCTTCGCGTCTATATCCTGCTCTTCCTTCCATTTCTCCCACATCGCCATGTTGGACAAATGAGGCGCTTTCGGCTCTGTCATGGCTTCCAAGCCTCCTTCAGGATTCACCTCGCGGTTATTCCAGCCGTTAGGATGCATGCCTGCAGCCTAATGCTACTCTTCTTCACTGCTAATATGACGGACAGCCTGTGCAAGCTCGTCCGGCTCCATGCCGGAAGGAACCGATTTCAGCCGGGCAGGCTGCAGCGGCTGGAAGCCGCCGTTCTGCTGCTCCGGAGCCAAGGAGGCGTCGACGCCCCCGGATCCGTCCGGCTGCCTCGATCCGCCTGGAGGCGGCCGCAGCCCTTGAAGCAGCAGCTCGTTCAAATCCTCCCCGTTCGCGGAAAGGTCGAGATGCTGCCCGGCTGCCGGTTCCTCCCCGGCTTCCCGGAGAGGCTGAGGGACGGTCTGCTTCAGCAGAACCCGCAATGCGTACCCGATCGCCCAAAACGCCGCGGCTGCCGCCAGAGCCCGCGTCGCCGCGGCATCGATCGGATTGCGTCCCAGGTTGATCGCCGCCGTCAGGACCGCTCCGAGCGCCGCCGACCATGCATTGATGCGCCATGTACCTATCACGCCTACAACTCCTTTGTGCCCTGCTGGACGGAGCGGACATGCAGGATGCCCGTGCCTGAATCCAGCTCGATCGTTCTGCCGTAGCTGCCGCCTGTATCCTCGGCGAGGATGGGAATGCCGTAGCTGGCCAGGACGGCCGTGCAGCTTTCCACATTGCGGGGACCGATCCGCAGCGAATCATTGGCCGACAAGGCCGCGAACATCTGGGCGCCGCCGGCCATCTTGGCCGACAGCCGGCCAAGGCGGGCACCCGCCTTCTGCATTTCTTCGATCAACAAGGGAAGAGCGGTGTCGGCATATTTGGCCCGGTTGAAATCCGCTTCCCTGGCGATCGATGAATTCGGGAGCATGACATGGGCCATTCCGCCGATCCTCTTCTCTGAATCGTACAAGGTCAGCCCGACGCAGGAGCCGAGCCCCGTCGTGCGGATAGCGCTGCCGTCGAGAGCGATATTGAGGTCGGCCATTCCGACTTTCACGACTTGCTGCTGGATCATTCGAGCGGCACTCCTAGCGAGCGGAAGATAGTGGAAAACGATTCCGGGTCCGGAATCAGGAAGAACTGGCCATCCAGAACTTCCCCCCCGTCAAGAAATTTGGTCTCGATCAGCAGCGCTGTGTCGCCCATTTCTCCGTATTGCATGAGCCCGTACACGAGAACGGCTCCCGCCATGTCCATCGCGACGGCGGGTACGCTGGGCGCCAGGCTCAGCTTGGTGAGATCGGCCAGCGAAGACAGATAGGAGCCTGCGAGAATGTTGCCGATCTCTCCGATGGCGGATAATTCCATATCCGAATATTCGAGATCCTCTTCGACTTCCATCGCCGCAAGCCTGCGGAGCATCTTCTTAGCCGCGACCGGATTCATCAGGAAGAAGAGATTGCCGGGAGCCTCGCCTTCCACGCGGAGAAACACGGCCATGACCAGCTCCTCGGCGCCTCCGGCCCGTTCCGCGACTTCCTCGAAAGGCACCAGGCTCACCTTCGGCACGGCCATGTCGACCGGCTTGTTCAGCAAAGTGGACAGAGCCGTCGCCGCATTGCCGGAGCCGATGTTGCCGACTTCCTTCAGGACATCCATTTCGAAGTCGGCCAGCTTGTCGAGTGTGCTCAATTCGGTCAAGCCTCCATTTGCTCCAGCTGCACGATTTCGTTTTTGTTCAGCACTTCCGACAGGTTGAGCATGACGAGAAGCCTGCCCTGCGGCGTCTTGGCGATTCCGCGCAAATACTTGGCCTGGATGCCGCCGACGACTGCAGGCGGCAGGTCGATGTCGTCGGTGTTGATGTCCGTCACGTCGTTGGCGCGGTCGACGATGAATCCGACCTCCAGCTCTCCGGAGCGCACGATGATGATGCGGGTCTGGTCCGTCGACTCCGTCTCCTCCAGCCCGAAGCGGCCGCGGAGATCGATGACCGGCACGACGACGCCGCGCAGGTTGACGACTCCCTTCACGAATGCAGGCGTCTTCGGCACGCGAGTGACCGGCATGAGCCTTTCCACCGTCTTCACTTTATCGACTTCGATGCCGTATTCTTCTTCTCCAAGCGCAAACACGATTACTTTCAGTTCTTCTCCCATATCCGTGTGCCTCCTCCGATAGATTATTTGAACAGGGCGTTCGGATCGATGATGAGGGCGACCTGGCCGTCGCCAAGAATGGTCGCTCCGGATACGGCCTGAGTCTGGCCGAGATAACCGCCCATCGACTTCAGCACGATCTCGCTCTGGCCGATGAAGTCGTCCACGATGACTGCCGCCCATTTATCGCCTTTGCGGATGACGAGGTACTCGCTCTCCAGCTCTTCTTCTTCATTGAAGTCGGCTGTTTCGAGCACATTGCCGAGAGATACGAGCGGAATGACCGCGTTGCGGTATGTAATCATCCGGCTGCCATGCACGTTCAGGATGCTGTCCCTGCTGAGAATGCCGGTTTCCACGATGGAAGAAAGCGGAATGGCGTATTTCTCGGAGCCGAGCTTGATCAGCATCGCGGTGATGATCGACAACGTGAGCGGAAGCTGGATGCTGAACTTGGAGCCGATGCCGGCCTTGGATTCGACCGAAACATTGCCGCCCAAGGAAAGAATCTTCGAGCGGACGACGTCGAGTCCGACCCCGCGGCCCGAAATGTCCGAGATCGCATCCGCCGTGCTGAAGCCGGGAGCGAAGATCAGGTTGTTGATTTCGTCCTGGGTCATCCGCGCCGCTTCCTGCCCGCTGAGCACCCCGTTCTCGACAGCCTTGGCCTTGACCTTCTCGGAGTTGATGCCCCTGCCGTCTTCCTCCACCTCGATAAAGACGTGGTTGCCGCTATGGTAAGCCCGCAGGAATATCGTGCCGGTTTCCGGCTTGCCTGCCTCCAGGCGGCCATCCGTCGTTTCCAGGCCATGGTCGAGGGAATTGCGGAGAAGATGGACGAGAGGATCGCCGATCTCGTCGATGACCGTCCGGTCCAGCTCGGTGTCGGCGCCGACGATGACGAGATCGACCTTTTTATTCAGGTTTTTGGCCAGATCCCGCACCATGCGGGGGAAGCGGTTGAAGACGGAATCGATCGGAACCATGCGGAGCTTGAGCACGATGTTCTGCAGATCGCCGCTGATGCGGGACAGATGCTCGACCGTCTCGCTCAGCTCCGTGCGGCCGATCTCGGAAGAAAGCTGCTCCAGCCGGACCCGGTCGATCAGCAGCTCGCTGAACAGGTTCATCAGCGAATCCAGCCGGTCGATGTCCACCCTTATCGTCCGCGATGCGGCCTGAGCTGCGGGAGCCGAAGCCGCCGCCGTCTGCCGCTTGGCTTCCGACGCTGCGGAAGAAGCGGCTTGAACGTCCGCTGTCCTTGCGTCCGCCGCTTTTGCGGCTTCAGGAATTTCCGGGTGGGCCAGCGCTTCCAGAGCGGCTTCGTCCAGCAGGCTGGCTGCGGCTGCGGCAATTTCGGAGATGTTGCCGGCTCCTTCCGCAATGGCCTGCTCGTCGGAGGAAGTGACGAGAATGACGGTGAAGGACTTGTCGAACTTCTCCTGCTCGAGATCCGTCACCGACGGAATCGATTTGATGACTTCGCCGTGCTGTTCCAGGAAATTGAAGACCATATACGAACGCGCTGCCTTGAGCACGCAGGAATCCTCCAGCTCGACATCGAGCCGCACGGCTTTGAGCCCGCTTTCGACCGACTGCTTGAGCACCGACAGCTGGAACTCGTCCAGATCGGCGGAGGCTCCGTTCTCTTTCTTGGAAGCGGCTTGAGCTCCCGCTCCCGCTGCCGACTCCTTGGCCAGATAGCTGCCGTCGACGATGGATTTCAGGGAGGACAGCAGCTCGGCGACATCGGCTTTGCCGGCCCCTCCGGCCGTAATGTCGGCGACCATCGTTTCGAGGGCATCCAACCCTTTGAAAAGCACATCGAAGATGAAAGCGTCCATCGTCAGCTTGCCGTTGCGGACAAGATCAAGGACGTTTTCCATCTCATGGGTAAGGGAAGCAAGATCCTCGAAGCCCATCGTCGCCGACATTCCTTTCAGCGTATGGGCCGAGCGGAAGATGATCTGGACAATGCCGATGTCGGCCGGATCGCTTTCGAGCTTCAGGAGATTTTCATTGAGTGCTTGAAGATGATCATTGGATTCATCGATAAACATAGACAGATAAGCGTTCATATCCATTACAGGTCCACCTCCTGAACTAAGTTTGCTGTCCTGCCCTACCGGCAGCGCCGGGCAAGCTCTCCAGCAATTTGGAAAAGCGGCAGCACCGTCTGCGAGCCTCCGAGCTCAACCGCGCTTCGAGGCATTCCGTACACCACGCAGGTTTCCTCCGCCTCGGTGATCGTGCTCGCCGCGCCGCTCTCCCGGAGCTCCAGCATGCCTTTCGCGCCGTCGCTGCCCATTCCGGTAAGCAGGACGCAATGGCGCTCCAGCTCCCTATAGGGGACGATGGAGCGGAACAGCACGTCCACCGACGGGCGATGTCCGCTGACTGCCGGCGATTGGGTCAGCCGGATCCGGTAGCCGGATCCATCCTTCTCGAGCTCCATATGGCTTCCGCCGGGGGCGATGTAGACACGGCCGGCAAGGACGCGCTCGCCCTGCTCCGCCTCCGTCACCTCGATCATGCTGCCGGCTTCGAGCCGCTTGGCCAGCGATGCCGTGAACCGGGGAGGCATATGCTGGACGACCAGCACCGGGGCCGGCAAGTCTGCCGGCAGCGAGCCGATCACTTCGCTGAGCGCACGCGGTCCGCCGGTCGATGTGCCGATGGCGACGAGCTGCGTCCACCTTTCTCTGGAAGCCAGAGATTTGGGGGACGATTCCCCGGCTGTGACTTGAGGAACGGAAGTCGTCCCCGTCTTCGCAGGCCGCGAGGCGCCTGAAGCCGGCCATGCCGGCCGTGCTTTGGAAAGAGGCGCTTCGCTTGCGCTTGCCGACTTGCGCTTGGCATCCGCACCAGGTGGAATCCGCGTCTTGCGGATCTCGTCCGGCGCCTCGCGGGCTGCGCTGCGCGGGCCTGGAGCGGATGAGGGCTTCGCATGGCCGGCGGCATCGCCGGCCGGCCTGCGTGCCGGCTGCTCCCTCTTCCCTATCGCCTCCCGCGCCGGAAGGCGAGGTTGGACCAGGCGGCCTCGGAATTGAAGTGCGGTATGCAGCTTCTCCCTCAGCAAGCGTCCGATCGTCTCGATCTCCCCAGGGGGCGAAGCGGGAGAAGGCTTGCGGATGAAATCGAAGGCCCCCTGCTGCAGCGCGGCAATCGTGAGCGAGGTATGCTCCTCGCTGATGCCGGAGAACATGATCACCGGAAGCGGACGGCTCTCCATGACCGCCACGAGAGCTTCGAGCCCGTTCATTTCGGGCATTTCCAGATCCAGTGTCATGGCATCGGGCGCGAGAAGCCTTGCGGCCTCCAGCGCCTCCTTGCCTGTCGCCGCCGTCCCGGCAACCTCAAAAGCCGGGTCCTGCAGGATCAAATCCCGAATAATGGCACGCATGAAGGCGGAATCGTCCACGATCAAAATACGGAACTTCTCCATCTCCCTATCTCTCCCATCTGAAGCCAAAGGTTAACGTTTCCGACTGAACCACTGCTGTAGAATACCTTTGACGCTGCGATGAGGAAGACTGTCTGCCGGCAAATCGAGGTATTGCCGGGCAATCTGCATGATGTTCCTTGCCGCGTCCGAGTCCGGATAAGCGATGAGGACAGGCTTCTGCGTCCGGACCGCTTTGCCCACCTTGCCGTCATCCGCAACGTAGCCGCCGTAAGGAAGGCGGATGCCGAGAAAGCGGTCTGCCGCCATGTCCATCTTGGCCGCCGTCTGGCGTCCTTCCTGCTCATCGAAGGCGCGATTGACGACTACCCGGAACCGCGTATCCGGCATGCTGCCCGAAACCATCTTGACGAGCGCGTAAGCATCCGTGATGGATGTCGGCTCGGGTGTCGTCACGACGAAGGTTTCGTGGGCCGCCTGGATGAATCGTTCCGATTCCCGTGTCAGTCCCGCGCCGGTATCGAACAGGATGAAATCGTATTCCCCCTGGAGCATGCCGAGCTGCTCGTCCGCTTCCTGAAGCTGCCGGTCCGTGAGATGAAGCAGCTCCCGGAATCCGGACCCTCCGGCGATGAAATGGAGCCCGGACGGTCCCAGCTGGATGATGTCTCGGATGCTCTTGTCGCCGGTGAACAGATGGTAGAGAGAGTACGGGGCCGGAATGCCCATCAGAACGTCCAGATTGGCCATGCCGATATCCGCGTCGATGACGAGCACTTTTCGGCCCAGAGACTGCAGCGCGAGCCCGAAATTCAGACTGAAGTTGGACTTGCCGACTCCGCCCTTCCCGCTCGTCACCGTCAGCAGCCGCGCGTTCTTTTCCATCTGCCCGCCCGTCCGCTGCTTGATCAGATTGCGAAGCGCCTGGGCTTGGTCATTCATTCGGATGGGTTCCCAGCAGCAGCTTCACGTACCGATCCGACCGGAACGGCTCGAGATCGTCCGGGACGGTCTGGCCGAAGGCCAGATAAGCCGGCTTCAGACCGTGATCCATAATCAGATTGAAGGCCGCGCCGTACACCGTCGTTTCATCCAGCTTGGTGAAGATGACCTTGTCCACCCCGTGCCGGATGAAAGGCTGCGCCACCGCTTCCATATCCGGCGTGCGGGCGGTCAGGCTGAGCACCAGCAGCGTATCCGCATCCTCGCTGCTTCTCAGCAAGCTGTTGACCTCGTGGATCTGCAGCTCGCTTCGGTAATTCCTGCCGGCCGTATCCATGAGCACGGCATCCTTCTGCTCCAGCTGCTGGAATGCCCTTGCCGCCTCCGCGGGGGAGAAGACGACCTCCAGCGGGATTCCCAATATATCCGCATAGGTCCGCAGCTGATCGACAGCGGCGATGCGGTAGGTATCCGCGGTGATCAGGCCGACCGCCTTGCGACGGCGCAAAGTAAGATCCGCGGCCAGCTTCGCGATGGTCGTCGTTTTGCCGACGCCTGTCGGCCCGACGAAATGCAGCACCCGGCTATGCTCGGCCGGCTTCTCTCCCATATAAGGCTCCAGCCACAGCTGCAAATGCTCCGCGGCCGCCGCCCATAGGGCTTGCGGATCTTCGCTCAGAAGGCTGTAGTCCGGCTTGGCCTGCAAGTCGGCCAGAAGCCTTTCCCGCCAAGCGGCCTTGACCTCCTGCGCTTCCAGCCTATCCATCAGGCTGGATACATGGGCCGGAGCCATTTCGGCTGCCTGGGCGCCGGACAGCTGACGGATCCACGTTTTGAGATCGCGGACCTCCCGGAGCAGATCCTGCTCCATTCCTTGGGTGGCCGGCTCGCGGAGGCCGCTGGCCGGGGCGGGAGCGGCGGAGCCGTTCGACGCGGCGGCATCCCCGGCGGATACAGCAGGTTCAGGAGTCGTTCCGCCTGCAAATGCAGGCGGACTGGCCGCAGGCTTCGCGACCGACTTGTACTTGGCCGCTGCCAGCGAGGCCGGAGCAGACGGGGCTGCCGCAGAAGCCGGCGAGGCCGGCTGCCCAGGCGCTGCCCCCGAGTCGGGCGAGGCCGTCCTCCTTGTCGCCGCTGCTGCCAGCGACTGGAGGGTATCGGCCAATGCGGCGGAAGGCGGCGGGCTGACGGTTTCCGCCGCCGCAACGACCTCTATGCCCTTTTTGCCGAACATGCCTAGAAATCCTCCGGTCTTGATTTCCTTCGTGCTCAAAATCACGGCATCCTTGCCCAGCTCTCCTCGGATAAGCGCCATAGCCTCCGGCATGGACGATACGACGTAGCGCTTCACTCTCACAGGCTCACCGTCCCTATGCTCTGAACTTCAATGGAAGGCTCCAGCTCGCTGTAGGACAGCACCGGAATGTCTCCCATCACCCGTTCGATCATCTGCCGCAGATACATGCGGATCGTCGGCGATGCGAGCACGACCGGCTGGTGCCCGGACTGGATCTGGCGGTTGACCTGCTCGCTGACCTTATTGCAGATCTGCTGGGTGGCGATCGGATCCATGGCCAGATAGCTGCCATGCTCCGACTGCTGGACGGCTTCGGCGATCTTCTTCTCCAGCGCCGGGCTGACCGTAATGACCCGCATCGAGTTGCCGCCGGTGCTGTACTGCTGCGTAATCTGGCGGGAGAGCGCCTGGCGGGCGTACTCCGTCAGAATGTCGGTATCCTTCGAGTACAGCCCGTGATCGGCCAGGGTCTCGAAGATGCTGACAAGGTCCCGGATCGAAATTTTTTCCTTGAGCAGCTTGGCCAGCACCTTCTGCACATCTCCGATCGTCATGACGGAAGGAATGAGCTCCTCCACAAGCGCCGGATAGGCTTCCCGCATGTTGTCGATGAGCGCCTTCGTCTCCTGCCTGCCGAGCAGCTCATGCGCATGGCGCTTGATGATCTCGGTCAGATGGGTGGCGACGACCGACGGCGGATCGACGACGGTGTAGCCGGACATCTCGGCCCGCTCCTTGGTCGCCTCGTCGATCCATAATGCCGGAAGTCCGAAGGCCGGCTCCATCGTTTCGATGCCGATGATGGATTCGTCCTCGAAGCCCGGGCTCATCGCCAGATAATGATTCAGGAGCAGGTCGCCTCGAGCGACCGTATTGCCTTTGATCTTGATGATGTATTCGTTCGGACGAAGCTGGATGTTGTCTCGGATCCGGATCACCGGAACGACAAGCCCGAGCTCGAGCGCGCACTGGCGGCGGATCATGATGATCCGGTCCAGAAGATCGCCGCCCTGCTGCGTATCCGCGAGCGGGATGAGGCCGTAGCCGAATTCGAACTCGATCGGGTCCACATGCAGCAGGTTCACGACGCTCTCCGGACTCCGCACCTCCTCGATCTCCTTCTCCTCCACCATCTGCTCCTGCTCTGCGATCGCGCGGCTTTGCTCGCCCTGCATCTTCCACCCGAGGTAGACAAGCAGCCCCGCGATCGGGAACGTGCGGATGATGCCGATAGGAGTGAACAGGCCCAGCAGGGCGATGGTGCCCGCTACGACGAACAGCAGCTGCGGATACCGCAGAATCTGACTCGTCAGGTCATGGGCCAGATTGCCTTCCGAAGCCGCTCTCGTCACGATCAGGCCGGCAGCCGTAGAGATGAGCAGCGCCGGAACCTGGCTGACGAGACCGTCGCCGATCGTCAGGATCGAATACGTGTTGAGAGCCTCGGAGAAGCCCATCCCGTGCACCGCCATCCCGATGATGAAGCCGCCGAGAAGGTTGATGATGAGGATGATGATCGACGCGATCGCATCTCCCTTGACGAATTTGCTCGCGCCGTCCATGGAGCCGTAGAAGTCGGCTTCCCGCTCGATCTTGGAGCGGCGGGACCGGGCCTGCTGCTCGTTGATCATGCCGGCGTTGAGATCCGCATCGATGCTCATCTGCTTGCCCGGCATCGCATCGAGAGTGAACCTTGCCGCGACCTCCGCGACCCGCTCCGAGCCTTTGGTGATGACGATGAACTGCACGACAACCAAGATCAGGAACACGACAAAGCCGATGGCGACCTGGCCTCCGGCAACCCAGTTTCCGAATGTCTGGACCACCTCGCCCGCGTGGGCATGGACAAGGATGTTGCGGGTTGTCGATACGTTGAGGGCGAGCCTGAACAAGGTCGTAATCAACAGAAGGGCCGGGAAGATGGAGAAATCCAGCGCTTCTTTTGTATTCATCGCTATTAAGAGAATGATAAGAGCGACCGATATGTTGATTACGAGCAGGAAGTCCATCAGAAAAGTAGGGATGGGGATGACCATCATTAGGACAATGCCGATAATCCCTACCAAGATTGCCAGGTCCCTCGGTTTCATGACGAATGCCTCCGCTTACTGAATTAAGATGATTTGCTGCGGCCTTTCAGCTTGTATACATAGGCCAGCACTTCCGCGACCGCTTGGAACAAATCCGGCGGGATGCTGTCCCCTATTTCCGTCCTGTCGTACAAGGCTCTCGCCAGCGGACGGTTCTCCATCGTGACGACTCCGTTCTCCTTCGCGACTTCCTTGATCCTCAAGGCGACGTAATCCATGCCTTTCGCCAGAATGACCGGAGCCTGCATGCGCGCGCCGTCGTAACGGATGGCGATGGCGAAGTGGGTCGGGTTCGTAATGACGACATCGGCCTTGGGCACTTCCTGCATCATGCGCTGAAGCGCCATCTTCCGCTGCCGCTCCTTGATCTTCCCTTTGATGAGCGGGTTGCCCTCGCTCTTGATGTACTCATCCTTGATGTCCTGCTTGGACATCCGCAGATTCTTCTCGTACTCGTATTTCTGATAGAAATAGTCCGCCGCCGCGATGACGATCATGAGCGAGGCGAATTCGAGGCCGAGCTTCAAGGTCAGGCCGGCTGTGAACGTGAAGATGTCTTCGACGGGAGAATGTCCCAGCATGAGAATGCGTCCCCATTCTCCCCAGATCGTGTAGAACACGACCACTCCGACAACGATCAGCTTGATGATGCTCTTGAAGAATTCCGCGACCGACCGCATCGAGAAGATGTTCTTGAAGCCGCTGATCGGGCTCAGCTTCTTGAAGTCCGGCTTGAGCGGCGTCCCCGTGAGCAGAAACCCTACCTGCACGTAGTTGAATGCCGCAGCCGCCACGA
Organism: Paenibacillus sp. RUD330; assembly: GCF_002243345.2. Taxonomy (NCBI): domain Bacteria; kingdom Bacillati; phylum Bacillota; class Bacilli; order Caryophanales; family Paenibacillaceae; genus Paenibacillus; species Paenibacillus sp. RUD330. Next base: position 3,101,065 of record NZ_CP022655.2, read on the forward strand.
ACGCGAGCAGCAGAATCGGGGCCAGCAGCATGAGCAGCTCCATCATGACGTGATAGAACAGCGACATGACGTTGCCCGAGGTCAGATCCAGAGTCAGCCAGTCGTTGAACAGGCTGCCGAAAATACGGTAGATCCGTTCCTTGTAATACCCTCCGAGCACGAGGAAGCTTCCGATGACGAACAGAATGATGAAAGCGCCGGGAAGCTCGTGGGTTTTGGCGATCTGGCCCTTGTCGCGAGCCTCGCTGCGCTTCTTCGGCGTCGCTTTTTCGGTCTTCTCGCCGTTGAACAGCTGCAGGTCGACTTTGAACCGGAGCCTCATAACCGTGTCCCTCCTCAAGAGCCTGTCCCGCCTTGGCTGCCGACAGCGTTGAACAGCTCGCCGAGCTTCTCGAACATCAGGCTGAACAGATGCCCGAACAGTACGCCGAGAGACGGCATCAGCAGCATCAGCAGCAGGATGCCGAGCATAATTTTGAGCGGGGCGCCGATGACGAATACATTGTATTGAGGCGCTGTCCGAGCCAGGAAGCCAAGGCCGACATCCGTCAGGAACATGGCTACGACGATCGGCGCCGCGATCTGCAGGGCGAGCAGGAAAGACTCGGAGAACGCCCTGACGAGGAAGTCCGAGATCAAGCCGCTGGAGATATGCTCCATGAGTCCCAGCTTCAGAGGCAGCCAGCTGTAGCTGTTCATCAACGCCTGCAGCATGTACAGATGGCCGTTCATCGTCAGAAACAGCAGCGTCAGCACCATATACTTGAGATTGCCGGTAATAGGCGCCGAGGTTCCGCTCAGCGGATCGATGATGTTCGACATGGCGAGACCCATCTGCAGATCGATGAAGGCGCCGGCCGTCTGGACGACGGTGAAGAACAGGTAGACGATGAATCCAAGCAGGAGGCCGATCAGGATTTCCTGGAGGATCAGCAGGATAAAGCCCGCATCGGCAGCAGCCGTCTGCTTGATTCCGAACGAGAAGTACACAAGAAGCGAAACGGCGAAACCGAGACCGATCTTGAGCCTCGCCGGCACGGTTCGAGTGGAAAAGACAGGCGCGACTACAAAAAAAGAGGTCATTCGACAAAAAATCAGCAAAAAAATAGGAAACCCGTTCAGAAATTGTTCCATCAGCCTCTGCCTACCCGATATAGTTGTGCAGGTTGTTCAGCAGGTTGTAGGTGAAATCCACCAGCGTGTTCAATATCCACGGGCCGAACAGCAGCACCGCGGCCAATACGGCGACGATCTTGGGGACGAACGCAAGCGTCTGTTCCTGGATCTGGGTCGTGGCTTGAAAAATGCTGACGGCCAGTCCGACGACAAGCCCGAGAATGAGCATGGGCGCGCTCGCTTTCAGCATGACGAACATCGCTTGACCCGCCAAGCCGATGATGAAATTGGAACTCATGACATTCCCCTCCTTCTTCTGCGGTCATGACGGATTAAAGCTGAGCAGAAGCGACTTGATGACCAAATACCATCCGTCTACGAGAACAAACAGCAGAATTTTGAAAGGAAGCGATATCATCACCGGCGGCAGCATCATCATCCCCATCGCCATCAGCGTACTGGAAACAACCATGTCGATGATCAAAAAGGGAATGAAGATCATGAATCCCATCTGGAACGCTGTCTTCAGCTCGCTGATCGCGTAAGCCGGCACCAGCACCGTGATCGGAATATCCTGATAGGTTTTGGGCTTTTCCGCCTTGGTGTAGTTCAGAAACAGCAGCAGGTCTTTTTCCCTCGTATGCTGGAACATGAACTTTTTCATCGGCACAGCCGCTTTTTCAAGCGCCTCCGTCTGAGTCAGCTCGCCCTTCATATAAGGCTGCAGAGCCGTATCATTCACTTGCGACAGCGTTGGAGACATGACGAACAGCGTCAGGAACAACGCCAGACCGATCAGAACCTGATTTGGAGGCATCTGCTGGGTTCCGAGCGAAGTACGCACGAAACCAAGCACGATGACGATCCGGGTGAAGCTGGTCATAAGAATAAGGAAGGAAGGAGCAACCGTCAGAACGGTCACCATCAATAGGATGGATACAGCGCTCGTTCCTCCGGCGCTGTCCCCGCCAATATTGATATCGATGCCCGGCAGAGGCTCGGCATAAGCGGCGCTCTGCCAGGCGAGCGACATGGCCAGGACAGTCATCAGCGAAAGCATACGTTTTCTTGTCATTCGTCCCTCAACCGATCCCTGTCTCTAGATTCCTGGAACAGCTGTTCAAGCTCTTCCTGCTGTCTGGATTGCTGCTCGAGCTTTTGATTCAGCAGCTTCTGGAACCGCTTCGCCTCTTCCTTGCCGTCATCGGCCGAAGCTTGAACAGAGCGGTTCCCTTCTCCTGCCTTGCCTTGGATTCTGCGCATCCATTCCCCCAGCGGTACGCCGGATGCGGCATTGCGCTTCTCCAGCAGCTGGCTGCGGAGGCTGTCCGCTTCTTCCCCTGCCGGGAACCGGTCCAGAAGCGTCACGTTCTCGCCGACGCCGACAACATAGATTCTGCCAGCCGCTTCAATGACCTGGATCGACTTGTTCGGTCCGAGCGTCAACCCTCCAAGCTGTTCAAGAGCTCTTGCGCCCCCCATCAGCTGGCTTCGCTTGGAGAGCCAGCGAATGAGGAGGGTGATCAATCCGATGACAAGAGCAAGCGAGACGAGCACCCAGACGACGCTCCCCGTCATGCCCCCGCTCGCGAAGTGCGGCACCTCGCTCCCTCCGGAAGGAAGGGGATAATCAAGCGTTCCATCAGGCTTTGGTGAAGCGGAAGGAGCGGCCGCCTGAGCCGCCAATCCGGCTAACAATGGCATTTCCGTTACCCAAGCGTCTTCTTGATGGCCTCGATGACCCGGTCAGCCTGGAACGGCTTCACGATGAAATCCTTCGCCCCAGCTTGAATGGCATCGATGACCATCGCTTGCTGGCCCATGGCCGAGCACATGATGACTTTAACGTTCGGGTCGATTTTCCTGATTTCCTTCAATGCGGCGATGCCGTCCATCTCCGGCATCGTGATGTCCATCGTAATCAGATCCGGCTTGACTTCCTTGTATCTTTCAATTGCCTGCGATCCGTCCTGAGCCTCGCCCACGACCTCGTAGCCATTTTTAGTCAGAATATCGCGAATCATCATTCGCATGAATGCAGCGTCATCAACGATCAGAATACGGTTTGCCATTTGTCATTTCCTCCCTGGATGCACTTATTGAATTTTGGTCATGCGGTCCCACTGGCTCACGATATCCGTGACCCGGACCCCGAAATTCTCATCGATGACGACAACTTCGCCTTTTGCAATCAGCTTGTTGTTCACCAGAATGTCTACGGGCTCGCCTGCCAGCTTGTCGAGCTCGATGATGGAACCCTGCGACAGCTCAAGAATATCCTTGATCTGTTTTTGCGTGCGTCCAAGCTCTACGGTTACTTTCAGCGGAATATCGAGGAGCAGGCCGAGATTGCTCTCGTCTCCCTGAGGATATCCCGGCTGGAAACCGGAAAATTGAACCGGCTGGACGTTGACGTTGCGGCCTGCCGGAGCGCCGAATGTCTGCGGGCCTTGGTTGTGGTTAGCGGTTGCGGCGTACATATCGGCCGCCGGCTGCTGATAGGCCTGCTGTTCGTGGACAGGCTGCTGCTGCGCAGGCTGTTGATGGACGGGCTGTTCGTGGACCGGCTGCTGCTGGACGGAAGGCTGCGCAAGCGGTTCCGAATGCGGAGCTGCCGAAGCCGATTCGGCCGCCGGAGCCGCAGATGACGCGGCGGCCTCATCTCCGCTTCCGCCCATCAGCGTGTCGACCATCTGCTTGGCGAAGTTGACCGGCAGCAGCTGCATGATCGTCGAATCGATCAAGTCTCCGATCATCAGCCGGAAGCTGACTTTGATGAAGACGTCATCCGGCGGCAGCTGGGCGAGTCCTCCGCCCTGCTCCACATCGAGGATATCGATGCCGGGAGGCGAGATGTTGACCATCCGGTTGAAGATGGTCGACATCGATGTCGCCGAGGAGCCCATCATTTGGTTCATCGCTTCCTGCACGGCGCTGATATGGATGTCATTGAGCTCCGTCTGGCCGACGTCGCCTTCGCCGCCAAGCATCAGATCGGCGATAACGCCGGCATCCTTTGTCCGGATGACGAGCGAATTGATGCCTTGGAAGCCTTCTACATAGCTGACCGACACCGCGACATGAGGCCGGGGGAACTCGTCGGCGAGATCTTCCCGCTTGATCAAGGCCACCTGCGGAGTCGTGATGTCCACTTTTCTTCCCAGCAGGGTAGACAGCGCGGTTGCCGCGCTTCCGAACGTGATGTTGCCGATCTCGCCCAGTGCATCCTGCTCGATGGAGCTCAGGTATTGGGAGATCTGCGCCTCGCCTGCCGTATCGGAAGGAGCGGCGGAATAACCGTCCGAGCTCTGCCGGAGCAGGGCATCGATCTCCTCCTGGGACAAATAATCCTTACTCGTCATAATCTTCGTCTGCTCCTTCGCTTACGATCTCGTCCACCTGGACGGCGAGGCGGTCGCGGACCGACCCCGGGCTGCCGATGAACTTCAGCTTTTCTCCAACCTTGATGTGCAAGCCTTCGCCGACCGGCTTCTTCAAGGAAATGACATCTCCTGCGGCGAGGCTCATGAACTCTCTCACCGTAATGGAGGATTCTCCGAGCTCGGCGATGATCGGCAGCTTCGCTTTATGTACGCGCTGCTCCAGGATCTCCACTTCTTCAGGGGCGCGCGACTTCTTCTGGGAGACGAACCAGTGATGCACGGACAATCTCGGCATGATCGGCTCGATGACCACATGCGGAATGCACAAGTTGATCATGCCGGTCGTATCCCCGATTTTCGTGCTCAATGAAATCAAAGCGATCGTTTCGTTGGGAGAAACGATCTGCATGAACTGCGGGTTCGTCTCAAGCGAATCCAGCCTGGGCGAAATGTCGTACACCGTTTTCCAGGCTTCCTGCAGGCTTTCGAAGGCACGGCTGAAGATTTTCTCCATGATCATGGTTTCAATCTCCGTGAGCGCCCCGATCTTGGCGGGAGCGGTTCCTGTGCCTCCAAGCAGCCTGTCGACCATGGAATAGGCCACGTTGGGATGGACTTCAAGCACCATCCTGCCTTCCAGCGGCTCCGCCTCAAAGATGTTCAGAATGGTCATTTTGGGAATCGAGCGGATGAATTCGTCGTACGGCAGCTGTTCGACCTGCACGACGCTGATCTGCACGAACGTTCTCAGCTGCGCCGAGAAATAAGTCGTCAAGTATCGGGCGAAGTTCTCATGAATCCGGGTCAAGCTTCGAATATGGTCCTTGGAAAAACGGACGGCCCGCTTGAAATCGTACGCGCGGATCTTCTTCTGGCTTTCTTCCTTCTTCAGCTCCTCCGCATCCATCTCTCCAGACGACAAGGCGGCAAGCAGGGCGTCGATCTCATTCTGGGAAAGCACATCCACCATCACTCTCACCTCCTTCGCTTATCTCACTTGGCCGTCCTAGATTTCCGTCAAGGTATAGTCCGTGATGGAAACCTTGATCAGCTTGCCTTTGGGAAGAACTTCATTGATTTGGTTGAGCAGCTTGGCCTCGAGCGCATCCTGTCCGGCTGAGCCTTGCAGCGCCTGGGCTTCCGTATCGGCCAGCGTACGGTTGATGATCGGCTTCACGACGATATCCTTGATCTTGTCGAAGTCTTCCTTCGTCGCTTTTTTGTCCAGCTGGAAAGCGAAGCTCACGAGCAGGAATTTGTTGTCGTCCTTCAGGTTCCGCTTGATATCCTTGAGCTCGGATGTGACCGAGACACGTTCGTCAGCCGTAAGCGGCTTGACCTTGGCGGCTGCCGCCGTTGTCTTGGCCGTATCCCCTCCCGAAGCCGTTGCGGGATCCTTCAGGAGCGAGTTGTACAGGATGACCGCCACCACAGCGATGAGCGAGATGGCCAGCAGCGTGGTGATCAGCCAGGGAAGCATTTTTTTCATAGCGCCTATTCCTCCGTATATCCACTCTTATGAGATGATGCCGCGAGGCCGATGGAGCGGTAGAAATCGGTCATCCGCCCGGCCAGAACGGCAGCCGACTCCACAACGACCATTTTTTTGCCGGTGGTCATCGTCACGAGCGTATCCGGCGTTTCTTCCAGGAGCTCGATCAACAGGGCATTGATCATCAGCTTGCTGCCGTTGAGCCTTGTTACTTCAATCATGTGAACCCTCCCGCGGCTGCGCCCTCGGCGGAACCGATGCGGCCGAGCGGAGCTCGGCCGGCGGATCCAAGCCGATAGGGCTAGATCAATTATCTCTTCAGATTGACGAGCTCCTGAAGAATTTCATCCGATGTCGTAATGATTCGGGAGTTGGCTTGGAAACCGCGCTGCGCAACGATCATTTCCGTGAACTCGCTCGTAAGGTCGACGTTGGACATCTCCAGCTGGCCGGCTACGATATTGCCTGTTCCGGTCTCCGGATCTCCGGGAGCTCCGATAGCCAGCTCCTCGGCATTGGAATTCACCGTCGAGCGGTAAAGGTTTCCGCCGACTTTTTCCAGGCCGTTCGGATTGGTCACTTTCACGACGCCGATGGTGGCGATGACATCTCCTGTCGTTCCGTCCGCATTGACGCCTGTCACCGATCCGTCCTTGCCGATCGTGAAGGCGCTGACTCCGGCCAGCGAAATCGGTTCGCCGTCGGAGCTCAGCACGAGAGCGCCGTCTGCGTTGACCAGCTGTCCCGCGGCATCGACCGAGAAGTTGCCGGCACGCGTCAGGTAGAAGCCGTCTTCCATTCCCGCCGGACGGACGGCGAAAAATCCGTCTCCGTCAATGCGCAGATCCGTCGGCACATTGGTCGTCATGGCGCTGCCCGCCGTGTGCAACGTATCGATGGAGGCTACCGTCACGCCCAGACCGATCTGCTGCGCGTTTTTGCCGCCGCGCGTTCCGTCTTCCGGCTGTGTCGCCCCTGCGACCGTCTGGCTCAGAATATCCTGGAACATGACCCGTCCCGCTTTGAAGCCGACGGTATTCACGTTCGCAATATTGTTGCCGATGACATCAAGCTTGGTTTGGAAGCCCCGCATGCCGGAAACGCCTGAATACATAGATCTCAACATAATCTATCAACCTCCTAAATGGATGGATACTGCTCGATCAGGCTCCTGCCGGCTGTTCGCCGGAAGGCTCATCCGGCGTCTGTTCCGGAGCCTCTTCCGCCGCATCGGACCGGATGGACTTCAGCGCGTCGATCGGAACATAATTGCCGCTGGAGACGATATACTGGATGCCGTCCTTCAGCACGACCGAATCGACGAGGCCGCTTTCGGCCGTCAGCTTGCCGGCAGCGTCAAAGATGTCCCATTCCGCTTGCTTCCCGATGAGATCGGAAGTAAGCCCCAGATTCTGTCCCTGGATGTTGAGCTGTCCGGAAATGTTCGACAACTGCTCGACGGAAGAGAATTGGGCGAGCTGAGCGATGTAAGTCGTGTTGTCGGACGGATTCATCGGGTCTTGATATTTCAGCTGTGCGACCAGAAGCTGCAGGAAAGCATCCTTGCCGAGCGTGGAGTTGTCCATGCTTGTCGACGCCGCCTTGGAATTCTTTTGGCTCACGAACGGATAAATGGAATTGGCGTTCACGGATGCTGCCATCGTTGATCCCCCTCGAAACCGGCTTATGCCGTTTCGTTAATTGCCCTGCCGTATCCAAGCTCGCGGATGGCGGATTGGACGACTTCAGCTTCTTGCATGCCCTGCTCTTCAGGGCGGTCGGAGCCGTTTCGTGCGGACTGGCCGCCCTGCTCGCCTCCGCCCCGGCTCTGCTGGCCGAATGAAAGCGAGGTCTGCAGCTGGCTCGAGGCCGATACATCAAGCCGATCAACCTGGAAACCCTGGTTTTGCAAGGACATCCTGAGCTGGCCCAGCTGGTTCTCGATCGCTTCCCTCGCCGCCGGCGAATCCGCCGCGAACAGCGCCGTCAATTGGCCGTTGTGGATCTGAAGCTTGACGTCCACCTGTCCCAAGTTTTCCGGGGTCAGCGTCAGTCTCGCTTCCGTCATGCCCGATGAAGACGAGACATCAAGCTTCTTCAGGACAAGCCCGGCCACCTCCTGGGCAAAGCGATGGACAGGCACTTTCACGGTCGCTTCCGCGCTGTCCGGAACCGCAGCTCCCGGCTGGACATTTCCTGCTGTAAGGGTCGCGGCCGACGACGGCTGCTCATTCGGTTCCGCCATGAGCATGGCCGGCTGCACGGCTTCATCCGCCTGAGCGCTTCCCGCCACGGAGCTTACGGCCGCTCGGATGTGGGCCGAAGATGCTTCAAGCTTCGCCAGCAGCGTTGTGCCGGAAGCCGGAATCCCTGCAAAAGAAGTCCCGTCGGGCTGACCGTCCGGGATCGTTCCCCCTGGAGCGGACTTGGCCGTATGCGGCGCTTCGAGCAGGCTCTGCAGCTTGGTCAGCTGCGCCTGGGCCAGCGCCTGGGAATCGACCTTGCCGGATGGCTTGGCGAGAACGTCGGGCAATTGCTGCCTCAGCGCCAGCAGCAGCTCTCCGACTTCGCCTTTGGCGGCTGCCGTTGCGGAAACCGCTGCCGGCTCATCCTGCCCCTGCTGGCCGCCGCCTGCAAGCTTCGCTGAAGGAGGCGGCTGAATGCCGAGCAGCGCGAGCAGGGCTCCGAGCTCGGACGCGGCCTGCTGCCAATCCTCGAGCGGAATGGAGCCATCCTCTTCCTTGCCTTCGTACAGCAGATCGAGCAGATCCTCCAACTTGGCAAGCAGCGGCTCGGCCGCCTGCTCCGAGGAGGAAGTCGCGGCTGGAGCTGCTTCTCCAGTCGGCAGAGCTTCCGACAACGGTCCGTCTGCTTGAGCCGGGGCGCTCGGCTCCGCGCCGTCAGGCTGCGCGGAAGCTGCGCTCAGCGCCATTGCGGCGGCCAATGCCGCAGCTGCCGCAACGGCGTCCTGCGGAGCATTTCCCGCGTTCGAGGACGCTTGCCCCTGGACGCCCGTCTGCAAGGCTCCAGCCATTGCTTGGCTGAACGGGACGGCTCCGGCGGCCTTGCCTCCGGCCGCTTGGACAGACGCTCCCGAGCCGGTCGAGGCAGTCGGTTGAGTAGTCGTGATCTCCATTGTTCACCTCCTGTTCTATTTTCCCGCCATGAGCTTGCTCACAAGCTGCGACGTCAGCTTTTTGTTCAGTGCCGACATCTCCTGAACGATCGACGAGCGTTTGGAATCGCTGACCGAGCCGAGAATCCGAAGCACTTTGCTCGGGCTCACATCCGACATCGCCAGCAGCAGCTGCGCCGCCTTCGCCGGATCCATCGATTCAAACGTTTTGCTGAGCTGGTCTTCGCTGAGCAGCGCGGAGCCGGATGCGGGAGCTGCGCTGGAAGCCTGCTGGGCTCTCGATTGCAGCGCGGCAATCTGCTGATCCTGGACCGGAACGGAATCCTTCAGCCTCGCTGCCGTTTCGGCTGCCCGCTTCGGATCCATCTTGGCCAGAATCGCTCCTTGGGACCGGCTGTCCATCGTGTTCAGGACGAGCACAGCTTCATCCAAGGTCATATTCTGAATGATTGGAGCCGCCTTGCTCGGCGTCATCGAGGAGAACATTCCCCCGAGCTCCGTTATTTTGGCTTGATATTCGCTGCTGCTCAGCTTTTTCTGCTCGTCGCTCTTGATCAGCTGGTCGAGCTTGTCCTGCAGGTCGTTGATTTCCTTCTCAAGCGATGCTTTTTCCGACTCTGCGGCTTGAAGCCGCCCTTTGGCTGTCTGCAAATCTACCTGCAGGCCGGCGATCTGCTTGCGCTGAGCAGCGCCGTTGTCCGGAGCGGGGGCGCCGGATGCGCTCTGGCTCTCCGGAATGAACGACCCGACAACCGGAATGCTGCGACCGGTATCCATCAGCCGCGAGCGCAGCGACGGGTTGAACACCACTAGAAGCACAAGCACCAGCACCAGCGTGAACAGCAACGGCGTCACAAAAAACAGGAAGCGTTCCATCCCGCTGTAGCTTTGTTTCTCACGTTCTTCTGCCAACATTTCATCCCTCCCGGGGGCATGGGTCGTCCCCGACTGCTTCATCTTGCCTTCTGCTAAAGCGCAGCGCGCGAATGGCGTTGGACTGCGATTTCATCGAGTTCCGCCTGCTCTCCGGCAAGCTGTGCAGCCTTGAATCGGTTCAAGGCTTTTTCTTTGGATTTCAGCCAGATCTTCTCCTGAATCTTGCGCTCAGCAAGACGATGCCTCGAGGATTCGACCTCGTTCTCCGCCGCCTGCACGACTTGCTGCTTGCTTCCGATGCAGGCATCCAGATGAGAGAGGAACCGCTGGATCGCCTGCAGCTCCATGAGCGGGCTGCCTTGCATGCCGAGCTCTTCCAGCTTCCCTTCCCAGCGCAGACGCTCCGCATTCAGCTCGGACAGGGACATCTCCTCCGCGTGCAGCAGATCGAGCGCGGCCGTCAGACCCCATTTGGCTTGCGTCGTCTCGCTTTGCTTCAAGTTGACAATGCTTTGGTAGGCATAGCGGAATGCGGTCACGTCTCTGTTCAGCTCCCGTTGAATTGCCGGATCAAATGGTCCAGCGTTTCGTCAAAATGGGCTTTTTCATTCGTTCGTTGCTGCGTGAAATCCAGAATCCCGTCCATTTGGTCCATCGCCTGGTCGATTTCCTTGTTCGATCCGGGCTGATACGCCCCGATATTGATCAAGTCCTCCGAATCCTTATAGACAGCAAGCATCTTTTTGAGAGCGGAAGCCGCCTCCTGATGCTCGGGCTCTATGATCTCCTTCATGACCCGGCTCACCGAGGCAAGCACGTCGATCGCCGGAAAATGGCCTTTCTGAGCCAAGTCCCGGCTTAAGACGATATGTCCGTCGAGGATGCCTCTCACGGCATCCGCTACCGGCTCATTCATGTCGTCCCCGTCCACGAGAACGGTATAAAAAGCCGTTATGGAACCCGTCGGCCCTGTGCCCGCTCTTTCAAGCAGCTTCGGAAGTCCGGCGAACACCGACGGCGTGTACCCTCTCGTCGCCGGAGGCTCGCCTACCGCCAGACCGACTTCCCGCTGAGCCATCGCATACCGGGTGACGGAATCCATCATCAGCATGACGTTCATGCCGCGGTCCCGGAAGTACTCCGCGATCGTCGTCGCGATCACCGCGCCCTTGATGCGGATCAAGGCCGGCTGATCGGATGTGGCTACGATTACGACGGAACGGGCCAGTCCTTCCGGTCCCAGATCCTTCTCGATGAACTCGAGCACCTCGCGTCCGCGTTCGCCGATGAGAGCAATCACGTTGACGTCGGCAGCCGTATTGCGGGCGATCATGCCCAGCAGCGTGCTTTTTCCGACACCCGATCCGGCGAAGATCCCGACGCGCTGGCCTTGGCCTACGGTAAGCAGGCCGTCGATCGCGCGGACCCCGATGCCGAGCGGCTGCTGGACACGCGGCCTGAAGAGCGGATTGCTTGGAGGAGCGGTCGTCGGATAGCGGATCATGCGGCTGGGAATGAAGCTTCCGTCAAGCGGCCTCCCGAGGCCGTCAAGCACTTTTCCGAGCAGCTCCGCCCCGACCTGGACCGTAAGCGGCTTGCCTGTGCCTACGACGTCGCATCCGGGCGCGATCGAATTGAGATCTCCGAGCGGCATGAGAATCAATCTGTTGTCCCGGAAACCGACGACTTCGGCCAGGAGCGGGGGCGCCCCTCTTCCGGGATAGATCTGGCAGACATCCCCGATGCCGGCATCGGGTCCTTCGCTTTCGACGGTAAGCCCGATGACCTGGGTTACCTTGCCGTTGATGCGCACGGGATCGATGCCGGCGAGCTGCTCCGCATATCTCGAAGCCTTGGGAATCCTGGAGCTCATGAAGCTGGCGCCTCCTGACCTTCACGCTGGGAAGCGATTCCCATCAGCTCGCGCTTGATTTCGGACAGCTGCGTGTCGATGCGGGCATCGATGCTGCCGAATGCCGTCCGGATGACGCAGCCGTGATCCTTGACCGACGCGTCGGGCAGAATCTGCAGCTCGGCCTGAGAATCGATCGACAGCTCCAGCTCGTCCCTGGCGGCTAGAACGGACGACAGCTGCGCGGGACTGACGCATAGAACGATGCTGCCATTCTCTCTTCGCCGGGAAAGCATGTTGCGGATAAGGTCGATGGCGATGTCAGGCTCGAGATCCAGCTGCTTGCCGACCAGCTTCTCCGCAATGGCGCAGCTCAGCTCGACGAGGAACGGCTCCGCCTCCTGGATGATCTGCTCCTTCATTCGGAAGGAGGCTTCAAGGATGGAGGAGGATTCCTCGATCCTTTGCTCCCATTCCTTCCGCAGCGCGGCTTCGGCTTCCCGGCTGCCTTGGCTGAAGCCCTCCCCATATCCGGCCAGGCGGGCTTCCTCTGCGATTCGTTCATCGTCCGCCCTTCTGGCATGCCACCAATCCTCGGCTTCCTGACGGGCCTGTTCGATCAGCTCCTGGGCTTGCTTGGCCGCATCCGCCAGCGTGTCCTCGGCGACGCTCTGGGCGTCGCCGAGGATCTGGCTGCGCAAAGCTTCCGTAGCCGCATCCGGGCGGAGCTCGCCGCGATAGGCCTGCTCGCCGAATCCGTCCGGCGCGGTGTCGGCATCGCTTGCCGCTGCAGGCTTCCGGTAAAACCGTTCCAGCCGCTGATGCTGTTCCTGAGGAACAACCTGCGAGGATTTGAACAGATTAGACAATGATGTCATCTCCTCCGCCGCGGGCGATGATGATGTCACCGGATTCCTCCAGCCTGCGGATCGTTCCTACGATGCGCGTCTGGGCTTCCTCGACGTCACGCAGCCGCACGGGACCCATGAATTCCATTTCTTCCTTGAAGGTCTCGGCCATCCGCTTGGACATGTTCCGGAAGATCGCTTCGCGCACTTCCTCGCTTGCCACCTTGAGCGCAAGCTGCAGGTCGGCGCTCTCGATATCGCGGATGATGCGCTGGATCGAACGGTTGTCGATGCTGACGATGTCTTCGAAGACGAACATCCGCTTCTTGATTTCTTCCGCCAGCTCCGGATCCTGAATTTCCAGGGAATCCAGAATCGTCCGCTCGGTGCCGCGATCGACGCCGTTCAGAATCTGAACGATGGAGTCGATGCCGCCCGCGTTCGTGTAGTCTTGGGTCACGGTCGCGCTCAGCTTCTGCTCCAGCACTCTCTCTACTTGGGAGATGACCTCAGGAGAGGTGCTGTCCATGAGCGCGACCCTGCGGGCGACTTCCGCCTGCTTCTCTTGAGGAAGCGAAGAAAGAATATGGGAAGCCTGCTCCGGCTGGAGATACGACAGCACGAGTGCGATCGTCTGGGTATTTTCGTTCTGGATGAAGTTCAGGATCTGGGTCGGCTCCGCCTTGCGGGCAAAATCGAATGGCCTCACTTGCAGCGTCGCCGTAAGCCTGCTGATGACTTCCAAAGCCTTTTGCGAGCCGAGCGCCTTCTCGAGAATATCCTTCGCGTACGCGATGCCGCCTTGGGAGATATATTCTTGGGCGAGGCAGATCTGATAGAATTCGCTCATGATCGTGTCCCGCTCCGAGCTGTCGACCTTCCTCACGTTGGCGATTTCCAGAGTCAGCTGCTCGATTTCCTCTTCCCTCAGATGCTTGAAGATCTGGGCCGATACATCGGGGCCGAGCGTGATCAGCAGAATGGCAGCCTTTTGGCGCCCGCTCAAGCTTTGCAGCGCTTTAACCATGAGTTGCCACCTCTATTCCTCTACTAGCCAGGTGCGAAGAAGGTTGACGAAATCATCCGGCTTCCGCTTGGCGAGTGTTTCCAAATTCTTGCGCACTTGATTCTCGTTCGTGACGCTCTCCAGGTTGATCGAAGGATATTCGACTCTCGGCGCCATTTCTTCGATGATTTCCTCTTCCTTGGCGCGGCGTCGGCGAACGGCGAGCACGATTCCGCCGATAAGCGCGGCAGCGGCGACAGCGATCGCGGCAATCCATCCGGCCGTAAGGCCTTTGCCGGAAGCGGAAGCTCCTGCTGCGGCAAAATTTTGCCCGATGACAGAAACCTTTTTGGCGATGATCGCGTCATTACTAACATCCTGTCCGGATTCCACGAGCTGGGAACGGACGAAAGAAGTTAGATATTGGGTGATTTGATCCTTTGTTTCCTGGTTTAATAATGAGGTAGGAATGCCGACGCTGATGCTGAGGTCTTTGACGGCGTAAGGGCCGCCAATGATCGTGTTCTTGTAGCGGTTAGGCTCATAGTTGGTCGTGCTGGAGGTTTTCTCTGACGTGCTGCTGCCTCCGCCCGATGTCGAGGAATATCCGGGAACATCGGTTTCTCCGGTGCCTGCGACGCCGCCGGCGTTCCCTTCCGTTCCTTCCGAGCTTTCACTCGATTGCTGCTGGCTAATCACGAGACCGTTGTTGTTGTTGTTGTCCAGCGGCTTGACGAGGCTTTCCTCCCGGCTGACCTGATCGAAGTTCAGGCTGCTAAGCACGCTGACGGCAAGGTTCTCGCTGCCTACCATCGTTCCGAGGAACTGCTCGATATTCCGCTTCAGGTCGCTCTCGTATTTCTTTTGGATCTGGAATTGAGAGTTCGCGCTGCCCGAGTTGTTCAGCGTGCCGCCGATTTTGGAGGAGGCTGTCAGCTCGCCTTGCGGGCTCGTGATCGTGATGTCCGCGATTTTAAGATTCGGCACCGATGTCTTGACGAGATTGAAATATCCGTCGATCTCATCCTGGCTGGGCCGGAATCCCGGCTTGAACTTCATGACGATAGAAGCCGACGCGCCGCTCGCTTCTTCCGTTTGGGCAAACACGCTTTCCTTGGGAAGATTGACGACGACTTTGCTGGAAGCGACTCCCTGCATGCCGTTGAGCAGCTGCTGGATCTCTCCGTTCAAGGCGCTGCGGTATTTGACGTTGAATTCGTTGTCGGTCATGCCGAACTGAGAAGAACCCGTATTGAACGCCGCGAATCCGATCGATCCATTCTGGACCAGACCTTGCGATCCGGCAGCGACCCGCACGCGGTCTGCTTCGCTGCTAGGCACGGCGATCGAATTGCCGCCGTCTCCAAGCCGGTAAGAAATGCTGCTGCTGTCCAGATAGTTCATGATTGCCTGGGCATCGGTTGTATCGAGATCCTTGAACACTGTTTCGTATTGTGTTTTGGTCAGGATCGAAGTCAGCAGGATGATCGTCAGCAGCAATACCCCGATCGTCGCTCCCAGCCAAATCTTTTGCTTCTTGCCCATCGCTCCCCAGTAATTTTTGGCGGAATCGCGCAGGCGGGCCATCTTTTCGTTCACATCTTCACCCCGCAGAATGCTATTGCAATGCAGTCAGCTTTAAATTTGCATGCGCATGATGTCCTGATAGGCCTCTACCGCCTTGTTCCGGACCTGCGTCACCAGCTGAAGGCTGAGCTCAGCCTGCTGCGAGACAATCATGACTTGTGAGATATCCGCTTGGCCAACCAAGTATTGGTTGTTGACTTGATGCACGGCTTTTTCTTGCGCGCTGACACTGTCCAGGGCGTTTTTGAGCATCGTCCCGAAGCTTTCGGTCACTTCGCTCGGCGATGCGGCTTGCGTCTTGGCCGTGATAGCCGGCGTGTTCAGAGGAGAGACCTGTGCAAGCGTTATAGGCTGGATCATTGTGGACTATCCTTTCGGCTTTTATTTTCCGATTTCAAGCGCTTTGACGAACATCGTCTTCGTTGCGTTCAATGCGGTCACGTTCGCCTCGTAGGAACGGGACGCCGAGATCATATCCACCATTTCCTTCGTCACGTCCACGTTCGGCATCTTCACATAGCCGTTCTTGTCCGCATCGGGATGAGAAGGATTGTAGACCAGCTTGTCCGGTGTGCGATCCTCCTGGATCCGGCTGACTTTAACCCCTTTGGACGCCTCCCCCATCTCGTTCTGCAGCATCGATGCGAAGCTGCCTTCCTTCATGGGCTCCAATACGACCATTTTGCGCTTATAGGGCTGGAACTCGCCATTTACATAGGAGGCTCGAGTCGTCTCGGCATTCGCGATGTTGGATGAGATCACATCCATTCGGAGCCGCTGGGCGGTCAATGCGGAGGCACTGATGTCGAATCCGTTGGTCAGCTTCATTTCTTACCCTCTCCCGTCGATGGCAGTCCGCATCATCTTGATCTCATGATTGATCTGTTGAATGTAGGAATTGTAGCGGAGCTGGTTTTTCGCAAGCAAAGCCATCTCGCGATCAGGGTCCACGTTGTTTCCGTTGTTATTCATGACAGATTTTTCATCCGTGACTAGCTGCATGGTTGGAGTTTGGTCATTTAGACCTATATCCATATGCATTTTTTGGGTCTTTATCCCTGCTAAATCGTGGTTTTTCTGGCCGTTCAGCTGGTCATTCAGCAGCTCCTCGAATACCAGTTCCGAACGTTTGAAGTGCGGCGTGTCAGCATTGGAAATATTATCCGAGATTACCTGCTGCCTTGCTTCAGCGGCTCTCATTGCCCCTGCAAGTCTGCTGAAATCCGCGCCGTTCAAGACATTCAATGCTGTTTCACCACTTTCTTCCTTAATGGTTTATCACTTATTCAACAAATCTTCAGGCATTCCTGCATCTTCGACATAAAATAATTAAAAAAATGAGAGATCGATGTCGAGATTTGCCGAGTACGATAATCTTCCTAAAATTTCATATTTATTACAATGAGAAAAAAGCCCTATCTTTATATAAAGATAGGGCTTTCCTGGGTATAAAGGACCTCTTTTATTTCTTCATCTTGCCTAATTCTTCCAAAAGTTGATGATTCAGGATGCGGATGTAGGTGCCTTTCATTCCCAAAGATCGCGTTTCGATAACTCCAGCGCTCTCGAGTTTGCGGAGCGCGTTCACTATGACGGATCTAGTTATACCGACCCGGTCGGCGATCTTCGACGCAACGAGCAGTCCTTCCTTGCCTTCCAGCTCCTCGAAAATATGCTCGACAGCTTCCAGCTCGCTGAAGGAAAGCGAGCCGATCGCAACGGCGACGACAGCTCTGCTGCGCGCCTCAAGCGCGATTTCCTCCGCCCTCTCCCGCAGGATTTCCATGCCTACGATCGTGGACCCGTATTCGGCGAGGATGAGATCCTCATCGTCGAATACTCCGTTCAGACGCGTCAGGACGACAGTGCCGAGCCGGTCCCCGCCGCCGGTGATCGGAACGACGCACATCATCTCCTGGGCGTTCATGAAGCGGAATACATCTCCGATGCCGGGATCGGGAACGACGTTGGTCTCCGGCTCCCTCATCTGCAGGAAGCGGCTGTTCGTCTCCTGAGGAAAACGCAGCTCGGCTTCGGCAGCCAGACTCCGGAACTGGTCATGGTCGAAACGGTCGACTGCGGCGCAGCCCAAAATTTTGCCTCTGCGGCTGACGACGAAAATGTTGGCTTGAATGACGGAGCTGAGAACTTCCGCCATCTCCCTGAAGCTGAGTGCCTTGCCGGCCGCTTTTTGCAGCAGCCGGTTCAGCGATCTTGTTTTGGTCAATAATGTCATCTTTCTGCTTGCCCCCCGAACTACCCTACAATATATATTGGCTCAAATCCCGGTCCTGCGCAATGGAGGATAGCTTTTCCTTCACATACTCCGGCGTGATGAGCAGACTTTCCAGCGTTAGGTCCGGCGCCTCGAACGACAAGTCCTCGAGCAGCTTCTCCAGTATCGTATGGAGCCTGCGCGCGCCTATGTTTTCTGTATTGCGGTTGACGTCGGCCGCGATGGACGCAAGCTCCGCAATCGCCTCATCCGAAAAATCGATTGCGATCCCTTCCGTGGCCAACAGAGCGGTGTATTGCTTGGTCAGAGCGTTTTTGGGCTCCTTGAGAATCTGCACGAAGTCCTCCAGCGTCAGCGACGTCAATTCCACCCGAATCGGAAATCTTCCCTGAAGCTCAGGAATGAGATCGGACGGTTTGGAAACATGGAACGCCCCGGCGGCGATGAACAGGATGTAATCGGTCTTGACCGCTCCATATTTGGTCATGACGGTGGAGCCTTCGACGATCGGCAGGATGTCGCGCTGAACGCCTTCACGAGACACGTCAGGACCCGAACCCTTGGAAGGACTCGCGATCTTGTCGATCTCGTCCAGGAAGACGATTCCGGACTGTTCCGCCCTTCTCACCGATTCGCCGATGACCTCGTCCATATCAATCAGCTTGGCCGCTTCTTCCTGCGTCAATACCTTGCGGGCTTCCTTGACCGTAAGCTTGCGGCGCTTGGTCCTCTTCGGCATGAACTGTCCCAGCATCTCCTGCATGTTCATGCCCATCATTTCATTGCCTTGCCCCGACATCATATCCATCATCGTCGGCGAAGCATCTTCCACATCAAGCTCCAGCAGGTCGTTCTCCAGCTCTCCGGCTTTGAGCTTTGCGCGGACAACCTGCCTTTTACCGATAAGGTCGGGATCGTTCACCTTCTCTTCCTCATCGTCCTTGGACCCTTGATTGCCGAAGAGCATCTCGAGAGGATTTTTGCCGCCCTTGGACTTGACGGGAGACGGTACCAGAAGCTCGACGAGCCGTTCGTTGGCCTGCTCTTCCGCCCTGTCCTTCACCCTTTCGGTCCGTTCGGCCTTGACCATGCGGATCGACACTTCGACGAGATCGCGGATCATCGATTCCACGTCCCGGCCGACATAGCCGACCTCGGTGAATTTCGTCGCCTCGATCTTGACGAACGGCGCTCCCACAAGCTTGGCCAGACGCCTTGCAATTTCCGTTTTGCCGACGCCGGTCGGACCGATCATCAGCATGTTTTTCGGAACGATCTCGTCCCTCAAGGCTTCGTCGAGCTTGCTGCGGCGGTAACGGTTGCGCAAGGCGACTGCGACCGAGCGCTTGGCCTGCTTCTGGCCTACGATATATTTGTCCAGCTCAGCAACGATTTGCCTTGGCGTCAAATCTTCCTTCACAGGCTCACTCCCTCTGCATACTAATAATCGCTATTGCGTTAAGGGCAGGAATCTTCAGACTTCTTCCACGATGATGCTGTGATTGGTGAATACGCAAATTTCCGCCGCCGTCTCAAGCGCTGCCTGGGCCATTTCCCTCGCGCTGAGATTAGGCGCATGCCGCTTCAATGCCCTTGCCGCAGCAAGGGCGAAGCTGCCCCCGGAGCCAATCGCCAAAATGCCGTCATCCGGCTCAATGACCTCCCCGTTGCCCGAAATGAGGAGCAGCCCGGTGGTGTCCATGACGAGCAGCATCGCCTCGAGCCGGCGAAGCACCCGGTCCGATCTCCATTCCTTGGCGAGCTCTACGGCAGCGCGCTGCAAGTTCCCGTGATGCTCCTCGAGCTTGCTTTCGAACTTTTCGAACAAGGTGATCGCATCCGCGACCGAGCCGGCGAAGCCCGCGGCTACTTGGCCGCGGTACAGGCGCCGGACTTTTTTGGCGGAGCCTTTCATGATCATGCTGTTGCCGAAGGTCACTTGACCGTCACCCGCTATGGCGCCTTTTCCATTATGGCGGACGGCGCAAATCGTCGTCGCGTGGAACTGCATTTCCATGAACATGTCTCCCTTCGTCTCTGGCTCCTAAACGGACGGAACCGCTTCTAGAACATCGCGCTTGAAGGTTTCAACAGCCTCGATCGCTCTTGCGGCGATCATCTCGTTCTTTTCCTTCTTGTTGCGGATCCGCTTCTCCAGCGGAGGGAACAGGCCGAAGTTGGCGTTCATCGGCTGGAAGTGGCGGAAGTCGGCCGTCGTGATATATCCCGCCATGCTGCCGAGAGCCGTCTCCGCAGGCAAGACGAGCGGCTCCAGCCCCTTGGCCAGCCTTCCGGCGTTGAGGCCCGCCAGCAGGCCGGAGGCCGCCGATTCCACGTAGCCCTCGACACCGGTCATCTGGCCGGCGAAGAAGAGATTCTCGCGGCCCTTGAACTGGTACGTCGACTCCAGCAGCTTCGGCGAGTTGATGAACGTATTGCGGTGCATGACTCCGTAACGGACGAATTCCGCATTTTCAAGACCTGGGATGAGGGAGAACACTCGTTTCTGCTCGCCCCATTTCAGATGGGTCTGGAAGCCGACCAGATTGTAGAGCGTGCCGGCGGCGTTGTCCTGGCGCAGCTGGATGACCGCATGCGGCAGCTTGCCTGTACGGGGATCGATGAGCCCGACCGGCTTCATCGGGCCGAACAGAACCGTCTGCTTGCCGCGCTGGGCCATGACTTCGATCGGCATGCAGCCTTCGAAATAGACTTCCTTCTCGAATTCCTTCAAGGCGGCCGTCTCGGCGGTAATCAAAGCTTCGTGGAAGATCTCGAACTCCTCTTCCGTCATCGGACAATTCAGATAGGCCGCTTCGCCCTTGTCATAACGGGAAGCCAGATACACCTTCTCCATGTCGATGGAGTCCTTCTCCACGATCGGAGCGGCGGCGTCGTAGAAGTAGAAATACTCCTCGCCCATCAGGTCCTTGATCGCTCCGGAGAGCGCCGGCGCCGTCAGAGGGCCGGTAGCGATGACCGTAATTCCGTCCTCCGGAATCGAGGTGATCTCTTCGTTGCTTACCGTAATCAGCGGATGATTGCGCAGCGTTTGCGTAATATCTCCCGAAAATCCGTCGCGGTCAACGGCGAGCGCGCCGCCGGCAGGCACCGCATTGCGGTCGGCCGATTCGAGAACGAGGGATCCGAGCCTCCTCATTTCTTCCTTCAAGACGCCGACCGCATTGGTGAGGCCGTTGGCGCGCAAGCTGTTGCTGCATACAAGCTCGGCGAATTTGTCAGTATGATGCGCAGGCGTACGGGTAACCGGACGCATTTCGTACAGATGGACCGGCACTCCCTGGGAAGCGATCTGCCAGGCGGCTTCGCTGCCGGCCAGGCCGGCTCCAATGACGGTAACGTGCTGTGGTGTGGACACTTGCAATTCCTCGCTTTCTTTGCTTCAAAGGACTTCATAACCGCAGGGAAGCGGAAAGCATGTCGAGACGGCTTTCCGCTTCCACGTGGATATAGGTTACAGCTGATCGGGATCCTGGTCTTCGGGAAGCTCTTCCGTATAGTCGCAGGAAGGGCATTGGAGACGGGCTCCGGTCTTGTTCCGCTTCACGACGAGCATGCTGTCGCACTGAGGACATGGCTTGCCGGACGGCCGGTCCCAGGAGACATAGTCACATTCAGGATATTGATCGCAGCCGAAAAAGATTCTTCCTTTTTTGCTGCGGCGCTCAATGATGTGGCCTTTCTCGCATTTCGGGCATACGACTCCGATGCTTTTGACGATCGGTTTTGTATTCCGGCAGTCCGGGAAGCCCGAGCAGGCCAGGAACTTGCCGAAGCGGCCCATTTTGTAGACCATCGGCATGCCGCATTTCTCGCAGGTCTCATCCGAAACCTCGTCCTGGAGCTCGACTTCCTTCATCTCTTCCTCGGCTACTTCCAGACGCTTCTCGAAGGAATCGTAGAACTGGGCGAGCACCTTGACCCAGTCCTCCTTGCCTTCCTCGACATGGTCAAGGTCGCCTTCCATATGGGCGGTGAACTCCGCATCCAGAATTTCGGGGAAGAACTCTTCCATGAGCTGGATGACGAGATCGCCAAGCTCGGTCGGCATGAATTTCTTCTCTTCGATCGCGACGTAGCCGCGCTTCTGGATCGTCTCCAGCGTCGGAGCGTAGGTGGACGGGCGGCCGATGCCGAGCTCTTCCAGCGTTTTTACGAGACGCGCTTCCGTGTAGCGGGGAGGCGGCTGCGTGAAATGCTGCTTGGGAACCATGGAATCCGTCTTCACCGCGTCTCCGACCGACAGTGCAGGGAGGAATTTATCCTCTTCCGTCGTCCCGTCGTCATTGCCTTCGACATACACCTTCATGAATCCGGGGAACTTCACCTTGGAGCCCGCCGCCCGGAACACGACTTCTCCTGCGGCGAGATCCACCGTCATCGTATCCAGCACGGCCGAGCTCATCTGGCTCGCTACGAAGCGCTCCCAGACAAGCTTGTACAGGCGATACTGATCCCGGCTCAAAAACTCTTTGACCGCATCCGGCTCCCAGGCCATCGAAGTCGGGCGGATCGCTTCATGCGCATCCTGGGCGTTGCTGTTCTTCTTCAGATACACCCTAGGCTGCTCGGGATAATAGTCGGCGCCGTATTTCGATGTGATATATTCCTTGGTTTCCTCTTGCGCTATCGGGGAGATCCGGGTCGAATCGGTCCTCATATACGTAATAAGACCCGCCGTGCCTTCCTTGCCGAGGTCGACGCCCTCGTACAGCTGCTGGGCGACGCTCATCGTCTTGGAGGCGCGGAAGTTCAGCTTGCGCGCGGCTTCCTGCTGGAGCGAGCTGGTAATGAACGGAGGAGCCGGATTGCGCTGGCGCTCCTTCTCTTTCACTTCGGCTACCGTGAAGGACTTGCTGCCGATGGCATCCAGAACGCGCTGCATCTCGGCTTCGCTCCGCAGCTCTCCCTTTTCGCCGGCAAGGCTGTGGAACTTCGCTTCGAATTCGGACTTGCCCTTGGCGAGGCCCGCTGTAATCGACCAGTACTCTTCCGGAATGAAGGCATCGATCTCATGCTCGCGGTCGATGATCAGCTTCACCGCTACCGATTGGACGCGGCCGGCCGAGAGGCCTTTTTTGACTTTCTTCCATAATAGAGGGCTGATCTTGTAGCCGACGAGGCGGTCGAGAATACGGCGCGCCTGCTGGGCGTTGACGAGATCCATATCGATCTTGCGCGGAGTCTTGAAGGCGTCCTTGACGGCCTGCTTCGTAATCTCGTTGAAGACGACGCGGCAGGTGTCCGTCTCGCTGATGTCCAGATAATGCGCCAGATGCCAGGCTATCGCTTCCCCTTCGCGATCCGGGTCAGCCGCCAGATAAACTTTTTTGACTTTTTTGCTCGCGTCCTTAAGTTCCTTGAGGACGGAGCCTTTGCCGCGAATCGTAATATATTTGGGGTTGAAATCGTTCTCGACTTCGACGCCGATCTGGCTTTTCGGCAAATCTCGGATGTGGCCCATGGAGGCTTTCACAATGAATTTGCTTCCCAAATATTTGCCAATCGTCTTTGCTTTTGCCGGTGATTCGACAATGACAAGTGAGTCGGCCATTCTGGCGTCCTCCTTCCACAGCTGTAATTACAATGCCATATATATGGAACCGCTTTGCTGTTCAATCTTATGTTTTAAAGATAAATTTATCAGAACTGCCTGCAAAAGTCCAAAAGGCATGTTCAAAGCCTCCAGCAATCCATCCGCAGATCGCGGCCCATCCTGCAGGAGGCGGAGCACCGCCTTCTCTTCAGCCGTCAACGCGTCGCCTTCTCGCTCGGGTTCGGGCTTGCGTCTGCGGCTGTCCGGATATTCCTCGCCGATCTGGCGCGCGTCGCTGAGAAGACGAGCATAACCGCAGCGGATGAGCTCGTTGCAGCCCTCGCTGCGGGTCGAGCCGAGCGGGCCCGGCACCGCGAACACATCCCGGTTCATCTCGAGCGCCTGCTCCGCCGTGATCAGGGAGCCGCTCCTCGAAGCGGCCTCCACAACGACGGTTCCGAGACTCAGCCCCGCGATGATGCGGTTGCGCTGCGGGAACATGCCGGGATGAACCGGCGTTCCAATCGGATATTCCGAGAGCAGCAGGCCGTCGCGGGCGATCCTCTTGTACAGTGGCCGGTTCTCCGGCGGATATGCCGTATCGACCGGCGTCCCCAGGACGGCGATCGTGCCGCAGCCAGCATCAAGGGCAGCCTGATGGACAATGCCGTCAATGCCCTTGGCCATGCCGCTGACGACGGTAAAGCCCTGCCGGGCGATTCCTCCGGCAAGCGCTGTAGCGGCCTGCCTGCCGTAGGCGCTCGGGTTGCGGGTGCCTACGACCGATAGGCAAGGAGTGCCCATCAGGCCCCGGTCTCCGATTCCGTACAATACCCATGGCGGCTGCGGAATCTGCCGCAGCAGCTCCGGATAATCCGAATCGAGCGGCGTCAGCCTCCAGCCTCCTTGACCGGCCAGGGCGGCTTCCCATGCCGGCTCGATCTGTCCGTTCCAGCGCCGGCAGAATTCCTCGGCCGGCTGCGCCCTGATGCCAAGCCGGATCAGCTTGTCGGCTGTCATCGTTTCCTTCGGGCTCATGCCGGACATCAGAACCTTGTTGACCGATGCCCAGCCGACGCCCGGAGTCTCGCTCAGCGTCACGATGAATGTTCGTGTAAGCGGTTCGTTGTCATGATTAGGGAGCCAAGTCACCATCTGGCGGATTCGTCCTCTCGCATTAAGGATCGGCCGGCTCCGCGCTCCTTCCTATTGTGGGGCACAAGAATGGAGATTGCAAGCGCAGGCGGGCCGCAAAACAAAAGGCAGCCTTCCCCAACCCATGACGGGTCGAAGAAGGCTGCCTGCCTTCAGTGAACGAATTTGATGTGATTCAGTGGGTTTTGCATTTCTCCAGAAGGCCTTGCTCTTCCAGAACGCCGACGAGAGTCGAACCCATGTCGGACGGAGTCGGAGCAACCTTGATGCCGCAAGCTTCCAGCGTCGCGATTTTTTCCGCCGCCGTTCCTTTGCCGCCGGAGATGATGGCACCTGCATGGCCCATGCGTTTGCCCGGAGGAGCCGTCGCGCCGCCGATGAAGCCGACTACCGGCTTCTTCATGTTGGCTTTGACCCACTCGGCCGCTTCTTCCTCAGCCGTGCCGCCGATCTCGCCGATCATGATGACCGCATAGGTGTCCGGATCTTCATTGAACAGGTTCAGGATGTCGATGAACTCGGATCCTTTGACCGGGTCGCCGCCGATGCCGACAGCCGTCGATTGGCCGATGCCGCGGGTCGTCAGCTGATGAACCGCCTCGTACGTCAGCGTTCCCGAGCGGGAAACGACGCCTACATGGCCTTTTCTGTGGATATATCCCGGCATGATGCCGATTTTGATCTCGTCCGGCGTGATGACGCCCGGGCAGTTGGGTCCGATCAGGCGGGTTTTCTTGCCTTCCATGTAACGCTTCACGCGCACCATGTCCAGAACCGGAATGCCTTCCGTAATGCAGATGACGAGATCGAGCTCCGCCTCTACCGCTTCCAGGATGGAGTCGGCCGCGAATGCCGGCGGCACGTAGATGACGGATACCGTCGCTCCCGTGTCGGCAACCGCTTCGCGAACGGAATTGTAGACCGGCAGCGATTTTGTCTCGCCGTTTTCAAGCGTGATGTCGACGGACGTGCCGCCTTTGCCAGGAGTTACGCCGCCAACCATCTGGGTGCCGTATTCAAGAGCGCCCTTCGTGTGGAACAGACCGGTTTGGCCGGTAATGCCCTGGGTGATCACTTTGGTGTCTTTGTTGATCAAAATGCTCATCGCAAATTCACATCCCCTAACAGAATTCGTATCTGCAGCCCCAAGGGCATTATTTTACGAGCGCAACGATTTTTTGGGCGCCGTCGGACATGCTGTCCGCCGCGACCAGATTCAGGCCCGATTCGTTCAGAATCTTCTTGCCGAGCTCGACGTTCGTGCCTTCCAGGCGGACGACAAGCGGACGCTCCAGACCAAGCTCGCGCGCAGCCGCGACAACGCCTTCGGCGATGACGTCGCAACGCATGATGCCGCCGAAGATATTGACGAAGATGCCTTTGACGTTGGCGTCGGAAAGCAGGATTTTGAACGCTTCCGTTACTTTCTCCTTCGTCGCGCCGCCCCCTACGTCCAGGAAGTTCGCAGGGTCGCCGCCGTAGTGCTTGATGATGTCCATCGTCGCCATGGCAAGGCCTGCGCCGTTGACCATGCAGCCGATGTTGCCGTCCAGAGCGATGTAGCTCAGGTCGTATTTGGAAGCTTCGATTTCTTTTGCGTCTTCCTCTTCGAGGTCGCGCAGCGCCAGGATGTCCTTGTGGCGGAACAGGGCGTTGGAATCGAAGTTCAGCTTGGCGTCGAGAGCCATGACGTTGCCGTCACCCGTAACGACGAGCGGATTGATCTCGGCGATGGAGCAGTCCTTGTCCACGAAAGCGGTATAAAGCGCTGTCATGAACTGAACCGCCTTCCGGACCAGTTCCTTCGGAATATTGATCGCATAAGCGAGGCGTTGCGCCTGGAAAGGCAGCAGGCCTACAGCCGGATCGATGACTTCCTTGATGATTTTCTCCGGGGAATGCTCGGCGACTTCTTCAATCTCCGTGCCGCCCTCTTCGGATGCCATCATGACGACGCGGCCCGTAGCGCGGTCGACAACGACGCCGACATAGTATTCTTTCTTGATGTCGCAGCCTTGCTCGATCAAGAGGCGCTTGACTTCCTTGCCTTCCGGTCCCGTCTGGTGCGTAACGAGCGTCTTGCCGAGAATCTCGGACGCGTATGCGCGGACCTCGTCCAGGTTTTTCGCAACCTTGACGCCGCCTGCCTTGCCGCGGCCGCCCGCATGGATCTGTGCCTTGACAACTACGACGGAAGTGCCAAGTTCCTTGGCGGCTTCGACAGCCTCGTCTACCGTGAAGGCGACTTTGCCTTCAGGTACGGCTACCCCGTATTGTTTCAAGACTTCTTTGCCTTGATACTCATGAATATTCATTCACGACATCCTCCAATCCTCTGACTCAGGTGGAACAGCTGGGAAACTATCAAACAAACATCTGTCATTATAACACAATCGAAGCAAGCCTTCCTGCAAAATAATCTTTATCATGTAAATTATTTTTTGATTTTGCCGCGCATGGCGACAATCGATCCAAATGTTGACAAATTCAGCCGGCATGCCTATCCTGTAGCTAACAAGTTTGTTTACAGATGGAATGTGAGGAAGCACCTTCGCCGTCTTATTTCGGGAGGTGTTTCTTTGTCATGCCCTACAGCAAATGCATAAGCGCGAGCGTGCTCGGCGTCGACGGCAAAAGCATTACCGTGGAGGTCGACCTGTCCAGCGGTCTGCCTCAAGTGAATCTGGTCGGCCTTCCCGACCCATCCGTCCGCGAATCGGTGGAGCGCGTCCGCGCCGCCATGCGGAATTCCGGCTTCAAATTCCCGCTGGAGCGAGTGACGGTGAACCTCGCGCCCGCCGATCTGCGCAAGGAAGGGACAGCTTTCGATCTCGCTATCGCGGCTGCCATCCTGACGGCCAGCGGGCAGATGGAAGCCGATGCCTTCGACGGCATGCTCGTCATCGGCGAGCTCGCCCTCAACGGCGGGCTTCGTCCCGTGCCCGGCGTGCTTCCCATGGTCGAGGAAGCGCGGACACGCGGCCTCAGGCGCGTGCTTCTGCCTCCCGACAACGCCTGCGAAGCCGCTCTCGTAGGCGGCATGGACATCTACGCGGCGGCCGATCTGGCTTCCCTGGCTGGCTGCGGAGGAAGCGGAGAAGGCTGGAACCGGCTTACCTGGCATCCTACAGACACCGTTCCAGCGTCCTTGGAGACGGCATCCAGCGGCGAAGGAGCAGCCTCTCCGGACTACGCCGACGTATTCGGTCAGCACCATGCCAAGCGTGCGCTGATGATCGCCGCCGCCGGCAGGCACAACCTGCTGCTGAGCGGGCCGCCTGGAACCGGCAAGACGATGCTCATCCGCCGTCTGCCCGGCATTCTCCCTCCCATGAGCGAGGAAGAGGCGCTTGAGGTGACCAAAATCTTCAGCGTCTCCGGCAAGCTCGCCGCCTCAGGCTCCCTCATCTTGGAGCGTCCATTCCGCACTCCGCATCATACGATCTCCACGGGCGGCCTTATCGGCGGCGGCTCCACCCCCCGTCCTGGCGAGGCTACACTCGCCCATCGGGGCGTCCTCTTTCTCGACGAGCTGCCGGAATTCCCCCGCTCCGTGCTCGAAGTGCTGCGCCAGCCGCTCGAGGATCGGGAAGTGACGATAGCCAGAGCGAGAGCGGTGTTCCGCTTCCCGGCTCATTTTCAGCTGGCCGCCTCGATGAATCCTTGCCCGTGCGGACAGCATGGCTCCGACGTTCCGGGGCAGCGCGGCTGCATCTGTTCTCCGGTGCAGATCGCCCGTTACCGATCGCGGATATCCGGCCCGCTGCTCGACCGGATCGACCTGCTCATCGAGGTTCCTCGGCCGCAGCATGCCGATGCCATGCAAGCCGGCATGAGCACTGCGGACATGAGGAATTTGATTGCTGGCGCCGTCAGGCGCCAGAAGGATCGGGAGCAGGAGACGGGCGTAGCGTGGAACGGCGATCTGGCGGGCAAATCGCTGAAGCAAGCCGCCCCCCTTCAAGCCGAAGGCGCCCGCCTGCTTCAGCAAGCCTATGATCGGCTTGGCATCAGCTTGCGCGCCCATGAGCGGATCCTGAAGCTCGCGCGCACGATCGCGGACGTGGAAGGCTCCACGCAAATCCAGACGGCCCATGTCGCTGAAGCGATTCAATACCGCAGGCTGGAGCTATGAGGACTCCCAACCCATCGGCACGCTTTGGAGCGATGAGGACTCCCAACCCATTGGCACGCTTCAATCGGAACGGGTATAATCATATTGGAGGGGATGGGTATCATCAATACGGAAACGATTCATACCAGCAGCCGCCGCTTCCGCTCCGCCCTGGATTCTGTCCGGAGGCATGAGTTCAAAAGCGCGCAGCTCGGAAGCAACGACTACCCCAAAGGCGCATCAAGCGACGCGTCGCTGCTGCTCGGCATCTACCTGCTGAACGAACACGGGGTCGATTGCGATTATGTGGCCGCATCCGACCGCAGCGGCTCCAGCCATGCCTGGCTGGAGCATGAGGGCCTCTTCATCGACATCACGGCCGACCAGCTGCCGGGCATGCAAGGCAAGGTCGTTGTCGGAGAGGACCATCCCGCACATAGCCTTTTCATCGAAGCGGGCCGAAGCCGCATCAGCGAGAATGACCTCAGCGACCTCGCCGATGATTATGATATCGTGATGGCGGGAATGATCTAGACCCTTCTCAAGTCTGGAAAAACCGTTCAACGGCCTTGAAACGGCAGGGCAAGTCCCATGTGCCTTGAAACGGCAAGGCCGATCCTGATGCCCGGATCGGCCTTTTTCGTTTAAATGGAAGCCCGCTCAAGTCAAAAGGCATTTCGCACATAAGCGACCTCTATCGGCTTTAGGCCGGCAGAATCAAGCGTAACGGCAGCGGCATCAAAGCGGACCGTCTTCTCCTGCCACCCCTTTTGACTCAAATACTGGCGGGCGATCCTGCGCACCTTATGCTGCTTGCGGGCGTCGATCGATTCCAGCGCGGTCCCGAACCGGCTGCCCTGCCGCAGCGAACGGACTTCCGTCACGACGAGGGAGCCGCCTTCAACGGCGATAATATCCAGCTCCCCCTCGCGGCAGCGCCAATTGCGCTCCAGAAGCCTGAAGCCGCCGGCTTCCATCCATTGAGCGGCTGCATCCTCGCCGATCCTTCCAGAGAGGCTCCTGGCAGCTCCGATGCGGGTCCCCGCCTTTCGGGACTTGTCCGGCTCGGCGTTTCCGGGTCCGTTCTTCATGCGCTGTCCCCCGCTTCGCGGTCAGCCCGATAGAGAAAGCTGAGGATCTCAGCGACCAGGCCGTACAGCTCCGGGGGAATCTGCTGATCCAGATCCAGCTTGGACAGAACCTCTACGAGAGAGCGGTCCTCCTGCACCGGCACTCCGCTCTCCCGAGCCCGCTGCAGGATCTCGTCGGCCAAATGTCCGGTTCCCTTCGCCACGACGGCCGGAGCTCCGCCTTCCAGCGGATCGTATTTGAGCGCGACAGCCTTTTTCTTCTCCGGCTCAGGCTCGTCCGTACCCGCACTACCATATTTGCGCTCATCCTCGCTCATACCCTTAGATCAACTCCCTTGTACGGCTCTGCAGTTGCAAGCGCCGGATCGGAAGCACTCATCTTCTTCTCCGCAGCCCGCCGCTCTTCCGGATGGACGACTTTCATGCCGAGAAGACGATAGCCCGAAGCATGCAGCAGCTCGGACAACGCCGTCTTTCCGGCGTCGGCCAGCAGCGGAACGGCAGGATGGCCGTTGAATACGGTCAGGCTGACGACTTTGTCCGCGACAGCCACGTCGACGACCGTGTCCCCGATCACATCCATTTTCAGGTCGAAAAGGAGACGGCAGTTGGATGCGTCCAATCCGCCCTTTCCATTCCGTCTCGACTGCACATGCACGGAAGCAGTCTGACCGCCGTTAGCTGTCTGCAGAGGAATCTGCAAGGTAAGCTGCGAGAAAAACGTTCCGCTGCGCTCCGGCGACAGCAGCAGCTGCTGCCCGGTAATATGCTGCAGCAGCTGCTGGGCCGAGTCCTTTACCGCGGGCGGCAAGTCCGCCGACTGCAGCAGCGAGAGCAGCGCGGACTTGATTGTCGCCGTTTCCGGAACCGCCGCCTCCTTGGCGCCGGGCGCCAAAGCCGGAAGGCCTGATTCTCCGCGAACGGGAACGGCAAGCGGTCTCGCGGGTCCTTCGTCTGCAGGCTTTCCATTCGCCGGGTAAGCTTCCGGATCGGCAGCTGCCCGTTCGCTTCCATGGGCTCCTTGAGCGCCTTTCAACGGATTCGCTTTGGCGTCGGCTGGCTCTACGGCTGAAGCGGCATTCATCGATAAGGCAGCCTTCGGACCGCCTGCCTTCTCCCCGCTATCCATTTCATCCAACGGACCGGATGCAGACGGCGCCTGCTTTCCCTCTGATGTAGCAGAGACAGCTTCCTTGCCGCCGCCTGCTGCTCCCATTCCCTTCGCCACCGTATCCGCTGGGATCGGCGGCGCTCCTCCTGAAGCTGCCGATGTCATGGAAGCGGAGCTATGAGAAGCATGAGCAGGATCGCGCTCCATGTGTCCTGTCAGGATGTCCGCGCTTCCGGCCTGCGGCGTACGGACCGCGCTTCCGGCAGCACGCTCCGCCGACAGCTGGTTCCGCAGCTGGTTTTCATGGCCCGCTCCCATCCAATCCAGCATTTGTCGCGCCCAGTTCCGGACCGGTTCAGATGCTTGGGTTTCTTTCGCCATCAAAGCCGAATCGGCAGCGGCTCCGTTGACTTGCTCTGCGTGGAGTCCCGCTCCCTCGGCTGGAAGCGGCTTCCCTCCGACATTCGCCGTCCTGGCGGCTTGAAGGAGCTCTCTGCTCAGTGCATGCACACCTTGCTGGTCGCCCGCTGCAACCTTTGCCGGCCTTATATCTGCGGTGTCCGCCGTTGTTTCCGGAGCCGCTTTCACGTCTGGGGACATAGCGGCTTTCAAATCAGCGGGCGGGTTGGATTTCATGCTGCCGCTATCCGCCGGCTGCTTGGCAAGTTGCTTGGCATCCGGCCAGCTCCCGCTGCCTTCCAGCAGCTCCAGCAAGCGGGTTGCGTGGAGCTTAGCCGCCCCGTCCTCTCCGGAAGCATGCTCGACCATCGCCTTTAATGCCGATGACAATTGCTCCAAAAGCTCGTGCGCAGACGGTCCGGATTGGATCTGGCGCAGCGACGCTACCGTCGCTTCCGTCATCGGCAACCCGCGCTGAATGGCGACCGCGGCGGCTTTCAGCCATAACTGAGGATTCTCGCCTTCCGGCATGAATTCGGCCGCTTCAGCCAGAGCGCCGGCAGTCGCGCCGTCGATCGCGACACCCATCGCCTTCAACTCGCGCACAAGAGCTTGACCGGCCTGTTCCTTGCCGCCGACACCGAACTTGAATCCGAGCGACTTCCAGAGTTCATCGGTCGGTTCAGAGGCCGTCTTGCCCGGCTCCTGCCGTTTCAAAACCAGCTTGCCTTCAGCCGTTTCCGATTGCACCTGGAGGACAGCCGTCTGCCCTTGCTTCAAAGGCGTCTCCAACTTGGCGACGAGCTGTGTGCCGCCGATCTGCAAAAGCGCTTCATTGTCCCCCATCAGCTCCACGACCTGGGCCCGGACCGTCTGGCCGGGGCGCAGCTCCAGCGTGCGGCTGGCAGCTGGCTGCACGTCGCCGATCAGTTTGATGAGACTTCCGATATTCATCGTCGTTACGGCCTCCGCTCGCTTAAGTCCTAATTTCTCTGTAGTCCTTTATCGACATTTACGCGGTAAAACATAATGGTTGTCGATCAGGATCGCTAGTTCTATTCTTATTCCAAGCCGACCATGTCATCTAGCCCGTTTCTACATTTCCAATCTGCATCGGCAACATTACGCAAGGAAGGCTTGAGCTCCCGATCTCGACTGAGGCTACAATCGAACGCCGGACAAAATCTCGTCTGGCGTCATCGGCAAACAGGAAGGCGCATCCTGACAACTGAGATAATCAAAAAACCCTTGCGTTTCCGCAAGGGTCCAATCGGTCTAAAACAGCGCCAGCTGCTCCCCCGGCAATATCTTGCCGAGGAACGAACGCCGATGGAGCGGGCTCGGTCCGTGCTCGAGCAGCATGGAGCGGTGATGCTTGGTCGCATAGCCTTTATGTACGGCAATCCCGTAAGCCGGATAATGCAGATCCCATATCTCCTTGCAGAGACGGTCACGGGTCACCTTGGCCAGGATGGATGCCGCCCCGATGCTCTGGCTCACCGCATCGCCATGAATAATGGACGTTTGCGGAAAGTCCAGATCGACGGTCTCGGCATCGACCAGCAGATGGCAAGGCCGTACGCCGAGCGATTCCACCGCCTGCTTCATGGCCAGACGCGAAGCCTGGCGGATGTTGATGCGGTCGATCGTCTCGCAATCGATTCTCGCGACCGCCCAGGCAAGAGCGGAGTCCAGGATGACTTCGTAGAGCCTCTCGCGCTTTTTCTCCGAAAGCTTCTTGGAATCGTCGACTCCGTCGAGGACGAGCCCTCGCGGCAAAATGACCGCCGCAGCGACGACATCGCCGAACAGGCAGCCCCGCCCGACTTCGTCCACGCCGCAGACATGCTCGGCTCCCGATTCCCAGAGCTGCCGCTCGTAGGAAAGCAGATCCGCCGGCTCGCCCGAGCCGGCGGCAGCGGCTTCACCGGATGCCGATCCATCCTCCCATAATGAAGGAGAAGCTTCCGGATTCGGCTGATCCGCTTTGCGGCGCGGCGTCATGGCCTTGCCGGAGGCGCCGCTTCCAGCGTGAGGCGTCCGAGCTTGCCGGCACGAAGCTCCCGCAGGATGATTCCGGATACCTTTTCCAGATCGATTCGGCCGCCGCTGAGCAGACAACCGCGGTTGCGGCCGATCTGTTCCATGACCCCGACAATCTGCAAGTTGTCATCGAAATCCTCCGGCTGTTCTTCCAGGCCGAAACGTTCCTGCATCTCGGGCCAGTATCTCTCTACGAGCACGCGGACGGCAAAGTACGCCACGTCTTCGATATTGAGCACCTGCTCCTTGATCGCGCCGGTCATGGCGAGCTTGTAGCCTACAAGCTGATCCTCGAACTTCGGCCACAGGATGCCCGGCGTATCGAGCAGCTCCATCTCCGAGCCGACCTTGATCCATTGCTGCCCCTTGGTGACGCCGGGACGGTCTCCGGTGGCGGCGATATGCCTGCCGGCCAGCCGGTTGGTCAAGGTGGACTTGCCGACGTTGGGAATGCCGACAATCAGCGCGCGCATGGCGCGCGGGTTCATGCCCCGGTCCAGCATGCGCTGGATTTTTTCATGAAGGATTTCCCTCACCTTGACGGGAATCTCATTCACCCTGGAACCGGTCGAGGAATCGACGGCCAGGCTCACATACCCTTTGGAAGCAAAGTATTGCATCCACCGTTCCGTTTCTCGGGAATCGGCCAGGTCTGCCTTGTTCAGCAGGATGAGACGTGGTTTGCCCCTCAGGATGTCGTCGACCATAGGGTTGCGGCTGGACATGGGAACGCGGGCGTCGAGCAGCTCGATCGCGATGTCGATCAGCTTGAGCTTGTCTTCGATCTGCCTTCTTGCCCGCGTCATATGTCCGGGGAACCACTGAATCGTCATGCCAGCACCTCATTTGTTCTATCGTCGGAACCTGGGAAGCAGAGCTTCCTCTAGGTTAACCGTGTTTGATGATCTTCATGTCGGATGGCGGCCAGAAAATGACGTCCGCGCGTCCGATCAACTGCTTGTAAGGGATATAGCCGATTCTGCGGCTGTCCTCGCTGTTGCTGCGGTTGTCGCCCATCGCCAGGAAGGAGTCGGCGGGAACCGTGCCTTCGGTCACGTTCTCGTTGGGGAAGTTCGGTCCGCTCTGGTTCCACAGCTCGCCTTTTTTGTTCGCTTCCTCGATGGCTTGCTTCAGGTAAGGCTCGTCCTGCTTGACATCGTTGACGAAGACGTCGTCGCCCTCGACCTTGACCTTGTCGCCCGGGAGCGCGATGACGCGCTTGATGAAATCCCTTCCCTCCTGGGGAACATGGAATACGACCACTTCACCGCGATGCGGCTGCCTGATGTCGAAGATGATCTTGTTGACGATCAGCCGTTCACCCGTGTGGAAGTTAGGCTGCATGGAAGGTCCGTCGACAGCGAACGGAGCGAAGAGGAACCAGCGGATCAGCCATACGAGAATGGCCGCGATCGCCAGCGCCTTGACCCATTCAAACACTTCCTTGCGGGCTTTGCCGCCGCGCGTTGCCGCATTCTGCTCTTCTGGAAACTGCTCTTCAGCCATCTGCAGTTCAGCCTTCTTTCGTCACACGAATAGGGTATTGGTTTATAAAAAGAATTGCCGGGGCGCAGAGGCCTTCGGAAATAATGGCTTAAAATAACGAAAAGGGGCTTGTTTGCGGCAAGCCCCTCTTGACGTTCCATTCTTAGCGGCGGATTTCCTTGATACGGGCCGCTTTGCCGCGCAGTTCGCGCAGGTAGTACAGTTTCGCGCGACGAACTTTGCCGCGACGGGTAACTTCGATGCGGTCAATCTTAGGCGAGTTGATCGGGAACGTACGCTCCACGCCAACGCCGTAAGAAATTTTGCGGACTGTGAAAGTCTCGCTGATTCCGCCGCCGCGACGTTTGATAACAACGCCCTCGAACAGCTGAACCCGCTCACGGGAACCCTCGATAACCTTTACGTACACCTTCAGCGTGTCGCCTGGACGGAAGCTAGGGATGTCCGTGCGAAGCTGTTCTTGAGCAATCGTTTGTAAAAGATTCATGAGTTTAGTCACTCCTTCCACCATAGACGTTCATATAAGCTAACCGGCTCGCCTTGTGAGCCGGATCATGGCCGATAGAGGACCGTCCGAGTCATTAAAACAACATTTCAAATCATACCATATCCAAGCCCGGAAAACAACCTCGTCTTCATGAATCGAGCCGTCTTTCAGGAAAAAGATTCCGGACCCGCTGCCCGGGACTGTTGCTCCCGCAGCCATTTCCGCTCTTTGTCCGTCAGCTCCGCCGTCTCCAGCAGATCAGGCCGGCGCTGGAGCGTCCGGTGCAGCGATTGCTGGCGCCGCCAGGCGTCGATGTTGCGGTGATGTCCGGAGATCAGCACCTCGGGAACATCCCAGCCGCGGAAGCTGGCCGGACGTGTATAATGCGGGTATTCAAGCAGTCCGGTGCTGTAGGAGTCCGTAACGGCGGACGATTCGTTGCCGAGCACGCCAGGCAGCAGCCGCACGACGCTGTCGATCATGACCATCGCCGGCAGCTCGCCTCCGGTCAGCACGTAGTCGCCGATCGACAGCTCGTCGGTCACGAGATGCTCCCGGATGCGCTCGTCGTAGCCCTCGTAATGGCCGCATATGAAAATCAGGCGATCCTCGCGCGAGAGCTCTTCCGCCTTGCGCTGGCTGAACGGCTCGCCTTGCGGACACATCAGAATGACCCGAGGCTTGTTCTCCGCCGCCTGGGACTCGCCGGCGTCGCCGCTGGAGCCCGCGAGCAGATCCTCGACCGCCGAGAACACCGGCTCGGCCTTCAGCACCATGCCGCCGCCGCCTCCGTAGGGATAATCATCGACGGTATTGTGCTTGTTGTTGGCATAATTCCGAAAGTTGACTGCCTGCAGCGAAACGATGCCTTTGTCCCTGGCCTTGCCGAGAATGCTCGCTCCGAACACGCCGTCGAACATTTCCGGGAACAGCGTCAAAACGTCGATGCGCATCTCCTTACATCAATCCTTCCATGAGCCGCACCGTTACTCGCTTCGCGCGCACGTTCACGTCGAGCACGACGTCGTCGATGTAAGGAAGCAGCAGCTCTTTGCCGTCCTTCAGCTCCACCGCCCAGACATCATTGGCGCCGGGACGGAGAATCTCGGTCACGAGACCGAGGCTTTCCCCCTCTTCCGTGACGACTTCGGAGCCGATGATGTCCGTGTAGTAGAATTCGCCCTTTGCAAGCGGCTCGCGCTGGGAATCGGACACCTTCATCAGATAGCCCTTGAACTTTTCGACCTCGTTGATGTTTTCGTAGCCTTTCAGCTTGACGATGTACACGTTCTTATGGGATCTGGAGCTTTGAACCTCGACCTGAATGCTGCCGGGAGCGCCATCCTTCTGCAAGGAAAGCCTGCTTCCCGGGGCAAAGCGCTGATCGGCAAAGTCCGTATGCGGCACGACCTTAAGCTCGCCGCGTATGCCTTGCGTATTCACGATCTCGCCGACTGTAAACCACTGATCCGCCATGCTCAGTTCCTCCTTGGTTATTGACGCCCGATCCGAATGATCACGACGATCGCTCCTGGCGCCGACAAGATATAAATTCGGAAGCAAAAGGGCTAGGATATTCATCCTAACCCTTTTCCGAGCTTATATTCGGGAAATCCCCTTGCGGGGAAGATCCTTACTTTTGAAGTTTCTGCTCGTGGAATTTCTTGAGCACGCCTGCTTTGGAAAGCAGGTTGCGGACGGTGTCGGATGCTTGAGCTCCGGTTTGCAGCCATTTGAGGGCTTTTTCTTCGTCGATGTTCACTTGAGCCGGTTGTGCAACCGGGTTATAAGTGCCGATTTCTTCGATGAAACGGCCGTCACGCGGCGAACGGGAATCAGAAACTACCAGACGGTAGAACGGGGCTTTATGGGCACCAATGCGTTTGAGACGGATACGTACTGCCATTATACTTCACCTCCTTGAAAGAATAAGACGTCTTCGGCTTTCCCTGGAGGGAATGCGTTCTGGACGTTATCGCAGGCTGAAGATCAGCCGAACGGGAACTTCATGTTTTTGCCGAGCAAGCCTTTGAGGCCTTTCATGCCGCCTTTGGGACCTTTCGGACCCATCATGGAGGAGAATTGCTTCATCATCTTGCGCATGTCGTCGAACTGCTTGATCAGCCGGTTGACTTCCGCCACCGAGGTGCCGCTGCCTGCGGCGATCCGCTTGCGGCGGCTGTGGTTGAGAAGCTCGGGCTTGCGCTTCTCTTCTATCGTCATCGACTTCACGATCGCTTCGACACGGCCGACCTGCTTGTCGTCCACTTTGAGATCCTTCATGCCCTTCATCTTGTTCATGCCGGGCAGCATATCCATGATCTGATCCAGCGGGCCCATGCTGCGGACCTGCTCCATCTGCTC
Organism: Paenibacillus sp. RUD330; assembly: GCF_002243345.2. Classification (NCBI taxonomy): domain Bacteria; kingdom Bacillati; phylum Bacillota; class Bacilli; order Caryophanales; family Paenibacillaceae; genus Paenibacillus; species Paenibacillus sp. RUD330. The sequence continues at coordinate 3,138,424 of NZ_CP022655.2, forward strand.
CAGGAAATCCTCGAAGGTGAACTCGGCGTTGCGCATCTTGCGCTCCATCTCGGCAGCCTTGTCGGCGTCGATGCTCGACTGAGCCTTCTCGATGAGGGAGAGCATGTCGCCCATGCCGAGAATCCGGGAAGCCATCCGTTCCGGATGGAACGGCTCCAGCGGCTCGATCTTCTCGCCGGTCGCGGCGAACTTGATCGGACAGCCCGTGACGGCCTTGACCGAGAGGGCCGCGCCGCCGCGGGTATCGCCGTCGAGCTTCGTCAGCACGACGCCGGTGAGCGCGAGCTGGTCATGGAAGCTCTGGGCGACGTTGACCGCTTCCTGGCCGGTCATCGCATCCACGACCAGAAGCACTTCATCGGGCTTCGTCACCTCATGGATCTGCTTCAGCTCGTCCATGAGCGCTTCGTCAATATGAAGGCGGCCGGCCGTATCGATGATGACATAATCCAGGCCGTTCTCCTTGGCATGCTCGACGCCCTGGCGGGCGATCTCGACCGGAGAAGTCTGGTCGCCGAGACTGAACACCGGCACGCCGATGCCTCCGCCCACGACCTGCAGCTGCTTGATCGCCGCCGGGCGATAGATGTCGCCCGCCACGAGCAGCGGCTTGTGGTTGGATTTCTTCAGCATCAGGGCGAGCTTGCCGGAAGTCGTCGTCTTGCCGGCGCCTTGCAGGCCCGCCATCATGATGACCGTCGGAGGACGGTTCGCCTTGGCGAGCTTGCTCTGCGTGCCGCCCATCAGCTCCGTCAATTCCTTGTTGACGATGTCGATGATGACCATGCCCGGCGTGAAGCTCTTCTGCAGCTCCTGGCCGAGGGCGCGCTCCTTCACCTTGGCGATGAATTCCTTGACGACCTTGAAGTTGACGTCGGCTTCCAGCAGTGCGAGTCTGACCTCGCGCATGGCTTCGTTCACATCGTCTTCCGTTACCTTGCCTTTGCCCCGCAGCTTGCCGAATACGTTCTGCAGCCGGCTAGACAACCCTTCAAAAGCCATTCCCGCCACCTCCTGTCCGCTTCCATGCGTATCATGTATTTATTCAAGCCGCTCCAAGGCGGTCCTTCTTCAGTTCTCCTGCTCTCCCGGCATCAACGACTCCCGGAGAGCCTCTGCGAGCTCGGCGAGCTTGGCTCCGGCCGGCGTGGGAGAGAGCTCTCCAAGCCCTGCCTGGAGCTCGTCCAGCAGCCTGGCCGCCGATAGCGAGCGGGACAGCAGTCCGAGCTTCGACTCGTAATCCTCCAGCAGCGCCGCGCCGCGCTTGACATGCTCATATACCGCTTGGCGGCTGACGCCGAGCTCGGCGGCGATCTCTCCGAGCGAGAAATCGTCCAGGAAATAATAAGTCAGGATGGACACCTGCTTCTCCGTAAGCAGCAGACCGTACAGATCGAACAGCATGTTGATCCGCGTCGTCTTCTCCAGCGCATCGCGCTGATCGGCAGCCATCGGCAGCAGCTCCTTCCAGATCCTGCAGGCCGGCCGCCGCCGGTCATCCTGCGTTAGCGAAACTTATCATACCCTACGCCGGGTCAGGTGTCAAGCTTTTGACCTTGTCAGCAATCGGCTATTGTTCCGAGCCGGAATCCTGATCCCGGATAAGGCCTGCGAACAACGCATGCACGAACTGCTCGGAGTCGAATTGCTGGAGATCCTCCATCTTCTCTCCGAGGCCGACGAACTTGACGGGAAGGTCCAGCTCATGGCGGATCGCGATGACGATTCCGCCTTTGGCCGTGCTGTCGAGCTTTGTCAGCACGAGGCCGGTCACGCCGCTCTTCTCGCCGAACATCTTGGCCTGGCTGAGCGCGTTCTGCCCCGTATTGGCGTCCAGAACGAGCAGCACCTCATGCGGAGCGCCAGGAATCTCGCGCTGGATGACGCGGAAGATCTTGTTCAGCTCTTCCATCAGGTTGCTTTTGTTCTGCAGCCTGCCCGCCGTGTCGCACAGAAGCACGTCCGCCTTGCGCTGCTTGGCCGCCTGGACGGCGTCATACATGACCGCAGCCGGATCGGAGCCCGCCTGCTGCCGGATGACGTCCACGCCGACGCGCTGGCCCCACACTTCCAGCTGCTCGATCGCGCCGGCCCGGAATGTGTCGCCGGCCGCCATCAGCACCGATTTGCCCTCGCTCTTGAACTTGTGGGCGAGCTTGCCGATCGTCGTCGTCTTGCCGACGCCGTTGACCCCGACGAACAGGATGACCGTGATCCCCTCGTCCGCCATGCGCAGCCCGCTGCCGCTGTCGCTGCCGAGCAGGCCGATCAGCTTCTCCGACAGCACCGGCTGCAGCTGCGCGGCGTCCTCGATCTTGCGCTTCTTCACTTCGGAGCGCAGGTCGTCGATCAATTCCATGACGGTATTGACGCCGACATCCGCGCCGATGAGTATTTCCTCCAGCTCCTCGTAGAAATCCTCGTCGATCTTTTTCCTGCGGGTGATGAGCTCCTCCACCCGCTCCACGAGAGCCGTGCGGGTTTTAGCCAGCCCGTCCTTGAATATCGTCGTGACCGACTCCGTCTTGGAGGCGATGCTTTCTCTAAGCTTCTTGAAAAATCCCATGCCGTTTCCTCCGGTCCTTCATTCTATGGTCGGGGCAGGCAGCCATGCGGCTGCCGCCCTCTCTTGCGCCATTCAGGCCGATACGGCCGCGTCCTCGTCCTCAAGCCGCACCGATACGAGCTTGGAGACGCCGCCCTCCTCCATCGTGACGCCGTACAGCACGTCCGCTTCCTCCATCGTGCCTTTGCGGTGGGTGACGACGATGAACTGGGTCAGCTCCGAGAACTCCCGCAAATACTGGGCGAAGCGGGCGACGTTGGCCTCGTCGAGCGCAGCCTCCACCTCGTCGAGCACGCAGAACGGAACGGGCTTGACCTGAAGGATGGCGAACAGCAGCGCGATCGCGGTGAGCGCCCTCTCGCCGCCGGAGAGCAGCTGCAGGTTCTGCAGCTTCTTGCCCGGAGGCTGGGCTACGATGTCGATGCCCGTCTCGAGCACCCGTTCAGGATCGACGAGCACGAGATCGGCTCGTCCTCCTCCGAACAGCTTGGAGAATACGACGACGAAATGGCGGCGAATCTCCTCGAAGGTGATTCGGAAGCGCTTCGACATCTCCTCGTCCATCTCGCGGATGACTTCATAAAGGGTCGCCTTGGCCTCGACCAGATCCAGCCTCTGGGCATCCAGGAATTCATAGCGTTCCCGGACCCGCTGGTACTCTTCGATGGCGCCGAGGTTGACTTCGCCGAGCGAGGCGATGCGCCGCTTCAGATCGCGCACCGCCGTCTGCACTTCGGCGGCTTCTCCCGCCATGGAATAGCGGGCTTTGGCCAGCTCATAGCTGAGGCCGTATTCCTCGCTCAGCTTGCGCAGAAGGTTGTCCAGCTCCACATCCAGCCGGTTGACGGCGATTTCCGTCTGCCGGAGCTGCTCCTCGACGCGCTTCAGTCCGCTGCGCTGCTCGCGGGTTTCGCTTTCGCCCAGCTCAAGCTCCTTGCTTTTGTCCGCGCGCGCCGACCGCTTGAGATCCGTCTGCGCGGAGCATTCCTCCTTGCGCAGCCGCAGCCGGTTGAGCTCCTCGATCTGCTTCACCGACTCGGCTTCGAGCGATTCCTGCTCTTGAAGCCGGTCGCGCAGCGCAGCCTCCAGGGAGGCCGCCTCCGAACGCGCCCGTCCGCTCTCGCCCTTGATCCGGTTCAGCACGTCCTGAACGGCAAGCCGCTCCTGGTCCGCCTTCGCGACCCGGATCTTGAGATCGGTCAGCTGCCCCTGCAGCTCCTCCTTGGCCGACTCGCTCGCCTTGCGACGCTGCTCCGCCATCGCGATCGCCTCCTGCAGGCCCGCTTCGCGTATGCCCAGCTCATCCAGCCGGCTGGCGGCTTCCGCCGCGGCCTGGTCCAGCTGGCGCAGCTCCTCTTCGTTGCCGCTGCGGTCGGAACTGAAGACCGCGCCCTGTTCGGCTAGCGCGGCGGCTTCGCTCATGACATGCTGCAGCTCCGTGCGCCGCTGCTGCTCCTGCACGTTCAGCCGCTCCGCCGTCTCCCGATGCTCGTCCCGATTTTGGGCGGCGATGGACGCTTCCTTGCGCAAGTCCGACTGTTCCCCCCGAAGCCGATCGAGCTGCTTCTGCATGTCGGACGCTTCCATGTCCAGCTGCTCGATCTGCCGCTGGCGGCCGAGCAGGCTTGCGCCTTTCTTCTGGAGGCTGCCCCCGGTCATGGAGCCGCCGGCATTGACGACGTCGCCTTCCAGCGTCACGACGCGGAAGCGGTAGCCGCAGCGGGCTGCGATCCGGTTCGCACATTCCAGATTCTCGGCCAGAAGCACGTTGCCGAGAAGATTGTTCACGATGTTCTCGTATCGCGGCTCGCTGCTCACCAGCTCGGCGGCAACGCCGATGTAGCCTTCCATCGATGCGGCCTGGCGCTTGTCCTGCTCGGGCACCGATCTGCCCTTGATCACATCCAGGGGAAGGAACGTCGCCCGACCCAGCTGACGCTGCTTCAGGAACGCGATGGCCGCGCGCGCGGTCCGTTCGTCCTGCATGACGACATGCTGCAGCGCTCCGCCCAGTGCAGTCTCGACCGCGGTCTCGATCCGCTGGGGTACCCGGACGAGCTCGGCTACCGCGCCGTGCACGCCCTCGAGGCCTCCGGAAGAGCGCCGCGACGCCTTGAGCACCTCGCGGACGCCGTGCATGAAGCCGTCCAGCGCATCCTGCATTTCCTTCATCGTGTCCCGGCGCGAGGTGAGCGCCTCCAGCCGCTGCTCCCATTTGCGCAAGGCGGAAGCCGCTTCTTCCTGCAGACGCTGGATTTCCTGCACCCGCTGGGATTGCTGTATGTATTGGTTCCGGACGGACTCCAGCTCCTGCACCGTCTCCTTGAGCGACAGCTCAAGCTCGGCCCTGCGGCTCTCCAGCCGCTCCGAATTCTCCTGCCATTTGCCCTCTTCGCCGCCAAGGCGGTCCATTCGGCGCTGGAGCGCTTCCTTCTGCTGCTCGGAATAGCGGATTTCGTTGCGCAGCTGGGCCATCGTGCTCAGCACTTCCAGCAATTCCCCCTTGAGCGATTCGCCCGCTTCGGTCGAAGTGCCCCCGGCGACTCCCGCCAGGCGGCCTTCCTCTCCCTGCATGCGGCTGCGCAGATCGATGAGGACAGCCTCCAAGGCGCTTGCCTTGGCCCGGATCTCCTCTTCCTCCGCGGCCATCTGCTCTTGGCGGCCGCGCAGCGATTCCAGCGATTGCTCCAGCTGGTCGCGGTTGCCGTCGAGATTGCGGCGGCGCTCCTTGAGCACCTCGCCGTAGCCTTCGCATTTCTCGTAGTCCTCGCTGTACTGCAGCATCGCCGCATGCAGCTCCTCCAGCTGCGACTCCAGCTCGCGCAGCTGCATGCGGTCCTTCTCCAGCAGCGCATCATGCTTGCTGACGACCGAGGACAGCTCCAGCTCCTCCTTGCGGAGAACCTCGAGCTTGGCGTTGTTCTCGTTCCAGCCTTGATGCACCTGATCGATCTGATGGACGTACAAGCCGATCTCGCTGCTCTTGAGCTCTTCCTTGAGAGCCTTGAACTGGATTGCCCGCTCCGACTGCTCCCGCAGCGGCTCGACCTGATCCTCCAGCTCCGAGACGAGGTCGTAGATGCGCAGCAGGTTGCTCTCGGTGTCGTCCAGCTTGCGCTGGGCTTCCCGCTTGCGGGATTTGTACTTCACGATGCCGGAGGCTTCCTCGAAGATGCCGCGCCGGTCCTCCGAACGGGTGCTGAGGATTTCCTCGATGCGGCCCTGCCCGATGATGGAATAGGCCTCCTTGCCGATGCCCGTATCCATGAACAGCTCCGTAATGTCCTTGAGCCGGCAGGACTGGCGGTTGATCATGTATTCGCTGTCGCCGCTCCGGTGCACCCGCCTGGTCACTGTCACCTCCTGATGCTCGAGCGACAGCGTGCCGTCCGAGTTGTCCAGCGTCAGCGAGACCTCGCCGTAATTGACCGCCTTGCGGGCGTCGCTTCCGGCGAAGATGATGTCTTCCATCTTGCCGCCGCGCAGGCTCTTGGCGCTCTGCTCGCCGAGCACCCACCGGATGCCGTCGGAAATATTGCTCTTGCCGCTGCCGTTAGGCCCGACGACGGCGGTAATGCCGCGCACAAACTCCATTTCGGTTTTGTCCGCAAAGGATTTGAAGCCCGATAATTCAATCCGTTTCAACAACATGGGTAGCGGTTCACCTCTTGTGGCTATTGTACCATACGGCAGGGCGGCTGGTCAGCGTGCTTGGCGCATCGAATCCTTCCATAGGCAGTAAAAAAAGCCCGGGCACCTGAATTGACGGTGCCGGGCCCTGGATGGCTGGCGGTGCTACTCGGCCTGCGGCTCCGAAACAGCCTGCCAAGCCTCCTCGGCGGCCTTCTGCTCCGCTTCCTTCTTGGTGCGTCCGATGCCCCGCCCGCGAATCTCCTCGCCGACAAGGACATGAACGACGAACTCCCGGTCATGGGCCGGACCGCGCTCCTCGGCAACGCGGTATTCAACGCCGCCAAGGGAAAGGTTCTGCACGCGCTCCTGCAGCTTGGACTTGTAATCCTTGCCGGAGAGGCCCTCGTTGCCTTCCAGCCTGGCGAACATCACCCGGCGGAGAAAGTCCCTCACCGTGTCGACCCCGGCGTCCAAATAAAGCGACCCGACAAAAGCCTCGAACAGATCGGCCAGCAGCGCGGGACGCTGCCTGCCGCCAAGCTGCTCCTCGCCTTTGCCGAGACGGACGAACGAGCCGAAATCAAGCCGCTCGGCGAATCGGGCCAGCGAAGGCTCGCAGACGATCGCCGCCCGCATCCGGGTGAGATCCCCTTCCGGGCGCTCGGGATAAGTCTGGAACAGATGCTCGGACACGAGCAGCTGAAGCACGGCATCGCCGAGAAATTCGAGCCGTTCATTGTCTTCGGTTACGGCATCGCGGTGTTCGTTCACATAAGAAGTATGCGTGAAAGCCTGTCTCAGCAGCTGGGGCTTGGCGAAGGTGAAGCCTAGCTGGCGCTGCAGGTCCTGAAATCGCTCACGCTTCATATTTCTTCATGATGATCGTCGCGTTGTGGCCTCCGAATCCGAAGGAGTTGGACAACGCCGTGCGGACATCCGCCTGGCGCGGAACGTTCGGCACGTAGTCCAGATCGCATTCCGGATCCTGATTGTCGAGGTTGATCGTCGGAGCGATGACGCCGTTCTGCAGCGTCAACGCCAGGATGACCGCCTCAACGCCGCCTGCGGCGCCGAGCAGATGTCCCGTCATCGACTTGGTGGAGCTGACGGCGACTTTGTAGGCATGCTCTCCGAACGTATTCTTGATCGCCGTCGTCTCGGATTTGTCGCCGACCGGCGTCGAAGTCCCGTGCGCATTGATGTAATCGATGCTCTCCGGCTCCAGCTTCGCGTCGCGCAGCGCCATCTTCATGCAGCGGGCCGCTCCGTCCGGATCCGGCTCCGTCATATGATGGGCGTCTCCGCTCATGCCGTAGCCGATCACCTCGGCATAGATATGGGCGCCTCGCGCCTCGGCATGCTCCATCGATTCCAGGATGAGGACGCCTGCCCCTTCGCCCATGACGAATCCGTCGCGGTCGACATCGAATGGACGGCTCGCCTTCTGAGGCTCGTCGTTGCGCACCGACATGGCGCGCATGGAGCAGAAGCCGGCCATGGCCATCGGACGGATCGTGGATTCCGCGCCGCCGCAGATCATGACGTCGGCGTCGCCGCGCTGGATCATCTTGAACGAATCCCCGATCGTATGGGTGCCCGTCGCGCAGGCCGTTACGACGGTCGTGTTGGGACCTTTGGCGCCGGTCGCCATCGATACTTGGCCGGAAGCCATGTTCGCGATCATCATCGGAATGAAGAACGGGCTGACGCGCTTGGGCCCTTTTTCCAGCAGCACGCTGTGCTGGTCCTCCCAAGTGCCGAGGCCCCCGATGCCGGAGCCGACCATGACGCCTGTGCGCTCGGCATCGCTGTTCTCGCCGATGCGCAGGCCGGAGTCCTCGACAGCCTTGAGGCTCGCCACGACAGCCAGCTGGACGAAGCGGTCCATGCGGCGCGCTTCTTTCCGGTCGAGACCGTAGCTCTCCGGGTCGAAGCCTTTGATTTCGGCCGCGATCTTGGTCGGGTATTCGGAAATATCGAATGATTCGATCTCCGATACGCCGGATTTGCCTTCCATCAGGCTGCCCCAGAACTGCTCTTTGTTGTCGCCAAGGGCGGTCAGTACGCCCAAGCCTGTTACTACCACTCGTTTATTCATTCAATTCACCTCGGAGAACGGCAATGTGGACGGCACGTCTTGCGCCGTCTTGCAACTATATCTATCCATCAGCATGCGGGCCTTGCTCCGCTAGGCAGCGGGCTTGTCCATCGCAGCTGCAGCATGCAGGTTAGTGAGTTCGGATATGGCGCCTCGATCCCGATCCGGGACGAGCGCATGTGCGGATGACGTTTGGAGAATCAGGGAGAGAATGGCCGCCGATCAAACGGCTTGATGGGGCCGCGGAATAATCTTGCGGTGATGAAGAGAGAAGTCCCGTCGTGAAACGGGACTCTCGTGGACAATTACGTATGAGATTGTATGTAATTGACTACTTCTCCCACCGTCGTGATCTTCTCCGCATCTTCATCAGAGATTTCCAGGTCGAATTCATCTTCAAGCTCCATGACGAGTTCAACGACGTCTAACGAGTCAGCGCCGAGGTCATCCTTGAAAGAAGCTTCGAGGGTAACTTCCGCCTCGTCTACGCCAAGACGATCCACTACGATGCGTTTGACGCGATCCACTACTTCGGACATCCGGTTCACCTCCTCCATGGTATTATACGAGAATCCAATTTAAAATGCCAGACCGCAAACGTTTCCTTGCCGCCGGCGGCCGCTTTCCGCCCGGAAGGCCGGGACAGCCCCGGTCTATCGGCTTGTCCCGTCCCGCCAGGCGCGTGGAATGCCCGCCGATCGCCGGCAGCGACTTATCATTTCCCCAATGCCGTCATTACATGTACATGCCGCCGTCGACATGCACCGTCTGGCCGGTCATATAAGAAGCCTCGGACGACGCCAGGAAGCGGACGGCAGCCGCGATGTCCTCCGGCTTGCCGAGACGGGCGAGCGGAATGCCGCCCATCATGGAGCCTTTGACGTCCTCGGGAAGCTTGTCCGTCATTTCCGTCTCGATGAAGCCCGGAGCGATGCAGTTCACCGTAATTCCGCGCGAGCTCAGCTCGCGGGCGGCGGACTTGGTGAGGCCGATGACGCCGGCCTTGGCGGCGACATAGTTGGCCTGACCCGGGTTGCCCAACGCACCGACAACGGAAGAGATGTTGATGATCCGGCCCGAACGCTGCTTCATCATGGGACGCGTGACGGCTTTAATGCCGTTGAAGACGCCCTTCAGATTCGTTTCGATGACCTGGTCGAACTCCTCTTCCTTCATCCGCATGATCAGGTTGTCGCGCGTGATGCCGGCGTTGTTGACGAGGATGTCGAGCTTCCCGAAGGCGTCCAGGACGGACTTGACCATTTCGTCGAACTCGGCGGCCTTGCCTACGTTGGCTTTGAGGATCACCGCTTTGCGGCCGAGGGCCTCGATAGCGGCTGCCGTTTCCGCCGCCGCCGCCTCGCTGCCGGAATAATTGACCGCGACGTCGGCTCCGGCTTCGGCCAGAGCGATCGCGATCGCGCGTCCGATGCCGCGGGAAGCGCCTGTCACGAGGGCCGTGCGGCCCGACAAATCTGCAAACATGGCGTGTTCCTCCTATCTAAATGACTGCTGATGCCGCCGGCGCAGGCTTGGGCCTGACGCCGCTGCAAGCTGTATGCTAGGCAAGCTCCTGGATCGCGGACGCGAGCGAATCGGCGCTGTTCACGCTGATGACGCGAGCTCCGCGGTCCGTCTTCTTGATGAGCCCGGCCAGAACGCTGCCCGATCCGATCTCGACGAAGGTGTCCACACCCTCGGCGATCAGCATCCGGACCGTATCTTCCCACAGCACGGGAGAATAGACCTGCTCCACCAGCAGCCTGCGGATGTCGCCGGCCGCCTGCACGGCTGCCGCGTTCACATTGGCGACGACAGGGTACAACGCGTCCTTGAACTCGACCTGCTCCAGAACCTCGGCCAGCCGCGCAGCGGCAGGCTTCATCAGAGAGGAATGGAAGGGGCCGCTCACTTCGAGCGGAATCGCCCGCTTGGCTCCGGCCTCCTTGATCCTCTCCACAGCTGCCGCTACGCCCTCCGCGCTGCCCGACACGACGATCTGTCCCGGGCAGTTGACGTTGGCCAGCTCCACCGGCTTGCCTTCGGCCGTGATCGAAGCGCACAGATCCGCGAGCGGTCCGCGCTCGGCGCCGAGAACGGCCGCCATGGCTCCCTGTCCGCCAGGAACGGCCTGCTCCATGAACTCGCCTCTGGCGCGGACGGTGCGGACCGCATCGGCGAAGCCGAGCGAGCCTGCGGCCACCAGCGCGCTGTATTCGCCCAGGCTGTGGCCCGCGGCGTAAGCCGGCGAAATGCCGGATTCCTTGAACGCTTCCAGGAAGGCAACGCTCGTCGTCAGCAGCGCGGGCTGCGTGTTGGCCGTCTGCTTGAGAGCCTCGTCGGGACCGTTGAATACAATGTCGGACAGCGGGAAGCCCAGTGCCGCGTCGGCTTCGTCGAATACGGCTTTGGCGCGGGCGTTGGATTCGTACAGATCCCGCCCCATGCCGACGGCCTGAGCTCCCTGCCCCGGAAATACGAATGCGATTTTGCTCAAAGATGCTCCTCCGATCAAATGGTTTCCTTCACGGAAATTACCCTGAAAGGCTTGCTTACCAGACCAGGACGGCCGCTCCCCACGTAAGGCCGCCGCCGAAGCCCACCATGAGCAGCGTGTCTCCCTCGGATACTCTGCCTTGCTCGACGGCGTCGCAAAGGGCAAGCGGAATCGATGCGGCGGACACGTTGCCGTAGCGGTCGAGGTTGATGACGGCCTTCTCCTCCGGCAGGTCGAGCCGGTTGAGCGCCGCCTGGATGATGCGGATGTTGGCCTGGTGCGGAATCAGCAGGTCGATGTCCTGCTTGGTCAGGCCGGCTTTGCGCAGCGCGTCGTCGGCTGCGGCGCCCATGACCCGGACAGCGAACTTGAAGACGTCGTTTCCAGCCATCTTGAGGAAATGATGCTTCTCCTCGACCGACTCCGCCGTGGACGGAATGCGCGATCCGCCGCCGGGAATCTTGAGCAGATGGCCGCCCGAGCCGTCCGACCCGAGATCGAAGGACTTAAAGCCGCGGCCGGCCGGCACTTCGCCGAGCACGACGGCGCCCGCTCCGTCGCCGAACAGGATGCATGTGTTGCGGTCCGTGTAATCCGTAATCCGCGAGAGGCATTCGGCCCCGACGACCAGCACGTTCTTGTACATTCCGGTCGCCACCATGTTGGCTGCCGTCGCCAGGCCGTAGATGAAGCCCGAGCATGCGGCGGACAGGTCGAAAGCGGCTGCGCGCTTGGCGCCTAGCCGATCCTGGAGCAGGCTGGCCGTGGACGGGAAGAACATGTCCGGGGTGATTGTCGCCACCACGATCAGGTCCAGGTCCTCCGCCGCGATGCCAGCGCTGTCAAGCGCCTTGACGGAAGCCTCGTAGGCGAGATCGGAGGTCGCCTGCTCCGGCGCCGCGATGCGGCGTTCCCGCATGCCGGTGCGGGTGACGATCCACTCGTCGTTCGTCTCCACCATCTGTTCGAGATCTTTATTGGTCAACACTCGTTCCGGAACGTATTTGCCCGTACCGATAATACCGACTGGGATTAGATTCATGATAAGTCCTCTTTTCCGCTGATTTCCGCGGCTACCGTCTCGATGAGGCCGGCTTGCAGCGCGGTCCGGGCTATCCGGACCGCGTTCTTGACGGCGGCCGCATTGGAGGAGCCGTGGCATTTGACGACAAGGCCGTTCAAGCCGAGAAGCGGAGCCCCCCCGTGATGGGAGTAGTCCATCTTGTCGCGAAGGCCCTTGAGCCCCGGCATCATGATGGCTGCGGCAAGCTTCGTCATGAGGGATTTCGTGAAAGCTCCCTTGATCTCCTTCATGACGGCGCCTGCCGTGCCCTCCATCGTCTTGAGCAATATATTGCCGGCGAATCCGTCGCAGACCAGGACGTCGCAGTTGCGCTGCATGACGTCCCTGGACTCCACGTTGCCGATGAAATGCACGGACGCCGCCTCGATCAAGCCGTAGGCCGCCTTCGTCAGCTCGTTGCCCTTGGAAGCTTCGGTGCCGACGTTGAGCAGGCCGACACGCGGCCGCTCGATGCCTTCGACCTTGGAGCGGTAAATGCTCCCCATCACGGCATACTGCATCAGATGCTCCGGCTTGGCATCCATGTTGGCGCCGAGATCCAGAGCGAGCACGCCCTTGTTGTCCATCGTCGGCAGCACGGTCGTCAGCGCAGGCCGCTCGATTCCGGGCATGCGGCCGACGACAAGCAGGCCGGTTGTCATCAAGGCGCCCGTATTGCCGGCAGACAGCATGGCATCGACGGATTTTTCCTTCAGCATCCGTCCGGCCACCACCATCGAGGCGTCCTTTTTGCGGCGGACCGCTTTCACCGGCTCTTCGTCGCTCTCTATTTTCTCGGATGCATGCTGAACCGTCAGGTTGGCCGCCGATTGCCCCCCAAGGGCAGCCTCGATCGCAGCCTCATCCCCCACCAGCAGGATTTCCGTATCCGGCCACTGGCGGGCCGCTTCCAGCGCGCCCAGCACGATCTGGCCAGGCGCATGGTCGCCTCCCATCGCATCGATGGCAATTCTCACGCTATTCTCCTCCTTCTGGCGCGGCCGCCTCTCCCCCGGAACGATGGATGACGAAATGGCCTTCGAACACCATCTCGTCTCCGACATAGGAGAATACCTCCACCTTCGCCTTGCTCCGCTGCCCGGTATTGGAGCGGACGTACGCTTTGGCGATGCATTTCTCCCCCAGCCGGACGGACCGGAGGAAACGGATGTCGGCGGTAGCCGTCAAAGCGATCTCGTCGTTGATCACGGCGACGGCAAGAGAGTTGGCCTGGGCGAAAATATGGTGGCCCCTTGCAATGCCGGTCCGCGAGAACGAATGCTCCTCGCCGATTTCGAACAGGGAAATCCCGCTTTTGTCGAGCTGCAGGTCCACGATCTCGCCGATGACCTCGTCCAGCGGAAGCGAGCGCACGGCATCGTAGGAGCGCTCCGCCATCAGCTTCATCCGCTCGCGCAGCTCCGGAATGCCGAGCTCCATCCGGTCCAGCCGGATCGTCTGTATGCTTACTCTAAGCAGCCTTGTCAGCTCCCGATCCGTGACGAACGGGTTGTCGTCCAACAGGCCCAGCAGCTGCTGGTGCCGCTGCTTCTTCGGTAGGCGCTCGATACCGCCACCACCTTCGACCGTCTCATTTTTAACACCTGGTACCAATTCAGTATATAGAAAATCGCCGATGGCCGCAATGGACTGCCCGCGCCCTGCCTCCAGACGTCATCGAAAGCCGCGCGGCGCCTGCCCCGGGCAATAAAAAACGCTCCGCCACTGAGGCGGAGCGCTTCGAGAATGTCCCCGTGACGGGAACGGCAAGAGACTACTGGGAAATAACCTCTTTGGTTTTGTAGTATCCGCATACTTTGCAAACATGGTGAGCCAGCTTGAGCTCTCCGCACTGCTCGCATTTCACCATGCCCGGCACTGCAAGCTTGAAGTGCGTGCGGCGTTTGTCGCGGCGGGTTTTGGACGTTCTACGTTGTGGTACTGCCATTGTCTAACACCTCCTTAAAAGAATGGGCGGCTTCAGCCGACAATCATGCCAAGTCCTACTCCAGAAGCTTCTTAAGCGCCTCGAACCTCGGATCGATCCTATCCTGGGAACAGCCGCATGATTGCTCGTTGAGATTGATCCCGCAATCCGGACAAAGCCCCTTGCAGTCGTCGCTGCATAGCGGAGACATCGGAAGATAGAGAAGCATGGTGCCCTCGACATAAGGCTTCAGGTCGACCTTGTCCTCGTCCACGATGATCAGATCTTCGTCCTCGTTCATGTCCTTCACCGCGGAAACATGGGCAAACCGTTCTTCGATCGGAATGACGATATGCTCCTCGGCCGGCTCCAGACATCGGGAACAAGCCATTTTGAAATCGGCGCTAAGCTCTCCGCTTACCTGCGCGGTCCCGTCAAAAGGACGTACGGCAAGGCTGGCGCGAAGCGGACTAGCGGACAGGACGTCCTTGCGGTCGCCCAAAAGCTCCTGCATGTCCAGCTCTTCGTTGAAGCTGTGCTCGACCCCTTTGGAAACAACTTCCATAACACGAAATTCCATAAGATCACTCCAAACAAACAAAATTTATTATATCGAGCGCGGGAACCATTTGTCAACCAAAAGCCCTCCGATTACCGCTCGGGACATTTCATGCTATAGTAAAGCGGAAATCTGCCGATCTGTCGAGGTGTATTATGCGCACAGCTGGTCTTATCGTCGAGTATAACCCTTTTCACAACGGCCATGCCTATCATTTGCAAAAATCCGTAGAGGCCGCGGGCGCCGATGCCGTCGTCGCCGTCATGAGCGGCCATTTCCTGCAGCGCGGCGAGCCCGCGCTCATGGACAAGTGGGCTCGGGCCCGCACCGCTCTGCTCGGAGGCTGCGACCTCGTGCTGGAGCTTCCGCTCGCCTACTCCGTGCAGCCTGCCGAATGGTTCGCGCACGGCGCCGTCGCGGTGCTGGAGTCGACCGGCGTCGTCGACGCGTTCTGCTTCGGCAGCGAGAGCGGAAGGCTGGAGCCGCTGAGCCGCGCAGCCGGCCTGCTGGCGGACGAGCCGGCCGAATTCCGCGCCCTGCTGCGCCATCGCCTCGGAGAAGGCGCGCCCTATCCATCCGCGTATTCATCGGCCCTGATGGACTATATGTCCCTGTCCGGAGACGCCGCCGATCTGGGACTGGCTCCGGAGGAGCTTGCGCTTCCGAACCAGACGCTCGGCCTTCACTACCTCATCGCCTTGCGGCGGCTCAAGGGAACGATGGAGCCGCTCACGATCCGCCGCGAAGGAGCCGGCTACCACGATCCGCTGGCGGAATCCGGCTCCATCGCAAGCGCGACCGCCCTCAGAAAAATGCTCTCCGAAGGAAGCAGCCTCTCTTCGCTTGCTCCGTTCGTGCCTCCCGGCACGATCGAGGTGCTGGAGCGCCAGTGGCGGGACGGCAACGCTCCGCGCTCCTGGGACGATTATTTCCCCCAGCTGCTGCACCGGATCCTGACCGGCACGCCGGCTTCGCTCGCAGGCATCCTCGGCATGGGCGAAGGACTGGAGCATCGCCTGCTGGCAAGCCTTCGGCAGCTGCCCTCAGCCGGCATGGAGGCGCTGCTGCAGGCGATGAAAACGAAGCGCTACACGAGAACCAGGCTCCAGCGCGCCCTGCTCGGCGTGCTGCTGGACCTGCGCAAGGACGAGCTGTCTCCCGAGCGGCTGAGCGGAGGACCCGGCTACATCCGCGTGCTCGGCTTCACCCCAAAAGGACGGGAGCTGCTGGCGCGGATGCGGCGCTCCGCTTCGGCGCCCGTTCTGCTCAGCGCCGCGAGAGCTCCGCAGGGGCTCTCCATGCTGGAGCTGGACGTGCGGGCGACAGCCGTGTACGCGTCCGCCGGCCGCGGCGGAACGGCCCCGCCCGGGCCGAAAGAGCTGTTCCGCGACTATTACGAGCCTCCCGTCCGCCTGGAGTGATCGGCAGCAGGCCGAGGATACGCGATGCCGCTGCTTCGGGAAAGAAGGCTACTTCCGCTGCGCCGCCTGCGCGGCGACAGCCTCCGCCGCAGCCTTCAGCGTCGCGGCCGCGGCGATCTTCATCGGCGTTCGCAGCCGCTGCGCCGACGCCTCCGCCTCCCGCCTCTCCTGCGGAGGGACGAGGAACAGATCGGCTCCGGCAGCCGCTGCGGCTGCGACCTTCTGGGCGACGCCGCCGACAGCTCCGACGGAGCCGTCCGGCGACATCGTTCCGGTACCGGCAACCTTCAGGCCGCCGGTGCCGTCTCCCGCCGTCAGGCGATCGTACACGGCCAGCGCCATCATCAATCCCGCCGACGGTCCGCCGGCGGAGGCTTCCTTCCATTCCAGCGGGAGTCCGGTCTGCCCGTCTCGGATGACTCGCAGCTCTCCCCATGCCGGAGCGCCCGCCGCATTTGCGGCGGGCGCTTTTTCGGCTTCCGACCCGGCTGCCGGCTCCCTGCCGGAAGCCGTTCTCCGAAGCCCTTCGGCATGCGCGCTCAGCTGATCCCGGCTCATCTCGACCTGTACGGCGATCGTCCGCGAACCGCGCGTCAGCTCCAAGCCGGCGCCTCCGCCAGCGGCGGCTCTGGCGTCCAGGCAAGACGCCAGAGCCGACAGGGATTCGACGGGATTTCCGGCGCAGCTCATGACGAGATCGCCCGCGACGAGCTCGGCTCCTTTTCCCAAGCGCCCCCCTTCGAGAACGACGACCTTCTCCGGAACGGGGAGATAAGAAGCCCCGGACAGCCGGTAGGCAGCCTCCGCGGCATCGGCTTGGGACGCTTCCATGACCCGTTTCATGCCGGCCATGTAGTCGGCCTCCGACTCGCCCTTCAGCAAAGCTCTCTTCTCCATCACCTGACGGCCTTGGATAAGCCATGCGGCCGCCGCTTCGGCGGCGCTGGCATCGTCGACCCGGATGGCCGTATACAGCCAGCTCCCCTGGCCGCTCTCCGGCTGGCCCGGCGGGAGCAGCTCGGCCGCATCCAGCGCAAAGCCCGGCTTCACGATGTAATAGGGACGCGGCACGGCGCAAAGAAGCAGGACCGCCCCTAAAGCGGCAAACGGAAGCAGCCTGCGGGCGGCTCCCGTTCGACGGCGGGATCCGGCGGCCGGCAAGCGGGCTGGATTGAAACGCATGGAGCAAGCCCTCCTTCCTGTTGATCGCAGCTGCGGGCAGCGAGGCGGGCGTCTCCGGACGGACCGCCCGCTCCCAGGCAAGTGGCGTTCTAACCTGTCCGCGCGAGGCGTATAGTTAGGTACTGTTTGGACGCGGACAAAGCGGACAAACCATCGGCAGACCATTCCAACCCGCCAGGAGGCTCCCTCATGCTGCGTACCCTGCTCACCGCCTGCGCCGCCGTCCTGCTCGTCGCAGCCATCGTCGGAGGAACGTCCGAAGCGTTTCAAGCCTCGCTCTCCGGCCTCTCCCTCTGGTGGAACTTCGTCTTCCCCTCGCTGCTGCCCTTCCTCGTGCTGGCGGAGCTGATGCTCGCCTTCGGCCTCGTCGACGCCATCGGAGCCATGCTGGCTCCGCTGACGACCAGGCTGCTGCGGCTTCCCGGAGCGGCAGGCTGGGGCCTCGTCCAAGGCTGGACCGGAGGCTTCCCTGCCGGAGCCCAGGCAGCGGCATCGCTTGTGTCCAGCGGACGCCTGACCCGATCGGAAGGACAGCGGCTGCTCGCCGCAGCCCATCTGCCCAATCCGCTCTTCGTCATCGTCGTCGTCGGCGCCGGCTTCCTCCACCAGCCCCGGTTCGGGCTCATGCTCATGCCCTTGCTCTGGCTGTCCAGCCTCGCCGCCGGCATGATCGTCAGCATCGGGACGCGGAAGCCTCAGCCGGCCCTTCCCTCGGAGGAACAGACACCGCCGGAGGGCGGCCAAGGAGCGGCCTGGCGCATCGTGCTCGCGATGGAAGAAGGCCGGAAGCGGGACGGCCGCTCCTTCGGCAAAGCTTTGGGCGACGGCGTCGCCGGAGCGGTGCAGCAGCTCATGAACGCCGGCGGACTCATCATCCTGGCCGCCGTCGTCATCCGGCTGCTTCAGCCGTTTCTTCCCGAGGCCGTTCAAGGGCCGCTTATGGTCTCGCTGACGGAAGTCCATCTCGGCACGAACGCCCTCGCAAGCTGGCACGCTCCCGAGCCGGCCTCGCTGCTGCAGGCGGCAGCCATCGCCGCAGCGCTCTCGTGGGGCGGGCTCTGCTCCTTGCTCCAAGCGGCCGGAGCGTCGTCGGGAACCGGACTGCGGCTGCTCCCGCTGGCCGGAGCCAGGCTGCTCGCCTCCGCCATCGCCGCCGGCTTGACCCTCCTTCTATGGAGACCGCTGAGCGCGCTGGCCGCCTTCGCCGAGACGGCCGCTTCCGCCGCGCGTCCAGCCTTCCTCACTCGCGGCATGTCCGGCTGGGGGGAAGCTCTGCCGGCCTCCCTCTGGCCATCCCTTCCTTATTCCGCCGCAGCCTGGGCCGCCATTCTGGCCGCCCTGCTCCTGCTCTCGGCCGCCGTCCGCGGACTGCGCCGCCGAGCCTAGCGACGACAGACCGGCCGCTCAAGGCTGCCGGTCTGCGTATTTGCGTTCAAGCTCCCTCTCGACTTCCGGCGGAACGAGATCCTTGACGCTTCCATGAAAGCGGGCGATCTCCTTGACGATGCTGGAGCTGAGGTAGGAGTATTTGGGATTCGTCATCATGAAGATCGTCTCGATGTCGCCGTCAAGCTGATGGTTCATCGACGCCAGCTGCAGCTCGTATTCGAAATCCGTCACCGACCGGATGCCCCGCACGATCGTGCGCGCTCCGCGCGAGCGCATGAAGCGGACCGTCAGGTCGCGGAAGCTGTCGATCTCCACGTTGGGGATGTCCCGCGTGATCTCCGCCAGCAGCTCCAGACGCTCCTCGACGGAGAACAGCGGGTTTTTGCTCGTGTTGTTCAGAACGGCCACGATCACCGTATCGAATTGCCTGGCCGCCCGCTGGATGATGTCGAGATGCCCGCAAGTGACAGGGTCGAAGCTTCCCGGGTAGACAGCCACCCTGCCGCTCAGGATCAATCCGTCCTCATCCTTCAAGCCGTCCTGTGTGCCGCCCGAATTAGTTCCCATCTGCATCCGCAACCTCCGTCTGTTGAGGCCGATACCGATATACGGTCACGGCCGTCTCGCCATATTGCACTCTTCTCGTCTGCTCGCAGCCGCCGATGACTTCGGGGTATGCGCGCCCTGCGTCATGCTCCACCACAATCACCGCATCGTCAGCGAGCAGCCGGCGCTCCAGCAGCTCCATGATCTGCGCATCCATATGGGTCAGCCGATAGGGCGGATCAAGGAATACGGCCGCGAACGATATTCCCCGCTTCGCGAGCGCCTTGACCGCCCTTCCGGCGTCGTTCGTATATATTTCGGCGCGTCCGGACATGCCTGCCGCCTCCACATTGGCCTTGACGACCGCAATGCTCGTCCGGTCCTGGTCGACGAAGACCGCCTTCTCCATGCCGCGGCTCAGCGCCTCGATGCCGAGGCCTCCCGTGCCGGCGAACAGGTCCAGCGCCCATCCCCCTTCAAAATAAGGGCCGATCATGCTGAACACGGCTTCCTTCACCTTGTCGGTCGTCGGACGCGTATTCATGCCCGGCACCGCCTTCAGCGGCCTGCCCTTGGCCTCGCCCGCGATTACTCTCATTCGTGCCTGCCCCTCCTGCTTCTAACGGCTTCAGCCGCCCATTTGCCCTGCTATCGTACCACAACCGCGGATGCGTTTGGAAGCGCGTCCGGCAGCCCGCGCCGGCCTGTCCCCGGGACCGCAGCGGCGGCTCTCCATGCAGCCCAAGAGGAAATTATCCCCTGCACGATCGTAACTTCTCCCTTCTGTCCGCAGTCCGAGCCCCTGATAATAGAATCAGCGTCAAGGATTCAGCGCCGAAGACGCATCGTCTCCCCCTCGTTCCATTCCCTGCGAAAGGAGGCTCGGTCCGGCAGCCCGAACGGCAGCCCGCGAACAGGTTCAGCCGCTTGAATGCAGCGGCGCTAAGCCCGTTTACCCCATCCCGAATCCTTTAGAGGAGGCTTCATCATGTACGCTTATCCATCTTCCATGCCGCGCAGAGCGCTGCTGGCCGCCTGGCTCTGCCTGGCCGTCCTGGCTGCGTCGATTCTGAGCATGGCCGCGATTCCGTCCCGCGCCTCGGCCGCTCCTGCCGGCGGCTACAAAATCGTCGGCTACTGGCACAACTTCGACAACGGCTCCGGCTTCATCCGCCTGCGCGACGTCTCGCCCGACTTCGACGTCGTCAACGTTTCCTTCGCGGAGCCGGTCGGAGGCAGCACGACGGGCAGCATCGGCTTCGCTCCCTACAACTATACCGAAGCGGACTTCAAGGCGGATGTCGCCTATTTGAAAAGCAAAGGCAAAAAAGTGCTCATCTCCATCGGGGGCGCCAACGGGCAGGTCCAGCTGGCGACCGCCGCGGCAAGAGACGCCTTTGTATCCTCGGTGACCGGAATCATCGATAAATACGGCTTCGACGGCCTCGACGTCGACTTCGAGGGACATTCCCTCTATTTGAACGCAGGCGATTCGGACTTCCGCAATCCGACGACGCCGGTCATCGTCAACCTGATCAGCGCCCTGCGGTCCATCAACGGAAAATACGGGACCGACAGCTTCATTCTGACGATGGCCCCGGAAACGTTTTTCGTCCAGCTCGGCTATTCGTTCTACGGCGGCAGCTGCATCAGCTGCGATTCGCGCGCCGGCGCTTATCTGCCCGTCATCCACGCCACCCGGGACATCCTCGACTGGCTGCAGGTGCAGAATTACAATTCCGGCCCGATCACCGGCCTGGACGACCAATACCACACGATGGGCAACGCCGACTTCCATGTCGCGATGGCCGATATGCTGCTGACCGGCTTCCCCGTCGCCAAAAACGCCAGCCAGGCATTCCCTGCGCTCAAGCAGGAGCAGGTCGTTCTCGGACTGCCGGCCAACGGCAATGCCGGCGGCGGATTCACATCCGTTGCGGACGTGCAGACGGCGCTGGATGCCCTCATCAAGGGCAAGCAGCTGTCCTCGTACAAAACGAGAGGCAGCTCGACCGGCTATCCGAACTTCGGCGGCCTGATGACCTGGTCGATCAATTGGGATAAATTCAACAGCTTCGAATTCTCCACCAAGCACCGGGCCTATCTGAACGCGATCGCTCCGCAGGCGCCGGATACGCAGCCGCCGTCCGCCCCGGCCAGTCTGGCGTCGACAGGCGTGTCCTCCACCAGCGTGTCGCTGTCCTGGTCCGCTTCGACCGACAACGTCGGGGTGGCCGGCTATGTCGTGAGCTACGGCTCGACCCAGCTCAATGTCTCCGGAACTTCCGCCGTCATCGCCGGCCTCGCTCCGGATACAAGCTATTCGTTCACCGTCAGGGCGAAGGATGCCGCCGGCAATCTATCCGCCGCCAGCGCGGCGCTGAATGTTCGCACGAGCGCGGCTTCGGGCGACACGACGCCTCCGAGCGCGCCTGCGGGATTGACTGTCGCAGGCAAGACCTCCTCCTCCATCTCGCTGTCCTGGACCGCTTCGACCGACAATATCGGCGTGACCGGATACACCGTCGCCTACGGCAGCCAGCAGCTGGCCGTATCCGGCACGAGCGTCACCGTGTCGGGCCTGGCCGCCGGAACCTCCTATACGTTCACGGTCAAGGCCAGGGACGCCGCAGGCAACGTCTCCGCCGCCGCTGCCGTGACGGCGTCCACCGATGCCGCCGGCGCGCAGGCTTGGGCTGCGGGCGTCGCCTACAAAACCGGCGATCTCGCCACCTACGGCGGCAAGACGTATTCATGCCGCCAGCCGCACACTTCCCTCCAAGGCTGGGAGCCTCCGAACGTTCCCGCCCTTTGGCTGCTCCAAGCCTAGAGCCGGAGACATCCAGGGCAGCCTGAGAACGATGAAAAGTCCGGACGCCGGCGGTCTTCCGCCGGCGGTCCGGACTTTTTTTGCCATGTCCGCTGCTCTGGTTCTCAGTTCTGCATTGGCAGTGCCGCAGCGTCCCTGCCGCTCCCTACAGCTTCTCCGATATCGCCTTCGCCTGCGTGAACTGCAGCAGATAATCGCTGCCGCCGGCCTTGGAATCGGTGCCGGACAGATTGAAGCCTCCGAACGGATGCACGCCGACGAGCGCGCCGGTGCATTTGCGGTTCAAGTACAGATTCCCGACATGGAAGGAGCGCCGGGCCTCTTCCAGATGCGCCCGCTTGCCTGAAAATACCGAGCCGGCAAGGCCGTAAGCCGTATCGTTGGCGATGTCGAGCGCATCGCCATAATCGTCCGCCCGAATGAACGCCAGCACGGGCCCGAAAATCTCCTCCTGGGCCACTCTCGCCTTGCGGTCCACCCCCTCAATGATCGTCGGCTGGGCGAAATAGCCATAGCTGTCGTCGGTGCCGCCGCCCCAGACGATCTTGCCTTCGCCGCTGCCGATCTCGACATAGTCCGCGATCTTGCGCAGCGCCGCCTTGTCGATGACCGGCCCCATGTCGGTGCCGTATTCGGCCGGATCGCCGACCCGCAGCCCCGAAGCGCGGCGCACCACGTCCTCCAGCACGCGGTCATAGACGCCGGCATGGATGATCGCGCGGGAGCAGGCGCTGCATTTCTGCCCCGAAAAGCCGAAGGCCGAAGCCGCGATCGCCTCCGCGGCCGCCTCGAGATCGGCGCTTTTGTCGACGACGATCGCATCCTTGCCGCCAAGCTCCGCGACGACCCGCTTCATCCAGCGCTGGCCTTTGGCCAGCCGCGACGCTCTCTCATGGATCCGCAGCCCCGTCTCCAGCGATCCCGTAAAGCTGATGAACCGGGTGAGGGGATGATCCACCAGCGCGTCGCCGATGACCGATCCCGGTCCCGGCACGAACTGGATGGCCTGCTCCGGCAGTCCCGCTTCCAGCAGCAGCGCGACGAACCTCGCTGCGATGACCGCTGTCGGGCTGGCCGGCTTGAACACGACCGGATTGCCGCAGACGAGCGCGGCCGCCGTCATGCCGGCCATGATCGCGAGCGGGAAATTCCACGGCGGAATGACGACCCCGGTTCCGAGCGGAATATAGAGAAGCTCGTTGTCTTCCCCCTGCAGGCGGATCAGCGGCTGCGGCGCGCCGATGCGCTCGGCCTCGCGGCCGTAATAGTCCAGAAAATCGATCGCCTCCGCCGTATCGGCGTCGGCTTCCCCCCAGGGCTTGCCCGCCTCCAGCACCATGAGCGCGGAAAATTCATGCTTGCGCCTTCTGAGCAGCGCCGCCGCGCGGTATAGGATCCGCGCCCTCACGGCGAACGGCTCCCGCGCCCAGCCGGCTGCGGCGGCGTGGGCCGCCTCCACCGCTTCCGCCGCCTGGCGCAGGTCCGCCTGGACGACCCGTCCGATCACATCTCCATACCGTGCGGGATTGACGGAATCCGCCGTCGCGCCTTCCATCCTCTCCCTGCCTCCGATCAGAAGCGGATAGGTCAGGCCCTGGCGTCCGCGCTCTTCATCGAGCGCCGCATGGAACAGCGAGCGGTTGCGGTCGTCGCGGAAATCGGTGAGCGGCTCGTTGCGGAACGGTTCCAGCATCTCATTCGCCTCCGTATGTCCTTTTGGCTTGCAGTCATGGGTGTCGGGCACTCTGCCTATATATAATCATGACCGGCCTTGAACATGACTTGGAGCCGCTCGCGCCACAAGCGCCGGCGGAGGGAGGATGAGGGCTCGATGGGATTGGGCAACAAAATATACCGTTCGGTGCTGCTTGGACTCGCCGGCAACGGCGCCGTAGAAGCTGCCGCCCATAAAGTCGGCATGAAGCTCGGAGCTTCCCGCTTCGTCGCCGGAACGACGCTGGACGAAGCGGTCGCAGCCGCATGCCGATTGCGCGACAAAGGCATTCAGGTGTCGATGGATCATCTCGGGGAAGGAATCAAGACGCTGGAAGAAGCGGATGCCTACCGGGATGCCTATATTCTGCTGCTGCAGCGATTGCATCTGGAAGGGCTGTCCGGCAATGTGTCGCTGAAGCCGACGCAGATGGGGCTTGCCCTGGATGAAGCCTCCTGCCGGGAGCGGATCACGGCGATCGCCAGGGAAGCCAAGTCCAGAGGCGCATTCGTGCGGCTGGACATGGAGGACAGTCCCTATACGGGACGCACCATCGAGCTCGTGCGCAGGCTGCACAAGGAAGGGCTGACCAATACCGGAACGGTCATCCAGGCCTATTTGTACCGAAGCGCCGAGGATGTGCGCAAGCTCAGCAACGCCCGCATCAATCTCCGGCTCGTGAAGGGGGCGTACAAGGAAAGCCGGGCGATCGCGTTCGCCAAGCCGGATACGGTCGCGGCCAGCTTCAAGCGGCTGATCCGGATGCGGCTGGACAGCGGCGTCTACACGGCCGTGGCCACGCATGACGACGAGATCATCCGCTGGACCAAGGCTTACGCGGCCCGGCGCGGAGTCTCGAGGGGAGCCTTCGAGTTCCAGATGCTGTACGGAATGAGGATGTCGATGCAGGAGCAGCTTGCCGCCGAAGGATATACCGTCCGCTGTTATGTGCCCTACGGAGAGCGGTGGTATCCGTATTTCGTCAGAAGGCTTGCGGAGCGCCCCGAAAATGTCGGCTTTGTCCTGAGGAACCTGTTCAAGCGGAGCTGAATTCAGGCCGCCCTGACCCGACGAGAGGAGAATGTCGATGAATCCAACTGTGCCCGTCCGCATCCTGCCCGTGGCGTTCGATTACGGCGCCGGGCGCGGAGGCGCCGCATCCGGTCCCGAAGCGCTGCTCCAGGCAGGCCTGGCCGAACGGCTTGCCGGCCTGGGGCGGCAAGCCGTTGTGCTGGCCCGCGTCCCGGCGGCAAGCCTGCAGGCCGAGTTCCGAAGCGCCCCAGGCATGAAGCATTGGGGCCGGGTGCTGGCAATGGCCGAAGAAACGGCAGCGGCAGCGGCTGCCGCTGCCGACGGGGGCTTCCCCCTCATACTGGGCGGCGACCACAGCATCGCCATCGGGACGATAGCCGGCCTGGCCTCCCGCCGGGAGAGGCTGGGCGTCCTGTGGATCGACGCCCACTCCGATCTCAATACCCCCTCTACCACCCCGTCCGGCAATCTTCACGGCATGTCGCTCGCGGCCTGCCTCGGCTTCGGAGATCCGGACCTGGCCGCCGTCGGGGGTTATTCCCCGAAGCTCCAGCCGGAGCGCATCGCGCTTGTCGGAGCCCGTTCCCTCGACGAGGGGGAGCGGGAAATCATCGGCAGGCTCGGCATCGCCTGCTTCACCATGCATGACATCGACCGCAGGGGCATGGCCGACGTCATGAAGGAGGCGATCGCGATCGTCTCGAACGGATCGGACGGCGTCCATCTCAGCTTCGACATCGACAGCGTCGATCCCGGAGAGGCGCCCGGCACCGGCACGCCGGTGCGCGGCGGGCTGTCTTACCGCGAAGCCCATTTGGCCATGGAGCTGCTGCATGAAGCCGGCCTTCTCACCTCGGCGGAGCTGGTCGAGGTCAATCCTCGGCTCGACAGCGGGAACCGGACGGCCCGCCTGGCGGTGGAGCTGCTGGCCTCCCTTTTCGGAGAGAAGATCCTCTAGCCGACCAGCTCTATACCTCGATGACGATCGGCAGGATCATCGGCCTTCTTCTCGTCCGAGCGTAAATATGGCGGGCCAGATCATCCTTGAGCGAACGCTTAACGAGATTCCACCGGCCCGGCCGCTCTTCTTCCAAGCCGTTCACCGTCTTCAGCACGAGCTCCTGGATGCCGGCCATCAGCTCCTCGTTGTCCCGGACGTACACGAAGCCGCGGGAGATGATTTCCGGCTTCGCCAGCATGCGCCCGTCGTACTCGCTCAGCGTCACCACGACGACGAGCATGCCGTCGCCGGACAGCTGCCTGCGGTCCCGCAGCACGATCTGGCCCACATCCCGTCCGAGGCCGTCGACCAGGCTGCTTCCGGCCGGAATCGATTTCCCCTTGCGGGCCTCGCCGCCGGCCAGCTCCACCGTATCGCCGTTGTTCAGGATGAAGACGCGCTCCTGCGGAATACCGACCGCTGCCGCGAGCAGGCGATGCTGATGCAGCATCCGGAACTCTCCGTGGACCGGAATGAGATATCGCGGCTTCATCAAGGTCAGCATGAGCTTCAGCTCTTCCTGGCTGCCATGTCCCGACACATGCATGCCGGTCGCGCTTCCCGCTCCGTAAATGACGTTCGCCCCGATCTGGTACAGATGATCGATGATCCGGGAGACGCTCCGCTCGTTGCCCGGAATCGCGCCGGCCGCGAGGATCACGGTGTCCCCGGGAGCGATGCTCATCTGGCGGTGGCTGCCTGCGGCCAGCCTGGCAAGCGCCGCCATCGGCTCTCCCTGGCTGCCGGTGCACAGCACGGCAATCCGCTCCGGCGGATGATCCCCTGCTTCGCCGGCGTCGATGATCAGCTCCTCCGGCACGTTCAAGTACCCGAGAGAGGCCGCGACATCCACGACATTCACCATGCTTCTCCCGAGCAGCACGAGCTTGCGGCCTGTCGCGGCCGAGGCGTCGACGACCTGCTGCACCCGGTTCACATTGGAGGCGAAGGTGGATAGGAACACTCTCTGCTTCGCCTTGGAGAAGGCATCCAGAATATGGCCTCCGACGACCCTCTCCGAGGGGGTGAAGCCCGGCCTTTCGGCGTTGGTGCTCTCGGAGAGCAGCAGCTGGACTCCCTTGCTGCCGATGTCGGCCATCCGATGCAGATCCGGATAGGGACCGCTGACCGGTGACATGTCGAACTTGAAATCTCCCGTATGCACGATCGTTCCCTGAGGGGTATCAAAGACGATTCCGAGGCAGTCCGGGATGCTGTGGCTGATCGTGAAAAAAGCCGCCTTGAAGCAGCCGCCGAGCTCGACGGCCGAGTCCGCGTCAATGATATGAAGCTGCGCATCGCCCATCAGGCCATGCTCCTTCAGCTTGATCTCGATCAGTCCCATCGTCAGCCTCGTCGCGTACACCGGCACGGGCAGCTGCTTCAATAAATACGGAATGCCTCCGATATGGTCCTCATGCCCGTGGGTAACCAGCAGCGCCCGCACCTGGTCCCTGCGCTCGATCAGATAGGACAGCTCCGGCACGATCAGATCGACGCCGGGCTGGCTCTCGTCCGGAAACTTGGAGCCGCAGTCGATCAGGACGATATCTTCTCCGCACTGAAGCATGTACATGTTTTTGCCGATTTCGTTGACGCCTCCGAGAGCTGCCGCGAGCAGCCTGGAAGGACGCGGCTGCCCTCCGGCCCCCTCTGCTTCCGGCGCATATCCGCGCCGTTCATTCTTGACTCCATCCATCCCATTTCCTCCGCTTCGCTTCCAGCCGATGATGATATTGGGATTCCCGATTGAGCCGGTCGAAATGCGCTTGAAGAGCAAAAAAAACAGAACCGGCCGGCTTGGTCCATGAAAAACAAAACACCAAACCCCTCAAGCTGAAGGGGTTCGGTGTTTCACTTCGAATCTGAAACAGCCTTTTTGCATCGGCTAGACTTTGGCCGTCCGCTTCTGCCGCTCGATCTCCGCGATCAGCTGCGGCTCCGGCGCCTGCCAGCCGGCCGGCTTGGCGACCTTGCCCTGCTCGTTGTAGATCGGCTTGCCGTCCGGCCCGAGCTTGGCCATATTGGCGGCATGTACGATCTCGAACAGCCTCTCCGGCTCGACGCCCATCTCGACGAAGGTCCCGAGCGCGAAGTACATCAGGTCGATCAGCGCGTCGGCCTGATCCTCGACCGTCTCCGCCGCCAAAAACTCGCCGATCTCCTCGGTCATCCAGGATGCCCTCGCCAGCGCCCTTCCGCCTTGCCCTTGAAGCGAGGCGGCTTTCATCCGGCCTGCCAGCTCCTCGGTCGCCCGCCCGGCTTCGGCGACGGCTTCCCCTTCTCCTCTGAAAGCCATCGTCGGAGCTTCCGCGACCGGAGCGCCGAAGGCGGCGTGGAATTGCTTCACCTGCTCGTAATGCTTGTTCATCGTTCCCCTAACCCCTTCGCGAATGAGTTCACGTTCCTCATTGTACCATCGCGAGCAGGCGATGAGAACGGCCAGGAGCTTCCCTGCTGCATGTCCGCCGTTCATTTTGACGGCACGAAGGCCACCTTCCTTCCGACCGGCATCCGGCAACCGCCGCCCCTATCCGGAGCGCCTTGGCCGCAGGCAAGTCTTCCGTCTGCGCCATCGACCGGGAAGCAGCGGACGTAAGGAGTCTCTTGCCTCCCATAATAGGACTCCCGCAGGCCATGAACCGGATCCAGAAATCACATTAATGTGGATCAACAGCACAGACGCCTATGAATAAGAGCAAAAACACGGCAACCAGGCTCCTCCACCGCTGTATGAGATAAATGCCCTTCGTTTGCAACAAAAATCGGGCGCCCCTTGCGGGGCGCCCTTATCATGGGAGAGGAGAAACCGGACGAAGAGCTTATGGGGAAACGTAAGCCTTCTCCGCGGTGTCTACGGCATCTCTCGACGCCGATATCCTCATGATGCCCGCTTACCGGACATTTATACCTAATCGCCCACGAATTTCTGGACCAGCCGCTCTTCGAAAGATTCCCCTTCCTCGTCGTGCCATTGCTCCTTCGGTTCGGCGGCGGCAAGCAGGACCGAGCACTCCCGGAGCAGCCTCGACAGCAGGACGGCTGCCGCGGCAAGCGACGCATCCACGAAGGCCAGCACGGCAACTGGATGGTCTCCGAGCGACATGTAGCCCATCATGCCTCCCATCAGTCCGCCCATGAACCCGGCAAGGGCTCCTTCAAGAGAAGGCAAGACTCCGTGCGGGCTGCCAGCCATATAACCGGCTGCCGCGCAGGCCGCCGCTGCGGCCATCGCAGAGAGCGAAAAGCTGGCCGTGACGAGAGCGAGCAGCGTCCCCCCCGTCAGCCCCGCCGCCATCGCGAGCGTCATGCTGGCCATCATGAGATGCATGCGCGGCGCGCTCCTCATCCATCGAATCCGAAGCGTATAGTAGATGACGGCGATCCCGGCCGCCAGCAAGGACAATACTTTGGCCGCCGCAAATCCGAACGTCTCGGTTCCGCCGCCGGGAGGCTGGCCATGGTCCATGCCGGCCATGCCGGCATCCGCTGCCGCACGACCTGTATCGGCCGCATCCGCAGCTTCTCTGGCTTGCCCATGATTTCCGCTGTCCGCCCTCTCTGAAGTCATCGCCACGAAATTCGTGGCCAAGGACATCGCCGCCGGCATCCCCCGCACTCCCGCTTCCGTTATCAGCCTGCCTTCAGCAGCGGCTGCCGCCCCCGTGCTCAATGTCAATAGCAGGAGCGCCGCTGCAAGCGCTCTCGCCGCCACTCCGATCTTCAGCTTGCCCATGCCTCCTCCTCCAAGCGGATCCGCATCTGCCCAAAAGGCCGTTTCTATAGTTTATAGAAGCCCGGAGCCGCTTAGACTAGCCCTTTCGGGCCTGTCGGGACAATTCAAGTCTTTTCTTCCTCCTCCGCGCTGGTATACTTTTCTAGTACATACATGCGGCGAAGCCACGGAAAGGAACAGAATCGACAACATGAAGAAACTTTTGCCGTTATGGAGCCTGGCCCTGCTGCTCCTGCTGGCTGCCTTCGCAGGCGGCTGCAGCATCGAATGGGAGCAGGCGCCTCCCGCTCCAACAGGCCACGACGTCACGATCTATTTTCCGTCCGACCGCTACCCGGAGACAGCGGAGCATATCCGCAGCGCCGTCTCCAAAGGAGCCTCCCCCATCTGTACGATCCAAAGGGAAGGAGCGGAGGAGAACCGCAAGCTGTCGCTCAAAGGCATTCCGACCAAAAAGAAATACGACCGGGACGAATGGCCGATGGCCATGTGCCGCGAAGGAGGCAGCGGCGCCGATGTCGCCTACGTCAAATCCTCCGACAACCGGGGCGCCGGCTCCTGGATCGGCAACCAGCTGAGCGACTATCCGGACGGGACGAGAATCCGGATCGTCGTCCGCTGAGAAGCCCTCTCGCACAAAAAAAGCGTTCCGCCCTGTCGAACAGGGGCGGAACGCTTTTTTCACCCTACAAAACCTTGTCCAGGAAGCTGATCGTACGCTCATGCTTCGGACTGCCGAACACCTGCTCCGGCGAGCCTTCCTCCACGATGTAGCCGCCGTCCATGAAGATGACGCGGCCGGCCACCTCGCGGGCAAAGCCCATCTCGTGGGTGACGATGACCATCGTCATGCCCTCGCGGGCCAGATCCTTCATGACGCCGAGCACCTCGCCGACCATTTCCGGATCGAGAGCCGAGGTCGGCTCGTCGAACAGCATGATGTCGGGGTTCATCGCCAGCGCGCGGGCGATCGCCACGCGCTGCTTCTGCCCGCCGGACAGCGAGGCCGGATAGGCATTCGCCTTGTCCGCCAGTCCGACCCGGTCGAGCAGCTTCAAGGCCGCGGTCCTGGCTTCCTCCGCCTTCAGCTTGTTCAGCTCCACGGGAGCGAACATGATGTTTTTCAGCACCGTCATATTGGGGAACAGGTTGAAATGCTGGAATACCATCCCGATATTTTCGCGAACCTTGTTGATATCCGTGCGGCGGTCGTTGATGTCCATCTCGTCCACCATGACCGTGCCTTCCGTGATGTCCTCCAGCCGGTTCAGGCAGCGCAGCAAGGTGCTCTTGCCGGAGCCGGAAGGTCCGATGACGCAGACGACCTCGCCTTCCTGGACCTTCAGGTCGATGCCTTTGAGGACATGGTTCGTGCCGAAGCTCTTTTTAAGTCCGGTGACGCTGATTTTACCCATTCTTGATCTTCCTTTCCATCCCGTCGGCAATCTTCGTCAGCACCGTGATGACGATGAGGTACATGACCGCTACCGTGGCCCAGATGATGAACGACTCGAACGTGCGGGCGATGACGATCTTGCCCGACTGGGTCAGCTCCACGAGTCCGATGACGGACAGAATGGACGTATCCTTGAGCGTGATGACCATCTGGTTGATGAAGGATGGGATCATGACCTTCACCGCCTGCGGAATGACGATTTTGATCATCGCCTTGCGGTAGGACAAGCCCAGCGAGCGGGCCGCTTCCATCTGGCCGCGGTCGATGGACTGGATGCCGCCGCGGATGATTTCCGTCATATACGCGCCGGCGTTGAGCGAGAGCGTCAGGACGGCCGCCAGGAAGAGCGGCATCTTGAAGTCGAGCGCCTGCGGAATGCCGAAATAAATGAAGAATGCCAGCACGATCAGCGGTATGCCGCGGAAGATGTCCACGAATACCGTGGCGATGCCGCGCAGCCAGCGATTGCGGCCGACCTTCATGAAGCCGAAGATCAGGCCCAGAATGAAGGCGAAGAAGAGCGATACGATCGTGTACAGCAGCGTTTTGCCGAGTCCCTTGAGCAGCGCCGGCAGCGATTCGACGACGAGCGCCCAGCCGGTTTTGTTCGCAGCCGCTACGAGGTATTTTTCTTTTATTTCTTTCAGCTTGCCGTTCTGCTCCAAGTTCGCAAAGCCTTGGTTGAATTTTTCCAGCAGCTCGGCATTTTGGCCCTTCCCTACTGCAAACCCATAGGAAGCACCTTCGGTCCGCTCACCGACCGTTTTCAGGCCGTTGTTCTGCTTGACGCCATACTCCAACACGGGATAATCGTCGAAGCAGGCAGCCGAATTGCCGCCCTTGACCTCGTCGTACATCTGGGCGGAGTCGTCGAACGGCACGAGTTTGAAGCCGTATTTGGCGCTGATGGATTCCGCATACGAATAACCTTCCGTACCGGTTTTGACGGCTACCCGCTTGCCCTTGAGGTCTTCATAGCCCTTGATGGAGTCGTTGTCGGCCTTGACAGCCATGATGACCCCGGACGTGAAGTACGGAGTGGAGAAGTCGAACTTCGCCTTGCGCTCGTCGGTGATGCTCATGCCGGCGATGACGCCGTCCACCTGCTTCGCCTCGAGCGCCTGCACGGCTGCGTTGAAGCCGAGCGGCTTAATGTTGACCTTGAAGTTCTGATCCTCGGCGATCGCCCGGATCAGATCCATGTCGATGCCGACATACTGTCCGTTGACATCCTGGAACTCGAACGGAGCGAACGTGACATCCGTGGCGATGTCATACGTTTTGACGGCCTGCTCGGCCGCCGACGCCGGCTGTACGGACCCGGCCAGTCCCGTCGCGGCAAACAGCATGACTGCCATTGTAAACCATAAAGCGCGCAATGATTTCATACAGACCTCCGCATTCTTTTTCAAACAGTACAGATGTTTATAAACGAATACCCCACGATTTACGCACTCGGCGGGGATTTTTCATTGTACCAAATTTCGCGGCCGTTTGCGAAAGGCCTCTGGATTAGCATGCCAAAAAGCCCCGGCGGAATACCGGGGCGAGCTTCATTCTGTTCCTGCCGTTCTAAGGGCTCCTCATCGCCTTGCGGAGCTGCGGATCGAAGGCATCCGCCCGAATCATTTCACCAGACGGACCATCAAGGCGTTGCTCAGAAGGCGGCCCGGCCTCGTCAAGTACTTGCCGTCGTAATAAAGGCCGCTCGATGCGCCTCCATCGAGGTTCATCGCCTGCCAGGCGCCGAGGCTCTTCATGACGGCGGCCAGCTGCGGAATGGTCGCGCCTCCGGTCGTCACGATGATCAGCTTGTGGTCGCGGGTCAGGCCCAGCGCGCTGCGGGAACCGCCGCCCGTCAAAATCTTCGGATCGCGGAAGCCTTCCGTCTTCGGATCAATCGCCGCAGCTCCATCCTTCAGCAGCCTTGGTCCTGCCTGCACCGCTCCGTCCACACCGCCGTCCGGATAGCGGGCCTCGAACTCGGCGCCGGACAGCAGCTCGGTCAGCATATTGGAATCGAAGGTGAAGACCGTCTTTTTGTCGCCGGAGCTCTTGTAGAGCATCTGCCCTCCATTGAACAGGTATCCGTATGGATTTTTGACGCTGGAATCGGTATACGCGTCGAAGAAAGCCCCGTTGACGGCGAGAACCGCCCCTCCGCGCTTCGCCATCGCCGCCAGCTCCTCGGTACGTCCCGCCTTGCCTCCGGCGACAGCCACCTCCAGGTCGACGCGGGGGTCCATCAGCGACACCTTCGCCGTCTGGACGGAGAAGCTTCTGCCTGCCGCCTTGACCGACCTGCTTTCGATGACGATCGGCTTTCTCGCCACGCTGAAGGCGCCTCTCGGCACAAGCGGCAGCCTGAGCTTCCCGCCGTCCAGGGACAGGGATACGGCATTAGCCGACAGGAGCCGCTCCGACCCGATGCCGAATTGCTTGCTCAAAAAGGAAAGAGGCACGTAAGCAGCCCCGTTTTCCAGAAAAGGAGCTCTATTCAACGAGGCCTTCTCCCCGTTCGCGACGGCTTCTTTTTTGCCGATCGTCAGAACGGCCTTGCTGCCGTCCCGCACAATTTCGGCCGTCTCTTTGCCTGCGTCCCAGGACACGCTCATCCCGGGCAGCTGCTTGAGCGCGCGGAGCGGCACGAACGACGCGTCGGCGTCCGTGTATCCGTATGTTTTCTCCGCCGCATGAGCCGGCGCGGCTCCCAGCGCCAGGCCCGGAAACAGCGATGCTGCCGCCAGCAGCAGCATTCCCCTCGATTTTCGGCTTGCAGATGATGTCTTCATTGCCTGACTCCCTTTCGTTCCAGCCTTGCTGTAGTCGCGGTCCGACCGCACTGCAGCCGCGGACCGCCTTTATTTATGTCGACCTCAAGGCTTGCCGCTGTTAGTCTTTTTCCTGATGAAAGGGAGGATTTGGAAGCAACGAAGGAGAAACTGCTTGTCAAAAACATTCCTGCTTTCATCAGGATTGAAAACAGGGCATAACAAAAAGCTCCCCTCGCGATAGCAGGCATTTTATTCTTTCACCTGTCTACCTTATGGGGAGCCTATCAACTTCCGGCTGCCGCTTGCTCTTCTCTTCGCCTCCCGACGGAATCAGCCCCTGTCGAGCAGACGGGACAGAATGACCGCCATCTCCGCCCTCGTAAGCGGCTGATCCGGCTTGAAGGTTCCGTCCGGGTAACCTGCCATCAGATTTTCCTTCACCGCTCTCCCGATCGCCGAGCTCGCCCAGTAGCTGTCGGGAACATCCTTGAATGCCGATGCCATCGTATTCCACCATCCTTCTCCACCGAATGATTCGTTGAAATCCACCGTCATGCCCGCAAGCTTCTGATCGTTGCTGTACTGGCGGATATTGGCGCGGCTGCTGAGCTTGCCCCGGCTCCAGGAATACGTCTGCCAGTACGCCTGGGCCGCTCCTCGCCTGGCCATCTCCTCCACGACGGCATAGGAGCCGTACACGCCGATCCGATAAGCCGGAATTTGCGCCCGGGCCGCTGTCAGATAAGCCTCGATCGCGGCATAATCCGATGCCTGGGCATCATAGTCGACGGCGAAATAGATGACGCTGCCGGCCGGCTGCCCGACGGCTTGCGCCTCCAGAAGCGCAGCCGCTCCGTCGGCCTTGCCGGCCGCCGCTCCCGATGCCGCGCGGTTGTTCGCCGTCTCGTATACGGAGACGATCATCATGCCCGCTCCCGTGATGGCCTCGGCCTCGGCGCGCGTCAGCCTCTTCCAGGCATACGCCGCCGGCACGAGGTAGCGGCAGGCGAAAGCATAGCCGGCCGCGGCCGCCGCCTTGGCCGTTGAAGCGGTCAACGGAACCGCGCAATCGATTCCTTTCATCTTCCTCTCCTCCTTGCATCCGTTCTCTCCCTATCAGTCTATGACGGGACTGCCGGATTCTCTCGGGCTGACGCCGCTCCGTCCTTCAAAAATATGTCGCGCCATCCGCGCGAACCTCTTCACCGAACGGCGTCCAGGCAAAACAGGCGTGCACCGCTTTTGGTCCCCTACCAAAAAAAGCAGGCTGCCGCGCAGCCTGCTCCCAATGGATCTCAACCCGCCTCGCTCGTCTCCGCCACGAGCTCGCCCTTGATGTACCAGGTGTGGGCATCGACGATTCTCGCCTGGACGAACTGTCCGATCAGCGACTTCGGCCCTTCCAGATGAACGAGCTTGTTGCTGCGCGTGCGCCCGGACAGCATATCCGGCCGGTTCTTGCTTTCGCTCTCGACCAGCACTTCAACCGTCCGCCCCAGCAGCGCCTCATGGGCTTCCCGGCCGATCTCGGCGAGCAAGGCGTTCAGCCTCGTCAGCCGGGCTTTCTTGACCTCCTCCGGCACGTCGTTGTCCATGCCCGCAGCCGGAGTTCCCTCCCTCGGCGAGTGGATGAACGTATAGGCGAAGTCGAACCTGACCTCGCGAACGAGCGACAGCGTCTCCTCGAACTGCTCCTCCGTCTCGCCGGGAAACCCGACGATGATGTCGCTGGTCAGCACCGCGTCCGGAATCGCCGCCCGGATTTTGCCCGTGAGCTCCAGATACGCCTCTCTCGTATACTTGCGGCTCATCCTCTTCAGCACCTCCGTGCTGCCCGACTGGACCGGCAGGTGGATATGCTCCACGAGATTGCCGCGCTGCGCGAGAACGGAAATCAGCTGATCGTCGAAGTCGCGCGGATGGGAGGTCGTGAAGCGGACCCGCGGGACGGCGATGCCGGCAATATCCCGCATCAGATCTCCGAACCGGTAACGGATATCCTCGAAGTCCTTGCCGTAGGCGTTGACGTTCTGGCCGAGCAGCGTCACTTCCTTGTAGCCTTGAGCGGCCAGCTCCCGGACCTCGGCCAGCACATCCTCCGGACGGCGGCTGCGCTCCTTGCCGCGCGTGTAGGGGACGATGCAGTACGTGCAGAACTTGTCGCAGCCGTACATGATGTTCACCCATGCCCGAAGCCCCTCGCGCTTCTTGGGCATGTTCTCGATGATGTCGCCTTCCTTGGACCATACCTCGACGACCATTTCCTTGCTCAGCGCCGCCTCCTCGAGCAGACGGGGCAGCCGATGGATGTTGTGGGTGCCGAAGACCATGTCGACGAAGCCGTGCTTCTGGAGAATGCGGCCGACGACCGTCTCCTCCTGCGGCATGCAGCCGCAAAGGCCGAGCAGCAGGCCGGGCCGTTCGGTCTTGAGCTTTTTAAGATGCCCCAGCTCGCCGAACACCTTGTCTTCCGCATTCTCGCGGATCGCGCAAGTATTGAGCAGGATGACGTCGGACAGGGCGTACTCGTCCGTCGCTTCATAACCCATCTGCTCGAACATTCCCCGCATCGCCTCGGTATCATGCTCGTTCATCTGGCAGCCGTAGGTGCGGATCAGATAGCGCTTGCCCCGGCCGAAATCCTTCATCCGCTCGGGAATGAGGAATTCCCGGTGGACCTCCACCTCTTCCTTGCCGCGCTTCTTCTCCTCCTTGTAGGACGGTGCCGAGCTGATCTGGATCGTGCGGCCGTTGATCCGGTAGACCGTCTTGCCGTCCTCCTGGCGCATAAGCTTGGCGTTCGAAAAATCAAAATACTTGGAGTAGTCCTTGGACAAAATGGTTTCCTCCTCTTATGTACCGGCATCGGCCGACATGATGCTCCCCTGCTCTGATCCAGAATCCCGAATGGCTTCATCTTACCATGCCCCGCATGCCGGAGTAAGGAGGTGCGCCCAGAGATCGCTGCAGTTCTAGACTGTTCAAATATAAAACCAGCGGCAGATTAGGACCTGAAAATAAGTCCTAGACTGCTGCTGGTTTATGGAACTATCGTTTTCCGTTACTTTAAGTTCAATCTTTCACATTCTTTTATTAATTATATCATTATGAAAGGATGAGCTTAGTGGTGTAGTCATCCGAAAGTCTGCGGTTACAACATATGATCAGTAATATGATCCAACCTTCATAAAATCGCTCCAGGTGTCATATATTACTTTATATTTCGTTACCAAAGATAAGATTTAATTCATCAATACTTAAAAGGGTGATCGAATTGAATGGACACCAAATGATTTGTCAACAATTTGGTCAGATTCTAAAAGGGGAGGGTAAGTTTGAAAATGGTGTATGCTCTGTTTCATTAAAACGGAACTTTCCAGTAATGGTAATGGGACGTCCAAGTAAAGGTTTTTTGCTCGCAAATGTTTTGTTCGAATCTTTAGACGAGAAAGGAAATGCTCTCAATATAGGGGAGGTAGCCATTTTAGAAGAAGAAGTGTATGCATTTAATCGGGCATTGGTTCAACAAGGGATCATCGTGAGCGCATTACATAATCATTGGATATTCATTCAACCAAACCTGTTGTATATTCATTTTCAATCCGTAGAGCCTCCTCTTAATTTTGCTGAAAAGGTTGCCTATGCTTATTCAACATTAACAAGCTACCCTGCGATGTAAGAGCACTGCTGCAAATGATTTCACTCCTTTTTTATTCCTCCCTAAATTAATCTCTCCCTGTTAGTTGAGCGAAGGCTGCGGATCCATTGCGATCGGCAGCCTTCATTTTGTTGGTGTTATCGTTTCCCGACAGCTCGATGGAGGCCGTCAGGATCAAATATTGGGTTTGATAGATGTCTCCTGACCATTTAACAGTTGAGCTAATTCAGAATTTCGCCTTTATCTATTTTCGCCAAACGTTCTCTCCAGACTGCGAGTTGTTCAGGCGTTTGTCGCACCCAATCTTTCACTTCGCCAACAATTTTCAGTGGGGCTGTGCTGCGATAGGATCGCGTCGGATTGCCTGGAAATTTCTTGTCCGTCACATTTGGATCATTTTCCCAGCCGCCAGTCGGCTCAACGAGATACACGCGCGGTGCACCATTGCCTTTTGCCAACTCAGCAGCCAGCCCAGCCCCATCGCGCAAAGCCGTAAAATAAATGTGATTCATCACAACATCGGGATTGTAATTGGAGCGAAAGCCAGCTGTGAGCAAGTCTCCAATCTGCAAATCTGCTCGTGTCCCATGATAATAAGGACCTTTGTCAAGACTTTCAGCCATCTCGCCACCACCCCTATCTCAGTCAGATAATCTAATTTTATCATGAAATCCGCCCGATACCTTAATGCCGACTGCCAGTCTTCAACTTTACTTTCACGGTCCAAACCTTTATTTTTCAGTCTTACACTTTATTTTCACAACACAGCTGGGCCTTGAGGCCCGTGGACAGAAAAAAAAGACGGCCTTCCTTCGCGAAAAGGAAAGCCGTCTGGATAGGCTGTCTTGCGGAAACCGGCAGCAGCCTGCGGCGGGCCGTTAAGCTTCTTGTACGGCCGACTTCGTCGCCGTGCTTGTGGATTCCACTTCCGTCACTTGCTTGACTTTCTTGATGAAGAAGGAAAGGACCAGCGCGACAACGCCGATTCCGACGATGACGAGGTAGGCATCGTTGATGCCTTGGATGGAGGCTTGCATCGCCAGCTGCTCCTTCGTCTGGGCCGCGCCCGATGCCATCATCTCCTGAGCATGCGTCTTGGCGCGGCTGGACATGACGGTAATGAGCAGGGAAGTGCCTACGGCGCCGGCTACCTGCCGCACCGTGTTGGAGATGGCCGTGCCATGCGCATTAAGCCGGTTCGGCAGCTGGTTCAAGCCTGCGGTCTGCACCGGCATCAGCAGCAGCGCCATCCCGATCCTGCGGCCTGTGGACATGAGGACCAGATACGTATAGCTGGTGGAGTCCGTCAGGTCCGTGAAGCCGATTGTCGTCACGATGGTGATGATTAGGCCTACGACAGCCAGCCACTTGGCGCCGAAGCGGTCGAACAGCCTTCCGGCAACCGGCATCATGAAGCCCATGACAAGCGCGCCGGGAAGCAGCAGCAGGCCGGATTCGAGAGCCGTATAGCCGCGGGCATTTTGGAGATAGAGCGGAAGCAGCATCATATCCGCGTACATGACCATCGTAATCGCGACATTAATGACCGTCGTCAAGGAGAACATATTGTACTTGAACGCCCGCAGGTCAAGCAGCGGACTTTTGGAGGTCAGCTGCCGCAGCGAGAACAGGACGAGCGCCAGCACGCCGGCAGCGATGGTGGAGATGACTTCCGCGCTCGACCAGCCTTTGCCGGCGGCCCGGCTGAAGCCATAGAGCAAAGCGCCGAAGCCGACGGTGGACAGCAGCACGCTGAGCATGTCGATCTTCGCCTGGCCCCGCTCCGATACATTCCGCAAGAAGATGAATCCGCAGACGATGACGATAAGAGTAAAGGGAATCATTCCGTAGAACAGCGTTTCCCAAGCGTAGTTTTCCAGAATATAGCCGGCGAGAGTCGGGCCGATGGCCGGGGCGAAAATGATGGCCAGACCCATCATCCCCATGGCGGCTCCCCGCTTCTCCGGAGGGAACAGCGTCAGGATGACATTCATGAGCAGCGGCATGATGATGCCTGCGCCTGCCGCCTGGATCATCCGTCCGGTCAACAGGACAGGGAAGCTATGCGAGAGAGCCGATACGATCGTTCCGACAAGGAAGATCATCATGGAGGCCTGGAACAGCTGCCTCGTCGTGAACCGCTGCATGAAGAAAGCCGTGATCGGGATCAGCACCCCGTTGACGAGCATATAACCCGTCGTCAGCCACTGCGCGGTCGCAGCCGTAATGTTGAAATCGTTCATCAGCTCCGGAGTGGCGACGCTCATGATCGTTTGATTCAGCGTCGCTAAAAAGGCTCCCAAAATCATGATGAACAAGATCGGTCCCTTTTTTATGTTACTGGCGTTTAATTCCTTGCTTGTGCTCAACTTGCTCCATCCTCTCCAAACCTATAATCTAGACTTAATTTACAATGTGTAAGATAATCGACACTGTATAAATTAGATTATATTCAGAAAGCAGTATCTTACAAGTAACGCATCGGGGCAAAATGTAAACTAGTCATCACATTGTGGATATATGTCGTTCAGTTCGCACATAACAGACATAAAACGAATTATTGTAAAGTATCTGATGAAGGAGCCGAAAACCATGACAGAACCCGCCAAGCCTCGTGTCGATCCCCGGGTGCTCCGTACTCGGCAGCTGTTGAAGGATGCTTTGATCGATCTCCTGCAGGAAATGGATCTCGAAAAAATATCCGTCAACCGGATCGCGGAGCGCGCGACGATCAACCGCGTCACCTTTTATTTGCACTATCGCGATATACCCGACATGCTGGAGAAGATGGCGGACGATATGGTAGATGATATCCAGCGGGTATTGAACCAATCCGAGGTGAACGACCGATCGCCGGAAGAAGCCGAATCGCTCAAGCTGGTCAACCTTCTCCAGCATATCGCGGAGCATGCCAAGTTCTATAAGATCGTTCTCGGCTCGAAACGGACGCCGGTGTTTACCGAACGGTTGCTCAAGATGCTGTCGGAATCGATCGCCTTAAGAATCGAAAGGTCGGGCAGCGACGCTTTCCTCACGAAAACGGGCACGCCTAAGGACATTGCGATCTGGTACGGATCCGCGGCTCTGATCGGAACGATCGTAGCTTGGGTGAGAAACGACATGCCTTATTCGCCGGCCTTTCTGGCCAAGCATTTCTCGATCATGACGAAAACGAACGATGCGGGGGCATCATAAATAACGGCAAGATTCCGCAGATGCGCCGCTTCGAACG
This sequence comes from Paenibacillus sp. RUD330, assembly GCF_002243345.2. Classification (NCBI taxonomy): domain Bacteria; kingdom Bacillati; phylum Bacillota; class Bacilli; order Caryophanales; family Paenibacillaceae; genus Paenibacillus; species Paenibacillus sp. RUD330. The sequence goes on from NZ_CP022655.2 coordinate 3,178,737, forward strand.
GAATTCGGATCGGCTCCAGAACCGCTCCGGCCCGTCGAAATCTCAAGTCTTCCGGCTCAGCTGCAGGATCGGCAGGAGATTGGCCCTTCGTCCCGTGTGCTCCTCGGTCAGCCAGTTCTCGCGGACGTGGTCGACATACAGGATTCCGTCCAAATGATCGATCTCATGCTGCATGCAGCGGGCCAGATAGCCTTCTCCGTGCAGCACGGCGGTCTCGCCCGACCGGGTCAGCGTTTTTACTTGCACCCTCTGCGAGCGCGTCACATTGCCGTAATACCCTGGCAAGGAGAGGCAGCCCTCCGCTCCCGTCTGCTCGCCTTCCCGGTGGATGATCTCCGGATTGATGAGCTCGATCAAGCCCTCTCCGCAGTCCATGACGATGAGGCGCCGCAGGATGCCGACCTGCGGAGCGGCAAGTCCCGCCCTGCCTTCCCGTGCGTACAGCGTCTCGGCGAGGCTGTCGAGGTAGCGGATCGTGCGCTCATCGACGCTGTCGACCTCGCGGGCCCTGCGGCGGAGAATGGGGTCTCCGAACGGCAGGATTTCTTTTACGGCCATCACTCAGGCTCCCTTCTATTTTTGCGGTGGAGCATGTCTCCGCAAGCTTACCGGCATGCGCTCCTGCGCCATGCCGATTCCTTTCAGCTGATGCCGGCATAGGGTGAACCGACCTAAAATACTTGAGGATCCTTGAGCTCGCTCCATTGCATGACCGCTTCTTCGTCCTCGCCCGCCTTGATCGTACCGGAATAGACAAGCCGTTCGTCGCGATGCCGAAAATAATGCAGCAGCATTTCCCGAATTACTGCAGACAGATGCAATCCCGTCAGCTCGTGTTCGGCGATCCAATGAAGCTTGCCTTCGTCGGAGTTTACGAGCTCTGCCTTCTCCGTTCGTCCAAAATAGACATACTGGATTCGAATTTCATCATCCTTTTGCCGCATCAGCACATACCGGAGCATCAGATCCGTCACCTCATCCAGCAGAAGGCCGCTCTCTTCAAGAATTTCTCTCCGCACAGCCGTGTCCGGATCCGAAATTTCCTCCGGCTCCAGATGCCCTCCAAGCGCAGTCCAGAACGGGAAGCCGAACCAGCGGCTCTTGTCCTTCTCCATCATGATGTAATGTCCGTCCCGGCTAATGAATGCGGTGGCCATCTGTCTCAGCTTCATGGATTTGTCTCCTTGCCCTGTGCCCGCCTCCCCGCCCGCTCCATCACGGTCCGGATGAACGGCCCCTTATGAGCCGTATAAGCCGCCCGGTCATCCGGATGCCGGCTGGCCAAATCAGCCTTCAGCTCGGCATACTGCCTCAGCAGTCCCGAATCGCTGCGTAGGCTGTCGCGGAACAGCAAATTGTCCTTCCACTCCTTGCTCCCGATCTCGTAGACATGCAGATGATGGGTTCCCTTTCCCCATTGGCCCCGCCGAAAAAAGCGCCGCTCGGGGAATTGTGGCTTGGGCACATATTCATAGCCGAGTGCAGCCAGCGGCTGGATGAATGAATCGGCGACGGCCAGCTGCTCCACGCCAACGGCTATGTCCAGAATCGGCTTGGCGGCCAGACCCGGCACCGAGGTGCTGCCGATATGCTCCACCCTTATGCTCTCCCCGGCCAGCGCGGCAAGAATGTGAGCCTTTTCGCTTTCGTATTCCATTTGCCATGAAGGATCGTATTCCATGACGATGACTCGGTTCGTTCCCAACTTGCTCCATCCCCTCCTATATATGTTCCTGTCCTGTCTGCCTATCCTGTTTCCGATCTTTTTCTGGCCGCCCAGGTCACGACGTCGCTGCTCAGGGAGACCGGCACCCCGTCGCGCTCGATTTCCAGCGCGTAAGGCTTCACGGCGTGACGCAGCAGCTCCCAGCCCCGGTACTTCTCCGCCAGCAAGGAGCCCAGCTCCTCCGCATCCAGCAGCAGCTCGAACTTCGGATCCAGCTCCTCCCCCGTCGCCAGGCTGACTTCCCTTACGCCTGCATTGACGATGAGAGCGTGGATGCCGCGCCGGCGCTCCAGCTGCCCGAACAGGTCGAGCACGGTCCGCACCGGCTTTTCCAGCCAGGAGCCGCTTTGAAACAGAATCTGGTTTTCGTAGCAGTCGTCATGGTATTTCTTTTCGTAATCGCGGATGAGCTGCAATCGGTTCATATTCCCTCCCGGACTGTCCGCCGATCTGGATATTCAGGACGGACCCGACGGTCCATCCCCGTTCATTCCTTCCCCGCCCACCCGCTTACCGCCGGCGGGAGCCTCCTTCAAGCCGAGCGCGACGAGCGGCCCATAGTGCATGGTGCGGATCATGATTCTCGCCATCTCTTCGGAGGTCAGGTTCATTCCCGATCCGATCCAATGCATGAGGAGACCAAAGTTCGCCGACGTCACATACGCGGCGAAATAATCCGGCGGCATGCTCGATTTGCGCTCCGGCATGTCTTTGGCCTTCTCGTAGACATGCTCCGTGAACAGCTGGCGGAACCGCAGGGCGTAGGACATGTCGCCTAGCGGCCCGAACATCGCGCGGAGAAAGTCGGCATGCGCCGCCAGCGTGTCGAAGATGGCAACGCTCTGGGGATAAGCCTCATCCCGATCGGCGTACGCCCACGCTTCCGCCTTATCCAGCTTCTCCACCTCGGTCCGGATCCGGTTGAACACCTCGTCCTTCAGCTGCTGGAGCATGTCCGGCACGTCCCGGTAATGCAAATAGAACGTTCCCCGGTTGACGTCGGCGCGTCCGGCGATATCGGTCACGGTCACGTTCTCCGCCCCCTTTTCCAGGACGAGGCTCATAAGGGCTTCATAGAGCAGCTGCTTCGTGCGGGCTCGTCTCCGATCCGGCTTTCCTGTGTTTGAATGCATGTCTATTCCTCCCGGATCAGGCTGTTGCTGAACACTTCCGCCGATCATGACGAATACTCGACACTCCGGTGAAATGTGATGATTGTGCTTTATGCTCCTCTCATTATAATTAACAACGTGCTTTGTATTCAACATAGTGTTCATTTGCACATTGAGAAGGAGCGGATAGGAGTTATGGCCATCTTCAAGCAAAAAATGGTATGGATTGGAATGATCGTCGTTCTTGCCGTTCTCGTCGTGTTCGGTGCCGCAATGATGGGGTCCGTGCTCGGCACGAAGCCGAAGGAGGTGCCGGCGGCTCTGGTCATTCTCGACCGGCCGGCGGAGCTTCCCGGCGGAGGCTCGCTTGCGGTCGGCGAGAAGCTGAAGGAGCAGCTGCTCTCCAATGACAAGCTGCCGATCAAATGGACCGTCCTCGATTCGGAGCAAGCCGCCCGCGAGGCTTTGGACGCCAGGGAATTGTACGGAGCGCTCATCCTCCCCGCCGATCTCAGCTCCGGCGTCGCCTCGATATCCGGAGCCGCTCCGCAGCAGCCGACCGCGCGGATTCTCGTCAGCGAAGGCTTGAACGCCCAAGCCTCGACCGTCGTCCGGCAAGGACTGGGGCAGGTCATGAGCATGGCGGGAGCTGAGCTGTCCCGATCGATGCTCGCCGGAATCGCACCGAACTCGCAGCAGCTTCCGATCGCCGCGGCTCAGGCGCTTCTGGCCCCGATCCGGGTGCAGGAAGAAACCGTTCATCCGGTCGGCGCCAACAACGCTTCCGGCAGCGCGCCCGGCCTGCTTACCCAGATCATGTGGATGGGCAGCCTGGTCAGCGCCATGATGCTCTTCCTGGCCGGCGGCAAAGCCGTCCAGGCAGGAGCGGGGAGGCCGGCGGCAGTCGCTTGGCAGCCGGTCATCGGCATCGTCATCGCCGGCATCGCGTCGGGATTCCTCGTGTGGACCGCCTCCTCCTGGTATGGCATGGAGCTCGCGCACTCGCTGGACACCTGGCTGTTCCTCTGGCTTGCCGCCGCCGCCTTCTATATGCTGCAGTCCGCGCTGCTCAACTGGATCGGGTTCCCCGCGATGGGAATTCTCGTCCTGCTCATGTTCTTCTCCATGCCTCTGCTCAACATGGCCCCGGAATTCCTGACAGAGACATCCCGGCTCTGGATCTACTCCTGGACTCCGCTGCGGTTCGCGGCTTACGGCTTGCGGGAAGTGATGTACTTCGGCGGCCTGGACTCAGCCGGCGGCAGCGCCACAGTGCTGGCATGCATCGCCGGCGGATGCCTTCTGGCGCTGCTGGGATCGGGATGGAGGAAACCCCGGACCGGCAGCAAGGCCGACACGGTTCCGGCGTCGGCGTGAAGGCCGGGCTTCTTTTCCGAGCCGGCTTCGGGTATTCTGACAGGACAGGCCGCCGTCCACTCTTATTGTCGGAGCCTGACCGGATAAGGAGAAGAACGCCATGATGCAGCTGCTGCAAATTCCCCAGGAGGATTGTCCTGCACACCTGAAAGACCAGATCATCGCCTTCATGCGGACGGAATGGCCCCAAGCGTTCCGGGACGGGGAGCCCGCCGCTTGGCCGGGCCAGCCCTCCACCCGGCCCCATTCGCTGATTTATGCCGACAACGGCGTCGTCATCTGCCATCTCGCCATTCCCCGCATGACGATGCTTCATGAGGGCGAGACGTACGAAGCCTTCGGAATCAGCGAAGTGCTGACGAATCCTCTCTACCGCCGGCAAGGCTTCGGACTGAGGCTGATTCGGGAAGCCTTTTCCTATACGATGTCGCAAAAAGCCGATATAAGCTTGTTCACCTGCCATGCCGATCTGGTCCCCTTTTATACCCGGGGCGGATGGGAACGGGCCGGCGGGCTTGCCTTGATCGGCGGCACGCGGGAGCGGCCTTTGCGCAGCGATTCCCTCGGCCTCGCGACCATGCTTCATCTGGCTTCTCCCAAGGCCCGCCACCATCGCGAGTCCTTCCGGTCTGGCGGCGTGCAGCTGGAGCTCGGCGAAAGAATGCTGTGGTGAGCAAGCTGCGGCTTGTCCATCGGCGAAACTTGAACAGCGGCAGAACCTGGCTTGACGCCCATTCGGTTCTGCCGCTGTTTTTTTTGCCGGGGGCATCCGCCGACAGGGACGGGGCTTTTGCCGCTTCCGTCCGCTCTCAGCAAGGCAAGAAAGCGATCAAATACACAGGTTGCGAAAAAAGGGCTTGCGAAAACTAATATCATTAGTTATATTGAGACTAATCAGATTAGTTTTAATGAAGGAGCGGATTCCCTATGAAAACGGTTCGGAACCAAACGGTTCGCCAGCTGGCCTTTCTCCCCCGCCTGTTCCCGGTCAACGCTTATTTCGTCGAAGAGGAAGACGGGCTGACGCTAATCGACGCCGCGCTTCCGTACAGCTCGAAGGGCATCCTCCAGGCGGCCGCCTCGATCGGCAAGCCGATCGCCCGCATCGTGCTGACCCATGCCCACGGCGACCATGTCGGAGCGCTGGACGCTCTCAAGTCGGCGCTGCCTCATGTTCCCGTCTATCTGTCAGCCCGAGATGCAAGGCTGCTGGTCGGGGATCTGTCCCTTGACGAAGGAGAGCCGTCCACTCCGATCCGCGGCGATATTCCGAAAAACCTGAAGACCCGCCCCGACGTGCTGCTGCGGGACGGCGACGCGCTCGGCTCGCTGACCGCCATCGCCGCTCCCGGACACACTCCCGGCTCGATGGCGTTCCTCGATGGCCGCAACGGGTCGCTGCTGGTCGGGGATGCGTTCCAGGTCCGCGGCGGCCTCGCCGTCAGCGGCCAGATGCGGATCCTGTTCCCGTTTCCCGCCATGGCTACCTGGAACGCGGATGTCGCGCTGGAGTCCGCCCGCAAGCTTGCCGCTCTGAAGCCGACGCTTCTCGCAGCCGGCCACGGACGCATGATGCAGCAGCCGGGAGCCGCTCTGCAACAGGCCATCCGGCAAGCCGAATTCCGCCAAGGAGGCAAAGCCCATGTCGCCGCGAATCGGTCTTGACCAAGCAGCGCTGCTGGGAGCGGCGGCCGAGCTTGCCGACGCCCATGGCTTCGAGGCCGTGACGCTGGCGTCGCTGGCCCAGAAGCTGAACGTCCGCTCTCCGTCTCTCTACAACCATGTGGCCGGCCTGCCCGAGCTCCGGCGGCTGCTCGCGCTGAACGCGCTGGAGCGGCTGAACGGCCGCCTCGTGCTGGCGCTCGACGGCAAGCAAGGCGACGAGGCCATGCGTTCGTTCTGCGCCGCTTATCTTCAGTTCGCGCGGACGCATCCGGGACTGTACGAAGCGGTCCAAAGGGCTCCCGAGCCGGAGGACGAGCAGCTTCAGCAGGCCGGCGGAACCGTTGTGCGGCTTGCGCTCGATGCCTTGTCCGGCTTCGAGCTGCAGGGCGATGCCGCCATCCATGCGGTTCGCGGCATCCGCAGCCTGCTGCATGGCTTCGTTTCGCTGGAGAGAGTCGGCGGCTTCGGCATGCCGCTGGACACCGACGCCACTTTTCGCATGCTGGTGGATACGTATATGGAAGGCCTTCGGCAACGGGCAAAATAATCGAAGAGGCGCCCGGATACAATCCGGGCGCCTCTTCGTGTCTCAGGAAAAATACAGCCGGCGCGCGTTCGCCGCCAACGCAAAGGCAGCCTCTCTCTCGTCCATCCCTCTCAGACGGGCGATTTCCCCGACCGACTCCCGCATCATGAGCGGATGGGTCGCCTGCCCGGCGAACGGCCCCTCGAACGGCCACGGACCGTCCGTCTCCGTCATGAGACGCTCCAGCGGGTACGAGACGGCAAGCGGGCGGATTTCCTCCTCGTAGAGCACATCCGGAGTGAGCGAGATGTAGAATCCGGCATCCGCGAGCATTCGCGTCACGGCCTCGTCTCCCTTGTACCAGTGGAAATGCGCGCGGGCGACGCCGAATTCCCGCAGCAGCTCCAGCGCCTTGGCGGCGTCCTCGTAGACGGCATGCAGAATGATGACTCGTCCGGTATCGGCGGCAAGGGAGACGAATTCCCGCAGGATGCGCAAATGCCCCGCGTCGTCGAATTTCCGTCCCGCCGCTTCGGCCTCCGTCCGCATGTAGTAAGGAAGGCCGACCTCGCCGATCGCGAACGCCTCCCCGGCTTCATGGCGCTCCCGGATCCAGGTCAGCAGCGCCTGCATCTCGGCCTCGTCCGGAAGCTCCTGCTCCGGATGCCAGCCGTAAGCCGGCATGATCCGGCCGGGATGCGCCCGGGCGAGCTCCCGCGTCCGCTTGGCGGAATCCAGATCCATGGACACGGCGACCGCCCCCGTCAGGCCGCCGCTGAACGACTGCTCCAGCATGCTCTGGAGCTCATCCGCGGCATACTGCTCCAGATGGATGTGGGTGTCGATGAGCGGCAGCCGGGCCCCGCTCATCGACGCCGCTTCATTCCGGCAGTCGGAGGCGTCGCCCCGGCTCTGCGGCGTCTGCGGAAGCCCCGGCTCCGAAGCGCTGCCGGGCAGCTCCAGCCGCGGCGCGTTCCCCGACGGCTCCAGCTCGGAGCGCTTCCAGGCAGCTCCAGCTGCGGTGCGTTCCCCGACGGCTCCAGCTTCGGAGCCCTTCACGGCAGCTCCAGCCGGCGGCGATGACGACTTTCCGGATCCAGCATCTGCTCCCAACGGGTTCATAGCGGCATATCCCCCTCTTCCAGGCTTCCGAGCGATTCATAGAGCGACTCCTTCAGCTCGCCGAATCGCGGATCGCTTCCCAGCTTTCCGCTGCGCGGGCGCGCAAACGGCACCTGGAGCTCCTGTACGACGACGGCCGGCGATGCCGACAGGACGAGAACGCGGTCGGACAGCAGCAGCGCCTCCTCGATGGAATGGGTGACGAACAGCACCGAGCGGCGCTCCTCCTCCCACAGCGACAGCAGCCAGCGCTGCATCCGCTGCCGGGTAAGCGCGTCGAGCGCTCCGAACGGCTCGTCGAGCAGCATGAGCGGCTGCGGGGACAGCAGGGCGCGCAAAAACGAGACGCGCTGCTGCATGCCGCCGGACAGCACATGCGGATACGAGCGGGCATAGGCCTCCAGACCGAGCCTGCGCAGTCCTTCCTCGGCAAGACGCTTCGCCCCGGCGCGGTCTCTGCCCGCGATGCGCAGCGCCAGCTCGATGTTGCCCTGGACCGTCCTCCAGGGCAGAAGCGCGGCCTGCTGCGGCATGTAGGCGGCGCGGCCGGCTCCATCCGTAGCCGGCTTCCCGGCGAGCATGATCTCGCCGGAGTCCGGCCGCTCCAGCCCCCCGATGAGGCTGAGCAGCGTCGTTTTGCCGCTGCCGGAAGGGCCGACGAGCGAGACGAACTCGCCTTCGCCCACAGTCAGGGACAGTCCGCCAAGCACTTCGATGACGCCGCCGCGGCCGGTGAACGACTTGCGCAGATTCCGGATTTCAAGCATGTTCATCGTCCTCCCTCCTTGCGCGGCCGCCAGGACAGCGCCAGCTTCTCCGCTCCTGCGACAGCTGCGAACAGCAGCAGGCTGAGCAGCACGACAAGCGCGACTCCGGCGAATACGAGCGAAGTTTTGAAGCCCTTGGAGGACAGCAGCATGAAGTAGCCGAGCCCCCGGTCGGAGCCGATCCACTCCGCCACGACCGCGCTCGTCACGCTGTACGAAGCGGCGATCTTGAGGCCGGAGAACAGCTGCGGCAGCGAGCCGGGCAGCTCCAGGCTGAGGAAGCGGCGCCAGCGCCCCGCTCCGATCATCCGCATGTACCGCTCCAGGCCCGGATCCGCTCCCTGGAGGCCGCCGAGCATCGCGACGCAGACGGGGAAAAAGCAGACGAGCATGACGAGCAGCAGCTTGGGCAGCAGCCCGAAGCCGAACCAGATGACGAGCAGAGGCCCGATCGCGATGACGGGAATGTTCTGCGACAGGACGAGCAGCGGATAGAAGCCCGACCTCATGAGCGGCAGCAGGTGCAGGACGGCTCCCAGCAGCAGGCCCGCGGCCGCGCCGCCGGCGAAGCCGAGCAGCGTCAGGCTCAAGGTCGCTCCGGTGTGCTCTGCCAGTCTCGGGCGGGCCGCCCAGGCATCGCGGGCGATATCGCTCGGGGCGGGCAGCAGCCACGCCTCCGTCCCGGACAGACGGACGGCCGCCTCCCACAAGAGCAGGAAGGCGGCCATGACGACGACCGGGGGCAGCAGAGCCCCCCATCGGATCGTTCTACTGTCCATCCGGGTATTTCTCCAGCAGCCGGTCCATCGAGGCGCCGTTCTCCGGGTTGTAGTAAATCTTCACCTGAGAGATGACGGACGGGCAGCCCATCGCCGCCATCTCCTTGCTCATCTCCGCGACGACGGCGAGCAGGCGCACGAGGTCGCCCTCCATCGTCGTCTCGAGCGGCGCGACACGGTACGGAACGCCGGCCTCCTTGATGATCTCGATCGCCCGGTCCACGTACGGAAGCACGCTTTCCCCGCCGGGCGTCGTCGGCAAAATCTGAATGCTTACGAGTGCATTGGCCATATCCGGTTCCCTCTCCCCGTCAGCCGGCATCAAGATGCCGGCAAGTAATCGTTCGTGAACGCCTTGGACAGATCCGGCAAGGTGCCCAGCAGCTTGTGCTCATGCATCCATTCGGCATAGTTCGTCCAGACCTCCGCCTTCTGCTCGCCCCAGCGCGGAGCGTCATCCTGATATTTGGGGCTCAGCCACTTCTGGCTGGCGCGCACGAGCTCCGGATTGAGGTCCGGAACGGCCTTGATCAGGATGTCCGCGGCGGCGGCGGGCTCGGAGATCGCGTAGGCATAGCCCTCGGAAGCTCCGGCCATGAATGCCTTCACCACATCAGGGCTTTCCTGGATCAGCTTCTCGCTCGTTTCCAGCACCGGCGTGTAATAATCCAGCTTTTTGCTGTAGTCGGTCAAGTACACCATGTTCAGCTTCTCCCCGCGCAGCTCCGCCTCTACCCCTGTCCAGGCGTAATAGATCCAGGCGAAGTCGATATTCCGCTTCACGGCGGTGAAAAAGTCCGCGTTGCCCATGTTGACGATCTTGACCTTGCCGACATCGGCGCCCTGCTCCTGCATGAGCGAGGAGATGACCTCCTGCTCGACCGGCGCTCCCCAGCCGCCGTAGGTTTTGCCCTCGAATGCTTTCGGGTCCTTGATGCCTTTGGCTTCCGGCGAAGCAAAGCCGGAAGTGTTGTGCTGGATGACGGCCGCCAGCGACACGAGCGGCAAGCCCTCGCTGCGGGCGAGCGTGATGTTCTCCTGGTAGCCGACGCCGAATTCAGCCTCCCCCTTGGCGACCAGCGTATCGGCGGCCGTCCCCTCCGGCGGCTGCACGATCTCGACGTCGAGGCCGTGGTTCAGGAAAAAGCCTTTGTCCCGGGCGACGTACAGCCCGGTATGATTCGTGTTCGGCGTCCAGTCGAGGACGACCTTCACTTTTTTGACCGGCGCGGCCGTGGCGGTGCCGGAAGGCGCCGGCGTCGCCGCGCCGCCGTTCCCGCTGCTTGCGCCGTTTCCGCTGCCGTTGCCGCAGCCTGCCAGCAGCGTCGCCAGAACAAGCGCGGCCAGCCCCGCTTTTTTGCCCATCTTGCTTGGAATGCCCATGTTGCTTCCCCTTCTTTCTCTCGCAGCCGTGAGCCCGGCCGAGCCCTGTCCGGAGCGCCAGCATGTCAGGGAATAAAAAAAGACGTCTCCCAAGGAAGACGTCTTCGTCACTTGAATCCATTTGCGCCCGAGGGCGGCAAAAGGCTCGGCTGACATGCGGTTCCTACGCTGGCATTATCCAGATCAGGTTTAACGGGTCGGGATGCTTCTCCCCTCTCAGCCGGCGTACGCCAGCTCCCCAGGCTCATTCGGTTGTCAATAGAGCCATTATAGCAGAGGAGCCTTTTATTGCAACCTTCCGTGTCGAAATTTGCGGGCGCGCGGCATCATGTAGAGCCGGCCTCCGGACTTTCCGAGCCTGAAGACGGCTTCTTGGCGCCGGAGTCGGCCGGCGCTCCGCGAGCCTTGTTTCGCCCGCCGTCCTTGCCGGCTTGCGAGCCTTGATCGGCGCCTTCCTGCCCGTCCTGGCCTCCGGCCTTGTTGGCGCTGTCATCGGCGCCTTCCTGCCCGTTCCCCGGCTGTCCGCCTCGGCCCGTCCCGGCGCCGCCGGCTGCCTTTCCGGCACCGCTTTGGCCGCCGCCGCTCTGGCCGCCGGCTCCGCGGCCCTTGGCCTGCCCGCCGGCTCCCGCCTTTCCGCCGCCCTGCCCCGCCTGCCGCTGCGCTTTCTTTTTGACCCAGCCGATTCCCATGACCAGCATGAGCAGCGGAAGCGCGATCTGGTAATAGGGACTGAATTTCAGGTAGACGGTCATGCCCGTCCATAAATGCTGCGACAGGACAGGCTCCAGGAGGCTCGCCGTGAAGATGAGCGGAGCCATGACGAGGGCGCCCGCCCGATAGGGAACTCCCCAGGCTGTCCGCAAAGCGATGACCGAACCGAAAAACAGTCCGGTCGCCTTGACGTACAGCCCGATGTACAGCAGCAGCGTCACGAGAATATCGAGCCGCTCCAGAAAGTTGAACAGCCGGATCTGCTCCACCGCCTCCAGCGTCGGAAGCTCGGCGAGCCGATACAGCTCCGGACCGAGCACCATGATCAGCACCATGTTGACCGCAATCAGGAACAGCGAGACGCCGGCATAGGCGCCATAAGACATCGCGCCCGTGGACGGAGAGCGCCTCGCATAGGTCCAGAACATCATCAGCACCATGACCTGTCCGAACGGAAACGACAGGATATCGGGAAACGCCGCGTGCAGGACAGGCCTGAAGCCATGCTCCAGCACGGGCCGCAGACGGTTGAGGTCGAGCAGGCCCGACGCCAGAAACAGCCCCAGAAGGGAAATGTAGCTGACGGCCAGCACCGGAATCAGCACTTGGTTGACCCGGAAAAACGCCTCTACTCCCTGCTTCGAGGTGTAGTAGACGATTCCCGTCAGGACCAGCATCGTGCACCACATCGGCGTCTGCGGCAGCAAGGTGGCGGAGATCAGCTCCCCGAAGTCGCGCACGTTGCGCATCGATTCCAGGGCGAAGACGACAGCCAGCGCCGCGCCGAGCAGGCCGCCGAGCAGCTTGCCGAAATGCAGCTTGTACAGTCCGGCCAGATTCGTATCGGGGGCCCGGTTGTAGAGCGCGCGGTAGACGAGCAGCAGGCAGAAGCCCGCGGCGGCGGCGATGCCGATCGCAATCCAGGAATCCTGTCCCGCCTCGGATCCGAGCTCGAACATCGGCGTGCTGCCGATGGTGAACAGCACGAGAAAGACGGCGATCTGCCCCGCGCTTACGCTTGCTTCCTTGGCTTTCATGCCCTCACTTCCTCTCCCGGCTGTCCTCGCTCGCCTGCTCGTAGGAGCGGTTGCTCCGGCCTGTCTTGATCAGTCCGACATCGACCCTGATCTCGGCTTTCATCTCGGGGTAGAGCCTGCCGTTCCACTCCGAAGCGATTCCTTTCCACGTGCGCGGATACTTCCGCCGCACCGCTTCGCCGATGCCGGCCACATCCGCCTTCAGTCTCTGGGAAGCTTTCAGTCCGTCCTCGATGTCGGATCGGACCTGCTGGCCGAGCAGGCGCTCGATGCCGGCAACCGCAGCCGGATCATGAAGATTTCCGCCGCATGTATACTCGAACAGGGTTGCGTCCGCCTCGACATTCGCCTGGAGCAGCCAGCCGTCTCCGCTCCGCGAGGGCTTCATCTTCGTCTTGAGCCCGGTGATCCGGGCGCTGTTGACCTTGGGCCCTCCTTCACGGCATGGAAAGGAGATCGTCGTCCCGGACACTTCGCTGCGCAGCCAGAGCAGGCCCCGGCTCTCATGCGTGCGGATCCAGCCGATCATATGGTCGTCCCGGAACAAGGCCAGCTTCTGCAGCCTCACCTTCGAAGGCGTCGACGTGTTCTTGTTCGCGTCCACGTTGCGCACGCCCTCGCCCGATCCGCTGATCGCGATGCCGGGAGCGGCGGAAGCGTGGAGAGGGCCGAGCAGCTGCAGCAGCATCGAATAGACGGTCTGGGGGCGGAAGTTGCCCCCGCTCTCTTTTTCCAGCGCGATCAGCTTCGTCAGGGCGGTGCCCGATATCCTCTCCATCGGAAGCAGCTGCTCCAGGATGGGCCGGGCTTCGCCCTCGGTCACGAACACCATGACCGTCTCCCGGGAATTGCCGTTGCGGAGATAGACGTCGAGCAAGCCGCCGATGCCCTTGCGGGCGGCGCGCTCGCCGATGACGACGACTTGGTTGTGCCCGAAGTAGAGGCTCCGGGACATCTCCTGCGTCGCCCGGGATACGGCGCCCCGCACGCTGTCTCCTTCCGTGGAGAAGACGTTGACCGGAGATTCCGTCGTGCTCGTGAAGCCGTTCTGGGAAGAGATGGCGCTTGGAATGACCAGCTGATAGCTGATTTTCCACTTTCCCTCCTCGGTGAGGTCGATGCCGGTCGCAGAGATGATGCCGAGCTCGTTGAGCTCCTTCCGGTCCCAGCAGCCGGCAAGCGGAAGGAGCAGCAGCGCCGCCGCCAGCAGCAGCGCCCAACGTCCGACGATGCCCCGGCTCATGAATTCTGGCGCTTGGGCTTGCCTCCGGGCTGCCTGCGCCTGCCTCCCTTCTGCGCGATGACCGGCCGTCTGACGAGGCTCCAGCGCGGCGCCCGGACGAACGTATCCTTCCATTCGCCTTTGACATACGGAGCGACCGGCTTGAGATAGGGCACGCCGAAGGAATACAGGCCGGCGAGGTGGATGATGACGAACAGATCGACCGAGATGATGCCGACAAAGCCGAGAATTCCCGCGCTGACCATGAGCAGGAAGCGGATCAGCCGCGCGGCGATGGCGATGTTGATCTGCGGAACGACGAAGTTGGAGATCGCCGTGAAGGCGACGATGATGACCATCGCCGCGGAGACCAGCCCCGCCTGCACGGCCGCCGTGCCGAGCACGAGCGCTCCTACGATGGAGATCGCCGGTCCGATGGCGCGCGGCATGCGGACCCCCGCCTCGCGCAGCACCTCGAAGGTCAGCTCCATCAGGAACGCTTCCACCAAGGCCGGGAAGGGGACCCCCTCGCGCTGCGCGGACAAGCCGATGAGCAGATTGCTCGGAAGCATTTCCTGATGGAAGGTCGTGATGGCGATATAGAGAGCCGGCAAATGCATGGAAATGAAAAAGGCCGCGATCCGGATCAGCCGCAGGAAGCTGGCGATGTCGAAGCGCTGATAATGGTCCTCCGGCGATTGGAAAAACCGGAAAAACGTCACGGGACCGAGCAGCACGTAAGGGCTGCCGTCGACCACGACCGCGAAATGTCCCTCCAGCAGCCCGGCTGCCGCCTGGTCGGGACGTTCCGTGTTGAGCACGGTCGGGAACGGGGTGAACGAGGAATCCTGGATGAACTCCTCGATGTAGCCGCTGTCCAGGACGCTGTCGATGTCGATGTCGTCCAGGCGACTGCGCGCCTCCTGCACGATCTCGGCATCCGCGATGCCGCTCATGTACAGCAGAGACACCTCCGTGCATGTCTCCCGCCCGATGCGCCGCGACTCCACCGTCAGCCTCTCCGAGCGGATGATTCTGCGGATGAGGCCGACATTCGTCTGGGCCGACTCCGTGAACGCATGCTGGGGTCCCCGGATGACCGTCTGGGCCGTCGGTTCGCCGACAGGGCGGGTTTCCCCGCCCGCAGCCTCCGCCGCCACGGCTTCGTCGCTGCCTTCGACGAGCAGCAGGCAGCAGCCGAGCAGCAGCGCGTCGAGCGCTCCTTCCAGCGTCCGCACCGGCTCCGTCAGGCCGGTGGAGATCACGTTCAGGCGCAGCCGCTGGATGCGCTCCTTGAGCCGGCCCCTTCCCTTGAAGCTGCCGGGCTCCGCTTCCTCCGCCGCCTGCAGCGGCTCAAGGACGTTCTTGCGGATCGCCTCCTCGTCCACGATTCCCTGCACATACAGCGCGGCCAGCTGGACGCCGGGCAGAGCCCCGCTGGACAGCAGCCGCAGGCGCAGGTCTCCGCTGTGATGGAACTGCATGCGGATCGCATGGGCGTTGGCGGCCAGCGACGGGCTCAGCGCGGTGGCCGTCTTCCTCCTTCCGAGAGGAGGGGGCTTCGGCGCGCCGCCGTTGCCGCCGCCGGCTCTTCCTTTGCCGTCCTTGCCGCCGCTTGCCCCGGCGCCCCCGCTGCTTTGGCTGCCGCTTGCGCTGTTTTCCGCCGAGCCGTTTCCGCTTTGGGCTGCAGACAAAACAAACCCCTCCCTTATCCAGAATGACCTTATTCTGGGCAGAGAGGGGCTTAATTATCCGTCCGCCCTCCTGGCGGGCTGCCGGCTTCAATCGGGATGCCGTTTTTCAGCTTCCTTCCTTCTGCCGCAAATTCGCTACGACCCCGATCATCGCCGTCAGCCCCTGCAGCATCATCTCCTGCGGCATGAACGGGACCGAAGGCTGCGCGGCCGCCATCTCCGCCGAGGCGGGAAAATGCACGAACCCGGCCAAGACCGGAAGTCCGAGGCTGCGGATGTGATGGAGCGCCCGGTACATCGTGTTGTTGCATATGTAGGTTCCGGCTGTATTGGAAATTTCGCAGGGGATGCCGAGCTCCGCCAGACGCTGCGTCATGGCGCGCACCGGCAGCGTGGAGAACAGTCCGTCCGGCCCCTCCTCGGCAATCGGCTCGTCGGAAGGCCGGGCGCCCCGGTTGTCGCCATGCGAACGGACCGGGACATCCTTGACGTTCACGGCGATCCGCTCCGGCGTAATGGCCGTGCGGCCCTTGGCCAGTCCGCATGCGATGACGGCATGAGGCTTGAACGCGTCCATCTCTCCGATGAGCCGGTCGCCGCATTCGTCGAAATGAACCGGAAGCAGCACCGTGCGAAGCTCCACGCCCTCGAGACGCTCCTCCTTCAGCTTCTCCATCAGCCAGCCGGTCGGATTGACGTCGTCGCCTCCGAACGGCTCGAAGCCGGATACCAGCACCTTGATCATATGCGCCCACTCTCCTTTTCTTTTCCATAGTAAGACATGCCGGCTCCGCAGGGAACCCGCACGGCCTCACATAGCCGCCCCGCGCATGCCCGATAGGATGCGCTCTTCGGCCGCTAATTCCTGATCCAGCCTTCAGCATGATCTTCCACAAAGCGAATTTCGTTCTCATCATGCGCCAGATGTCCCTCATCGACCATTTTTTGAAAGGCTGGATTCCCTTCGGCGGCACCGGTCTTCAATGTCTCGCATAGTGCCGTCAGGCGCTGAACGATCCACTTCGGCAAATCATCGGGTACAGGCATTCCATAGGATTCGAAAAACAGCCGAATTCTGCGGCGGCGTCCTTTCGTCCGACCACATGTACGGCTGAAGGTCGGGATAGCCGTTTCCTGGAACCTCTCCAGAAGCAAAGGTCAATATTTCACGATCGGAGGAATCGATTCCCAGAAATCTTGGCGCTCCCTCGAACCCTCGTTGCTCCAGCTGTCTCAGAAGCCGATGGACAGAAGGACTCCAATAGCCGGTCGGGCGGCGTACGGTGTCCGCCATGCGGACAATGTGATTGATATTGCCGCCTTTTAACACTTCCTCATCCTGAGCCACGCCATTTCGCCTCCCGCTTTTCACAAAGTACACGTATTGCAGCCGGCTTCATGATACACTAGATCCCAATGTTTATGGTATCGGTTTGATGAAAAAGCACAAAGGATGGGGCCTATGGAAGGACAAAGCATTTGTTTTCATGCATTCGGCGAACCGCAGGACGTCTTGGCCGTGGAACAGCGGACCGCTGCCCGCCTGGAGCCGGATGAGATTCTGGTGGAGATGATCGCCCGCCCGATCAATCCGTCGGACTTGATCCCGATCCGCGGCGCTTACCGGCACCGTATCCCGCTGCCGTGCATACCGGGCTATGAGGGCGTGGGATCCGTCATCGCGGTTGGCAGCAGAGTGCAGAAATCCATGCTGGGCAAGCGTGTATTGCCCCTTCGGGGAGAAGGGACCTGGCAGCAATACGTAAAGGCTTCTTCCTCCTTGTCTGTCGAGGTCCCCCATTTCATCCCGGATGATGATGCTTCCCGATCCTACATCAATCCTCTCACGGCATGGATCATTTGCAAGGAGCTTCTGGAGCGCTCCCCGGATTCCTTCTTGCTCGTCAATGCGTGCAGCTCTGCGATCGGACGGATTTTCGCCCAATTGTCGGCTGTTTTCGGATACAGGCTCATCGCCGTCGTGCGGAGCTCGGACTCTACGCAAGAACTGCTGCAATTAGGAGCGCGGCATGTGGTCGACGGTTCGGAGAGCGGAGTCTATGACACGGTGATGGACATAACGATGGGGCGGGGCGTCGCGGCCGCGATCGATTCCGTCGGCGGAGGAGAAGGCTATGATCTTGCGCGCGCTGTCCGGCGGGGCGGCCTTTTTGTGTCCATCGGGCTGCTGTCAGGGCTGCAAGTGGATTGGAAGCGAATCGCGATGGAGCTTGATGTCCGATCGAAACTGTTTCATCTGCGGCATTGGCTGCAAGGGATCTCCGTCGAGGAATGGCAACACTCCTTCCTGCAAATTTTCGCATTGCTTCGTCAAAAGCAGCTCGTCCTGGGAAATATTGAAGCGAGGTATCCTTTGGCCGAGATTGCAAAAGCGGTGCAGGCAGCCGAACGATCGGGACGGCAAGGGAAACTGCTGCTGACATGATGGAATCCATTCCGCGGATCAGCTCAACAGGCCAGGGTGTGCAATCCCGATCGAAGCGAAGTGAGCGCACACCCTGACGCAACAAAGGAGCCGTCTGCCCCGGGCAAACGGCTCCTTGCTTTGTCGCGCCTCATTCGGCTTCACTTCCCCGCTCCGCCCTTCAGCAGCTCGCCGATCTCCGTCGTGTAACGGGACAGCTGCCAGCTGATCTCCGAGCGCATGACCTCCCGCGTCATGCCGAAATGCTCCTCGTAGCCCCGGCAGTAATAGCGGTGGTACACGACCGAGTTCGACTGCTCCTCCGCGAGGATGCGGATGTTGCGCGCCTTGAGCTCCCGCCGCAGGGCGTACAGGTCCTGCATGATCCGGTCCAGCACCCGATGGCCCGCCATCCCGTACAGGCGCCGCATCAGATTGGACGAGTTCTCGAGCTCGGACAGGCTTTTCTGGACCATCTTCTCCATATGGGGCAGCAGGATGTAATCCCGGATCATGACGCGCTCCTCCGCCGTCGTCACCTTGGCCTCCCGGGCGGAATGCTGCCCGTCGTACTGCTCCACATGCTCTGTCAGCAGCATCTTGGACTTCCAGCGCTCGTTGCCGTCCAGCTTGCTCATTTGTAATGCCCCCCAATTTGTTCGGCCCGCTCGCGGGCCACGCCCGATTCCAGCAGCGAGGAAGCCCGCATGATGGCATCGGATCCGAACCGCTGCTTGATCCGGTCGATCGTCTTCTCCTTGCTGTACGCCCGGGTGCGGTCCTCGAACAGCGTCAGCTGCATGACGCTGTCATCCGTCAGTCCGGACAGGGAGATGTTCAGCCGGCCCACCGGCAGGCCGCTCCAATGCCGGACGAACAGCTCCCGCACCGCCGCGGCGACCTCATGCGTCAGCGAGGTCGGCTGGGGCAGCGTCAGCTGGCGGCTGAACCAGGACGAGCGCTCGCCGTCGGTCTCCATGGCGGCGACCGAGACGACCGAGCCCATGCAGCCATGCCGCCTCGTGCGCTGGCATACCTCCACGACGAGCTCCAGCAGCACGACCTCGATGTCCGGCAGATGGCGGTACAGCCGCCAGCGCAGCGCCTTGCCGTGGCTGACCGACTTGAGCTGATGGCGGATGCCGGTCACGACCGGGCTGGGATCGATCCCTCTCGCCGTCTGCCAGTAATAGCCCGCCTGGATGTCGCTCTGCTTGCCCATCTCCAGCCGCATCCGCCGCTTGAACTCGGAGAAGTCCAGCCGCGCGATGTCCCCGATCGTATTCAGCCCCATCCGCGTGAAATGCCGCGTCATCCGCGAGGCCACCATGAACATCTGGTGCACGGGCAGCGTCCACAGCGTCGACTCCAGCTTGCCGGGGTTCAGCTCGAAGACGCCCTCCGGGCTTTTCTTGGCGTAATTGTCCGTCGCCATCTTGGCGAGGATCTTGGTGGGGCCGATGCCGACCCTCGACCAGATGCCCGTGGACAGCTGGATATGGTTCTGGATATTGCGCGCCATCTCGTCCGGCGAGCCGTAGTAGCCTGCCGAGCCGGTCACGTCGAGGAACTGCTCGTCGATGCTGTAAGGCTCCACGAGATCGGTGTACGTCTCGAATATCTTCGTGATGAACAGGGACACTTCGATATACATGGCCATCCGCGGCCGGATGACGACCAGCTCCGGGCAGTGGGCCAGCGCCTCGCCGACCCGCGAGGCCGTCGTCACGCCGCGGGCCTTGGCCATCGGGCAGGCGGCCAGCACGATGCCGTTCATCCGGGACGGGTCGCCCACGGCAACCGGCTTGTCGTGATATTCGGGATGCGCCGCCTTCTCTACCGAAGCGTAGAACGACTGGCAGTCTGCCAGCATGATCACTCTCTCCACCGGGCACCTCCTGTTCTGCGGGAGCGGGCTCGCGGAGACTTCCCCTCTCCCTGCCGATCGAATGTATGTTCGCATCTTGCTCTAGACGTATTATATACCGAATGTATGTTCCCTATGCAAGGAGAAAAATCATCCAGCCGCCGAAGCCGCGCCGCGGCTGGGAGGACGACGTCCGGCGGCCTTGAGGCGGAGGCTGCCGGACGCTCCGGACTCGCGCTTCCGCTTGCCGGAGGCGCGGCCCTCTCCCTTGTTTGGAAGGCGGAGCAGGATGGTATTTTATGTCTGAAGCCGGATGGCCGCCGCCGATCGGGGCCGGCCTCCGGCGCAACCAGATGATCAAGGAGAGATGACGATGCTGCGGGAAGCGGTCTATCACCGGCCCAAGCTGAATTGGGCCTATGCGTATGACACGGAGACAGTGCATCTGCGCCTGCGCACGAAGCGCGGCGACATCGACCGGGTGCAGGCGGTAGCCGGCGACAAGTACGGATGGGAGCAGACCGCAACGGACATCGAGCTGCGCGTGTTCGCCAGCGACGCCATGTTCGATTACTGGGAGGCGGCGGTCATCCCCGCCTTCCGCCGCCTCCGCTACGCCTTCAGGCTCCATTCCGGCGGGCAGACGCTCTATATGACCGAAGCAGGCTTCGTCGAGGAGCTTCCCGACAATCCGCCGGCGCTGTTCGAGTTCCCCTATTTGAACGCCGCGGATGTGTTCGAGCCCCCCGCCTGGGTGAAGGACGCGGTATTCTATCAGATCTTCCCCGAACGGTTCGCGAACGGCGACCCGTCCCTCGATCCGGAAGGAACGCTGCCCTGGGGAGGGGAGCCTTCCGAGGAAAGCTTTTTCGGAGGAGACCTCCAGGGAGTGATGGACCGGCTGGACCATCTGACGGAGCTCGGCGTGAACGCGATTTATTTCACGCCCGTGTTCGAGGCCGAGACCAACCATAAGTACGACACGCAGGATTACATGCGGGTCGACCGCAGCTTCGGCACCAACGCCAAGCTGAAGGAGCTCGTGGACCTCTGCCATGCGCGAGGGATACGCGTGCTGCTGGACGCCGTCTTCAACCATTGCGGGCAATCGTTCGCGCCGTTCGCGGATGCGCTGGAGAACGGGGAACGCTCCCGTTATGCCGGGTGGTTCCACAGGCGTCCATGGCCGAGCGGCAGCGGCGGCTCCTCCCCCTACGAGACCTACGCTTTCGAGCCGCTCATGCCCAAGCTGAACACGGCTCATCCCGAGGTCAGGAAGTACCTGCTGGAGGTCGCTCGGTACTGGATCGAGGAGATCGGCATCGACGGCTGGCGCCTGGACGTGGCCAACGAGGTCGATCACCGGTTCTGGCGCGAATTCCGCCTGGCCGTCAAGGAGGCCAGACCCGATGCGTACATTCTCGGCGAAATCTGGCATGATTCCATGATGTGGCTGCAGGGCGACCAGTTCGACGCCGTCATGAACTACCCGTTTTCCAGCGCCGTGCTGGAATTCTTCGCCCAGGAGGACATCGGCGCCGGCGAATTCGCCGATGCGATCGGCCGCCAGCTGGCCGCCTACCCGCGCCAGGCGACCGAGGCGGCGTTCAATCTGCTCGGCAGCCACGACACGCCGCGCCTGCTGACGATATGCGGCGGCAGCGTCCCCAGGATGAAGCTGGCCGCCCTGTTCCTGCTCGCTTATCCCGGGGCGCCCTGCATCTACTACGGCGACGAGGTCGGCCTCGACGGCGACGGGGATCCCGGCTGCCGCAAATGCATGGAATGGGATGCCGGCCGGCAGAACGCCGACCTGCTCGCCTTTTACAAGGCCGCCATCGCCCTGCGCCGCTCCTCTCCCGCGCTGCGGAGCGCCGGACTCCGCTTCCTGCAGGCGGATCCGGGCGAAGGCGCTCTCGCCTACGAGCGCGCGGGCGGCGGACAGCGCCTGCTCATCGCGATGAACGCCCGCGGCGAGACGGCGAGCCTGCGGTTCGGCGCGGCGCCTCCGCACGGCAGCGATGCCGCTCAGCCCCTCTCCTTCCGCGGGTTCGGCGAGCCGGGCGAATCCGCGTCCTCCAGCCCTTCGCCCGGACAAGCCGTCCGCCCTGAAGCCGCCTCGCCGACGCTCCCGGCCGCTCCGTCCGGGACGGATTCCGCCGGGCGGAATCCCGCTTGGAGGACGCTCCTCTCCAGCTTCGAGGAACGCGGTTCCATCCGGACGGAAGCCGACGGCCTGCTTGCCGTCGAGCTTCCGCCCTACGGCTTTGTCGTCCTCGAGGCGGCGGAGGCCGGTTGAGGAGCGGGCTTCTCCTCCGGCTCCGGCGCGGGATCATTCTTTTTTGAAACATTTCCCTTTCATTCCCGTCCGTTATACGGACACTCATTCGAAAGCGAGGGAAACCAAATGAAAGCTGTCAAAGCCATGAAAGCCGCAGCGGCTGCGGCGCTGATCGCGGGAGCGGTCCTGCCGGGCAGCGGCGTGGCCGAAGCGAAAGCGGCGGCTCCCGCCCCTCTCCTCTTCATCGACGGGCAGGCCCAACCGTCCGCCCTCAGCTTGGGCGGGCGCATGCTGCTCCAGCTCCGCTCCCTCCAGGATCCGGACTGGCTGACCTACTCGTACGATGCCAAGACGCGCACCGTGCGGGCCGCCAGCAAGGACAACAGCAAGGTCATCGAGCTGAAGGAGGGCTCCAGGACGGCAATCGTCGACGGCAAGCCGGTTCCGCTCGACGTCTCCATCGTCATCCGGGACGGCAAAACCTATGTGCCGGTCCGGTTCGTAAGCGAGAGCATGGGGGCTTATGTCGCCTACGACAGCGCCAAGAGCCGCACCATCGTCCGGACGCCGAACGGGCAAAGGAAGTACGACGCGCTCATGGGCGGCGATCTCGCCGCGGCCCGCCAGGCTGCGATCGCCCTTAAAGCCCTCTCGCTGAAGGACCCGCTGGCTGCGGAGGGCGAGGGCTTCTCCGTCACCTACAGCTTCCCGGCAGGCGAGGCTCTGCGCTACGAGATGGTGTACAAGCAGCTGCTCTCCTCGGTTGTCATCGACGCGGATGGAATCGCTCAGACCGTCTATCAGAGGAGCGAGATCTACGGCCAGCCGCCCAAGGAAAAGGGAACCAAGCCGAAAAGCATCGCTCCCGGCTACTATTTCACGGACAATGTCATGGCCGGTTATATGTATTACGGCTCCATCGATTCCAATGGCGACGCCAAGGAGCTCGACGCCATCGAGCGCGCCAGCCATCCGGAGTACAAGAACAAGCTCATCGTCCCGATTGACGGGGAAAAGCGCACCGACGGAAAATAACTCTTCGCAAGCAAAAAAAGAGCGTGTCCCTCCTTCGGAAGGGACGGCGCTCTTTTCACTTTTCGGCCAGGCCGCCGAGGAAAGCCTCCAGCGCCCGGGAAATCCAGCTGGTTATCACTTCTTGGGATAGATCCGTTCCCCGCGCTCAAGCATGTCGGCAAACGCGAGGATACGGGCCGCGCGCGTCTCCGGCTTTTTGGCCTGATGGACGCGATACAGCATTCCATACCGGTTCCGGCTGTCCAGCCCGGCGAAAAAATCCCGGGCCGCGGGCCGCCGCTCCAGCTCCGCCGCGAAATCCTCCGGCAGCTCCATGCCGCTCTGGCTGTCGTAAGCCTTGTCCCATGAGCCGCTGCGGCGGGCTTCGTCGACCGCCTCCAGGCCGGGCGGCTGCATCCGCCCTTCGGCGATGAGCCGCTCCGCCTTGTCGCGGTTGATCCGCGACCAGACGCTCCCGGAGCGGCGCGGCGTGAAATGCTGCAGCCAGCTGTCCTCGTCCGCCTTCTCCTTGCGGCTGTCGATCCACCCCCAGCGCAAGGCGCATTCCAGAGCCGCCTCGTAAGCAATCGAATGGTCCGCGGCTCCTTTTTTGGCGATCCTCAGCCTGATTCCGGACGAATCCCCGTGGAACTCTTCCAGCCAGGCGTCGAATCGAGCCGCATCGGCGAACGTCAGGATCGGCTTTCCTGGTCCGTTTGGTTTCGGCATGCCTGCCCCTCCTTTTCCAAGTCGTAATCGAATGTCAATCCAAACGTCCCGCAGCCATCTCTTCACGGCCGTCTCTGGGGAACGGGAGCCGTCCAGGCCGCTCTTGCTTTCACAGAATCCCCTCCAGCCCTATCATGCCATAAAATTTTCCAGCAGGATAGGCGGCGCAGCCTTCCGCTCCCGCGCCGCTGAGGATGGACGCACACCGCCGCCGGGCGATGCGGCCAGCGCCTTCCGTCTCGGCCAGGAATAAAAAACCAGGCCCGAGCGCTCCACGGAGCGAACGGGCCTGGTTCGGATATTTCTTCTTCGCCATCCGCCGATTCAAGACTGGATCTCCGCAAGGGCCGCTTCGCCTTTCCCGTCGATCAGGCTTTTTCAGTCAAATATTGAAGCGCCTCTTCATAGGAGGACCAATGCGTTTCGGTCGAGTGCTGGGATTCGGCAGCCGTGCGGCGCAGCTGAAGCTCGCTGATCTTGCTGGCGACGACAACAGCAGCCGCGCTCAAGCCCGCAGCCTTGATGTCGCGCTGATGCTCCACCAGCCGCTCCCGTGCCGCTGGATTGAAGGCCTTCATCTCCCGCATGTCGACGATAAGGCTGAAATCGTCCATCCCCTCGTCCTTCACCATTTGCAGCAGCTGGGAATTGATGGCGTCGACTTCTTCGGGAGCCACATTGCCGTCCCAGACGATTTCCAGAATACGCTTGGCCTTATGAATGATTTTGACGGAACTCATAATCCACCTCTTGAATGAATTTACTCTACCGACTTCTTTATTAACGGAAGATCCGGCTCAAATTCTTAGGTCTTTTTGCCTAGAGAATTAAAAAAAACGAAAGCCGCCTTCCCGGGGAAAGGCGGCTTCTCCTTATTCATCAAACCCATTCCATCGTGATCCGGACGCCGGACGGACGGCCGGGATGCCGCAGAAGCAGCGTCGACGATGCCGAATCGAACACGGTCTCCACGGAAAGCTCATCGGCCTCTACGGCCGCATCCCGGCCGGATAAGCCCGCGGAGGAGCCGGATGTTTCCCCGGACGCTCCGGCATCGGCCGGCTCAGCCGAAACCCGGGCCGGGCTGGAAGGGACCCGCAGCCTTGTGCTCACCAGGATGCCGGCCGGCGACTCCGACACATAGGAGAAGCAGGAGCCTTCCCGGCGCTCGTCCCGGATGCGCGACGAGCTGACGAGCAGTGCCGCCCCGCAGCCGCCGGCCTCTCCGGCCTCACGGCTCCCTCCCTCCGGCGCAGAGCCCGCAGAAGCTTCGGCGCATGTTCCGGCATAGCTCAAGTCATAGAGCAGGCAATCCTCGCCCGGCGCCAGCTCGACCCGCCGCAGAACGGGCAGGTCGGCCTCGAACAGATCGATGAAGCCGCCTTGAAGCACCGTCTGCGCGGCCTTCTTCTCCGTCGCGAAGACGGCAGCCGTTTCCGTTGTTTCCGTTGTTTCCGTTGTCTCCGCTTCGTCCAGCGCATGCGCGATCACATACGGGCCGCGCTGGATGCGCAGAACGCCGCTTTCCCTGTACGCATCCGCTTCTCCGCGCAGCTCCAGCGCGCGCCGGATCAAGGCGAGCACCTTCTCTGCGCCTTCCGGAGAACGGGACAGCTCGGCCGGATGGCGGTTCAGATGCAGGACCGCTCCGTCCCCCACGGCATGCTCGCCTTCCTCCGGGTCTCGTCCGAGCCCCATCGATTCGAACAGATGCTCCTCCGGACGCTCATATACCCGGCTGCCTGCGCCGCGGTTCCACCATTCCCTGACGCCGTGATAGGGATCCGAGCCGTCGCCGGCGTAGATCAGCACGCCGCCCTCGCGCACCCACTGGCCAAGCGCCTGATGGATGCCGGGATGCTCCGGCTTCATGAATTCATAGCTCAGCAGCAGCACGCGGTAGCCCTCCAGATAACCGGGGAAGGTCAGCATATTGTCCAGCTGGACAGGACGGAGAGGAATGCCCTTCTTCACCGGCGGCAGCGCCAGCCCGTAGAACGCCGACCAGTCGAGCAGCTCCTGCTGCCGCTCCGTCAGGCCGTCTGCCGCTGCGGTGCCGTCATAATTGAAGCCCTCTTCCTCCTCCCCCTCCGCCAGAACGTCTCCGCGCTGGTACATGGCCGAGTTGGCGAGGCAGAGCCCGATGCCTCCCGTCCGGGCAGCCCATTCCCCGTCGGCCCCGGAAACCTCGTTGTGGTTGTGCATGTCGCGCAGCGCGTTCATGACCGTCAGCAGAACGGTGGCGTACCCGCCGGGAATCGTCTCCTTGCCCTTCCCGTCCTCGGTCGGGTAGGGAAGCTCGAACACCCGCCAAGGCCAAGGACAGACCTCGTACCGGCTGACTCCGGGATGTAGCAGCGAGGCGGTTACCGTCGCCCGATAGTTGCGGCGGTAGTCGCTCCAGCTGTAGCGCGGATTGTCCTCGATCGGATCGTGCAGGAACCACATCTCCCGCCCTGTTCCGCGCGTAAGCTCCTGCATGATGCCGTACTCCAGATACGCCGTCTCGAAAGTCCGCTCGCGGCGGACTCCCTTGTAGACGTTGGCCGTGCGCGCCGTTCCGGTCCAGATCTGGGCGATGAAGCCGTCGCAGGACGGCATCGAGACGAGCAGCGCCTCGGGACTGACGATCCGCCACTGCGTGTAGTTGATCAGGCTGTGCGTCGGCACGTAGAACCGGACCCGCCGTCCGTAGGCGACGAGGGAGTATTCCTTCATCTCGCTGCAGATCCGGTCGAGAGCGCGGTAATACATCGCCGCCTTCAGCTTGGAGGCGCGGTACTGGGCATCCGGCGAGGAATGCGGCTCCTGCCACTCCGTTCCGTAATGGTTCAGCCACTCCCGCTTGAACGCTCCCTCGTAGCCCGCCTGCGCCCAGAACTCCGGCTCCTCCAGATGAATCGCCTCGACGCCGCAGTCGATCGCCTTCCTGATATGCGCGGCCAGGTAGTCGGCGAAAGAGATCGTCGGCACCATGTACGGCACATCCTTGCCATGCAGCAGATGGCCGCCGGAGCGCTCCGTCTGCGCTTCATCCCAATGCTCCCGGCCGTCGAAGCGGCCGTACAGATAATCCTGGTACTCTCCCCAAGAGACGCCGGTCATGAGATGGATCCTGTAGCCGGCTTTTTTCCACCCTTCGATCCGCCGCGGCAGATCCTCCGAGATGCCGTACACCATGACGAAATCGGTGCGCAGATCGTACTTCGGCCCGTAGGGACGGGATTCCTGGAATCCCGTCCATTCCTGCCTTTCCTGCCCGTTCCGGTTCAAATGCGTCCGTCCCCTTTCCCGTTCGGTCTCAAGCTCGCCCGCAGCCTTCCCCTTGCGGCTCCGGCCTCCCCGCAGCCTTGCGGACCAGCGTCAGTTCGGCATCGCCAGCTTGACGACTTCCTTGCCCTTGAGGTTGTCGTTCACGTACTTGATCGCCTCCGGATAGCCGGTCTTGTTCAGCTGGTCGCGCAGCGCGCCGATGACCTTGAGCGCCGCGTCGTCGGACTTGGTGAAGATCGCTTCCTTCCACACGTCCCCGATCTGATCCATGGACGGCTTGAGCGCCTCCCACTGAGGCGACTTGGCCATGACGTCTCCCGGGTTGTAGGCCGAGATGACCGAGATGCCGTTCGGACGCAAAATCTTGCGCGCATTGTCCATCTTGGAGATCCGGTCCTGATCCGCCCAGATGTCGCCTCCGAGAGTGTTCGTGCGGTCCTGGCCGGTCATGTCCTCGTAGCCGATGGCGAAGCCTTCGTTCTTCTTGGCCTTGCCCGTCGTGTCGCCGGCGAACTTGTCGAAGTAGTCCGGCTTGGCGACGGGCTTGCCGTCCACCATGTCGTAATGGACCCCTTCCACGCCGTAATGGACCAGCCTGAAGCCTTCGTCCGAGGCGAGGAAGTCAAGCAGCTTCAGCGCGGCGTCGACGTTTTTGCATGCCTTGGTGATGACGGTCACGTTGTTGCCCTGGATGCCCAGATCGACCGGACGATCCGGCTCGGCGCCGGCCCGCTCCAGCGGGCCTACCGGGACATAGTCGGTTCCCGGATGCGCTTTCACATAATCCTTGGAGGCGTCGATGATCGCGGGCAGATGCGCGGCCAGGACGGCGATGCGCCCTTGCTTGATCTTCTCGTTGGCGATCGGGTCGGTCTGCGTGAACGCCTCCGGATCGAGCAGCCCCTCGGAGATGAGCTTGCGGTAGTACAGCGTGTAATCCTCGTAAGGCTTGGTGAAGAACACATGCTCAAGCGTGCCGTCGCCCTTGTCGACGTAATCGGAGCCGTAGAACATCGTGCTGCCGATGCCGACGGCCCAGCCGCTGTGGAAGCCGCCGAGCGGGATGACCGGCATTCCGTTCTCCTTCAGTCCCGCATCCTTGATTTTCTTGAGGAAATTGTACATGTCGTCCTTCGTCTTGACCGACTGCGGATCGATGCCGACCTTCTCGGCGATGTCCTTGCGCACGTAGAAGCCGTACAGCCAGTCCATGGCGTCCTTGTCGGTCGAAGGCTGGTTCTGGTACATCATGTACTTCTTGTCGCCGAATGCTCCGATCGCCTTGTCGTACAGGGCGGGCGGCACGTTCTCCTTGGCGATCGCCTTGGCGAGGTTCGGGTAGTTGCCCAGCTTGCCGGAGATGTCGACGAGCTGGTCCTCATTGGCCGCCTTGATGATGCCGTCCAGCTCCCCGCCCCAGGCCGGTCCCGTGTAGATGTCCGGCAGATCCTGCGTCGCGAAGATCTGGTTCACCTTCTCGACCTCGCTGCCTTTGGTGTAATCCATCTTCACCTTGACGCCGGTCTTCTCCTCGATCGCCTTGGCGACGGGCGTCGGATCGACATCCCCGGTGCCGGATCCGTTCCAGTTGTGCAAAATCTTCAGCGTCACTTCCTTGCCCGAGCCGCCGTCCCCGCCGCCATTGCCCGCTGCCGCATCGTTGCCTCCGCCGTTGCTGCAGCCGATGAGCGTGCCGCCCATCACCGCCGCCGCTAGCAGCGCCGCCGCAGCCTTCGTCCGCTTGTTCCTCATGGTAACCCCTCCGATATTCGTAAGTGGTATATGATAAAGTCCCTTCCCGGCCGGCCGGCTTGAGCCCGATCCGCCGGCTGCGGGACGTTTACCCTAGCCTTTGACCGAGCCCATCATGACGCCCTTGACGAAGTATTTCTGCAGAAACGGATAGATGCACAGGATCGGGAACACGGTGATGACCAGCAGCGCCATCCGCAGCGATTCCGGCGTCGCTCCCGCCACGTTGACGTTCATCGTCTGGCCGCCCTGCTGGGCCGCCCGCTGCATGGAGGACGACAGCGCTTCCGCTTCGGTGAGCATCTGCTGAAGCAGCGTCTGGACGGGAATGAGGCTCTTGTCGGAGACGTAGTAGGCCCCGCTGAACCAGTCGTTCCAGTGGGAGACGCCGATGAAGAGCGAGATCGTCGCCAGCACCGGTCCCGACAGAGGGAGAATGATCCTCAGGAAGATCTGGAAGTCGCCGTAGCCGTCGATGCGGGCCGACTCCTCCAGCTCCTCCGGAATTCCTTGCAGGAACGTGCGGATGATGACGATGTGGAAGAAGCTGAACAGCATCGGAATGACGTAGACCCAGAAGCTGTTGATGAGATGGAGCTTCTGGAGCGTGATGAAGTAGGGGATGAAGCCCGCGCTGAAGATCGTCGGCAGGAAAATATAGAAGGTGAAGAACGTCCGGCCGGGCAGCGTCTTCTTGGAGAGCGCGTAGGCCATCAGCGTGCACAGCGTCACATGCAGGAACGTGCCGAGCAGCGTCCGCAGCAGCGTGATCTTGTAGGCCTGCCAGATCTTGGCGTTGTCGAAGATCTGCGCGTAGTTGTCGAGCGTGAACTGGCGGGGGTAGAAGTAGAGCGCCCCCATCATGGAATCTTTGCCGTCGTTCAGCGAGTAGACGAGAATATAGATGAACGGGTAGATCATCGACAGCCCGAACAGCGTCAGGACGGTGTAGTTGAACACGCTGAAGAGGGAGAATTTGCGCCTTCCCATGTTGAGCGGAGCCTCCTTTCGGATTAGAAAAGGGATACGTCGCTGACCTTGCGGGCGATCCGGTTGACGGTCAGGATCAGCACGAGCGCGATGAAGCTCTGGAACAAGCCGACCGCGGCCGCATAGCTGAGCCGTCCTTCGCCGATGCCGGCGCTGATGACATGCACGTCGAGCACGCTGCCGATGGCGGCGGTCGCCGGCCCGTTCAGCAGCAGCAGCTGCTCGTAGCCCGCGCTCATGAGGCTGCCGGTGGCGAGGATGAACAGGATGACCGCGATGTTGCGGACGCCCGGCAGCGTGACATGCCAGATCTGGCGGAACCGGCCCGCGCCGTCGATCCTCGCCGCCTCGTACAGCTGCTGGTCGATGCCGGCGATGGCGGCCATGTAGATGATGGAGTTCCAGCCGATGTTCTTCCATACGTCGGAGCCGACGATGATCTGGTAGAACCAGGTGGTGTTGTTGAGGAACTGGACAGGGTCCTTCAAGGCCCCGGAGGAGAGGAGCAGATCGTTGACCGGACCGCCGTAAGGAGTGAGCAGGCGCTGCATGAGCGTCACGACGACGACCCAGGAGACGAAGTAAGGCAGATAAGAAAGCGTTTGCAAAGTTTTCTTGAATTTAAGGATCCGAACCTCGTTGAGCAGGATCGCCAGCAGGATCGGCATCGCGAATCCGATCAGCAGCTTGAGGCCGCTGATGAGCAGCGTGTTGCGGATCAGCTGGCTGGACTGGTAGTAATCGAAAAATTGATGGAAGTATTTCAGGCCGGCCCACGGGCTGCCGGTAAAGCCGCCGGAAAACCGGAAATCGCGGAAGGCGACTTGAATGCCGTAAAGAGGAACGTAGGAGAACAGGAAAAACCAGACGATGCCGGGCAGCATGAACAGATAGAACAGCTTGTGCCGCCAGATCCGCTTCAGCAGCGGGTTAGCCATCATGGGATTCAACCTCCTTGTCGGGTTGGGGAACGGCCGGATCGGACGGCGCCTGCTGTCGTTCGGCAGGCGCCGCGTCTCCGGTGAGTCGGTTCGGGGGAAGCCGCGGCTTCGCAGAATGGGGCTCGATTGGCGGCCAGCCGAAAGCCTCGGCTGACCGGATGCTTACGGCTGCAGAGACAGCTTGAGCGTCTTGACCTCGAACGGGTCGAAGGCCAGCTCGAAGGCATCGCCGGTTACTTCCAGCCGCTCCTGCTTCTGCTCCATCAGATCGGCCAGCCACGCTCCCGAGAGGGCGAAGCCCGCCTGCAGCGTCGTCCGCAGCCGCGTGCCGGCCGTCTCGTACAGCCGGATGACGAGATCTCCGTCATCCTCGGCGCGCTTCACCGCCTCCACCATCACATGCGGATGGTCCGGCAGCAGGAACGAGCGTCCTTCCTGCCAGCCGGCGGCTCCCGCCGAAGGCATGCCGGCCGCTGCGGCGGTCTCGGCCGCTGCGGCGGTCTCGGCCGCCGCGGCGCCTGCGGACACCGCCGCAGCCTGCGCCGTTGTCGGAGCGGCGCCGTCCTGAGAGGACGGAACAGGCGATGCCGCAGCTACGGTACGCAGAGGCACGTTCAGCTCGTAGCCGCGCCGGTAGATGCCGGCCTGGACATGGTCGCCGGAATGCGGATACAGGGAGTAGGTGAACTCATGCTCGGCCCTGTCGGCTTCCGGATCGGGATAGGACGGACTGCGCAGCAGGTTGAGATCCAGCTCTCCGCCCTCGGCGCGATGGCCGTACTTGCAGTCGTTGAGCAGCGCCACGCCGTAGTCGGGCTCGGATAGATCCGCGTAATGATGGGCGCAGATCTCGTCCTTGGCGTAATCCCACATCGTATTGCGATGCGTCGGCCGCTTCAGATAGCCGAACTGGATGTCGCAGCTGACGGAATCGCAGCGGATGCCGAGCGGGAACGAGGTGCGGAGCATCTTGCCCGACTCCTTCCAATCGACCTTCGTCTCGAAGTCGATCCGGCGGCTGCCGTCCGTCAGCATCACCCGCTGGACAAGGGTCGAGCTGCCGATAGCATACCGCATGATCAGGCCGGCCTTCGGCCCGTCCGCGAACGCTTCGATCTCCTCGAGACGCAGCGCCGTTCCTCCGGCTGCCCGGTAATCCTGGCGGAAGTCCCAGGCATCTCCGTCATCGGAGTAGACGCGCAGCGCGTTGGCGCCCCGTCCCGGCTGCACGAGCTCGCGGCCGGCCTCCTTGTCGAGGATCGAGACAATGCCTCCCTCCGCATCGAAGGCCAGCGCCAGCAGCCCGTTCTCGATGGCCCGGCCCTCGGCCGAAACCCGCAGGCCAGGGAATTCAGCGGCATCCTTCGCCTCTGGAGCAGCTCCTGCGACCGAAACGAAGCCCATCGCAGGCACGCGCACGAGCTGCCAGCGGCCGTCCAGATGCATCCATTCCTCCCGCTCCCAAGGAAGCGAGTTGAAGACGGCGGTGCCGGACGCTCCGCCGGACGCGCTGGCGTAAGCTTCCGTCATGAGCTCTTCCGTCCGCTCCAGAAGAGCTTCATACCGTTCCAGCGATTCGTCGTAGACCCGCTTGATCGAGGAGCCCGGCAGTATATCGTGGAATTGATAGAGAAGCACTTCCTTCCAGATCTCCTCCAGCTCCCGGGCCGGATACGGACTGCCGTCCGCCATCTCGGCGAGCACGGCGGCGAATTCCAGCTCGCGCAGCGCCTTCTCCAGCTTGCGGTTGTAGCGCTTGCTCCGGCCCTGGCTCGTCAGCGTTCCCTGATGCTTCTCCAGGTACAGCTCTCCGCGCCACGTCTCATAGCGCTCCGAGCCCTCGGCGAGCCGCTCGAAAAAGCGCGAGGACGGCTCCTGCTCGACCGGGCTCAGCCCGAGCAGGTCATGCTCCCGGGCGAGCCGCTCGAGATGCTCTTCTCCCGGTCCGCCGCCGCCGTCGCCGATGCCGAACAGCATGAGCGCGCGGTCGGATATGCCTTTGTCCAAATACTCCTGCTCCGCCTTCACGATCGAGCGCGGCGCCGCCGGACTGTTGTACGTATCCTCGGGAGGCATATGCGTCAGCACCTGCGAGCCGTCGATCCCCTCCCACATGAACGTGTGGTGCGGATGGCGGTTGTACACGCTCCAGCTCAGCTTCTGCGTCATCATGTAATCGACGCCGGCCTTCTTCAGCAGCTGCGGCAGGCTGGCCGTGTAGCCGAACACATCCGGCATCCAGAGCGACTTCATCTCCTGGCCGAACTCTTGCTGGAAATACCGCTTGCCGTAGAGCAGCTGGCGCACGAGCGATTCTCCGCCCGGAACGTTCGTGTCCGACTCGACCCACATCGCGCCCTGCGGCTCCCAGCGTCCCTCGGCTACGCGCTCCTTGATCCGTCCGTACAGCTTCGGATAATGGATCTTCATCCATTCGTACAGCTGCGGCTGGCTCGCTCCGAACACATAGTCCGGATAGCGCTCCATCATGGACAGCGCCGTCGAGAACGTCCGGGCTCCCTTGCGGATCGTCTCCCGGATCGGCCAGAGCCACGCCAGATCGATATGCGCATGGCCGACGGCGCTGATCGTCAGCACGGGATCGCCGCCGCGCTTGGCGAGCTGCTCGCCGAGCAGGCTCCGCGCCTGCGCGATCTCCTCGTCCGTCAGGCCCGCGAGCCGATGCAAGGCGTCATGCAGCGTGCGGAAGATCCGCTCCTTGCGCGCGGAGCCGGCAGGCAGCCGCTCCGCCGTCTCCAGCAGCACCTCGAAATCGTAGTACAGCTGCCGCAGCTCCTCCCTGCAGACGGCGACGACCGCTTCCTTGAGCGTGCCGCTGCGGTAGCGGCCGAACAGGTCGTTGCAGCCCGCATCGCCCCACAGGTCGATGGCTTCCGTTCCGCTGCAGCGCTCGCTTACAGGCACGACCCGCTTGCCCGGCAGGCCGAGCGAAAAGTCGAACTCGGAATTGATGTTGGTCAGCCCCTGGACCGGCGACCCTTCCTCGTCCACCAGGCAAAGCTCGCCGTTCACGTCGATGAGCAGCACGACTTTTCCGCCCTTGGCCGACTCCGGCACGGAGCCGGAGAAATGGAACCAGGCGCAGTCCCACAGCTCTCCCCAGCGCTCTCCCGGCCGGAGCCGGACGAGCCTTCCCGACCTGCGCTCCTCGTACGGCACCGGCTCGGGCGTCACCCAGGCCGATACGGCAAGCTCGGCGACGGGCTCGTATATGTTGGCCTGCAGGCGTCCCAGCACGCCTCTCAATTGTTCAGGCCGGATGACTTCGTATGGCATGCTTTAACCGTCTCCTTTATGCAGGCTCAGCCTCTAATTCTTTCCTCAAGCTCAAACCAACTATAATATATCTATTGTATATGTTCAATATGTTTTTTAGGAAATAAAGGAATAAAAAATCCGGCCCCCTGGAGGAACCGGAATCCATAAAAAAGCGCCATCAAAAAACGGCTCCGACGCCTTGAAGGCGAGGAGCCGTCTGCAGGAAATCGGCGGCGCGGGCCGGACAGGCCGATGCGACGCGCAGGGCATCTCTAAAGCGGCGGGCCCGATGTCGTCTGGCGGACGACGAGCTCGGGCTCCAGCAGCGTTTTCGTGTAGCCGCCTCCAGCTCCGCCTTTGCCTATGACCTCCAGCAGCTTGTCGGCCGCCCGGCTGCCCATATCGAATTCGAACTGCCGGATGTGCGTGAACATGCTGAATTCCTCCACGATCGAGGTGGGATCGTCGAAGCTGACGATGGACAGATCCTCCGGCACGCGCAGCCCGGCCTGCAGCGCCATCTGGTAGATCTGAACCGCCAGCCGCCCGTTCAGCGTGATATAAGCGGTCGCCATCCGGTTGCGGATATATCGGAACAGCGGATGCGTCTCCGCTTGCTTGAGGCTTTCCACCCGGAAGCCGGTGATCATATGGGCGGGATTGATGAGCGCTCCTTTGTTTTTCAGCTCGTTCATGTAGCCTTCGAGACGCTCCTGCACCGTAACGGTCTGCATCGGCGAGTCGGAGCAGATGGCGATCTCGCGATGTCCGAGCTCCCATAGATGGTCCACCGCCAGACTCGTGCCCATCCTTCCGTCGGCGGCGATGTAATTCGTCTCCACCCCGGGCAGATAGCGGTCGATCAGCACGAACGGAAATCCGGAGAACTTCATCGCGAGAATTTCTTCATTGTACTGCTCCTCGTCCACGGGAAAGATCAGCAGCCCCTCGGCCCCGATTTCCTTCAGCGTCTTGATCGCTTCCTTCTCCTGGTCCACCTGGCCTCCGGAGAGCAGGATCACGCTTCGATAGCCCTTGTCCTCGAGCGCCATGCGCACGCCGTCGATAAGCCGGATGGCGAAATAGTCGTCGATGGACGGCATGACGAGGCCGATCAGGCCGCTCCGCCGCCTCCCCGCTCCCCGCTCCGGAGCCGCCGCCGCGCCCGGCTGGAGCAGCGGGGCATCCGGGGCGGCCTCTTCGGGCTGCCTTCCGCTCACGAAGCTGCCGCGCCCGGGCACCCGGGTGATCAGCTTCTCGGCGGCCAGGCCGGACAAGGCGTTGACGACCGTGATCTTGCTTACGTTGAACCGCTCCATCAGCTCTTTTTCCGTCGGAATCCGTTCGCCTTCCTTCAGCTCGTTCGAATCGACAAGGTCGCGGATGTAATCCTGAATTTTCTGATACAGCGGAGTTCGATCTGTCGAGCTCATTTTCCATCACCAGTTTCGGTCCGAGATTTGTATATATAATATATTCTTGCTTATCGTTGCGCAACCGTTTTCCTTTTCTCCTCCCTGGGCACGGAGCCGCAAATCCCTTTTGATATCCCCTGCTTCGCTAGAACTAAACCCCAGCCTTTTGGCGTGTTTTCACCGCATTCTTTGTCGAATAGCTTGAATTATATATGTATAATATATTTAATATAAATGCAAGCGCATTCAAACCCAATCGTTTCGCCACTCCCCATCAAGGAGGTGAGCCTCGGGAGCGCAGGGACCGATCTCCCGAACAAGGCTTGGAAAGCAACCTATTCCGAACAAAAGAGGTGTTTCGTGATGATTCGCAAGCTTGCGGCAGCCAGTCTCGCATTGGCCTGCACATTGTCCTTCTCCTTCGCCGCATCCGCCGAGCCGGACGCTCAGAAGAGCCTCCCGTCCGGTTCCATCTCCTGGCCCCAGCAGCAGCAGCTCCCCCGCTTCGCCAAGGCCAAGCAGCTTGAAGTGGCGGATATCTATGACGCTCCCGGCGATGTGAAGCTCCTTCTGGCCACGCTCCAAGGCCTTGTCAACCGCAGCGAGCCGCGCATTTATTTGCTCGAGAGCAAGGAAGAGGGCAAGTTCGCCTGGCTGAACGATCTCGACGTCCCTTACAAGGTCCGCGACAATGAATGGTCGCTGCTGGACAAGTTCAAAAGCGAGGTCAAGGGCATCGTCGTTTATGACCCTGGAGTGCCTGATTCCATCAACGTGGCGACCACCCTGGCGGGAATCAAGGATGCGGTCGTCGCGAGCCCCGAGCTGGCGAAAAAGCTGACGGCTCCTCCTTATTCCTTCAAGGTGCTCGACGACCTGCAGGGCCGCTTCAAGGACCGGCTCGATGCCTACGCCTGGCAGTACGAGCATCTATGGAGCCAGACGACCCACCGGATGCTCGTCGGCCTCAGCCCCGATACGTCCGTCCGCCTGCCGTCCACCGGCATCCCGGCCTCGTACAAGACGGTCGCGCAGGAGACGTCGCAGGAGCGGGACGCGGGCAACCGCAAGGTGTACGACCTCGACCTGTCGCCTTTCCTCGGCGGGCAATCGGTCTATCTGCGCTTCGACGACGCCTTCCCCGAGGACGGCTGGGGACCGGCCGTGCACGAGGTTACCGTCAAGGCCGACGGGCAGACGATCGCGAGCTTCGTTCCCGGCACTCCCGAGGAGGAGCCGTTCCTGTACGACGCCCAGAGCTCCCAGGTATCGGCCGGCAGCGGCGGCCACCGCTTCGCCGACAACGGACGTTACTTCGTCTACCGCTTCACGCCTCCGGCAGGGACCAGGCAGCTGACGGCATCCGTCGAGATGTGGAACCAGTTCAAGGTCAGCGCCGGCAGCGAGCAGCCGGCATCCTCCGGGCAGAGGGAGCCTTACGGCTACCTGCGCGACTACGCCGTCGCGAACAAGGCGATGGTATTTTGGCTCGACTCCAACGTGCCGGCGCAGCGGGAGCTGTTCGAGCGCATCCTGTCGGATGTGCAGCCCGGCACCCCTTATCTCGGCTGGTTCAGCAACGATACCGTCGGCGAATTCAGCTCCGTGGAGATCACCTCCAGGCACAGCGTGTACGTGCTTGCCGCCGACTGGTTCAGCAACATGACCGTATTCTCGGGCGGCAGATCGGCGGCTTCGCCGCTCAAGGCGGCCAAAGCTCCGAAGCTGCAGAACAAGATCTACGTCACCTATACATTCAGCGAAGGCGACAACCTCCAGTACAACCAGCATCGGATGCGCGTCCTGTGGGACGATCCTTCCCGCGGCAAGGTGCCGCTCAACTGGACGTCCAGCCCGCTGCTGTACGACGGCGCTCCGGCCATTCTGGACTACTACCTGAAGACGGCGACGTCCAGCGACCAGCTCATCTCCGGACCTTCCGGCGCCGGGTACTTCTATGCGAACGCCTGGCCGGACAGCACCTTCCCGTCCTATTTGAAGGCAACCTATCCGTACCTGAAAAAAACCGGCATGACGATCCCGTACGTGCTGAACCGCAACGACAGCGAAAACGTTCCGCTCAGCGACGCGAAGGCGGAAGCCTATGCCGACGAATACCATGCTCCCGGCCTGTTCCTCAGCTGGGAAGACCGCTTCGGCGTCGAGCTGGCCAAAAACAAGCTGCCGGTCTCGACGATCCAGGGCATCGGCACGGTCAAGGACGGCCAGCGCATTCTGGCGGAAGCCAAGGCGAAGTGGGACGGCAAGTCGCCCCTCTTCATCTCGCTCGGCCTGCTCGCCTGGAACATGACCCCGAGCGACGTCGTCGCCTTGAACAGCTCTCTCGGTCCTGAATTCGAAGCCGTCCGGGCCGATCAGTACTTCTCGCTCGTCCGCGAGGCGAACGGGCTGCGGCCGTTGTCCGGCAAGGCGGAACAGGAGCAGCAGGAGCAGCAGGAGCAGCCATAAACGGAAGCCGTTTGGGCCGCTCCTGCTGGCAGAAAAAAAGCCAATCCAGCCCTTTTCAGGCCGAATTGGCTTTTTCGCTTATCCCCGGCCGCTTCTCAGGCCAGATTCCATTCCTCATGAATTTTCGGCACATCCGCGATGAGCTGCTGCGTGTAGGCATGCTGCGGCTGCAGGATGACCCGCTCCGCCGGCCCTTTTTCCACGATGCGGCCTTTCTCCATAATATAGAGCGTATCGCTCACGTAATAGGCCAGCCCGACGTCATGCGTGATGAAGATGATCGTCATCCCGTTCTCCTCCCGCAGCTTCATGAGCATGTCGAGAATGGTGGAGCGGGAGCAGGCGTCGATCATCGAGGTCGGCTCGTCGGCGATCAGGATGCGCGGCCGCATCATGAAGATGCGCGCGATCATGAGCCGCTGCATCTGCCCGCCGGACAGCTCGAACGGGTACTTGTTGTACAGCTCGTCGAATTTCAGGTTGACGAACGAGCAGGCGTCGATCATCCGCTTGCGCTCTTCGTCCTTGGTCAGCTGCAGATTCTGCAGGGCGATGCAGTCCCGCAGCAGCTTCTCGACCCGGTGGAACATATTGAACGAGGAGAACGGGTCCTGGAAAATCGCCTGGATGTCCTTCCAATAAT
The DNA here is from genome assembly GCF_002243345.2 of Paenibacillus sp. RUD330. NCBI lineage: Bacteria > Bacillati > Bacillota > Bacilli > Caryophanales > Paenibacillaceae > Paenibacillus > Paenibacillus sp. RUD330. The sequence continues at coordinate 3,216,936 of NZ_CP022655.2, forward strand.
TCCGGCGCTCCTTATGCCCCTTCAGCCGTCTGGGAGCTCCTTCGTATTGTATCCTGCCGCCCGTTTCCTTGAGCAGGCCGAGCAGCATCTTGGCGAGCGTCGTCTTGCCGCTGCCGCTCTCTCCGACGATGGAAATGATCTCGCCCTTGTGGAAGGCGAAGTCCACTTCCCGCACGGCCGTCTTCTTCTTTTTGCCGTAGCCGAACACCTTGGTGACGCCGACTCCGGCGAGCAGAATGTCCTTATCGCTGAACTTCTTCATCCGCATACCACTCCTTCAAGGTTTCCACGCCGAATATGCAGCGGTACGTCCTGCCGGCCTCCCCGCGCATCGGAATCTTGCCGCTGCGGCATTCCTCCCGCGCGAAGTCGCAGCGCTCCGCGAAGCGGCAGCCTTCCGGCACGTTCTTGAGGTTGGGCGGAGCTCCGGGAATGGCGGACAGCTTGTGGTCCTTCATGCCTTCCTCGGGGACGATGATGGAGCCCATCAGCCGCTTGGTGTAAGGATGGACAGGATCGAACACCATCTGCTGCGCCATGCCCCGCTCGACGATCTCGCCCGCATACATGACCATGATGTCGTCCGTCACATGGTAGAGCAGCGGCAGCTCATGCGTGATGAAGATGAGGGAACGGATGAATTTCTTCTCCAGCAGCTCCTTGAGCAGGCGGATGACCGCCTTCTGCGAGGTGACGTCGAGCGCGGAGGTCGGCTCGTCGGCGACGAGCACCTTCGGATTGAGAATGGTCGAGATGGCGATGACGGTCCGCTGCTTCATGCCGCCCGACAGCTCGCTCGGATAGGCGTCCAGCACCTCCGGAGCGAGATGCAGCGTGCGGAACCTCTCCTCCGCCATCGCCCTCACCTGCGGCTTCGTCAGCTTGGGCTGATGCTCCTTCATGAGATCCTCGATGAAGCGGATGATCTTCAGCGTCGGATTGAGCGCGTTCATCGCCGCCTGCGGAATGTAGGCGATCTCCCGGCCGAGAATCTGCTTGCGCAGCCGTTCCTTGCCGAGCTTCATGATATCGATGCCGCCGATGGAGATGGAGCCTTCCCCGTAATAAAGAGGCGGGAAATAAAAGCCCATCAGGCTCATCGACAGCGTCGACTTGCCGCAGCCGGACTCGCCGGCGATGCCGAGCGCCTTGCCCTCCTCGAGCGCGAAGTCGACGCCGTCGACGGCGAACACCTTTTCGTTCAGGCGCGTCCGGTAATACGTCTTGAGCCCCTCGACCTCCAATACGCGCCGCAGGGGCTCGGGGGCAAGTTCGGGTTGCAGATCCGCCAGCTTCCGGCTCATGCGCGCTCACTCCTGATTTTCGGATTGAAGATCTCGTCCATGCCGGTGTTGATCATGTACAGCGAGAAGGTGATGACGGCGATCGAGAAGGCCGCCGGGATGAACGCCCACCACGCCCCGGCCACCGGAGCCTCGAAGACGAGCGCCCAGTTCATGATGATGCCGAGCGAAATCGTGTTGTACGGCCCCAGGCCGAGCATCGAGATGGAAGCCTCCGACAGGATGCCGGAGGCGACCTGCAGGATGAAGGCCATGACGACATAGGAAGCGATATACGGCAGGATTTCGAAGACGATGATCTTCGGTGTGCTGTGTCCCGATATTTTGGCCAGATTGACATGGTCCCGGTTCCTCAGCGAGCTCGTCTGCGCGCGTACCGCCCGCGCGGTCCACGGCCAGCTCGTCAGGCCGATGATGACGGCGACGAGCAGCGAGCTGCGGGAGTTGATGCTGACGGAGATGAGGATCAGGATGATGAACGACGGAATGACGATGAACATGTTCGTGACCGCGGTCAGGATATTGTCGAGCAGGCCCCCGGCGTATCCGCACAGCAGCCCGATCGCCAGGCCGATGATCGTGGCGAAGACGCCCGCGACGAGGCCGACCATGATGGAGGTGCGGATGCCGTAGACGAGCTCCAGGAACAGGTCGCGGCCGAAGTTGTCGGAGCCGAGCAGCAGCCTCCCGCCCGGAGGCTGGAACGCCAGCGCCTCCATCGACAGCGGGTCGGCCCGGTTGATCAGCGGCACGATGACGACAAGCGCGACCATCAGCAGCAGCATGATGGCGCCGAACATGAACTTGGGCGAACGGATCAGAATGCCTACGGAATGCTTCATCTCAGTTCTCCTCCATTTGGGACGCCTTGATGCGGGGATCGACGATGCCGTAGACGATCTCGATCGTGAAGTTCGCCAGCAGCACCGTCAGCGCGATCAGCAGCGTGCAGCCGGAGATGAGCGGGTAATCCAGCTGCCGGATGGCCGTGAACAGCCAGGTGCCGATGCCGGGGTAGCTGAAGACGATCTCGCAGATGAGCGAGCCGCCGACCATCGTGCCGATGGACAGGGCAAGGCCCGTAATTTGCGGCAGCATCGCATTCTTGAACACATACCGCGCCACTCGGGAATCGCGGATGCCGAGCAGCTTGCTGTACAGCACATAGTCGGAGTTCAGCTCGTAGATGCTCATCTCCCTCATGCCGATCGCCTGGCCGCCGATCGTGACGAGCACGATCGAGAGGAACGGCAGCGTGTGGTGGCGGAGCACCGAGAGGATGAAGTCGAGGCTGAGATGCGGCACCATCTGATAATCGTAGCCTCCCGACATCGGGAACCATTTCAGCGTGATCGCGAGCAGGTACAGCATGATGATGGCGAGGGTGAAAAAAGGGATCGAATTCACGAACAGCGCCGCCGGGAACAGCACCTTGTCGAAGACGCCCTTGCGGTAGGCGGCCACCGCGCCGAGCACGTTGCCGATGATCCAGCCGACGAGGATGGCGGGAAGCTGGAGCGCGACCGTCCAGGGGACGGCGGCCATCAGGATGTCGGACACCTTGCGCGGGTACAGGCCGAATGACGTTCCGAGGTCGCCGGTGACGAGCTTCTGGAGGTAGATGCCGAACTGCGCGAGGAGCGGTTTGTCCACCCCGAACTCCTTCATGAAGTTGTCGTACACCTTCTTGATGGAATCGCTGTCCGTCATTCCTTGCGACACCTGGGAGGCGATCGTGCTGACCGGGTTGCCCTCGATGAGCCTCGGCAGCAGGAAATTGAGAATCAGCGCGATCAGCAGCGTGACGAGATACCAGCCGGACTTCTTCAGGAAATAGCGGGCGTAGGCGTTCAAGAGCTTCACCTTCCTTTAAGGGAAAGGGCCGGCCGCATTTGCGGCGGCCCTGTGGTTGCGAGGCGATGATTGCGGACAAGGCTTGACCATGCATGCGCGATCGGAGGAGAGATCGGCACGCGCAGCGGCGGTTCGGTCCGGCTGCAAGCGGAGATGGCCGCGCAGCTTCAAGGTCCGGCTGCCCGGAGCGGAGCGGGCCGATTCTCTCTGGAGAAGCAACGCGTTCGCCTTTGAACGAGGATGCCTACCCTGGCAGGGGTCAGCCATCAGAGCATCCGAGTTCAACCGCGATCGGAGGAGAGATCGGCACGCGCAGCGGCGGTTCGGTCCGGCTGCAAGCGGAGATGGCCGCGCAGCTTCAAGGTCCGGCTGCCCGGAGCGGAGCGGGCCGATTCTCTCTGGAGAAGCAACGCGTTCGCCTTTGAACGAGGATGCCTACCCTGGCAGGGGTCAGCAATCAGAGTATCCGAGTTCAACCGCGATCGGAGGAGAGATCGGCACGCGCAGCGGCGGTTCGGTCCGGCTGCAAGCGGAGATGGCCGCGCAGCTTCAAGGTCCGGCTGCCCGAAGCGGAGCGGGCCGGTTCTCTCTGGAGAAGCAACGCGTTCGCCTTTGAACGAGGATGCCTACCCTGGCAGGGGTCAGAAATCAGAGCATCCGAGTTCAACCGCGATCGGAAGAGAGATCGGCACGCGCAGCGGCGGTTCGGTCCGAATGTCCGGAAGCAGAGCCGGCCGGCGCAGCTTCAAGGTCCGGAGGAACTGAATTCCGTCAGTTCGAAATCTTATAGAGAGCCTTGATGCCCGCCCCGTCCATCGCGATCTGCGGCGGAATGTTGCTGCCGTCCCCGTCGACCGGGAAGCCCTTCCAGACCGACTCGTTCACGGTGTAGAACACCCAGGGACGGTACATCAGCGGAATGGACGGAACGTCCTTCAGCCAGATTTGCGTCAGCTCCGTGTACATCGTCTTGGCTTCGGCGTCGGATGCGGTCGGGATCTTGTCGATCAGCTGGTCGGCCTTGTCGTTTTTGTAGCGGCCCCAGTTCCAGAAGGCCATCTCGCCTGCCGGCGCCACGCCTTTGGAATACATGATCGTGCGTGCGCGGCTCCACGGATTGCTCGGCGTCACGTTGCCCGCCGGCGTGTTCATGATGATGTCGAACTTACCCGTCTGCAGGTCGTTCGTCCATACCGGAGCTTCCGGGAATTTCGTGCGGATCTCGATGCCGATCGCCTTGGCGCTCTGGGCGACGATCTCCAGCGCGGCGTTCCAGTCGGACCAGCCGTACGGGCATTCGACATCGTACGGGCCGAGGCGCTGGCCGTTCAGCACGCGAATGCCGTCCTTGCCCTTCTTGGCCCCGATGCTGTCGAGCAGCGCGTTCGCGGCCTTCGTGTCCGTCGTCCACTGCAGCGACTTGATGGCGTCCTGGTCGACGAACTTGGACTCCGCCGGCGTATCGAGCGTCAGCGAAGGCTTCATGTCGCCCGAATAACCGCTCATGGCCAGCTGCGACACTTTCTTGTAGTCGATGGACATCGCGATCGCCTTGCGGACTTCCGGCGAATCGAGGCCTTTCTTCGACATATTGAAGAAGATGGACGGCATCGAGCCCGGCAGATAATAAGGAGCCTCCTTCAAATAAGTCTTGATCGGAGCGTTCTCCTGCATCTTCCACACCTGCGGCGTGAATTGCTGCGAGACGTCCACCTGGCCGCTCTTGAACGCCAGGTCCCCGGCCGCGTTGTCCTTGTAGATGACATGCGTGATATATTTCGGAGCAGGCAGCTTGCCGAACAGCTTCTGGCCCCAATAGCTGTCGTCGCGGATGAGCGTGATCTTCTGGTCGTTGTAGAACATGAGCTTGTAGGGTCCGGTGCCGACCGGATCGGCGTTCATTTCCTTGCGGATCGTCGCCAGGTCGTTGTTCGACTTCGTCTCGATCGCTTCCCAAATATGCTTCGGAAGCATCGGCATCAGCTCGATGCTCTCGGTTACGGTCAGTTTGTTGGCGTTGGCAGGGTTCAGGCTGATGACGACCGCATTGACTCCGTCCGCCTTGACGTCCTGGATGTAATCCCAGTAGCTGGACCAGTTGAGCTCGTATTTTTTGCCGAGGCCATAGGTATACACGACATCATCGGAAGTAAAAGGCTGGCCGTCGCTCCACTTGGCGTCCGGGTTCAGCTCGATGCGCAGCGTCTTGTCGTCCGTCCAGCTGTACGACTTGCCGAGGAGAGGCTCGAGCTTTCCGTCGATCATGTTAATCATGAACAGCGTTTCATACACGAGCTCGCGGGAGTTGCCGTAGTTGATCGGAAAAGCCGGGTTGCCGCTCAGCAGGTTGAAGTTGGTCGGCGCTCCCCACTGCAGGCCGTTGATATAGAGCGTCTCGTTGCGCGGCGTTTCCTTGGCTCCGCCGGAGCTGTCGGTGCTCGCGGTCGGCTGCGGGCTGGCCGAAGGATCGGCGCTCGCGGCCGGCTCCTTGGTCGCCTCCGTCCCTCCGGTGTTCGCCGCGCTTGTCGGCGGCGGCGTGGAATTGCTGCATGCGGCCAGCAGCGACCCCGTCATCATGACCGAGGCGAACGTTAAGGCTAGCGCTTTACGCTTCATGGCTTCCTCTCCCCATTCCTCAACTAAATTGGATGCCTTCCCCATAAGTAAGCGTTTACATAAATAAGTATAAAACGGCCCCGAAGGACCGTAAATGGTGGCAGTTTTGGGATTATATCTATTTTTTTGGGGTAGAGCCTCCGATCTGCGGCAGCCGCTCTCAGGAAACGTCGGCCGCCGGCATGCGCAGGCGCACGCTGCGGACGAGGAAGGCGTCCCCGGCGCGGTTCGGACGGGAAGGAATCGCCGTGACGATGCCGTTCTGGACCATAATGCCCCGCTCCGCCCCAGTCAGCTCCGGATTCCGGCCGTTGAGGCGGCAGCAGCGGAATGCTGTCGGCGTCAAGCGGGCCATGCGGGTGATGGCTCCGCCGATGGCCGGAGCCTCCACGATCCACTCCGCCGACGTCTGCGGCCCCTTGTACGCCTGGACGGTCCGGAACAGCCAGCCCCGGGTGACGTTGCGCAGCCGGATGAGCCATTTGGACAGGCTCAGCTTGACGATGGAAGCCTCGATAAGGTCTCCGGGAAATACCGGCAGCCTGATCCTCGTCTCGGCCCGGGGCAGAATTTCCCACCAGGCGTAATAGTTCGCTTTGCCGTTCACGCATTCATGCTCGGTACCGGTCTGGATCAGGCTGCTGTTGTTGTAGCCGTCGATGCCGATCCAGGCGGAGGAATACGAGGAGCGCTCCGAGGGCAGCACGAACGGCACGGTCCAGGAGGCGGAGATGCTTCGGAACGCGCCTTTGCTGCCGGTTGCCGCGTATCCGCTCCAGTTCGACGAGGTCCAGCCTGCGTTAGCGAGGACAGGCGAATTTTTTTTGCCGCGGCAAGCGGCTTGCATTGCTCGGGATAACCGATAGGGCATCTGTTCACAACCTTTTGAGGGAGATGCTATATCCATTATGCATCGGCCAGGAAGCCTGCATGGGCATCCGGCTGCCAGCGAGAAAACGGGCCCAAGCCGTTCCATGCCGCTTGAGCGCAGCTCTGCCCGGCAACAAGGAATGCCGATCCCTTTCCGAAGACATGCACCCCGCTCCATGCGGAGCTGAGCTCCGTCCCTCACGGCTCCATTGGAGGAGCTTTACATGCCGGCTGCTTTCTTGATGCGCTCCCGTTCGCCGACGACTAGCCGCTTCAGCTCTTCGGTGCCGTAAGCGCCGGCCGAAAAACTGTTGTTGCCCGTGTAGAAGGCGATCCATGAAGTCGTTCCGTCCTCCAGAAGCAGAGCGATCTGAGCGCGGTCGCTGCCCGCATGCTTGAACATCTCCCTCGTATCGTCCAACAGAGGCAGCGGCAGCAAAGCCTTAAGAAAAGCCTCGGAAGCTTCCGGCGTGAAATCTCCAATGCGTTTGCCGTCCATGCCGCTATGCAAGCTGACGGCGACGACCTTGCCTTCAATATCCATCAGCTCCCCGATCGTCCTCGCCCGGGGATTGGACTGCACTTCATAAATCTTGCCGCCCGCTGCCAGGCGGAAGTCCGGCCTGTACCCCTTCAAGGCATGGATTTCGGTGCCGATCGGCAGAAAAGCGGCGTCCCCGTCCTTCATTTTGTAGTCGGTGCAGGCGTTATCCGCCATCCTGAACTTCACGCTGCCGATGCGGGGACCAAGCCGTCCAACCGGCAAGGCTGCCGCCGCTTCGGAATTGCGCACATAGGAGAGCCCGTTGACATGCAGAATATCCACCCACTCGGGAATCGACATGCACTTCGTTCCTGCCGCCCCCCTAGCGCCGTTGAACGATAGAAGACCGGCGCAAACCGTCAAGGCGATCAACGCCATCGCCACGGCAGCCGGGCGAACCCGTATACGTCTGTTCATTTTCCATCCCCCTTATGCCGGCCTGCGGCCCTCCAATCAGAACGGCGGCAACGAAGAAAAGGCCCCTGGATCTTGTCCTATTCAACGCTCATCGCCTCCATGATTTCATGCCGAATCCCGCCGCCCTTGCGCCGATCGGTTGGAAGCACGGATGCGGCATACGCAGAGCGCGGCCTCGGCTGAAACGGAAGCTTCGGCCTCGGCAGGCTGCTGGGCATCATCATGGTCCTCCAAGCTGATCAGGACCGCTTCTTAACCAGACGTGCCGCTGCGCCCAAATGTTTCCTTCCCTAGGCATGTCTCCGGCCAGACAAGAGCCGGAAGCCGGGGTGATCCTCCTCGTTGCCCATATCGGCATTCCCTGTCGGCTCCCTGCATTCCCGATCGGAGCCAAATCAAAGAGACGCGGAATCTAGCATTCCGCGTCTCTTCCTTTTGAAGCCATCCTGTTGAAACGGATCAGGACATGAAAGAACTAACGACGATGACGAGCAGCACATACAGGACCAGAATGGCGCCTGTGCTGGAGAAAGCATTGCCATAGCCAGCTTCCGGCATGATTCAAAACCCCTTTCGCAAGTTCTACTCTACGTTATGTATCTCCCGTACGCGACGTTTGGACGGGAAGTATAATTGTGCTTATGCTAGGGAATTCGGCAGATTCATAGACAGCCGTCCCCGCCTGCATGGCGGTCCGGAGCAAGGCGGATGCATGAGCCGAAATGAAAAAGACGCGGAATTTGCATTCCGCGTCTCCCCATGCGCCCTCATGCCGCTCCTTGAACTAGTTCAGGAAAGAGGCGCTTACGATGACCAGCAGGATGAACAGGACCAGGATGGCGCCTGTGCTGAGTCTGCCATGACCATATTCGGACATTTTTCATTTCCCCTTTCGTTCTTGCTACTCTACCTTATGTATCTCCCATGCACGATGTTTGGACGGGAGGCATATTTGTGCTTATGCTAGGGTATTCCGCAGTTTTATAGACAGCTGCATGGGGTGCGTGACGGCGCAGCCGCCATGCCGGAATGGAAACGGAAAAAAGAAAAAACGCGGAAGCTTTCGCTCCGCGTCTTCATCTGGAAAGCTGATTTTTACCTGATTAGTACAGGAAAGAGGCGCTTACGATGACCAGCAGAATGAACAGGACCAGAACAGCGGCTGTGCTGATGGATTTGACGTGGCCGACTTCAGACATCTTCCATTTCCCCTTTCACTTGAGTATACCCTACCTTATGTATCTATCGGCAGCGATGTTTGGACGGGAGGTATAGTTGTGCTTATGCTAGGGGCAGCCTGATCTCCTCAAGCGGAAGGGCCTATTTTCGCGCCCATTTCTCCCGGAGTCCAGCCATAACCGGAACGGCCGGCATAGGATATCTCAGTCTACCGAAGGGAGAAATGACAAATGTCTTATGGAGTCGGCGGAGTAGGCGGAGAAGGCGTAGGCTGCGGATACGGCGGGTTCGGCATGAGCACGGCCGCGATCCTGGTCCTCTTCATTCTGCTCGTCATCATTACACGCGCTTTCCTTTGCTAGTGCTGAATGTCATTTTCTAAGGCAAAAGAGGACCTCCGCGGTCCTCTTTTTTGATTTCGTCCTGCCGCAGGGACATGAAAGCTCTAACGAACGTGGATATCCACGCCGTATGCATGCAGGCCCAGCTTGCGGGCGACCGACTGCGAAGCGAAATTGTCCCATGAGGTGCTGTAAAACGGCAGCATGCCGCCGGCCTGCAGCGCCTGGGCCCATGCTTCCGCGCACATGATCGCGAGCCCCCGGCCTCGATGGCCCGGCAGCGTCTCCAGCCCGGCCTCCGCTCCAAGGGGGCTTTTTCTTGCGCTGAAGCAGACCGACACGGCCCGCCCGTCTGCGACGACGGCAAAAACCGGCTGCCGGTCCTCCAGCCCTTCGGCCAAGCCCGGAAATCCGGAATCAAGCAAATTCCTGTTCTCGCTCGCAATTCGGATGGCTCCGCCGGCTGCCTGAACAGGGTTTTTGAACAGATAAGCCGGTCCCATCCAGACCGACTTCAATTCACGAATGCCGTTCCCGCTCCGAATCAGCTCCGCCAGCTCCAGCCCGGTCCGGCCTCTCCCCGCCGCACGCTCAAAACCATCCCGCAGGTCGTCCGGAAAATCCTCGCCGAAGCGGATCACATCTCCCTGTCTCGTCCTCCCGAGAAAAAAGAGCGGCGCAGCCGAGCCGGACGGCTCGTTGACCGCGATCATCCTGCCGCAGCGACCGCTCTTGAACAAAATATCCGCTTGAATCGCCATCAGTTCATAATCGCCGATCCTATCCGCCTTTCCCGCCATTCTTCCTTCCCCCTTCCGCAAGCTCAATCATCCTCCCGCATCTGCTTCAGCGGCTGATTGAATCCTTGCCGCCAGCGCCTCCGGAGTCAGCTCCGAATCCGTCCGCAGCAGCTCCTGTATCCCGTCATACATCGCCTCGGTGACACCGGCGGGCAGCCGGACATCGAACACCGGCGTCAGGCGGACCTGGCGCATCAACGACAAATACTCCCTGAACAGCGGCGTCGACGCGCCCTCATTGTAATCGGTCGGATGCGAGCCGGACAAGTCGCCTCTCTCGGCGGCCCGATTGGCCTGCTCCGAGCCGGTGAGCAGCTTCACGAGCTCCAATGCGCTCTCAAGGCGTTCGCCGCTCAAGCCCGCCTTGAAGGCGATGCCCCAGCCGGAACCGCCGGATACCGTCAGGCCGCCGCCTTCTTGCCCGTCCGGTGCGGCGGCCGGCGCCGGCAGCAGCGCCAGCCTGGTCTGCGCGGCTACATGCGGAGGCGCATCCGCGGCGAACGACGATACGGCCCAGCCGCCCTCCAGCACGACCGCCGCTTTGCCCTGATAGTACAGCTCCCGCTGCTGCACGTTGTCGAGCGTTCCCCGATCGGCGTTCAGCAGCCCTTTGTCTGCCAGGCTGCGAACGGCCCGAAGCGCCTCCACGAACGGGGCGTCACTGTACTTGGCCGTGCCGGCGACGGCATCGTTCATCCACGCCTCTCCGACATAACGTTCCGCCAGCGTGCTGAACAGGCACGAGCCTGCTACCCAGGCATCCCTGTTGCCGAACGAGATCGGCGTATAGCCCAGCTTCTTGAGCTTCTCCAGCGCCTGGAGAAGCTCCTCCCAGCTGTCCGGAAACCGTTCGTACCCCGCTTCGCGGAACATGGCGCTGTTGTAGAATACGAGCGAGGTCGCCGTAATCTGCATCGGGACGGCCGCCCGCCTGCCGTCGAAGGTGAAGTCGTCGAACGCCTCGGGCCTGAATCCGCCGCTCCAGCTAGGATCGGCCGCTAGAACGCCGTCCACCGGCTGGATCAAGCCGTTGCCGAGCAGCATCCGGGCATCCGAGCCGAGCACCATGAAGACATCCGGCAGAGCGTTTCCTGCTGCCAGCGTCTTGATTTTCTGCTTCAAGGCGTTGTTGTCCAGCACATCCTCGGCCAGCTCCAGGCCGGGATGCTCCCGGCGGAACTGGTCCACCAGCTCGCGATGGACGACATCGACGGCGGCGGTAGAGGTGGGCAGCCAGGAATCCGTGAGCGTTATCCGCATCGGATCTCCCGTCCCCGCTGCAGGCGCCGCTGCCGGCGGCGACTCCGGATCGCTGCGGCAGCCGGCGGCGGCCGCGGCCAGAACCGCAAGCAGCAGCGCCGCCGCGATCCGCTTGATCATGAAGCATTCCCCCCTTGGCTCCAGCCGGCTATCGATTGCGGTAGTCCCGAGGGGACATTCCCGCGTGCTTCTTGAACATCAGCGAGAAATACTTGTAGTCCTGATACCCGACCTTGCAGGCGATATCCGCCGTCCTCATGCGGCTGCCCCGCAGCAGCCGCTGCGCTTCCTCCATCCTGTGCCTCGTCAGCCATTTGATGAAGGTCGTCCCCGTCTCTTCCTTGAACACCTTGCTCAGATGAGCCGCCGTCACTCCCGCATGATGCGCCGCTTCCGCCAGTCCGATCGGCTTGTCGCCGTTCGCGGCGGCAAAGGCGATGACCTCCTTGACGAGACGGCTTGCGGCGCTGGGCTTGCGGACGGCCTCTTCCGCGCATGCCCGGCCATCCGCCTCTTCGGCAAGCGCAGCCGGCTCAGCCTCCGGAAGCCGGCTATCGGGATTCGAGGCCAAGCACGCGACAGCGCCTCCCCTCGCGGGATCAGCCTTCCGGCGAAGGGCGGCGAGAGCTTCGGCGTAGCCTCGTCCCGCATCCTCGAGACTCCAGAGCGGAAGAGAGGTTCCAGCCGCAACGGACACGCCCAGGCAAGCGTGGACATTTTCCGCAACCCGTTCCAATGCTTCCAAAGCGAGCTTCCCGCTCGGCACAGGGATGATCCCTGCCAGCCTGCCGGGGCGGATCGCCGTTATGCAGACCGGGTTCCCGGATGCGGCGGCGAGCGTTTCCTCGGCGATGTTCAGCAAGGCATATCCGTAAGCATCCAGCTCCGAGGGCGTGAGACGCTCCTGCAGCTGCCGGTAGCCGTCCACTTCGGCTGCGAATGCGGCGTAGGGAGGAGCTCCCAGCTCCATGCCCAGCAGGCGCGCCTGCTCGAGAAGCTCCTTCCGGCCGATCCTGCCTTCCAGCATCCCCGCGACCAGCCTCGACTTGAGCAGAGGAGCGCTCGCCCGGAACAGCTGTCCTCTCAGCTGCTCTCCTTGCCGCCGGAGCCTGCGCTCCTCCTCCTCGTCGCGAAGTCCCGATACGGTCTCCACCAGATTGTCGGCCAGCACCGGCTTGAGCAGGTAATGCCGGATGCCGAGCGCCATCGCCTCCTTGGCGCAGGCGAAGTCTTCATAGCCGCTCAGCAGCACCATTTCCACGTCGGGATACTGCTGCTTGACCGTGCGCGCCAGCTCGATGCCCGACATGACCGGCATCCGGATATCCGAGAGGATGAGATCGACCGGCTCCTCCCGCAGCTTTTCCAAGGCTTCCGCCCCGTTGCGGGCTTCGGATGCGATCTCGACGCCGTAACGCTGCCAATCGATGGACATCCGTATTCCTCTTCGCACCATCTTCTCATCGTCAACCAGCATGACCCTGAACATGGACAGCCTCCCCCTCTGTGCATGGCTGGCGCACGGTAACGACCGTGCCTCTCCCCGGAATGCTACGGAATTCGAGACCGTAGCCGGCGCCGTAGTTCAGCCGGATCCGATCCCTGATATTGGGCAAGCCAAGGCCTCCCTCCCTGCGGCTTCCCTCGCCGGACTCGCCAGCCTCCAGCCGGTTCCGGATTTCCCGTTCATCCGCCCCGGCGCCGTCGTCGGCGACCTCGTAGAGAAGATCGCCTCCCTGGCGGTAGATCCGCAGCCGGATCACGCCTTCCCCGCCGCCCGCCTCAATGCCGTGGCGAACCGCATTTTCCACGATCGGCTGCAGCACGATCTTCGTCACCTTGCAGGGAAGGACGGAGAGATCGATCTCTTCCAGAAACCGGATTCCGCCGTCATGCCGCTTCTGCTGGATCGCCATGTAATGGCGGATATGCTCGACCTCCTTCTCGACGGTCGTGAAGCGGCTGCCGCTGTTCAGGCCGATCCGGAACAGCTGGGAGAGGGAATTGATCATGAGCGACGTCTCGAAGGCGCGCTCCATCCGGCACATCCAGTAGATCATATCCAGCGTGTTGTAGAGGAAATGGGGATTGATCTGCTCCTCGAGCGCCTTCAGCTCCGCATCCTTCTGCTTCATCCGCGACACATGGACCTCGTTGATCAATTCATCCAGCTTGCGCGACATCCGGTTGAAGCCATGCGACAGCAGGGCGATCTCGTCGCTGCCCTTCACCTCCATCTGCCCGCCGAAGTTCTCTCGCTCCACATGGCGCATGAGCACCCGGATCTTCTTCAGCGGCTTCAGCACCTTGGAGGCGAAGATGAGGATGAAGGCCAGGCAGACGGCCAGGCTCGCCAGCATGGAGGCGTAGGCGAAGCGCCGGATCACCGCTGCAGGCTCGGCTATTTGCCGCAGCGGCGTCAGCTCCACGATATGCCAATCGGGACGGCTCATCCGGTAGTACACCGCCAGGTAGCTCGCTCCGTCCAGCTCCGCGGCGTACTGGCCCTCGTCCGCGGAGCCGAGCCCGCCGGCTGGCAGCGGCGGAGGCGCGGCGCCTCCATCCGGACCGGTCTTCTCCGAGGTGAGCACGATCCGGCTGCCGTCCAGCAAGTAGAAGGGACTCTCTCCCGGCATGCCGCTTCGATACAGCTCGAGGATGCTGCTTTGCGGAATATTGATTTTGAGCACGCCCAGCGAGCGGCCGACATCGTTGATATCCCGGATGTCCCGGATCATGGTGATGACCTTGATCTCCTTGTTCTGGACGTAGACGCTGTCGGGATACCAGCTGTCGCCTCCTTTCAGCTCCTTGGCGCGCAGCAGCCGGTCGGGAGGAATCGCGTTGAGCGCGCCCCTCGTGTCGATGCCCTTCTCGCCGAGATCCTGCAAATAGATCGAGAACAGATAAGGCTTGTTGAAGGCTTGCTCGTTGCAGATGGACAGGATTCGCGAGAGCTGCTTTTGCCGGGCGGCGGGATCCTTCGAGGACAGATAGGCGGACACATCCCGATTCTGGATGAGATTCAGGGAAACGGTGTTGACGTCGTTCATCATCATGTCGAGATGGCTGGATACGGCACGCGCGCTTTCCAGCTTCAGCTGGGCGACTTGGCTCTGAATGAGCTTTGTCGATTCAAAGGTCGAGAAACCGCTTACAATTACAAGCGGAATAACGGCCACCGCCACGGTGAACAGCAGAACCTTGGATCTGAGGCTGAAAAACCGTCTGCTTCCCATCGTCTCACCGCCCGAAGCTGGAATGGATGGCAGGGCTTGATCTCGGTTGTGCTCCTATCATACGCCATCGCCCTCCGGGCGCCAAGCGAACAAGTGATTGCTTCGGCCGCCGCTGACCGGGCGGCCGTCCTGGAGATGCCCGCAGCCAGCCGGCTGGACAAAAAAAGCCGGTCCGGACGGGATCCGGAGCCGGCTGGAATGCCTAGTCCATGCTTTCTTCCTCTGCGGGAGGAGCGGGCCGCAGAGACGGCTTGGCCGCGGCGCCGGCAGCTTGCGCGGCAAGCACGGCAAGCTCCACCTTGCCGAGCGCGATGCGGTAGTCGGCCGTCATCTCGAACGGATGCGGCAGCGGCAAGCCGCGGAAATAAGGAAGGACGGAAGCGGCGCCCGCGAACCAGTCCCCCGGCTCCGGATCATCGACGGGACGATCCGACCAGGCCGCTTGCAGCGGCGGGCTGTAGAGGGGCTCCGCTCCTTCGCGCAGCCGTCCGCCGGAGAGGCGTTCCCGGTAGGCGGCGGTCGGCGGGGAACGGCGTACGGATGCGTACATCTCGGGGGCGTAGTCGCTGCGCGACCCTGTATGACGGTTTTTTTTGACGAACTCAAGGACGCCCTCCGCCACACCCGGCACTCCGAACAGCAGCGCGTACAGCCGCTTGCCGAACTCGATCCGCTCCTTAAGATCGGAGAAATCCTCGAGAATGAGCCCTGCGAGCAGCGGTTCTCCGTTCTCGTCGCGGCCGTAAGGAAATACGACCTGGTTCAGCTGCAGCACCGACTGCATGCCGAAGTAGAACGTGCCCAGCACCTTGCGCCGGTAGTAGGCGTTCTGGACGACCCGGCTCTCGATGAAGTTCTGCTCGTTGACGATCAGCCCGATCGTCAGCGGCGCCGCATCGCCCGTGCGGAGGAACTGCTGCCAGACCGGCCGCATGAAGGCCGACACTCCGAGCGCCGGCAGCAGATGCAGCAGGCTGCGCCCGCTTCGCCTGCTCTCCTCGTACAGAAGCAGCTGTGCATAAGCGTCATGGAAAATAAGCGCGTTGGCTCTCTCCAGCATCCCGAAGCATACCCTTCGCTTGGCGGTGTCGAGCAGCCGGGGCAGCCATTCGCCTTGCAGATCGGTCATGTTCCAGCCGCCGTTGCGGCTCACCATATGGGCCAGCAGCGCCCAGTGGACCTCCGGGCGCCGCAGGTAGAACTGGCGGTAGGCTTCCGTCCGGGTCAGGTTGTTGCGGTTCATCCGCGCGGTCTCGGCGCGGATGCGCTGCAGCAGCGCGGCATCTCCGGCAGGGCCGCCTGCTTGAGGCGGCGTTCCCGGCGCGGCCGCGGCTTCGATCGCCCATGCCGGATCGGGCGACGGCAGGCCTAGCTTGCTGGAGACGGCATGAGGATGCGGCAGCCAGCCCGGGGCAGGGAAGGAGGCTTTCTTGGCGGCAGCCCGCTCCAGCTTCTGCCAGGCGGCGCGCAGCTCCGCGACGGACGGAGCGGTCAGCGTCAGCGGAGCGGCCCGCTCTGCCAGCTCGCGGGAAGCCCGGCGGCTGCGCCGCTTGGCGGCCGCGTAGGCTGCCGCCGCCATAGGCAGCGCAGCCGGCAGCAGGAGCAGCCTCAGCAGCGGATGCTTGCGGGGGGCAGGAGCGTTTTTGACGTCAGGCGCAGCGTCGATGCCGCCATCCGCGCCCCCTCCGTCCGCCGCTTCCCGGATATCGGCCGCAAAGTCCTGCTTACCGGGCCGTTGCCGTTGTCCGTTCTCGTTTCCGGCCTTGCGTTCCTTCATATGCCCGTCTTCCTCCCGCACCGAATCAGTCTGTTCCCAGTATAGTCTGAAAGCTTCCCGCTTAATCCTCCGGACATCCGTTCATCGGCGACAGGGCGGAGACGGACGGCAGGCCAGACGTCCACGCGGCACCTGCGCCATAATGGAGCGCACATGACCGGCAGCCGGGCACCGGGGCCGCCGATCGGAGATTTGCCGAAAGTCAGCGGACATACTATGCTTATGGAAGCTGAAGGGCTGCGAGCATCCGGCTTTCGACTTTCTTGAGGAGGGACAACCATGTGCGGACGTTATACGCTGACCGTCACGCTGGAAGAGCTCATGCTCCGTTTTTTGATCGGGGAAACGACGATCCCGCAGCTGGAGCCCCGCTACAACGTCGCTCCGGGCCAGATGGTCATGGCCGTCGTCAGCGACGGCAAGCACAACCGGCTGGGCGAGCTGAAGTGGGGACTGGTCCCGCCTTGGGCCGGCGAACCGAAGATCGGGAGCCGCATGCTCAACGCCAGAGCCGAAACGGCCGCTGCCAAACCGGCGTTCCGGGATGCGCTTCGCCGCAAGCGCTGCCTCATTCCTGCCGACGGCTTCTACGAGTGGCAGCGCACGGATTCGGGTAAGCAGCCGATGCGCATTACGCTCCGCAGCCGGGAGCCCTTTGCCATGGCCGGCCTCTACGAGACGTGGATATCGCCGGCTGGGGAACGCTTGTCCACCTGCACGGTGCTGACGACGTCTCCGAACGGGCTGATGGCCTCCATTCACGACCGGATGCCGGTCATCCTGCGGCGGGAGGACGAGCCTCTGTGGCTGGACCGCGGCGTCCAGGATGCGGCCCTCCTGTCGCCGCTGCTCGTCCCCTATCCGGAGGAAGAGATGCACGCCTATCCGGTCGGCGCCGGCGTCGGCAGCGTCAAGAACGACTCGCATGAATGCATCGAGCCGCTTGTGGATTGACCTCGAAAAGCCTTTCGGACATCCGAAAGGCTTTTCGCTTTTTTGGAGAGGCGTCCATGACGGCTCTCCAGGATATTCCGCGGCTGCCGGCTCCGTCAGCCTCCGTTTCTGCCCGCCGCCTCATGCCGGCTTGGCTGCCGCGAGCACGAACCGGTGGCAGGTGACGTCCATCCAGCCCCGTCTTTCGATCTCCTCATGGATCCCTCTCAGCGCGTCGCGGTATGCGTCCGGAGAGAAGCCTTCGACCTGCCACTCGATAATGGTCAAGTAGCGGACGATGGCCCCGATATCGTAAAACCGGGTGTGCGTGAGAGCCTCGTCCTGCCAGAGCAGCTGCAAGCCCGCCGCTTCCAGCTCTCCGCATGTTTTGTCCAGCGTCCAGTCCGCATGGGCCGGCGGCGCCTGTCCGAGGCGCTCGTTGAACTCGCGGTCGTTGCTGCCGCCTACCTGCTGGGTGATGAATATGCCTCCGGGCTTCAGCACGCGGCGAAGCTCGGAGGCGCAGTACGACTCATGCCGGTTAATGATCAAGTCGAACGACTCATCGGGATAGGGGATGTCATCGACTCGCTCGATGTAGGCCACTTGCACGCCTTCCTCTTCCAGCCTTCGGCGCGCGACCTCCACATTGGGCAGATATCCTTCCGTCGCCCTGGTGTCGGGAGGCAGCGGCTTGAGCCGCTGCAGGAACTCCCCTCCTCCCGTGCCCATGTCGAGCATGGAGGAAGCGGCTTTTTTATAAGGCTCCAGCAGATTGCGGTAACTCCATGGGAGAGGATACTCGATCATGCGGCCGGTTGCCGTCAAATACCCGAAGTCCCAGCCCGAGAAGGCCTCGCCGGAATCCTGCAGGCTTTCATCGAAGCCCATCCTCAGCCGGCCGCCGAACATGGCATCCTCCCTGCTGCCGATCATGCCTCCACCCATCGCTTGAAGATCATTACGATTCCCGTCGAGGCTCCCTCGTAACGGCTCGTATCGAAGGACGAGGCCAGCTCCCACCCTTCGGCTCCAAGCAGGTTCAGCCGGCCGTCGAGATCTTCGATGTTGATTTTGGTGCCCGTCCAGCCTCCGAATTGATGCTTGAGCGTTTTGTATTCCCAGCGTCCCATTTCCATCATCCTTTCGATCGTCATCCTTTCAATCCTGCGCCAGCCGCTTCCTCATACGGATGGCCGCGATCGGCGTTCCATCCGGCCCCTCCATCTTGCGGATGTCCCAAGGCATCCAGCCTGCGCCGGCATAGAACAACAGAGCCTTTCCATTGGGGCCGTGGCAGGTCAGATGGAGCTCCCGCACCCGCTCCGCGGCAGCCGCCTCCATCGCTTCCAGAAGCGCTGCGGCGGCTCCCTTGCCGCGGTAATCGGGACTTACGATGACATTGCCGAGCCATAACTTCCCTTCCGATTCATACAGATTCGCATAAGCTGCGGGCGTCCCGTCCACGGCCTCGGTCAGCAGCGTCGGACAGATGCGTTCAGCCGCCGCAGCCTCAAGCTCGTCGGCACGCAATGGATATCCGCCCCTCGGCCCTGCTGAGATCCGCTCACGGCCTCTTCTCCTCTCCACGCATCAGAGCTTATTGGATCAAGGTCAATTTCTCTTCACACCGAAGCTCGAGGTGCGGGGCCAGCCTCCGTCTGGAGACGCCACCACCCTCATGAACTCCATGCTCCCCTCTCGTTCCCATACTCTTCAATTCGCCCTGGAGCTGCTTCTTCCTTCGGGACAAGACGGATAAAGCCGATTTTGGTATGCTGTAGAAAAATTGAACAGAGAGAGGCGGCCTCGACAACCATGTCGAATTCCATTGAACTGCGCGGCGCCGTGCCTGCGGATGCCGCGTCCCTGGCGGAGCTGCTGCTGGAGCTGACCGGGACGGATACCGATCCGGCGGCTCTGGCCGAGCGGCTGGACAGCTTGGCCGGCAGCGAAGGCATCCGGGTAGCCGTAGCCTCCGACGGAGAGCGGCTCGTCGGCACGGCGATGGGCGTAATCTGCCCCGATCTCGTCGGCGGCCTCCGCCCCTATTTGCTGATCGAGAACGTTGTTGTTTCGGCTCATTGCCGGGGCGGCGGCGTCGGAAAAAAGCTGATGGCGGATCTGGAAAGCTTCGCGAACGCGCATCAATGCACGTATATGATTCTCGTGTCCGGCTCCCGCCGCAGCGAAGCGCATGCCTTCTATGAATCGGTCGGCTTCGCCCGCGAAGCCGGCTTCAAGAAGAAGCTGCGTCCGCTTGCCTGATGCAGGCTTGCCGCAGAAGCGGCCTTGACCGCCGACCTTTGCGCAGGCAGAAAAAGGCTGAAGCAAAGGAAGAAGCCCGCCTCCTCCGGCGGGCTTCTGCTCGTTGTGGGGCGATCCGCCAGCAGAGTCCAGCTCCGCTCTCAAGCCGGAATGCCTGCCGCTTGTCGCCGATCTTTGCCTGTGCATTCGGCTTTTGTCGCTCTAATTCTGCCGATACTTTTCAGCACCCCAGAAGAACGGTTACGCCTTCACCGCGTTCAGCCAGGCCTCGGCGATCAGCGCGTTGCCCGCCGGGGAAGGATGGACGCCGTCCGGAGCCCAGTAAGCCGGTCCTGTCGCGGCCGCCGCTTGGGCGAACAGGCCGTCGAGCGGAACATAGAGAGCCTTGTATTCTCCCGCAAGCTCGCGCACGGCCTGGATCTTGGGATCCAGATCCTCGCGCCACGCCTTCTGCCCCTCATTCACCGGCAGCACGAACGGCTCCACGAGAATGAGCTTCGGGGCGTTCTTCTCCAGCGCCCGTTCCAGGATGGATCGATACGTGTCCCGGTACGCTTCCGCGCTCAGCGGCACGCCGCTGTCGAACCGTCTCCAAGTATCGTTGATGCCGATATAGACCGACAGCCAGGACGGGCGCAGCTCCAGGCAGTCCTCCTCCCACCGGCTGGCGAGGTCGACGACGCGATCTCCCCCGATGCCTCTGTTGAGGAACTTCACGTCCTTGAGCGGATGCTTTCTTCCGAACTGAGCGGCTGCCATCAGAGCGTATCCGGAACCGAGGCTGTCTCCCTGGCTGCGGTCTCGCCCGGCGTCGGTAATGCTGTCGCCCTGAAACAATACGACGGCTCCATCTTCAATATAAGTCATGTATGTACACCTCCATCGCCCATTATACACCTTGACGAGTAAAATGGAGACGCATTCATCCGTTGAACATCAAGCGGATAATCAGAGCAGAAAGGCGGCCCCGGAACCGAGGCCGCCCAACTATCCATCCTTCTGCGAATGCCGACTCCAGCCATCGAGGAGCGCAGGCTCAGCCCTGCGCGAGTCCGAGCAGATGGACCAGGCCGAAGCCGATCGCCGTCAGCAGCACCGAGCCGGCAAGCCCCGCCGCGAAAGCCTTTGGTCCAAGCCGCCTGAACATTTTGACGTCTACGCCCAGTCCGAGTCCAGCCATCGCCATGGCGATCAGCAGGTAAGCCGCCGTGACCAGCGCGGAAGCTGCAGCCTCCGGAACCAGCCCTGTCGTATGGATGGCGCTGACCGCCAGAAATCCGAAAATAAACCAGGGTATCGTCACCGGCGTTTTTGCTGCGGCTCCGTTTCCGCTGCCGGCGCGGCTTTTCCTGGCCGTCCACATGCCGAGCAGCAGCGCGACCGGGACCAGCATCGCCACGCGGGCAAGCTTGACGACGACGGCCATGTCGACCGCCTCGCGTCCGCCCGGCGCCGCCGCAGCCAGCACATGGGCAACCTCATGGAGCGTCGAGCCGGAGAAGATTCCGTAACCCGAAGCGCTCATTCCAAGCACCGGATAGAGCAGCGTGTAGATCAGCGTGAAGATGGTGCCGAGGATAGCGACGACCGCTGCAGCCGCAGCCGTCTCCTCCTCCTTGGCCTTGAGCTGCGGCGATATGGCCGCGACGGCCGCCGCGCCGCAGATCGCGGTTCCGCAGGCGGTGAGCAGTCCCAGATTCCGGCTTGTTCCCAGACGCGAAGCGATCCAGGCGACGAATGGAATCGTCACCGCGATGTGGATGGCGTCGATGGCGAGCACCCGGGGTCCGGCCGACACGATGTCGCCGAGATTCAGCCTCATGCCGAGCAGGACGATGCCCGCCCGCAGCAGCGTTTTCGAGGCGAACGAGATGCCCGTTCCTGCCGCCGCCGGCACTCCTCCCGCAAAATGCCGGTAGGCCATGCCAAGCACGATTGCCAGCACCAGCGGACCGAATACCTGGAATCCCGGCAGCTCGGCGATCATCTTCGCCGCAGCCGCCAGCATCGCCGTCAGGAAAAGCCCGAAGGCGAACCCCTTGTTTCCGGGCAGCTGCTTGAATGCCGCCTGTATCTGTACCTGAACCTGTGTCAAACCCTTCACCTTCCGTCCTGTTGTTGATTTCACTATAGGACAGTTGGGGAGGGATGTGAAATTCAGATCCTCTATGCCTGTCATCAGGAAAGCTTATGCGGACGATGAAGGATGCAGGCGCTCCGTCCTGCTCAGCGAAACATTCCCCATAGCTTGATGAGGTGGAAAGTATTGTTCGGATCGATCTTGAGGCTCAGCACGAACTGGACCAGCTGCTCCTCCTGAGTATCCGTCAGCTTTTCCTGCAGGATGCCGGCTCCGTTGCGGACCAGCTTTTTCACTTTGGCGCGGTCGGCCAGATCGTACTTCGTAATTCCGTTCACGAGCAGCTTGATGCGATCCTTCACCGCCGGATTTTTCAGCTTCAGCTTGACGCGTTCTACGAATTCGGGCCGTATTCCGTACTTTACGTAGCTCATGCAGCCAGGCACCTCCATCGATTTGGTCGGGCAACACCCCAAAAACCACCGATGTTATCCTATGCCGGGCCCATCCGAGAGTTTCCTGAGAAAGGCGAATTAAGCGCATGGGACGCAAAAACGCCCCGCAGCCGGTCAGCAGCTGCGGGGCAGGACCTCAGCCGCCAACTGCTGAGGTGCAAGACCCAGATATTACGGGCAAAACAAGACACGGTTGTCGATGCCCAGCTTGAATCTGATTGCTGTGATACCTCGAATCCTTGGCGACTGCCGCTCCAGGCACGGAAACGCCAAGGCTCAGTCGAGCTGCGCTCCCTGGAAGATCGGATCCTTGGCAAGCATCGCCCTAATGTCGGCGTAGGCCGATGCGGTCCAGAAATCAGGCTCGGCGGCGATGTCCGCCGCATCGTCCCGGGCGGCCTCCAGCACGGCGAAGTCAGCGGCCATGTCGGCCAGCTTGAAGTCCGGCAGGCCGCTCTGCTTCGTGCCGAAGAAATCGCCGGGACCCCTCAGCTCCAGATCGCGCCGCGCCACCTCGAAGCCGTCGTCGGTCTCCTGCATGACGGCCATCCGCTCGCGGCCGGTCTC
This sequence comes from Paenibacillus sp. RUD330, assembly GCF_002243345.2. Classification (NCBI taxonomy): domain Bacteria; kingdom Bacillati; phylum Bacillota; class Bacilli; order Caryophanales; family Paenibacillaceae; genus Paenibacillus; species Paenibacillus sp. RUD330. The sequence continues at coordinate 3,239,440 of NZ_CP022655.2, forward strand.
GGTCTTCGGATCCGCCACGAGCACGCAGTAAGAGGCATGGGCGCCGCGCCCTACCCGGCCGCGCAGCTGATGCAGCTGCGAGAGGCCGAAGCGCTCCGCGTCCATGATGATCATCAGCGTCGCGTTGGGAACGTCGACGCCGACCTCCACGACCGTCGTCGCGACGAGCACCTGCAGCTCGTTCTCGCCGAACGCCCGCATGACCTCGTCCTTCTCGGCCGTCGTCATCCTGCCATGCAGCAGGCCGACCTTCAGATCCGGGAAAGCCTGCTGCAGCTGCACGAACTGATCGATCGCATTCTGCACGTCCAGCTTCTCGGATTCCTCGATGAGCGGGCAGATGACATAAGCCTGCCGTCCTTCCGCCGTCTCCCTGCGGATGAACCCGAATACCCGGTCCATCATGCCATGCTTGACCCAATAGGTTTTGATCGGGATGCGTCCCTTCGGGCGTTCCTTGATCGTAGACACGTCCATGTCTCCGAACGCGGTAATGGCGAGCGTGCGCGGAATCGGCGTCGCCGTCATCGTCAGCACGTCCGGACTCGGTCCCTTGCGTCTGAGCACGCTGCGCTGATTGACGCCGAACCGATGCTGCTCATCCGTGACGACGAGACCAAGCGAGCGGAAAACGACGTCGTCCTGGATCAGCGCATGCGTCCCGATCAGCACGTCGATGAGCCCCATCTGCAGCCCGGCGAGCAGATCGCGGCGCTTGCGCTCCCCTACACTGCCGGTAAGCAGCGCGGTCTGGACGCCGGCCGACTCGTACAGCCTCGTCAGAGACCTCATATGCTGCTCCGCCAATATTTCCGTCGGCACCATGAGCGCTCCCTGATGCCCGGCCTTGACGGCCGCGAGCAGAGCGATGGCGGCGACGACCGTCTTGCCCGCGCCGACGTCGCCCTGCAGCAGGCGGTTCATCGCATGGGGCTGGCGCATGTCGGCAAGAATCTCATTGACGACCTTCTTCTGGGCATCCGTCAGCTCGAACGGCAGCGATGCCGCGAACTGGCGGATGACCTCCGGATCGACCCGGTGGACGATGCCGTCCGCGCGGCGGCGGTTCAGCATCCGGTATGCCTGCAGCTTGAGCTGGAAGAAGAACAGCTCCTCGTAGACGAGCCTTCTGCGCGCGCCTTGCCCGTCCTGCGGATGCTCGGGATGATGGATATGCAGCACCGCCTCGGCTCTCGGCATGAGCTTGTACTTCGCCACGAGCCTCTCCGGAAGGTTCTCCTCCAGCAGGCTGCCGTATTGAGCCAGCGCTTGTCCGATCGTCTTGCGCATCCAAGCCTGCGTAATGCCGCCTCCGACCGAATAGACCGGCTGCAGCGTGCCCGTTTTGGCGACTCCCTTGTCGGGAAACTCCGAGTCGGTCACCGTCAGCTGCATCCGCCGGGCGTCCCATTTGCCTGTGAGCGTAATTTCCCGGCTCAGCGTCAGCTGATCCTTGAGGAACATCCGGTTGAACCAGACCGCCGTCACCAGCTGCCCGTCCACTTCGGCCTTGCAGGTGATGCGGGCCTTTCCTTTGCCGAAGCGGGCGACCATCGGCAGCCCCCGGATTACGCCCTGAACGGTGATCTTCTCGCCGTCCTTCACCTCTCCGAGGGAACGGAGACGGTAATCCTCGTAGCGGAAAGGAAAATAGTTCAACAGATCGGCTGCGTTATAGATGCCAAAGGCGTGAAGCTCCTGCTCCTTCGGAGCGCTCACGCCTTTGATCTGCCTCAGCGGAATTTCTTCCAGCCGGGCAAGAGGATTATGGGTCATGCTCTCTGCATGAACACCGCTGCGGTACCTGGGCCTACATGGGCGCCGATGACAGGACCGAGCGTCGTGGTGGTCGTATGGCGGATCTGGAACGAAGCGTTGATCGCTTCATACAGATCGAGCGCGGAGCCTCTTTGGTATCCCCAGGCGAAGTGGACCGCCACAGGATCGTCGCCGAACTTTTCCTTCAGCAGGTCAACGACGCGTTGCACCGCTTTTTTGGTGCCGCGGACCTTGTCCACGGGCGTGATGGAGCCTTCGTCATCGATGGACAGGATCGGCTTGATATTGAGGATGGATCCGAAAAATGCCGAGGCTTTGCCGATCCGTCCGCCTTTCTGAAGGTATTCCAGCGTATCCACGAGGAAGTAGAGCCCCGTCTCCTTGCGCATCCGGTACACTTCGTCCAGAATTTCCTCCTTGGACGCGCCGGCCTCGGCCATCTCGGCGGCCTTCACGACCAGCATGCCGTTGCCGTAGGAAGCCGACTTGGAGTCCACCGCCGTAATGTCGGCCTCCCTCTCGATCAGCGATTGGGCAAGCAGAGCGGATTGGAAGGTGCCGCTGAACTGGGAGGACAGATGGATGGAGATGATCGGCGCATCGGGAGATTCATCCAGAATCCGCTCGTATACGCTCATGAATTCGGACGGGGAAGGCTGCGATGTCGTCGGCAGCCCGCTGAACTTCTCCAGCTTCTCGTAGAATTCATCGGCCTGGAGCGTAACGGAATCCAGATAGGATTCGGTTCCAAAAAGCACCTGGAGCGGCACCATCTCGATGTTCAGCCGCTCCCGGACTTCGCGCGGAATATCCGCTGTACTGTCGGTTACTATCCGAACCTTCGTCGTCATTAACGTCAACCTCCACGGACTGCTGCTGTTCGGCTGGAGGACGATCTGTTCCAACCGTCCTCCAGCCGGATATCCCCGTTATTCCAGGGCAAACAAATAAGGGTAAAGCGGTTGTCCGCCTTCATGCACTTCAAGCTCGACATCCGGGTGGGCATCGGCGATCCAGGCCGCCAGCTCCTCCGTGCCTTCTACCGTGGAATCTTCTCCCGTAAGGATGGTCAGCAGGTCGCCGCCATCCGCCAGCAGGCGTCCGACAAGTCCCTTGCAGGACTCCAGGAGCGTCGGCTCCGAGACGACGATCGCCTTCTCGAAGATGCCGATGTAATCGCCCTCACGGACTTCCACGCCGTCGATCTCGGTATTGCGGACGGCTTGCGTGACGCTTCCCGAACGCACCGCCTTGGCCGCGCCGGCCATGAGAGCGTTGTTGCGCTCCGGCGTCTCGTTCTCCTTGAAGGCGAGCACCGCCGCGAGGCCTTGCGGCACTGTACGGGTCGGGATGACGCTTACGCTGCGGCCGGACAGCTCGGCTGCCTGCTCAGCGGCGAGTATGATGTTGCTGTTGTTCGGGAGCAGATAGATGTGCTCGGCCGGCAGCGCTTCGATCGCGTTGACGAAATCCTCGGTGCTCGGATTCATCGTCTGTCCCCCGGACAGCACGACATCGACGTTGTTGTCGAGGAAGATGCCGGAGATGCCGTCACCGATCGCGACGGCGATAATGCCGTAAGGAGCCCATTCATGAACGGATTCCGGAGGCGTCTGCAGAGCGGAAGCCGACCCCGCCAGCACTTCCGCTACGGCAAGCGCCTCGTCCGCAGCCATGTCCAGACCGCGTACCGCTTCGTTGAAGGCATCCTCGCCGAGCAGCTCCCGGTGCTGCTCCCTCATGTTGAGAATATGGAAATCCGTCAGCTCGCCGTATGGAAGAGACAGATTCAGCACGTCGCCGGGGCGGCGGGAGTGGACGTGGACCTTGACGAGGTCTTCTTCGGCGATGACCAGAATGGAGTCGCCGTCCTTCGCCAGCTGCTGCCGATAGCCTTCTTCATCGAAGGCCGGAGCTCCCGGCAGAGCAAGCTTGGGCTTGATGAAGAACTCCATGTCGTAGAAAAATTCGATCTCGCTCGTCGATAGCCGCGCCTGGGCTTTGGCTCCGGAACGGCCTGCCGGCTGCGGGCTTGCAGGATAAGCCGGCAGAGGATCGGAGGAGCGGCCATGCTCGCGGAAGGCCTCGACCGGGGCGGCTTCCGAAAGCGCGGGCAGCCGATTCTCGACAAAGTAGGCCAAGAAGCCCTCGTAGATGAGCACCAGCCCTTGGCCGCCGGAATCGACGACTCCGACCTGCTTCAGCACCGGAAGCATCTCCTGCGTGCGCCGCAGCGTCTCTTCCGCCTGAGACAGCACCTCCCTCATCAGGGATTCCATGTCGTCCGTACGCCGTGCTGCCGTCTGGGCATGGCGGGCCGTCTCCCTGGCTACCGTCAGGATCGTGCCTTCGACCGGCTTCACGACGGCCTTGTAGGCCATGTCGACTCCTTGCTGCAGGGCGGCGGCGAATTGCACGGGACCTGCCTCGTCCAGGCCGGCCAGCGCTTTTGCGGTTCCGCGGAAAAGCTGGGACAGAATGACCCCGGAATTGCCTCGGGCGCCCATCAAAAGGCCTTTGGACAAAGCCTCAGCCGTACGGCCCACCGAGTCCGATTTCTTATTCTGCAGCTCCCGCACTCCGGAAGCCATCGTCAAGTTCATATTCGTACCCGTATCGCCGTCGGGAACGGGGAATACATTCAAAGCGTTGACGCGTTCCGCGCCCCGCTGCAAATTCTCCGCACCGAGCAAAACCATACCGGCGAAGTCCGAACCGTTAATAAAGCGCTTTCCCAAGCAAAATTTCCCCTTCCACTAACTGATGACCCGCACGCCCTGGACAAAGATATGGACATGGTCTACCCTCAGGCCGATCACTTCGTTCAGCACGTATTTGACTTTGGTCTGGATATTATGGGCGACCTCGGAAATCCGGGTGCCGTAGCTTACGATGATATGCAGGTCGATGTGAAATTCTTCGTTCTCGCGCCGCACTTCCACTCCGCGGGAAAGGTTGTCCCTCTTGAGCAGCTCGGCGATGCCGTCCTTGAGCTGCTTGCGCGAGGCCATGCCGACAAGCCCGTAGCATTCGAGCGCCGCAGATCCCGCAATGACGGCGATGACATCGTCAGTTACAAAAATTTTACCTAATTCGGTCGATAGCTGCATGGGCATGGCAGGTTACACACTCCTTCGTATCGGGCAGAACTTGGCAAGCTGCACGCCCTACTATTCCCTGGGAACAAGGACTGACATCCATTGTACTATATTTCAGCCCGTTTATGAAGCCTGAAACGCTCTTCCCTTCGTTTTTCTCGCAAATGCGCCTGCTCTTGACTGCTGCGGCGCCGCGTCCCGCCTGCCAAACGATGGTTGATCAAGCGCCTATTGTATGTTAAGATATCCAAGTATGTTTTCATGCGGACTTTGTTGTTCGCATAGGGCGACCTGCAAGCTGTAAAGGAGGTGTATCGCATGTCTCGCAAATGTTTCGTAACCGGCAAAGCTCCGGGCACCGGAAACCACGTTTCCCACGCGAATAACCGCAACCGCCGTACTTGGGGCGTCAACGTCCAAAAAGTGCGCATTCTCGTCGACGGCAAGCCTAAACGCGTATGGGTCAGCACCCGCGCGCTGAAATCCGGCAAGGTAACCCGCGTGTAGTGAACACGCCTTTGCGTCCAAGAAGGGACATGCCTGTACCTTCTTTCCGACGACAAAAAGCACCTGGGCTTATGCCCAGGTGCTTTTTTGCGGGCTTTTCAGTTCGGAAGGGCCGGCAGCTGCTCACGGAAGTCAGCTTTTTTGGAAGGTGTTCAAGATGGCCTTGACGAATCCGCCCAGAAACTTAGGCAGCTTGATCGTGTAGAATTTCATGCTTCATCCCTCCTCGGAATCGCTGGTCGTGTATTCACTGCCGGGCCGCTCTTCCGCCCGAATGAGGCTGCCGGGCCGCCTCCAGCCGCGAACATTCGCCCCTTATCTCTTCATGCACAACAAAAAAAGGCTACAAGAACCTGAAGTTCATGTAACCATCCTATGCGGGAAGACATTGTCCTATTCCGCCTCCGCCTCAGCCTGGGCGGCCGCCTGCCTTACGGAGCGGTACCGTGCTTGACGAAGACGTACATCGTGTATGCGATGACGGACAGGATGAAGAAGAGAACGGATAAGAAGACGAAGCCGACTCGCCTCCATACCGTCTCGTGGGTCCGGAAAAAACGCAGACCCAGCCATAAAGCCAACAGGGAAAAAACGAACCGGATGACGCCGGGCACCATGACGAACAAAGTCATCAGCAGGCCGCAGGCGATGCCGTAGAGCATCGCCGCGGCGAATCCTCTCCATCTGCTCTCCGTCTCCATGGCGCCTACCGCAGCGACGCTATCGCCGCCGCCAGATCCTCCGCCCCGTATACGTAGCTGCCGGCAACGAACACATCCGCGCCCGCTTCGCGCACGAGCGGCGCTGTCGCGGCATTGATGCCTCCATCCACCTGCACATGGACGCCGCTGCGGCCGCGCTCGTGCAGCATGCCCCGAAGCGTCCTCAGCTTGTCGAGCGAGTATGGGATGAACGATTGGCCGCCGAAGCCCGGATTCACCGTCATGATCAGCACGAGGTCGACATCGTCGAGAACCGGCTCCAGCAGTTGCACCGGAGTGCCGGGATTGATCGCCACGCCCGCAGGAAGCCCCAGCTCCTTGATCTGGTGGATGACCCGGTGCAGATGGGTGCACGCTTCCAGATGCACGGTGATGCGGTCCGCGCCGGCTCTCGCGTAGTCTTCGATATACTGCTGCGGCTGCTCGATCATGAGATGCACGTCGAATGGAAGCTTCGTCACATGCCGGACCGCTCCCATGATCGGAGGGCCGAAGGTCAGATTGGGGACGAAATGGCCGTCCATGATGTCCACATGGATCCAGTCCGCTCCCGCCTTCTCGACGGCGGCGATCTCTTCCCCAAGCTTGGAAAAATCAGCGGATAAGATGGATGGCGCGATGATGGTCATGTTCAGTACCTCCGCTTCTTCTCTTTCATTTCACCCAGAAACTGCACATAGCTGTCGTACCGGCTCTGCGCGACCGTTCCTTCCGCGAGCGCGGCCGTAACGGCGCAGCCCGGCTCATGGGTATGCGTGCAGCCCCGGAACTTGCAGTCCGGAGACAGCTCCCGCATTTCCTTGAAGCCGTAGGACATGTCCTCGATGCCGAGCTCCTGGAAGTCCAGCTGGCTGAAGCCGGGAGTATCGGCGACATAGCCGTCTCCCGGCTCCGACCCGGCTTCGACCAGCTCCACGTGACGCGTCGTATGCTTGCCGCGGCCCAGCTTGGAGCTGATCTCGTTCGTCTCCAGCTTCAGCTCCGGAACGAGCGCGTTGAGCAGGGATGACTTGCCTACGCCCGACTGCCCCGCGAACAAGGCCAGCCGACCCTTGAGCACGGCGCGGATCTCTTCCAGCCCGCTGCCCTGCCTGGAGCTCGTGCCGATGACCCGATAGCCGATCGGCCGGTATACCCGCTCCACCGTATCGATGGCTTCGCGGGCTTCCTTCGCGTCCGGACCGTCCGCGGACAAGTCCTGCTTGCTCAGGCATAACACCGCTTCTAGGCCCGAATGCTCGATATGGACCAGGAATTTGTCCAAAAGGGTCAGGCTGAGCGACGGCTCGGATACGGAAAACACGAGCACCGCCAGATCGGCATTGGCCACGGGCGGCCGGACGAGCTCCGTGCTGCGGGGAAGAATCTCCTCCACCGTGCCTTCGCCCGTCGCGCTCGCGCTGTAGACGACGCGGTCGCCGACAAGCGGGGACTCGCCCCGCTTCTTGAAGATTCCGCGCGCCCTGCATTGCAGAGGCTTCCCGCTGGCGCCGTCCGGAATGACGTAATAGAAACCGCTAAGCGCCTTGACGATCAGGCCTTCGCCCGTTGTGCCGGAGTAATCAGTCGTTTCCGTCATGGTCGCCGTCCTTATCCTTGTCTTTGTCTTTGCCTTGCTTGCCGCCCGGGTCCATCGAAGTGTTCTCTCCATCCGGAGGAGCGACAGCTCCGAGATCCGGCGTCGGCGTCGCTTCAGGCGTCGGCGACGGGGTCGGATCCGTTCCCGGCACGGCCATCGGCCCCGAGTCCCTGCCCGCCTTCTCGTCCTCGTAGGAGCGCGAGAACGTATCGGCCAGCTGGCCGTCGCGGTAGATCTTCACGAGCGCTTCCGTATTGGGAGCGAGCACGACTTTGACGTCGAAGCTTCTGGTCTCCTTGATGCTGGTCTTCCGCGTTTCGATGTCGTTGCCCGTCGCGTCGCTGTAGACGATCCGGATCTCGCTCGACTTGCCCGCCCGCGAAGGGGAGATGAGCAGGTTGAACGTATAATCCAAGGCATCCTTAGGGAAGCCTCCGCTGACCGTCAGCGAAATCTGGGTGCCCTTGGAGACTTTCGAGCCGGGGCCGTACGGATCCTGGGACAGGACGGTTCCTTCCTTCTCGTAGCTGTCCTGCTTCAGGATGTTCTCGTCGCGGACTTCAAGTCCCGCATCGCGCAGCATCTTCTTGGCGTCGTCGATCGACTTGCCGACCAGATCCGGCATCGGCACCGTTTCCTGGCCCTTGCTGACGGTGAGCGTCACCGTCGCCGTTGTCGGGTCCAGGTCGGTATCGGGCGGCGGATTCTGGCTGATGACCGTTCCCGGCTCCGCCGATGCGTCGAACACCTCGGTCTGCTTGATCTGGCCGGATCCCAGGCCGAGATCCTGCAGGGCCGCGACGACGTCCTGGACCTTCTGGCCGACGTAGCTGTCCAGCTTCTTCAGCTCCGGTCCGTCGCTGACCGACAGCTGGACGCGCGAGCCCTTCTTCACCCGCATGTTGGACTTGGACTGGGCAAAGACCTGGTCCTTCGGAATGTCCGCCTTGAAGGCGCGGATGGAAGGCTCGGCGATCATAAGCCCCGCGTCCTCCAGCATCGTGCGGGCCTGCTGCTCGGTCTGTCCGACCACATAAGGCACCTCGACCTCCGCCACGTCGAGGGATCCCGATACGACGCGGAATACGCCGTAAACGGCTCCGATGACGGCGAGCGTGATCAGGATGATGACGAGAGGCTTGACCCAGCCTCTGCGGCGGGGAGGCTCCTCCTCTTCTTCCTCCTCGGCGGGCGCCATGCGCGCGGTGTCCTTCGCCGCGGATCCCTGCCCGCCGGCCGGATATTCGAATGATGGCTTGCCTTCGTTCGCGAGCATGCCGGGTCGGATCGCCGGCATGACCCTCGTCTCGTCCATGTCGCCTGGCGCAAACGTAATCTTGGGCTCCCGGATTCTTTCCGGCCTTAAGGAAGTCTCCAGATCCTCCAGCATCTCGCCTGCCGTCCGGTACCGTTCGGAAGGGTTTTTGCGCGTCGCCTTGATGATGATGTTCTCCACGCTTTGCGGAATGAGCGGATTGACCGACTTCGGATCCTCAAGCGGCTCCTGCAGATGCTTGAGCGCGACGCTGATCGGGCTTTCGCCGAGGAAAGGAAGCCTGCCCGTCACCATCTGATAGAGAACGATGCCGAGCGAATAGATATCCGATTTTTCTCCCGTGCTGACGCCTTTGGCATGCTCCGGCGAGAAATAATGCACGGAGCCGATCACCGAGCCCGTCTGGGTGATCGTCGAGGACGTCACCGCGCGGGCGATGCCGAAATCCGTCACCTTGACCCGGCCGTTGCGGCCGATCAGAATATTGTGCGGCTTGATGTCGCGGTGGATGATATGGTTCTGATGCGCGTGGTCCAGGGCGTCTGCGATCTGCGAGGAGATCCGCACCGCCTCGTCCGCCTGGAGCGGCGCCCGCTCCTGAATGATTTCATTGAGATTATGGCCTTCTACATATTCCATGACGATGTAATGGACGTCTTCCTCCTGCCCCACATCATAGATGCTGACGACGTTGGGATGGGACAGGGCGGCGGCGGATTGCGCCTCGCGGCGGAAGCGCCGGATGAACTCCTCATCATGGACATACTGGGAACGAAGCACTTTCACCGCGACGTTGCGGCTGAGCAGCACGTCGTGGGCTTTGTATACGAGCGCCATGCCTCCCCCGCCAATGCGGGACAGGATTTCATAGCGTCCACCTAATTCTCTGCCGATCATGCGCTTACGCTCACTCCTCTCCGTCCGTGCCGGAGCCGGATTGCAGCAGCACTACCGTAATATTGTCGTCCCCGCCTGCTGCCAGCGCCTGCTGGATCAGAGACTCGGCCTTTTCCTCCAGAGAGGATCCTTCGGCGGATACTGTCATGCGGATGTCCTCGTCGCCGACCATTCCGCTCAGGCCGTCGCTGCACAGCAGCAGAATATCGCCTGCCGCCCAAGGCAGCGCCTGAAGCTCCAGCTCCGTCTCGGAGTCCGTGCCCAGCGCGCGCGTCAGCACGTTGCGGCGGGGATGATGCGCCGCCTCCTCATAGCTGATCTGCCCGGAGCGGACAAGCTCGTTGACGAGCGTGTGATCCTCGGTCAGCAGCGTGATGCCGCCTTCGGAGATGCGGTATGCCCTGCTGTCGCCGATATGGCCGACGATCAGCCGCTGCTCCTCGACAAACAGGGCCGCGACGACCGTCGTGCCCATGTTGTGGTACTGCTCGTTGCGCGAGGCCATGTCGAATACGACCTCGTTGGCTTTGCGGATCGCCCGGCGCAGAAGCTCATGAGCTTCTTCCTCCGTCATGCCGGCGCCTGCGGATTCCACTTCCTCGCGGAAGGCGTCGACGGCAAGCTGGCTCGCCACGTCTCCGGCCTGATGGCCGCCCATGCCGTCGGCCACGATGGCGACGGTCAAGCCTCCGTCCGTCACGCCCGCCCAGGAGCGGTCTTCGTTGGCCATCCGGATCCGGCCGATATCACTGCGGTTCACTGTTATCAATCCCGTCACCTCACTGCGTAAGTTCCATATGCTTGGCGCGAAGCTGGCCGCAGGCTGCCGCGATGTCGTGGCCCTGCTCGCGGCGGATCGTCGCGTTGATGCCGTTCTTCTCCAGAATTCTCTGGAATTCGAAAATATCCTCCCGCGGCGTGCGCACATACTTGCGCTCCGGCACATGGTTGACCGGAATCAGGTTGACGTGGCAGAGCATGCCCTTGAGCACCTCGGCAAGCTCCTGCGCATGCTCCGGCCGGTCGTTGGTGCCGCCGATCAGGGCATACTCGAATGTGATCCTGCGGCCCGTCTTGGCGATATAGTTCCGGCAGGCGTCGATGACCTCCTGGAACGGATAGCGGCGGTTGACCGGCATCAGCTTGGAGCGCAGCTCATCGTTCGGCGCATGGATCGAGATCGCCAGATTGATCTGCGTGTTCTCGTCCGTGAACTTGTACATGCTCGGCACGATGCCGCTCGTGGATACCGTAATGTGGCGCTGCCCGATGTTGAGCCCCTTCTCGTGGATCATCGTGCGCAGGAAGCCCATCGTCGCCTCGTAGTTCTCGAACGGCTCGCCGGAGCCCATGATGACGATGCTGGAGACGCGCTCTCCGCTCGGATCAAGCATCTGCTGAGCCTTGACGACCTGCGCGATGATCTCGCCGGCGGTCAGATTGCGCTTGAGCCCGCCCAGCGTGGAGGCGCAGAACGTGCAGCCGATGCGGCAGCCGACCTGGGTCGTCACGCAGACGCTGTTGCCGTAATTGTGGCGCATGATGACCGTCTCGATCGCATGATTGTCATGAAGGCCGAACAGGAACTTGACCGTCCCGTCCTTCGATTCGAAACGGGTGATCTCGGTCAGCGTGACGAACTGGAACGATTCCGCCAGCTTGTCCCGGAGCTCCTTGGGCAGGTTGGTCATCTCCTCGAACGAGGCGACGCGCTTCACGTACAGCCAGTCGAACAGCTGGCCCGCGCGGAAGGCGGGCTGGCTCTGCTCCTTCATCCATGCCTGGAGCTGATCAAGCGAAAAATCATATATAAAAGGCGTTTCCACAATGTAGGGCTGGTCAAATGCTTTCATTTCGTTGCTTCACTCATTTCATTGTCATTCAATCCGTCATCCGGCTGCCGGAATCCGTTGCCGCAGGACGCTCGTCGCTCTAGTTTACCACAAACGTCCCTCGCAAGACCACAGCCTGCCGGCGCGCGGCTGTCAGGGCCGGATGGCAACGACCAGCGGACTTCCCGCATGCCTCGTCCCGACGATCGGCTCCTCCGTGCGGGCGATGCCGCTCAAGCCGGTAAAGTCAAGGTCCATCCGGGATAACGGCACGTCCGCCGTCACACGGCTTCCCTTGGCGAATACGAGCCTGTGCATTCCTTCGTCGCACATCGTGCACGTATCGGGCAGCATCCGCAGGAGCACGTAGCCCGGATAAGTCCTGGCGTTCGTCCATTCAGCCCCGGCGGCCGCCTCCATCTGTTCCCAGTTCATATAAGGAGGAATGACGGCCATCCGATCCCAGTCGAACTCCGTCAGCTCCGACAGCCTGACCTGCTCTCCTTGTCCGACCGTCTCCAGCAGCCGCGTCCGGAAGGCTTCTGCGGCGCCGCCGGGAACGCGATGTCCATAGTAGCCGTTCATGTCCGCCAGCAGCGCCAGGACCAATACGGCCGCCGCAATCGGCGCCGCCTGCCGAAGCCGTTTTCTTCTCCTGTCCATCCTTCAATCGCCCCCCGTCGCCATCCCATTGCTCGCACATGGATAAGACGAGCATGGAACGGCAATTGTTTCCTGTTGCCCCTGCGGCGAAGCCGGGAGCGGCGCCCTCTCCTCCCGGCCGGAATCAATGCGCTGCGGAAGGACGGATTCCGCTCCCTGGCAAACAGGAAGCCGGCGCATGGAGCGCCGGCTTGGAGGCTTCCGGCTTCGAAAAGCCGGCGTCGGTTTTAGCTGAACATGATTTCCTTGGCATAACCCTTGCCCTCCAGCAGGTCGTACTGGATCATCTTGTAGTCGTCGAGAAGAGCCTGCTGCTCCGCCGTCGGCTCCTCGACCTTCCCGTCCGGACCGAGCAGCACCTTCTTGTTCAATCCCGGCATGGCCGTCTTGACCTCATGAAGCAGCTTGTAGTAGGCTGGCAGCTTCTGGCCTGCGTAGGAGAAGATCTCGGGTCCGATGAAAGACGGGCTCAACGTGCCGAGCGGCTTGCTGCCCACCTCGTAATTGGAAAGCACGAGCAGCGGCGTTTCGTGGCGGAGCCTTTCGTCCGTCCAGCCTGCATCGTCATACACCTTGGCCGGAAGGCCGGGCAGATGATCTCCCCACAGGATGACGACCGTAGGCCTGCCGAGCTGCTGGATGGCCGAGGACAAGTACGACAGGGCGCCGTCCGTATGCTTGATCCCTTCGGCGTACGTCTCCACCTGATCGCTGTACTCGGAATCGACGCCAGCCGCCCGCACCGTGTTCATGCCGTGGATGGTCTTGTTCGTGTACGGGAAGTGGTTCTGCATCGTGACGAGATGAAGGAACGCCGGCTTGCCGGTCTTCTCCTGCTCCTTGAGCTCGCGCACCGCTTCCTTCATCGCGGCCATGTCGGAGACGTAGCTGCGGGAGGACAGGTACTCCCGGTTCGGCATTTCCTTGGAGCTGGTGAATGTCTCGAAGCCGAGCATCGGGTAGACGGTGTTTCGGCTGTAGAAGGTTTTATCGAAAGGATGGAGAGCCAGCGCCGCATATCCGCGCTGCTTCAAAATGCTGACGATCGAGGGCAGGTCCGTCTGCTTGGTCAGATTTTGCTGGAACGGCACGGAGCCGTCATTCAGAAAATAGTTGGTGAGGCCGGTCAGCGCCTCGAATTCGACATTCGCCGTGCTGCCTCCGAATTCAGGCGAAAGCACGTAGCCGGACGGCTTCGTCCTGCTCGTTTCATGCAGGAACGGAAGCGGGTCCTCGCTGAGCTTGTAGTCCGTCACCCGGGTCAGATCGAAGAAAGCCTCGTTCATCACGAACACGATGTTGGGCGCTTCGGCCGGCGAGGCGGCCGGCTCCGCATCCGGAATGGACGCGTATTTGGCGGCGATCGCCTCGACGGCCTCCTTGCTGTAGCCGTCGGGCTCGGCCATCATGCTCCCCGTCAGGTTGGAGGCGAAAGCGATGACAAAGCCGTTGTACTGGTAGTTCTGCTTCTGGTCCCAAAAGATATCCTCGTAGCTGATCCTGTTCAGAAGCGTGCTGTCCTTGCTCTCCATGATATGGACGAAGAAGAAGATCCCCGTGATGGAGCACGCGGCGAATACGACGCGCAGAACGAGCGGAAAGCGCAGCTTCGGAAGTTTGAATACGAGGAAGCCGAAGCTGCCCACGACGGCGAGCGTGAGCACGATGACAAGCGGCGAGAACATTCCCCGGGTCATGGAGGCCATTTCGCCGGCGTTTTTCAGCTGCAGCAGATCCCACGGGAAGAGCGGCTCTCCCGTCGCTTTCATTTTCTGATAGACGGCTGTGCCCGTAAGGGCGGTGACCGCGGTCACGAGCGCCGTGCCTCCGTACACATTGCGGACGATGGATGCCGCAGCCAGGAGGAGGAAGAAGAAAATGAAGCTCCCCATGAAAAACAGCGGGTACTGGCCGGAAATCCACTGTCTCACCGCGCCGTAATCCATTCCCATCGACGCCGCCTGCATGCCCGCGTTCAGCAGCATGGCGACGAGATAAAGCGCAAGCATGGTCAATACGATCCTTCGCGTAGGCTTGATCCAACTTCGCAAGTGCATCTACTCCCTGTCCGGTATTCTCCCAAGTTCCCTTTACTTTATTTTAATATACTAGAAAAGAGATGCCAACCTCGGCACCATGGATTTCGGGAAAGGAAGGCCGGAAGGCTTATCGGAAGCCCGAAACCCGGGACTTCGGAGGCCCGGAATCCGGGGATTTCGGCCCTCTTCGCCGCGACGTCCTCCTGCCGGCTTCTAGGTGGAAAAAATAGAGTTGTCCGTCTGTGCAGATGTATTTTCCGAGGCCGTCGACACCATCCAGACCTATCGATTTCCACTGCAAAAAACCCGAATCCAGCGATGGGATTCGGGTTTTTGCGGTTCTTGGAGTCAATCAGCCTTTTTAGTCAGCCTAGCGATATAAAAGCCGTCGCTGCCGAAATGCTGGGGCAGCAGCTGCAGGGAGCCGTCGAAGACAGCTTCCTCCGCGCCGGCCACTCCGGCCGCCCGCAGCGGCTCCAGCACCTTCTCCGGCCAGCCGCCGGGATCCAGCGCATATTCGGGATGGCGTCCCAGGAATGCGGCGACCTGTCCGGCGTTCTCCGAATGCTCGATCGTGCAGGTGCTGTACAGCAGCACTCCTCCCGGCTTGACCAGGCCGGCCGCCGCCTCCAGCAGGCGGGTCTGGAGCGCGGCGATGTCCTTGATGTCGCCCTCGGACTTCGTCCACTTGATTTCCGGCTTGCGGCGGATGACGCCGAGACCGGAACAAGGCGCGTCCAGCAGGACGAGATCGAACGACTCCGCCGGATACAGCCGTCCGAGCTCCGCGGCGTCCCCGGTAACGGGATGCACGGCCCGGAGGCCGAGCCGCTTGGCGTTGTCCTCGATCAGCGCCAGCTTGTGGGCATGCAGGTCGTTCGAGACGACCTCGCCTCGATCGCCCATCAGCTCCGCCAGATGCGTCGACTTGCCGCCCGGAGCGGCGCAGCAGTCCAGGACGCGGCTGCCGGGCCGGGGATTCGCCGCAGCGGCGACAAGCATCGAGCTCTCGTCCTGTATGCTCCATAATCCTTTGGCGTAGCCGTCGGTCATGGCCAGATTGCCGCCGCGATCCACGACAATGCCGGAATCCGGCAGAGCCGATGCCGGCCGGGCGGCGAGTCCCGCCTCTTCCAGCAGGCGCAGCGCCTCGGACGGCGTCGTCCGCAGCGGATTGAGCCGCAGGCTGCCGTGCGGCGCCTCGTTGCCCGAGGCCATGACCGCTTCCGCAGCCTCCTCGCCGAGAGCGGAGATCCAGCGCTCAGCCAGCCACTGCGGATAGGAATGCCGCAGCGACAAGCGGCGCGGCGCGTCCGCTTCGGCAGCGAAGGTTTCGGCCTTCAGCCGAGGCAACTGCCGCACGACGCTGCGCAGCACGCCGTTCACCATTCCGGCGATGCCGGAGTGGCCCCGGCGGCGGCCGATGTTGACGGCCTCGTTCACAGCCGCATGAGCGGGAACCCGGTCCAGATAGACGAGCTGGTACAGGCTCATCCGCAGCAGGGAGAGCACCCATGGCTCCAGCTTGCGCAGCCCCTTGGGAATGAAGCCCGCCAGCCAGTGGTCGAGCGTAAGCCTGCGCTGCAGCGTGCCGTACACAAGCTCGGTCGCTAGGCCGGAATCCGCGCGGGACAAGCCGGAGTCCAGCAGCGCGCGGTTGAGCTGCAGATTGCTGTAGGCTCCATCCCGCTCGACGCGGATGAGAGCGTCGAGCGCGAGCTCGCGCGCGCTGCGAGGCTGCCTGGAGGCTGCGCTGCCGCGGCTATGCTGTCCTTGCCCGGCAGCCTGGCGCTCTGCGCCTTTGCCTGCGGCAGGCTTTGTACCGGAGCCGGCTTGTCCGGATGCGTTCCGGACCGGCGCCGAGCCTTGCCGGCCGCGCTGGCCGGCTGAGGCCTGCGCCTTCGCCGGCTTAGGCGGAGCCTGGCCGCCGGCCTTGGCCATGCCGCCGGCTTTGGCGCCGCTGCGGCCTGCCGCGCCGGGGCCGCCGGCTTGTCCGCCCGGCCCGGTCGTGCGGCCGCTCACAGCGCTTCTCCGCCGGCTTCGATGCCGAAGACGGCGCCGCGCTGCAGCCTCGCGCCCTTCAGCCACTCGGCGGCGGCCATCGCGCGCTTGCCTGCGGGCTGGATCTCCGTCAGCAGCAGCCGGCCGCTGCCGCATTGCACGACGATGCCTTCTTCGCCGGCATCGACCACTTCGCCGGGCGCTCCGCTGCCGCCCTCACGCTCGACCCGGCAGGCGCGAACCTTGAAAGGCTCGCCGCCCAGCAGCGTGAAACCGCCCGCCATCGGCGAGAGGCCGCGCACCTGGTTGAACAGCTCGCGCGCACCGCGGCTCCAGTCCAGACGCTCGTCGTCTCGGCTGAGATTGGGCGCGTACGTCGCCTCGCTGTCATCCTGCGGAACGCGGGGAGCCTCTCCGGCCAGCAGCTGCGGCAAGGTGTCGGCCAGCAGCCGGGCTCCGGCGTCGCTGAGCTTGGCGAACATCGTCCCGGAATCGTCCCCGTCCGTGATCGGCACGACGACGCGGCTGATCATGTCGCCGGTGTCGAGGCCTTCCGCCATATGCATGATCGTCACTCCGGTCTCCGTCTCGCCGTTCATGATGGAGCGCTGGATCGGAGCGCCGCCCCGGTATTTCGGCAGCAGCGAGCCATGGACGTTGATGCAGCCGAACCGGGGCATCTCCAGCACCGCAACCGGCAGAATCTGCCCGAAGGCCGCCGTCACGATCAGCTCGGGAGCAAGCAGCTTCAGCTCCTCCACCGCTTCCGGCCGGCGCATGCGCTCCGGCTGAAGCACGGGCAAGCCGTGCTCCAAAGCGGCGGCTTTGACCGGGGGAGGGGTAAGCTCCCGCTTGCGGCCCTTCGGACGGTCCGGCTGAGTCACGACGCCGACCACCTCGCAGCCGAGGCTGCGGGCTTCAGGCCCGAGCAGCCACAGCAGCGAAGGGACCGCGAAGTCCGGCGTACCCATGAAAACAATGCGCATCGGCTTCCTCACTCCCCGTCTTCGCGGCGGTCGCGGGCGGACCCGTCGTACAGCTCTTCCGCCAGGTCGATGAACAGAATGCCGTTCAGATGGTCGACCTCATGCTGGAACGCGCGCGCCAGGAAGCCTTCCGCCTCCACCTCGAAAAATTCGCCATCGCGGTTCTGGCCGCGCACCTTCACCTTTTCGGCGCGGCGCACATCCCCGTTGAGGTTGGCGATGCTGAGGCAGCCTTCCGGTCCGAACTGCTCTCCCGAGCGCTCCAGAATTTCCGGATTGACCATCTCGATCAGGCCGTTCTCGTCGCCGACGTCGACGACGATGACACGCTTGGAGATGCCGACCTGAGGCGCGGCCAGACCGACGCCTTCCGCGTCGTACATCGTTTCCGCCATATCCTTGAGCAGCTTATGGAGATTGGAGTTGAACTTCGTGACTTCCTTGGCGACCTCGCGCAGGACGGAGTCGGGATTTTGAACGATAAGCCGAATGGCCATGATGGATGCACCTTCCTTGATTGCTTCGTAGTAGTAGACGCCTGGGCCGGATGTAGAAGGATATGTCGGGACAACAGGCGATAAGGCCTATTTCTATAAAATCATTTGGGGATCCACATCGACGCTGAACAGCACGCCGGAACGCGCCGCCTCCGCTTCGGTGCGGGTTATCGCTTCCTTGACGAGCATGGAAGCGTCGACGGCTCCCCTGTATTTGATCATGCACTGGAACCGGTATTTGTCCTTCATCCGCGATATCGGGGACGCGACAGGACCGAGCAGGTCGAACGCCCGCTCCCCGCCGCTCTGCAGCGGCGCCAGCACGCCTCTCTCGGCGGCAAGAGCCCGCAGCTTGCTTGCGAAGCGGTCGCTTACCGAAGAGAGGGTGGCGAGCTGCTCATGGGACATCGTGACGAGGATAAGCCTGCAGAAAGGCGGGTAGCCCATCATGCGGCGATGCTTCATCTCCTCCTCCACGAAGCCTCCGTAATCATGGTGCTGAGCGGCCGTGACGGCGTAATGGCCGGGGTTGTACGTCTGGATGACGACCTCCCCCGGCAGATGATGGCGTCCGGCGCGGCCCGCGACCTGCGTCAGCAGCTGGAACGTCCGCTCGCCCGCCCGAAAATCGGGCAGGTTGAGCGACGTATCCGCCGCGATGACGCCGACAAGGGTCACGTACGGGAAATCAAGCCCTTTGGCGACCATCTGGGTGCCGAGCAGCACATCCGCCTTGCGTTCGCCGAAGAGCGTCAGCCATTTCTCATGGGCGTTCTTCTCCGTCGTCGTGTCGACGTCCATCCGGATGACCCGGATGCCCGGGAACAGCTTCGCCAGCTCCTCCTCCACCTTTTGCGTGCCCGCTCCGAAATACCGGATCTGCTCGCTGGAGCAGGACGGGCATGTCCGGGGCGCAAGCTCCGCATGGCCGCAGTAATGGCAGCGCATCGCGCGCGTCTTCTGGTGGTAGGTGAGCGAGATGTCGCAATGCGGGCACACGGCCGTGTACCCGCAGGAGCGGCAGATGACGAAGGTGGAATAGCCCCGCCGGTTGAGCAGAAGCACGGATTGCTCTCCCCGTTCGAGCCGGGCTTGCAGCCCTTCATGAAGATCGCGGCTGAACATGGAGCGGTTCCCGCTTTTCAGCTCATCCCGCATATCGACAATCTTGACGGGCGGAAGCGGCCGCGCCCCTACCCGTTCGCTGAGCTCCAGCAAAGCCCCGTTGCCGCCCGCGCCTCCGCGGACGGCTGCCGCGAAACTTTCGAGCGACGGCGTCGCCGAGCCGAGCACGACGACGGCGCCTTGCTGCCGCGCGCGGCGCACGGCGACCTCGCGGGCATGATACTTCGGCGTTTCTTCCTGCTTGTAGCTGGATTCATGCTCCTCGTCGATGATGACCAGGCCGAGCTTGCCGAACGGTGCGAACACGGCGGAGCGCGCGCCGATCGCCACCTTGGCGCCGCCGCGGCGGATCCGCCGCCATTCGTCGTAGCGCTCTCCGCTCGAGAGGCGGCTGTGCAGGACAGCGACCTCGTCTCCGAAGCGCCCCTTGAACCGCTCCACCATCTGAGGCGTCAGGGAAATCTCCGGCACGAGGACGATCGCCTCCATGCCGAGCTCGAGAGCCCGCTGGATGGACTGCATGTAGATCTCGGTCTTGCCGCTCCCCGTCACTCCATGCAGCAGGAACGTCGCCGGCTCCGGAGCTTCCACCGCAGCCTTCAGCCGCACGAAAACTTCCCGCTGCGCATCCGTCAGCGGCAGCGGCTCGCTGCGCCGGAACTCGCGGCCGGCATAAGGATCCCGCTGCTGCTCCGCCTCGCGGATCGCGATCAGGCCCTTGGCCTCGAGCGCCTTGGCGGAGGAGGCGCTGGCGCCCGTCTCCGACAGCATCGCCTGCAGCGTGACCGGCCCGCTCAGTTCAAGAACATATTCCAGCAGCTCCCGCTGCCGGGCAGCCTGCTTCGACATCGCGGACAGCGCCGCCTCCGCGGCGGCCCGATCCTCGGGCGGATACACCGTCAGCTGCTTGCGGACGGCGAGCCGGTCCCGGATCGATGTCTCTTCGGCCAGCACTCCCGCAGCGAGCGCCCGCTTGATCGCCGCGCCGGCTTCCGGGTACCGCTGCGCGACGAGATCCAGACGCATGTCGCCGGAGCGCCGCAGCTCCTGGACCAGAGCCGGAGGCAGCTGCTCCAGGGGCAGCTGCTGCTGGGCGACCGCAGCCTGGACCATGCCCTTGCCATCGTTCCAGCCGGCCGCAGCGTTTCCCGCGGCGGCGGAATGACCCTCCTGCCGCCCCGAAGCCGATCCGGCGTTCCCGGACGGCTCGGCGTGCAGGAGATTGGCCTTCCCGTCTCCGTCTTCCGCAAGGCGGATGTACCGTTCGGCCTTTCCTTTGATCGCGGCAGGTATCATCGCCTGCAGCGCTGCCGTCCAGGTGCAGCAGTACTTCCCGCTCATCCACTGGGCGAGCTCGACCAGATCGGGAAGGAGCGGCGGCAGCGGATCCAGCAGCTCGGCGATCGGCTTGAGCTTTCCGGCGCTGTCGGCCGGGGCTTCGTCGGACAGGCTGACGACGAAGCCCTGCACGGTCCGTCCGCCGAATGGAACGCCGACACGGCTGCCCGGCTCGATCCACTCCTCCATGGCGGGCGGCACCTCGTAGCTGAAGGGCCGGTCTGTCTGGCGGCTCGGCACATCGACGATGACGCCGGCGATCATGATTCCGATCCCTCCGGCTCCTTCGAGCCGATCCGTTCCGCGACAAGGCGCAGCAGCCGCTCGCCGGCGCCGCGCTTGCTCATGACGGGCAATGATTCAACGAGACCGTCCTTGTCGAAGATCCGGACCGCATTGGTGTCGCCGTTGAAGCCCGCCCCCTCCATCGAGACGTCGTTGCCGACGATGAGATCGCAGTTCTTGCGGCGCAGCTTGTCCATCGCATGCTCGTCCAGAGACTCCGTCTCGGCGGCGAAGCCGACCAGAAACTGGCGCTTCTTGCGCTCGCCCAGAGCGGTCAGGATGTCGGCCGTCTTCTCCAGCTCAAGGACAAGCGTGCCGCCCGTCTTCTTCAGCTTGGAGGTATGCCGCACGACGGGCCGGTAGTCGGCGACTGCCGCCGCCTTGACCACGATGTCGGCGTCGTCGAAGACGCTGCCCGCCGCCTCCAGCATCTCCTGCGCGGATTCGACGCGCAGGATCTTCATGCCTCCGGGAAGCGGCTGCGACACGCGGCCGGCGATCAGCGTCACATGCGCGCCCATATCGCGGGCGGCTTCCGCGATGGCAAAGCCCATTTTGCCCGACGAATCATTCGTCAGATAGCGGACGGGATCAAAGCGCTCGACCGTGCCTCCCGCCGTCACGACTACCTTCTTTCCTTCCAGCAGCTTGCCCGAAGCGAAAAACCGCTCGACCGCCAGCACGATCTCCTCCGGCTCGGCCAAGCGGCCCTTGGCCACGTAGCCGCAAGCGAGCTGGCCGGTTCCGGGGTCGATGAAGCGGACTCCCCGGCTGCCGAGCAGCTCCATATTCGCGACCGTCGCCGGATGCTCGTACATGTGGACATTCATCGCCGGAGCCGCGATGACCGGAGACGTCGCGGCGAGCAGCGTCGCGCCAAGCATGTCGTCGGCCAGCCCCGCCGCCAGCTTCGCGAGCGTGTTGGCCGTAGCCGGCGCGAGCAGGATCAGGTCGGCCTTGTCCGCCAGCTCGATATGGGACACGACGGAGGGATCGCGCTCGTCGAAGGTGTCCAGATAAACAGGGTGGCGGGACAGCGTCTGCAGCGTCAGCGGCGTGATGAACTTCGCCGCCGATTCCGTCATGATGACATGCACCTCGGCGCCGGCCTGGACCAGCTTGCTGCATAGAGCGGCGCCCTTGTAGGCCGCGATGCCTCCCGTTATTCCCAGAACGATTCTTTTTCCCTGAAGCATGGGGTGTTCTCCTCCCTCATCGGCAAATGCCACCCGGCACCGGCCACTCCGCCGGGTTTGCTTCCGCTAAAAAAATAACAACCGCAGAGGGTTGTTAAGCGTACCGCTATGCTGCTATCTATCATGCGCTTCCGCAGCCGGGCTGCGGCCGGCATGTCCTAGTCTTCGTTGCGCTGCTCCACTTGCACGAGGTCGTGGTAGATCTCCTCGAGGGCGACGCCTACCTGCTTATGGGATTTCTGTCCGCGCAGCTCGGTCTTCTCTCCGTCCCTCAGGGCACGCGCGCGGCGCGATGCCGCGACGACCAGGGAGTACTTGCTGTCGACTTTCTTCATCATCTCGTCAATGGATGGATACAACATGGCTAATCACTCCGTTTCAGGCTTTTTCGGATGCGGTCTGCATATCATGCGCGAGCCCCGCCAAATAACGTTCCTTGCGGCAATGCTCGGCGGTGACGATGCTCTGGATCCGGTGGCAGGCCGCGTCGATCTCGTCGTTGACGACGGCGTAGTCGTAATAGCGGATGAGGTTGATCTCCTCGGCGGCGACGGACATCCGGGAATCGATGACCTCCTGGGTTTCCGTGCCGCGTCCGGTGATGCGCTGCTTCAGGACGTCGAGCGAAGGAGGCATCAGAAAAATAAAGACGCCCTCGGGAAACGTTTCCTTGACCTTGAGCGCTCCCTGGACTTCGATCTCGAGAATGATATCCTTGCCGCTGTTGATGGTGCTCTCCACGAAGTCGCGGGGAGTGCCGTAATAATTGCCCACGTACTCCGCATATTCCAGCATGGCTCCGCGAGCCATCATGTCCTGGAACTGCTCCCGCGACTTGAAGAAGTAATTGATGCCGTCCGTCTCTCCCTGTCTCGGGCTGCGGGTCGTCGCCGACACCGAGTAGACCAGCTCCGGCATCTTGTGGCGGAGCACGGAGCATACCGTGCCTTTGCCGACGCCGGAAGGTCCGGACAATACGATTAATAATCCCTTATTCATAATACTCCCCGCTATTATTCGTCGTGATCGTCATCCTTCGCGGACAACCGGTGCGCGACCGTCTCCGGCTGCACGGCCGACAAAATGACATGGTCGCTGTCCGTAATGATAACCGCCCGCGTGCGCCTGCCGTACGTGGCGTCGATAAGCATGTGGCGATCCCGCGCTTCCTGAATGATTCTCTTGATCGGCGCCGATTCCGGACTTACGATCGAGATGATCCGGTTAGCCGATACGATGTTGCCGAAGCCGATATTGATGAGCTTGATAGCCATGTCAGGTTCTCCCTCCGGACAGATTGGAACAGATAGCGGTCTTCCCAAAAAGACCCGCCATCTGGCAATGGGCAGAACCATTGCAACTAGTGTTGACACAAAAAACACGGCGCAAACGTTCCGTCCGCCGCTCCGGCGGCCGTCCCAAGCGTCATCCCGTTCCGCACCCGGGCATAAGCCCAGGCGGACAGTCGTGTACCTATTCTAATCGATATTCGCCAAACGAACAAGGTTCAATGCGATTTCGCGAGAAAAATAGAATTCGAGGCGTAATTTGCGCCTCTGAACGCCGCCTTCTGCTCTCGCCGGCCATCATCCCCCGGCAGCCCGCTCTTGGATGAAGCCCGCCTTATCCGTCCGCCGGAAAAACGGCCTCCGGCAGCCTGTTCGCCGCAAAGAGGATCTTGCGGAACCGCCGGCTCATGATCTCCGCTGCGCGATGCCTTCATCCGGACAAAGCAAAGATCCGCCCTCGCGGGCGGATCTTCTCCATGGGCTCGGACAGCTCCCTACACGGTTCCGCGGAATGCTTCCGCCGCCGGTCCGGTCATGTACACATGATTGTCTTCTTCGTTCCATTCGATCAGCAGATCGCCGCCCTTGAGGGAAACCGTCGCCTTGCGGTCGGTCAGCCCGTTGAGCACGGAGGAGACGACGGTCGCGCAGGCTCCCGTGCCGCATGCCAGCGTCGGGCCCGCGCCGCGCTCCCATACGCGCATGTCGGCCTGGCTGCGGGTATTGACGGTCACGAACTCGACGTTCGTCTTGCGCGGGAACAGCGGATGCGTCTCCAGCTTGGGGCCCCAGGCGGCAAGGTCGAATCCGGCCGCGTCGTCGACATAGATGACCGCATGGGGGTTGCCCATCGATACGGCCGTGAACCGGAACTCCCGTCCGTCCACTTCGACCGGATGCCCGATGACCCGGTCGGCATCGACCGTCGTCGGAACCTGCAGCCCCTGCAGGATCGGCTCCCCCATGTCGACGCGGATGAACGCCGCCTTGCCGTCTTGCGGGGTGATCTCGACCTGCTGCACGCCGGCTCCAAGCGTTTCAATCGTCAGCCGTTCCTTATCCGTATGGCCGTTGTCGAAGACATACTTGGCTACGCAGCGGATCGCGTTGCCGCATTGCTCCGCCTCGGAGCCGTCGGAATTGATGATGCGCATGCGGAAGTCCGCCCTTGCGGAAGGCAGGATATAGACGAGCCCGTCGGCTCCGATGCCGAAGAAGCGGTTGCACAGGGACACCGCAAGCTCGTCCGCTCCGGCCGGAAGGTCCTTTTCTCCGAATACGACGATAAAATCATTGCCAAGGCCGTGCATTTTGGTGAATTCCACGATAGATGCTCTCCTTTTGATATGCCGAAGCATTGATGGCCTGCTGGTCGCCGCCGCTGCGGGCGGCCGTCGTAATTAGGATAGCGCATCAAGCCGGGCAAGGCTATTCCCGATTGCGTCTAAGATTTGTACTTTTTCCCCGCGTCTATCCGTTGACCGAGTCGAACGCAGCCGGGTACCGGACGATCCCGGATATCCCTTCCAGCGCTCCCGCCAGCAGCTCGACGGCCATGAAGGCTTCCTCGGGCACGGGAAAAGGGGCTTCTATGCCGGATGGACGGGCTGGCCGGAAGCCGAACCTCGGATAGAACTCCGGGTGGCCCAGCACGATGGCATGGCGGAAGCCCAGCTCCGCGGCTCGCTCGAGCCCTTCCCTGACCAGCTCCGAACCGATTCCCCGCTGCTGGAATTCCGGCTTGACGGCCATCGGAGCGAGCGCCAGCGTCGGCTCCGGCTTCCCTTCCGGCGTCTCGACCGAGGCGACGCTGAAGAGAATATGTCCGATGAGCGCGCCATCCTCTTCCGCCACCAGCGACAGCTCCGGGACGAATGCGGCCGAAGCCCGGACAGCCGCCACCAGCAGGGCTTCGTCCTCCCTGCCGAACGCCAGGGCGTTGATCTCATGGATGGCGCCGATGTCCCGCGGCATTTCCGTTCTTATTCTCATCCTGCACGGCCTCCTTGGATGCTTCCTTGTTTCCTTTATTATAGCCTCCTCGGACTTCCGGGGTAAAACGCGGCAAACCCCCCGGCATCCGGCCGGGGGGCTTGCTTTGAACGGCCACAACGACGCGCGCTCCGAAATCCGCTCAGCGGACGCTGGTCTGACCGCCCGTGTAGGAGATGCGGGCTTTCGGCTTGCGCCGCTTGGACGATCCCAGCACGCTGCCCACTCCCATCAGGAACGTCGGGATGCCGCCGGCCACGAAGACGAGGCACCATTCGCGGAAGCCGATCGGAACCGTCTTGAAGATCGGCTGCAGGGCGGGAACATACACGACGGCCAGCATGAGGCCCAGCGAAGAAAGGACCGACAGGACCAGATATTTGTTCTGCAGCATGTTGCGGTGGAAGATCGACCTGGAGCTGCGGCAGTCGAACACATGGATGAGCTGCGCCATGACGAGCGTCACGAAGGCGACGGTCTGGGCGAGCACCAGTCCGTCCGCGTTTTGCGGAGCCGTCCTCAAGGTGATCCAGAACGCGCCCAGCGTGCAGACGCCGATCAGCACGCCGCGGCTGACGATCTTCCATCCGAGGCGGCGGGCAAAAATATTTTCCTTGGCGGACCTCGGCTTCTGCGTCATGAGGTCGCTCTCGGCCTGATCGACGCCCAGAGCCATCGCCGGCAGCCCGTCGGTCACAAGGTTGACCCACAGAATCTGGATCGGAAGCAGCGGCAGCGGCAGTCCGGCCATCATCGCCAGGAACATCGTCAAAATCTCCCCGACATTGGAAGCCAGCAAATAACGGATGAACTTGCGGATATTCTCGTAAATGCCCCTTCCTTCCTCGATCGCGGCCACGATGCTCGAGAAGTTGTCGTCTCCGAGCACGAGCGAGGAAGCTTCCTTGGACACATCCGTGCCGGTGATGCCCATGGCGATGCCGATATCCGCCGCCTTGATGGCTGGGGCGTCGTTGACGCCGTCTCCCGTCATGGCGACGACATGCCCCTTGCGCTGGAGCGACTTGACGATGCGCAGCTTGTGCTCGGGCGAGACCCGCGCGTAGACGTAGATGTTGTCGACCACCTTGTCCAGATCGTCGTCGGACATGCCGGCAAGCTCGCGTCCGCTGATCGACAGCCCGCCGCGCGGCATGATGCCGAGCTGGGCGGCGATCGCTTCGGCGGTCAGCTGGTGGTCTCCCGTAATCATGACCGTCTTGATGCCGGCGCGGCGGCATGTGGCGATGGCGCCCTGGACTTCCCGGCGCGGCGGATCGATCATCCCGGTAAGGCCGGCGAATATGAGCTGGCACTCCGTGTCCTCAGCGCTCTCGCATTTGTCATGCGGACGCAGATCCCGGTAAGCCAGTCCGAGCACCCGCAGCGCGGACTGGGCCATGCCCTCCTGCGCCTGCTGCACCTTCTGCCGGAGCGTGCCGGTGAACGGCACGACCTTGCCTTCCCACAGAATATAGGAGCAGCGCTCCAGGAGCATGTCCGGCGCGCCCTTGACACAGGCGATCCGGCCTCCTTGATGCGACACGACCACGGACATGCGCTTGCGCTCCGAGTCGAACGGGAATTCCTGCTCGCGCTTGTACAGGCCGCCGAGCGAGCTTTGGCTTAGCCCCATCTTGGCCGCCAGCACGACGAGCGCGCCTTCCGTCGGATCGCCCTTGAGCGTCCATTCCTCCTTCGGCTCTCCCTGGCCGCCTTTGCTTTTGCGCTCTTCCCCTTCCTCCGCATGGATCAGCTCCGCATTGTTGCACAGAGCCGCGACCTGCAGCATGCGCCGCAGCGAAGGATCGTCCTTGGCCTCTATCTGCTGGCCGTCCGCGTAGCAGCCTCCGGCGGGCTCATACCCTTCTCCGGTGACCTCGAACTGGCGGCTTCCGCTCCAGATGCGGGTGACCGTCATTTTGTTCTGCGTCAGCGTGCCGGTCTTATCCGAGCAGATGACGGAGGCGCAGCCAAGCGTTTCGACCGACGGCAGCTTGCGCACGATCGCCTTGCGCTTGATCATGCGCTGGACGCCCAGAGCGAGCGCCACCGTCACGATTGCCGGCAGCCCTTCCGGAATGGCCGCCACCGCCAGGCTGACGCCCGCGAGGAACATTCCGTAGGCGGGCTGGCCGTGCAGGATGCCGGCCACGACGACCATCACCGTCAGGAAAAGCGCGACGACGATGAGGATTTTGCCCAGCTGCTCCAGCCTGCGCTGCAAAGGCGTCTCCATCTCGTCCGTCTGCTGGATCAGATCGGCGATCTTGCCCATCTCCGTATTCATGCCTGTTCTCACGACGATGCCGGTGCCGGTGCCTCCGGTCAGCATCGTGCCCATGAAGCCCATATTCCGCATGTCCCCGAGCGGCAGCTCTTCCTCGGCGATCGCGAGGCAATGCTTGCTCACCGGCACGGATTCCCCGGTCAGCGCCGACTCCTCGGCCTGGCAGCTGTTGGCTTTCAAGAAGCGCAGGTCGGCCGGAACGCGGTCGCCGCTTTGCAGCAGCACGATATCGCCCGGCACGAGCTCGCTGGCCGGAACCGCATCCGATTTGCCGCCGCGCAGGACATGGGCGGTCGGAGCGGACAGCTCCTTGAGGGCGCGCAGCGAACGCTCCGCCCTGAACTCCTGCACGAATCCGAGAATCGAGTTGATGACAATGATGGCGATGATCGTAATCGCGTCGAGATATTCCCCCAGCAGACCCGAAATCAGCGTCGCCCCGATGAGGACGAGCACCATGAAATCCTTGAACTGGTTCAAAAACAGCTTCACCGGCGACAGCTTCTCTCCTTCGGACAGCTCGTTGCGGCCATGCTCGGCCAGCCGCTTGGCAGCCTCCTCCGCCGATAGACCGTTGTCCGGAGAGCTGCCGAGCTGGCCCAGCAGCTGTTCCTCCGTCAGCTGGTGCCAATTCCTATTCTCCATTCGACTCTTCTCCCTCCCGCAGATGGCACGATAATGCTGCGGGCAGCACCCGCAAGGCTCTAGGACACTATATGAGGACAATCCCCGAAATATCCCTTGTCCTTGTGGTTATGGTAGAATAAGACGGCAAAACAACCTGCGCCGCGTGGACGACAAGGCGCGCACGAAAGGAACGACCCTCATGGCATTGGACGGCATCGTAACCCGCGCCGCCGTAAGCGAGCTCCAGCAGCTCGTCGGCGGACGCATTCATAAAATCCATCAACCGACCGCGCACGATCTCGTTGTTCAGACCCGCGGAGCAGGCGGGGGACGCAAGCTTCTGATCTCGGCCAACCCGACCTATCCGAGAATCCACTTCACGGAACGCAGCTACCAGAATCCGATGGAGCCGCCGATGTTCTGCATGCTGCTGCGCAAATACTGCGAAGGCGGCCAGATCGAAGCGGTCCGCCAGGTCGGCATGGAGCGCGTCATCGAGCTGGACATCCGCCAGCGCGACGAGCTTGGCGATCTGACGCTGAAGACGATCATCATCGAGCTCATGGGCCGCCACAGCAACATCATTCTGGTCGATACCGCGACGAGAACGATCCACGACGGCATCCATCACGTGACGCCGGCGATCAGCAGCTACCGCATCGTCATGCCGGGCACAGCCTATACGGCTCCGCCCGACCAGCACAAGAAGGACCCGCTCCAAATAACGCAGGAAACTGATTTCGCCCGCATTCTGAGCGAGGCGGCTGGCGGCGAAGCCGATGAGGCTCTGACCCGCCAGCCGCTCGACAAGCTGCTTGTCGCGGCGCTGAGCGGCTTCAGTCCCTTGCTGGCGCGGGAGCTGGCCTACCGCGCCGGCTCCGTCGAAGCCGGCGATGGCTCGGAGCTGCATCGGCTGTGGACCGTCTTTTCCTCCTTCATGGAGTCGGTGCGCGGCGGCAGCTACGCTCCCAACATCGTGGAGACGCCGGCCGGCAAAAGCTATTTCTCCATTATCGAACTGACGCATCTGGAAGGAGAGCGCCGCGGCTTCGAGAGCATGAGCCAGTGTCTGGAAGCCTTCTATGGGGAAAAGGCGAGCCGCGACACCGTCAAGCAGCGGGTATCGGACATGATCCGCTTCCTCCAGAACGAGAAAGCCAAAAACGTCAAGAAAGTGGACAAGCTGAACGAGACGCTGGAAGAAGCGAAGGGCGCCGACAAATACCGCATTCTCGGAGAGCTGCTGACGACCTACATGCATGCCTTTTCCAAAGGCGACCGTTCCGTGGAGCTGGAAAACTACTATGACGAGAATGCGGCAAGCGTCACGATCGAGCTCGATCCGCAGCTCTCCCCATCGGACAACGCCCAGCGGTATTTCCGGCGCTACACGAAGTTCCGCAACAGCACCGAAGCGGTGAAGGAGCAGATGGCGCTCGCCGGCACCGAGATCGCCTATCTCGACTCCCTGCTGCAGCAGCTGGATACCGCTTCCCTGGAGGATATCGAGGAAATCCGCGAGGAGCTTGTAGCGGAAGGCTACCTGCGCGCGCGCGGGAAGCGGGGAGCGAAGCGCAAGAAGGCGGCTAGGCCCGCCCTGCTCTGCTACACGTCATCCGAGGGCATCGCCATCTATGTAGGCAAAAACAATACGCAAAATGAATACTTGACCAACCGGCTCGCCTCCCAAGGCGATACTTGGCTGCATACGAAGGATATTCCCGGCTCCCATGTCGTCATCCGTTCCGCCGAATTCGGGAACGCTACGCTCGAGGAGGCCGCCATGCTGGCCGCCCGCTTCAGCCAGGCCCGCAGCTCCAGCATGGTTCCGGTCGACTACACGCTGATCCGCCACGTGCACAAGCCGAGCGGCTCCAAGCCGGGGTTCGTCATCTACGACCGGCAGAAAACGCTCTTCATCACCCCGGATGAAGCCCGCCTGCAGGAGCTTCCATCCGTTGTCAAAGCTTGATGACCGCGGCATTGCCGCTATTCCCGGGCTGAACTCGTCCGGCTTCGGAAAATGGGACCTCCCTTGGAATCCCTGAAGACGTTCGGGAGAAAGGGCCGGCTCCAGCATTTTTCAAAGGGGAAGGAATGCCTATGCGCTTTTTGACAGCAGTTCTGATCCGTCCCCTGGCGAGCTCGCTGCTCCTCCTCTGCTTGTTTGCAGCATGGGCTCTGCTGATCGGAAGGCATCATGCCGCCGTCTTCGACGAGCGGGTGGCCGATGCCGTCCAGGGAATCGCCTCCCATCCCTTGACAGCCGTCATGAAGGGATTTACGACAGCGGGCTCCGGCCCTTGGGTCGCAGGAATCATGCTTGTGATCGCCGCCGCTTTGCTCCTCCTCGGCTATCGCAGGGAGCTGATCTTCTTTGCCGGCGTAATCGTCGGGTCCAGCCTGCTGAACCTGCTGCTCAAGCTTGTTTTTCGCCGCGCCAGACCGGATGTCCACCGGATCATCGACGCGGCGGGCTACAGCTTTCCGAGCGGCCATTCCATGGCTGCCTTCACGCTTTACGGCATTACCGTCTATTTCCTTTGGAAGCATCTGGCCCGCTTCTGGATGAAGGCCGCCGCCGTGTCGGCGGGAATCGCCATGATCCTCATGATCGGAATCAGCCGGATCTATCTGGGCGTCCATTACCCCAGCGACGTGCTGGGAGGCTATCTGATCAGCGCAGCCTGGCTGACGGCAAGCATCGGATGGTATGAACGCTATCTGAAGGAGAGATGGAGCTCGAGGAAGCGACGCTCCGCCGGCCGCGGCTGACAGCAGCGGCTCAAGGAAGGGCGTAGCTCGCCGAATGGATAAAAAGAAAGCCGGCGCTGACTGGGGACTGACCCCCTGCAGCGCCGGCTTTCTTTTTATGCGGGATGGGAAAGGATCCCCGTCCTGCCTTCATGCGAGCGTCTGCCCTCTGCCCGCCTCTCGCCAAACCGGGCCCATAGCCTCGACATCAGCCCTTCATCCGTTCCATGAGCGCCCTGGCATCCACGGTCCGGCTTCCCAAGTCGCCATGGCGAATCTCCCCGCCGCGGCTGCCGTGATAGTCCGAGCCGCCGGTCGCAAGAAGGCCGTGCCTCTCGGCAAGACGCGCATACTTGAGTTCCTCCTCCGGCGTATGGTCGGAGTGGAAGGCTTCGATTCCGGCCAGTCCCCCGGCCGAGGCGAGCCTTTCCACTTCAGCGTCGTCATGGTACAGTCCGGGATGGGCCAGCACCGCTGTTCCGCCGGCCTCGACGATCCAGCGTATGCCCTCCTCGGGCGTTATGCGCGGAATCTCCACATAGGCCGGAGCTCCTTCCGCGAGATAAAGCTCGAATGCTTCGCGTACAGTGGACACGGCGCCAGCCTTCACAAGAGCGGCGGCGAAATGCGGGCGTCCCAGGCTCGCCGGAACGCCTCCTCCTCCCAGCGCCGCGGCATCCAGCACCTGGCCCAGCGTCAAATCGATGCCCAGTTGTCCAAGACGCCGGAGCAGCAGCTCGTTGCGCCGTTCCCGGACTTTCCCCTGCGCGGAGAGGCGCTCCAGCCAGAGCGGATCGCTCCGGTCGGGGCCGTATCCGAGCACATGGATGTCCTTGCCGCCCCGCGCCGTGCTCAGCTCCACGCCTGCAATGACGATGACGCCGGATCGCTCTCCTTGAAGCTTCGCCTCCTCGACGCCATCCATCGTATCATGGTCCGTCACGGCTATCGCGTCCAATCCCCGAGCCGCCGCTCTGGCAACGAGCTCGGCCGGCGAATCCATTCCGTCCGACGCCGTCGTATGCGCATGCAGATCCGCGCGGATTACAGCCATTGGGCGAGATCCCTGCCTCTCAGGAAGCTGAGGAACGACACGGCCGGTTTCGGCAGCAGCGCCGACTTCAAATAGATCGAATAAAACTCCCGGGTGAAATCGGCGTCCGCAATGGCCACCGTCTCCAGCAGGCCGAGAGCCAGCTCATGCTTGATGGAGGAAGCGGAGATGAAGCTCATGCCGACTCCCGCCTCCACGGCCGACTTGACCGCGCCGGTGCTGCCGAGCTCCATGACGATGTTCAGGTCTTCGGCATCGATGGATTTCATCGCCAGCTGATCCTCCATGACCTGCCTCGTGCCCGAACCTTGCTCGCGCAGGACGAGCGGGTACGTGATGACTTCCGCAAGGGTGACTTCGCCCCGTCCCGACAGCGGATGGCCGGGACCGACGATCAGCTGCAGCTCGTCGCTCAGCACCGGCTCGGTATGTACGTCCGGATGGCTGACCGGAGCTTCGAGCAGGCCGAAGTCGAGCTGATGGTTCAGGATGTGCTCGAGAATCTGGGTCGTGTTCATGATCTTCATGCGGATGGAAATATCCGGATGCTCCTTGTTGAACGGTCCAAGCAGCCGCGGCAGGATGTACTCTCCGATCGTCAGGCTCGAGCCGAGCTGAAGACGTCCCTTGAGGCCCTTCGCGTAACGCGCCATGGCCGTATCCGCATCCCGGATCAAGTCCATGCTCCGCTTGGCATAGGGCAGCAGGACGCTCCCCGCGTCCGTCAGCTCGATTCTCTTCGTGGACCGGAGCAGCAGCTTCGTGCCGAGCTGGTCCTCCAGAGACTGGACCTGCATCGTTACGGCCGGCTGAGTCATGTGCAGTGCCTGCGCTGCCGCGGAAAAGCTGCCTTTTTCAGCGACCGTATAAAAAATATGCAGCTGATGGAAGTTGATGGCCACCTTGTCGTCATCCTTTCGGGCGGCATCGGCCTGATCCGGCTTCGGCTGCCGGCCGGACTTGCCCGCTCATTTTTTTGTTCATTATAACGTACCCGCGCATAAAACATAACTATCGGTATAAATAGAAAAAAACGGGCCTCGCCGCATAGGAGCAGAAAGCCCGTTTCCACTATTGTCATCTACATCCATAATAATTGGTATAATATGTCATTTCCTTTTGCGGCTATTTTTGATCAGGGTCATGCGCCGGGAATGCCGCAGCCAGGAGTAATAGGACTTTAAGTCCCTAAGCTCGATCGTTTCCGACATTCTTCCCAAAAATGTGACGACGATCATTTTCTGGAGCGGTGTGCCGGCAAGATCGAATTCCTTCTCCGAATCGCTAAATTCCGCCACGAAAACCAGGTCGTCGTCGATGAGGTAGACGTCCTCTTCGTTCCGGTAATAGGATTCGATCCGTCCTTGCTTGAGACACTGCCAGATATAATCCGCGATGTCGTCGAAACCGGTCTTGACGCTCTCTACCCGGTCCGCCCAGCGGAGCTTCGCATGATGAGTGATGATGACATCCGCCACTCGCTTATCGCCCAGTTCAACATGGAACGTCTCATACGTGTTCCAGCGTTCCGTCGTTCTATCCTTCATCTTGTCCACTCCTCCCTGGGAAGCAGGCCTTTATATCTAGTTTATGATTAGGTTTATTCTACCATGTCTATTTCCAATTTCAAATTAAAAAATAGGACTCTCCATTATTGTCACATTTTGGGTTTTTATAAAAGAAAAAAGACCCCCGCCCGCCAGAGGTCGAAGGTCTTGAGCCGCCGAAGCCGGACGCTGCATCTACATGCTGTAGAAACGCGTTTTATCCGGATTTTCCTTGGTGTATTCCGTCTTGATCTCGTTCCGGAGGGAGCGTTCCGTCTTCTTGACGTACGGCAGGCGATGAATGTTGCGCAGCGTCTCTTCCTCGCGCCCCGAATCGATATAGATAACGGCATAGTGCAGCCGCCGCGAAATGTAATGCACGTTGCCGTACTTCTCCAGGCTGCGGGCCGACTTGACGTCGCTCACCCAGACGATGTAGCCCGTGCGCTGTTCAGGGAACGCAGCCGCTTCGACGGCCGGCATCGACTCGGAATGCTCCATCAGCCGCACCCCCCGCTTCCGCAGCTGCAGGAGCCGCCTCCGCCGCAGCCGCCCGACGGCAGCGGATTGTTGCCCGGCACCTTGATCGAGCCGGATACCGATTCGGCGATCATCAGGGATACGTCATAGAGCAGCGTATCGACGACCTCCTCGGCTTCCTTGTAGCGGCGGATGCATTCCACCTGCGCCATCTCGGCTTCGACAGCCTTCACCTTATCCTTGGCCGCATGGTAGTCGGGATGGAACCTTCCGAAGCGCTCGCATTCGGAGAAGAATTCCTTCGCCCGGTTGAATCTCGCCCTCAGCGAGGCGACTTCCGGGTTGTGTTCGACTTCGTTCTTCCAATATAAATAATCCGCCACTTCGGCCGATTGGTTGATGTAATCGCCTAGTTCATAGGCGCAGAGCACGACTGGCGCCATATCCAGCGGCGTCTGCTCCGCAATCTCAAGCTGCTGCAAGATCGGTCCACTCCTTCCTGCCGGGGAAGGTCTCCTTCCGGCTTGCTCCTATCATAGCATACCCGATTGAGCTTCGGTAGACGCCTTCAGCGGGCGGCCGCATTTCCGGGCATGAGCAGCCGTATTCGGCCGACTTGGCCGGGAATCAGCATTGCCGGCACTCGGGCCTCATTGTCCTTCCGGTAGAAGCCTTCCGCGGCCCAGCCGTCGCCGTCCCCCTGGACTTGGAGCGGTACGAATATCCCGGCGCTTTCCCCGTCATGAAGCTCCACGGGAATATGCAGCCGGACCGCGCTCTCCAGCAGCTGGCGGCAGGTGGACGGGCGATAGCTGCGCGGGACGCCTGTCCATGCAGCGGGCAGCTTCTCCGCCTGCAGGACAAGCCCAGGCTGCACCTCGGCCGGCGGCGCCGGTTCGAGCGCGGCAAAGGTCAAGGAAGGGTCCGACGACTGCCAGGAAGGCCTGCCGGCGAGTCCGGCTGCTTCTTCCCCGCTCTCCTCGACGGCGAAGAGGGCGCTGCGGCTCCCCGTCCCGGGCAAGCCTTGCGCCAGAAGCGTTTCCACCGGCGGCGGCAATGCCATTCCCGAGGCGCCGGACAGCCATTCCCGCAGCTGTCCCGCCCCAATGCCGAGCGCCGCCGCCCTTTTCAGGGATTTCTCTGTCAGCCGGTAGGCGGTGAGCTCCCTCACTTCTCCCCGTTCGGCAGCCAGCTCCAGCGGCCAGAGCTGACGATACGACGTCCAGGCTCCCGCCCATATATCTCCGTCAGGCTGCAGCAGAAGAGGCTCGTCCCCATCCGAATCCTCCTCTTCGCGGCCTTCGGCAGAGAGCAGCAGCCGGAAGCAGGACTTTCCCTGCTCCGTCTCGCCCCATTCGGCCCAGCCGCAGCCCGCCAGCCATTCCAGCAGCCCGGCATGTGCCGGGCTGTCCCGGCCCGGACGGCCGGCTGGCCAGCCGAAGCGGGACCGGCATAGAAGCTCCAGCCTGGGCACGCTGTACCAGACATCCTCCCTCAGGCTGGAGACGACGGACGCAGCGGCGGCCGCTTCCGCCGAATGGCGGACGGCCCGATCCAATATCCATCGGAACAGCCTCCTTTCCCGCTCCATCAGAGGCTCGTCAAGCCATGTCCGCAGTTTCTGCACATCCCAGCTCCAGGCTGCTCCAGGACGCAATATGCCGCTGCTGAAAGACCAGTCGAGCACGAGCGCGACCGATCCGGGATAGTCCAGCCTCAAGGAAGGATCCAGCCGGATAAAGGATTCGGGGTTCAAGCCCGCTGCCTGCTCCAGAGCTTTGACGGTGCCCCGATGAAGCTTTCCTTTCACGGTGAGGACCGGTCCGCTCCGGGCAAGCTCCGCCAGAGCCCCCAGCAGAGCGCGGCTGTACAGAGCGCCGCCTCCGCTCACTGCCGACGCGGCGCTGCGGCGCGCCAGCTTTTCTTCCGCGGAAGTCCACGGGCAGGCGACCGCCGCCCAGTTCAAGTACGAGCCGGCCGTCACGGCGACGGCGCGCTCTCCCCAGAAGCGCAGCCTCGCTTGAACGGCTCCGGCAGCCTGCAGGCCGGACAGGCCGGCGCGCAGCTCCAGTCCCGACCAGCAGCCTGCGGCGGCTTCCTCCAGCAGCCGCTCCTCCTCGGCCGGATGGACGCCGAATCTCGTCAGCAGGCAGCGGAGCACATCCTTCGAGACCGGACTCAGGCGGCTCCAGATCTCCGCCTCCGGATCCGCTCCGGAGAAGGGTCCGGCAGAGCCCGGCTGCTCCGGCCTATGCGCCGGACCGCTGCGTCCCGGGGTGAGACGGACGGCTTTGCTGCGCTCCCAAGGCTTGTCCGAGCCCATCATAATGACCCTCTTTCCGCAATCTCGTACGTATAGCCCTGCTCGATCATGAACAGCTGCCGCTTCAGGGCGAATTCCGTTTCCTTCGTCCCTTCCGTCACGACCGTATAGAAGTAAGCCCGGTTATCTTCCTTCGGGCGCAGCAGCCTGCCAATCCGCTGCGCTTCCTCCTGACGGGAGCCGTAGCTCCCCGATACTTGGATGGCGACGGCCGCGTCGGGCATATCGATCGCGAAATTCGCGACTTTGGATACGACCAGTACGGGCAAGCTTCCGGAATTGAAGCGGCTGTACAGCTCCTCGCGCTCCTCGGGCGGCGTGCTGCCCGACAGCACGGGAGCTTCGAGCTGCCTCCCGAGGCTGGACAGCTGCCGCAGATACTGGCCGATGACGAGCGCCGGCTTCCCCGGATGCTTCTCCAGTAGCCGGCGCACCGCCTCCGCCTTGCGGGGATTTTCTCCGGCGAGCCGCAGCTGGGTGCGGGCTCCCGCCGCATCGTATGTTGCCCCGTCTTCCTCCGCCAGCGGCACCCTCACCTCCCGGCAGCTGACCGCGGCGATCCAGCCTTCGCGCTCAAGCGCCTTCCACGGCAGCTCGAACAGCTTGGGGCCGATCAGGGAAAACACATCCTCGGCGCGCCCGTCCTCTCGTACGAGCGTCGCTGTCAGACCCAGCCTCCGCGTCGCCTGCAGCTCGGCGGTCAGCCGGAATACGGGAGCCGGAAGCAGATGCACCTCGTCATAAATGATGAGGCCCCAATCCCTGCGGCTGAACAGATCCATATGGCCTCCGCTGCCCCGGCGCCCCATAATCTGATACGAGGCGATGGTGACCGGCCGCACTTCCTTCTTCTCCCCCGTATATTCGCCGATGTCATCTTCTGCGATCGTCGTCTTCTCCAGCAGCTCGCGCCGCCACTGCCGCACGGAGGTCGAACCCGATGTCAGGATCAGCGTCGCGCAGCCGAGCCTGGCCAGAGCCGCGGCGCCAACGACGGTCTTGCCCGCTCCGCAAGGCAGCACGATGACGCCGCTGCCGCCCGCTCCCTGGACGCCGTCCCGGCAAAACCGCTCCACCGCTTGCCGCTGGTAGTCCCTCAGCCGGAACGGCTTGCCCGAGGGCAGCTCGCCGCGCAGGCCGATGCTGAGCGCCTCGCCTTCCCGGTAGCCGGCATGGTCGACGACCGGCATGCCCATCCGCAGCAGCTCTCTCTTCAGATCTCCCCGGCGTTCGCCCGGAACGGCGATGCCATCGGCTGCGCGGGCCGCTCCCCATGAAGCGATGCTCTCGTCCGTAATTTCCCGCAGCCTTGCGGCGGGTCCGGACAGCAGCAGCGCGCCCCCGATCGCGGTCAGCTCCAGCTCCCCGTACCTGCTGAGCCACTGCTTCACTTTGCCTGCGGCCGCTCCCGGCACCCCGTACCGCGCATTGGCTTCAAGGCAGTCCAGTATTTCTTCCGCCGGCTTGCCCTGGGAAGCAGCATTCCATACGCTCAGCGGGGTCATCCGGTAGGTATGCATCGTGCCGGGACGCTTGACGAGCTCCGCGAAGCCCGCGAGCGCTTCCCTGGCCTTTTCGGCTCCGGGATGGGCATCGTCCAGCAGCACCGTGCCGTCCTCCAGCACGACAAGCGGGCCGCTTTTCCGCTTCAGCATGTCAGCCAGCCTCCTTTTGTCACATCACTTGCCAATGCTGACAGTATGGGGCAAAATTCAGCCTTTTTATGCCGCTTGGGCCGTTCATGGGAGAACAGGAGCAAAAAGGCCGGCAGTCCCCGAAGGGACGCCGGCCTTTCCATTCCTATGCCTGTCAATGGACGAACGGGGACGGAGCCGCCTCGGAGATGGCGCTCAGCGCTTGTCCCGCTTCATCCGCGAATCTGTCGCGCACGGCGAGATCACCGATCGCGACAACGCCGATCAAGCGGCCGTCTTCCACGACGGGCAGCCTGCGGATTTCCTTTTCCGCGAACAGGCGGCCCGCTTCCTCGGCAGTGTCCTCCGGGCTCAGCGTGACCGGGTTCGGCGTCATGACTTCGATTACGGCGGTGGAGCCGGAATGCTTGACGGCGTACCCCCGCACGACAAGATCCCGGTCCGTCACCACTCCGACCAGCCTCTCTCCCTCGACGATCGGAACGAAGCCGATGCCATGGTCCTTCATCAGCACGGCCAGTTCATACACATTGTCCTTCAGCGTAGCAGTGATGCAGGGCTTGCTCATGATCTGTGATACCGCAAGTGGCATGCGCATGACCTCCCAAGGAATTGCCCGGTTCGTTCCGTCCTGCTTTCCAGCACGGGAAGCCCGGCTGTTTCCTTATCGTGCGCATGTCGCCATAAGGTCATTCACGGGAGAACGCGGCCGCATAGTTTTCCGCGCAGCCGATCATCAGCCGGGCGGATTGGAGCATCGAGCTTTCGTCGAGGTCGAATCTCGGATGATGATGCGGATGGACCGCCCCCGCCTCCGGGTTGCCTGCGCCGACGAACATGAAGCAGCCCGGCACCTGTTCGAGATAATACGCGAAGTCCTCGCCTGCCGTAATCAGCTCGGACTCGCGGACATTCCCGTCTCCGAACAGCTCTGCCGCCGCAGCCAGGCAGCGGGCCGCCTCCAGCTCGTCGTTGACGACCGGAGGGTAGCCCTCCCGGTAATCCATCTCCCCCTCGGTGCCGAATCCGGCGCATACGAGCCGGACGAGCTCGGAGATGCGCTGACGCATCAGGTCCCGCACGCCTTTGTCGAAGGTGCGCACCGTTCCCTTCAGCCGGCAGTGGCCGGCAATGACATTGCTCGCTTCTCCGGCCTGGAAAGAGCCGATGGAAAGGACCGCCGTGTCGAGAGGGCTGACATTGCGGCTTACGACCGACTGCAGGGCCTGGACGAGCGCAGACCCCGCGACGATCGTGTCGCGGGTATGCTCCGGCATCCCTCCATGCCCGCCTTTGCCGGTGATCTCGATCGTGAACTCGTCCACGCCGGCCATGAATGCGCCTCCGCGGATGCTGACCGTGCCGGCTTGGACCGGCGTCCAGAGATGCACGCCGTAGATGACGTCGACGCCTTCAAGCGCTCCATCGCGGATCATCGGCAGCGCGCCGCCCGGAGTAAGCTCCTCCGCGGGCTGGAAGAGCAGCCTGCGGGTTCCGCTGAAGCCGCCGTCCAGCGAATGATAATATTCCGCGATCGCCAGCAGCGAGGACGTATGGGCGTCGTGCCCGCAAGCATGCATGACGCCCGGTGTCTGGGAGCGGTATTCCACTTCCTTCAGGTCCTGGAGCGGCAAAGCGTCCATATCGGCTCTCAGCGCGATTACGGGACCCGGATGGCTGCCTTTCAGATCGACGATCAATCCGTAGCCTCCGACTCCCTTGCGGACAGCGGCGCAGCCGATCTCTGCCAGACGGTCTCCGATCCAGGCGGATGTATGCTCCTCCCGGAAGCTTATTTCAGGATGCCGGTGCAGATGGCGGCGGTCGCTTACCATGCGCGGATACATTTCCAGAAGCTTGTCCGCCGCGGCGGTATGGTCTCGATTCAAGCTGTTGCCCTCCTTGCCGCATGCCGGGGCGCTCGAGGCGGCTCCCGCAGCGGCCGTTTATAATCTTCCTGCTGTTCTTGTAGTGTACCAGATGCGGGCACCGCCGGGGTAGACGAGTCTGCCGCGGCGCTCGCTACACAGGCCGCGCAGGGTTGCACTGGCTTTGGAAACATACTAATATGAAAGGGAATACAGTCTTTGCCATGCTGCTGAGGAGGATTTCCCCCATGTTAATTGAAAATTCAGGCTTGAACG
Source organism: Paenibacillus sp. RUD330 (assembly GCF_002243345.2). Taxonomy (NCBI): domain Bacteria; kingdom Bacillati; phylum Bacillota; class Bacilli; order Caryophanales; family Paenibacillaceae; genus Paenibacillus; species Paenibacillus sp. RUD330. Next base: position 3,279,415 of record NZ_CP022655.2, read on the forward strand.
GGTTGAAAAGCGATCTGGCCCACCTTGACGAAAGCGCCGAGAGCCTCGGATTCGTCCGCTGGCAATGGGAATACTACCGCGCTACATACGATCTGAAATTCGTCGACCGCGGCACGAACGACGAATATTTCCTGCGGATCAGCACGCGGGCCGTCGAAGGCAAGCTGGAAAACCCGGCAGCCGTGCTCACCGTTGAATCCGTCTATATCGGACGAGCCACTTTCCCGCACGGCCTCGAATACGAGTCCGCCGTGCCCCAGCCTATTCTGAGCGCTGCCAAGCAGAAGCTCGCCGACCTCAAAAATAAGCTTTCCGAGTAGGTGACAGCCAACCATGAAGGTCAATCCGGAGGGCCGCCGCGGCAGGCCGGACTTCCTGCTCCTGATTCTGACGCTGGCGCTTGTCGGCTTCGGTCTCGTCATGGTGTTCAGCTCCAGCTCCAGCACGGCCGCCGTCAGCCGGACTGCAGGAAATGATCCTCTTTATTATTTGAAGAAGCAATTCCTGTTCGCCGCTCTCGGGACGGCCATCATGCTGGTGGTGATGAATTTCCGCTATCAGGTGTTCAAGCGCGGGTTCATGCTGTTCTTTCTCCCCGTCTTTTTCATGCTCATGATCGTTCCGTTCGTGGCGAGAGAGATCAACGGGGCAAGAAGCTGGTTCAATGTGATGGGGTTCGCGGTACAGCCGACGGAATTCGCGAAGCTGGCGCTCATCCTCTATCTCGGCACTCTGATCGCCAAGAAAGGCGAACGGTTCCGCAGCTTCAAAAAAGGGCTCGTGCCGGTCATCGTCATCGTCGGCATCGTATGCGGCATGATCATGCTGCAGCCGGATCTCGGCTCCTGCCTCGTCATATCGGCCTGCGCCTTCCTGATGATCGTCGCAGGAGGAGCCAACCTGCGCCAGCTGGCCGCCTCCGCCTTTTTCGGCGGCATCGTCCTGACCGCTGTCGGAGCCGTAGCCTTCCTCATCTCGCCAACGAAGTGGGAATACCGGATCAGCCGGTTCACGAGCTATCAGGATCCGCTGGCCGACTCCCTGGGAGACGGTTATCAGGTCGCCCGCTCGCTGATGGCGCTCGGCCATGGCGGATTCAGCGGAGCCGGCCTCGGTCACGGCATCCAGAAGGTCCAGTACTTGCCGTTCGCCTACAACGACTTCATCTTCGCCATCATCGGGGAAGAGCTCGGCTTCATCGGAAGCACTTTGTTCCTGATCGTATTCCTGCTCTTCCTCTGGCGCGGCCTGATCGTCGCCCTGCGCTGTCCCGATATTTACGGCACGGTCGTGGGGGCCGGCATCGTCTCCCTGTTCGCGGTGCAGGCATTCATCAACATCGGCGGCGTCACCAATGCGATTCCGCTGACCGGCGTCACGCTTCCGTTCATCAGCTATGGAGGCTCTTCCCTGCTGGCGAGCCTGATGTCCGTCGGCGTGCTTCTCAGCATCAGCCGCGAAGCCAACCGTCAGCCTGCGGCGGCGAAGCGCGCGACGGACAGCCCGCTTCGCGCAGTCGGCCGGCAGGCGAATTCGTAGCCGCATCGGTCAAATGAAAGAAGGAGCCGCTCTCACGAGCGGCTCCTTCTTTCATTTCAGCCTTGCCGTGCCGGTTCCGGCTTCCTCCACCGGTTCATCCCGGAACAGGACGCCATCCACCTTGACGTTGATCTCGACCACATTGAGCCCGGTCATATTCTCTACGGCTTCCCGGACATTCAGCTGCAGCTGCCTGCATACTTCCTGGATCGGAATGCCGTATTGGACGATTACCCTGAGATCGACGGCCGCTTCCAGCTGGCCGACTTCGACGGATACGCCCTTCTGGGCGTTCTTTCCGCTGAGCCTCTTGGCGAGACCTTCGGATATGCCGCCCGACATCGCAGCGATTCCCGGGGTCTCAAGCGCCGCCAGTCCGGCGATGGTAGCGACAACGTCATCCGAGATCCGGATCAAGCCAGTTTGAAGGTCTTCCGCCATCACGTTCAACTCCTTCAATGAATCCACTCTTTCTTCCATTGTAAGGGATGTTCTCTTCCGAATGCAAGACAAGCACGCTTCATTCCGAGCGTTTACTTTTCCCTGCAGGATGGGTATATTAAGATACAGATTTTGCCGTATTACATATCCCAAAATGATCGAGGTGCCGCTGCTTGAGTCGTCGTCAACTGTTTTTCGCCGGGCTGATCGTCAGCTTCGTATTGAGCGGAATCGCCCATTACGCCCACTGGAACGAAATGTTCCAATTCGTCGTCTCCGCCATCTCCGTCATCTTCGTGGCCGGGTTTCTCGGGCAGGCCACCGAGTCCGTGGCGCATTATGCGGGACAGCGCCTCGGCGGCTTCCTCAACGCCACCTTCGGCAACGCAGCCGAGCTGATCATCGCGATTTTCCTCGTTCGGGCAGGCTCCTTCGAGACCGTCAAAGCGAGCCTGACCGGCTCGATCATCGGCAACCTGCTGCTGGTGCTCGGCCTCAGCATTTTCCTGGGCGGACTCAAGTACAAGGAGCAGCGCTACAACGTCCAGCTGGCCACCCACAACTCGACGCTCATGGTGATGGCCGTCATCGCCCTCATCGTGCCGGCCATCTTCGTCGCAGCGGAGCATTTCTCCGTACAGGCGGACAAGGTGCTCAGCATCACGGTCGCGATCATTCTGATCGTCAGCTATTTGCTCTGGCTGGTCTTCTCCATGGTCACGCACAAAAACATGCTCTCCGACATGGAGGAAAAGGCCGATGCGTCGGCGGACAGCCACCACGAAGAGCCCGCCTGGAGCAAAGGCCGCTCCATCCTCTATCTGGTCGTGGCCACCGTCATGGTCGCCTTCGTCAGCGAATGGCTTGTCGGAACGCTGCATGAGGTGTCGGCCCGCTTCGGCCTCTCCGAGCTGTTCATCGGCGCCTTCGTCGTCGCGATTGTCGGCAATGCCGCCGAGCACAGCGCGGCCATCATGCTCGCGCTCAAAAACAAGATGGGCGCAGCGGTGGAAATCGCCGTCGGCAGCAGCCTGCAGATCGCACTCTTCGTCGCCCCGGTGCTCGTGCTGATCAGCGGCCTGTTCGGTCCGACGATGGACATCGTCTTCACCCCGATCGAGCTGGCTTCCATTGCGGTCGCGGTATTCATCGCCAAAGCGGTTTCCAGCGACGGAAGGACCAACTGGTATGAAGGCTTCCTGCTGATCATGGTTTATATCATTCTTGGCTTCGCCTTCTTCCTCGTCTAGGAGCGCGCAGCAAAAAGGCGCATCTCCCGCCGGCCGCGGGGGATGCGCCTTTTTGCTGCGGATGGCCGGGAAGCCACCGTTGCTGGCTGCTATAGGAGCTGGGACTTTTGGTCCAGCGCTTCATACAGTTGGGCAAGGTTGCGCTCTAGCCGGCTGATGATCGCTTTGCCAGCCGCCTCTTCGATAAGCCCCGCCCTTACGGCAAAGTCAACTTCCCGCGAGAAGCCGTACATCTGGGTATCGAGGACCTCTTCGTACAGAGGGCACTTGCGGGTAGCAAGATTCTCCATCTGAACCTCAATCAGCTTCTCGATTTTGTTCGCGTCATCCTGCAGCAGTTGAACCGCCTTCTGATGCAGATGGACCAGGACTTCCGGTGAAGACATAGTTTCCCCCCCTGTGCGGATGTCTCGCCGTCTTCATGTTACGATAGTATCTTTAATATTAGACGATCTCTGTCCAATACACAAGGTCATTGCGGGAACCCGACCATGAAAATAAGCCCGGCCGCATGCGCGGCCGGGCTTACCGGTTGCTGCCAAATGAAGTTACTCGCCGATGACTTTCACGTCGAGGTTATGCTTCGAGAAAGCCTCGGAAAGGGCTGCTTTCGCTTCGTCGGCATCAGGCCCGTGAACGTGCAGCTCATAGGAATGGCCTCCGACCAACGTCGTGAACAAGCCCAGGATGCTCTTCACATCGATGTACTTGTTGTCGGCTTGAAGAACGATCGATGAGCGGAACCGGCTGGCAATTTGAGAAATTTCTACGATAGCCGCATTGTTGGACATAGGGATTCCTCCTTGTAAGAAGTCGATAAAGAAAACGTTTCCTTCATCATAACTGAATCAGGATGCCCATTCAAGATGGAACATGTAAAATTTAACCTCAATCAAGGCCGGACAAACGCAGCGGATTTATTTCAAGCCGTCCGGATTCAGGCCTTCGAGCTCCGGCAGAACAAAGATGCCGTCCTTGCGGATCAGCACGTCATCGAAATACACTTCTCCTCCGCCGTATTCCGGACGCTGGATGAGGACGAGATCCCAATGGACGGCGGAACGGTTGCCGTTGTCGGCTTCCTCGTACGCTTGTCCCGGCGTGAAGTGCAGCGAGCCCGCGATCTTCTCGTCGAACAGCGTATCGTTCATCGGATGCAGGATGTACGGATTGAAGCCGAGGCTGAACTCGCCGATATAACGCGCTCCTTCGTCCGTATCGAGAATTTCGTTGATGCGGTCGGTGTTGTTGGAGGTCGCCTTGACGATGCGTCCGTTCTCGAACGTGAAGGAGATGTTGTCGAAGGTCACGCCGGAATTGACGCTGGGCGTGTTGTACGTGATCGTGCCTTGCACGGAATCGCGGATCGGAGCTGTGTACAGCTCGCCGTCGGGAATGTTGCGCTCGCCCGCGCACTTCACGGATCCGATTCCCTTGATGGAGAAGCTGAGATCCGTGCCCGGGCCGGTGATGCGTACGCGGTCGGTGCGGTCCATGAGCTGCTTGAGCGGCGTCATCGCTTCTTCCATCTTGCTGTAGTCCAGATTGCATACATTGAAGTAGAAGTCCTCGAAAGCCTCGGTGCTCATTTTGGCGAGCTGCGCCATCGAGGCGCTCGGATAGCGGAGCACGACCCATTTCGTGCGCTTTACCCGGATTTCGGAGTGGACCGGATGAGAGTAGAGCTGCTGGTACAGCCTCATGCTTTCTTCCGGCACATCGGCCAGCTCGTTGACGTTCTCTCCGGACCGGACGCCTATGTAGCCTTGCATCTGGCTCATTCTTTCCTGGTCGAGCTTGGACCACAGTTCGATCTGCTCCTTGGAGGCATTTTGCAGCAGGGAACGCAGGATGGAACGGTCGCTTGTTTCCACGAATGGACGGCCGCCGCGCTTGACCACTTCCTCTATGAGGCACTTGCCGAGCTCAAGCTCGCTTCCGATCAAGTCGATCAGGATGTTCTCGCCAGGCTGCACTTGGACGGAATGGCTCACCAGGTTCGCGGCGAGTGTTTGAAGTCTAGGATCACGCATGAACGGTTGAATCTCCCTTCGGTCTAAAAAACTTTTTACGCGAACCATCCTATCATGAACGCCGCTTCTGTTGCACGGTTATGCGTTATTGTGCTAATGATCCAGATGGAACAGGAACTCCGTCTTTCTCTGCTCATCCGCTTTGTTCCCGCCCGATTTATAATGAAGATCCGCATTTTCAGCCAATTTCAAAGGCACGAGCCGGCTCCGGTCGACGACGAGAGTATAGGAGGAATCCGCGGATAAGGATTCCATCATTTCCTGCCACTGTCCGGAGCTGCGTACAAGCTCCTCGTTCCATTCCCGCTTCAGCTCGGCCCGCCGGGGGCCGTCCAGCCTGCCCCAGACCCCGCTGTCTTCCGGGGAGCTGTTCGCGATTCGGCTCCATTGCTCCTGAAGCCGGCTGCGCCATATGCTCCCGGCTTCCGCCGGGTTCGGGCGGATGACGAGCACGGCGCGGCCTCCCTCCGATCGGGCAGCATCCAGGCCGACAGCCGCCTTGCTGTCCAGCAGCCGGCCCAGCAGCCATGCCGGATCATATCCGGCCGGAATTCCGCCTTCGGTTTCCAGCACGCCCGCCTCTCCCTCTCTGCTCTCCAGCAGCCGGACCCCTTCATGCCGCTGCACCTCTCCCTTGAACTGCGTCTTGGGCGCGGAGCTGCCGGCCGACGTGGAGAAGCCGCTGAAGCTGTAGCTGTCCTGAGCCGCCAGCCCCGACACGGCAAGACTGAACAGCTCCTCCGGCGTTCGGTCTGCCTGCACCGCCGCGCAGCCGCCCAAGGCCATAACCACAATCGCGCCCGTTCCGGCGGCGAACGTTCCCGCCCGCTTCCATCCCATGTCATTCCACCTCCCGCTCGTTTCCACTAGCATTTCCAACCCGAAACAAATAATATGCGAATCCAGCTGTCCGCAACGGGTTTCGGCTTGACACTGGATGCCTGATTCCTATAAAATTAGTTTTTGAATATAGGCCAAGATTTTTGTGACACCCTCATGGGGTGCTGCAGCTGGAGGGCCAGCGGCTGAACTAGTCCTTCGGGGTCATGGCTTGTCCATGTCCATGCAGTATCCGGCGAAATCATTGGACCCTTTTCAAACATTCCATTTGAAGAAGGAGTTACACCCAATATGTCACGTTATACAGGTCCCAAGTTTAAACTCAGCCGTCGTCTCGGCATTTCCCTGAGCGGCACCGGCAAAGAACTCAAGCGCAACTTCGCACCGGGCCAACACGGTCCGAACCAACGCAAAAAAGTGAGCGGCTACGGCCTGCAGCTGGCTGAGAAGCAAAAACTCCGCCACATGTACGGAGTCAACGAGAAGCAATTCCGCAACCTGTTCGACAAGGCTTCCAAGCTGAAAGGCATCTCCGGCGAGAACTTCATGTTCCTGCTTGAGTCCCGCCTGGACAACCTGGTTTACCGCCTTGCCTTCGCGAACTCCCGTCCGGGCGCTCGCCAGCTCGTTGCCCACGGCCACGTTACGGTCAACGGCAAAAAAGTCGACATCGCTTCCTACCAAGTCCTGCCTGGCGACGTGATCGGCCTGCGCGAACGCAGCCGCAGCATGAAATCGATCAAAGAAGCCATGGAAGGCCGTCACCACCTTCCTAGCTACATCGAGTTCAACGAAGCTGCCATGGAAGGCAAATACGTTCGTCTGCCAGAGCGCGGCGAGCTGAGCTCCGACATCGACGAAAAGCAAATCGTCGAGTTCTACAGCCGTTAATACCGGCTTCTCTTCCTCGGAAGAGACCCGAAAAACCCCCTTGCGAATTGCCGCAAGGGGGTTTTTTTCTATCCTTATGACTTCTGCATCCAAGTCGTCTTATTTCTTGTCGGCTGCATCCGAGGCTGCCGCAGCCATCGCAGCTGCCGCATCGGCCGGCAGCGCCGGAACATCTGCGGCCGCCGGCTTCACGCCCGCTGCGGGAACGCGGGAAGTGAGACTTTTCATCAGCGCGTTGACGTCGATGCCGGCGACGCTCTTCAGCATTTCCGGCGCTGTCGCCATCAGATCCGTCACATAGTTGCTCAGACGGGCCGCTCCGGCTCCATTGCCCGTATCGACGACCGTCAGCTTGTCGATGGCCTTGATCGGCTCGGCAATCTTGCCGGCCAGCTCCGGCAGCATCTTGACGATAATGTCGAGCACGGCCGCTTCGCCGAACTTCTCGAACGCCTGCGCCAGCTTTTCTTTGGCTTCCGCTTCGGCCAGACCGCGCAGCCGGATGACTTCGGCTTCGGCCGTACCTTTGGCCCGCTGGGCGTCTGCTTCCGCCTGGCCTGCCAGACGTTTCTGCTCCGCGTTGGCGCGGGCCTCGGCTTCGATCCGATACTTCGTGGCGTCCGCCGCGTTGATCTGCTTGGCCTTTTCCGCTTCGGCCGCCTGCTCGACCGCATAACGATCGGCGTCGGCTTTTTTCTTCACTTCGGAATCATACTGCTTCTCGCGGCGAAGGATCTCCTTCGTCTCGAGGTCGATCTCGCGTTCCTTGCGGACGAGCTCGACCTTCATCTGCTCCTCCACGACCTGCTGCTTGATCCGCGCCTCCTGGATCGTATACGCCTGGTCGGCGTCGGCCTTGGCCGTATCCTGATCCTTTTTGAAGGAAGCGACCTTGAGCTGGTTCTCCTTGGAAGCCTCTGCGATATTCGTATCGCGCAGCAGCTCCGCCTTCTGCCCTTCCTCCTCGGCTTGAGCTTTCTGGATCCGGGCATCGCGCACCGCCTGCGCCTCGGCGATTTCCGCATCCCGCTTGACCGCGGCGATCCGCGGCTTGCCGAGCGCGTCGAGGTAGCCGTGCTTGTCGCGGAGATCCTTGATCGTGAAGGAGACGATCTGCAAGCCCATCTTCTTGAGGTCCTTGGCCGCTACGGATTGGACCTCCTGCGCGAAACGGTCCCGGTTGCGGTACACTTCCTCCACCGTCATGGAACCGAGAATCGCCCGCAGATGGCCCTCGAGAACTTCCTGGGCCTCGGACTTCAGAGCTTCGACCGGCTTGCCCATGAACTGCTCGGCCGCCGTCGCCACATCCTCGATCGAGCCGCCGATCTTGATGATGGCGACTCCGTCCGCCATGACCGGCACGCCCTGCTCCGTATAGACCTCCGGAGTGGATACGTCCAGCTTCATGGACAGGAGGGACAGGAACTCCGCCCGCTGGAACACCGGCAGGATGAAGGCGCCTCCTCCGCGGACGATTTTGATTTTGCGGCCCGACTCGTCGGAGGCCACGTTGCTCGCTCCGAGGAACGTACCCGTGACGATCATCGCCTCATCCGGACTGACCGTCTTGTACCTAGCCCAGAAGGCAAGACCCAATACGACAATGACGCCGACAACGATAGCAGGAATAACCAAATAATCTGGAATCAAACCCATTTCCCCTCTCTCATTTCAAAATGGATACCGCCAGGGCATCCGGCTTCACTTCGACGACGACGACCTTGCTTCCGGTTGGAATATCGGTGCCGTCAAAGCTCTCGGCCGTGTGGTTCGTCACTCCCGCTCCGATCCGGACCAGCACTTCGCCGCATCCATGGGCCGGAATGGCCGTCAGCACCTCGCCGATCGATCCGCCCAGCTCCTGCAAGGAGTATCCCGAAGTGGATTCGGAGTTCTGCATGGGCCTCACATACAGGAAGAACACGAGCAAGGAGCATGCCGCCGCAGCGAGGACGGACAGGAGCGCAATGCCGGAGGCCGGGAGGCTCGAATACTTCTCCATCATAAGTCCCGCTCCGCCGAATGCCGTAACGGCGCCGGCAGCGGCGGCCGGCTGGAAAATATGATGACCGTCCACAGACAGGAAATCGAGCGCCCCGTCCAGGAAAGAGCCCAGTATATCCCCCAACACCACGCTTACGATGGCGAAAAGGACACCGAAGGCTAGGCATGACAGGTAAACCGTTTCCATCCCGCACCTCCCCATATTTGGCATCTAATGTTAACTGCCCGGTACTCTATACGCTGCAATCGGCCATTTGTTTCACAACTTAGACATTTTCTTGTCGAAAATTTCGGACCGCCCTTACAATTGGATCCGTATCCGGGCCATGCGCCGTTTGCCGGCTTGCAGGACATCCCCTTCGCGCGGCTCCACGACCGCGGAGACATCCTCCAGCTTCGCCCCGTTGAGCTTGACGGCTCCTTGCTGGACGCTTCGGCGGGCTTCGCTGCCCGACGGCAGCAGATCCAGGACGGTGAGGAGCTTTACGAGCCGGATCTTGCCATCCTCAAGCTCTGCCGCATGCAGGACAGCTTCCTCGATATCATCCGGCAAGGCGCCTTCCGAGAATACCGCCCGGAACCGAGACTCGGCGAAATCAGCCGCTTCCAATCCATGGAACAGGCGGACGAGCGCGTGAGCCAGCATCAGCTTGGCATCCCTTGGATGCAGGGTGCCGTCCTCCAAGCCCGATGCCACGGCGGCCAAGCGATCCGAGTCCAAATCCGTCGCCAGCTCGAAATATTTGGGCATGAGGCCATCCGGCATGCTCATCGCTTTGCCGAAGATCTGCTCCGGCTCCTCCTGGATGCCGATGTAATTGCCGAGGCTCTTGCTCATTTTCTGAACGCCGTCGAGCCCTTCGAGGATCGGCATCGTGATGGCGGTCTGCTGCCGCTTGCCGTATTCCTTCTGCAGGCTCCGGCCCATGAGCAGATTGAACTTCTGATCCGTCCCGCCCAGCTCGATGTCCGTCTCGAGCGCGACCGAATCGTATCCCTGCATAAGCGGGTAGAAGAACTCGTGGATGCTGATCGGCAGGTTGGATCTGTACCGCTTCGTGAAGTCGTCCCGCTCCAGCATGCGCGCAACCGTCGACTTGGCCGCGAGGCCGATGACTTCATTGAAGGTGAGCGGCGACAGCCATTCGGAGTTGAAGCAGACCGTCGTCCGCTCCGGATCGAGCACTTTGAAGATCTGGTTCTTGTACGTCTGGGCGTTGTGCCTGACATCCTCCTCGGACAACGCCTTGCGGGTTTCCGACTTGCCCGACGGATCGCCGATCCGGCCGGTAAAGTCCCCGATGAGCAGCTGGACCTCGTGTCCGCATTCCTGGAACTGCCGCAGCTTCTGGAGCACGACAGTATGGCCGATATGAATATCCGGAGCCGAGGGATCCAGTCCCAGCTTCACCTTCAGCGGAATGCCCGTCGCCACCGACTCCTCCAGCTTCTCCCGGAGACCGCTCTCCGGAATGATTTCAGCCGTTCCCCTCGCGAGAATCGCCAGCTGCCGCGCTACCTCCTGCCGCTGCTCCGAAGTCAGCTTCGATCCGGGACGCTGTCCGTTCCGCTCCTTGCTCTCCTGCTGATTCATTTTCTTCGCTCCCCTTTCTCCGATGTGCGCCCATGGCGCTGAAAACGCAAAAAATCCTTCTCGTCCGAAGGGACGAGAAGGATCAGCTCGCGGTACCACCCTTGTTGGAATCCGCCCCGCCTGCGCATGCTAAGACAAGCAAAGCCAAATGGATTCCCACTTCGTTGTGCATAACGGAAGGCTGCTTCCGGGACCGGGCTACGCGCCGGGCTGGCAGCCCGCGGTTCCCCCGGCCGGCTCAGGACTGTAATTCACGCGGACGGGGCGTCCCGGTTCGCACCTGCCACCGGGTCTCTGTGAACGCCTGCCGTCCGGCTACTGGATGCCCATCCACGCCGTTGGCCGTATGGTCCGCAGGCTCGGCCGAGCCGTGCGGAATCGTTTTGCATGTTATATCATGCCCCGCCAGGAGTGTCAACTTCCAAGCTTCGGCAGCAATTGCCGGAATGGGGAAGATTTCAACGATGGAAATGACATCTGGTGCCGGGTTCCGGCGACATGTGCTATAATAGCTGTGCTTACTTGGAGGAGGAAAGGTACATATGGCTCAAGAGCATGAACAAGCTCCCGGGCGCAGCGGCTGGAGGACGTTCGGTCTCGTCGTGTGGATCACGGCGAAATGGCTGATCATCTTCGGCATTACCGGCGCATTGTTTGCCGGCGGCATCGCGACCGGATATGTGGCCGCCCTGGTCAAGGACGATCCCGTCCGGCCCGGCAGCGAGCTGGAAGCCATGGTCAACGAGAATGCCCTGACCGGCTTCGTTTATTTCAACGACGGGACAACCCCCGTAGGACAACTCAGAACAGACGAGGACAGGCGTCTCGTCGACCTGCAGAACATCCCGCAATCCGTCATCGACGCCCTGTTGTCGACGGAAGACAGCAATTTTTATTCCCATATCGGAATCGACTACATGGGCTTCGGACGCGCCGTCAAGCAGAAGCTGCTCAATGAAAGCAGCCAGACCGGCGGCAGCACGCTCACCCAGCAGGTGGCAAGAAGGGTATTCCTCAGCCTCGACCGCACCGATGCGCGCAAGGTCAAGGAAATCCTGCTCTCCATCCGGATGGAGAGATATTTGACGAAGGACCAGATCCTCGCGGCTTATTTGAACAAAATGCCGTTCGGCAACGGTTCTTCCGGCTACAATCTGTACGGAATCAAATCCGCGGCGATCGGAATCTTCAACATCTCCGATCTCAGCAAGCTCAATCTGGCTCAATCCGCCTATCTGGCAGGCCTTCCGCAGCTTCCGTCGTCCTATTCGGCCTTCAACGGCAAGGGCGTGTTCAACCCGGACGGATTCCGGAGAGCCACGGCGAGGCAGAAGATCGTCCTGTCCCGCATGCTCGTCACCGGCCGCATCACCCAGGCCCAATACGACGAGGCGATCGCCTTCGATCTCAAGAGCACGCTAGCCCCGCATAAGGAGAAGGCGTACAACACCTTCCCTTATCTGATGCTCGAGACGGAGCGGGAAGCGGCAACGATTCTCGCCATGAAGCAGAACCCGAATCTCAAGAAGAGCGATCTGGCCAAGACGGAAAACGCCGAAATTCTGGCCAGCGCGCGCGAGCAGCTGCTCCGCTCCGGCTACCGGGTGTTCACGACGATCGACAAGGTGATCTACAACAACATGCGCGAAGTCGCGAGCAACCCGGACAACTTCGGACCAGCCAGCAAGACCAAAGGCCCCGAGCAGGCCGCAGCCATCATGATCGACCACCGCAGCGGCGCCGTGCTCGGCATGATGGAAGGGCGCGACTTCAACATCGAGCAGATGAACTATGCGACGCAGATGACGCGCCAGCCAGGCTCCGCTATGAAGCCGATCGGCGCCTATCTGCCGGCGCTCGAGGCCGGGCTCGTCCAGCCGGCCAGCGTCATCGACGACTCGCCGATCATTCTCAAGGACGGCCAGAAGGGCTTCCATATCCCGATGAACGCGAACAAGAAGTTCAACGGCCTCGTTACGGCACGGGAAGCTCTCAACCGCTCGTTGAACACGCCGGCCCTCAAGCTGTTCCTGGACAAGGTGACGATTCCGAAAGCCTGGGATTTCGCCCGTTCGCTCGGCATCTCGACCCTGCAGCCTAGCGACGACAACGCACAAACGGGTGTCATTGGAGGCCTGAGCAAGGGAGTGACCGTGGAAGAGCTGACCGATGCCTATGCGACCATTCCGAACGGCGGCGTCTACAATGAGCCGTTCATGATCAGCAAGATCGTCGATTCGGAAGGCCATATCGTCTACCAGCACGAGATCAAGCCGAAGCGCGTTTATTCCGAGCAGACCGCTTTCCTGATGACGGACATGCTGCGCACGGTCATCTCGGATGCAAGCGGCACGGCCCACAGCCTGACGAGTACCTTCAAATCCTACGGCAAGATTCCGATCGCGGGCAAGACCGGCTCCACCCAGAGCTACGGCGACGTCTGGTTCATGGGCTTCACGCCGGACATCACGCTGGGCGTATGGGCCGGCTACAAGGAGCAGAAGAACGTGCTCCTCAAGGACTCCCATTCCAGGGCGCGCTCGCTCTGGACCGAGATCATGAACCAGACGGTCGCCGACAGGCCCGAGCTGTTCAAGACGGAGGCGTTCCCCAAACCGGACGGACTCGTCAAGGCGACCGTCTCTACCGTCAGCGGGATGCTGCCGAGCGATCTGATCCGCTCCCGCGGCCTGCTCGTCACCGACTGGTTCAACAAGAAATACGTCCCGACCAAAGTGGACAACGTTCTCGGCAGCATGTCGTTCATTACGTACAATGGCGTCAATTATATCGCCCAGGACACGACTCCATCCGACTTCGTCTTCACGAAGACCGTCATCAAGAGGGAAAAGCCGCTTGGCGAGCTCATGGATGAAATCAGCAAAGCTCAGCAAGCTATGCCGGCCGAATACCGCAGGCCGCTGTCGGCTTTCATCCCCAAGGATGCGACCGACGACGCGCCGACGATGGTCGATCCGCGTCAAGACGACGGCGCCGCTCCTTCCGCTCCATCGAACGTATCGCTGGAAGCGGTGAACGGCGCTTACCGGATTTCCTTCGCGGCAAGCCCCGAGAAGGATGTCGTCGGCTACCGGCTGTACCGCTCGCAAGGACTCGGCTTCAGCAAGCATGGAGAATCCGTCCTGACGGGCAGCAAGCTGTCCTTCTCGGATCATTCCGGCTCCCTGCTGTCGTCCTATTACGTGACCGCAGTGGATGTTGGCGGCCATGAGTCGGCCCCAAGCACGACCGTAAGCCCATTTGGCGCAGTCCTTCCCGGTGTTCCAGGCGATACGGGCCAAGGCGGCGACAACGGCGGCGCCGGCACCGACAACCCCGGAGGCGTCACGCCTCCGGACACGGGCGCGACAGCTCCGGGAGCGGCTCCTCCCTCCGCTCCTGCCGGTCTGGATGTATCCGTCGACGGCAAGACCGTCAAGCTGAGCTGGACCTTGAATGCCGATACGGAGGGAGTCACCCGCTATGAGGTGTACTACAGCCCCAACAATGACGGGAACTACCAAAGCATCGGGTCCGCTACGACGAACAGCTTCTCGGCTATGATGGCCAGCACGGCCGGCACGTACCGGATCAATGCGGTCAACGCCGCCGGAGCTTCGCCTTACTCTTCAGCCGTCGTTTACGGCTCCTGATCGATCAGGCAGGCTTCTCGGCCTGTCTGCCCCAACCAAAAAACCGCCCCTCAGGGGCGGTTTTTTTTGGTTGCAGTCCTGCTAAGTCTGAAAAAACAGCCTCCCGGGAAATGACCGGGAGGCAGCTTGATTCTTGCTTAGTCTTCAATGGTGGAAAGATCGCCTGTCGGCAGATTCAGTTCCCAAGCCTTGAGTACGCGCCTCATGATTTTGCCGCTGCGCGTCTTCGGAAGCTTATCCTTGAATTCGATCTCGCGCGGCGATGCATGCGCCGACAGGCCGATTTTGACGAAGCGGGCGATATCCGCCTTCAGCTCGTCGGAAGGCTCGAAGCCTTCGCGCAGCGAGATGAACGCCTTGATGATCTCGCCGCGCATCGGATCGGGCTTGCCGATGACGCCGGCTTCGGCGACCGCCGGATGCTCCACGAGCTTGCTCTCCACCTCGAACGGGCCGACGCGCTCGCCGGAGGTGTTGATGACATCGTCGATCCGTCCCTGGAACCAGAAGTAGCCTTCATCGTCCCGGTAAGCCGAATCTCCGGAAATGTACCAGCCCGGAATGTGGAAGTATTCCTCGTACTTGGAAGGATTGTTCCAGACCGCGCGCATCATGGACGGCCATGGCGTGCGGATCGCCAGATTGCCCATCTGGAACGGCGGCAGCTCGTTGCCGGAATCGTCGATGATCGCGGCCTGGACGCCCGGCAGCGGGCGGCCCATGGAGCCCGGCTTGATCTCCATCGCCGGATAGTTGCAGATCAGCTGGCCGCCGGTTTCGGTCATCCACCATGTATCATGGATGCGCTGGCCGTACACCTTGAGCCCCCAGCGGACCACTTCCGGGTTCAGCGGCTCGCCGACGCTGAGCACATGGCGCAGGGAGGACAGGTCGAACTGGGTCGACACATCGTCTCCTGCCCCCATCAGCATCCGGAAGGCGGTCGGGGCGCTGTACCATACCGTGACGCCGTAGCGCTGGATCGTCGTGTACCAGTCCTGAGGACTGAATCGTCCGCCGCGGATGACATTGCTCGCTCCGTTGAGCCATGGCGCGAAAATGCCGTAGGACGTTCCCGTCACCCAGCCCGGGTCGGCCGTGCACCAGTAGACGTCGTCTTCCTTGAGGTCAAGGACGACCCGGCCGGTGTGGTAATGCTGGATCATGGCGTTATGGACGTGGTAGACGCCCTTCGGCTTGCCGGTAGACCCGGAAGTATAGTGGAGCAGAAGTCCGTCCTCGCGGTCCACCCATTCGATCTCGGCTTCGTCGGAAGCCGCCTTCATTTCCTCGTGGTAGGAAATGGTGCCCTCCGGGTTCTCCGACGGGCTGACGACGAAGATATGCTTGAGCTCGGGAAGCTCGTCGCGCTTGATGCGCGGAAGAAGCGCCGGCGTCGTCACGATCGCCACCGCTCCGCTGTCCGCGAGCCTGTCCTTGACCGCCGTCTCCATGAAGGCCTCGAAAAGAGGTCCTACGACGACTCCGGTCTTGAGCGAGCCGAGAAGGGCTACATAAAGCTCCGGAGTGCGCGGCATGAAAATGAAAAGCCGGTCTCCCTTGGCGAGGCCGTGCTTGCGGAGTACGTTGGAGAAGCGGTTCGACAGCAGGCTGAGCTCCTCGAATGTATAGGACTCATCCCGCTCCGGGTCGCTGTAATGCAGAGCGGTCTTCTGCCCTCTGCCTTCTCCGATATGGCGGTCGATCGCCTCATGCGCCATGTTGACCTTGCCGGTCTCGTGCCAGGTGAAATGCTTCTCCACCTCGCTCCAGTCAAAGTCCCGGTACGATTGCTCGTAATCGGCCATATTGGGAGATTTCGCGGTTACAGCCAGCTTTTCCTGATGGTCAATCGACATGCTAATCACCTTCCATAGTCGTCGTCTTTTAGGGCAGATGGAAATCGGATGCGCTTTCAAACACAGGGTGAAACGCGGTTCATGTCGCTTACTAGTATAGCATAATGGAAATGTATGCGCCTACTTCTATCGAAATTTACCCCTTCCGCTTGAAAAATCCCCCTCTTGCGGAAGGACCGTCCTTTTCATCCCTACTTTTTTCTGCTATAAGTGATAAGAGGCAAAGGCGGCTTGCCGCTTGGCCACTAGAAGCTTGAAGGAGCGATAACGTTGGAACATATCAAGCGTTACCATTCCCAAACGATACCTTTTCAAGGCAGAAGCTTGGATATAGAGGGTCCCGTCGAGCCCGGCCGCCTGGCGGACTGGACGATGCATCCGGGACTGAACGCATTCCGCCGGCCGGCCGAGCAGCAGACCGCCCTGGTGGAGATCGCCGGCCTGCCGGAAGGCCGCATCATTGCAGCGCGGGACGGCGAGGTCGTCGTCGGCTATGTGACCTTCCACTATCCGGACGAGCTGGAGCGCTGGTCGGAAGGCGGCATGGACGATCTCATCGAGCTCGGGGCGGTCGAAGTCGCCGCCGAATACCGCTCGGTCGGGCTGGGCAAGAAAATGATCCAGCTCGCCTTCATGGAGAATCAGCTGGAAAACAGCATTATTTATACGACTGAGTATTATTGGCATTGGGATCTGGAAGGAACGGGACTCGGCATCTGGGAATACCGCTCCATGATGGAGAAGCTGATGAAGTCCGTCGGCATGGTCTGGTATGCGACGGACGATCCCGAAATCTGCTCTCATCCGGCCAACTGCCTGATGGTCCGCATCGGCAAGCAGGTTCCGCTCGATTCCGTGGAGCAGTTCGACCGGGTCCGGTTCAGGCAGCGGTTCATGTATTGACGCTCTCAGGAGGAAGATCATGAAGGATACAGCCCTATTCATCCGTTCATCCGGCGCGAGCCGGTATAAATTCAATGATGAGCATCCCTTCAATCCGCTTCGTCTGGAGCTTGCCGGCTCCTTGCTTGAATCGGCCGGCGCTCTTTCTCCCGACATGATTATGGAAGCGCCTTCCGCGAAGCGCCTCGAGCTGGAGCGGATCCACCGCGCCGATTATATGGATGCGGTCCGCAAGCTCAGTGTTCCGGCTCCTCGGCCCGATTCCCTCGCCCTGGCAGCCCGGTATGGATTGACGACGGAGGATACGCCTTACTTCGAGGGCATGCACGAGGCCGCCGCCGCCATTAGCGGCGGCTCCATCCTTGCAGCCGAATCCGTCATGTCGGGACGGGCATTGCATGCTTACCATATGGGAGGCGGCCTGCATCATGCGTTTCCGGGCCATGGCTCCGGCTTCTGCGTCTACAACGACGCTGCCGTGGCCATCGCGTCCGTGAAGGATAAATACAAGGCGCGGATTCTTTATATCGATACGGACGTCCATCACGGGGACGGAGTCCAGTACGCTTTCTATGAAGATCCCGACGTGTTCACGTATTCCATCCACGAGACCGGCAAGTACCTGTTCCCCGGAACCGGCTTCACGCATGAGAAGGGCCTCGACAAAGGATATGGAGCCTGCTGCAACATCCCCCTGCAGCCTTACACGGAGGATGAATCGTGGCTGGAGGCGTTCTCGGAATCGATCACTCGCGTGGCCAGGGCGTTCAAGCCGGATCTCATCGTCAGCCAGCACGGCTGCGACGCGCATGCCTTCGATCCGCTCTCCCATATTCATTGCAGCATGAGGATCTACCTGGAAATGCCCCGCATCATCCATGAGCTCGCCCACGAGCATTGCGGCGGACGCTGGGTCGCTCTCGGAGGCGGCGGATACGATTTATGGAAAGTCGTTCCAAGAGCCTGGTCGCTCGTCTGGATGGCGATGTCCGGTCATGAGCTGTCAAGCCGGCTCGCTGCCGCTCCTTCCTCCCCGGCTCCGCTTCCGGAGCAATGGCTGCGCCGCTGGCAGCCGCTAAGTCCGGAGCCGCTGCCGGAACATTGGCTCGATCCTCTCGACATCTGGGAGCCTATGCCGCGGCGCGAGGAAATCCGCCTGCAGAACCGCGCCGCCTGGGAACTGGCCGTGCAGGACTTCTAGCAGCCGCGTCCCTCCCGGCAAGAACGACGTTCCCGTCTCTGAACGGAGCCCTGCAGTCGTTCTGGAAGGATCTTCGGCGCAAGTGAAAAAAGCCCCATTCTTCCAAAGGGAAGAACGAGGCTGCCGAACGAAGATCAAGCCTGCTGCAGGCTGCGCACCATGCCTTCGATGACGGCATAGGACTGGCCGGCGGCCAGCACGGTGAATTCGGCGAAATTCATGTGCGCGCTGCCGTCGGCCTGATCCGACATGGAGCGGATGACGACATAGGGAATGCCGTTCATATGAGCGACTTGTGCAACGGCAGCGCCTTCCATCTCGGCGCAGGCGCCCTGGAAGACGTCGCGAAGGCTCTGGACCTTGTCGCGGCTCGCGATGAACTGGTCGCCCGACAGGACGACGCCTTCGAGCACGCGGCCCTTCACCGCATCGCGGCTCGCTTGGACAGCAAGGCTGCGCAGATCCTCATCCGCCGGAAAGACGGAGATTTCCTGGTAAGGGATCGCCCCCGGAGCGAAGCCGAGCGCCGTAACGTCCATGTCATGCTGGACGCAAGCCGTGGACACGACGATGTCTCCGATCGTCAGGCTGGAATCGACCGCGCCCGCAACGCCCGTGAACAGGATGCATTCCGCTCCCAGATCGATGAGCGCCTGCGTGCATACCGCGGCATTGACCTTGCCGACGCCGGACTTGACCGCGATGATGTCCATGCCATGGAGCGTCCCGCGATAAAAGACGAGGCCGGCCTTGACCGTCTCCGATTCCATCTGCGCATGGCGGTGAAGGAGCTCCAGCTCCTCTGCCATCGCTCCGATGATGCCGATCGTGCGATAGGTTCTCATTGCTTCGGAGCTCCTACCGACTGCCGTTTGACGAGCTCATGAGGGAGGATCACCTTGGCCTGCTCGACCGGCTCCTTTTTCATCAGCTTGGTCAGCAGGCGCATCGACACGGCGCCGATGTCATACATCGGCTGGGCAACCGCGGACAGCTGCGGACGCACCATGGAAGCCATGCGGCTGTTGTCCACGCTGATGACGGAGATGTCCTGCGGCACTTTGAATCCTTTGTCCTGAATCGCATGGATAGCCCCGATAGCCATCTCGTCCGTTGCCGCGAATACAGCTGTCGGAAGCTTGTCCTTGGCGAGGAAATGGTTCATCGCTTCCACTCCGGACTCGTACCGGTAGTTCCCGATGCGGACATTGTCCTCGTTGTAGGCGATGCCGTTCTCTTCCAAGGCGCGCTTGTAGCCGTGGAACCTCGCATATCCGTTCGACGGATCCTGCAAAGTGCCGCCGATCATGGCGATGTCGGCATGCCCTTGATCCAGAAGATGCTTGACCGCATCATGGGCGGCATCCTCATGGTCGATGTCCACCGACGCGATGGTTCCCTGCTCGTCCGTCGTCGCACAGAGCACGACAGGCACGTTCGCCGTCTTGAACGCCTGGAGATGCTCCTCTGTCACGGCGCCGCCCATGAACAGCAGGCCGTCGACCTGCTTCTCGAGGAGCGTGTTGATGACGCGGATCTCCTTGTCCTTGCGCTTGTCCGCATTGCAGAGAATGATATTGTAATGGTACATGTTCGCGATGTCTTCGATGCCGCGGGCCACCTCGGCAAAGTTGGAATTGGAGATGTCAGGAATGACGACACCGACCGTCGTCGTCTTTTTGCTCGCAAGTCCCCTGGCTACGGCATTCGGGCGGTATCCGAGCCGTTCGATCGCCTCGTAGACCTTCTTGCGGGTCTGCGGCTTGACATTGGGATTGTTGTTGACGACCCGGGAGACCGTAGCCATCGACACTCCCGCTTCTCTTGCTACATCGTAAATGGTTACAGTCACGGTTCCTTCTCTCCATTGTAAACGAATTTATTGGCAGGCTTTACCCCTTTACATTACGGTTATCATACGACAAATACCGTGCTTATGCAATGTCAGCGAGCATTCTCGGACAGCGCCGTTTCCGTGATATTCCAATGGGAAGTGTTCCATTCCGCCTTGCCGTCGCGGATCAGGATCGCTTGCGGAGAAGCATGCTTCACCCCGAGCTCCTCGGCGATGACATTTGATACCGGACGCTCCTCGATGACGCGGACGAGAGCCGTCTCGACTCCTTCTCCCTTGCTTCCTTCGTGCCAGCGGGTCCATTCCTCGATCGCTTCCGCGCTCACCGAACAGCTTGTGCTGTGCTTGAATACGAGCACCGGCTTCTCATGGGAAAGCTCCAAAATCTGCTTCCAATCTTCCATCGTGTGCAATTGCTTGCTGCTCATACGCCACACTCCTTATTGTCGTTTCTTTGGCTGGGGTCTTTCGGGCTTCCCTCGGCTATGTATGCATCATGCAGCGGCTCAGCTGGCCGAGCCTCTTCTCGATTTCCCGCCTCCATGCTTCGTCTCCGACCGAACCCGCGACAAGCAGCAGCTCCAGCAAGGAATCGATCCGTTCGCCGACGATCTGCTGCACAGCCGCGGGATCCGGACTCCTTCGCTTCGAAGAAGCTTCTACCAGTAAATCTGCCCACTCGTTAAGCTCGTTAAACAAGAAGGTCTGCTTGCCCGGCTCTTCGCCAAGCTGGCCGATCAAGCCGGTCAGATCCGGCTTCACCTCGGGAAGCACCTCGCTGCGGCCGCAGCCGGCGCACGAATAAATGGGAACATTGTCGATCTCCACTTTATTCGAGTAGATAACCGTCCTTAATTTCATGTTCATTTTATGGCCGCAAGAACAGGTTTTATGCATCGGAAAGTCCGCTCCTTCGTCAACGCGCCTGCCCATCACCGCCTCAAGCCCTTGGAGGGGCGGCAGGAGATCAGCACGGGCGCAGTGTCGCTTGCCTCCTTACTTCGACCTTTTTCGCCTGTTTTCCTGCCGGGAGGGCACATGCAATTTCTGTAAAATAAATCGGCGGCGGCTCCGCCTCCCCCGCCGTCCGGGGAAAGGCAGGATCAGGAAGCCGTTTGCGCCTCCGGGCCGGCTGCCTTACAATGAACCGGGAACCCGGCCTATCCCGGGACAGGCCCTTACAGAGGAGGAATGCATGTTGACCTTGCAAGGAAAGCGCGTCATCTGCCTGATTGACGATGAATTCGAGGACCTCGAGCTGTGGTACCCCGTGTACCGCGTGCGCGAGGAAGGAGCGGAGGTTCTGTTCGCCGGTCCGGAAAAAGGAAAGGTCCATATCGGCAAATACGGCGTGCCGGCAACGGCCGATCTGTCCTACGGCGAGCTCGACGCCGGCGGCATCGACGGCCTTCTTGTTCCCGGAGGATGGGCGCCCGACAAAATCCGGCGTTACCCCGAGGTGCTGAAGCTCGTGCAGGAAATGGACGCCGGCGGCAAGCCGATCGGCCAGATCTGCCATGCGGGCTGGGTGCTCGTATCCGCCAAGATCCTGCAGGGCCGCACGGTGACATCGACTCCCGGCATCCGGGACGACATGGAAAATGCCGGAGCGCGCTGGGTGGATGAAGCGGTCGTCGTCGACGGCAACCTGATCTCCGCGCGCCGTCCGCCTGACCTGCCGCCTTATGCGAAGGCATTTGTGGAGGCGCTGAAGCAGCGCAGCTGACAAAATCCTGCAGCGAATGGAATGAAGAAGAACCCTTGCCGATGCAAGGGTTCTTCTTCATCTGCCGCCAGTTCGCTTCCCGCTGCAGTCATTCGCTTCCCGCTGCCGTCACTCGCTTCCCGCTGCGGTCCCGACTTTGGAGCCGTCCGCGTTATCCCTGCTCTGCTCCAGCAGCCGCTTGACCTCGGAGGTCGTGCCGCAAGCCATCACTTCCGCATATACGCTCCGGCTGTCCCGCTGCGTGGTCTGCAGCAGCCGCTCCTTGACATGGAGAATGGAGTGGGATGACATGCTCAGCTCGTCGACATCCATGCCGAGCCAGACGGGAAGCGCCCTGGCGTCCCCGGCCAGTTCTCCGCATACGCCGACGTGGATGCCCGCCGCCCGGGCAGCCTCCACTGTCGTCCGCAGCATGCGCAGAACGGCTGGATGGAGCGGCTCGTACAGATGCGAGATTTTATCGTTCATGCGGTCGACAGCCAGCGTGAACTGGACGAGGTCATTCGTCCCGATGCTGAAGAAATCAACTTCGCGGGCCAGCAGATCGGCGATCATGACCGCGGCCGGAAGCTCGATCATGATCCCTGCGGGTATCGCCTTGTTATACGGCTTGCCCTCCGCCTCGAGCTCCCGCATCGACTCGCGGAGCAGAGCGTTGGCCGCTCTGACCTCCTCCACGGAAGAGATCAACGGATACATCACCTTCACATTCCCGTAATGGGACGCCCTCAGGATCGCCCGCAGCTGGGTCTTGAACAGATCCTTGCGGTCGAGGCTGATCCGGATTGCCCGGTAGCCGAGGAACGGATTCTCTTCCTCCGGAAGCTCGAAGTAGTCCAGATGCTTGTCGCCCCCGATATCGAGCGTGCGGATGATCAACGGCTTCCCGTCCAGCTTCTCCGCCACGCTCCGGTACACCTCGTACTGCTCCTCTTCCTTGGGGAAGCGGGTGCGGTCCATATACAGGAATTCGGTCCGGAACAGGCCGACGCCATGCGCTCCGCTCGTGAGGGCGACTTCAAGCTCCTTGAGCGAGCTGATGTTGGCCGACAGCTCCAGATGCTTGCCGTCCGGCGTCGACGTGTCGAGATGGGCGATGCCGAGCAGCCGGTCATGCTCTTCGGTCTGGCGGCTGCGCAGAGCCGCGAACGCCTGGACAGCTTCCTCGCTCGGATTGAGCTCCACATGCCCCGTAGATCCGTCGATGATTAGGAAGTCGCCGGTGGCGATGCTTTCCTCCAGCCTGCTGTCGAGCCCCACGATGAGCGGAATGCCGAGCGCCCGCGCCATGATCGCGGAATGCGACGTTGTGCTGCCGCCGAAAGTGGCGATGCCGAGCACGTTCTGCGGATTGATATGAGCCAGCTGCGAAGGAGACAGCTCCTTGGCGACGAGGATGTACGGCTGCGTGTCCGAAGGCAGCGTGATCTCGGGCGCGCCGAGCAGATGCTTGAGGAGGCGGTTGCCGACATCCTTGATGTCCAGCGCCCGCTCCTTCATATATTCGTCGTCCAGCAGGTCGAACATCGTGACGAAATGGTCGATCGCTTCCTTGACCGCCACCTCGGCCGCTTTGTACTGCCGCTCGATCATCCCCTGGATCTCGTTCATGAAGACGGGATCGTCCAGTATCGCGAGATGCGCATCGAAAATGCTCCGCTCATCCGGACCGACAACCTCCCGCAGCTCATCCTTCATCTGCTCGATCTCGACCTTGGAGGTGCGGATGCCTTCGTACAGCCGCTCGAATTCGCGGGCGAGATCCGCGACGTCGATTCTTTGCTCCGGCAAATCCCATTCCCAGTTCGGCAGGACAAAACATTTCCCGATCGCGATCCCGGAAGAAGCTCCGATTCCTTGCATCATGGCCTAATCCCTCCAACATGACTATCCTTGCGTTCTTTCAGCATCACGGACATGACCGACGACTGCCCCTTCTTCACCGACTTGAAGGCTCCGAAGCCCCAGGAGCGGACCAGCTGGGAATTCGTGATGACCATCGGTGTGGCCAGCGACTTGCTTTCCGCCCGCAGCTTCTGCAGATCAAAGGAAATGAGCAGCTGGCCCGGCGCAACATCATCGCCTTCCTTCACGGCGGCCTGGAAATAGCTGCCGTCCTTGAGCGAGGAGGTGTCGATTCCGATATGGAGCAGCACCTCCAGCCCTTCCCCGGTGCGGAGCCCGATGGCATGCATCGTCGGGTATAAAATGATGACCTTGCCGCGCACCGGCGCCACCAGCTCGCCCCTGTCCGGCAGGAAGGCGACTCCGTCTCCGACAAGCTTGCCGGAGAAGATCGGATCCGGTACCTCCTCCAGCGGAATCATCCTGCCTTGTACCGGGGAGCTGAATAAAACCTGGGCGGAGTCCCGCTGCATCGTCTTGACGATTTCTTCCCGGATCAGCTCCGAGAACGTGCCGAATACAATCTGCACGTTGCCTCCGCCGAGCCGGATGACGCCGGCGGCTCCCAGATCCCGCAGCGCCGTGTTGTCCAGCAGGCGATCGTTCTTCAGCTTCAGCCGCAGGCGCGTGATGCAGGCTTCCATCGTATCGAGATTGGCCTTGCCCCCGATCGCCTGGAGGATGAGCGGCGCCCGGGACGGGATATCCTCGGCCCAGTCGTCGAGAGCCGATCCTTCCTCGCGGCCCGGCGTCGGGATCCGGAAGCGCCGGATCGCCCAGCGGAACAATCCATAGTACAGGATGAACACGATCACGCCGATCGGAAGCAGCAGCCATCCCTTCGTTGCCAGATGCATGTTCAGGATGTAATCGATGGCTCCGGCCGAGAAAGAGAATCCGTGCAGGATGCCCAGCTCGTATACCAGCCACATGATGACGCCGGACAGCAGCGCATGGATGACGAACAGGTAGGGCGCGACGAACAGGAAGGCGAATTCCACCGGCTCGGAGACGCCGGTCAGGAACGACGCCAGCGCAGCCGTCAGGAACGTCTTGCGGATCTTCGGCTTGAGGTCCTCCCTGGCCTCCTGGATGATGGCGATGGCGATGGCCGGCAGCGCGAACATCATCGTCGGATACAAGCCCGCCATGAACGCTCCGGCCGTCGGGTCTCCTGCAAAAAATCTCGGCAGGTCCCCGTTCACCATCTCGCCTGACGGAAGCCGGTAGCCGCCGACCTGGAACCAGAAAACGTGGTTGAGCAGATGATGAAGCCCGAACACGACGAGAATGCGGTGCAGGAAGCCGTAGAGGAATACCCCGAAGCCCCCCGCCGAGGAGACGACATCTCCGAGCAGCAGCAGTCCTTTGCCGAGCAGCGGAGCGATTCCGATCATCGCGACCGAGAACAGCACCGAGACGAAGCTGACGAAGAGAGGGACGAAACGAGGCCCTCCGAAAAATTGTATGTACTCGGGCAGCCGGATAGATTTGAATCGTTCATAGCTGTATCCCGAAAGCATGCCGATGAGCGCTCCGATCAGGACGGTCGGCTCGATATCGTAGTGGCTGTACTTGACGATGCCCGTATAGATGAACATGCCCGCCAGCGCCGACAAGGCCGATGCTCCCCCGTTGCTGGAGGTTCCCCAGGCAACGCCGGCAGCGAACAAATACGGCAGGAAGGCGAACAGCGAATAGCCGGCAACGGATAAATATTCCCCCAGCGACGGCAGTCCGAGCGTTTCCCATGGAAGCGTGCTTAAGCTCAGGCAGATGGCTGCGGCAGGCAGAATGATCATCGGCAGCATGACCGCACGGCCGAGCTGCTGCAGATTGCCCATGAATTTCATGCTGGACCTCCTATTCCGATCGCTCGCGCGGCCGCATATGAACGGCTCCGCCCGAGGTCTATGAGTATGGTAAGCGTTTCATTTCCCTTTGTCAAAAGCAAAAAGGCAGGCCCTCAAAGGTCCTGCCCCATGCCGGCACATTCGAGAAAGGCAGCGTCGCGAGGCAGACGCTCCTCCAGTCAGGCTAGCCGCCGATCGTTGGCCGGAGAATGGAATCCTCGACCTTGATGCAGCGGTCCATGATGACCGTCAAGCCGCCAGCCCGGGCGATGTCGGCCGCTTCCTCGCTGTAGACGCCGAGCTGCAGCCAGAGCACCTTGGCGCCGGCCTGCACCGCTTCGCGTGCGATCGCAGGCGTGAACTCGCTGCGCCTGAAGACGTTCACGATGCCGATCGGCTCCGGCACGTCCAGCAGAGAGGCGTAGCTGGTCTCGCCGAGTATGGCGGGAGCGGCGGGGTTGACCGGGATGATCCGGTAGCCCCGATCCTTCATGGCGGCGGATACGGAATGGGATGTCCGCTCCGGATTGTCGGACAGTCCGACGACGGCAACGACAGGATTCTGTTCGAGAAGCTTCTTGATTTCGTCCCTGGCGGGATTTTCAAAAGCCATTTGCAAGCCCTCCCTTTCAAGTTAACTTAACCATGATAGAGATTATTTACTTGGATTCCGTCCATTCCACCTGCGCGCCGAGCGCCTGCAGATGGTCGAAATAGATCGGATAGGACTTCGCGACATGATGCGCATCCTTGATCCGCAGCGGCTTGCGGCAGCGCAGGCCGACGACAGTCAGCGCCATGATGACCCGGTGGTCGTAATGGGCGTTGATCTCGACGCCGCCCTCGAGCCCTTCCGGCTTGCCGTGCACGATGATCTCGTCGCGCTTCTCCTCGACGTCGGCGCCGGCCTTGCGGAGCTCCGCCAAGTAGTCGGTGATGCGGTCGCATTCCTTGTAGCGGAGATTCTCGACATTGTAGAACCGGGAGGTGCCTTCGGCGTGGACGGCGGCCGCGACCATGGCCAGCACCGCGTCGGTCGCCGCGTCCCCGTCGAATTCTACCGCCTTGAGGCGTCCGTTGCCGCGCACCCGGATGTCGCCGTCCTTGTGCTCCAGAGGCACCTCCATCATGCGGAGCACGTCGACGACCGCGCGCTCGCCCTGGCGGCTCTTCTCCGGCAATCCGTGGATGACGATATCCGAGCGGGTGACGGCGGCCGCCGCGAGCACGGCAGCCGATCCGGGATAATCCCCCTGAACCCGGTACGTCCGCGCGGCATAGCGCTGCCCGCCGGGAATTCGGTAGCTCATGAGGTCTTCGGACGCTTCGACGACGATTCCCGCCTCCTCCAGCACTTCGAGCGTCTGCCCGATCACGACCTTGGACTTGAGGTCGTGCAGCACCTCGATCTCGCTGTCCTCCTGGAGGAGCGGCGCAAGGAACAGCAGCGCGCTCAGGAACTGCGAGCTGACGCTGCCCGATACGGCGATGCGGCCGCCCTTGGCGCTTCCGCCGCGGATCGTGATCGGCAGCTTGCCTTCATGATCGTCCACCTCGACGCCCATCTGGCGCAAGGAATCGATCAGGTCATGATGCGGGCGCTTGCCGAGCGAGTCGGGGTAGGCGTTCACGAACGTCACCTCCGGGCAGAGAGCGGCAATGCCCATCAGGAAGCGGAGCACCGCTCCAGCGTTGCCTACATTGAGCTCCTTCACATCGCGCGGGCGGCTGCCGAAGCCCTTGATGACGATCTTCTCGTCATCCTCCTGAAGCTCGGCTCCGAGGTCGCGGATGCAGCGGCGCATGGCGTCGCTGTCCTCGCTATGCGCCGGATAGTAGATCGTGCTGGTTCCTTCGGCCAGGGCGGCGACAAGCAAGTACCGCGTCGTGTAGTTTTTGGATGAAAGCGCCTGGATGCTGCCCTTGAGCTCCGGCGTAGGCGTTACGATCACGTCCATTGGAGTGTATTCCCCTTTATGCTGGATTGAATGGAATTATTCTGAAACGCGGTAAAGCCCTGAAGTCCCGAGATAGCCCGACAGCACGGATTCGGCGACGGCGCCGGGATCCAGGCCGTCCGTATCCACGCTCAGCTGGGCGAAGTCGTAGGCACCGCTGCGGGCTTTCATGAGCTCGCGCACTTTGGCCGCCGGGTCTCCTGCAAGCAGAGGTCTGGCCGTGTCGCCGGCGACCCTCTCCACGATGACGGCTTCGCTCGCTCGCAGTGCGGCCACGAAGCCATGCCGCAGCATCAGCTCGCGGTTCGCTTCCGACAGCACCGTTCCTCCGCCCGTGGCGATGACGAGAGGCGTGTCCGCTGTCAGCAGCCGGGTCAATGCCCGGGTTTCGGCTTGGCGGAAATAAGGCTCGCCATGCCGGGCGAACAGCTCCGCAATGGAGCAGCCTTCCGCGGCGACCACCTCGGAATCCGTGTCGGTCCAGCCATATCCAAGCCTTCCGGCAAGCTGTCCCGCGACGGTGGATTTGCCGGTTCCCATGAAGCCCACGAGAACGATCTTGCTGCGCGAGGGCTGATCTTCTCCGACCACCTGATGCTCACACCTTCCCATGCGATGTCAATCTTTCAAATATCATATCATCAATTGCTAGAGACAGGGTATAAAATTCTTATTTTACCATAAGGATAGAGGAGATCATTACACCTCTTGAAGGAGGACGGCCAGCCATGCCGATGGAACAGGAACCGCAGGCGCAATCGGAGCGCAAGCTTCGCCACATTCTCGATCCAGGATCGCCGTTATGCCGGGAAGATGTCGTATGGGCGCTGGATTATATCAAAAAAAAAGTGGCCGACGAAGATTCCGCCCTAGCGGAATTATCGCAGCCACGCTTGCTCAAAAACTATCGGGGATTCGCCGAAGCGGCCATGAGCCTGCTGGCTTCGCCCCGCACCGGCCCGCTTGAGGCGGACCGGCTCCGGGGCATGCTTCGCGAAGCTCTGCACGGCCTGAAGAAGCAAGGCTGAAGTCCGGCCTGGCCGGCCTCCTCGGCTCTATCCCCGCAGCTTGCCATCAGCCCTCGCTGGATTCCATCCACTCGAAATGGAACGTGCCTTCCTTGTCCACGCGCTCGAACGTGTGGGCGCCGAAGTAGTCGCGCTGCGCCTGAAGCAGGTTGGCCGGCAGGCGCTCCGTGCGGTAGCTGTCGAAGTAGGCCAGCGCGCTGGAGAAGCCCGGCACCGGAATGCCGCTTGCTACGGCAGCCGTCACGACTTCGCGCCATGCGCCTTGATACTCCTCTACGACACCTTTGAAGTAATCGTCGAGCAGCAGGTTTTTGAGTCCCGCGTCGCGGTCGTAAGCATCCTTGATCTTCTGCAGGAAGCGGGCGCGGATGATGCAGCCGCCGCGGAAGATCATGGCGATGTCGCCGTAGCGCAGGTTCCAGTCGAACTCATCCGAAGCCGCGCGCATTTGGGCGAAGCCTTGGGCGTAGGAGCAGATCTTGCTCGCGAACAAGGCTTTGCGGACCGCTTCGATGAAAGCGGCTTTGTCGCCTTGGTACGGAGCGGCTTGCGGTCCGCTCAGCACTTTGCTGGCATGGACGCGCTCTTCCTTCATCGCGGAGAGGAATCGGGAGAAGACGGACTGCGTGATGATGGACAGCGGCACGCCGAGATCCAGGGCGCTTTGGCTCGTCCATTTGCCCGTGCCCTTTTGGCCGGCGGAATCGAGAATGACGTCGACCATCGCTTTGCCCGTCTCCGGATCCTTCTTGGAGAAGATGTCGGCCGTGATCTCGATCAGGTAGCTGTCCAGCTCGCCCTTGTTCCACTCCGTGAAAATCTCGTGCAGCTCGTCCGTGGACAGGCCCAGCACGGAGCTCAGAAGGTGGTAGGCTTCGGTGATCAGCTGCATGTCTCCGTACTCGATGCCGTTATGGACCATCTTGACGTAATGGCCGGCGCCGCCAGGTCCGATGTACGTGCAGCAAGGGTCGCCGTTCACTTTGGCGGAAATGCCGGTCAGGATCGGCTCGACGAGCTTGTAGGCCGATTCAGGGCCGCCAGGCATGATTGCAGGCCCTTTCAGCGCGCCCTCTTCGCCGCCGGATACGCCGGCGCCGACGAAGCGGAAGCCTTTGGCTTCAAGATCCTTGCTGCGGCGTTCCGTGTCGGGGAAGTAGGCGTTGCCGCCGTCGATGATGATGTCGCCTTCGCTCAGATGGGGAACGAGCTCGTCGATGACGGCGTCCGTAGGACGGCCGGCTTTGACCATGATGAGGATTTTGCGCGGCACTTCAAGGGAAGCGACGAATTCTTCGATCGTGTAGGCTGGGAACAGGTTTTTGCCGGCGGATTCCGCGACAAGCTCGTCCGTCTTTTCGCGGGAACGGTTGTATACCGATACCGTGAAGCCTTTGCTCTCAATGTTAAGCGCGAGGTTCTTGCCCATGACGGCAAGGCCGACGACGCCGATCTGCTGTTTCGACATATTGACCATTCCTTTGCTGAGTTATACAGGCGATACGCACTTCCACTAGTGTACCCTTTTTGTTCCGTTATGCAAGTCATTGTACCATGAACGCCTCCCGAAACGAATCCGGAGCAGATGAATATTGGATGAACCCTCGGCCGGAAATGCCGCGGCACTCTCTATTTCGACCGATCGGCGCGAAACGGCCCCCTTTGCCGGCAGTCCGGCTGCGGCAAAAAAGCCGGGAGCACAGGGCTCTCCGGCGATTGTCGGTTGTCTATGGCTTGCGTCTGGGACTCGCCGCTCAACTTGCTGGACGGCCCATGCTCTCGCAGCTCCAGCCGGAGGCCTCGACGACGGGCCTTGCAGCTCCAGCCGAAGACCTCGACGAAATTTCCGTCTCGGTCTTACAGCTCCAGCTGAAGCATTTCGCTTCTCATGACGGCCAGCCGCTCGCGGCTCACATCGGCCGCCGCCTCGTCGCCGCTCTTGAGAGCGTCGTGCAGCACGCACAGCTCGTAATCCAGCTCGTAGCGGAGAACGGCGGCCCGCTCCTCGGCCCGAGTCGACTGGAACGACTTGAGGATCTCCTCCAGCGTGACGACAGGACGTTTTTGATATATGATGCGGTGCTCCATTCCCGACACCTCCACCAATCGGATGATTTCGCCGAACATGATATTTTCAATGACGATCTGACGGTCCTTCATCCGTTTCACGACAGCATGGCCCCGGGTATCGCCAATCAGCTTCTCGATCAGTTCCGACAGCTTCTCATCCTTGATGATATAATCTCCCACGATTTTGTAGCGGCTCTTCATTTTCTGGAAGCGCAGCTTGACGAGCTTTCTTCCCGTGCGGATGGAGATCAGGAACTGCGCCTCGGTCTCGCTCCAATACAGGGAATACCCCTCATGAATCAAATCGCGAATGAGATTTTGGATTTGCCGGCGGTCAAATCGCAGCTCCAAATTGCAATATTCCACTTCGTAGCTTTTGTTCACGGCAATCCCTCCCTGTCTGGATAATGTTGACCAAATGTTCTGACAATTTGTTCTTACCTGTAGTTTATACTCCATCTTATGTGCTGGCAACTTGGTTTATTGACTAATTTTGAAGAAAAGGGCTGCCGCCCCCTCCCGATTGGAAGCGGTTACCTGTTCAACGCCCGCGGCTTGTCCATATCGGCCTTGCCCTGTGGTATACTATATGGACAAGACAGCCCCGGCATGACCGCTTGAGCGGAATGCGGGGCTCATTATTTACTCCGAAGGGACGACACTCTATGACAACCTCCGCCACAGCGCCGCAAACCGCTCCTGCCACTCAGGCTGACGGCCGCATCGCTCCGTTTCCCGGATTTTCCCAAAGCGACTTCGACGTATTCGCTATCCAGGGTCTCGAGCCGCGGATGGAGGCGCTCATCGGCCGCATTCGCCCGAAGCTGGAAGAGCTGGGCAGCCGCATCACCCCGCTGCTGAGCGTGCTCGCCGGGACCGAATTCTACCCGCATGTGGCCAAGCATGCCAGAAGAACCGTGAATCCTCCCAGCGACACCTGGGTCGCTTTCGCCGCCAACAAGCGCGGCTACAAGGCCCATCCCCATTTCCAGATCGGCCTGTGGGGAAGCCATGTCTTCATCCAGTTCGCCGTCATCTACGAGGCTGCCGGCAAGGCTGCATTCGCTGCCGACGCCCTGAAGCAGCTGGACGACATCCAGTCCGCCATTCCGGACTCCTACGTCTGGTCGGGAGATCATACGGTTCCCGGCGCCGTCGCCGGGTCCGCCCTTGCTCCCGGAGAGCTCGCCTCCTTGTTCGGGCGCCTGCAGAACGTCAAGGCCGCCGAAATCCTGTGCGGCATCCATATCGACCGGCATGACCCGATCCTGAAGGATGGCGAAGCTTTCGTCGCCCGAGCGGAGCAGGTCGTCGAGACGCTCATGCCCCTCTACAGGCTGGCCGTGCGATGACTGGACGACAAAGCCCCCCTGCCGGTCCGTCGAGGACCGGCAGGGGGGCTTGCTTGTCTGTTCCGGCAGCTAGGCCGGTGAAATCCGGCCGCGGCGGATGATCAGCAGATGGAGGACGAACAGCACGACGAGCGAGCCGCCGCTGATGAGGAACGGCGCATGGGAGCCGTAGCTGTCCCACAGCCGCCCGGACATGATGGAGCCGAGCACCATGCCGAGGCCTTCGATGGTGAGGAAGAAGCCCCATACCGCTCCGCGCTCCTCCTTCGGAATCGCTTTGGCGATCAAGGCGTTCCAGGCCGGAATGATGCATGCATACCCCAGTCCCACGAGGGCGACGACGAGCAAGACAAGCGTCAGCTGCCGGGTATAGCCGAGCAGAGGCAGCGCCACGGCCGCGACGAGGAAGCCTGCATGCAGGAACCAGCGGGTGCCGTAGCGGTCCACCCATTTGCCGACCGGAATCAGGCCAAGCACCGTGACGGCTCCGCCGGCCACCAGATAAGCGCTGTATTGCTGCGGGGTCAAATGCAGCACCGTCCGCGCATATTGCGTCAGGACGGGCGTCAGCAGGCCGAGCGCGAAGTTCTGGATGAACATCGCCGGATAGAGCAGCTTGCTCGCATGCAGGGATTCCCCTACCTTCTTGAAGTAGCGGCGCATCCGCGGGATCAGCGGTCCGCGCGATGCGTGAGGAGCCTGCTCCTCGAGCTTGCCCTCGATTTCCCTGGATCCTCTGCGGCCGGGCAGCGTCAAGGTGACGAGCAGGATGAGCACCAGGATAGCGCCCATCAGCCAGAAGGCGGGCTCATAACTCTTGATGATGAAGAAGTTGATGACGATCGGCCCCATGCCGACTCCGATCAGCCAGCTCATGTAGATGACGCTCATCATGCTGCCGCCGGCCTCGTCGCCGGCTACGGCCGTCGCCCCCGTAATGACGCATGGCCACAGGGGGGAGGTTCCGACGCCGAGCAGCACGCAGGCGGCAATGATCCAGCCTGTGCCCGAGGTGAAGGCGATGATGCCGACGGACGTGCAGGTGAACAGCACGCCGAGCAGCATGACCGTGCGGTAGCCGATCCGGTCGATGATCCAGCCGAGCGGGCTGCGGAAGGCGTTGTCGCCGATGTATTGGGCCGCGAGCGCCCAGCCTACGGCGTAGGCGGACAGCCCGAGGGCATCGCGCATATATACGGGCAGCACCGATACGAGCACGGCTCCTTTGACAAATTCGACTCCGAACATAATAAGAAGAAGTTTAATGACGAACGGCGAGCGAATGATCTTTTTCCCGTTCGCGGGCATCTTCAGTTCCAAGCAGCGACGAACCCCTTTCCCGATCTGAGACGGCGGGGGTTTGCAGGCTTGCATTCCCCCCCGTACATGCTATACTCATTTTTGTTTGTATACCTGAATCTGAAAGGCTGTGGATCATAGCGATGGACCATACACGCACGCCTCTCTTCAGCGCGCTTCGCCGCCACGCAGAGAACAATCCCCTGCAGTTCCATATTCCCGGACACAAGAAGGGAGTAGGCACCGATTCCGAATTCCGAGCCTTCATCGGCGACAACGCCTTGTCGATCGATTTAATCAATATAGCTCCCTTGGATGACCTTCACCAGCCGACAGGCGTAATCGAGGAATCCCAAAAATTGGCCGCCGATGCATTCGGAGCCGATTATACCTTTTTTTCCGTACAAGGCACAAGCGGCGCCATCATGACGATGATTCTGTCCGTCTGCGCGCCGGGGGACAAAATCATCGTGCCGAGAAATGTCCACAAGTCGATCATGTCTGCCATCATCTTCGCCGGCGCTCGCCCGGTGTTCATATCGCCTGCCCGCGACGCCGAGCTCGGCATCGACCACGGCATCACGACGCGCTCGGTGCGGCGCGCCCTTGAGCGTCATCCGGACGCGAAGGCCGTGCTGGTCATCAACCCGACCTACTTCGGCATCTGCGCCAATCTGAAGGAAATCGTCGATCTCGTCCACAGCTACGATATACCGGTTCTCGTCGACGAGGCGCATGGCGTCCTGATCCACTTCAACGACAAGCTTCCGATGAGCGCGATGCAGGCGGGAGCGGACATGGCTGCGACGAGCGTGCATAAGCTCGGCGGCTCCATGACACAGAGCTCCGTGCTGAACATGAAAGCCGGCCGCGTCAATCCGCATCGGGTGCAGACGATCATCAGCATGCTGACGACGACCTCGACTTCCTATATCCTGCTGGCCTCGCTGGATACTTCCCGCCGCAACCTCGCGGTCAACGGCTACGAGATGGCGGACAAGGCCATCGAGCTGGCCCAAAAGGCGCGGACGGAGATCAACGGGATCGACGGCCTCTATTGCTTCGGCAAGGAGATCCTTGGCGGCGAAGCGACATTCGACTACGATCCGACGAAATTGACCATCCATGTCCGCCATCTCGGCATTACGGGTTATGACGCGGAGAACTGGCTGAGGGACAACTTCAATCTTGAAGTCGAAATGTCGGATATGTACAACATTCTCTGCCTCATTACCCCGGGAGACAGCGAAGATACCACCCGGCAGCTGGTCGAAGCGCTGCGCGCCATGGTCGTCCATTATCCGCGAGTGGACGAAGTGCAGGAGCTGGTCGTGAAGATTCCGGAAATCCCGCAGCTGTCCCTGACGCCGCGCGAGGCTTTCTACGGCGAGACGGAAGTCGTGCCGTTCAAGGAATCCGCAGGCCGGATCATCGCCGAATTCATTTATGTCTATCCTCCCGGCATTCCGATCCTGCTTCCGGGCGAGGTCATTTCCCAGTCCAACATCGACTATATCATCGACCATGTGGAAGTGGGGCTTCCGGTAAAAGGTCCCGAGGACCGCAGCATCCAATATGTGAAAGTCATCGTAGAGGAATCCGCGATCTTCTAAGGAAATCATTCCTGCTTCCAAAAGCAAAAAGCCCGGCTCGCCGCCGGGCTTTTTCATTTGCCGCTTATTTGCCTTCGTTCTGTTCCTTGGCGATCTGCTCGTAGATAGCCGTCACGCGCTCCCACTCCGCATCGTCCTCGATGCCGACGAGGAAGGCTTCCTCGTCCTCTTCCTCGATGCGGAAGATGACGCCGTCCTCCTCCGGATCGTTGCGGTCGAGAAGCACGGCATACGCCTGATTCTCGGATTCGAACGTATATACCATCACCATCTCGCGGTCGTTGCCCTCTTCATCCGTCACGAGAAAGACATGTTCTTCATGGTCATGGTCTTGGCCGCAGCCGCAGTTGTCGTCATGCTGATGCTCAGTCATCGATATCCCTCACATTTCTGTCTGCCTTAAAGTACCTTTCGTATCGTATCACTTGTCCCGCTCCGGGTCAAACCGCTATCCGACGGTTATGTTCTTCTCCGACACGACGCTCCAGTCGTCGTTCGGACTCAAGCGCAGCGAGAAGCGAATCGCATAGGTTCCGGAGCTGTCGAAGCCGTATTTGATCTCCTTGGAGAGGTAGAAGAAATTGTCTTTCTTCGTCGCGCTTGTCGCGAGGACCGTCTCCTTGCCGGCGGGATCCGTGATCGTGATCCGGAACGAATCGACCTCCGCCGTTAGGCTGTCCACCTGGGCAAGCAGGCTGAACGAGGTGGTGCCCTTGTTTTTGACATAACCGAACGGACTGTTGTCTTTGTCGAACAGCACCATATGTACGTTGGGCTTGACGATGCTGGCCTTCTTGCTGCTGTCATCCCATACAACGAGAGCCTGCATCTTCTGCGCGACCTGACGAAGCGGCAAGTAAGTCTTGCCGTCCGACATGATTCCCGTCTCTTGGAGCTCGCTGCCGTTGAACATGACCTTCACGGCCTGGGTGGCCGAATCCGCAAAAATCATCGTGCCTCCCCAGAGAGCCATGGCAAGCGTAAGCACAAGGACTTTTTTTCCTTTCATTCGATCCCTCTTCCCGATTGTTCGATACAGCTTTATACTCAGCCCGCAGGCCAAAGTTGCGCGGGTTCAAGACTCCCCCTGACGATTCGGGACTATGGTCCCGAATCGCGAACGAAGCGGTCGCGGCAAGCGAATGCCCGCCTGCCGCAAGCTGTCGCAACATGTAGAACCATGCGCTTCCCCGGGAAATGATCCCTCTAATTTCCGCTCAGCCGTACGTTCGCGTGAGCACGCACGGAACGCCTTTGCCGAGCGCTCCCGGCTGGCGCATCCGGTCCAGGTAGCGCATCCCCCGGCCGCAAGGGGTTTTGCATACGGCGCATGTATCGGACAGCACCAGCTTCATATTGACCTGCCTGCGGTCGCTTGCCGGCGCTTTCTTTTTTGCCGCCTTCGATGAGCCGCCTTTGCCTTTGCTCATGATGTCATTCTCCTTCCGGGCGCCCTGGGCGGGCGCTTCCCTGCTATCGTATGCAGGAGCCGGATGGTTGGCTCATAAGGCCCCCTGTTCTGCCGCAGCAAAAAAAAGCCGTCCCGTATGGAACGGCTTCAATCGGTTGAAAGGGTCAGAAAAGGGGCAAATTGTCCAGGTTGTTGGTCGGATCCCCATCGGCATCGCCGCGCAGGTAATGGCCTCCGTCCCGTCCTTTGAACACATTCACTCCGGCAAGCTTGCCCTGCCCCGCTTCCGCAATCGCCTCGTCATAAGCGAGGATGCGCCCGTTCTCGGTTTTGAACGACGTCAGATCGCCATCCCCGTTCTTCTGGACGGCCACGATCCGTTCCCTTGCCTGCTGTCCGCTGCTGTTGATTTCCATACTGGACACCGTTCCTTTCCGTCAGGTGATCTTCGGCATGCCATCCTAGCTTGCCCGGATAGGGAACGCTTTATAAAAGGGTGGCATTCCGAAGAAGGCTTAAGGTATCATGGAAGCATGCAGAAGGAAGCTGTCCAACTACGAACGGAGGAAGGATCGCATGGTCGTTGTCTATATTCTATCCGCATTGATGGTCGCCCTCATGGTATGGCTCCTGCTGGCCGTCACCAAGAAGGCCTATTCCAAAAAATGGGACGAGGAATAAAGATCCTCGTCCCTTTTCCTATCCTCATGACTTTTTCCAATCGCGTCCCCGATCGTGCGCATGAGGCTTTGCAAGCCGAGGCCTGTCCTCATCTCCATAGATCGAGGCGCGCACGGAATCGGGATACAGGGAGGCTCTCACGGAATCAGCAAGAGGATCAAGCTCTTCGGCAGCGGATCGGCTGCCTCCGACATCTTCTCCTGCGTTACGGATTCCGCCGCAGCCTGCCGGCCCAGCCAAAAGCAGCGCAGCTCCAAGCAGCATGAGCAGCCTCTTCCCTAGTCGTCCCCTGCGATATGTCCTCGTTGCCATGTCCAGCCTCCTCGGGTATTTCCTTCCTATAAAGGAAGTATGCACCTGGGGCGGGCCATTCAACCGTATTCCGCCGCTTTACTTGTCCTCCCGCGGCGGTCCGTCCAGCTTGCGCAGCCAGACATATACTTCATCATGACGGATGGAGTCATGGCGGATGAGCCGGGCAAGCGGAACGACCGCAGCCGCGATCAGCGCCCCCAGGCCAAGCAGCCATACCGCCAGGTGAGCCGTCCAGATGGCCATCTCCCCTCACTCCTTTCCCGAAACGGATTGAACCGCTTCCCGCGTCTGCTTGAACAGCTGATGGCCGTATATCGCCATAGCGCCGGCGACAAGCCCTTCCAGCGCGTTATGCAGCGTCCAGCCCTGCAAAGCCATCGCCAGAACGACGGCAAGCGCCGTCACGACGTAAACGATCGTCCAGTCGGGGATTTGCGGCGTCCCCTTGAGAATCATGCCGATGACCCAGCATGCGGCAACGACGATGGCCAAGCCCGGGTCCAGGACCTCCGACAGCGATTCCAACGACATGGATGTCACCCCCTATTTCTTCGACAAGCTACTATATGAAGCGGCAAGCCTCTTCATGACTTCGAATTGCAGCGGAACAAGCACAAAAAAAAGCCAGCCGCTGGCATGCGGCTGGCATGATCGATATTCTATTGCGTCGTTTAACGCCGGCCCGCCGCCCGAAGCGCTGCGGCGATTCCGCTCCAGAACTCGGTTGTGCGCTGGATATCGGCCGGGGTATCCTCGGACACGGCAGCGGGCCCGAATTCGGCCATGAACCAGTCCGGAGCCGCCAGCATGGCGGTCAACGCATCAAGCTTCTCGTTTTGGGAGCGGATGACGGCGGCCTGCTCCAGGCTGATACGGCGCAGCGCGTCCCTGCTATGTTCAAGTTCGACAACTTTAAGCTGCAGATGCTGCAGCGCATGGCGGTCATCTGTACTCATCATCTCTCTCAACCTCCTGTCAAGTATTAATAAACAGGAGGCTGGACCTAGAAGCATGCTTCAAAATCCCGGACCGGAGCCCATGTCACGGGGAAGGACGATTGGGATCGTAGTCGAGCCCTCTGAATATGAACCTCGTCATGTCCTCCACCAACGCCTCCCTTTCTTCCGTCTCGTACGAAAACAGGTCCTTCCAATAAGGGGATGAGCTGTTGTTCAGAAGCAGCGCCTGCACGCAGATGAGCGCCGTATCGAGGGAACGGTACCGGAACATGCCTTGCCGGCCGCCTTCTTCGATGAGGGAACGAAGGTTTCTCCAGATCGGCATGCTCCATTCCTTAATCAGATGGCTCCGCTCGCTTTCCGTCCATTTCTCGATCTGGATGATGCGGGAAATATCCGGATTGTCCAGCCTGTGCGCGATCATCTCGCGGATGAAGGTCCTGAGGCCTTCATCCGGCGCTTGATCGGGCTGCGACAGCAGGGAAGCGAGCGCCGGAGACATCTTCAGGCTCCGGAACACTTCCTCGAACATCGCTTCCTTTCCCCCGAAATAATAAGATACGAGAGCCGGGTTCGCCCCTGCGCCTTCGCAGATCTGACGGACGGATGTCCCTTCATAGCCTTGCCTGGCGAACAGGCGGCGGGCGGAGGCAAGCAGCCTTTCCCGGATGGACGTTTCCTCGCTCACGGCTCTCATCTCCTCTTAGGCTTGATCGTTCATTTGAAGCTGAAGCCGATGCCGGCTCCGCGGCCTGATTAAGCCGCCGCCGGCGACGCTTCGGCTTGACGCGCGGTTTCCTTGCGCATAGCGGCTCCCGCTACGCTGATGGCGATCGCGGCGGCGCCGATCGCGACGAGCAGCCACGAAGCCTTGCCGGTTCCTGTGCCGCCGAACAGCAGGTTCATGCAGCCCTGCACCGCATAGGTGGCCGGCAGGAAATCGCCGAGACGGCCGTAGAAGCCGGACAACAGCTCGCGCGGAACCATGGCGCCTGACGTTACGAGCTGAACGGACAACAGCAGGATATTGAACAGCATGCCGGGCATTCCGAGCACGACCAGGAACATCTGGGACACGAACATGAAGACGGCGACGAACAGCGCCTGGAAGCCCCATTGCGCCAGGAAGCCGTGACCATGCTGGCCTCCGAGAGAGAACAGCATGATCGTACCGATCAGGGAGACGAGAACGGCGGCTGCGACATTGAGGGCGAATCGGGATTGCAGACGCCGCCACTTGCCCATTCCCTCCCTGCGAAGCATCATCGATGCCTGCTCGAAGTTCATGCCCATGATCATCGCCCCGACGTAGGAAGCCAGCACGAGCATCATCGGAACCATCTGGTTGTTCATGCCTTTGACGGGATTGACCGCTTGGATGTCGGCGACAACCCGCTGCCCCAGCCCGGCCGCTGCGGTTTTCGACAGCTCCGCAGGCGCATTCAGCTGCTCCAGCAGGCCGGCTGTTCCCATCTGGACGGCCTGTCCATTGACGGCTCCGGCAATTCCGCCTGCCGCCGAGGTCATGATGCTTTTGATGAGAGCGGGATTCGATTCGTTGACCGTGAATTTCAGCTCGGCCTTGTCTTGAAGCGATGTCGCTTTTTGGGTGAAATCAGCCGGAATGGTGACCAGCATCTGCAGCTCGCGGGTGTTCAGCCGCTCCATGCCCTCTTCGGCCGATTCCAGCCGGATCAGATGGAAGGCCGACTGAGCTTCCAGCGACTCGACCACCTTGGCGCCGAGGCCGCTGTCCTCGTTGACGATGCCGACGCTGAGATTGCCCGCCCGGTCATTGACGCCTTTGTAGGCCGTCATCCAGATGCTTGAGAAGATGACTTGAAACAGAACAGCCGTCACGATTCCGACGATCGTCATCGGCTTTTTTAGAAACAGGATGATTCCTCTCCACATGCCTATTTGCCCTCCCAGGCTATCTGTAGTTAAACACTCGTTTAAAACAAGTGTTTAACCGAAGTTTATCTCCTTTATCTTTAGGTTGTCAATAAAAAAGAAAAGCGCCTTTTTCAAGGCGCCTCGATTAAGCCGGATACGGCCGGCATGGAAAAGGCGCCTCGCCTCGCTTCCGCATGATGGAAGTCTCGCGCAGGCGCCTATTCGGCGTGCTGTGTTGCTGGCGTCGTGGACGAGGTTAGTCGCTGACGAGGATGCCCTGGAAGCTTTCGGGACCGACGCGCACCGTGCCGAGCAGGTTGGAGGAGACAAATGCCGTGTACGTGAGCTGGGGAGTAATGGGAGGAAGATAATCAGCGGCCGTGAAGGTGATGATTTGCGGAGCGAGAAGGCTCAGTTCGAATGTGGAAGTGGCGGAGAAGATGACCGGATCCGTGGTCGCGGTTCCGCGTACGACCGTAATCGTGATTCCGACCAGCGCGAGCGGCAGCGTGACGGTCATCGTTCCCGTGAAGATGACCCGCGGATTGGCGCCCGCGCCCGAGGTGATCAAGCCCAGCTGCGCCCACAGCTGAGGGGTGTTCAGAACCGTGATCGGAATCGCGATCGAACCGGCCGTGCTGGCGTTCTGGGATGTTCGTGCATCAAGGAAAGTAGACATGTTCGTGCACCTCCTTTCTCCGGCGAAGAATACTATACTATATTCGCAGATTGATAGATTGTGAGAGGGAATGCGCCTTTTAATAGAAGAGACGGAGACTTACATAATCCGGGATGCTCCTGCCAATAATATCCTCATCAATCTCAAAAGGGAGTTTTTGGCATGGATCATGTACAGCTCGCCCGTTCTCTATTCGGCTCTTCCATGGCCTTCCACATCATCTTTGCGACGCTTGGCGTCGGCCTTCCGATGATGATCATCGCGGCGGAGGTGCTGTTTCAGCTCCGCAAGGATTCGGATTACGCCACCATGGCCCGCAGATGGACCAAAGGCTTCGCCATCCTGCTCGGCGTCGCGATCCCTTCGGGAACGATTGTCGGCGTCATGCTGGCCCTGCTCTGGCCCGGCTTCATGGAAATCGTTGGGCAAGTGATCTCGCTGCCCTTCCAGATCGAGATCTGGGCATTTTTCCTGGAAGCCTTGTTCATGTCCATTTACGTTTATGCCGCAGACAGGCTGAGTCCATGGATGAGAATCGTCAGCGTTATTTTCGTGGCTGTCGGAGCTACAGGCTCCGCCGTCCTCATCACCGATGCGCATGCCTGGATGAATACGCCTCGAGGATTCACGATTGCAGACGGCAAAATTACGGATGTGCATCCGTGGGCAGCGGTTTTCAACCCCAGCTTTTTCAACACGGCGCTCCATGTGTCCCTATCCGGCTACATGACAGGCGCATTCGCGATCGCTTCGATCGCAGCCTGGAAGCTGCTCTCCCGGAACCGGGAGCCGCGCGAGACGGCTTATCACCGCAAGGGTCTCATGCTTGCGCTCGTCATCGGCGGCGTAATGTCGCTTGCCACCGCATTGAACGGCCATAGTACGGCTCAGATGCTTCATGAATACGAGCCCGAGAAGCTGGCCGCGGCGGAGGGGCTGTTCGAAACGCAGGCATATGCGCCACTCGCGATCGGGGGAATCGTCGACAAGGAGAGCCGAGAGATCAAAGGCGCCATCGAGATTCCCGGAGCGCTCAGCTTTTTGGCCGGCAACCGCTTCGATACGGTCGTCAAAGGCTTGAATGAGTTCCCGGTGGAAAATTGGCCTCCGCTTTTCGTGCACACCCTGTTCAATCTGATGGTCATGCTCGGATCGTTGCTGATCGTGATCTCCTTCGGCGCGCTGTTCTACCGTTGGAGAAAAAAACAGCCCCTCCCCGGCTGGATGCTGAGGGTGCTCGTCCTGACCGGGCCGATGTCGCTGATCGGCATCGAGACCGGCTGGATCTTCAGCTGCAGCGCCCGGCAGCCCTGGACGATCTACCATATCCAGCGCACGGCCGAAGCCGCGACCTCCTCCCAGAATCTCGGCACGCTGTTCATCCTCTTCATCGGACTGTATGTGATGCTGATGTGCATCACCATTCTGGTGCTGTGGCATTATTTCAAGCGCAATCCGGTCCATGCCGAGCTGGCGCTCAAGCATGAGGGGGCATAACGGCCGATGAGCGATTCCAGCCTGGGCATCCTGCTGATCTGGATATTCGTATTCGCGTATTCCATCCTCGGCTCGATCGATTTCGGCGCCGGCTTCTGGTCGATGGTGTTTGCCGGCCGGCAAGGCAGCACGGCGGCGGATATCGCCAACCGCTATCTGTCCCCGACCTGGAAGGTGACCAACGTCTTCCTCGTCCTGCTCGTCGTCGCATTCGTCGGGTTTTTCCCGTTCGCGATGCCGATGCTGAGCTCCCTGCTCGTCGTGCCCGTCTGCCTCGTGCTGCTGCTGCTTGCGCTGCGCAGCACCTTCATGGTCTACTCCCAAATGTCGGCCAACTATGTGGCCCAGCTCCGGATCGTCTCGGGGGTGACGGGCCTGCTCATTCCCGGCCTGCTCATCACGGTGCTGCCGGTCACACTCGGCGGTTTCGTGGAGCTGCGGGCCGGCCACCTGCAGGTTCTGACCGAGAAGCTGCTGACCAGCCGGACCTTGTATGCCCATCTCGGCTTCGGAATCGCGAGCGAGCTGTTCCTATCCTCCGTGTTTCTGGCCGACTATGCCCGGGAATCGGAGGACCGCCAAGCGTACGGCATCTACCGCAGCATCGCGATGACGATCGGGCCGTTGACCCTTCTGACCGGCATGCTGGCCGCTGTCGCCATGAATCCGGAGGCCCAGTGGATCGTGGAGAGAATGAAGGCGCAATGGATCTGGTTCGCGTTGTCCGCGCTGTTCTTCGTCGCCGGCTACAGCGCATTATGGTGGAGAGGAAGAAGCGGCTGGACCGGGGTTCCGCGTGCGGCCGTCGTGCTGGTCATCATCCAATACGCCATGGCCAGCTTCGGCTACGGCAGCGCCCATCTCCCTTACTTGATCTACCCGCATATGACGGTGGAGCAAGGCTTCACGAACCACGCCATGTTCGTATCGCTGCTGGCAGGCTATAGCGTTAGCACGCTGGTTCTCGTACCGGTGTTCATCTGGTTCTGGCTGCTGTTCCTCAAGGACAAGCGGTACTTGAAGCCCTGAAAAGGAATGTACAGGAAAAAGAGGCTTGCGTCATGCAAGCCTCTTTTTCAAGCGCCCTCGCACTCGGTCAACTTCGAATCAATGTCTCAGGGCGGGCTTCATCTTTGATAAAGATGTCATTGATGATGTTCACATGCACATCGATTTTCTGCTCCAGCCTAGGAAACCATTCTGATTTCCACTTCTTGATCTGCTCTTGAGACAGCTGCGGACGGAAAATGACCCCGATGCCCAGAACATCCGACCGATAGCCTTTTATTTTTTCCACCGTCCTTTCAAAATTCCGATTCAATTGCTCCCGGACCTCATTTTCGATTTCCGTATTGCTTTTTCCGCTGGGGCTTTCGGCAATGACGACGTCCAGGGTCATATCCGTCCATAAAGACGGCCCTTTTTCAGACCACCGGCGATGATGTTTCAGGGTCGATTTTTTGATGAGGACGCTTGTATTTTTCGCAACCTCAATCGTC
This sequence comes from Paenibacillus sp. RUD330, assembly GCF_002243345.2. Taxonomy (NCBI): domain Bacteria; kingdom Bacillati; phylum Bacillota; class Bacilli; order Caryophanales; family Paenibacillaceae; genus Paenibacillus; species Paenibacillus sp. RUD330. Next base: position 3,323,222 of record NZ_CP022655.2, read on the forward strand.
CCGCCCGTATAGTTGCCTTTGAATAAATTGTACAAAAAGGTCTCTTCCCGATTCAGCTTCCCGACCATGCGGTCCTCGCGCATGACGGCCGTTCCTTTAAAAACATACAGGGTGCGGTCGCCATTCTGGAGCATCGGCACGGCCATATCTTCCGAGTAGGAATTCTGGCTGCGATAAGCCTCCCATATCCTGACAAGCGATTGGTTGGGCGTCCACCCTGCTTCTTTGTTAAAGAAGTCATAGGTTGAAATTTCAGGTGTCGGCGAAATAACATGATAAAGCGTTTTGTCGAAATCTCCATCCACGATGGCCATCATGCCTTTAATGGAGATATCGTTTGCTCGTACCGCATAGTCGATGATATCGCGGATCCCTTCATGCGCAATGGAGAGGTCGAAGAGCATCAGCCTCAAATGCACCAGATTGATGCTTTTTTCGGCATCCGTCCGGATCAGGTCGATCGCTTTGCTGATGGAAATGGCTTCTTTCTCCAAAAACTGAACTTTGCCCGACGCATTCGGGATTTCCAGAACAATCTTGTATTTCTCTTTGCTTCCCTTTCCGATTCCCATAACGACAGGAAGATACTCCTTATTGATGTCTTTCGTATCCCAGCACCCTTCCAGCAGGACCGTCATGCCAAGAACGAGAACGACCAGCTTCATCCTCAGGCTGTTCATGCATGAGCCTCCCTTCTGCGCCGCAATGTCGACAGATAGACCAGGATGGGAAAACCGACGGTTGAGTACAGGCATAGGTACGAGTTGATATACAAATATTTGTCGAGAGTTTTTGCATTGGGTATCCACTGGCAGGCAAGGTACAGAACGATACCGAAAAGGATCAGCAGCCAATGGCTCTTTATTCTAGGCAAGTAAAGCTGTTTCAGGATGGTCAGGAGCATCCAAAGCAAAACAGACACCTTTATCAAGCCCAGCCCGCTGGAAGACACGACATAAAAACTCGGCAGCCAGTCAAAGACGACCCACTCCAAATCGACGGTGTCGGAAGCCATCAGCATGGGATATTGGAAATGGACCGCTGTTTCACGGCCGAAAATGAGCAAGGGGATATAGACAGAGGTTAGAGCGAACAGGAAGATAAACCCGATCAACGCAGAGGCTGTGCCAAAACCGATTCTCAAATGGGACGGAGTCATCCCCAAAAACAAAAAGCCTGCGAACATGATTGTCCCCACATAAAAATCCGGATTCCCGATAAAGGAGAATTTCGCATCCCAAATCGGAAAGATATAATCGAAATTGAAATTGCCTATGCTGATCAGCATGGAAAAAAGGATGAATGGCACGAACAAAACTAACCATCCCATACTTGCCCGAATCATCACGGAAAGCCCCTTCCAGGCCCCGTACATGCAGATGGCGACAAAAACAGCCGACGTAGCGGAGATCGGCGTTTTCGGGAGCAGCACCGTTCTTATCTCTATCGATAGGTAATACGTTAGAAGGATGATTTCAAGAAACAAAAAAACCAGCAAGGGGAACAGCATGAGTCCGGCTCCCCATTTTCCAACGGCATCACGGCAAAGCTCCGGAATCGATTTGCCCGGAAATTTCGACATGGCTCTTAAATAAAGCCAAACGGCCAGCAGCTCAGCCAAAAAAAGGATTGCAACCGGCATCCATTGCGCTTTGGGGGCGGCAGCCATCATTCGTTCGGGGAAAATGGCGAATATAGAAGCCATATGCAGAAGAAAAAAAAGGATGATCGACTGGAACTTATTCATCAGCAATCTTTCCCTTCAGACTGAAGCTCAAGTAAGGTACGGAACAGGTCGTCAACGATGCCAAGTATAGCGTCAGCCAAATCACTGCGGCCTCCAGACCCCAAATGCCGAAAAAGGCGCTGACAATCAGAACGACATACTTGTACAGCCTCACCCCGACCGCATTCATGTAGCTCGTCAATGCAAAATTGGATATCGCAGAGGCAACCAATATAATAATGAGCAGGTTGCTGACCAGCTTGGCCTGTACGATTGCCTGTCCCAGCAGGATGCCGCCGATCATCGTAATCGTCGGACCAATGTTTTTGGGCAGCCGAATCGTGGCCTCTATGATCATTTCCAGCAGCAATAAAACCATCAGCGCTTCAATCAGCGATGGATACGGCACGCCTTCCCTGCTCTTGGCCACCGTGATGGCCAGCTGGATGCGGAGGAGCTCGGGATTGACGGAGTTGAGAACGACATACAGGCCTGGAAGCGTGAGAGACAACAGCAAGGATGCTCCGCGAATGGCACGGAGAAACAGTTGAAACAGAAGCGGGTAATGGACATCCAGGGTAGTCGACCACAAATCGGAGACGATCGCGGGAAAAGCGAAAGCAAAGGAAAACTGGTCCATCAATATGACCACTTTTCCATGAAGCAGATTTTGCACCGTCTCTTCGGGCAATTCGGACGAAATATAGGTTGGAAAAAGAGTGAATTTAGGATGCCCCAAAATTCGGGTCAAGTCCCGTACCGTGGTAAGCTCCTGCCGGGCATTTTCATCCAGCTTTTTTTCAACCGCTTCAATCACTTCCGGACGCGCTGTTCCCTTCAGGTAAACCATGGCGAGCTTTTTTATCGATTGGTTGCCGACGAATCGGGTTTCGATCACCAACTGGTCCGAAATCATTTTTTTTCGAATCAGTCCGATATTTATATCCAGATCCTCTGTAAAGGCATCAAATGCCGACTGCAGGGGATTTTCGCTGTTGGGAATCATGACCGGCCTGGAAAGCTCCGCATGTTCAGGTTCAATGATGGCGACAAATCCCTCTCCGCCAAGAAGGATGAGCTTTCCTTGCAGCACAAGATCGTACAAGGCATCCAGCGATACGGCAGCATCGGCTTCCATCGAATGGAGCGCATCCCATTTCAAGTCATGGTTTCTGTCGATGCCGATTTGATTGAGAATCGACAGCGTCATCGGGAGGTTAACTAGAGTACGCAGATAATAGGCCTTGAATTTCTCTCCTGCAACGACGATTTGCTTGCATAGAAAGTCCGATCTTTGATGAAATCGCTCCTGCAGCCCGCTCTCCAAGCGATGCACAATCTCCGGATCAACATACTGCAAAATTTACCACCTCTTTCGAGGTATTATGCCGGTTCCCCAACCTCTTTATGCAACGTCGGCGCCGGCTTTCCCTGTGCGCCGGCCGCGCCTCAAGGTGACGGAAGGAAAGAGGACATGACCGTAATCATTGGAGAATTCATCCTATCACATTTATTTTATGTTGCAATTGCAACATAAAATCGTTACCCTTTAGTTATTCCCCAACCGTTTTGGCTTACTGGAGGCGATAGCATCAAGGAAATTCTGCGTGAGATCGGAATGATAGCCAGGGCTTTGGACTCGATCAGCAATATCGAATTCAAAAAAAATGACCTGACCAAAGGCCAATACCTCTACCTGGTGAGGATTTGCGAAAATCCCGGCATCATCCAAGAAAAGCTGGCTGGAATGATCATGGTGGACCGCACCACTGCCGCACGGGCAATAAAAAAGCTCGAAGACAATGGGTTCATCCAAAAAACCGATGATCCCTCCAATAAGAAAATCAAAAGACTGTTTCCTACCGACAAAGGAATCCGACTTTACCCCGTGATCATTCGCGAGCATGACTACTCCAACCAAACGGCGCTCAAAGGGCTTTCCGGGCATGAATCCGAAGTCCTTTTCGGCCTTCTGCAGGCAGTCAGAAAAAACATTGAAGCCGATTGGGATCTCGTAAAAAAAGGCGGAACAAGACCCTATTAAAAAGGAGAGCTGCAAGGATGATCGACACAAAAAAATGTGGAAGCGGGGATGTGCTCCGGCTTCAAGAAATCGGCATCGAAACCTTTACAGAAACTTTTGCAGACAACAATACGGCTGAAAATATGAACACGTATTTGGAGAAGGCATTCGATCGGCATCAACTGCTGCAAGAATTATCTAACGAACATTCCGAATTCCACTTCATTTATGTCCATAACGATGTTGCCGGTTATCTAAAGGTCAACATGGACGAGGCTCAATCCGAAATGATGGGCAGCGACTCCCTTGAAATTGAGAGAATCTATATTAAAAGAACCTTTCAGAAGCAAGGTCTAGGCATGCATCTCTTCAACAAATCCATCGAGATCGCCAAAAAAGCGGATAAGAAAAAAATATGGCTTGGCGTGTGGGAGAAAAATGAACAAGCCTTGAGATTCTATGCCAAAATGGGTTTCATCCAAACCGGAAGCCATTCCTTTTTTATGGGCGATGAAGAGCAGACGGACTTGATCATGACAAAGCGGCTTGACGGCTTGGAAGCCGATCTTTAAGCCCCTCTCACGCAATACATGAAGTAATGGCTACGGCCATCTCTAAAAGAAGAAGGCCAGGAGTGGACATCGCTTTTCGTCGAGAAGCATTCCGGATTCGTTGAGAATGAACGGAACGGAAACAGTAAAGGCCGCAGCATCGGCTGCGGCCTTTACTTGTTCCAGTGACGCCTAAGATGCGGTTCTAATTCCGTCTGACTATTCGGGCCGTTTGACTTGTAGAGGCGGTGGAATCAACCAGCCTTTTTCTTTATTCATTTCCAGGATTTTCACGCCATCGGCTGCTTTGACCGTGTGGTATTTCAAAAACAATGCACCGACGTCCTCACGGATGGACATCCCCATTCCCTGGCTGCAGCTGACTAAGCCTGCGGCAATATCCATCGACAAGGCTGCTGCAATCTCTGGATCGCTGAATCTGGCCCCCACTGGGATATCCTCGAGGTTGACTGGAGGGCGCTCAGGAAGTGCAGGTGCCGGCGCGATGCCGTTTGCTGTCAACAAAGCATCCACTTCTTTGGCTTCCTTCTTTGCCTGTTCAATAAGGTTTTCAAGTAGTTTCTTCAGATCTTTGTCTCCAGCATGCGAAAGGAAGGCTTGATATGCCGAGACCATTCCTTTCGCGCCTACAGAGTAGGTCCATATGGCGAATATCTCGCCGTAGTGCAGAGGCTCATCTTTCGGGTTACCGCCTAAAATAGACATTTTTGCATGCTCCTTTTTAACATGAACTGATATCGACGGTTGATATGGTACCCTCTGGATAAAGCCTGTATGCATCGCTGTCATCCTAGCCTTTGAGCCGTCATTTCCGGATCGGATCTGCATCAGCAGCAGGCCGTCTGGAATATTATTCTTCCGGGCAATACTCAGGAAGTTTCTATTCGAATCCCTTCACGAAGCATTCGCCCCATTCGTTCGCATTCTCACCCTGGAGATCTCCGATCGGTTCGGCACAGCTCTTCACTGCTCTTCAACCATGGAATGGAAATATTCTCCCATTTAATGCGTAACTATTTACAAAGGAGGTGATCAGGGTGATGCAGGGAGGGATGGAAAGTGGATGGGGATTCGGAGCCAAGCGACATCTATCCAGCTCTCTCCAAAGCAGACGGCGTGGCATGCATTCTCTTCGGATCCATATGTCTGCTTCTTGGATTTGCCTGTGAAAAAAGCAAAAAACCCTTGCTCCGCAAGGGTTTTTCAGTATGATCTGTAGTGGGCTCGAACCACTGACCCCCACCCTGTCAAGATGGTGCTCTCCCAGCTGAGCTAACAGATCATGTTAAGTATTTTTCTTTTGTTTTTATGCCTCGTCTCGAGGACAGTTATTAATATATCAAAACCCCAGAACCGAGTCAACACTTTTTATGGATTTTTTTATTTTTCTTTTAGGGAGCGTTTACATCCTCGGTCGACCGAAACCAAAGCCCCTTCCCTGTCGTCAGCATTTACAATATGGAAATTGTTTCATGGGAGGCTTGCTCGATATGATTCCGAAACGCACAAGGGCGGCCGCTGTCCTTGTTTGGGCTCTCGTGCTGCTGGTCTTTACCGGCACCGAAAACCTCAACAACCTGCTCCTGCACAAGCAGCTCGTCTTTGTTTTCAATCCCGAGCCGGATTTCGCCGAATTTTTCAACTGGACTGACGTCACCCGCATTCATCATGTCTGGGTCATCGTCAAGCTGGGCCATTTCATCGGCTTTGCCATTCTTGATCTGCTGGTCTTCAACTGGCTGCGCAATCGGCCCGCCTCGCTGCTGATTTCCATCTTGTTCGCCCTGGCGACTGAAATCCTGCAGCTTTATCTGAACCGAGACGGCCGCCTTTACGATGTGCTCATTGATTCCTTTGGAGCCCTGACAGCCGGCCTCGTCTCCCACGCTCTTTTCCGTCTGCAACCGATCTCTGCACCAACAAAAAAGCAATAGTTTTATTCAATCAACATTCTGTTTCAAAGCATTTAGATCGGTTAATATTGAATATGCGATATGTACAAGTTTGCTCATAAACCTTGTCTGTGCGTTCGACATCTTATCGATCTTATAAGGAATAGGAGAATGAACAATGTCGAATAAACATGAAATTATGAGAAATATCGAAATATTGAGAGAAATTCTGAACAAATCGGCCATGGGAAAATCCGGATACAATCTGGAGCTTAGCCAACGCCTGGATGAATTGATCGTTTCCTATTACAAAGCCGGGTAAATCGTCCCCGTTATCGTCATATAGGTGTACTTTTATCAGCAGCAGGCAAAGAGCTCTTCTAACCAGAGTCTTTTTGTGATACGATTTGTATCATAAAAGATCCTTACCTAGGAGCTGCCCATGCTGCTTTTTCGTATGCTCACCACTCTAGCCCATTTTGAAGCGGCCCTAGCGGCCAAAGCTTCCGTCGCCGTATACCGCAGCGGCAGACTTTTGGAGCCCGGCGCTCCTCTGCAGCTGTTCAACGAGCATACCGTCAAGATAAGGGGAAACTATTATTTCCGGGACGAATGCCAGTTCGAAAGCTGCCAGCAGGTGCGGCCCGCTTCCTCGGAGGCATCCGAAACCGGTTGAGCTCCCCGCCGGCACAAATAACCGCCCCCAACAGGAGGCGGTTATTGTCATTTACACTCAAGCCTGTTTTTTCCTGTCGACCAGCCACAGCGGAATTCTCAGCGCCATGTTGATGAGCAGCACCACGATGAGCAGGACGGCGGCAGACTTGCTTGCGATCTCGGCCGCATCCGGAACGATAGCCTCCGACTGCACATACCACAGATGCACCGCAAGTGTCGCTCCGGGAGACAATGGATCGAAATCCCACATGATGCCGGAGGTCGATACGCCCGCCACGAGGACGATCACGGCGCTTTCGCCGAATGCCCTGCCGGCCGTCAGGCAAATGCCGGTCATGATGCCGTTCAGAGCGACCGGAAGGCATACCTTGAAGATCGTCTGGGTATGCGTCGCCCCGAGTGCGAGCGAGCCCTGCTTGTATTCCGGCGGAACGGAGCGCATCGCCTCTTCCGTCACCCTCGTCAGGAGCGGCAGATTGAGCAGCGCCAGGCTGATCGCTCCGCCAAGGATGGTCAGGCCGATTTCCATGCCCTCGACGAACAGAGCGATGCCGAACAGCCCGAAAATGAGCGAAGGCACGGAGGCAAGCCCCTCCACGCAGATCCGCACGAATCCGATCAGCTTGTTGTCCGGAGCGAACTCGGCCAGATAGATGCCAGCCGCCAGCCCGAGCGGGATGGAGATGGCGAGCGACAGGATCAGAATATAGAAGGAGTTGAACAGTGCCGGTCCGATTCCGCCTCCGGCATCGATCTCGCTCGGCAGCCCGAAGATGAAGTTCCAGCTGAGACCGGGCATGCCCTTTTCCAGGATCATCCCGATCAGAGCAAGCGTAAACAGCGTGCAGCCGATGCCGACCGCCCACACGAGAGCGGTGAACATCCGGTCCGATCTGCGCTTGCGCCTGACCTGCCTGCGGTCCGACATTCCAGTTGCGGCCATGCTCATCCTAATTCTCCCCTTTCTTCTGAAGCAGGCGCACGACCGCGATCATCAGCAGCGAGATCGCCAGCAGCAGGAAGCCCATCATGTAGAGGGCGTTGTTCCAGGTCGAATCGAAGGGCACGTTCGGCATCTGCATGACGATGTTGCTCGTCAGCACCGATGTCGGCTTCAGCAGGCTGTCGGCCAGCTGCGGCGTGTTGCCGATGACCATGACGACGGCCATCGTCTCGCCGATGGCGCGAGCCATGCCGAGAATGCACGCCTGGACGATGCCGCGGCTCGCCGCCGGCAGGATGACGCCGGTCACGGTCTGGAAGCGGGTCGCTCCCAGTGCGTACGAGCCCTGGATATATTTGCGGGGAACGGTGCGGATCGCATCGTCGCTGATGCGGGTTATGGTCGGCAGGATCATGATGGCCAGCACCAGCGACGCCGCCAGCACCCCATCCCCGAGATTGCTGCCCGTCACGGTGCGCAGCGCCGGAATGAGCAGCGTAAGCCCCATGTATCCGTAGACGACCGACGGTATGCCGACAAGCAGATCCAGGATCGGACGGATTACCCGGGCCAGTCTGGACGGAGCGAGCTCGGCAAGGAACAATGCCGCCAGTATCGATATCGGCACCGCAATCGCCAGCGTAAGGGCGGTGACCATGAAGGTGCCCGCGATAAAGACGAGCGCTCCGTACTTGTCGTTCTCAGGCTCCCACTCGGCGGACAGGAAAAACTCCCGCAAGGAGACGCTTTGGAAGGTAAGCACGCCAGTGCGGAACATGAAGAAGAGCATCGTCAGCAGGACGCCGCTCACGAGTACAGCCGCTGCCGCGCACAGAATGCGGAAGGAGCGATGGGCAAGTCGCAGGCGCAGCCTGCGTCCGATGCCTGCAGGCACTCCGCCGGATTGCTGCCGGGCGGGTGCGGAAATGGATTTGCTCATAGGAAGGGCCGGTCCTTTCTGGCCGTATAATGGATGCCCAAAAGCCGAGCTTCAGCTCGGCTCCGGACTTTGTTCAAAGAATCGAAGAGAGGATGAATCTTATTTCATTGCCGTAAGCGGAATGAATTTAAGCTTTTTCAGCGAGCCGTTCTGGAACTTCGCGCTTTGGATGTACTCGATGAATGCTTTCGTGGCGCCTGTAGGCTGGCCTTTGGTCATGAAGTAGCCGTAGCTCCATACTTTGTAGCTTCCGTTGATGACGTTGTCGGTCGTAGGAGCGACGTTGTCGATTTTCAGAGCCGTCATTTTGTCCGTCACATACACAAGGTCGATGTATCCGATGGAGTTGGGAGTCGTTTCGATGGCGGTTTTCATGTCGCCGCTCGATTTGACTTCCTTGTAGTTGTCGCCTTTGGTGATGAAGTCCGTGCCTTGCAGAGCTTTCATCTGGAAGTTGACGCGCGTGCCGGAACCGAAGGCGCGGTTGACGACGACGATGTCGGCATCCTTGCCGCCTACGTCTTTCCAGTTCTTCACTTTGCCGGAGAAGATGTCCTGCAGCTGCTTGGTCGTCAGGCCGCTTACGCCTGCGCTTTTATTGGCGATCGCTGCGAAAGGAATGACCGCTACCTTGTTCGCTACCTGGCCGTCGAATTTGCTGAAGCCCGGCACGTCCGTGGAAGCGTCCCAGTCGCAGGCGCCGATGTCGGCGATGCCTTTGCGCACGGCTTGAGGACCCGTTACGGAGCCGGCAGCCGATGCGGAGATGCGCACCTTCGGATTCAGCTTCTTGAATTCATTGGACGCCTGAAGCGTCAGCGGAAGCAGGGCGGAGGATCCGTTCACGACGATTTTGCCGCTCAGCTTGGAGGCTGCGGCCGTAGCCGCGCCGCCGCCTACCGCACCCAGCAGAAGTGTTGCCGCGAGTGTAAGAGTCGTAAGTTTTCCGTACCATTTCATTGTGTAAAATCTCCTCTCGTATTGGGGAATGTTCCGAATAAGGCCGTTTCAGACCGAAAGAATTATTTCGTCAGGGAAATCCATTTGCCGCCGCTCAGCACTTGCAGCTTGCCGTCCGCGATAAGAGCCGCCTTGCTGCCGTCTTTGGAGAGAGTAAGGTTGCTCGCGCCTTCCGGAGCGTCGGCGAGCTTGCTCACGCTGCCCGACTCTTCGTTCAGCACATAGACGGAACGGTCTGTCAGGATGCCGACATAGGAACCGGCCTGCACGGCTTCCTGCACGTCTTCCTTGTCGAACGCAACAGCTTGTCCCGCTGCCGTGGCGGAAGCCAGCTTGGAATTCGAGCCTTCGTCTCCAGCTTGCACGTAGTAGACTTTGCCGGCTGCGGAACGCTGGATGAACAGCTTGCCGTCGTCGGATTTGGTCACTTGAACAGGCTTTGCGTCGGTTTTGCCGAGGTCGAGATCGAACAGCTGCGGGTTCGTCTGGGAATCGTCGATAGCCACGTCATCGAGCTCGACCGCTTTGGCTGCGTCGGCCGTCACCGTGCCGGCCTTGACGACGGAGTAGGACAGGCCGCCAGCCGTTACGGACAGATCGCCCTTGTACTCGACCTTGTCGTCCAGCACTTTGCTGATGGCTCCCGTCGCCACGTCGGCTGCCGCGATGACATTCGTCTTGTCGCCTTGCAGGAAGTAGATCGACTTGCCGTCAGCAGACCATTGCAGATTGCTCTTGATCGAAGTGTCCGTACCGATCTTGGCCATGCGGAGGGTATTCAGGTCGACGGTGTGGAGCGTGCCGTCCGTTTCGGAGAAGGCGACGTGTCCGCCGTCCGGGGAGACGACGAGATCCGAAGCGCCGCTCGAGCTCAGCAGCTGGCTGTATGCGCCCGTGGTAGCATCGACCAGGTAGTCGGTGCGTCCGCTTTCGTCCGATACAGAGACGATCAGGCGGCCGTCGCCGGCCCATTGAGCCGTTTCCGCGCCTTCAAGCAGCTGCAGCGTCTGGATGCTGATGCCGCTGCCGTCGAGCAGCGAATAGCTTCCGCCGAGAGCTTGCACATACGAGGCTCCGTCGACGTAGTTCGCTTGCTTCCACGACTGCACCACTTGACCGAAAGCCGTTCCGTCTTCATTCAGAGGCTTGGAGCCGGCTTTGACCAGAACGGAATGCTCGCCCAGCGTAATGCGGATTCCCGCACCCTCCGGCATGATCTCCACTTCGGCGCCGAGCGCCTTGGCTGCGTCCGATACCGATACGAGCTGCTGGCCGTTCAGAACGAGCGTGCGGAGTTCGGAGGATTGGCCGTTGACGGTCCATTGAAGCTTTCCCGTGCTTGGTTGCGATGCGGCTGCTTGAACGGCTCCTGCGGATGCTGTGCCGAGCACAGCGGTAAGTACGACTGCGGCTAACTTGGATCCCGTGGACATAGTTCGATGCTCACCCTTCTTCGCGACGATTGTCGCCTGTAATGTATGACCGACGGCCCAGTCGGCTTGTTGTTCGGGCCTGCCACACCTCTGGCTGTTGAAGCCGTATGTATGACTAATGTCCTGTACAACCTCATCCTAACAAGGGATTGTTTAGGGAATATTTTGGCAATGTGGATCTATTGTAAAGAAAACTCCGTACAGAGACTTGCCGGAGCCGAATATACTGGTTCTAAAGGAGTGAATGTCATGGCCAGCTACCGCATCATCGTGGACCTGTCCGACCGGGCCTTGTATCTGCTCGACGGGGATACCGTCGTCCGCCAATACCCCATCGCCGTCGGCAAGGTGCTCACCTCCACTCCCGAGGGGGAATACCGGATCATCAACAAGCAGGAAAACCCCGGCGGTCCGTTCGGGGTGCTCTGGATGGGGCTGTCCCGGCCGCACTACGGCATCCACGGCACGAACGATCCCTCCTCCATCGGTAAAGCCGTGTCCCACGGCTGCATCCGGATGCACAATGAGGATGTGCTCGCCCTGTCCGCGATGGCGCCTGTCGGGACGCGCGTGACGATCCGTTCCTGAGCGGAGGATCGCAACATCCATTCCGAATTCTGCGTCTGTATGGGTGAGTGTGGGAATACTTCCCTTATGGAGGCGATGGAATTGAGAAAGCACCGCAGACCGACTTCGCCGGCTCAACCGGCGAATGCAGATTCCGTAAAAGATAGAGGCCCCGTCCATGAACACAGCAAGCGGATGCGAAAGAGGCCGCTTTTGACCGGCGGCCTAACCTTTGCTTTGCTGCTTGGATGCGTGCCTATGGTGTCGGCCTTCACCGATATCGACAACGACCCCCATGCGGCGGCGATTCGGCAGCTGGAGCAATCCGGCATTGTCGGAGGATCGGGCAGCGGACAGTTCAAGCCGCAGGAGAAGCTCAGCTACGCCGAGGGAGTGTCGCTCGTCGTCAAGGCTTTCGAGTTCAATCTGGACAGGCTTCGCTTCATCCGCGAGCCGCTGGCCAGCCAGTATTTCCCCGGCATGAACGATAAGGCCTGGTACGCCTCCCCGTTTCTGGCCGCAGCCGCGAACGGCGTCCAGTTTCCCAAGGACATGAGCCCGGGCGCATCCGTGACGCGCGAGCAGTTCGCCGATCTGGTCGCCCAAGGCATCCATCATTCGGGCGACTATGCCTTTACCCAGCAGGCGGTTGTGTTCAAGGACGAAAACGCGGTAGCCGAGCCTTACCGGGCAAGCGTGCAGATGCTTCTCAAGCTAGGCATCGCCAAGCTGGATGAAGGCAAGGAATTCAAGCCGAAAACGGCCGTAACTCGAAGCGAGGCGGCCGCATGGATCAATGGAGGGGTGACTTTCGTGGACAAAATGAATGGAGACAATGGAAGCGTGCAGAACCCTGCGCCTTCGGCATCGCCACTGCAGGAGCTGGCCTTGACGGCCAGCAAGCTGAGCGACAAGGTGCAGGAGGTGAAGGTTACGGCGCAGGCGCCCAATCCGGGTTACGGCCTCGTCATTGCCGGCATCGAATTTTCGGGCACCAAAGCGATCCTCTCCGTGGAGGTCGTCCCGCCGAAGCCGGGGCAGATGAATCCGCAGGTCATGACCGAGATATCGGCGGTCACGTACATCGGCTCCTCCTACACGCCGGAGCTTCGGCAGACGCAGGATGAAGGCGGCATAGCGGCCCGTCCGTTCAAGGGAGGAATCCTTCCTGGGAAAAATGCGCGTTGACGCCGGGATACCGGCTTAGCAGCTCGTCATAGAACCGGTCCGCGGCGGCCGGCGCATAATCGGCTTCCAGCCCCAGGCTGCGGTACAGCTCCCGCATGCCGAGCTGTTCCGAGCGCCGGCCGCCGCTGCCGTCCCCGCGGTGGAAATCGTCGACGACGATTCTGGCGCCGGTTGCGGCCAGCTTGCGCGCGAATTCGGACGTATGCGGCAGCAGCGGAGATACGGCCGCTTGTACGGGCACGCCGGCTTCCCGCAGGGCTTGCAGCGCCTTCCATCTCGCGGCCAGCGGCGGAGCCGAGGGAGAGAAGCGCCGCCGCATCGCCTCATCATCCGTTTCGATCGTCACGCTGACTCGGATCCTATCGCCGAATTCGCCGAACAGAGCGGCGTCTCCCGCCACAAGAGGGCTCCGGGTCTGCAGCAGCACGAATCCGGGCGGCCGCTCAAGCATCAGCTCAAGCAGCCGCCTCGTGAGACGGCGCTCGGCCTCCGCGGGCTGATAGGGATCTGTCGCCGAGCCGAAAAAGACGCTCACCGCTCCCTTGGCGGATTCTCTTGCCCACTCCCGGCGGAACGCCGCTTCGTCCAGCTGCTTGACGTCCACCCAGCTGCCCCACGGCTCGCCGCGGAACAGCCCGACCGGCATGCGGCGGACATAACAGTAGCTGCATGCGAAGCTGCACCCGCTGTACGGATTCAAGGTATGGCTGTAGCCGGCGAGGTAACCGCCAGCGGGATTCAGCCAGCGCGAGGGCTTGCGCCCCTGGTTAACGGCCATCCTGCGCTCTCCCTCGCCCTGAAGCCTCTGCCTTGCGCTCCGAGCCGGAGGCGCCAAGCGCTGCCGCAGCCCTCCCGTCGCTGGGATCGTCAGCATCCAGGGAAGCTGTCCGGCACCAGTCGATCGGCGTCATGCCGTTTTGAAGCAGGAATTCGTTCGCCCTCGAGAAAGGCCGGCTGCCCAGGAACCCCCTGTGCGCCGAAAACGGGCTCGGATGCGGGGAAGCGATCAGCAGATGACGGCTTCCGTCCAGGAAGGAAGCTTTCTCCTGGGCGTGCCTGCCCCACAGCATGAAGACGGCCGGACGCTCCCTCTCTCCGATCAGGCGGACGATGCGGTCGGTGAACCTTTCCCATCCGAGCCCCTGATGCGATGCGGCTTGTCCGCGCCGGACGGTCAATACGTTGTTCAGCAGCAGCACTCCCTGGCCCGCCCAGCCCCGAAGATCGCCGGATTCCGGCACGGGACAGCCGACATCCTCGTGCAGCTCCTTGTAGATGTTTTTCAAGGAAGGCGGAATGCGGACTCCCGGCTGGACCGAGAAGCTGAGGCCGTGAGCCTGTCCGGGACCATGATAGGGATCCTGGCCAAGAATGACCACCTTGACCTCCTCCAGGGAAGTATAATGAAGCGAGTTGAAAATATCGTGCGGGTCCGGGTACACGGTTTCCGAGCGGTATTCTTCCGCCAGCTTGCTGCGAAGCTTCTTATAATAGGGAAGAGACATCTCCTCCTGCAGCAGTCCGTCCCAATCGTTGCTGAAATATCCGGCCATGCCAGCCCCTCCTCCATGACGGGATCGACCCGCTGTAATTTGACAATGATAGCTGTAGAAAGTAAGATAAATCAAGCGTATATATGAAAGAAAGAAGCAGGTGATTGTACCTTGAGTTACCGTCCGATCGTTACCGGCAGCAAGCTTGCGGAGCGCAATGACTCCACGGGGCTGTATCAGGTTGTCGTGAAGCTCAAAGACGGGGGCGAATGCCGTCTGTTCTACAGTCCGCTGGGAACCAAAATCAACCGTCTGCAAACGACCCCATGTCCGGTGTGCCGCAGGGATTACTACTGCAGCTGCATGGACAACTTCGTTGAAGAAATCTCCGGTCAGGTCGACCTGGAAGAACTGAAGGCCGCTCAGCCGGCATCCAAGTAAGAGCCCCTCGGAGGCTCTTTTTTCTTTCTCTTTTTTCTTTCTCTTTTTTCTCCATCCCTTTCCGACTTTGGGGCATGGACAACTTACCCCGAAGGCCGCTCCTCGAAAACACCGTTTCCATTTTCGGGAAATCGTTTAATTCAATTAAAAACTTGCCGATATAGGAAGAAAGGGAACGAAAGGAGAGCGGAAAATGCGCGCGATGATGGTTGTGGGCTGGATCGTGGCTCCATTTCTCATGCTGCCGGCACGGTGGAAGAAACTTCCCGGAACGGCGAAGGCTTGGGGCGGCATTTGGACGGCCGTGCTTCTGGCTGTGCTCGCCGCCACTCTCTTATCCTCCTCTTCCGGAGGCAATCCGGCCCAGACAGTGCAGGCCAAGGCCATACGCGCCCAAGCGGAACCAGCCGTGCCCGGAAGCGCCGTTCCGGTGAAGGACGGCGGCAAATGATTGCGGAGCCCATGATCGTCTTCCCCGCGGGGATAACGGCCATGGGCTTTTTTCAACGGGAAGCCATGCTGAAGTCCCTCCCCTGCCCGCTCATCCGCCGAGCCAGAAATGCATGCAAAAAACGCACCTGCTCCTCGATCCGGGCCGGATCCAGATGTCCGTACCCGAGCAGCAGCTTGTTCCGGAAGCCGTCCTCTCCATCCTCCCCGTCATGGCAATAGTCGATCAAAGGATGCGCCCGCACGCCTGCCTCCAGGCACTCCGCCGCAAACGTCCTCCCGCATTCCAATCCCGCTACCTCCAGAACGAGATGCAGGCCCGAGGCGTCGCCCTGACAACTTGCGCCGCTGCCGAAAACCTTATCGATCGCGCTCAGGAGAAGACGGCGCTTCTCCCCGTACTCCCGTCTCATCCGACGCATATGCCTGTCCATCCTTCTGCTGCGCAGAAATTCGGCCAGCGCGGCTTGCTCGAGCATGGGATTCTGGACGCCGGCGAAGGTGCGCCTCCTGCTCCACTCCTCGTGAAGAGGCTCCGGCAGGATGACGTAGCCGATCCGCAGGGCAGGAAACAGCGTTTTGCTGAATGTGCCCGCATAGATCGTCCTCGAGCCGTCCATGGAACAGATCGGGCTCACAGGAGCTCCCGAATAGCGGAACTCGCTGTCGTAGTCGTCTTCGACGATGTAGAAGCCATGCTCCTCGGCCATGCGGATCAGAGCGGCCCTGCGGCTTGCGGGCAGGATGCCTCCCAGCGGAAATTGATGCGACGGGGTCACGCAGACGGCCGACACCCGCTCTCCATCCAGAGAGTCGACATCCGCTCCCGCACCGTCCGCCTTCAGCCAGCGGCAAGGATATCCCTTATCCGCAATGATCGTAGAAGTGGATGGATGGGACGGATTCTCCACGACGAAGCTGCAGCCTTCCTTATGAAGCAGATCCGCCAGAATATGAAGCGCCTGAGTCGTTCCCGCCGTGATGAAAATATGACGGGGATCCACCTTCACCCCCCTGCTGCGGTGCATCCAGGCGGCAATCTCCGTACAGAGCGGCTCATGCCCCTTCGGCCCGCTGTAGCCGAGCAGCTCCGGCGTCATGCCTTCCGCGGCCTGCCGGAGCAGCTGGTTCCATGCCGTCCAAGGAAATCGGGACAGATCCGGCTGGCCGGTTTTGAAGTCGGCCTGGAGCGGCAGGGCCGCAGGCTGAAATCCGCCACCCTCGGCCTGCGGATTGCCGGATGAAAGGCCGGCAGCGGACGGGCTCAGCCTCAGCCCGTCCGCCACTCGCGTGGCAGCTCCGGGACGGCTCACGACGAAGCCTTCGGCGAGAAGCATATCATACCCTTCGGTCACCGTATTGCGGGATACGCCGAGAAGCTTCGCCATTTCCCTCGTCGAGGGCAGCTCCTCCCCTTGCAGTATCTCTCCCTTCAGAATTCGATCCTTTAGCGCCAGGAACAGCTGTCTGGACATCGCCACCTCTTGACCCGAATGCAGCTGGATTCCCCACATCGACAATCGCCCCCAACTGGATCTCTATCCTTGCCTTTGAACTGGATCTTCCATAAGTCCAGTTTACTCTTATACTTGATTATATGGCAATCGACAGGAAAGGATCGTGGAGCGTGGGCATTCAAATCGGTAGAATGTATTTGTTTTTCGCTTTTGCCTTGGCGGGCACATCCGTCGTCACCGCCCGGCTGCTGTCGGCTTCGCTCGGCATGTTCACCATCTCCTCGGCGAGCCTGGCCATTTTGCTCGCAGGATTGTTGCCTTTTTATGCCCGGCCGGCTCTAAGGACGATTCGATCCATGCACAGGCAGGATTGGAGGGCGGTCTGGCTCCAGGCGGTATTCGGCATTTTCGGGTTTCGCATGTTTCTGCTGCTGGGCCTGACGTTGACAAGCGCCGGCGAAGCAGGGATTTTGACCGGTGCCGCTCCGGCTCTGACCGCATGCCTCGCTTATTTCGTCCTCCGGGAACCGCTGACGGCCAAGGCCGGACTTGGAGTCGGCTGCACTGCGGCAGGAATTGCGCTGCTGCAGGGAATGGGCTTGGGAAGCCACGGCTTTCCCTTGGCCCATTTGGCCGGCAACCTGCTCATCCTCTGCGCCGTCGCCTGCGAATCCGTCTTCAATGTGCTGTCCCGCAAATCCCGCTCGAATGATGGCTCGCCCGGAGCGATGGCAGACGCTCATCCCATGGTTCAGACGCTGCTGGTCGGCGCCGCCGCGCTGGCCTTGTGCGCGCTCCCCGCCCTGCTGGAGCATCCGGTGCGGTCGCTCGGCGTGATCGGGCTTCGGGAATGGCTGGCGCTCGCCTGGTATGGACTGGCCATAACCGCTTTGTCCTACGGCTGCTTCTATGCAGGCATCAAGCGCTGCGACGCATACACCACCGCTGCTTATGCCGGCTGGATGCCTCTGACGTCCCTGCTCCTGTCCATGCTTCTATTGGGCGAGAAGCCGCCGCTCGTCCAGTGGCTGGGCGGGGCGCTTGTCATCGGAGGCATGCTGCTGATCGGAAGCAGGGCTGCCCGAGCCGCGGAGAGCAAGGACCCGATTGTCCAGCAGCTGTAAATAAAAGCGGGCCGGCGGGAATCCGCCGGCCTGCTTCAGTTGTTTATGCTTCTATAGGCTCGATTTGCGGATCGGCCGCCAGCCGGTGGAGGCGCCAGTCTGCACCTCGACGTATCGGACCGTCTCCGCGGCGAGCGTTACTCCGGCATGATCCAGACGATTTCGGCAATCCGGACGAAAGCCATCTTTTCGTGGAGCTGCACGATGACATGGTCG
Source organism: Paenibacillus sp. RUD330 (assembly GCF_002243345.2). Lineage (NCBI taxonomy): Bacteria > Bacillati > Bacillota > Bacilli > Caryophanales > Paenibacillaceae > Paenibacillus > Paenibacillus sp. RUD330. Next base: position 3,341,325 of record NZ_CP022655.2, read on the forward strand.
GGCTTGACGCCTGCGACCGTTCCTTCAATCCGTCCTCTGGTCGTCTCCAGAATGACGCATTTTCCTTTGACGGACATCAGCGCCTCGACGACGTATGGATTGACGGGAAATACCGTGTGGATTGGATTTGCGGCTTGAGGGGATACGTGCTGAGGCATTTGATAATACAAACTCTTCACTCCCACTAGGTTGATACGGCAGTATATGCGTCAGCCTAGCGGAGGTTAACGAATCTTTTGGCTTGCAGAAGCCGTCGTAAGCGGTCCCTTATAGCCCTTGTTCTCCGTCGATGGCGAACTCGCCGACAGTTTTATCCGCCAGCGCGGCAAAAACAAAAAACTCCTCTCGCAAGGGAGAGGAGCCGTGAACGAGCCGTTCGCCGCATTTGTTGTGCAGCAACCGAGTCACTATAACAGTTCGTATAAGCAGCCGAATCATGGATAGAACAATGATCTTGGCAAGGTGTCATCAAGAAGTGCCGAGGACGGGGATCGAACCCGTATGGTAGTCACCTACCGCAGGATTTTAAGTCCTGTGCGTCTGCCAGTTCCGCCACCTCGGCGTGATGGAGCAATGCCTGTTTCAAACATTGACGAAGCGTAGCATAACATATTTAGCCAGCGAACGTCAATATAAGAATCGCAAATGTCATTCGATGTCAGCAGGCAACTTACACGCTTGCATGCGTTCTCTTGTACAGAACCGGTATCGCCGCTGCGATAAGGATCATGCCCATGAGAGCGGGCGCGGCATGGCCAAGCGATATATAGATCCGGCCTCCGAGGATAGGCCCGATCATTCGGGCCAAAGCCTGGATCGATTGGCTGCCTCCTTGGATCCTGCCTTGTTCGCTGGCATCGACCGACTTGGAGAGCATCCCATTGAAGGAAGGTCCGAAGATCGAATCCCCAAAGCCGAAGATGAACATGCCGGCGATTAAAAGAGGATAGAACGAGAACAAAGCGGATGCAGCGATTAGACCATAACCGATTATCTCCGAGACCATCCCCAGAACCGCTATCTGCTTATCGCTGCATTTCTTCAATAGCTTCGGCATGATGAACCCTTGCGATACAATGTCCTGGACGCCCATGATGGAGAACATGAGTCCGATTAATACAGGCTTCCAGTTGAACGCATCCAGCGTGAATTGGGAAAAGACGGCCTGCAAGGATCCGTTCGGTATCCATAGCAAAAAGGCGGAGACCAGCAGCCTGTTCAAGTTTTTCATGGAAAGCAGGCTTGCAAGCTGCGTGAATGGATTCAGTCTTGCCAAGGCGATCCTGTTCAGCCTCTTCTTCTTGCCAAGGCTTTCGGGCATGAAAAAGAACCCGTACCCGACGTTCAGTACCGTGATCAGGGCTCCAAAGTACATGGGCACGGAATAACCGAACTTGGCGAGCAATCCGCCCAAAGTCGGCCCGATGACGGTTCCCGCCCCGACAACCGCACTCACCCATCCAAAGTATTTGGTTCGCTGCTCAGGAGGAATGATGTCGGCAAAATAGGCGAAGATCGTGCTGATGCTTCCGCCTGTCACGCCTTCGATGATGCGCCCGGCAAACAGGATCCATAAAGCTCCTCCCAGGCCGAAAACGAAGTACCCGATTGCCGAACCCAAAAGGCAGGCCAGAAGCAGTGGACGACGTCCATATCTGTCGCTCAACGCTCCAAGTGCGGGAGCTGCAAAAAATACGCAGAACGCATATACAGAGGTCAGAAGCGTAACAGCGACCGCTTGCTCTGCCGGACTGCTTGTGTACGGCTGAACTAAAAACGGCACGACAGGTGTGATGATGCTGAAGCCGAGTCCGCAAAGAAACACAGAGATGAGACCGAATAACAAGGCATGTTTATCTATCGTTTGGTCGGTGTCCGGTTCGGGATGTGATTTGGATTCCAACACGGGATTGATTTCTCCCCTCGCAAGCCGCAATTTTGATTCCTAGGAAACGAAATGATCATATCAAATCTTTGTTTCCTAGTCAACAAAATATCGGAAATAAAAAAAAACAGCCTGCTCCCCAAAGAGCCAGACTGCTGCCTGCCGTTTCATTCTTCCATCGTTTTCAGCTTGATATCCAGATCCTGTTTCTTTATTTCGGCATCCAAATGCTTCCTGTACTTGTCTACGAAGCGGATCATGCTGTCCAGCTGCTCCTCGGTCACCTGCTCAAATACGGCTTTATCCCGCTCTTGAAACTCTTTGTGCAGGTCCTCATGAATGTTGAAAATGACTTTGCCTTGCTCCGTAAGCCTGAAATAAATTTCTTTTTTGTTGTCCGGCTTCCGGTAGCTTTCGATAAGGCCTCTTTTCAGAAGCTTTTTCGTCAGCTTGCTTATGGCGCCGCGAGTCATATAGAAGGACTCCGCAAGCTTGGTCACATTGGAGTCATCATTTTTTTCGATGAATTCGATGCAATGGACTTCCGTCGACGTGAACCCTTTCAGGCTTTCTTCCATTTTGTCCTTATTGATCAGAATCATTTTGTTCAGCAAGTCCCTGAACCCCATTATGACCTGTTCTTCTTTGTTCATGGACCGCCCTCCCGCCGTCGCCGCATCGATGCCTATAAATAAAAAAAGCCTTGCTCCGCAAGGATTCAGGTTTCATTGGTGGGCCCTGCAGGACTCGAACCTGCGACCAATCGGTTATGAGCCGACCGCTCTAACCAACTGAGCTAAGGGCCCTTTTTGTGTCAAAAAAGGTAAAAAGCCGATCAGGACTGAATAAGTTGCGGGGGCAGGATTTGAACCTGCGGCCTTCGGGTTATGAGCCCGACGAGCTACCGGACTGCTCCACCCCGCGTCGTCCAAAAAAGAAAGGTTCCGTTTGGAACACAAGGATAAATATACAATAAAAGCTTCCCTAAAGTCAACTTCCCAAGTCAACTTCCTAAGCCAGCCTCCCAAGTCAACTTCCTAGGGCAAATACCTGACGCCGTATTTCCCCTTCTTCGACTGGAACACTTCGATCTCGCGCGGACATTCATAACCGTAGATCCACCAGTCGTTCTCCATCCGCTTGACCAGGCAGCCGGCTTGGAATTTGCTCTCGTACAGCCTTCCCCAATAAATCCAGTTCATCGGCAAGCCCCTTCCTTTCTCTCTGCTCCTAGTTTACCCCAGCGGACTAGGAAAACATTCCAGCGCCGAGGCAAAAATGAGGGACGCCTTGCAGCTTGAAGCCGAACGGAAAAAAGCGGTCCCGAAGGACCGCTCTCGATGGCTCGATGCTTAGCCGTTGCCGGCCGCCGCGTCTACTTTTTCCTTTTCTGTCGCTGCTCCGCCTTCCGTCGTCGCTCCGCCCTCATCCGTTCCCTTCGGGTTGGCTTTGACCTTCTTGAGCAAGGCGTTGCCCTTGACGGCCCATTCCTTGACGACTTCCTCCGGCGTCTTCTTGCCGGTCGCCGCTTCCTGGAACAGCTGCTGGCTGATGGAATACATTTCGTTCAGTCCCGGATACTTCGTGTACATATCCTGGGCGTTGCTCGTGTCCGGCGGAATCGGCTTCAGCGTATAGAACGCTTTGATGTTGTACTGCATGCCGTCGATCGGCTTAATGAACTCCGCCCGCGCTGGAATCTCATAAGTGCTGCGGGACTTCAGCTTCGCCCATTCCTTGCTGTTCAGGAACTTGATGAAGTCCCAGGCATCGTCCGCATTCTGAGCCTTGTTGTTGATGCCGAGCGGCTGGCTGAGGTAGGAGCTGCCCCCGATGCCGGGCTTCTCCTCGAATACCGGCGGCGTCACGACATCCCAGTCCACTGGCGTGAAGTCCTTGCTCTGCGAGGAGTAGCTGTTGTTGCTCTTCATCTGCGAGATGTAGCCGTAGTCCGCGACGGTCATCGCGATGTTGCCGCTGCCGAACAGATCGCCTTGGAACGGGTTGTAATTGTTGGCGCCTTCCTTGCTGGCCTTCTCGTATTTCTTGTTCAACGCTTCGCTGAGCTTCTGGTAGCCTTCCTGGTTCGGGATGGCCTTGACCTTGTACAGATCGAGAATCGTCTTGATCGCGTTGGACCACGACGAGCCGCTGTCCACGAGCATCTTTTCGGCTTTGTCGTCGAAAACTTTCAGCTGAAGCGGCTGCACGTAGGTCGAGACGTCGCTGTACAGATCCGATCCGCCCCAGCGGTTGATCGTCATGCCGTAGATCTGGTCCGCGCCTTCGCCGCCGCTGACTTTGCGGGCGAGGTCGAACACCTGCTGCCAGGTCATGTTGTCCGTCGGCGGCTGCACGCCGGCCTTCTGGAAGATTTTCTTGTTATAGAAGAGCGCCGAGCTGGAGAATGTCGGAGACAGGACGTAGATCTTGTTGTCGCCGACCGCTTTGATGCCGTCGATCACGGTCGGCACATAGTCGCTGATATCGAATTTGTCCTTTGTAATGAGCGGATCGAGCTCCTTGAGCAGGCCGTCCTGCGTCATGCGCGGCAGATTGCTGTAATCGGCGATGACGACGTCGACAGGGTTCTTGCCCGTCAGCAGCTCCTTGAACTTCTCGTACGGATCGGGCTGCTGCTCGCCGGTCTGGCCCCGCATGTCATTGTAGTTGATCGCATATTCGAACTGCAGCTCGATATTCTGATGCGTGAATTCGTAGGTGTCCGTGTATTGCTGCCGGATCCACTGCTCCTGATCCGGCGAACCGTACATCATGCCGATCCGCAGCACGCGGTTCTCCGGCTTATCCGCCGTTCCCCCGCTGCATGCGCTGAGCACGGCCGATGCCATGACGAGCGACAAGCCGATGGCTGCCGTGCGGCGGATCTTGCGTCCGGCCTCTTTCTTTGTTGATCGACCCACTTCCATACTCATGCTTGTTCCCCCTCTAAAGGCTTTGGTTTCGTAATGATGATGCGCTCCCCGTCGAACTCCATGGAAGCCTTGTTGCTGATGCCCAGCGCGGTCAAATATTCCTTCGGCACCTGCAGCCTGCCCGCGCGGTCGACGACCGCGTAAGCTTCGTGAACCTCCTGCAGGCCTCCCGCGCCGAATGACGACTCGTCGTCGAGATTCGGGTTGCGGCGAAGGAACTCCGTGCTCGTCAGTCCGTCCCGGATCGCGACGACCCGGTCCACCTTGCCGGCCAGCGACAGGTCATGGGTGACGATGACGATGGTCAGGCCCAGCTCGCGATTGAGCCGCCGGAAAATGTCCATGATGAGGTCGGAGGTGCGGCTGTCGACGGAGCCGGTCGGCTCGTCGGCGAGCAGCATCTGCGGCCGGTTGGACAGCGAGATGGCGATCGCCACCCGCTGCTGCTCTCCGCCCGAGAGCTGATGCAGCTTGTTGTGCATCCGCTCCTTCAGCCCGACCCAATCCAGCAGCTGCTTGGCATAGGGCCGGTCGACCTTGCCGGAGAGCATCATCGGCATCTCGACATTTTCCAGAGCGGACAAATAAGGGAGCAGATTGCGGGCGTTGTTCTGCCAGATGAAGCCGACCGTATCCCGCTTGTATTTGACGAGCTGGTCGTCCGTCACCTGGAGCAGATCCCAGGGACCGACCTTGACGCTGCCCGCCGAAGGGCGGTCGAGCCCGCCCAGAATATTGAGCAGGGTCGACTTGCCGCTGCCGCTGTTGCCGATGATCGCCATGAGCTCGCCGTCCTGTACGCTCAGGTTCAAGCCTTGCAGGGCGACGACCTCGAGATCGTCCGTTTTGTAGATTTTGACCAGGCCTTCGCATTCGATCATGATGCCATCACCGCTCCTCTCCCATCTTGACCGCCTGATGGACGCGCAGCCTGCGGATATGAAGCAGCAGCAGCAGAGCTCCCGTCAGCATCATGAAGCCGACGACTCCGTACAGCTGCGCCGTATCCTGGCTGTTGAACACGACGCGGAACGGCGGCACGTTGCCGCTGGAGCCGTCCGTCGTCTCCAGGAAGGGAAGGAACAGGATGCTCGCGATCTTGCCGATGAGGACGCCCAGGCCGATGCTGAGGCCGGCCGTGAACAGCTGCTCCAGAAGCAGCATGCCGGTCAGCTGTCCTCGGGAGAGGCCCATCGCCCTCAGCACGCCGAACTGGACGACGCGTCCCGACAGGTTGAAGAACCAGTACAGAATATAGCCGGTCAGCGTCACGATGACGGAGACGAGGAATCCGAGGCTGAGGATGCCGAACACCCCGCCGCGCGTCGGAAGCTTGCTCTGCGTCACGAGCTCGGTGCGCACGTCCTTCACGGAAGCGAGCTCGACGCCTTGCTCCGCCAGCTTGCTCATGAGCGGACCGACCTTCGCTCCTGGCTTCATCTTGAGCCAGACATCATAAGGAATGATCGGCACCTGGTCGTAGATGTAGTCCAGGTTGGCGATGATGAACGGCGACTGGTCCGGATATTGGGACGGCCAGTAAGGAAGGATGCCGACGACGGAGAAGTCGATCATGCCGTCCGACAGTCCGACCGAGACGGTGTCTCCCAGCTTCAGCTGGTACTTCTCCGCCATCGAGGTCGGAATGATCGCTCCCATGCCTTCCGCGTACACGCCCAGATTGTTGAGGTAGTTGAACGGATGGACCGGATACAGGTCGTTGCGGAACCAGCCTACTTTGGCAAAGTCGACATTGTCGATTCCCATCAGCGTTCCTTGGCCGATGGAACGTCCCGATACAACGATGCTCCCTTTCGTCTGGAGCACCCGCGCCGCCGCCTCGACTCCGTCCAGAGTGCGGAACAGCTCGAAGGGCGGCTCGCTGTAGCGGATCGTGGCCGGCACCGGATTGCCTCCGCCGCCTTGGCCGCCGCCCGCTCCTCCGCCACCGCCAGCTCCGCCTCCGGAGCCGCCGCCTCCGGAGCCGTTGCCCCCGGAACCATTGCCCCCGGAGCCGTTGCCGCCTCCCTGCGTCGGAGGAAGCTCGGGCGATCCCGGCCATACCGTCTGCATGACCACGTCGGTGCCGTATTGGTACAGCGTCCGTTCCGTGGAATTGAGATCGATCGTCCGCGCTGCGGAGGCGTTGTACACGCCTAGCCCCAAGGTAAGGATAAGCAGGATCATGAGCGGGTAATAACCTTTGGACGAGCGCGACAGCTGCGTCAGCGTCAAGTACAGGGGAACCGGCAGCAGCTTGCGTCCGAGCCAGTTGAACAGGCGCAGCAGCCACGGGAAGAGCCGCAGGAAGAACAGTCCGAGCGAAAAGATCGCCAGCGCCGGCACGAAGAACAGGAACGGCTGCACGTTGAGCTGATCCGTCGTCATGCCGGTCTGGAACGTCAGCATCTGCCGCTGGTTGAACAGATACCAGCCGTAGCCGGTCGCACCGAGCAGCAGGATGTCGAGAAACCATCGCTGCCATACAGGCGCCCGGTCCGAGCGGGCCAGCTGCTGCTTGTAGCCGACGATCGAAGCGCGGGCATAGATGACCGCGGGGATGACCGTCGCCATCATGGCCAGCAGCACGGCTGCGCAGCCTGCGATGATCGCGTCGGTAGTGAAGCCGACCGGAATTGACTTGCGGTCGACGAACTGCAGGAACCCGTTCGCCGAGCCGATGCTCTTGGCCATGAACCAGCCGAGCATCGGTCCAAGCACGAGCGCCGCGCCCCCGAGCAGCAGGCTCTCCAGCAGGTACAGCCAGACGATCTGCCTCGTTCCGGCTCCTCGGCTGCGCAGAACCGCGATGTCGCTGCGCTGCTTGTCGAGCGCCTGGCGGGCGTTCATGGCGATGAAGTAGAACACCATCGCGATCATCGGCGCCGCCAGCGTGAACAGCAGCGTCTGCAGCTGCACGCTCATCTTGCGGAATTCCTGCAGCGTCGCAGCGAAGCTGATCTCGACCTTCGTGTCGGTGAGCTTCTGGTACAGATCGATGTTCAGCCTCTCCAGCGTCTGGCTGAGCGGAGACAGCTCGCTCGTGCGGATGTTGCGTAGATCGAACGAGTAGTACCAGCTGCTGCTGTGCACCGGGATCTTGTTCCCCGTCAGAAGGGAATCCTCCATGGCGGAATCGCTGATCAGGAAGGTGCTCATCAGCCCTTCCAGCCCTTGATACCAGTACGGATCTCCGCTTTTCTTCGGCTTGAAGGTGCCGACGACGACGACGCGGATCGATTGGTTGGAGCCGTTCGCGTAGACGGGATAATCGAAGGCATCGCCCACGTGCATATCCGCCCGGTACAAGGCATCGTCGAGAACGACGGCCTCAACCGTCCTGCCGTCTCCTTTGCCTCCCGCGAACCAGCGGCCCTGTGCGAGGTCGCCCTGGGCTTCGAGTCCGGACAGCGATTGCAGGGAGAACTGCCTCATGATGCTGGCGTCGACCTTGGTGGGATCCTCGGGCGTGATCGCGGCGCTGCGGATCGCGTAGTTCTTCACCGCGGTCTCGACCGGGAAGCCGATCATGTCCGGCACTTCCCCGCGGATATAGGCGTCCACGTTCTTCAGCGAGCCGAGATCCGTAGGACCGCCCGAGGCGGAATAGCGCATCAGCAGGGAACCGGCCGGAAGGCCTTCGCTCTTCTCCTGAAGCGACTGGGTGACGACGCGCTTCAGCGCGCCGTCCGCATACATGGGTATGCTGACCGCGAACGCGACGGCGAGCACGAGGCCCGCCAGGGAACTGAGCGTCAGCCAGCGCGTGTTCCACATTTTGCGGAACAGGAATCGAATGAGCATCACCTTACTTGCCCACCACTTTCATCCCGGGCTCGAGGCCCTTGAGGATTTCAATCGCCGTTGCGGTCCGCTCGCCTACCTCGACATCCACCTCCCGCTTCGTCTCGCCCTCGGCAACCTGCACATAGGTCCGCGAGCCGATGCTGCGGAGCGCGGAAGGCGGAATGACGACGGCGTTCGGCTTGCTCTTCACGATGATGCTGACCGAAAGCCTCGTTCCCCGGGTAACTCCGGCAGGCATTTTGTCCAGCTGGACCGTCAGGAAATCCTCGGGACGCTCCGGCTTCGTTCCGGTGCCGCCGCCATTGCCGCTGCCGCTGCCGTTGTTGCCGCCCGATTCGTCATCGGCGGCTTTGACGGGCAGCGTCTTGACCTTGCCGTTGATCGTGCCGGCGTTGTTGATGTCCACGACGGCCTTCATGCCGACCGACACCTTCTCGAGGTCGCTGGAATCGAGCTGAATGCCGGGAACCAGCTGCGAGGTGTCCGCGATGACGCAGACGGGATCGTAGGCCTTGACGGCATCGCCCTTCTGCAGCGTCAGCTGCACGATCGTGCCGGAGAACGGCGCGGTCAGCGTCGCCTTGGCGATCTGCTGCTCCAGATCGGCTATCGCCTGCTTCTTCTCCTCGAAGGCGATGACGGCCGCTTCGAAATCGACGGGAGGCATCTCATCCTTCTTGCGGAGCGTTTCCTTCATGCCCACCTCGTCCTTGCGGAACTGAAGCTTCTGGTCGCGGACCTGCTTCTGCAGGTCCTCGACGTCCAGCGATGCGATGGGATCGCCGGCTTTGACTTTCTGGCCCGCCTTTATGTATAAGTCCTTCAACCGCTTGCCGTCCAGCGTGTAATAGAGCGTTTCCTCGCGCAAAGAAATCAGTTTGCCCGTCGTGTCCACCGTCGTCGTCAGCGTTTCGGTCGTCACCTCGTATTCGGGCTTCTTGGAAATTTGCGGCGGCGCGATGGACGGGAGCACCTCCTCCGACTGCTCGGCAGGCAGCAGCGCGCAGCCTCCGGACATAAGCAGCGAACAGCCGAGCAGCACGGCCGCGGCGCTTTTAGATGAACGTACCGTCCACCATTTCGTAAACATGATCGGCAACCTCCAAAATCGTAGGATCGTGAGTGGTCATGCATATCGTGACCTGCTCGGATTTGATGATCGTGCGGAAAACATTCATGATCTGGGCGGACATCTGCGAATCCAGCTCCGCGGTCGGCTCGTCGGCGAGCAGCAGCCTCGGCCGGTGTGCGATCGCCTTGGCGATGGCGACCCGCTGCTGCTCGCCTCCGGACATCTCGAAGGGACGATGCTTCATCCGCTTCTCGAGCCCGACCAGCTCCAGGCAGTGCGCGACCCGCTCTTTCCACTCGCCGCGCGGGGTTCCCGCCATCCGGAGCGACAGCTCCACATTTTCCCAGGCCGACAGCAGCGGCATGAGGACGAACGCCTGGAAGATGAACCCCATGCGCTCCCTGCGCGCCACGGTCCGGCGATCGTCCCCAAGCTCATGGAAAGGCAGGCCGTCGAACCATATCTTCCCTTGGGACGGAGTGTCGAGACCTCCGATCAGATTGAGCAGCGTCGTCTTGCCGGAGCCGGACCGGCCCTTGAGCATGACAAGCTGCAGCGGATCGACCTTCATGTCGATTCCCTTCAGCACATGCACGTCGGCGCCCGAGGAATGGAACGTGCGATGCACGCCGATGACCTGCAGGATCGGCTCTGCCTGCCCTTGCGGCCGGCGAAGCTCCTCGCCCGCAGCTTCGGCGGCGGCGTCTTGGCCCGTCTCTGCCGGCAGCTGTTCCCCCGGGCGTTTCAATTTCCAAACCATAGACCCTCTCCCTTTTCTCATCTTTCTCATTTTCGTTCTGACGATTGGAAATGCTTAAAGGTTACACCTTAATTTGGTTTTCATCGATTTTTTTTGCAAAAGAGTTCCGCGGTACCGGTGTCAAGAGATGTCGCTTCCTGCTGCCGACCTGTTTTTCGGTCAAATTTCGACATTCATGCTTAGGGGCGGAGCCATCCGGCCGTATTGCGGATGCACGAAAAAAAGAGGCGGTCCCGAGCCATGGGCATGACTCGGAACCGCCTCTCTGTTTGAACTTTCGCACATGGTTCCCATGACGCCGCCGTTCGTCAGGCGCTGCTTCAGTTCCGCCTGTCGGCAGGAAACTCCAGGCCGATCTGACGCCTGGCTTCATCCATGATCTCCAGCACCGCGAGCGAGCTGTCGAACGTGTTGGTTCCCGATTCCAGCCTGCCTTCGAGGATCAGGCGCGTGAATTCCTCGATCTCGTACTGCATCGTGTTGTCGGATTGGGGCCGGGTCAAGTCCTCTTCGGGACGGCCGTCGCGATAGCGGATGACGACGCTGTCCGGCTGGCTGATGCGGGTGACGAGCATGACGCCTTCTTCGCCCTGGATTTCCGCCGGCAGCGAGGAATCCGATATTTTCGAATGGACGAGCACGGCATCCATTCCGTCATAGGAAAGCGTCAGCGTGCCTTTGCCGTCTACCCCGGAATCCAGCATGACGGCGCTGGCCTGCACCGACAATGGCTTGCCGAACAGAGCGACCAGAGGATAGATGCAATAGGTGCCGATATCCATGAGCGAGCCGTTCGACAGCTCCGGCTTGAAGGCGTTCAGCACCTCGCCCGCCTTGTAGCGGTCGTACCGGGACGAGTACTGGCAGAAGGAGGCGAAGTAATTCCGGATCTTGCCGAGCTTCGGAAGGTTGTCCCGGATCGCGGCGAAGTTCGGCACGAAGGTCGACTTCATCGCTTCCATCAGGAGCACGCCGTTCTCTTTGGCCGCGGCGATCATCTCCCGCAGCTCCCGCGCGTTGGACGCGATCGGCTTCTCGCAGAGGACATGCTTGCCCCGCTGCATGAAATCGATCGCCTGCGGCGCATGCAGGGAATTCGGGCTGGCGATGTAGACCGCGTCGATGGCGTCGCTGTCCGCCATTTGCTGAAGATCGGTGAAGCGCAGCGCGATATCATGCTTGTCGGCGAATTCCTTGCCCCGCTCCGCGGAGCGGGAATAATGGGCCGCTACGACCGCCTCCGGCACCCGCCTTGCCGCATCGATGAATGTCTCTGTAATGAAATTGGATCCGATGATTCCGATTCTGACCATGAGTAGCTCCTCCTGACATCGCTGTGGTTCTCTGATCCTCTTATTCTAGCACAGCGCATCCAATCGGATAAAACAACGGAAATTTCAAGTCCGACGCTTCGGCTGCATCGCGATCATCCTCATCCGTTGAAGCCGATTACAAAAGCTAGCTTCTCAGGATGCCGCTTCTCCCTGCAAGCAGATCCTGGAACACGGGCAGCTGGACCGGATTGATCTCCCGCAGCAGCTCCTCATCCAGCTCGCGAAACCGCAGGCTCAGCGATTCGCCGGCTTGGTCGCGGAACGGGATGGAGTCACCATCGGCGGCGAGATGACGTTCATGATCGGTCTTTGCCGAAAATAAAAACATGACAAAAGAAACTCTGTTGCCGTCGGGATAGACATACTCCATTCTCGAACCGCTGTAAACCGCGTACAACTCCGCTTCCAAGACGGACAGGCCCGTCTCCTCCTTGACTTCCCTGATCATGGCTTCTTCGATCGTCTCGCCCGGATCCATGCTTCCTCCCGGAAGCCCCCAATTTCCGTAATCCGATCTCCGCTGCAGCAGCACCCGGCCTCTGCGATCCCGAATGATCGCTCCGCCCGTAACGACGATTCTCATTTCCCGTCCGCCTCCATCCCTCTTGTCTTTGCCTGCAGCGCGATCAGCCTTTGTTCAGCGCGGCGTATGCCCGGTCCAATACCGGCTTCATCAGCTTGCGAAGATAAAAAGCGAATATTGTTTCCGCTCCCCACGAGCTGCGCTTGTTCTCCATGTATTGATCGTTGATGATATAAGTCCGAGTGGAAGGAGGGCTCTTCAGCCCGAGCTCTTCCCACTTTCCCGGATCGTTCGCCCCGCCCAGCCTTGCGAGCATAACAGCCGACTCTCTCTCTATTTCAGCCGGAATCTGCTCGTAGGCTTGGATGATTTGAGCATGAAATTCGACGATTGGATTGCGGTCGGCTAGGCTCTCCAAATGGATGCCTTCGCGAAGGTAAGAAACGTAAGCCAGATGGTCGGCCCAGCACTTGTCGATATAAAAAAGCCGGACCCGCCGCTCCGAAGGGCTCATCGGCGTCTCGCCTTTCAAAATGACGAGCCGCTCCTCGCATAGGATACGCCTCTGTTCCTCCACCATATCCGAATAACGGTTCAGTTCCTGGCGGATATGGAAGTTCTGTCCCATGGCAACGCGCTGAATATGCGCGATTTTGCTGCGGAGCACCGGCTTGTCGACAGCCTCATCCTGCCTATGGCTGCGCAACGCTTTATCGATGCCGAACCGAAGCAGCAGCTCTTCCTCCAAGCTCACGTAAAATACGGAAGCTCCCGGGTCGCCTTGACGGCCGGAGCGCCCGCGCAGCTGGTCGTCGATCCGCACGCTTTCGTTCACATGCGTGCCGATCACGTACAATCCGCCCAGTTCGGCGACAACCTCTGCTTGCGCGGAATTGCCGCCGCCGAGCCGAATGTCGACGCCGCGTCCCGCCATATTCGTCGATACCGTCACGGCGCCGATTTCGCCCGCCTTGGCGATGATCTCGGCTTCCTTCGCGTCGTTTTTCGCGTTCAGAACATGGCAGGCCACGCCGGCAGCCGCCAGCGCCTCCGCCAGCATATCTGACTCCTCGACGCTCGACGTACCGATGAGAATGGGACGTCCCGCCGCATGGACGGACGAGATTTCATGTACAAGCGCCTTGAATTTGGCTTCTTTATGGGTATAGATCCGGAGCGGATGGTCAACCCGTATGTTTGGCCGATGCGGCGGTATTTGCACGACCTGCAGCGCATAAATGTCTTCGAATTCCATGCGGGAAGCGTGCGCGGTAGCCGTCATTCCGCTGATTTTCGGATACAGGCTGAGGAAATGCTGCAGGGTTATCGTCCCCAGAATTTCACCGCCGGATTTCGACTGCAGCCCTTCCTTGACCGCCAGCGCGGTTTGCAGCCCATCCGGCAAATGCCTGTTCTCCGCCACCCGGCCGGTATATTCGTCGATCAGCTCGATTTCCCCGTCCCGGACGATGTAATCGACGTCCTTCTTCAACAACAGCTCCACATGCAGCGCGCAGTTCAGCAACGTCAGCAAATGACTGTTGCCGCTTGTGTACAAATTGCCGCAGCCCAGCAGCGACTCCGCTTTCGCTGAGCCTGCTTCATTCAGGTAAACGTTCCGCTTGAACTCGTCGAAGTCGTAATGCTGTCCTTCCTGCAGCTGCCGGGCCGCTTCTGCGAAACGAATGCCGTCGAAGCTGGAAGAGCCCGCCTCGCCGGCGATGACGAGCGGCACCCGCGCCTCGTCGAGCAGCAGCGAGTCCGCTTCGTCGACGATGACGCAGTGGAAAGGACGATGCACGATATCGGCTTCGTTCCATGCGATCGTGTCGCGCAAATAATCGAATCCCGCTTCTTTGGCCGTAACATAGGTTATGTCCGCGGAATACGCTGCCCGTTTCTCGGACAGGCTCATGCCCGCTTGAACCGAGCTTGCCGTCAGCCCGAGGAAACGATAGATCGGCCCCATCCACGCCGCATCCCGATTCGCCAAATAATCGTTGAAGGTCAGCACATGGACGCCTGCGCCGGCCAGCGCATTCAGATAAGCAGGCATGACGGCGGATAGCGTTTTTCCTTCGCCGGTATGCTGCTCGATCAAAAATCTCTCGTGCAGGGCGATGGCAGCCATGATCTGGACCTCGTACGGCTCCAATCCCAGCATTCTCCTCGACGCCTCGCAGACCAGCGCATAAGCATCGACAAGCAGCCCATCCAAAGGCGTGCCCGATCGGGCCTCTTTTTGCAGCCGGAGGGATTCCGCTTGAAGCTGCCGATCGTCCCATGCTTCCAAATTCCGCTTTCGGATGAGCTCCGCTTTGTCCTGATAGCTTTTCAGTCTGTTCCGGTCATCGCGGCCATTGATCCTTTGCATCCATTTCAAGGCTATATTCATACGATTTCGATCTCCCCTCGGTAGAATTGCGCCTGGTCGCGGACAATTTTGCGCCGTTCTGCCGTCCATCTGGATCAAGTCCGCTTCAACCGCTTAACCTGTCTCCCGAAGTGCTCTATAATGACAGCAGGATCGCATACACTCAGGAGGGTTTCATATGACCAAAGTAGGGCTAGTCATGAGAAAAATCCAGTTCGCCGAAGCGCAAGGCCCCCGCATCTATGCCGAAAGGCTGAAGGAGCTCAGCCGCGAGCTCGGCGTGGAGATCGTCTTTGTCATGCCGGAGCGCCATGTCAGCGATTACGATCAGGCTCCCGGCTACGAATACGAGAAGGGCGATCTCGTCAATTACGATCTCGTGCTGGAGCAGCTGGAACGGCAGAAGATCGAGCGGGTCATCTATACCGTATCCGGCTTCACATACCTCAAGATGTTCGTGGACAAATGCGTGCTGTTTCCCCATTCCTACCCGCATCCGGACTTGACCGGCTACGAGATGATGAAGCCGTTCTACTCGATTGTGGACAAGGCCGTCGTCCATACGGATTATCTCAAGGGACTGTTCAAGACCGACTACGGCGTCACCGATGTGGACGTCATTCCGATCGGCTTCGAGGGCGATCTCGCCCGCAAGCATTATGATCCGGATGCCGTCATCGGCAACCGCATCCTCTGGATCGGCCGGGACGAGCCCAACCGCAGGCCGGAGCTGCCGATCGAATATGCCCGCCGCAACCCGGACAAGGATGTCGTCATGGTCATGGGCGGCCAGCGCTATCGGGAAAGCATGAAGCGCTACGACATCCCTCCCAATGTCACGCTGCATTTCGCGCTGTCGCGCGCAGACATCTTCGGGCTGATGAACTCGTCCAAAGTGTACTGGAGCTCCAGCGTCTTCGATACGTTCTCCATGCCGCTGGCCGAAGCGATGGCGATGGGCAAGCTCGTCGTGAAGCCGGATCATCCTTGCTATGGCCATATCTCCTCCACGCACACTTTCGCCGGCAACGAGCGCAACTGGTTCGAGCTGCTGAACATGGCGGCCGCTTCCCCGCTCAAGGTTTCCGCCGACAACCGCGGTTATGCCTTCGAGCATTTCTCGGACCGGATCATGAGAGAAGGCTACGAGCGGTTTTATGCCGGCTGGCTGTAGCCATCCAGCGAGAAGAGGCCGTTCAACGGTTGAACGCCTCGATCGCGCTGCACTTTAGGCTGTAAGCTCTATGGCCAGGGATGGAGCGCTTCCCCCGGCTCAACGGCTCCTCCCGCCCGTCAGCTTCTCATCGTCATCATATTGCCCGAGCTGTACCTCCTGAGCCCCCAGTAGAACAAGCCGATCGACCCGGCGGCGATCATAGCGGCGGCGCCTATCGCAAGCAGCAGATAATCTCCCTGCCAGCCCCGCAGCAGCCCGATCGGCATGTAGCTGATGAACCCTGCAGGAATGACCGTGAACAGGATGAGCCGCACCGCTCCTTTGAATATGTCCGTCGGATAGGTCGTAAAGGCCAGATGGCCGTTGAACAGCTGGAATGCGATGCCCTCCGCGTTGCCGATGAAGAACGCGAGAGAGCCGGCGGCGACGTTGAAGAACAGGAAGATCAGCCCCGCCAGCAGCAGGCCCAGCATAAATCTCAGAACCCCGCCGGGCGACAGCTCGCCCGCATAGACGAAGATCGCCAGGCCGAACAGAAAGTCTCCGATCGCCGTCAGCGACATCCGGCTTGCAAGCACATTGAGCAGCACCGGCTTGGGCTGGGTCAAGTAGACATCCAGCTCGCCCCGCGCCGTGATGGAGGCGATCCGGCTGAAGTTGCCGAACAGCATGCTCGCCCAGCCGAAGCCTCCCGTTCCAACCGCCCACATGAGCATCACATCGTTGATTCCCCAGCCGTTGACCGAAGGAAAGCGGGTAAAGAAGATGCCCCAGAACACGATCCAGATGACGTTGTTCAGGAACATCATGCCGGCCGTCATGAAAAAGCTGAGCCGGAACTCCATCGCTCCCGCCAGATTGAGCTTCCAGCAGGCGAGCAGGAACGGCAGCGTTCCTTTTCTCAAGCTTCCTTTCCTAACCTCCGTTGACATTCAGCCTTCTCACTCCCCTCGAGTAGATCCAGGCGACCAGCGCGCCGAGCAGCGCGATCCAGAATATCTGGGTGGCGAGAAATGCTCCCAGCGCATCCGTGCCGCCCACCGCCGTCTTCGCCGGGAAGTACAGCACCGCCTGGAAAGGCAGCCAGGCGCATATCTGCTGCAGCCAGTGCGGCATGAGATCCAGAGGAATGAGCATGCCTCCGACCGTGAACTGCAGCTTCTGCAGGACGAACTCCAGGCCGCGGGTCTCCTCGACCCAGAACGCGCACAGCGCGATGGACATGTTGAGCAGGTAAGCGATCGTGAAGGAGCCGAGGCCGAGCGCCGCCATGCCCGCCCAGCCGAAGCCGAAATCCGGCGGTCCGACCATCAGCCAGCCGATCAGCGTGCCAGCGGCGAGATTGACGGCGAAGCGGAGCAAAGCCTCGCCCATATAGGAGAAATACTGATAGCCGACATAGGAGATCGGCGTCAGCAGCCGGACGGCGACGCCTCCGCTTTTGACCTCCTCCTCGATTCTCGTGCATTGCTGGGGGCAGGCCATCGTGAACGCCTCCGTCAGGACGAGGTACCAGATGATGTCCTTCAGGACGAAGCCCCCGATGCTCGCCTCCGCCCCTCCTTGCCCGCTATAGGCGGCGCTCCACAGCTGCATGAAGATGAACAGGATCAGCAGGAGAAAGACGGAGCGGATGAGAAAATCCGCCATGTAGGCCGTCTGCTGCTTGAAGGTGATGGAGCCTACGGCCGCGTATTTGCGCCCTTTCAGCACCATCGCTTCCTGGCGCGAGGAATAAGGCCTCCGCTTCCATCCGCGACCGCCGCCCATATCATATCCTGGGCCGGCAGCGGGCTTCCGGACTTCAATCTTCATGGCAGCCCCCGTCCTTCCCCGGCAATGGTCGTCCCGTCAGCTGGATCATGATCGCGGCTCCGGGCAAAGAGCGTCTTGATGACCTCTTCCATCGGCGGGTCCTCGATCGTCACATCGGCGATGCGCACGCTTCCCATGAGCCGGGACAGCACCGTTTCGATGTCGGTCCTCGTCAGATCGACGGATAGCTTCAGGACGCCTTCCTCCGCCTCCAGCAGCTCCGTTCCGGTCAAGCCTTGGATTCCCGCTCCCAGGCCCCGACCCTCTCCCGCCAGCCTGACCGTCACGGTCTTGTACCTCAGAATATCCCGCTTCAGCCTCTCCACGGGCCCGTCGACCATGATGCCCCCGTGATGGATGACGACGGCTCTGCGGCACAGCTTCTCGATGTCCCCCGCATCATGCGAGGTCAGAAAGACCGTCGTCCCTTCCTCCCGGTTCAGCTCCGCGATGAGGTCGCGGATCCGCTCCTTGATCATGACGTCGAGCCCGATCGTCGGCTCGTCGAGGAACAGCAGCCGCGGCCCGTGCAGGAAGGAAGCGGCGATCTCGCAGCGCATCCTCTCTCCGAGCGACAGCTTCCGGACCGGGACGTTCAGGTACGGACCGAGATCGAAGCGTTCGATGAGCGAGGCTTTCCGTCTCCGATAGACGTCGCGGTCCAGCTCGTAGATGCGGCTCATCAGCTCGAACGTATCGCTCGGCGGCAAGTGGTACCACAGCTGCGATTTCTGCCCGAATACGGTGCCGATGAGATAAGCCAGGCGTCCGCGCTCCTGCCAGGGCGTATAGCCAAGCACCTTCGCCTCCCCGGAGGTCGGGTGCAGGATGCCGGTGAGCATCTTGATCGTCGTGGATTTGCCTGCGCCGTTCGGACCGAGGAACGCGATCGTTTCCCCTTCCTCCACCGCCAGATCGATTCCTTTCACCGCTTCCTTCTCTCCCCACTCCGGCTTCCAAAGCGAGCGGAAGCTTCCCCCGAGGCCAGGCTGCTTGCGCTTGACCATGAACGTTTTCTTCAGCCCTTCTGTCTCAAGCACCTTCATGTCCGACGCCCCCTTCTGTCTATGATTTCTGCTGGAATCTGGCCTTCAGTCCGGGAATGGATATAGCAAAAAAAGACCTCCGAAAAGCCGGCCTGACCAAGCAGGCGGAACTTTCCGAAGGTCTTTTATCCCTACGGTGTACACGGCCTATCGCGCCGCGGCGGTTTCGCTCGGTTCGGACGAAGAGAGGGCGCCTCATGGCGGCCCGTTTCCCGGATCCCTAGAAACCCTTCCGTTTGATGTAACATATTACATGGCAAAAAACGGAACGTAAAGCCTTTTTTTCAATTCCAAACCTGATCCAATTTGTCGGAATAGAAGCTCAATGCCCGCCCATACGAAGAAATCCCCTCGTCGGAGCTCGTCTCGGCCAGCTCCACGAGCAGCAGCTCCATCGCCTCCGCATGAAGGCCGAGATTATGCAGGGCCATCGCCAAAAACACGTTGAATTCCCGCCGCTGCGGGTACTTCGCCGCAGCCTCCCGGAGCAGCTTCTCCGATTCCTCGTACCGGCCAAGCGTCCTCAGCGTGCTGCCGAGGCCGAGCCTCGCGCCTGCGTCATCCTCTGCGGGCAGGCCGAGCGACAGCGCCTTCTCGTAGAGCGGCGCCGCCTCCGACTCCAGTCCCAGCGAATCATGGGTCCAGGCGAGCTGATACCATACCTGCGCGTCCTCGGGATGCGCTTCCGCCAGCTTGGCGATCAGGAGGCGCGCCTTCTCGGCGTCGCCTCCTGATCGCAGGGATACGGCTTCCTGCAGCCTGTCCGCAAGGTTCAGCTCCATTCCCGCCGCCTCCTGACTATTTTCCATGGATGAGTTCATTTTCATATCCGCAGATGCCGTTCAACCAGCCGCCTTACGCTTGCTTGGCGGCTCCCTCCAGCAGAGCGATCATGTCCGCATTCTCGATGGCCTTGGCATATTCAAGCGGGGTTTCCTCCGCGCTTGGATAGACTTTGTTCGGGTCGGCGCCGGCTGCAAGCAGCAGCTTGGCGATTTCCAGGCTGTCCGCGCCGACAGCCTCGTAGAGGGAATTGTCGCGCTTCGGATCCGCTCCGTACTGCAGCAGCAGCTTCACGACGGCCGGATCGGGGTCATAAGCTACGGACGCTCCGTACTCATCCTCGTCGTACATCGTACGGCTGGCATTTTCCAGCGGGGTGTAGTCCTGGGAAGCATCGCAGTTGCAATCGTTGGCATCCGCGCCGCTCTTGAGAAGCAGCTCCACCATGGAAGGCATGCGCTTGCCGTCCTTGTCCACCGCCGTCGTCGCCGCGATGAGCGGCGGGAAAAAATCGCCCGCATCGTCAGCCTTGACGCTGGCGCCCGCCTTCAGCAGCTCCGTCACGATAGAGGCTCTGCCCAAGAGGATGGCATGCCACAGAACGGAGCCGTAAGCCTTTTCCAGGGCCGGAATATCCGGCTTGTAGCTGAGCAGAAGCTTCACGGTCGCCAGATCCGCCTCTTCCGTCGTCTCCGCATATCCCGTCGCGGTGAACTTGTACGGATAGGAGACGACATCGAACACCGTCACCGTCTGGCCGTTCTCGTCCAGATCGGCGGTCTGGACGGATGCTCCCTGATCGAGGAAAAAGCGGATCATCTCCTCGTTGCGGAATCCGACGCTGTTCAGTACCGGCGCCTTGCTCTGCGCGATCTTCCAGCCCTCCGCCATCAGTCCCTTGAGACCGGCGATATCCTGCTTGAAGACGTAGCCGTTGGCGTATCCGTCCAGCTCAAGCTGAAGCTCCTCCGCTGTCTGGCTCGTGATCGTCACGAGGGACTTGGAGGCGTTCCAGCTGACATGCGCTCCAAGCGCTTCGCCGACAAAGCGCAGAGGAACGAGCGTCCGCCCCTTCAGCACGACGGAGCGCTGGGCCAGCGTTACTTTTTGGCCGTTGATTACCGCCGTCTTCTCGCCGATCGTCAGAACGACGGTTTTGCGGCCTTTGACCGCCGTGATTTTTTTGCCCGACACGGTCAGCTTCGCTCCGAGTCCTTCGAAAATGCCCCGCAGCGGGACCATCGTGGAGCCTTCCAGCATGATCGGAGACTGATCGTATTTCTGCAGAGCTCCGTCCAAGGTTACGCTGATGGGAGCTTTCGCTGCCGATGCTGCCGGCGCGAAGCCCGCTGCCCCGGTCGCCAGCAACGCGGATGCCAGCAAAATTCCGGCCGTTCGTGTGAATTTGTTTGCCATGTCCATATCCCCCAACTTATGTCGATTATTCCTCTATCTCTGGAAACTCCCAATCTATTATCGGCGGTTATAGGGGAAAAGTCTATTGAAATATAAAGAGTCATTATTCGACATGAATACGATCTACAAATCCATCGAAAACCGGATCATATCGCGCAGAACCATCCCGTTCTCAATGATCTCCTCCTCGTAATGCCGGATGAAGAAATCGCGGTCCACGCCGGTTATCCGGAATCCGCATTTCTGATACAGCGCGATCTGGCCGATGCCCGTGCTGCCCGTGCCCACCTCGATCGTCGCCATGCCGATTTGCCGAGCGCGTTCGACGGCATGAAGCACGAGCTTCTTGCCGATGCCGCGTCCCTGATAGGACTCGGAGACGGCCACGTTGACGAGCTCCGCCGTCGCCGGACGGGTTCGGATCAGGACATACACCCCGATGGGGATATGCGCCTCTTCATCTTCCAGCACCCAGCACTCCCCGCGCGGGACATAATCCTCGACGAGATCCCTGTCGGGATCGGCAAGCAGCAGCAGCTCCAGAGGGAGCGGCTCTCCCGGCATCAAACGCCTGATCGATTTCATGCTTTCCAATCGATGTTCCTCCCTTTCCCTCCATCGTCCCCGGGCGGCAGCTTGGCCAGCCGGAACGGGATCCGCAGCAGCAGGAATTCAAGCAGAAGCAAAAAGACGATAAAGGCGCCGAATGCCAGCAGCCAGTCCCCATCGTTGAAGTTGAGCAGACACGGATACGCCGCGAGCTGCAGGACGCTGCAGGTCAGATAGAGCTTGCCGCGCCAGGAGATGGATGCCGCCAGCTCGAAGGCTCCGGCATCCTTGGCCAGCGCCAGGAAGCCCTGGATCATCCAATAGGCCATCAGCGTATGGATCAGCGCCAGGCCTTGGCCGTACAGATGCATGCCGAGCGGAACCGCAGCGAAGTCCGTCAGCGTGTCCGACGGAACAACCAGATCCGGCAGCGACAGGAGAGCCAGACCAACAGCGACGGCTCTCGCTTTGGCGAAGACCTTGCCGCTCTGCGCCAGAGCTCCGAGAGCCGACGCCGCCATCAGATAACCGATGAAGTCGGGCAGCACATCGATCGTTCCGAGCCGAATGTCGATGAGGATCAAGGCAAGGCCCCAGCCGAGACGGCGCAGCGGAGTCATGAGCCTGGCGTCAATCATGGCTTCGCCTCCATTCGTACGACAGCGCGGACTTGGGCTTCGGTCAAATAGAGACTGAACTGGATCAAGTACGTATCGATCCGCTCCGTTCCGTCCGAGGCTCGCGACCTGATCGTGATCCATGGCTTGAACACGGTCGGAAGTCCGGCAGCCGGGTCCTGTTCGCCCCACCGATAGTCCACTCGCAGGGACGTGCCCTGCGGGAAGCTCTCCGGCAGCCGGATCGGATCGAGCTCGCCGGCGCCCGGCATCAACGCTTTCAGCTCGTAGGTCAGCAACGGTTTGTATTTGTCGCTGATGCTCGTCTCAACCTCCTCGACCACGACATCCCTTCTCAAGCGTCCGCTTAGAAATCCCGAGCCGTCGCTGCTTCCGCCCGAGGAGTTGAAATTCAGCGCCCCATTCCCTTCTCCCTCCCCATCCTTCACTTCGATCATGCCGATCGGCACTTTCTTCGGAAGTCCTTCATTGTAATAGACGGTCGCCTCTGTATAGATGCCGGGTTGCAGATCGCCTTCGGCATGGCCTGCGGCATGAATGAAGGTCTGATGGGAAAAGCTCTGCCACTCGGTCAAATCAAACCGGAGCGTCGGCAGCGATTCGATTTGGATGGCCGTCACTTTTTTTCCTGCGTTCTTGTTTTGCAAATAGAAGAGATCGACCATGCCGCCCTTGCTGGCGGTCACGATTTCATGATTCATGAACAGCGGCTCCTGCAGCTGGCCGCTCCGATAGTATAGGATATTGCCGACCCAGCTGCCTGCGATCAGGACCGCGATGATTCCGGCAAGCATTTTGGCTTTCACTTCGCTTTGCCACCCCCTTCAGCAGTTTAGCAGAGACGATTGGGAATGTCTTCCTTATTATGCGTTCTCATGCCGTTCCAGTTGTTCCGCTTCAGCCTTCTTAAGCCCTGCCCGACAAAAAAAGCCGGCGCCGCATGTTCGCGGAGCCGGCCTGATTGCTTCGTTTCAACCTTTGCCCTTACTTCCCGTATCCTTGCGGATCCTCGCGCCAAGCCTTCAGCGAGTCGATCTGTCCGCTCCGGACGACGCCGCGTTCGGCGGCAACGTCGATGAGCGCCGAATAGCTGCTCAGCGTCTCCAGCGGCACGGATGCCTCGGCGAAGGCATCGGATGCCTGCTTGAACTGATAGGTGAAGATGGCCAGGACGGCCAGCACTTCGGCTCCGGCTTCCCGGACCGCTTGCGCGGCCTTGAGCGAGCTGCCGCCTGTCGAGATCAGATCCTCGATGACGACGACCTTCTGTCCTGCGGCGATCCGGCCTTCGATCAGGTTCTGCTTGCCATGCCCCTTGGCCTTGTCGCGGATGTAGGACATCGGCAGGTTCAGCTTCTGCGCTGCCCAGGCCGCATGCGGGATGCCGGCCGTCGCGGTGCCCGCGATCGCATCCGCATCGGGGTAGTTGCGGCGGATGACAGCGGCGAAGCCCTCGGCGATCAGCTCGCGGATTTCCGGGTAGGACATCGTCAGGCGGTTGTCGCAGTAGATCGGCGATTTCAGCCCGGAGGTCCAGGTGAACGGCTCCTCGGGACGAAGCGCTACGGCTCCGATCTCCAGCAGCTTGGCGGCGATTTCCCGCGGAAGGCTTTCCAGTTGGATCGTGCTCATGGCTTGATCAGCTCCTCGATAATGGATTCAATGGCGGCGCGCGGATCTGCGGCCTTCGTGATCGGACGTCCGACGACCATGTAATCGGTTCCTGCCCGAAGCGCCTCGGACGGCGTCATGACGCGGCTTTGGTCGCCGATGTCGGCGCCGGACGGACGGATTCCGGGCGTCACCGTCTGGAATGTCGGCCCGCAGAAGTCCTTGACCAGCGTCACCTCGTGCGGCGAGGCGACGACTCCGTCGAGGCCCGAAGCGATGGCCAGCAGCGCATAGCGCTTGACCGCCTCCTCCATCGAGCCGAGGATGCCGATTTCGTCGTTGAGCATCTCCAGGCTTGTGCTGGTCAGCTGCGTCACGGCGATGACCGTCGGCCGCGCCAGCGTGGAATCGGCATCCAGCGCCTCGTCGACTCCGTCCATCGCCGCCTCCATCATGTCGCGGCCGCCGGCCGCATGGACGTTGAACATGTCGACGCCGAGGCGGGTGACGCTGTTCGCTCCGCCTTTGATCGTGTTCGGAATATCATGCATCTTCACGTCCAGGAACACTTTGTAGCCGCGCCGCTTCAGGCTGCGGACGAAGTCCGGACCCGCCGCATAGAACAGCTGCATGCCTACTTTCATATAACAAGGAATGCCTTCAAGCGCCGCCAGCAGCTTCTCGGCCGAAGCCGCGTCCGGGTAATCCAGCGCGACCATTACCTTGCCCGCCGCCTGCTCGCGGCTCAACGTTTGTACGCTCATGGGTGCTCCTCCTCAACGTATAGTACGGACATAGAGAACGGCCATCCGCCGCAGCCCTGAGCCGGAACCGCCTTGGGAGGCGTTCCGGCGCAAAGCCGCGGAGCTGGCCGTACCTGATGGAATTATTGCAGCGCCGGCATCGGATTGGAGCTGAAGTTGATCGTCTCCAGCATCTTAAGCAGCGCGCGGACCGTATCGAGCGACGTCATGCAGACGACGCCGTTCTCGACCGCCTCGCGGCGGATGCGGAAGCCGTCGCGCTCCGGCGTCTTGCCTTTGGTGAGCGTATTGAAGACGAACTGCGCCTGGCCGCTGCGGATGAGGTCGAGGATATTCGGCGAGCCCTCGCTCAGCTTGTTCACATGCTGGACGATGATGCCCGCTTTCTCCAGGGACTCCGCCGTGCCGCCGGTCGCGATGATCTTGTAGCCGATGGCGTAGAAGCCTTTCAGCAGCTCGATCGCTTCTTCCTTGTCCTTGTCGGCGACGGTGGCGATGATCGACCCTTGCAGGGGAATCTTCATTCCGGCCCCGATAAGGCCTTTGTACAGAGCCTTCGCGTACTGCTCGTCGCGGCCCATGACCTCGCCGGTCGACTTCATCTCCGGCGTCAGCGTCGGGTCGACGCGGCGCAGCTTGGCGAAGCTGAATACCGGCACCTTGACGGAGACGAAGCTGTCTTCCGGCCACAGGCCGTCGACATGGCCGAGCTCGGCCAGCTTCGTGCCGAGAATGGCGCGTGTCGCGAGGTTCGCCATCGGCAGGCCCGTCACCTTGCTGAGGAACGGAACCGTGCGCGAGGAACGCGGGTTGACTTCAATGACATAGGCCTTGTCGTTATGGATGACGAACTGGATGTTGACCAGGCCGACGACCTTGAGCGCCTTGGCGATCGAGATCGTGATGTCGATAATCTGCTGTTTGATATCCGCGGAGAGCGACTGCGGCGGATAGACCGCGATGGAGTCTCCGGAGTGGACGCCTGCACGCTCGACATGCTCCATGATGCCCGGGATGACGACCGTCTCGCCGTCGCAGATCGCGTCGACCTCGGCTTCCTTGCCGAGCATGTAGCGGTCGATCAGCACCGGATGCTCCGGATTGATCTTCACCGCCTCAGCCATGTAGCCGACCAGCTCCTCGTCGGAGTAGACGATTTCCATCGCGCGGCCGCCGAGCACGTAGGAAGGACGGACCAGCACCGGATAGCCGAGGCGTCCTGCCGTAACGACCGCTTCCTCGAGGTTGGTCACCGTGCTGCCTTCCGGCTGGGCGATGTCCAGGCTGCGGAGAAGCGCTTCGAATTTCTTGCGGTCTTCCGCGGTGTCGATGCTCTCCAGGCTGGAGCCGAGAATGCGCACGCCGGCGGCAGCCAGCGGAGCCGCCAGGTTGATCGCCGTCTGGCCGCCGAATTGCACGATGACGCCGATCGGCTTCTCCTGCTCGATGACATTCATCACGTCCTCGAAGAAGAGAGGCTCGAAGTACAGGCGGTCCGACGTGCTGAAGTCGGTCGACACCGTCTCCGGGTTGTTGTTGATGATGACGGCTTCATAGCCGGCGTTCTGGATCGCCCACACCGCATGCACGGTGGAATAGTCGAACTCGATGCCCTGGCCGATGCGGATCGGGCCGGAGCCGAGCACGAGCACCTTCTCCTTGTCCGACTCCAGCACCTCGTTCTCGACCTCGTACGTGGAGTAGTAGTATGGAGTCGTCGCCTCGAACTCGGCGGCGCAGGTATCGACCATCTTGTACACCGGGCGCAGCTCCTGCTCGTGGCGGAATGTGCGGATTTCCGCTTCCGCCGTCATCGTCGACTGGCTGCCCTCGCGGCGGATCTCGGCGATCGAGCGGTCGGAGAAGCCCTTGCGCTTCGCCTGGTACAGCAGCTCCTTGGTCAGGCCGGGGGCGCGGCGAAGCTCGTCCTCGAAGGCGACGATGCCTTCGATCTTGTCGAGGAACCACCAGTCGACCTTCGTGATGTCCTGGATGTCGGCGAGCGTCCAGCCGCGGCGGAACGCTTCGGCGATGAGGAACATGCGCTCGTCGTCGGGCTTGGCCAGGCGGGCATGAAGCACTTCGTCGGACAAGCCGGCGGCGTCCTTCAAGTGGAAGCGATGGGCGCCGATCTCAAGCGAGCGGATCGCCTTGTGCATCGATTCCTCGAAGGTGCGGCCGATCGCCATCACTTCGCCGGTCGCCTTCATCTGCGTGCCGAGCTTCCGGTTGGCGCCCGTGAACTTGTCGAACGGCCAGCGCGGAATTTTGGACACGATGTAGTCGAGCGTCGGCTCGAAGCAGGCATAGGTTTGTCCCGTAACCGGGTTGACAATCTCGTCCAGCGTATAGCCGACGGCGATCTTCGCCGCCATCTTGGCGATCGGGTAGCCGGTCGCCTTGGAGGCGAGCGCCGAGGAGCGGCTGACGCGCGGGTTGACCTCGATGACGTAGTATTGGAAGCTGAACGGATCCAGCGCGAACTGCACGTTGCAGCCGCCCTCGATGTTCAGGGCGCGGATGATCTTCAGCGAGGCGGAGCGCAGCATCTGGTACTCGCGGTCCGACAGCGTCTGGCTCGGCGCTACGACGATGGAATCGCCCGTATGCACGCCGACCGGATCGAAGTTCTCCATGTTGCAGACGACGATGCAGTTGTCGTTGGCGTCGCGCATGACCTCGTACTCGACTTCCTTCATGCCGGCGATCGATTTCTCGATCAGGCACTGGCCGATCGGGCTGTAGCGGATGCCGGACGATACCGTCTCGAGCAGCTCCTCCTCGCTTGCGCAGATGCCGCCGCCCGTGCCGCCGAGCGTGTAGGCCGGACGCACGATGATGGGATAGCCGATCGAGTTCGCGAAGTCGACCGCTTCCTCGACCGTCGTGACGATGACGCTCTCCGGCACCGGCTGCTCCAGCTCGCGCATCAGGTCGCGGAACAAGTCGCGGTCCTCGGCCTTCTCGATGGCGGACAGCTGCGTGCCGAGCAGCTTGACGTTCTCGCGCTCCAGCACGCCGGCGCGGGCGAGCTCGACCGCCATGTTGAGGCCGGTCTGGCCGCCGAGCGTCGGCAGCAGTCCGTCGGGACGCTCCTGGCGGATGATTTGGGAGACGAAGTCGAGCGTGATCGGCTCGATGTAGACCTTGTCGGCCATGTTCGTGTCGGTCATGATCGTCGCCGGGTTGCTGTTGATCAGCACGACCTCGTAGCCTTCTTCCTTCAGCGCCTGGCAGGCCTGGGTTCCGGCGTAGTCGAATTCGGCGGCCTGGCCGATGACGATCGGGCCGGAGCCGATGACGAGGATTTTCTTGAGCAGGTTATTTCTGGGCATACAGCAGCTCTCCTTTGGACGCATCCGACAGCTGGGCTTGGCGCGGTCTGGACGGGTTGTTGCGGCGGTGGGCGCGGATCATCTCCAGGAACTCGTCGAACAGGTAGCTGGAATCGAACGGCCCGGGAGCCGCCTCCGGATGGTATTGGACCGAGAAAGCCGGATATTCGTTATGCTTGAGGCCTTCGATCGTTTTGTCGTTGTTGTTGATATGGGTCACGGTCAGCTGCGTGCCGGCGATCGACGCCTCGGGCACGGTGTAGCCGTGGTTCTGGCTCGTAATGTAGCAGCGGCCGGAAGCAAGCTCCTTGACGGGATGGTTGCCGCCGCGATGGCCGAACTTCAGCTTCTCGGTGTCTGCTCCGCAGGCGAGGGCGAACAGCTGATGGCCCAGGCAGATGCCGAAGATCGGGAACTCGCCGAGCAGCTGCCTCACGGTCTCCACCGCGTAAGGAACGTCCTGCGGATCCCCGGGACCGTTGGACAGCTGGATGCCGTCCGGGTTCAGGCGGCGGATCGTCTCCGCGGACGTGTCATGCGGCACGACGACGACGTCGCAGCCGCGCTTGGTCAGCTCGCGCAGGATGCCGCTCTTGGCGCCGAAGTCGATGAGCACGATGCGCTCGCCGAAGCCGGGGCTCGTGAACACCTGCTTCGTCGACGTGCGGGCGACCTGGTCGGTCATCAGGGATGCGCCGGTCAGCTGCTCGACGATCGCCTCGACGCGCTCGCTGCCCGTCGTGATCATGCCCTTCATCGTGCCGAAGTGGCGCAGCTTGCGGGTGAGCATCCGGGTGTCGATCTCGCTGATCGCCGGGATGCCATGCTCCTTGAGCAGCCAGTCCAGGGATACCTGGGCGCGCCAGTTGCTCGGCACCGGCTCGTGGCGCCGCACCGCGAAGCCGTGGATGAAGGGAGCGACCGTCTCGAAGTCGTCGCGGGTGATGCCGTAGTTGCCGATGAGCGGGTACGTCATCGTGACGATCTGGCCGCAGTAGGACGGATCGGACAGAACCTCCTGGTAGCCTGTGATGCCTGTATTGAAAACAACCTCGCCGGGTTTGGATGTATTGGCGCCGAACGACTGGCCCGCAAATACGGTTCCGTCCTCAAGTATCAGTCTAGCTTGCATCCGTATCACTCCTTAAGCTGTATGGTTGGACCAGACGACGCTGCCGCCTACGACGGTGGCGACAGGCCAACCGTGAAGCTTCCAGCCGCCGAACGGCGTATTATGGGATTTCGAAAGGAATTTCCCGGGCTCGACCGGAAGCTCGCTCTCCAGATCGAGAACGGCGAGGTCGGCCGGCGCTCCGGCTTCCAGGCGGCCGCTGTCGAGGCCGAACACGGAGGCAGGAATCTCGGTCATGCGGCGGAGCAGGAAGCCGAGAGACCATTTGCCGGTGCGGACGAAGGTCGTGTACAGCAGCGGGAAGGCCGTCTCGAAGCCGACGATGCCGAACGGCGCGAGCTGCATGCCGCGGGCTTTCTCCTCCTCGGCATGTGGAGCGTGATCGGTTACGATCATGTCGATCGTGCCGTCCTCCAGCCCCTGCAGCACAGCTTCCACGTCGCGCGGCGTGCGCAGCGGCGGGTTCATTTTCCAGTTGGAATCCATGCCCGGAATGTCCTCGTCGCTCAGCACCAGGTGATGCGGGCATACTTCCGCCGTCACCTTGACCCCGATCGACTTGGCCAGGCGGATCAGCCGGACCGACTGCTCCGTGCTGACATGGCATACATGGTAGTGGACGCCGGTCGCTTCGGCGAGCAGCACGTCGCGCCCGACATGGATCGCTTCCGATTCGTTCGGAATGCCCTTGATGCCGTTGTCGGTGGCGAACTTGCCCTCGGATACGTACAGCCCTTCAACGAGGCTGTCATCCTCGCAGTGCGCGATGATCGGCATGCCGATCGACTCCGCCAGCGCCATCGCGTCCTTCATCATCCCGGCGCGCTGCACCCCGACGCCGTCGTCGGTGAAGCCGATCGCGCCGGCTTCCTTGAGCGCCGCGAAGTCGGTCAGCTCCCGTCCCAGCTGGTTTTTGGAGATTGCCGCGTAAGGCAGCACCTTGACGCCGTTGCCTTCCGTCCTCGCCTTGTCCAGCACGTAGCGGACCGTCTCCGGCGAATCGATGGCAGGCCGCGTGTTCGGCATGCAGGCGATCGTCGTGAAGCCGCCCGCCGCCGCGGAGCGGGTGCCGGATGCGATGTCTTCCTTATGCGTGAACCCCGGGTCGCGCAGATGGACGTGCATGTCGATGAAGCCGGCCGACACCAGCTTGCCCGATGCGTCGAGCACCTCGTCCGAGGCGGCTGCAGGAGCTTCTCCTCCGAGAATCTCCGCGATCACGCCGTTCTCGATGCGGATATGCTTCTTCTCCAGCTCGCCGGCCGCGTCGTTCCAGACCAGGCCGTTCACTACCCATTTGATGTGTGCCATGTATGTGTTCAATCCCCTCTCGTAAATCCTGTTAGCCTCTGAGCGCCCGCTCGATGACCGCCATCCGCACCGGAACCCCGTTCTGCATCTGGGGGAAGATCCTCGACTGCGGATGCTCGACGAGATCGCCGTCGATCTCCACATCCCGGTTGACCGGAGCCGGATGCATGATGATGGCGTGAGGAGCGATCCTCGCCGCCCGCTCCGCCGTCAGGCCGTATTGCTGCCGGTACTCCTCCGCCGACTTGATCATCCCGTCCTCATGCCGCTCCAGCTGCACGCGCAGCATCATGACGACATCCGCCTTGACCGCTTCCTCGATGCCGATGTAGGGCGCATCCAGCTCGCCGGCCTTCATGTTGTCCGGAGCGCAGAAGCTTACTGCGGCGCCCATCTCGCGCAGGCCGATCAGGTTCGATCTGGCGACGCGGCTATGCTTGATGTCGCCGATGATCGAAACGCTGAGCCCGCTGAGGCTGCCGAACTGCTGGCGCATCGTATACATGTCCAGCAGCGCCTGCGTCGGATGCTCGTTGTTGCCGTCCCCGGCATTGATGAGAGGAACCTTGATCCGCTCTGCCAGCTCCTGCAGCACGCCTGCCGGCTTCAGCCGGATGACGCCCGCATCGATGCCCATCGACTCCAGCGTCCTTACCGTGTCATAGATGGACTCGCCCTTCTGCACGCTCGATGCCGCAGCGGAGAAGTTCAGCACCTCGGCGCCGAGGCGCTTCTCTGCCACTTCAAAGCTGAATCGCGTGCGGGTGCTGTTCTCGAAGAACATATTCGCCACGAAACGCCCTGCCAGCGCATCGCCGGCCTTCACGCTCTGCTGCTCCCAGTAGGCCGCCCTCGACAGGATCGACTCGATCTCCTCCCGGTCCATCCCCTTCAGCCCGAGCAGGCTTCTCTGCATCAGCTGTGTTGCCGTCATATCCGCTCATCCTCCTTGATGAATGATGGTCACGATGTCTTCCCCGTCCACTTCAGTAAGCGCTACGCGGATGTTCTCTTCCTTGGAGGTTGGCACGTTCTTGCCTACATAATCGGGTCGGATCGGCAGCTCCCGATGCCCGCGGTCCACGAGCACGGCGAGCTGGATCGACTGCGGCCGGCCCTGATCCATCAGAGCGTCCATCGCCGCGCGGATCGTGCGGCCCGTGTATAGGACGTCGTCGAACAGGATGACGCGCTTGTCATGGATCAGAAGCGCGTTGCCGGCTCCGTCCGTCGTCGTGAAGCGGATCGTCTCCCCCTCGACTCGCCGGTCATCCCGGTATCCCGTGATGTCGAGCTCGCCGCAAGACACCGGCGTGCCTTCGATCTCGCGGATCTGCTCGGCGATCCGGCGCGCCAGATAGACGCCTCGGGTGCGGATGCCGATCAGCACGCAGTTTTCGATGCCCTTGTTCTTTTCGACGATCTCGTGGGAAATCCGGGTGAGTCCACGGCGAATGGCCGTGTCGTCCATGATGGCTCGTTTCTCGTTCAGGATCATGGGGCTGCTGCTCCTTCCGGCCGGCATGGGCCGGTCCGATTCGTTAGGCTTATCCTCTGTCAGCGGGACAAAAAAAACTCTCCTTGCCGGGTACATCAGCAAGGAGAGCTTTTTAGAAGCGCTGCAGGAGAAGAGGGCACGGGAGGCCGCGCGGCAGGACGAGCCAGGAGCGAAGGCCGTCCAAGGCCGTGCTCCCCGCTTCGTCCCGGCCGCTCGCGCCGGATGCCGGTATGATCTTCTTCCTGACAGCGGCTACTGTTCACGCTACCTTGCCAGCCTCTCTGGACTGAGTTAAAGGTACTGCCGTTATCGGTTCTGATTATCCCATGCGCCAGCGAGGAAGTCAACCGCTAAAAACGATATTTTTGCATAAAAATACCCCGTTGTGTATAAATACAACGGGGATTTCCAGTCATTAGGGCATTACAGGCTGAGATTGCGGATGCGTTCGACCGCTTTTTCCGTATTCTCGCGGCTGCCGAAAGCCGTCAGGCGGAAGTAGCCTTGGCCGCTCTGGCCGAAGCCGACGCCCGGCGTGCCGACGATGTTCGCTTCCGACAGCAGCTTGTCGAAGAACGCCCAGGAATCCATGCCCTTCGGCGTCTTGAGCCAGATGTACGGAGCGTTGACGCCGCCGAACACTTCAAGGCCGAGCGATGTCAGGCCGTCGCGGATGATGCGGGCATTCGTCATGTAATAATCGACGAGGCTCGAGATCTGCTCCTTGCCTTCAGCCGAATAGATGGCTTCCGCGCCGCGCTGGGTCACATAGGAGACGCCGTTGAACTTGGTCGTGTGGCGGCGGTTCCACAGGTCGTTGACGACGACCTCGCCTCCGTTCTTGTCGTAGCCCTTCAGCTCGCGGGGCACGACGGTGTAGGCGCAGCGGATGCCTGTGAAGCCGGCCGTCTTGGAGAAGCTGCGGAACTCGATGGCGACCTCGCGCGCTCCCTCGACCTCATAGATGCTGTGCGGAACGTCCTCTTCGGTAATGAACGCTTCGTAGGCCGAATCGAACAGGATGAGGCAGTTGTTCTCGCGCGCGTAGTCGACCCATACCTTGAGCTCGTCCTTCGTCAGCGTCATGCCCGTCGGGTTGTTCGGGTAGCACAGATAGATCAGATCCACCTTGCGGTCCGGCAGGGAAGGCTTGAAGTCGTTCTCCGCCGTGCAGTCCAGGTAGACGATGTTCTCGTAGCGGCCGATTCCGCTGTCGAACAGGCCGGAGCGGCCCGCCATGACGTTCGTGTCGACGTACACAGGGTATACAGGGTCTTGCACGGCTACGATGCTGTCCGTGCTGAAGATTTCCTGGATGTTGCCGACATCGCATTTCGAGCCGTCGCTGACGAACACCTCGTTGGAGCGGATATCAACGCCGCGTGCCTTGTAGTCGTTCTCGATGATGGCGTTCACGAGGAAATCATAGCCTTGCTCAGGGCCGTAGCCGCGGAAGGTGCCCGGAACAGCCAGCTCGTCGACGGCAGCGTGCATCGCCTTGGTGACGGCCTCCGGGAGCCCGCGGGTCACGTCGCCGATGCCGAGGCTGATGATTTCCGCCTGCGGATTGTCCTGGATGAACTTCGTGCGGCGCTTGGCAATTTCGGAGAACAGGTAGCTGCCCTGCAGATTGAGGAAGTTGGAGTTGATTTGAGTCATGGAATGGAATCACCTTTCGTCCTGTATGATAGGCCCCGGCCGATGTGTCGTGCTGTCGCTCGTCCGGCTGCCGGCTACAATCCAGCATAGCTCAGCATGGAAATGGTTTTAATAGAGCATTTCGAGAAATGTTTGCATTAATTGCCTCCCGCCCGGCAACGGCCGCTGCGGAAGGACTGATGCCCGGCCGGGAAAAATCAACGGTTCCTCAGGCTGTGCAGCACATGCTGCATATCGTCCGGAATCGGCGCTTCGAACTGCAGCCGCTCTCCCGTGCGGGGATGCGTGAAGCCCAGCACCGCGGCATGGAGCGCCTGGCCGGCCAGTGCGACTGTCTTGGCGCGTCCGTATACGGGGTCTCCCGCAAGCGGATGACCGATGTATTTGAGATGGACGCGGATCTGATGCGTGCGGCCGGTCTCAAGCTGAAGCTCCAGCAGCGTATAGTCGCCGAGCCTCTCCATCACGTTGAAGTGCGTCACGGCGTGTTTGCTGCCTTTTGTCGTGACGGTGAACATTTTGCGGTCCTTGTCGTCGCGCCCGATCGGAGCGTCGATGGTCCCGATGTCGTGATGCATGTTCTCATGCACCAGGGCGATGTACTTGCGGGTGACGCTGTGGTCCTTGAGCTGTGCCGCCAGCGACAGATGGGCAAGGTCGTTTTTCGCCGCCATGAGCAGGCCGGACGTGTCCTTGTCGATGCGGTGGACGATTCCCGGGCGAAGCATGCCGTTGATGCCCGACAGATCCTTGCAATGGAACATCAGCGCATTGACGACCGTGCCGGACGAATGGCCGGGAGCCGGATGCACGACCATGCCGCGAGGCTTGTTGATGACGATGACGTCTCCGTCCTCGTAGACGATGTCCAGAGGAATGTCCTGCGGCACGATTTCAGCGGCCTGAGGCTCGGGCACGGTTACCTGCAGCAGATCGCCTTCGGAGAGCTTGAGGTTGGCTTTTGCGGGGCGTCCGCCTACGAGAGCCGCTCCCGAGCCGATCCATTCCTGCACCTGCGTGCGGGAAACGGAAGGGTCGTTCATCTTGTCCGTAATGAACTTGTCCAGACGCGTCTTGGCGTCCTCGGCCGACACCGTCCATTCCAGGACAGGCTCGGCTCCATGCTCCTCGTCGAGGCCGGAGACGGTTGGGTTGATAATGGTTTCTTCATTCATGCCTGATTCAGTCCTTACTTCATTCTTGGTAGTCGCCGATTAAGCGCCGCTCGTGCTGTCGCTTGCGCCGGGCTGATCCGCTTCCGAAGAGGCGGCATTGCGCCGCTCGCCGAGGAAGGTGTCGAGAATGATGAGCCCGACTCCGATCGTGATGGCCGTATCCGCCAGGTTGAACACCGGGAACGAATAGGAGCCGAAGTTGAAGGAGAGGAAATCGACGACGTGTCCGTACAGGAGTCGGTCGATGAAGTTGCCCAGAGCTCCTCCGAGCACGAGTCCGAGCGCCGTCAGCAGCAATGTCCGCCCCGACTTCCGGCTTTGGTGGATGTACCACATGATGCCTGCCGCCACTGCGAGCGTGATCAGCAGGAAGAAAGCGCGCTTGCCCTCCAGAATGCTGAAGGCCGCCCCCGTATTGCGGATGGATGTGATGACAAAAAAATTCCCGATTACTTTAAGCTGCTCGTACAGCTCGAGCCGGCTGGAAATGACCCATTTGCTGAGCTGGTCCAAAACGATGACGACGAGCGCCAACCAATATGAATACCCTTTGAGCCTCAAGCGATTCCCTCCTCATCCGTCCCATTGTAGCATATCGCTTCAGCAAGGAGCCACCGCGGATGCGCCTCTTCCGTTTCCATAGAAGCCCATCTCTAATCGAGGCCACAATCGACCACACTAGTATCGATCTATCTGCGAAAGGTGTGTGCCAAACGATGCCTCATTCCGATTCGTTTCTTGCCCGCATGCGCGGGCGGCTGATCCAAGAAAAGCAGGAGCTGGAGCTGCTGCGCAAGGAAACCCAGCATGACGGTCTGCTCAATTCCCTTCGGGACGAGACAGGCGAGCTGTCCACGATCGACAACCATCCGGGAGATATCGGCACGGAAATGTTCGAGCGCGAGAAGGATCTCCTGCTCCAGGACAAGCAGGACATGCAGCTGGTCCGGGTGGAATCCGCGCTTGCCGCGATGGAGGACGGCTCCTATGGAACCTGCATCCAATGCGGCGCCGACATTCCCTCGGAGCGTCTTGAAGCGCTGCCCGATACACGCTATTGCATCGATCATGCGCCCCGCGACCATGTGTCGCACAGCCGTTCCGACGCCCTGTCCCTGCTGCCGATGCCCTTCGGCCAGTCCGACAAGGACGACGACGCGTACAACGGCTTCGACGGCGAGGACGCCTGGCAGATCGTCGAGCGCTGGGGCAACGCCGACTCCCCGGCCATGGCTGAGATTCCAGGGGACAGCTACGACAATGTGGGCAATGAGGTCGGCGAGAACGAAGGGTACGTCGAGCCTCTGGAGAGCTTTCTCGCCACCGATATTACCGGCACGCATGTCTCTGTCGTCCGGAACCGGGAGTACAAGCAGTACATGGATCAAGGAGAGGGCGAGGAGCTCGGAGAGGAGGAGTAGCCGGACGGCTGCGTGCCTGCAGCCCTTCTCCTCCGCCTTGCCGCAGCTTCGGTCCGATGCGGCAAAGCGATGCCGCCGGCATCCTGCTTGATTGGGATGCTTCCGGTCCGGTCCGCATCCTTCCTCTGACGAATGAACGCTTGAATCTTTATTGATAGCCGTTCTTGCCCTCCAGCTGGATTTGGACGATCCGGACTATGTCCGCGATGTAGTCGCCGATAATGGGAAGATTCAGCTGGCCGAGGGCTTGAAGGATGTACAATATCGTCGCGGCAAAAACGGTCAGTCCGATCGCGTACCCGACCCCTCTGGAAATGCCGGCGACGACGTTGCGCCATATGAGCGACAGCGGCCGATTGAGCAGATCCACATATCCGGCCATTTGGGAGCGTTCCAGATCCATTGCGATCTTCTCCAGCCGGTCCTCGAGCCGGCTGCTTTTTTCGAGCTCAGCCCGTTCTTCCCTGCGCTTGTCTTCGCCCATGCCCCGCCTCCGCTCCTTTTTCCTGAACTTCCTCTCTTCCTCCGGCTGCTTTGCTTTCTAGACGGAAAAAAGAGGCTGGGACCTTCGCCCATTCGATTTCTAGTATGTCCGTTTGGAGTCTGGAGGATTCTTCCTCCCCTAAGCCGGACGCAGCCGAGGAGGAGAAAAAGAAACCCCCTGAAGGAAATCCTTCAGGGGGTCGGCTTTGGCTGGCGCCATGGACAAGGCCGGCGATCATTCCGCAGCCGGCCCGGACCGAGCGGTTCAGCGAATGAGCAGGCCGAACTCGCGTTCTCCGAAAGCGGCTCTTTCCATGCCTTCGGCGCTTTCGAACGAAACGCTGTTCAGCAGGACGCTGTCCTGCAGCAGGCTGTCGAATGCCTGGAGCGCAGCCGTCAGCTCCGCGTCGGCGTCAAGCACGAGGTCGACGCGCTTCTCGATCGGCAGATCGAGCTTCTTGCGCGTGTCCTGCACGGCGCGGATGACTTCGCGCACCCAGCCCTCCTGCTCCAGCTCCGGCGTGATGTCCGTATTGAGCGCGACCGTGAGGCCGCCGCCCGATGCGGACGCGAAGCCCGGCTTCGCCTGCTTCTCCACGAGCAGCTCGTCGAGGGCGACCGGAACGTCCTCGCCGTCAGGCGTCGTGAAGACGAAGCTTCCTCCTTGAACGATCGCGCGGGCCGTGTCGGCATCGAGAGCTTTCAGATGAGTCTGGATCGGCCCGACGCTCTTGCCGAATTTCTTGCCCGCGACCTTGAGGTTGAGCTTCAGCGCGAAGTCGACGAAGCCGCTGTCGGAATGCTCCACCGCGATGCCCTTCACATTGATCTCATCCTTGATGATGTCCTCGTATTCGGCAAGCTCGAAATCGCCGCTCAGGGAGACGATCAGCTCGGACAGCGGCTGGCGGGTCTTGATGCCCGTCTCGTTGCGCACGTTGCGGGCCAGCTCCACGATCTGGCGGGCCGTCGCCATATCGCGCTCGAGCGCTTCGTCGATGGCGGCATCGTCGACGACCGGATAGTCGGCGAGATGGACGCTGCCCTTTCCGCCGAGATTTCCATAGACGTCCTCCGCAAGCAGCGGCGCGTATGGAGCGATCAGCTTGGACAGCGTCAGCAGCACATCGCGCAGCGTGCGGTAGGCATCCAGCTTGTCGCCGGTCAGGCCGCTGCCCCAGAAGCGGTCGCGCGAGCGGCGGATGTACCAGTTGCTCATCTCGTCGACGAATGCTTCGATCGCCTTGGCGGAGCCCATGAAATCCCAGCCCTCAAGCCCTTTGACGACGCCGCGCACGAGCGAGTTGAGACGGGAGACGATCCAGCGGTCCAGCTTCGCCCCGGAAGCCAGATGCTTATCGGCAGCGGGGTCGTATCCGTCGATGTCTGCATACAGAGCGAAGAACGCATGCGTGTTGACGATCGTGTCGATCACCTTCGACTTGGCTTCTCCGACGATGCCGCGCGAGAATTTCTTGCTGTTCCATGGGGCGCTGTCGGCCAGCAAAGCCCAACGGAACGCATCCGTGCCGTATTCGTTGATGATTTCCCACGGGTCGATGACGTTGCCTTTGGACTTCGACATCTTCTGGCCGCTCTCGTCGAGCACATGGCCCGTGGAGATGACGGCCTTGTAAGGTGCGCGTCCGTTGTACAGCGTCGAGACGGCCAGCAGGCTGAAGAACCAGCCGCGCGTCTGGTCGATGCCCTCGCAGATGATGTCCGCCGGATACTGCTCGGCGAATCGGCCTTCGTTCTCGAACGGATAATGCTGCTGGGCGAACGGCATGGAGCCGCTGTCGAACCAGACGTCGATCACTTCAGGCGTGCGGGTCATGACCGCCCCTTCCGCGAACGGACTGTGCAGCTTCACTTCGTCGACATACGGCTTGTGAGGCTCGAAGTCCTCCGGCAGCTCCGTCGTCGCGCGCGCCCGCAGGTCGGCCAGGCTCGACGGCGCGTATTCCTTGCCGGTCTCCTCGCAGATCCAGACGTTGAGCGGCGTTCCCCAGTAGCGGTTGCGGCTGATGTTCCAGTCGACGAGATCCTCGAGGAATTTGCCGAAGCGTCCCTCGCGGATATGGCCCGGATACCAGTCCACGCCGTTGTTGTTGGCGATGAGCTGATCCTTGACGGCCGTCGTCTCGATGAACCAGCTCTCCGTGGCGTAGTACAGCAGCGGCGACTTGCAGCGCCAGCAGAACGGATAGCTGTGCTCGTACTTCTCTTTGGAGAAGAGCAGCCCCTTCTCGCTCAGCTTGCGCACGATCTCGATGTCGACCTCTCCGTCCTTGACGAAGCGGCCGGCCCAGTCCGTCACCTCGTCGATGTAGCGGCCCTGCGAGTTGACGACGGCCAGCAGGCCGATGCCGTTTTTGCGGGCGGCCTTGTAGTCGTCGTCGCCATGGGCCGGCGAGATGTGGACCATGCCCGTGCCGCTGGAGTCGCTGACGAAGTCCGCGCCGATGACGACATGGCCGTTCTCGATCGGAACATAATCGAACGGCGCATCATACGCAAGCCCGACCAGCTCGGAGCCTTTCACGCTGCCGACGATTTCCGGCTTGTCGTCTCCCTTGAACACGCTCTCCACGAGGCTCTCGGCGACGAAGTACACCTCTCCGTCCCGCTTCACCTTGGAGTAGGCCAGCTCCGGGTTGACGGCGATGGCCGTGTTCGCAGGAAGCGTCCATGGAGTCGTCGTCCATGCGAGCAGATGGCCTTCGCCATTTTTCAGCGGGAACTTGACGGTCGCGCTGAGATCCTTGACATCCTCGTAGCCTTGCGCCACTTCATGCGAGCTGAGGGTCGTCTGGCAGCAAGGGCAGTACGGGCTGACGCGATGGCCGCGGTACAGCAGCCCTTTGCTGTGGATGGTGGAAAGGATATGCCATACGCTCTCGATGTAGCTGTTCTTCAGCGTGATGTAGGGATCGTCCATATCCGTCCAATAACCGATCGCTTCCGTCAGCTCGCGCCATTGGCGCTCGTACTCGAATACGCTGTCCTTGCATTTCTGGACAAAGGCCTCGACGCCGTAGTTCTCGATCTCCTGCTTGCCGGAAATGCCGAGCTGCTTCTCCACGCCGAGCTCGACCGGCAGGCCATGCGTATCCCAGCCCGCCTTGCGGATGACGCGGTAGCCCGACATCGTCTTGTAGCGGCCGATGAAGTCCTTGATGACGCGGCCCAGCACGTGGCCGATGTGGGGAGCTCCGTTGGCCGTCGGCGGCCCTTCATAAAAGACGAAGTTCGGCTTGCCCTCCCGGTTTTCGATCGAGGCTTTGAACGTCCCTTCCTCTCTCCATCTCGCCAGCACCCGCTCCTCGCGGCTTCTCGCCTTTTCCTTGACATCCACTCTCTGCATATCGGACACGCCCTTCTCTCGGAAAATAAAAAAGCCCGCCCCTGTGTAAAGGGGCGAGCATGACTCGCGATACCACCCTAATCGCCCTGTCGCGGGTGGAGACAGGTCCCTGATTGGACACGCGCTCCGCCTCAACAAAGGCATCTCAGCAGCGGATGCGTTCCTGCCATCCGCGTTCCCTGTAACGTGGGACTGCCGGCGGGGCTTAATCGGCCCGAAGCGATCGTTCGCTCCGGGCTGTTCGGCTCCGCTTCTCGGAGAGGATGTTCGGCTGAAGTTCGAACGCCGGCTTGCAGCAGGATGCCGGCTCTCTGGGGAACGTCCGTTCAGCGTACTCGTTCTCGTCGACGAAATTGACTGTTATCCATCATGTCGCGATAAGGACCTGCACGTCCATTATCGTCGCCAATATCTATTTCTATACTACATACAGCAGTCCCTGCGTGTCAACCGCCGCTCTAATAGTTCGAGCCTTCCAGAGACAGGCTGCTCGAGGCGTTCTCCAGCTTGTCCCAGCCGTCCTGGGCGAGCAGCTCGAGCTGCGCCTCGACCAGCGTCCGGAAGCGGGTCCGGTAGATCGAGGCCTGCTTCTTGAGCTCCTCCACTTCCAGCGACACCTTGCGGGATTTCATCATGGAGTCGTTGACGATGCGGTCGGCATTCTTCTCCGCTTCCTTGATGATCAGCTGCGCTTCCTTCTTGGCGTTGCCCCTCACCTCGTCCGCCGCCTCCTGGGCGACGATGATCGTCTTGCTCAGCGTCTCCTCGATATTGGCGAAGTGGTTGAGCTTCTCCTGCAGGTTCAGGATCTGATTCTGAAGATCCTTGTTCTCGCGGATGAGCGCCTCGTAGTCCTTGATGACCTGGTCCAGGAATTCATTGACCTCATCCTCGTCGTAGCCGCGAAGTCTTCTTCCGAATTCCTTGTTATGTATGTCCAATGGCGTCAGCGGCATTGGGGCACCTCCTGTTGGTTTGTTCTCGTCGTAAGCCGATCGTTGGTGATATCCCAATTCGACAGTTCCGGGCAAATTCCTGCAAATTTCTGATCCAAGCCAAAAATATCCGTCCTCCCTATATCGGTCGGGAGGGCGGCATTTTTTGCTGTCAATATAAGGATGGCTCCATGCAGCGCATGGAGCCGGGCCGTCCAGGCTCCCGAGGAGCCGGATTCAGATGAATTTGCCTGCCTTGACGCGTATCCGGCCTTTCTTGGTCATCCCGTCGACCTCCAGCAGCTTGAACCTGCCGAGTCCCTTGATGGACACGACATCCCCTTCGCGCAGCTGCTTCGAGGGATCCTCCTCGCCCTTCCAGTTGACCCGGCAGCGTCCCGCCCGGATCGGCTCGACGATCTTCGCGCGGCTGATCCGGTAGACGTCGCTGCAGATGCCGTCCAGCCGCATGGACGCGACGGTGAAGCTCATCTCTTCCATGCGGCTGACGACCGGGCGCAGCTCCGTCAGCGGCTTGACCGACGTCAGCACGCTGAGCTTGTGGACCTGGCGGAAATGCACGTTCAGGAAGTCGGCGATCTCGTCCGCGACTAGCAGCTGGGCTCCATCCGGACCGACATGGATGTCTCCGATGCGGTCGCGCTTGATTCCAAGCCCCAGCACGGCTCCCAGATAATCGCCGTGATCCAGCTCCAGATGGCCGCCGGATACAGCCGACACTTCAAGCACGGATATGCCCGTATCCTCGCCCTCCAAATAACGATAAGAGGGAGCAATCAGCGCCCGCCTGCGCTCCGCTCCCTCGTATCCTCCATCCAATCGAACGCCGACATCAGGCTCCCGATTTCCGAGCGACATCAGGATCGATGCCTGCCGGGGATCGAGGAAATCCGTCCGCTTCAGCTCGTGAAGCTGGGCCGAGCGTCCGATCCACTCCAGGGCGCGGTCGACGAACGGCCGCTCCTCCGGATGAAAATGCTCATAAAGGCCGTCTGCCATAGGGCTGCCTTAAGAGAAGAAGAAGCCCAGCACGCCGATGATGCCTTGCGCGACAAAGCGCAGAGCGATCAGGGCGACGATCGGACTGATGTCCAGCATGCCGCCGATCGGCGGGATGAAGCGGCGGAAGATGCTGAGATAAGGCTCGACGATCCTGCCGAGGAACTGGCCGATGAAGCTCTCGCGGGCGTTGGGCAGCCACGAGAGCAGGATGTATCCGAAAATCATAAAGTAGTAAATCGATTCCAGGGTGTGGACGATCTCTTTGACTTGCTCCAAGCCAAGGTCACCTCATTTTTCTGTAGTCTTCGTCAGCAAGCATTTCGGTTATGGTGCCCTGAACATCGACAGAATCCGGCGTGCAGAGAAAAATATTCGGGCCGAGCTTGGAAATGCTTCCGTTCAGCGCGTATACGGTGCCGCTGAGGAAGTCGACGATCCGCACGGCCAGATCCGTCCGGACGCGCTGCAGGTTCACGATGACGGAACGCCGGTTGCGCAGATGGTCGGCAATCTCCTGCGCCTCGTCATAGGAACGGGGTTCGTTCAGCACGACGCGCATGTTCTTCTGCGAATGGATGCTGACGATATTGCTGCCTTTGGTTGGTTTACGCATTTCGGATGCCGAGGTTTCAACTTCGTGATCCTCATGCTGTTGGACGGGCTCGCGCTCGATGATCTCTTCTTCATCCTGCAAGCCGAAATAGTTCATGAACCGGTTAAGCACCTTCATACCAGCTCCTCCTCTTTGCCTACGAGAATGGTTCCAAGCCGCACCCATGTCGCGCCTTCCTCGACCGCCGCCTCGAAGTCGCCCGACATTCCCATCGAGAGCTCCGTCAGCGGCTCCTGAAACCAGCTCTCGCGGTTGGCCAGCTCCATCAGCTCCCGCAGGCTCCGGAAGACCGGACGCGCAGCTTCGGAATCCTCGTCATGGGGCGCCATCGTCATGAGGCCGACCGGCTTGACGCCGGGGTAGGCCGCGAGACCCGAGGCGAGATCCCGGAGCTGCTCCGGGGCGATGCCGTGCTTGGATTGTTCCGCGGATACGTTGACTTGAATGAAGCATGGGACCACGATGCCGAGGCTCCTGGCCTTCTTGTCGATCGCATCCGCCAGGGAAAGCCTGTCCAGCGAATGGATGTATGTAAACTTGCCTATGACGTCCTTCACCTTGTTCGTCTGCAGTGAACCGATAAAATGCCAGACGGGGGCCTCCCCCGCTCCGCAGGAGCCTTCCGGAAACGCCTCCCACTTGTCCTTGGCGTCCTGCCAGCGGTTCTCGCCCAGATGGACGCAGCCGCTGTCCAGCGCTTCCCTGGTCCTGTCGAGGGACACATACTTCGTCACCGCGATGACGTTCACTTCCTCCGGGCTGCGTCCGCTCCGGGCGCAAGCCTCCGCGATCCTTCTATCCACTTCCGCCTTCCGCTCCGTCAGCGACAAAAGCGTCACCTGCTTTCCATGCCGATCCAGCTTGCCATCCGCCCCGTGCTGCCGCCTTCCATCCGATGGGAGAAGAACAAATCCTTGCGGCAGCCGGTGCACCACTGCGTAACTTCGATAT
Organism: Paenibacillus sp. RUD330; assembly: GCF_002243345.2. Lineage (NCBI taxonomy): Bacteria > Bacillati > Bacillota > Bacilli > Caryophanales > Paenibacillaceae > Paenibacillus > Paenibacillus sp. RUD330. Next base: position 3,384,718 of record NZ_CP022655.2, read on the forward strand.
TCGACGGCATAATTCCTGCTTTTATCATAATCTGTCGGTTGAGCTCTTTCAAGTTCAGCCTGCCGTGGCCCGGCGTTTCCCCGTGGATGACCGGCCCGGCGGAAGCGATTCCCGCCTCGGCGAGCTCGCCGAGCAGCGGGCGGACGCGCCCCAGGACGGCCTCGTCGACCTCGTAGCAGCAGGCTCCGATCGACGGCCCGACAGCCCCGCGGATGTCGGCAGGCTTGCTGCCGTACCGGCTGCCCATGACTTCTACGGTCGCGCGGGCGATCTCCCCTACGGTTCCCTTCCAGCCCGCATGGGCAAGCGCCACCGCTCCCTTGGAGGGATCCCAGAAGTACAGGGGCACGCAGTCGGCGTAAAAGGAGACGAGCAGAACGCCCGGCTCATCCGTCGTCAGCGCGTCCGTATTCGGGACGGCCGTCGCGCGGGAGTCCCGTCCGCGCCCGGCATCGCCGCGAGTAAGCGCCTGGACGCCGCAGCCATGCACCTGCTCCCCGCAGGTGAACGACGCATAGGGCCAGCCGAGCGCGTCGGCCAGCCGCATCCGGTTCGTCCGGACAGACGCGTCGTCGTCCCCGACATGCAGTCCCATATTCAGGGATGCCCAGGGCTCGCCGCTGACGCCGCCCTGCCGTCCGGTGAAGCCGGCCGTGACGCTGCCGCCCCCGATCCATGATTCCAATAAAAAAAGCGAAGCTTCCTTCGCCGGGTTCCCGCTGTCGCGCTGAACGAATGCTTCCACTTGCCATCACCTCCAGCCTAGTGTACCATGGCCGGCGCGGAGCGGGGAAGGCGGGGCGGAATCGCCTCGGCCTCTCCTACAGCTTCTCCTGGATGTCGTCATCCTCGAGATACGCCTTGGCCCCGCCGGCGTTCTCCATCCGGACGAGCACGACGTCGGCTCCGATCTTGACGATGTTGCGCCACGGAATGATGAGATCCGCCCCGTTGCCGAACATGCCGAAGAAGCGGGTGAAATTGGGCACGACGATGGAATCGATGCGTCCCTGCCTCAGATCGATTTCCATGTCGCTGATTTGGCCGAGCTTTTTGCCGTCCACGATATTGATGACGTCCTTGGTTTGGAATTCGGATATTTTCATGAGCATGCGCCGCACTTCCCGTCATGGAGGTCTAGTGCTCCCAGTATATGACGGAGACGGGCGGATCAGCCCAAGCCCGCATCAAAAAGGCGCCCGAAGGCGCCCTGGAACCGATCGGCATGGAGCCGGGCATCATGGCTGCCTCAGCTCTGGACATGCTTTTGAAGCTGCTGGATGGCCGACTTCTCGAGCCGGGACACCTGCGCCTGCGAGATGCCGATCTCGTCGGCGACCTCCATCTGCGTCTTGCCGTCGAAGAAGCGCATCGACAGGATCATCTTCTCGCGCTGGTTCAGCTTGTGCATCGCTTCGCGCAGGGCGATCTCCTCGATCCAGCTGATGTCCTTGTTGCGGTCGTCGCTGATCTGGTCCATCACGTAGATCGGGTCGCCGCCGTCATGGTAGATCGGCTCGAACAGGGAAACCGGATCCTGGATGGCGTCGAGGGCGAAAACGACATCCTCCTTCGGCACGCCGAGCGCCTCGGAGATCTCGAAGATCGTCGGCTCGCGGGAATTCTGGTTCGTGAGGCTGTCGCGGACCTGCAGCGCCTTGTAGGCGATGTCCCGCAGCGACCGCGACACCCGGATCGGGTTGTTGTCCCGCAGATAGCGGCGGATCTCGCCGATGATCATGGGGACGGCATATGTGGAAAATTTGACGTTTTGACTGAGGTCAAAATTATCGATGGCCTTCATGAGTCCGATGCAGCCGACCTGGAACAGGTCGTCCACGAATTCTCCCCGGTTGTTGAACCGCTGGATGACGCTGAGGACGAGCCTCAGGTTCCCGTTCACGAGCTTCTCTCTGGCGGACCACTCGTTCTGGGTCTGGAGAGCGGTGAACAGCTCCCTCATTTCGACGTTCGTAAGCACGGGGAGTTTGGAAGTATCCACTCCGCAGATCTCGACTTTATTTCGGGTCAATTGTGACTACCTCCCAAGGAGAAACATTAATAAGCATTATCTCCTTGGGCTTCATTTTTATTCCTGTTCCGACAGCGTCCGACAGAGCCGGCGGAAGCCTGGAAACGCATCCAAGCGACTGGCGGCGAGGAATTGCTGAGCTGTCTTCGACGAAAAAAAAAAGCCTCGGCGCTCGGCCTCGGCAAATGAGGAAAACGGGATTCATTCCCCGTAGTAGTTGAACTGGAAATACTGGTAATCGACGCTCTGCGCCTCGCTGTCCGTCCGCTCTACGGCGCCGCGGTATATGACCTTGCGCGTCTTCTCCTCGTAGACCATGACGGTGGGAATTCGATCCAGGATCAGATTGTCGTAAACCAATCCCTTCTCGAGCCGGATGCTGCGCAATCCCGAACTGCCGCTTCGAAGAAGCTGCAACGGCTCTGCCAACGGCTCTCCCGTCCGGGTGTCGAGGACATGAATGAGCGGCTCGGCGTTCCGCTCGTTGAAGGCGTAGAGCTTTCCATCGTGCAGCCTCGGGGCAAGCCCTTGCTTGATCCGGTCCATTCCCGCCTCGGGCAGGTCCCAGGTATCGCCGCTGGCGTAATCGTAACCGATGATGCGCCATCCTTTCAGAACCGGATCCTGTTCGGACACATCGGCATCCGGTCCCTTGCGCTTGACCGTCTTCACATTGAGCATCACGGAAGGAGAGGGCTCCAGCTCCCGCACTTCGGCGATCAGCTCGACCGTAGTCTCCGTATAGGGGTCGGGATCCGGTACTGTCCGGTACATTTCCTCCGCCTGCAGCAGCTTCCCGCTCTCCTTGTCGACGATATAATCCGTAAAAGTCCAGATCGCCGGGCCATTGTCCGGGCTGTCACGCTGCCCGCGCACCAGCAGGTGGATGCGGTTTTCTATCTGCTGGATATCCACTACGGTCTCATCCCTGTAAAGGGGGCTGTCCGCCTTCGCCGCGCCCGTCTGAACAGGCACGGTGAATTCCTTGCTGCCGGAACCGGCGGCAAGATCCAGAATTCGAACCTTCACGGACGACAGGCTGTCGTCCATATCGGCACCGATGACGGAATTCCCGTCCCGGTAGAACGAATCATCCTGCCGATGCCCGCGCATGAAGGAGCGATGGGCGACAATCAGCTGGTTCCGCTCGGAAGAGTACCGGTCCGGCTTGATCAGATCCTCGAAGGGGGCGGATAAAAAACGGCTTCCCGTCCTTTCCCTTCGTCCGTCCGCCGACAATCGGGAACCGAGTCCTTCCAAGACGAAGCCTTTCATGACCTCCGCGTTTCCTTCCAGCGTAACGAGCTTGTATGGGGGCGTGCCGTCGGCGCCGGCTGCTCCCGCATAAGCGGCCAGGACAGCGGCGCTTAGGACAGCAAGCCCGATGCTGTATCCGTATCTTCTTCTCATAGTTCCTCCTTATGCCGTGACTTTGGTGCGGAGCAGCCAACTGCCGAGCCACAGCGACAGCGCCGCATTGAGCGCCATGAGAGCAATCGCAGCCGCCAGCAGCTCGGAAGGATACAGGAAGGCCATCCCCCTATCCGCCTGGCCCCACATCCATCCGACCAGCATCAAGGTTCCGGCCGTGTAGGCCAATCCGGCAAGCAGCCCTTTGAACCGGTAGCTTCTCTCCAGAAGAATGGTCGTGAACAGCAGGAGCACGAACACCGATCCGAATCCGTAGACCAGCAGAAATTCTTGCAGGCGCACCGGTATGAAGACGACAAGATCCATGCCTCGAATCGTATCGACGAGAGTTCGCGGAACGCGCAGCTCGTCAGGCATGCGCAGCCGGTACATCGTCATCTGAACGGCTACGATGCCTATCTGCAGAGCGAACAGGCTGAACACGAACGTCATCAGCGCGGTGAATTTGGACACATACAGAAGGAATCTTGAATGCGGCAGCATCAGCAGCCGATAGATAAAAGCCGACCTGCCGAACCAATCCCTATACCAGATGAGAACGATATACAATCCGATCCCGCCGATGCAGATCACGATGGGGAATGTCATCCAATTCTCTCTATGAGACCAAATCTCGCCCAGCGGAATACCGTGGTATTTCTCCGAATATTGGGCCAGAGACAATCCTTCTCGGGTCATCTGCTCGCGGATGGCTTGAAGCCGATCGCTCATCGCCAGCTGCATTCCGATCAGCTGGATGGCCGACGTCATGGCCATCAGCCCGAGAAGCGCGAAGCGGAAGCGGTAAATCTCCAGATGCACCAGCTTCAAATACGTTTTCAAGTCCGATATACCTCCCTCATGACGTCGATGATCGACTTGCCGTGATCGCTGCGCATCTCCTCGCAGTCGAAGTCGCGGATGACATGACCTTGATCCAGCATCACCGCCCGATCGACGAGATGCTCGATGTCGCCGATCTCATGGGTTGTGATGAGCACTCCGCGATCCTCGACCAGCTGGCTCGTGAATACCTCGGCGATCATCTCGCGGCTGAACAGGTCGATGCCGGAGAACGGCTCGTCCATCAGCACGTAGTCGACGTCCTGCGCCATGCCGAGCACGAGGTTGAACTTGGCCGCTGTCCCCTTGGACAGCCGGCCGATCCGATCTCCGCGCTCGAGGCGGAAGAAGCTCATCAGATCCTCGGCCTTTTCGGCATTCCAACGGGGATAAAAGTCCGACATGAGCTGCAAGCCGTCCCGCAGCTTCATGGAGCCCGGCAGCGTGAGCCGATCCGGGACAAAAGCAATCGTATGGTAGATCTCCGGAGAGAGAGGCCTGCCGCCGATGCGGATGCTTCCGCCATCTACCGGCGTAAGTCCCATGATCGCCTTCAGAATCGTTGATTTTCCGGCGCCGTTCAGACCGATGAGGCTGGTGATTCGACCTTTCTCCGCCTTGAACGAAATCCCGTTCAAAACATTTTTGCGGCGGTACCTCTTGCGGATGTCGCTTACCTCGATCATCGCTGGCCTCCTCCTGCTCCATCATCCTTGTTGTCGGCGGCAGCGGATGACCCTCCATACTTCTCCCGGACCAGCTCCACCAATTCGTCCACGGGCGCTTCCAGCCTGCGGACCGACTCCACGAACGCCTCCACAGCCTCGCCGAGCAGCTCGGAGCGGATCTTCCTCAGCACGTCGGCGTCCGTCGTAATACGGCTCGGCGAATTTCCTTCAGTCACAATCAAGTTCTGATCCTCCATTTCCTTGTACGCTTTCTGGGCCGTATTCGGGTTGATCTTCATGCGGGAGGCGAGCTCCCTGCGCGAAGGAACGGTCTGGCCGCCGCGCAGCCGCCCGGTCGCGATCATTTCCTTGAATTGCTTGACTACCTGCAAATAAACCGGATCCCTGCTGTTGAATGCCGCTGCCGGCCACTCCTCTTCGCCTGCCATCTCGCACCTCGGTTCGTGTGTGTACTATATGGTTCATACACTCGATATGTGTATTATGCACACCATACACCAATGTTGTCAATGCCTCCCTAAAAAAACAAGCTGTCTATGATCCGCCCGGGGCGGATCATAGACAGCTTGTTGGGTTCTCGTTCCAGCGGAATCAAGGCATCGAGCCTAGGCCATCCCCGCATGTTCATTCATCCAGGCCGGGTTCACGCAGGATGCCTCAGGATGCCATCATGCCTTTCTTACCTCTTGCCTTCATGGCTTCATGGCTTCATGGCTTCATGCCTTCATGCCGATGCCGGATGCCTGCTGCAATCCCGCCTGCCGCCGCGCTTTCCAGGCATGTTCGGCCCGATCAGCCCTTGTAGGGCTGAACCGGGCGAATCGGACTGCCCGCCAAATACGCCTCGATGTCCTCCACCGCATCCTCGAAGTAGAGCCGGTAGTTGCTCTCGGTCACGTAGCCGATATGCGGCGTCGCCAGCACATTCGGCAGCGTCCGGTAAGGATGGTCCTCCGGCAGCGGCTCGACGTCGAAGACATCCAGCCCCGCGCCTGCGATCCTCTCCTCCTTCAAGGCTGAGATCAGCGCCTCCTGGTCGACGATGCCCGCCCGGGACGTATTGACCAGGAAGGCGGTCGGCTTCATGAGCGCCAGCTCCTCCGCGCCCAGCAAGCTGCGGGTCCGGCCGCTCAGGACGAGATGCACGGACACATAATCGCTTTCCTCCAGCAACGCTTCCTTGGAAGCCGCCAGACGGACTCCTGCCTGGGCCGCCCGCTCCTCGGTGAGGTTCTGGCTCCACGCCAGCATATTCATCCCGAATGCCCGTCCGATCTCGGCTACGCGGGTTCCGATCTTGCCTAGACCGAGCAGGCCGAGAGTGCGTCCGTTCAGGTCGCTGCCGACGGTGCTCTGCCAAGGTCCGCCGCTGCGGAAGGCGTCGCTCTCGGCGCGGACATGCCGCGCCAGGCCGAGCAGCAGCGCCCAGGTCAGCTCGATCGGCGCCTCCGAGCTGCCGCGCGTGCCGCTGACCGTGATGCCGAGCCTTCCGGCCGCTTCAAGGTCCACGGAAGCGTTGCGCATGCCCGTCGTCACGAGCAGCTTCAGCTTCGGCAGCCGCGCCAGCAGCGATTCCCGGAACGGCGTCCGCTCCCTCATGACGACGACGATTTCCTCGTCCTTCAGCATCTCCGCCAGCTCATCCTCGCTGTCATGATGCTCCGTCAGCACCGACAGCTCGATCCTGCCGTCCAGGCGGCTCCAATCCCCATAGTTCAAAGCCGCTTCCTGATAGTCGTCGAGAATCGTGCAGTTCGCTTTCATGGCTCGTCGCCTCCTTGTCCTTTTTTCATTGTAGGAAACGAACGGACGGTAAGCAATGATTTTCCATCCGGCCAAAGCCTCTCCCAGCCGGATGCGCGGCCTCGAAGGCGTCGGTGCGGCCTTTCCTGAAGCCGTCGCCAGCCAGCCGCAAGCGACACAAAAACAAGCAGCCTCGCGGCTGCCTGTCGGTCTCATGCATAGACGGAGCGCACAGTCGCGTCCATCGGCTTGCTAGAAGTAAGGCCTGCCTTCCAAGGAGTGAGCCTGCGCACCACCGTAGCTTGTCGGATGAGATCCCCTGCGGCGGGCGCCCGGTCCCGCTCCCCCTTAGGCTTGGCTCGCTTGGGCCACATGCAGGCGGCTGTAGATGCCTCCTGCAGCGATCAGCTCCTGATGCTTGCCCTGCTCCGCGATGCCGTCCTTGCTCACGACGACGATGCGGTCGGCATTGCGGACCGTGCTCAGCCGGTGCGCGATGACCAGCGTCGTGCGTCCGACGGACAGCTCCGCGAGCGCCGCCTGGATGGCCGCCTCCGTCTCGGTGTCGAGAGCCGAAGTCGCCTCGTCCAGGATGAGGATCGGCGGATTTTTGAGGAACATGCGCGCGATGGACATGCGCTGCTTCTGTCCGCCGGACAGCTTCACGCCGCGCTCGCCGATGACGGTATCCATCCCTTCCGGCATGCTGCGGATCAGTTCGTCCAGCGATGCGCGGCGCGCCGCCTCCCAGATGTCCTCTTCGCTCGCCTGCAGGTTGCCGTAGGCGATATTCTCGCGGATCGTGCCGGAGAACAGGAAGACGTCCTGCTGCACGATGCCGATCTGGCGGCGCAGCGAATCCAGCTTCACGTCCCGGATGTCCTTGCCGTCCACCATGATCGAGCCTCCCTCCACCTCGTAGAAACGCGGCAGCAGGCTGCAGATCGTCGTCTTGCCGGCTCCGGAAGGACCGACAAAGGCGACCGTCTCTCCCGGCTTGATGCTGAGGCTGATATCGTTCAGAATCGGCCGATCCGGCTCGTAGCCGAAGGAGACATGGCTGAATTCGATGCCGCCGCTGACGTTCTTCAGCTCGGCGGCGCCGGGCTTATCCTGGATGTCGGGATCGGTGTCCATGATCTCGCAATACCGCTTGAAGCCGGCGATTCCCTTCGGATAGCTCTCGATGACGGCGTTGATCTTCTCGATCGGCTTGAAGAAAACATTCGACAGCAGGATGAACGCCATGAAGTCGCCGAGGTTGATCCGGCCTTCGATCATGAACCACGCTCCCGCGATCATGACGAAGATCGTGATCAGGCGCATGAGCATGTACGTGATGCTGATGCTCTTGGACATCGTCTTGTAGGCCATCAGCTTCGTCGCGCGGAAGTTCTGGTTGTCGACGGCGAACAGCTTGTTCTCATGCTCCTCGTTGGCAAAGGACTGCACGACGCGGATGCCGCCGACATTGTCCTCGATGCGGGCGTTGAAGCTGCCGACATTGCCGAACAGCCGGCCATAGGTCGAGCCCATCCGGCGGCCGAAGAAGATGACGAGCCAGGCCATGATCGGCACGATGACAAACGTGAGCAGCGCCAGCTCCAGATTGATGTAGGCCATCAGGGCAAACGAGCCCAGCAGCGTCATGATGGCGATGAATACATCCTCCGGCCCGTGATGCGCGACCTCGCCGACCTCGGTGAGGTCGTTGGTCATTCTCCCGATGAGATGGCCGGTCTTGTTGTTGTCGAAGAAGCGGAAGCTCAGCTTCTGCACATGCGCGAACAGCTTGCGCCGCATCTCCGTCTCGATGTTGATGCCGAGCATATGCCCCCAGTAGTTGACGACATAGTTCAGCACCGTATTCAGCGCATAGATCGCCAGCAGGCCGACGCAAGCCCAGACGATCAGCTGCCAGTCTCCGCCCGGCAGCAGCTTGTTGATGAACTGCTGGACCGCGACCGGAAATGCAAGCTCCAGCAGGCCGGCGACGACGGCGCAGGTGAAGTCGAGGATGAAGAGGCCCAGGAACGGGCGGTAATGAGAGAAAAATCGGCGGAGCATGTCTTCACTCTTTTCCGGTTGGTTTTGATACAAAATTCTGTATAAACTCTATACTAATTGATAGTCATTCTCAGGGTCAAACCCTTTTTTGGCTTTATTCAAACCTTCCCTCCCCCTCGCCGGCGCCGCAACATGTCCGAAGGCCTGCTCCCATGCTAAAATGAAAGCGTAAAGGAGAGCGTTCATTCATGTATGATGTCACGATCATCGGCGCCGGAGTCGCCGGCATCTTCGCCGCCCACGCCCTTATGGAAGCCGCGCCCGGACTCAGGGTGCTGGTGGCGGACAAAGGAAAGCCGCCGAGGGAACGAAGCTGCCCGCTGGAGCGGGGAGGCAGCTGCCAGTGCGACGGCTGCGAGGCTTACATCGGATTCGGCGGGCTGGGCCGGTCCGAAGGAAAATACAATTTCACGACCGACTTCGGGGGCGAGCTGGAAGCGCTGCTCGGCGAACGGCTGGCGATGGAACGGATGGACGAGGTCGACCGCATCCTGTGCCTGTACGGGGCCGGCGAAGCCGTTCCTTACCGGACGCATAGCAGCAGCCTTGCCGCCAGGGCGGAAGCCGGCGGCTTGAAGCTGCTCGGCTCCACCGTCCGCCATTTGGGCACCCGCTTGTCGCGGCAGGTGCTGGACGGATTCTATGAAGCCCTGTCGGCATGGGCGGACTTCAGCTTCCAGACCGAGGTCGTCTCGCTGGACAGGGAATCGGGAGGCTTCAGCCTTCTCCTTTCGGATGGAAGGACCTTGTCATCCAAAAAGGTGTTTCTCGCCACGGGACGCAGCGGCGCCGGCTGGCTCGAGCAAATGCTTCCGACGCTCGGCCTGGAGGCGGAGCAGACGCGGCTGGATCTCGGCATCCGGCTGGAAATGGCGGGAGGACAGCTGGATTCCATCCTCCAGGAAACGTTCGAGACCAAGCTGCGTTATGACGGGGACGGCTTCTCGGCGACCACCTATTGCATGAATCCAAGCGGCCGCATCATCCGCAAGCATCAGGAGGGCCTCGTCATGGCCGACGGCCAGAACTTCAAGGAGCAAGGAAGCAAAAGCTCGAACCTCAATTTCACCCTGTTCGTTCCGCGCCTGTTCCCCACGCTGCAGGATGCCGATGCATGCGCCCGCCAAGTGCTGGGCAAGGTCAACCGGGGCGGGGATCGCCTGGCCGTCCAAAGGCTGGACGATCTCCGCAGCGGGCGTTCCACCAGCCTGGAAGGCATCCGCTCCAACCGGATCAGGCCGTCGATCGAGGCGGATCCGGGAAATCTGGCCGAGGAGCTGCCGGAGCTGTATGTGCGGGCCGCCATGGAATTTCTGGCCGCGCTGGAACGGCTGCTCGGCGAACGTCTTGACGGCGATACGCTACTCTACGCGCTCGACGGCAAATTCTATGCTCCCAGGCTGGCGGTCGACTGCCGCTTCCAGACGGAGGCCGAAGGGCTGTATGCGATCGGAGACTGCTCCGGCTCGACCCATTCCCTCTCCCAGGCGGCGGCCAGCGGCATCCATGCCGCACGCAGCGCGCTCGGCCTTTCCTGAAGCGCCTGCTCCATCTTTCCCGTCCTGCCGCTCAGCCAAAAGCCGGCCTCTCCCATGGAGAGGCCGGCTTTTGTTCGCTCCAGTCCGCTGCCTGCACATCAGACCATTTTGTTGAATTCCTTGCGCAGCCGCTTGATGATCCGCTTCTCGAGGCGGGAAATATAGGACTGCGAGATTCCGAGCTGGTCGGCGACATCCTTCTGCGTCTTCTCTTCCCCGTCGGCAAGCCCGAAGCGCAGCTCCATGATGATGCGCTCCCGCTCCGTGAGCTTGTCGAGCGCCTTGTGCAGCAGCTTGCGGTCGACCTGCTCCTCGATGTTGCGGTAGATCGTGTCGTTCTCGGTGCCGAGCACATCCGAGAGCAGCAGCTCGTTGCCGTCCCAGTCGATGTTCAGCGGCTCGTCGAACGATACCTCCGTCCTCGTCTTGCTGTTGCGGCGCAGGAACATCAGAATCTCATTTTCGATGCAGCGCGAAGCGTACGTAGCCAGCTTGATCTTCTTTTCGGGATCGAACGTATTGACGGCCTTGATGAGGCCGATGGCTCCGATCGACACCAGATCCTCGATGTGGATGCCGGTATTCTCGAACTTGCGGGCGATGTAGACGACAAGCCGCAGGTTGCGCTCGATGAGCATGGCGCGGATCGCGCTGTCCCCGGACGGAAGCCTCTCCAGCAGGTACTCCTCCTCTTCGCGCGTAAGCGGGGGAGGAAGCGCTTCACTGCCGCCGATATAATAGATTTCCTGGCTTTTCAGCCCGAGCAAAAACAGCAGGCGGTAATAGAACAACTGCATATTCAGCCGGAATTTAACCATTGTAGTCCCCATCTCCTCTTTTGTTGGTCAGCCGGCCCGATGCTCCACCAGCGAAGGGTGGATGATTGCGCGGTAAGAGCCGTCAGCTGCCAGCTTGCCTCCATCCAGTCCGATGAGCACTTTGCTCGATTCGCTCCGCTGCCCTTCTCTTACGATGACGACCGTATCCGGCTTGACGGCGAGCATGAACTGCGTCCCTTTGTTGATTCCGCGGTAGGGGACGAGCCGCAGGCGGTCCTGCCAAGGAAACTCCTCTTGTCCAAGCCCCGCGATCAGCCGGTCCACCTGGGAATCCCGGATTCCCTGCATCCAGCCGGGAGGGATCTCGTCCTCCCACAGAGAGGCTTCCATCACCATGACCGGCGTCCGGGAGAGCGGGTCGTAGAGCTGGTTGCCCGTATCGACGAGGCCGGTGCAGCGATGCTCCTTGCCGCCGATGACGACGCAAACCTCAGCCAGATAAGTCAGCACCAGTTCCTTCTGCCTTCGTCCGCTCACGACGCTGCGGAACACGTACAAGCCGATGCATAGGAAGCTGAACGCGTACACGCCGCCCATCTGCACTTCGAATGCTACTCCATGCCGCAGAAGCGTCATCGTCCTCCATACTTTTCCGGATCCTTGCATAAGAAAATAGTAGATGCCGAGAACGGCGCCAGCCGCTACGAAATTGACCGCGTAAAACGTTCCCACATGACGGGCAAAGCTGCGGGTATCGGCATAACCGAAGGCGACCGCGATTATAATCAGCGATATAGCCGCCTTGACGATGACGGTAAACAGCATGGAGAGCGGCGGGAACAGCATCAAGGTCACATAGATCCCGCCGATGGCGGCAGCGGTCAATACCCGCCATGGCTTGGCCTTGACTCCGCGCACCCAGGCAGTGAGCAGCAGCATGGAGCCGTCCACCATCAGCTCCTTGAGAAACAGCACATCGACGTATACGGCCAGCTGAAGCCACCCTCCTGTCCACCCTTCGGCACCGTCCGGCTCTGCCGGCAGAGCAGGCCGGGGAACGATAGAAACAAGTATAGTGCAGCGCCAAGCACAATGTCTGTCTAAACCTGGCGCGCCGCCGCAACTAATTTTGTCGGAAGCTGAGAGGCGCGGCGGAGCTGATTCTTCCCTTTTCGACCTCGGCAAAATGAAGCTCAACAAGGCTAAGACGAGGACGCCTGCGGGATTTCAGGCATAGAAAAAGACCGCATCTTCCGTCGGAAGATGCGGTCTCGATAAGAGTGCGGATCAGCGGTCGCCGCGCGGGCGGTTGTTGCGCAGGAAAGCGGGAATCTCCAGCTGGTCGCTCGGCGTATTGGTGAACGGCTTGGCGCTCGGCTGAGGAGCGCGCTGCTCTTGAGGCTCTGGAGCGGCGCCATGGCTTTGGGTCTGCGGGCGGCGGGCCGGCTGAACAGGCGCCGCCTTGTGCTCGAAGCCTGTCGCGATGACGGTGACCTTGATCTCGTCCTTGAAATCCTCGTCGATGATCGCGCCGAAGATCATGTTGACCTCCGGATCGGAAGCCTCGATGACGATCTCGGCCGCTTCGTTCACCTCGTACAGCGACAGGTTCATGCCGCCGGTGATGTTCATGATGACGCCTCGGGCGCCGTCGATCGACGTCTCGAGCAGCGGGCTCTGGATCGCCTTGCGGGCCGCCTCTGCCGCGCGGTTCTCGCCGGTCGCGATGCCGATGCCCATGAGGGCGGAGCCGCGCTCGGTCATGATCGTCTTCACGTCCGCGAAGTCGAGGTTGATGAGGCCCGGGACGGCGATCAGGTCGGAGATGCCTTGAACGGCCTGTCGAAGCACATTGTCGGCTTCGCGGAACGCCTCGAGCATCGGCGTTTTCTTGTCGACGATCTCAAGCAGGCGGTCGTTCGGGATGATGATCAGCGTATCGACCTTTTCCTTCAGCGCCTCGATGCCGTTCTCCGCCTGGTTCGAGCGCTTGCGGCCCTCGAAGGTGAACGGACGGGTCACGACGCCGACCGTCAGCGCACCGCATTCGCGGGCGATTTCGGCGATGACGGGAGCGGCGCCGGTACCGGTGCCGCCGCCCATGCCGGCGGTCACGAACACCATGTCCGCGCCCTTGAGCGTGGCGGCGACGAGATCGCGGGATTCCTCGGCCGCTTTTTTGCCGACCTCGGGATTCGCGCCGGCTCCGAGGCCGCGCGTAAGCTTGTCGCCGATCTGGAGCTTATGCTCCGCTTTGGCGAGATGGAGCGCCTGGGCATCGGTGTTCACCGTAATGAACTCCACGCCCTTCACTCCGTTGTCGATCATCCGGTTCACCGCATTGCTGCCGCCGCCCCCGACACCGATGACTTTAATTTGTGCCAGCTGTTCCAAGTCAATATCGAACTCCAACATTCTATTTCCCCCGATCAGATGAATTCGCTGAACATGTTCTTGATTCGTTCAATCATGCCGGGTTTAGCGGGGGCTGCGGTTCCCGTCTTGCGGCTTGCCTGCTTCTTGACCGCTCCCGAATTGCGAATCGTCATATGCTTGCTCACATATTGGATCATTCCGACTCCGCTGCCGAAGGCAGGGTCGCGTACGCCGATGAAATCAGGGACGGCGATGCGGACGGAAGATTCCAGCTCCTGCTGCGCCACGGTCAGCGTGCCCGGCAAGTTCACCGTGCCTCCGGTGAGCACGTAGCCCTGGATTTTTTGGGCATAGCCCAGACGGCGGACTTCCTGCCGGATCATGTAGAAGATCTCGGCCATGCGCGGCTCGATGATGTTCGCCAGATCGACCTGGGAAAATTCCTTCTCGACGTTGGAGCCGAGCCGCGTCACCTTGAAGCGCTGGTCCTCCGCGGCGTCGTACACGGACGCGCAGCCGTACTTGAGCTTGATCTTCTCCGCTTGGTCCGTCTGCGTGCGCAGGCCGTAGGAAATGTCGTTGGTGACGAATTCCCCTCCGACCGGCAGCGTCGACGTGGCGGCCAGGCCGCCCTGATCAAAGATGGACAGGGTCGTGGATCCGGCTCCGATGTCGACGATGGCCGTACCCATCGACTTCTCGTCCTTGCTGAGGGACATCATGCCGGAAGCCAGCGACATCAGGATGATGCCGGAGATGTGCAGCCCTGCCTTCTCCACGCAGCGGATCAGATTATGTATGGCCGTCTTCGCTCCGGTCACGATGGTGGATTCCACTTCGAGACGGACGCCGATCATGCCGCGCGGATCCGAAATGCCTTCAAGCCCGTCGACCAGATACTGCTTCGGCACGAGATTGATGATTTCGCGTTCCGGGGGCAGCGCCACGACCTTGGCCGCCTGCAGCACGCGCTCGATGTCTTCCTCGCCGATCTCGCGATCCTCGTTGGAGACAGCCACGACGCCGTGATTGCTCTGCAGAGCGATATGGTTCCCTTGAATGCCTACGTACACTTCCGAAATCTGAATGTCGACCATTCTCTCCGCATGCTCGACCGCGTTGCGGATCGACTTGACGGTCTGGTCGATGTCTACGATGGCTCCTTTGCGGATGCCTTCCGAGTCGGACGATCCAACTCCAATTATATTAATGGCTCCGCCTGTCACTTCGCCAATAATAACTCGAACCTTGGATGTACCGATGTCCAAACTGACAATGATGTCGTTATTGCCCAATTCCGCGGCACCTCCGTTTCGGGTCGCATTTATCGGTATTCCTTTTTAATCTGATCCTACATATTCAACACAGTTAATATTTTCCCTCTTTTTTCTACATTTTTTTCGCCTGCCAATTCCACCCAGCAAAGAAAAAAAATGAAGAAAAGGCTGCCGTCCCGGCACTCTCGCCGCCAGCCGGAAGCGAGTCCGAAGCCGCTGCGGAGATGGCCGGAAGAGGGACTGTAGGCATGATCATCTAGGAAAAATGCCATATCTTAAATTCTACCATTCTTTAGGACGAAATAAAAGAGCGGGAGCCAAGCGGCTTTGCTTCAGGGTCCGGCCTCCCCCGAGCTGCCCGCGGCTTGCACGAACGGCGAATAGGTATCCGCAAGCAGCAGCGTGACCCGGCCGGGATCCCGCTCCTCGACGACCGAATTCAGCGTGTCGATCTTGTCCTTGAGCAGGGAGGCGGCCGTAATGACTTCGAACCCGTTGCGAGTGTAGATGCGGATCCGGTCCGGATAGGATTCGGTAGGAGAAGGCATGATCTCCGACAGATTGCCGAGCGCGGCAGGATCGATCAAGGCAAGCTGCTTGCACAGTTGGCCCTTCACGGAGTCGTCCTTCTTCCATCCCGAGAGGACCGGCTTGTCCACGACGGCTTTGGCCTGGTCGGCCTGGATGATCGAGCCGCTCGCCAATATGGCGCTCAGCTGGCCGTTCGCAGCGAGCTCGAACGCCACCGGCGGATATTCCTCGACCGTGATCCTGATCTGTCCGGGAAAGGTTTTGGCCACCTTGACTTCCTTGACCGAGCCGAGCTTCCGGATCCGGTGCTCCACGCTGGAGGAGAGAGTGCCGAAGAAGGCGTCTCCAGCTCGGACGCTTGCCGCCTCGCGGATTCGCGCTTCCGTCGTGAACTGCTCGCCTTCGACCGTCACGACGCTGACCTTGCTGATCGAGGAATTAAAGAATAGGATCGATAATAAAATAAGGAATAGAAGCACCAGGATGAAGACGAGCTTCCGGTTGCCCTTCCGCTTCGGCGGCGGCTCCTTCAAGATCGGGATCAATTCAGCCAAGCTTGTCCCTCCTTCAGCCGCGAAACGGTCTCCGCCCGCGCGGAGAGCCGTTTTGCGGCAGCACATTTCGTTCTATTAATCCATGGTCCATGGGCAGAAGCTCCACACGGGAAATCATGGTGAGGCTCAGCCCGGAACGGCTCCGTTGTCGGGCACCGGCGCGCTGCGGACAATCCGTGCTCCAAGCCGCGCAAGCATCGATTCGATGCTGTCGTAGCCGCGGTCGATATGATGTACCTGCTCGACGACTGTGCGCCCGTTGGCCGCGAGTCCGGCGATGACGAGAGCGGCGCCGGCCCGCAGGTCCGTCGCTTCGACCGTTGCGCCGTACAGCCTGGATACGCCCCGGATGACGGCCGCATTGAGATCGACGCGGATATCCGCCCCCATGCGGCTGAGCTCGTCGACATGCTTGAAGCGGCCCTCGAAAATCGTTTCCTTCATGATGCTCGTGCCGTCGGCCAGAGCAAGCAGCACCATCACCTGCGACTGGAGATCCGTCGGAAAGGCCGGATAGGGAGAAGTGACGATCCGCTCGACCGCCTTCGGCCTCGCCGACGTTCCGACGGTGATGGCGTCCCCCTCGATGCCGATGCCGACTCCGGCGCGGCGGAGCACATGGATCAGCGAAGACAGATGCGCCGGCCTCGTGTTCGTCAGCGTAACCTTTCCTTTGGTCGCAGCGGCAGCCACCATGACGGTGCCGGCTACGATCCGGTCCGGAATGACCCGGTAGCGGCATGGAGTGAGCGACTCGACTCCTTCGATCGTAATCGTATCCGTGCCCGCTCCGATGATGCGCGCGCCCATCGCGTTGAGGAAATGCTGGAGATCCTGGATTTCCGGCTCCCTGGCAGCTCCCGTGATCGTCGTTCTGCCTTCTGCGAGCGCAGCGGCCATCATGATGTTCTCCGTCGCGCCTACGCTGGGAAAGCTGAGATGGATATCCGCTCCGTGCAGCTTCTCCGCCCGGCAGGAAATCCGATCCCCATATTCCTCGATTTCGGCGCCAAGCGAACGCAGCCCTTCGAGATGAAGATCGATCTTCCGCTCTCCGATTGCGCAGCCGCCAGGCTGGTAGAGATGGACTTCCCCGAATCGGGCGAGCAGAGGTCCCATCAGGAAAATGGAGGAACGCATCTGGCCCATCAGCTTCTCGGGGATATGGGCCTGGTATGCCGTCGCCGTATTGATCGTGACGGTGTCGCCGACATGTTCCGCGCGGCAACCGAGCTCCTGCAAGATGTGCAGCATGACTTCTATATCGAGCAGCTGCGGCACCGAATCGATCACGACCGTGCCGCTGGCGAGCATGCTGCCTGCCAGAATCGGCAGAGCTGCGTTTTTCGCCCCTTGGATAGCAATGGTTCCTGAGAGAGGTTGCCCGCCTTCAATCACCAATTTGTCCAAACCTACACCTCCAAGTTACCGCTCACCCACCACCAATACTTCCGGCTTCAAGTCAATGCCGGTACGGTCCTTGACCGTGCCGCGAATATGGGCGATCAGGGTGAGGACGTCTTCAGCCGCCGCCTGGCCGGTGTTGACAATGAAATTGGCGTGCAAGGTCGACACCTGGGCTCCGCCTACCGAATAGCCTTTGAGCCCGGCTTCTTCGATCAGCTTCGCGGCATAGGTGCCCGGAGGATTGCGGAAGACGCTTCCGCAGCTCGGCTGATGCAGCGGCTGCGTGGCTCTGCGCCGATCCTTGTGGGCAGCCATCGCAGCCGTGATCTCGCCGGCCTCTCCGCTCTCCAGCTCGAAGAGAGCTTCCACGACGATGCCGCGGCTTGCTTCCTCCTGCAGTCTCGAATGGCGGTAGGAGAACTTCATCTCCTCCGGTCCCCACGTCGCCAATTCCCCTGTCTCCAGCACGATGTCGGCTGATTTGAATATACGCGACACATCGGATCCATGGGCTCCCGCATTCATATAGACGGCACCGCCTACCGTTCCTGGAATTCCCCCGGCGAATTCCAGTCCTGTCAGCCCTTTCCTGCCGGCCTTAACTGCAAGCGTGACGAACGGATACGCGGCTCCGGCACGCACGAGCGTGCCGTCGAATTCCGCGAAGTCCAGCGCAGACCCCGGCTTGATGACGACGCCGCGGATTCCTTTGTCCGAGACGAGCATGTTGGAACCCTTTCCAAGCGTCATCCAGGGCACTTCGTGCCTGCGCAGAATGCGAATCGTTCTTGCCAGCTCTTCCTTGCCGCTCGGGACAACCACGGCGTCGGCTGGCCCGCCGATTCTCCACGTCGTAAGCGTCGAGAGCGGGACCTGCCGGCTGATGTCGCCCACATGGGCTTCTTCCAGCTCCTGCATCCAAGCTTTCATGGTGTTCCTCCTTCATTCGCGGTGCTCAAGGCGGGGCAAGGCTGTCAGGCTGCAGCCCGAAGCCCTCGCGGGCTTCGGTGAATGCCCGCATTCCCTGTAGGAATGCGGTAACCGGCCGCCCTTAGGTGACGGACACGATTATGCTGATATCCTATGCCTACCCGGGCTCTATGGTGACAGGAGCCCGCCCGCCCGCTTCCCGCCTCTTATTTCTTCGCCAGCCTGCGCAGCTCCGCCGTGAGGATCGAAGCGGATCCCGGCATGCCGAGCTTCCGCGACGCTTCCTTCATGCGCTGCAGTACGGCGCTGTCCTGCAATATCGCTTCGATGCGGCTCCATAGGCCGTCACCGCTGAGTTCGCGCTCAAGCACCAGCTCGGCCGCCCCCGCGTCTGCGAGACTGCGGGCGTTGGCTTCCTGATGGTTATTCGTCACATTAGGCGACGGAATTAAGATGGACGGCAATCCGAGCGCCGTCAGCTCGGCCAGCGACGAAGCGCCGGCTCGCCCGACGACAAGCGTGGAAGCGGCCAGCACCTCGGGCATGTTATGGAGATATGGCAGGACATGCAGATGGTTGGTGATGCCTGGCGCCGCCTCCTTGATGGCCGCAGAGGTGCGTTCGTAATAGCTTTCTCCGGTGACGAAGACATAATGGACGGCTCTGGAGCGGGCCGCGGCCGGCGCCATGGCGACCATCGCATCGTTGATGGCCTGCGCCCCCCTGCTGCCGCCTACGACGAGCACGATGCGGCTCCCCTCGGCGATGCCGAGCGAAGCGTAGCCTTTGCTGCGGCTCGCCTTGACGACATGGGAAGCGCACGGGTTGCCGGCATAGACCGTGCGCTTCGCCTTGCCGAATGATGCGGTGGAAGCTTCGAAGCTCACCGCCACGCAATCGGCGTAACGGGACAAGAACTTGTTGGTCAGCCCGGGAATGGCATTCTGCTCATGGACGAGCGTCGGGATGCCGAGCCTCGCGGCTGCATACATGACGGGCCCGCATACATATCCGCCGGTCCCGACCACCGCATCGGGCTTGAAAGCCTTCAGCAGCTCCTTGGACCGGCTGACCCCCTTCATGAAGCGGATGACGGTCCTGACGTTCTCGACCGACAGCCTGCGCCTGAAGCCGGTGATTTCCACCGCTTCGAAGCGCACTCCCGCCTCCGGCACGATCCGGCTCTCGAGCCCGCGGCTCGTGCCGATATAGAGCAGCTCCGTCCGAGGCTCTTCCTGCTGCATCTGCTTGCCGATGGCCAGGGCGGGATAGATATGCCCCCCAGTTCCTCCTCCGGTCAGTACGATTCGCATGATGTTCACCTCGAGTAACGGGATATATTGAGCAATATTCCTAGTGCGGTCAAAAGCAGGGTCAAAGAAGATCCGCCGTAGCTGACGAGCGGAAGCGTGATGCCTGTGACCGGCATGAGGCCGATGACGACGCCGATGTTGATCAGCACCTGCACGGCGACGATGCCGGTGATGCCTGCCGCCAGCAGGCTGCCGAACGTATCCGGGGCGTAGATGGCTGCCCGCATCCCTCTCCAGACAAGGATCAGGAACAGGAAGATCAGGGCGCCTCCCCCGATGAAGCCGAGCTCCTCCGCCAGGATCGAGAAGATGAAGTCGGTCTGCGGCTCAGGCAGGTAGCTGTACTTCTGGCGGCTCATCCCGAGGCCGAGGCCGACAAGCCCGCCAGGGGCGATCGCATACAGCGATTGGATGATCTGGTAGCCGGCGCCGAGCGGATCCTGCCAGGGATCCAGGAACGACGTGATCCGCTTGAGCCGGTACGGCGCCGCCAGGATAAGGCCGACGAATCCCGCCGCTCCGATCATCGCAAGTCCGCCGAGATGCTTCAGCCGGGCTCCCGCCACGAACAGCACGAGCAGCGAGGCGCCCATCATGACGCTGCCCGTCCCGAGATCCGGCTGCAGCATGATCATGCCGAAGGCGGTTCCCATGAGCGCGAGCGGCGGCAGCAGTCCTTTGGCGAACAGCGTGATCCGCTGCTGGTTGTCCGACAGCAGCTTGGCGAGGAACAGAATCATGCCGAGCTTCATGAACTCCGACGGCTGGATGCCGAAGGAGCTGATGCCGAGCCAGCTGCGGGCGCCGCCGCGGACGACGCCGACGCCGGGAATCAGCACGAGGACCAGCAGCCCGAAGCAGATGAGCAGGACGGGCTTCGCGTATTTTTTCCAGACATGGTAGTCGGCGTTCATCGTGAAGATCATGGCTCCGATGCCGAGAACGGCAAAGATCGCCTGGCGCTTGACGAAATAGTAGGGATCGCCGAATTCCTGGAACGCACGGACCGCGCTTGCGCTGTAGACCATGACGAGTCCAAGGGAAAGAATCAATGCTATCGCTCCGACTAGCCATACGTCCGGAGCCGACCGGACTTTGGGCATGACGCACCACCTCAGGCATGGGAAAGTAGGGACAAGCCCCCTACTTACAAGGTATGCGCCGATTCCTTAAACATGCGCCCGCGGTCTTCGTAGGAAGGGAACATATCCCAGCTCGCGCAAGCCGGCGAGAGCAGGACGGCATCCCCCGGCGAAGCGAGCCGGGCTGCGGCTTCCGTCGCTTGGCGGATGGCGGATTCGGCGTCACCTTCAGCATCGACCACCGCCACATTCGCCATACCCGCCAGCTCCGCCACCCGCGCGAGCTTGCCGCGGGTCTCGCCGAGCAGGACGAGTCCCTTGATCTTGCCGGATTCGAACAGCGGCAGCAGCTCCATGTAGTCGGAGCCGCGGTCCAGTCCGCCCGCGATCAGGATCAAGGGCTGCTGAAACGATCCGGTCGCCATGAGCGTTGCGACCGGGTTCGTCGCTTTGGAGTCGTTGTAGTAGCGTACTCCCGCTGCTTCGAGCACGAACTCGAGACGATGCTCCACCCCTCCGAAGTCGCGGAGAGGAGCCGCCAGCAAGGCCGGCTCGACGCCGACCGCGACGCACGCGGCGACGGCGGCCAGCGCGTTCCCCGCGTTATGCCTTCCCGGAAGGCCGAGCTCCCGGACGGCGACGATAGCCTGCTCCGTCCCGTCCCCGCTGCGGTATACGATCATCCGCTCCGGCTTGCCGGCGTCGTCCGGCGCGCCGGCGGCTTCGTAAGGAGGCTCGATCCAGACGCCCCTCTCGAGCCTGTGATAGAGCGAGAACGGAATCAGGCGCGACTTCAGGCCGGCTTCGATCGCCGCGCAAGCCGGGTCGTCCGCATTCAGCACGGCCGTATCCTGCTCCGTCTGGTTCGCGAACAGGTTTGCTTTGGAGGCGACGTAGTCGTCCATCGAGCCGTGGTAATCCAGATGCGTCTCCGCGATATTGAGCAGCAGGCCGACCTGCGGCCGGAAGCTGCTCGTGCCCTTCAGCTGGAAGCTGCTGAGCTCGGCGACGAGCACGTTGCCTGCATCCGCTTCTTCCGCCGCCTCGCACAGAGGCCGGCCGATGTTGCCCGCAACGATCGGGCGCCGGCCGGCCGCCTCAAGCATGCGGCCGATCCAGGTCGTCGTCGTCGTTTTGCCGTTGCTGCCGGTAATGCCGATGATCGGCGCCGGCGACAGCAGGCCCGCCACCTCGACCTCGGTCACGACCTCGATGCCCAGCGCAAGCGCCGCGGCGACAGGCGGAGCGTTGTACGGAATGCCCGGATTTTTGACGAGCAGGGCGGTCCCGGCATCGACCAGACCGTCGGGATGATGTCCGCAGATGACTTCAATTCCGAGCGCGGCCAGCTCGGCCGCTTCCGGACTCTCTTCCGCAGGCTTGCGGTCGTTGACCGTTACATTCGCTCCCAGGCGGTGGAACAGCCTGGCGACCGCGGCTCCGCTGCGCGCCAAGCCGAGCACGACGACGCGGCGATTCCGGTATGTGGACGGATGATTCATGCCAATCTCTCCTTTTATCGAGCCCAACGGCTATGCCGTCCGTTGCCGGACGGTCTCGTTTCGCATGGATTGCAAGAATAAGCTAACCTTCAACAATGTCCAGGGCGGCGTTCAAGCGGCGCTTAGATCGGCCGATGCGTTCGTGCTCCGCCGGCTCCCGTCTCTTCCGAAGGAAAAGAAACCGCCAAAGCGAACGGCCTCATCCCCATCGAGAGAGAAGGTTCCGAACGCCCGGCGGCACTTGTAGCTATGCTGCGTCCGGCATTCGCTTCCCGTTGAAGGGCGGCGGCCGCGGCTCGTCAGCCTCCGGTGACCCGGTACAGAACGAGACCGGCAGCGGCCAGCACGAGTCCGGCCGTCCAGAATACGGTAACGACCTTCCATTCCGACCATCCCGACAGCTCGAAATGATGGTGGATCGGGCTCATGCGGAAAATCCGCTTGCCGCCCCGGAGCTTGAACGAGCCGACCTGGAGAATGACCGAGATCATCTCGAGGACGAATACGCCGCCGATCAGAATGAGCAGAATCTCCGTCTTGGTCAGGATCGCGACCGCCGCGAGGCCTCCGCCGATCCCGAGCGAGCCGGTATCGCCCATGAACACCTTCGCCGGATGCGCGTTGAAAATCAGGAATCCAAGCGCAGCCCCGACAAGCGCGGCGGAAAATACGGCGCTCTCGTGTTCCGTCGCCTGCATCGCGATGATGGTGAACGCCCCTGCCGCGATCGCGCTCGTCCCGGCCAGCAGGCCGTCCACTCCGTCCGTGAAGTTGACCGCATTGGTCGTAGCGAAAAAGATGATGACGACAAAAGGATAATAAAGCCATCCGAGATCCCAGCTGAAATCCGTCCCGGGAACGGCGATCTCCGTGCTCTGTCCCATCCGGTGCAGCAGCACGCAGACGATGATGCTGAAGAGCAGCTGCCCGGCGAGCTTCTGCCTGGCCGTCAGGCCAAGCGAGCGCTTGAGCACGATCTTGATGTAATCGTCCATGAAGCCGACGAGGCCGAAGCCGAGAGCGCCGACGAGCAGCACCCAGAATTCCGTCGTTTTCTCCGAGAACTTCAGGAAAGCGACGAGAATGGCGAGCATGATGATGATGCCGCCCATCGTCGGCGTTCCCGATTTTTTGAGATGGCTCTGAGGCCCTTCCGTGCGCACCTGCTGTCCGAACTTAAGCCGCCTCAGCAGGGGGATGAACAGAGGTCCGAGTATAACTGCTAGAAGAAACGATACGCCAAGTGTCATCAGTATGACCAGCATGTCCATGCTTTCACCCCCTCAAGGTCAGCGCTGAAGCGCTTCTACGACCCTTTCCATATGCATCGTCCGGGATCCCTTCACCAGCACGAGATCGCGGGGATCAAGCTCGGCCGCAAGGGCGCCGATGAGGGAATCCTGGTCGTCGAAATGCCGTACCGCAGCCGCGGCCGACGAGCCGAAGGAAGCTGCCGCTCCTTCGGAAGTATGGCTGGACAGGGCTCCGCAGGTGAGAACCGCGTCCGCCTTGTCCGGCGTGATGTATGCGCCCGTCTCGCGGTGCAGGTCTGCTTCGGCTGCGCCGAGCTCGCGCATGTCCGACAGCACGATCCATTTGCGGCGGTAGCCGGACAGTCCCGCTACGAGATCGACGGCCGCCCTGACGGCGGTCGGGTTGGCGTTGTAGGCGTCATTGAGAATGAGCGCCCCGTTGGACGCCTTCATCGGCTGGATGCGCATGCCCGTCAGCTGCATCGACGCAAGGCCGGCGGCAGCCGCTTCCGGCGGGATGCCGCAAGCCGCCGCGGCGGCGATGGCCGCCAGCGCGTTATGCACGTTGTGCACGCCGGGAACCGGGATCTCGATGCGCAGCGAATGATACGATGGCGGGGCGGCCTTGCCGCCCGGCGAGTATGCCGCCGCGGCTCCGCTCTGCACCGAGAACGAAGCCGACACGGCGCCGACCTTGATGTCGGCCGCTCTCCAATCCGCCGCGGGAGAGGACCCGAACGTCCGCACGACGACATGTTCCGGCAAGGCCGTCTTCTTCAGCTGTTCCCGGATCAGAGGCTCATCCGCGCTGACGATCAGCAGTCCGCCCGGCTTCAGGCCCTCGGCGATCTCAAGCTTGGCTTGGGCGATCGCCTCCCTGGAGCCGAGCTGCAGCAGGTGGGCGTCGCCGATGTTCGTAATGATCGCGATGTCCGGCCGCGCAATTTCCGTCAGCAGGGCGATCTCCCGCAGTCCGCTCATGCCCATTTCCAGCACGGCCGCCTCCGTATCCTCAGCGAGAGACAGGACGGTAAGAGGCAGTCCGATGTGATTGTTGAGATTGCCGGCCGTCTTGTGCACCCGCAGCTCAGAGCCGAGGGCAGCGGCCACCATGTCCTTGGTCGTCGTTTTGCCGTTGCTTCCGGTAATGCCGACGATGGTCGTCTTGAGCTGGCTGCGATAGGCCGACGCAAGGCGCTGCAGCGCGGCCAGCGGATCGTCGACGAGCACGAGGGGCTTGCCGGCAAGGCCTGCGGGAATTTCACGGTCCTCTTGCCAGAACGAAGCCAGGGCTCCGTTGGCCAGCGCCGCTTCGGCATAGTGATGGCCGTCGAAATTATCCCCGGACAAAGGGACGAAAAGCCTGCCGTTGCCCGCCTCGCGGGAATCCCTGTAGACGCCCCGTATGGACAGGTCGCTCCATTCCCCCGGCGCAGCGGCCGCATTGCCGGCAGCTATGTATCCGGGCCCGAGCCTGCCCGAGCTCATGGCGGCGATTTCGCTAAGCATCCGTATCATCATTTTCGCAGTCCCCTCAACGCATCTCGGGCGACAAGGCGATCGTCGAAGTCATGCGAGACGGCGCCGACGATCTGATACGTTTCATGGCCTTTGCCCGCAATCAATACTACATCTCCCGGGCTTGCCATTTCAACCGCTTTTTCGATAGCGGTCCGGCGGTCCGCCTGAAGCTCGTAGCGGTCTGGCGGCACGTTGGCCTTCTGCAGCCCGACCTCGATGTCGAGCAGGATCGTATCCGGGTTTTCGGTCCGGGGATTGTCGGAGGTGACGATGGTGTAGTCCGCATAGCGGGAAGCGATCTCTCCCATGATCGGACGTTTCGTCCGGTCGCGGTCTCCCCCGCAGCCGAATACGCAGATGACTTTGCGCGCGGCGAATTCCTTGACGGCCTTCAGCACGTTCTCCAGCCCGTCCGGCGTATGGGCGTAATCGACGACGACGGCGAAGTCCTGGCCTTCGTTGACCGATTCCACCCGGCCCGGCACGCCGGAGACGCGCTCCAGGCTGGCCTTGATCTCCTCCAGGGGAATGCCTTCGATCAGCCCGGCCGCAAGGGCGGCCAGCGCGTTGTAGACGTTGAATTTGCCGACCATCTGCAGCGTGATGTCGGCGCTGCCCGCGAAAGTATCGACATGGAAGGAAGTGCCTCCCGCCGCAATGGAGATGTCCGAAGCGCGCACATCGGCCTCCGATTCGACTCCGTAGGTGACGACTTCTGCGGAAGTGATTGCGCGGAAGCGCTCCGAAGCCGGATCGTCGGCATTGAGCACGGCGTAGCTCTCTTCGCCGGAGCCGTATTCATTGCCCAGACGCGAGAACAGCAGGCCCTTGGCTTCACGGTACACGTCCATCGTGCCGTGATAGTCCAGATGGTCCTGCGTCAGGTTGGTGAATATGGCGGTGCGGTACCGGACTCCCTTCACCCTGCCCTGCTCCAGCGCGTGGGAGGAAACCTCCATCACCGCATGCGTCGAGCCGGCCTCCAGCATGGCGGCGAGGTCCCGGTGCAGGTTGAGCGCCTCCGGCGTCGTCCGGCTCATCGGGTAGGAACGGCCTCCGTAGCGCATCTCGATCGTGCCGATGACGCCGGGACGGTGGCCGCGGTCGGCGAGGATGCTTTCGATCAGGTAAGTGGTCGTCGTTTTGCCGTTGGTTCCCGTGACGCCGATGACCTTCAGCTTGCGGCTGGCATGTCCGTAGAAATGATCCGCAAGAACGGCCATGGCGAGCCGGCTGTCGCTCACGAGCAGCTGAGGCACGGCGAGATCGAGCCGCCTCTCCACCACAAGCGCGGCCGCTCCCTTCTCTACCGCCTGAGCGGCGAAGTCATGTCCGTCCTGGGTATGTCCGGGCAGACAGAGGAACAGGCAGCCGGGCTTGACCTCCCTGGAATCATGCTCGATTCCCGAGATCGGGACGCCGCCGTCCCCGATGAGTCGTGATGTGATGAGTTGCAATGCCAATTGTTCCAAACGCATAGTCTATCTCCTCTCTATTCGCTCCATAACGGTGTCATCCTGAACCTTCAGAGCGGCTGAACGCGGCGGCCGCTGCCGAAGCCCGGATTTCCTGGCGCCTTGCATGGCGCGGAATCCGGGCTTCGCAGCCGAGCTCCGCGCTTACCGCACGGCCATTGCTGCCGTCCGACGGGACTCAATGATTGGCGTGAGCATCCGCGTCGCCGGGAAGATCGGCGTCGCTGCCGAGGTAGATCCGGATCGTGGAGCCCTTGTCGACGCGGGCGCCGGCCGCCGGAGCTTGCCGGATGACCGTATTGCCGCTGCCGGCCGAGCTCAGGTTGAAGTTCATGTTCATGTCCTCGTAGATGTCGGAGACGGTTTTGCCGACGAGATTCGGGACCGTCACGACCGGAGTCTCGCCGTATTTGTACTTTTTGCCGATCTGGGCAGTGCTTTTGGGAACCCCCATATATTGAAGGGAATCTTCCAGAATGTTCCTCACGATCGGAGCGGCTACGACGCCGCCGAACTGGATGCCCTGCGGATTGTCGACCGCGACGTACACGACGATCTTCGGATTGTCGGCCGGGGCGACGCCTATGAACGAGACGATATGCTCATTGGGCGAATAACGGCCGTTGATGACCTTCTGGGCCGTGCCCGTCTTGCCTCCGACGCGGTAGCCGTCGATGAAGGCGTTGCCGCCCGTGCCGAGCGCCACGACGCTCTCGAGCGCCTCGCGGACCTGCGCGCTCGTCTTCTCGGAGATGACTTTGCGCACCGGCTCTGGCTGGATTTCCTGCACGACCTTGCCGGTCTCCGGATTGGTCCATGCCTTGGCCAGATGGGGCTCGTACAGCGTGCCGCCGTTCACGGCAGCGGATACCGCAGCGATCTGCTGGATCGGCGTCACCGACACTCCTTGGCCGAATGCGGTCGTCGCGAGCTCTACAGGACCGACCTGGCTCAGCTTGAACAGGATGCCGTTCTCCTCGCCTCCGAGATCGATGCCCGTCTTCTTGCCGAAGCCGAAGTCCTTAATATACTTGAACAGCGTATCTTTGCCAAGCCGATTGCCGAGCGCCACGAAGCCCGGGTTGCATGAATTCTGCACCACTTCAAGGAAAGTCTGGCTTCCATGTCCCCCTTTTTTCCAGCAGCGCAGCCTTGCGCCGCCGATCTCCACCGCTCCCGGATCGAAGAAATGCTCGTTTTTGAGATTGACCTTGCCTTCCTCCAGAGCAGCGGACAGGGTGATGATCTTGAATGTCGAGCCCGGCTCGTAGGTCATCCATATCGGCAGGATCCGATTGTACACCTCGGCCGGATACGCGTTGTAATTGTCCGGCTCGAAGGTCGGGCGGCTCGCCATTCCGAGCACTTCGCCGGTATTGGGATCCATCGCGATGGCGATGGCGTCGTTGGCCTTGTACTTCGTCATGGCCTGGTCGAGCTCCCGCTCCATGATCGTCTGGATCTGCTTGTCGATCGTCAGCTCCAGATTGAGCCCGTCCGTCGGCGCCTGGTAGCGGTCCGTCGAGCCCGGCATCATCTCTCCCTTGGCGTCCGACAGATAGGAGATGCTGCCCTTGACTCCCTTGAGCTTGTCGTCGTATTTCTTCTCGATGCCGGTAAGCCCGCCGTCGACGCCTGTAATGCCGAGCACGCTCGCCGCAAGCTCGCCGAACGGATAATAGCGCTTGTTGTCCTCGGCGACGACGATGCCCGGCAAGCCGAGCTTCTTGATCTCCAGCGCCTTGTCCAGGGAAATCTTGAGGCCCTCGGGCTTGATGATGACGCTCATGGCCTTCTTCTTGAGCAAGCCGAGCAGCTTCGTCTCCGAGATGCCGAGGACGGGCGCGAGCGTTTTTGCCGTGCCTTCCTTGTCCTTGATCTGCACCGGAATAGCGACAATCGTCGGCGAGCTGACGTTGTAGGCCAGCTTCGTGCCGTTGCGGTCCGTAATATCCCCGCGGTTGGGGGCGAATGCGACTTCGCGCCTCCAGTTGTCCTCCGCCTTGGCCGAGAGCTCTCCGCCGCGGACCAGCTGGACATAGCCGAGCCGGGCGATAAGCGCGACAAAACCGACCAGAACGACGACAAGCGCTAGAAAGAGGCGGCGCCTCAAGGTGACATTGGAAACTTTCATCCGCACGTTCCCCTCTCGTCCGTTAACATGGGACAGGTACAGTCTGTCCGTACAAGTTAACGTATTCGGGAAAACAGCGGCGTATGCCAAGCCCGGGGCGGCTGGCTTAAGGCAGCCATGGAACCGGAATGCCGGACGGAGCCGCAGACAGCGTCAGCGCTGCAGGCCCGCCAGCCGGCTCAGCCGCCGCCGGCTGGAGGCGCGCTTTCCCCGCTGCCGCTGGAGCCATCCGGCTTGCCGCCGGACGCATCCGCTCCGCCGTCCTGCTTCGCGCCGGAGGAGCTGCCGCCGGCCGTGGTCGAACCCGCCGCGGAGGCGTTTGTCGCCTCTTCGCCCGCAGGAGGCTTCAGGATCAGCTTGACGACCGGCTCTCCGTTCAGCTTGGCCTCCATCTGGGAGATAACGTAGCCTTCGCCTTCCGTTACGCATTTGCGGCCGACGGAGCTGCACAGCTGCAGCGCTTCGCGCAGCGACGAGCCCGCCAGGGAAGGCAGCTGCAGCTTGTTCTCCTCCTCTGTCACCAAATAGACGCTCTGGCTGTCCGAGACGATCGTCCCGGCGGCGGGCATCTGCTTCAGCACGCTGGCGCCTTTGCCGACGGCCTTCGAAGCCAATCCTCTCGCCTTCAGCTCCTGCTGCGCTTTTGCGAGCGTCAGTCCGGTCAGGTCCGGCACCGTAAGCGGCTGCTTCTTGTCCTGGGACGGAGGCACGGCGGCATCGGGCTTGACCCCCATGTAACGCAAGCTCTGGGTTACGATCTTCTTGAATACCGGAGCCGCGATCTTGCCGCCGCCGGGATCCGGGACGCTCGGCGAATCCACGATGACATATACGACGAAGCGCGGATTGCTCACGGGAGCATACCCGATGAAGGATACGACGTATTTGTCCTTGGAGTACGTGCCGTTGACGATTTTCTGGGCGGTGCCGGTCTTGCCGGCTACCCTGTAGCCGGGAATGGCGGCGTTGCGGCCGGTGCCGATCTTGCTGTCGGACACGACCTGCTCCAGGAAGCCGCTCGTAAGCTTCGAGGTTTCCGCCGTGATGACCTGGCGGACCTGCTCCGTCTGCGTTTCCGTCTTCTTGTCCGTAGCCGGATCGTCGATTTCCTTGACGATATGCGGCTTCAGCAGCTTGCCGCCGTTGGCGACGGCGGCGACGGCCGCCACCTGCTGGATCGGCGTCACCGATACCGGACCTTGTCCGAAGGAAGCGCGGGCGACGTCGGACTTGCCCTGGATGTTGAGGCTGCCGCGCACCTCCTGCTTGATTTCAATGCCGGTTTTGGTGCCGAAGCCGAAGTTGCGGATGTAATCCGTCAGCTTCTCCTTGCCGAGCCTTTCCATTCCGAGATGGACGAAAGCGACGTTGCTGGAGCGCTTCAGCCCTTCCAGATAAGTGATCGGTCCCCATCCCGAGCGCTTGATGTCGTACACATCCTGACCCGGCACCGAAATCCGGCCGGACATGTACTCCTCGTTCGGATTGAACATCTTCTCCTGCACGGCGCCGGCCAGCGTCACGATCTTGAACGTCGAGCCCGGCTCGTAGGTTCCGCCGACGGCGAGATTGTTGAAGTTGATCGGGTTCGACGACGAATACGAATTGGGATCGAAGGTCGGCAGATTCGCCATCCCCAGAACCTCCATCGAATTCGGATCGGCGACGATCGCCGTGATGCTCTGCGGCTTGTACAGGTCATAGGCTTCCTGGATCGCGTCCTGGACATAATGCTGGATCTCGTTGTCGATCGTCAGCTTGATGTTCTTGCCGTTCACGGCAGGCACGAGCTTGGCCGTCCCGTTGTCCACCTGAACCCGGTTGCCGTCCTTCTCGTACACGATCTTGCCGTCGGTTCCCTTGAGGACGTCGTTGAAATCCGCCTCGAGGCCGATGACCGGATCGCCCTGCTTGTTGACGAAGCCGAGCAGATGCGCCGCAAGCGTATTGTTCGGGTAGAGCCGCTTGGACCCTTTGATCAGCGTAATGCCCATGTCGCTGCCGCTGATCTTCTTGCCGCGCTTTTCCTCCAGGTCCTTCTTGATCTGCACGCTGAGCTTGGCCACCTCGTCGGACTTCTTCTTCTCGATGTTGAGCCCTTCCGGCCTCAGCTCCCGGTACTGGGAATATTCCCCCTTGGCATTGCGGAAGCTCACCTGCTTGACGATGTCGGCCTTGGGCTTGCCTAGTATTTTCGAGAGCCCGTCCGCCACCTGATCCTCGATGCCCAGCTCCTGAATGACCTTGGGATTGACGACGACTGTGTAGGCGGGAATGTTCATCGCCAGAAGGTTGCCGTTGCGGTCCGTGATCGTCCCTCGTTCCGCCGGAATCGTGTCGGATGCCGCCCAGATCTTCTTCGCTTCGCCGAGCCAGAAGTCGGCCTTGACGACCTGAACCCAGAAGATGCGGGTAAATAAAACAAGAAAAAGGAGGGTGATGAGCCCTCCGACGAACAGCGTGCGCAGTTTGATTCGCTTGACGGTATCCATGGCTGCTACCTTCCCGTCGTGGCGGAGGCTGCTTCCTCAGTGCCGGACTGCTCCGGCTCGATCATGCCCTGCGCGATCGCCATGGCGCGGATCCGGTCCGGATCGTTCAGCTTGGCAAGCTCCGCCTGCAGCACTTTCATATCCACGACCGACTCGGCATAAGTGGAGTCCATCGTCTTGATCTGCAGCTGCATGCGGTAGTCCTGCGCATAACGGAAAATGATAAGGACGACAAGGCCGACGATAATAGCTACCGAGAACAGGTAGCGAAGCATTTCAGCCGGAGGAATCATCCTCCTGACCTTCACGACTGTTTTTGTCTCTTTTACCGGCTGCTGTTCCGGCTTTCGTTTGGGCTGCAGCGCCAGGTTGCCGCTCGTGTAAGCCAAAGCTGATTCCCCTCCTGCATGTTGATTCAATTTCATTGCGTCATGGTGAATAAGAAACCACCTGGAAGTTTATGTGCGAAGTGCCAGAGATCCGGGAGCGGCCTGGAGGCCGCATCTCCGGCTTACAGCTTCTCGGCGACTCTGAGCTTCGCCGACCGCGATCTCGGGTTCGCCTCGAGCTCTTCCTCGCCCGGCAGGACCGGCTTGCGGGTAATGAGCTTGAGCGTGCCGGTGCCTCCGCATACGCATTTCGGGAAATCCGGCGGACAAGTGCACTTCTCCAGATAACCGGCGAACAGCTGCTTGCAGATCCGGTCTTCGAGCGAGTGGAACGTGATGACGGATACCCGCCCTTTGGGCGCTAGGCAGGCAACCGCCTGCTCGAGCGCTTCTTCCTCCGCTCCAAGCTCGTCGTTGACGGCGATGCGGAGCGCCTGGAACGTGCGCTTGGCCGGATGGCCTCCCGTGCGCCGGGCCGCTGCCGGTATGCCCGACTTGATGAGCTCGACCAGTTCCCCCGTCGTCTTGATCTCCCCGGACTGCCGCTGCTTGATGATCGCGCGCGCGATCTGCCTGGAAAACTTCTCTTCCCCATAGCGGTAAAAAATCCGCGCCAGCTCGCTCTCTTCCCAGTGGTTCACAATTTCATGCGCCGTGAGCTCCGCCTCGCGGTCCATTCTCATGTCCAGGGGAGCATCGTGATTGTAGCTGAAGCCTCGTTCGGCCTCGTCGAGCTGCGGGCTGGAGACGCCAAGATCGAACAGGATCCCGTCTACTTGCGGCACGCCTTTCTCGTTCTTCGGGATATCCGCAAGCATCGTCAGCTGTTCCTGCAAATAACGGAAATTGCTCCGGACAAGCGTCACCCGGTCCATGTAAGGAGCCAGCCTGATCTTCGCATTGTCATGAGCCCAGTCGTCCTGATCGAAGGCGATCAGCCGGCCTTTGCCGGACAGCCGGGAAGCGATCAGCTCGCTGTGCCCCGCGCCGCCGAGCGTGCAGTCGACGTAAATGCCGTCAGGACGGATATTCAGGCCCTCTACGGCCTCTTCCTTGAGTACGGTAATGTGATGAAACAAAGGGGTGTCCTCCTGATGATTCTTGATGACTGACTAGGATGCACAACGATACTTAATCCAAAAATAAGGTCGTGAATCAGAAATTAATGTCGAAATCGGTCAATTTTTCCGCAATTTCGTTGAACGTATCCTCGGACTGCTGATAGTAGCCTTCCCACACCGGCTTGCTCCAAATTTCCACCCGGCTGGATACGCCGAGCACCATGCAATCCTTCTGCAGCTTGGCATACTCCGTCAGATGGCTGGGCAAATTTACCCTTCCCTGTTTGTCGAGCTCCAATTCGACGGCCCCGGAAAAGAAGAACCTGCTGAACGCCCGCGCATCCGCCTTCATCAGCGGCAAGCGGCGGATCTTCTGCTCGAGCTCGCTCCATTCGGCTTGGGGATATACGAACAAGCAGTTGTCCAGGCCTCGGGTGGCGATAAAGGTAGAGCCGAGAGCTTCGCGGAACTTGGATGGAATCGTGAGCCGGCCTTTGTCGTCCAAGCTGTGCTGGTGTTCTCCCAGAAACATCGGCGCCCCACTCCCTCCCCCTATTCCACCACTTTGCCCCACTTCTCCCCACTAGGAAATTGGTATTCGCCGCCTGAACTCTATTTCCTCCTTCAAAACGAAGATTCGGGCAAACTTTTTCACCTAAAAATTTTCTCATACTTGAAACTTTTCGCGCCATGCGCTCGTGTATCTTGTTCTCGTTACGCGACTATCAGCATCCTGTTTATGGGGAAACAGCGAGAACGGAAAAGTCAAAAAAAGCCGCCCCTCTCGGGGACGGCCCAGGCAGCGGTCAGGAAGACCAGCTGTCCAAATATTTGATCTGCTCTTCGGAGAGCGAGTCGATTCCGATGCCGAGCGCGCTCAGCTTCGTTCTCGCCACTCCTTCATCCAGCTCGTAAGGAACGTTGATGACCTTGGCTCCAAGCTCCTTGTAGGAATCGTTGACGTATTTGAGGGAGACCGCCTGCAGCGCGAAGGTCATGTCCATGATCTCGGCCGGATGGCCGTCGCCCGCGGCGAGGTTGACGAGGCGGCCTTCGGCGAGGACATAGATGCTGCGTCCGTCTTCCAGCTTGTACTCTTCGATGTTTTTGCGGACCGTGCGGATCTCGGAAGCGAGAGCGGCCAGGTCGGGCTTGCTGAACTCGACGTCGAAATGGCCCGCGTTCGCCAGAATGGCGCCGTTTTTCATGACCGGATAGTGTTCTCCGTTGATGACGGCCTTGTTGCCGGTTACGGTGATGAACATATCTCCCCGCTTGGCGGCCTCGATCATCGGCATGACCTGGAATCCGTCCATGTAGGCTTCGACCGCCTTGATCGCGTCGACCTCGGTTACGATGACGTTGGCGCCCAGTCCCTTGGCCCGCATCGCCACGCCCTTGCCGCACCAGCCATAACCGACGACGACGACCGTCTTGCCGGATACGACCAGATTGGTCGTGCGGATGAGGCCGTCCCATGCGGATTGGCCGGTTCCGTAGCGATTGTCGAACAGATGCTTGCAGTAGGCGTCGTTGACCGCCACCATCGGGAACTTCAGCGCGCCTTCCTTCTCCAGCGCCTTCAGCTTGATGATGCCCGTCGTCGTCTCTTCCGCGCCGCCGCGGATGTTCTCCATCAGATCGGGACGCTCGGAATGCAGGATGGTGGCGAAGTCGCCGCCGTCGTCGATGATGAGGTCGGGCTTGCTCTCGAGCGCCCGGACCATCAAGTCCTTGAACTCCTGAGGACCCGGGTTGTATTTGGCGAACACGGTGATGCCCGCTTCCACGAGCGCCGCGCAGACATCGTCCTGGGTGGACAGCGGGTTGCTGCCCGTTATGGTCACCTCGGCTCCTCCGGCCTGGACCACCTCCGCCAGATAGGCGGTCTTGGCTTCCAGATGGAGGCAGACCGATACCTTCAGCCCTTTGAAAGGCTGCTCCTTCTCGAACTGGGCACGGATCTCGTTCAATACCGGCATATGGGCCTGAACCCAGTCGATCTTGAGACGGCCTTCCGCTGCCAGCGATCTGTCGGCCACGATGCTGGCTTCTTTGGCGTTGATTGTCATAAGCTGCATACACACCTTCCATGATTCCATTCTGTTGTCGGTCGGCGCCAGGCCGCCGCTGCTTACAAGCGTACCAGCCTATGTCCCGTGCAGGGCTCGAAAGGAGCCTCGAGCAGAACGTCCAGCCATCTGCGGCCATATGCGTTCAGATAATACACGGATGCCAGAACCCGCTCCTGCGGACGCCCATCCGGACATACTGCCGTTCCGAGCGCGTCCATCCGGTCCAGAGCGGTCTGCTCCCTGCTCTCCAGCGCTTTTTTGGTCTTGTCTTCCATGTACTGGATCTCGCGGGCGATTCGGCTCCAGTTGTTCTCGCCAAGATTCGCCAATCCCTTCTCCACGGATGCGGCCATCGCCAGCGCAGGGCTGTAGGCGTCCTGCATGCGGAGTAGCGCTTCCTGGAAGCGCTCGCTGATGCCGTGATGGCCGCTGCCGGCGAGCCACTGCTGCTTCTTGGCTTCGATTCCGCCGAGAGCGTCTTCAAAGGAGATCCGGTACGTTTCCATCGTTTTGGCCGCCGCCGGCTCCAGCAGCGTGAAGGAAAGCCGCGGCGTCAGGATCGGCATCTCCATCCCGAGTTCGCGGAATGCGGCCCCGGTCTGAGCCCAATAGGCGATCTCTCCGGGTCCCAAAACCGTCGACAGGACAGGGAACAGAAACTCCTGCATGAGAGGCCGCGTGAATACGTTGTTGCTCAGCCGCTCAGGCTCCCGCACGGCGATCGACGCCAGCTCCCGGGAAGGGAGAGAGACGAGTCCCTTGCGGTCCTCGAAACGGTCGCCTCTGCGGTGGAGGAGCACCCGCTCTTCGCTGCCCGCTTCTCCATATTCATGGAAGAGGAACAGGTTGGCGCCTCCTTCCGCAAGGTCGGCCTGCGGCTTGTATCCAAGCTCCTCCACACTGGCTGTGCCCGCAAGGAATGCCTGCTCGAGCTGGGCGTTGCGCGATACGAGCTCGGAGAACATCGGCCCCTCCAGCTTGCGCAGTCCCGGATCGTCGGCATCGACGAGGAGCAGGCCCTTCTCTCCGAACAAGGCGTTCAGCATCGAGGCGAACAATTCCGTCAGCGTCCTGCAGCTCTCCGAGCCATGCCGCAGCTCTGCGCATAGCGCAAGCTTATGCGGGCTGTCGGGCAGAGCCGCTTCGAGCTGCGCCAGAGCCTCCCCAAGCGTCCGTGGATCCAGCTGCGTCCGGCTGACGGAAGAGCGGCCGGTGCCCGGTCTTGGCGCGGACAGCTTGCGGGTCGCCGTTCCTCCGGCCTCAGGCACGAAAGTCTGGCTGGCCTCGTCCCAGTCGTGGTCCTCTCCCGCGATCCAAAACACCGGCACGACGGTCTCGCCGAGCAGGCGCGATGCCCATTCGGCGGTCTGCAGGATCGTCACCGCCTTATGTATGATCATCAAGGGGCCGGTCCACAGTACGGCCTGCTGGCCGCCGACGACGACGGGCGACCCTTGCTCCAGGAAGTCCAGATTGGAGCGGACCTGTTCGGAGAGTCCGAACGGCTCTTGGTAGTTCCTCACTGCGGCAGCCACGCTTCGGCTGTCGGCACGCAAGCCTTCATGATTTCTGAGCCGGCGCAGCCGCGTCTTCCAATGTTCCTCATCTGCGGCATGATAGCCGAGCAGCGGCTCAAGCGCCTCGCGCTTGCGGCCGATGTAATCATCGGCAAGCGGCTGGCCAAAAGGCAGGCAAATCGTCTCCATATTCATCGGGTAACCTGCAACCCCCCAGCTGTAAATGCGAAGCTTTCGCTACGATTGTACACCTTGAGCGGGGACCCGTCAAAACCGTAACTGAAATTAGTACAGATTCTGCTACACCTGGAACATATGCTGGGCGATGCCGGCCGCCATGAGAACGATGTACATGATTCCCATCGCGAAAAAACCGAGCCGCCAAATCGCGCGGAATATTTTGCGGACATCGACCTGGCCGCGCTTGCGGAACTGAAGGTTGCCGAGCAGGCCGCCGCCGATGAGCATGACGAGCAGAATGCCGTACAGGCCGAACGAATTGGAGAAGATCCGGTTGAACAGCACTGCGACGCATCCGATCAGCAGCGCGGTCGTGATATCCATCGCCAGCCGCAGCGATCGCTTGCGGTCTCCGGTAACGGCTCGGGCAATGAAGAAAATGAGCGCGAAGGGGATAAAAGGTATCATCGCGAGCAGTGCGTAAGCTGTTTTCAAGCTTTCCCAAACGAACACGGACATCGCCCTTTCCTACGGTTCCAGCGCTTTTACCATGGCTGCGGCGGCTTGGTTCAGCGGAGCGTCCAGACCGAGCGTTCCGGCCAGAGAAGCAACCGCCCCGTTGATGCTGTCGACCTCGCTTCTGCGGCCTGCCCTTGTATCCGCCAGCATGGAGGAGACGTTGCCGGCCGTGAGCCGGCATACTTCCAGCAGCCGTGCAGGCTCGCTGCCGTCGAGCGCCAATCCGGCACGGGCAAGGATGGCCGCCGTCTCCTCATGCAGCGCTGCCATCAGCTTGCCGGCCTGCGGATGGGTCGGAAGCTCTCCGTTGCGGATCCCGTACAGCGCGGTAAGCGGATTGATCACAGCATTGAGCAGCAGCTTGCGGTAAATGCGGTTTTCCATATCGTTCGACAAAAAAGCGGCGATTCCTGCCTTGTCCGCGGCCTGCTGCCACTTCCCGCGCAGCTTCTGCGAACGGCTGTCAGACGCCGCTTCGTTCGCCGCGCCGTAATGGAGCTCTCCGAGGCCGGTATGGATTACGGTCCGGGCGTCTTCCCTCATCGCTCCTTCGCTCGTCACGCCCGCATAGAGAGCGACATTCGGAAGAGCCTGACTCAAGCGCTCCATATGCCCGATGCCGTTCTGCAGGCACAGCATGGCGTCCTGCGGGCCTGCAAGCAGGGCCAGCCGGCCAAGAAACGGCGCGTCAAGCGCCGTCTGCTTGACGCTGAGGATGAACCAGCCGGGCTCCACGGCATTCCCGTTTCCGTACGCATGGCCGTTTCCGATGCCGGCATCCTCCAGCGCCGCCGCTTCGATGGGAACGGCGAACTCCCCTTCCTGCGTCTTGAGCAGGATCCCGGACTCCCGCAGCGCCTCGGCATGCCGCCTCGTGCGGACGAGAGCGCGCACATCCTCTCCCGCAAGCGACAAGCGCGCGGCGTAGAGAAGTCCGATCGAGCCTGCTCCTATGACCGTTATTTTCATGGCTTCATCCCTCCTTCGGCGATTGTACCAAAAACCGGATGGCCCCAGCATCCGCGGTCAACAAAAAAACGGTTCTTCCGGTTGATCCGGAAGAACCGTTCGCTTGGCATCATTCGATGCGCTCCAGGTTGCCGTTGGCATCCATCTTGAATCGCGGCTTCAGCTCGTCGTCCTCGTTCAGCACCGTGAGGCGCCTAGCGCGGTCCATGATCTGAAGCAAAGTCTTGTAGTCGTCGTTGACGGACTGATAGTCCAGCTGGACATGGTTCGCTTCCCGGGACAGCCGGTCGTTGATCTCCCTGAGGCTGCTCAGCTCCTCGTTGCGGCTGGTCAGCTCTCTCTCCAGGCGCTTGACATGCCGCTGCAGGTCGGAGAAGGTTGTTTTCCATTGCTTCAAATACCGGATGACGGCTTCGACCGCGATCGCATCGTCGCCGTATGCCGAATCGAGCAAGGCCGCAGGCTCTGAAGCCGGTTCCGCCAAGGCGGAAACATGGGAGGCAGCCGGCGCCTGTTTCTTCAAATAATTCCGTTTCTGCCGCTGCTGCTTCGCGAGCTGAATCGCTTCCTCATACCGCTTGCGCACGCAGCTGTTCCATCTGAACCCGCAGGCCGCGGGCGTTCGGGCAATCTTCTCCCCCACCTCTTCGAATGCTCCGAGCTGGGTACCGCCATCGCGGATATGTCTTAGTGTCACCTCGGCGAGAATCAGATCGTCGTCCGGGCTCCATGCATCTTGCCTGACTGCTGTCATGCTCGCTACAACCTCCTAACGTAAACGCACTTTCTTTATCCCTATGCCCTTGGTAGAGTTCATAGAATCTATCGTTACTAAATTGTATTTCCAATTTTGCAGAGGCTCATACATATTCGTCCTTTCTGCAGGCAATCCTAGAAGCGGCAGGCGGCGGACAAGCAAAAAAGGCTTCGGAGAACCTGCGAAAGCGGTTTACAGTGATTGCCTGAAACGCTATAATGTTCTTTAGCATGCAACACGAGATGGAGAGGGGGATTACCTCATGGCGCGCATGTTTCGCGTACTTGGCTTTTGGTGTCTTGTGATCGCCCTCATGGCCTTCGCTGGAGATATGACGGAGTTTTCGCTTCTGTTCTTCTTCCAAGCCATCGCCTTCTTCTTCTTGGGCTACCTGAACTTTACGGAGCGCACCTACATACTGATGTTCTGGGCCTATATGATTCTCACCTTCCTGGGCTTCAGCTATTGGACCGTCTTCAAGATGGGATTGCCGTTCTGATTCAGCCCCAAGGCCTTCACGCACAAGAACCGCCCGGACTTCTGTCCGGGCGGTTCTTTGCATCTGAGGGCTCGAGACGGCATAAGGTAAGAAGGAAGCCGATGGACAAGAAGGAGGGGATCTTCCGAAGACGCCATGAAAACAAGACTCCCTGGCCGGATCCTTCTCTCCCTGCTGGCGGTCCTCCTCCTCGGCCCGCTGGCTGAAACGTTCCCCTTCTCCGGACCGAACGGCGCGGACGAGGTCTATGCGCAAGCCGTACCCGTACCTTCATCGGACGATGACCGCCAGCTAATGGAGAAAAGCCTTGCCGTCCTGGAGCTGGACCGGGAGCTGGAACGGATCGCCGGCCGCAAGGACGCGCTGCAAAAGCAGCTCGACGCTTCCGCCCTTCAGCTGAAGCAGCAGGAGGAGCAGCTTCGCGGCCGCAAGCAAAGAGCGGGAGAAGCGCTCAGCCGCTATTACACCGGCCGCAAGGACATGATATGGAACGCTTTGTTTCAGGTCCGGAATCTCGGCGATTTGTTCCGCATCGTGGACATGATGGATCTGCTGATGGACGGGGACAGGAAGGCGATCGCGGACTACCGCGTCAAATCCGAGGAGCTGAAATCAAGCCAGGCGGAGCTTCAGCGGCAACAAGCTGCGCTTGACGCAGCCGAGCAGAGCCTGCTGCAGCAAAAGGCCCGCGCCGAGGAGCTGGATCGCCAGCTTCAGGAAGGCATCGGTGGCAGCAGCGATCCGGAAGCCGTGAAACGGCAGATCGCCCAGCTGGGCGAAATATGGCAGAACAGCGGACGGGCGGAAGTCCAGGCCTACTTCCGCTTGATGTCCAAGGCGATGAACAAGCTGCCCGCTTGGCTCGAGAGCCATCCCGATTATGTCAAGCTGGAAAGCGGCGGCTACACGCTCCGGCTGCCGGATGATGCGCTGAATTCCTTCCTCGCCGAGCAGGATGACAGCCTCAAGGGCTTCCAGTTCCGGTTCGGGGACGGCAAGGTCCAGGCGGGAGGAAGCGACGGGGCCATGAGCGTGGAGGCTTCCGGCATCTATGAAGTCGTCGATACGCCCAAAAACGGAATCAAGTTCCGGATGGATGAGCTCGTCTTCAACGGCTACAAGCTGCCCAAGGAGACGATGGATGATCTATTGCGGACTTTCGACGTCGGCTTTTATCCCGGCAAGTTCATTTCCTTTCTCAAAGTGACCTCCGTCCAGGTCGAGGAGCATGAGCTGGTCATCCGGTTCGGCTTTTCCCTGTGAATCCAAAGCATCGCCGAATGGCGGCCCTCATTTTGCGGAGGGCCGCTTTTCGATGGCCTCAAGCCAGGAAGACGCCAGCTGCTCCGGCGGCATTCCGCCCCGGGCATTCCAATAGGATTTCCAGAGCGGAGCGAGCAGGTCGGCTCCATGGAGATGTAGCCGCCCCTCCTTGCCCTGGAATAGCTGCGGCTGCCAGTCTGCCGGAAAGCCGCCTTCTCCGGAGGAATCTCCGATGTACAGGCTCTGCTTGGGCAGCAGCCTGTACGCCGCATCCGCAGCCCCCTTCCCGGCAGCCGACTCCGTCATGCCCGCGATCCACGCCGCAGCGGCGTCGGGGCTTGCGCTCGTAGCCATGATTCCATAACTTCTCATCCGCAGCGAAGCGGTATCGAGCGCCAGGCGGTAATCGGGCGTATAGCCTGCTCCGGGATTCCATCGCCTGTATTCCGACCACGGAATGATGGCCGAAAACGCCTTGCCCGCCGCCATGGCCGCTTCCGCTTCCTCATAGGAGGAGTACGCCTGCATCCCGCCTCCATCCCCTTTGCCCGACAGCGCCTGCTTGAGGCGCTCCGGAAGCCGCTCGGCGCCGGCTTCCGGCTTCCATCCGGCGACCCACGCTGCGGCTGCTCCGGCATCGTTTCTTCCGATGAGGACGGTGGCGACGCCAGGATGGCCGGCACCAGCCAGCTCCATCTCTTCCCATGCCGTCGGGGGCCGCAGCAGCCCTGCCTCCATCAGCTTGCTGTCCTTCCACACCAGCACATCCGGGTCCGCATCACGGGGCACTCCCCATAAGTAGCCGTTCCAGTAAAGCGGCTCCCAGAATGCCCCGCTTCCTCCGAAGCCGGCGCTGCCCGCCATCAGCTTGTCCAGCGGCAGGAGGACTCCGGCCGCGGCGAGAGGGATGATCTCCGAGCTCGGCAGAAGCACGATGTCCCCTGCCTCTCCAAGCAGCGCCCGGCGTCTCCACTCGCCTGTTCCAGTCTCTGCCGGCGTAGAATTCACCAGCTGGATATCCCAGCCGGGATGCCTTTGCGCCCACAGGCGGCTTCGTTCCGACAGCGCGGCGTATTCCTGTTCATCCAGGGAAACGCTTACACTGAGCCGTTCGCGCTGCTCGGCCTTTTCACCGCCGCCCGCAGGAGGCTCGTCCCAGACGGCGGTAGGCTGAGCGCTGCCCGGAGGATCCTCGGCCGGATGCTCCTGCTGCACGAGCAGCAGAGCGGCGGCGAGAGCGGCTCCCGGCAGCAGCAGGTATTTTTTTCTCGCCATCATCGCCGCCCTCCCTCGGACACGTCTTCCTTCATCCTATCAAAGTTTCCGGTATCTGTCTGCCAGGCCGGGCAAAAAAATAGGCCGTATGCTCCTTGCGGCAATCTCCTTGCTCATAGGCTGGGGCCGACAGACTAGGACTGCAAAGGGCGCATTCAGGATCCGTTCCACGAAATGATCGTCTTCGGCCGGACAACCAAAAAAGGCCTCCTGCATCAGGAGGCCTTTCCCTCATTCTCTAAAGCAGGTCGGCCGCAAGCTGAGCCAGCTTCGAGCGCTCTCCCTTTTCCAGGTTGATATGTCCGCTCAGCCCCTCCTGCTTGAAGCTTTCGACGATATGGGTCAGTCCGTTGCTCATGGAATCCAGATACGGATGGTCGATCTGCTCAGGATCGCCCATCAGCACGATCTTGCTCCCCTCGCCGACGCGGGAGACAATCGTCTTCACCTCATGCCGGCTGAGATTCTGCGCCTCGTCGATGATGATGAACTGGCCCGGGATGGAGCGCCCGCGGATATAGGTCAGCGCCTCGACCTGAATGCTGCCGAGTCCCATCAGAATCTTGTCGATATCGCCGGACTTCTTGGTATCGAAGAGGAATTCCAGATTGTCGTAGATCGGCTGCATCCACGGGCGCAGCTTCTCGTCCTTCTCTCCCGGGAGGTAGCCGATATCCTTGCCCATCGGGACGACGGGGCGCGCAATCAGCAGCTTCTTGTATTTATGCTCATCCTCGATCTTGAGC
This sequence comes from Paenibacillus sp. RUD330, assembly GCF_002243345.2. NCBI lineage: Bacteria > Bacillati > Bacillota > Bacilli > Caryophanales > Paenibacillaceae > Paenibacillus > Paenibacillus sp. RUD330. Next base: position 3,426,916 of record NZ_CP022655.2, read on the forward strand.
AGGCCGGCCGCGAGGGCAAGCAGCGTCTTGCCGGTGCCCGCCTTGCCGGTCAGCGTCACGAGCGGAATATCGTCGTTCAGGAGCAGCTCCAGCGCCATCCGCTGCTGGGCGTTGCGGGCGGTGATGCCCCAGACGGGATCATTGCTCAGATACAGCGGCTCCAGCCTCGCCCCATCCTGGCTCACCTTCAGCAGGGCGCTCTTGGAGGTTCCGAGCTCATCCCTCAGAATGATGAATTCATTGGGATGGAGCCTGGAGGACAGCTGCAGGCTCTTGATGCTCAGGAACCGGTAGGAATAGAATTCGTCGATGATGGACGGATGGACGAACAGCGTCGCCGTCCCCGTGTACACATCCGACGGCTCCACCGCCCGATCGGACAAATAATCCTCGGCTTGCAGGCCGAGCACATCGGCCTTGATCCGCACCAGCACATCCTTGCTGACGAGCACGACCTCGCGGCCCGCCCCCTCCTCTTCTTCCTCCATATGGTAATTCAGGGCGACAGCCAGAATGCGGTTGTCATTGGACATCTCCCCGAACATTTCCTGCACCCGTACATAGCTGCGGTGGTTCAGCTCCACCTTGAGCAGTCCGCCCCTCGGGAGCGAGATGCCTTCATGCAGCCTGCCCTCTTCCCGCATTCCGTCCAGCAGCCGCGACACATGGCGCGCATTGCGTCCCAGCTCGTCGGCCAGCCGTTTCTTGGAATCGATCTCCTCCAGCACGACGGCCGGGATGATGACTTCGTTGTCGTCGAAAGCGTAGAGAGCCTGCGGATCATGAAGCAGCACATTTGTATCCAGTACGAAGATTTTGGTCACGAAGCAACCCCTCCTGGCGCCTTATAATTCCGGTCCACATGCGATGGTTACATAGCCCTACCGGAACAGGGACAAACTAGGTTCGGTTCTACGATCAAGCATCGACGGAAAGGTCAGGTGTCCCCAACATGAAAAAATGGCTGTCGGCAGCTTTGATTCTATGCCTGACGGCGACCGGCTGCGGCACGGTCGCCCATAAGGGCGATTCTCCTTCCCCTGCTGAAGACCAGCGTATTCGTACGAAGCAAACCGATCCCCAGCCGGAAAAAACGGTCGGGTCGGCCCAGGCCGCCAAACGTCTGGAAGAACTCGCCTCCCGGGTGGAGGGCGTGCGCAAAGCCCATGCCGTCGTGGCCGGCAACACAGCCGTCGTCGGCATCGATGTCGACGGCAGCGTCGACCGCTCCCGTGTCGGAACGATCAAATACGCCGTCGCTCAGGCGCTTCGCAATGATCCGCTTGGCGTCCGAGCCATCGTGACGGCAGACATGGACGTCAATCAGCGGCTGTCGGAGCTTGGCGCCGACATCCGCCGCGGACGCCCGATTCAAGGCTTCGCGGAGGAAATGGCCGACATCGTCGGACGCATCGTGCCGCAGCTGCCTCGCAATACGGCTCCGGAAAACCGGAATGCCGCATCGCCGGCTCCGATGGACGGCATGCACAAAGCCGGCGCGCCGGCTGCACATCGCTGACCGGCGCCAAAGCGCAAAAAGCCTAGTGACAGGTCACTAGGCTTTTTGGTTTTGGAGGAGCGGCGAGTTCCATGGCCAAGCCGCAGAGGACGGGCCTCTGCCATGAAGGCGCGTGCCGGATGTCGATGCACGGCCTTCGGAAATCGTAATGCCGCCATGCGCACGGAGCTCCGCCATTCGCCCTGCCTCCCGGAATTATAATCGGATCATGATGTCGGCTTCGTAGGTGTAGTATAACATACGTATGCGGCGTCCACGATGGTCATTCATCCAGTTTGGACTGGAGCGCCTTGCTCGCCTTCGCAACGACAGCCTCGTCCAGATACACGTAGGGGCTTCTCCACTCCCCGGTCAAAGGAATGAAGGCGATATCCTCCTTGGAGATGCCGAAGTATACCCTCATCATTTCCCGAATATCCGATGCCGGCATATCCGTCTTCACATTGCCTCCGACGGCTCCAAATACATTGCCCAGGCGCAGCAGTCCCGGAACCGACATCATCCGGTCCGTAATCGCCCCGACGACCTGCTCCTGGCGCTCGTTGCGCTCGAAATCGCTCGACATGTTCTTGCCGTCGTTGGACTTGCGGTAGCGCACGAATCCAAGCGCATCCTCGCCGCCGAGCTTCTGTTCGCCCTTGCGCAGATGGATGCTCGTGCCGCCGGGCTGGCCGGCATGATCGTCATAGTCCATATCCATGTCGACATTGACGTTCACGCCTCCGAGCGCATCCACCACGTCGGCGAAGCCTTGGAAGTTGACGTTCGCCGAATACGCGATCGGAATGCCGAGAAAACGGCCGATGGCATCCTTCATCCCCTTGGCTGCGGCATGCTCCGCATTCTCCTGGGAGACGCCCTTTCCTTCACTCTTGGCATTTCGCAGAAAAGCCGAATAATAGCTGTTGACCTTGCGGGTCTTGTAGCCTTTGACCTCTATTCTGGAATCGCGCGGAATGGAGACGACAACCGCGCTTTTGGTCTTCGGATTGAACGCGGCCGCCATAAGGACATCGGTATTCAGCAAGCCGCCTTCTCCTCGCGTATCGACTCCCATGACCAGCATGCCGAACGGGCTGCTGCCGATGGAACCGACTTCGGAGCTCGTTCCGTAGCTCATCTCCTTGATCGCCTTGTTCGCGTCCATGAACAGATAGACGCCGTAACCGACCGCAATGAAAACAAGCAGCGAGGCGAACAGCATGAATCTTCGCATCCAAAACCGGGGCTTGCGTTTCTTGACGGCGCCACTGCGTGCGCCTCGTCCTGCCGGCGGGCTGCCGCCCGGCCGGCGCGGGGGGGATCCGTTGCCTGTAGTCATAAATTCTCCTTCATCTGTCCGAAAGGAACGGCGTCATGCCTCGATTCCTTTCTTCACAGCGCTATGTCCGCCGCCGGCAATGGCGGAGGCCAAGTGCTTCCATCGTATTTCGGGCCTTGCCTAGCTTTCTCCAGCTCCAGGCGCATTCTGGCGTTTGGCTTGCCGGCGGTCGTTGAACTGCCGGATCCTCAGCATGAACATCAACAGGACGGCAACCGCCATGCATTGAATGATCGGAAGCTTGTCGATTTGGAAGACGACCAGAATGGCCGAACCGATAGCCATGATGACGTAGACCAGAATTTCCTTGAGAATCGGCAAGCGCTGCTGCGGACGGAATACCTTGTTGAAGATATAGATAACGCCTGCCAGAATCAGGATATACGATACGAGCGCATGCTCGCTGAGCCAATGCTGCATCCCAGTTCTCCTCCTTGAGTGGATATCCGTGCCGGCAGGCCCGATATCATAAAGACGAACAAGCGGCGAATTTGGATGCCGGCCGGCTGGCCGGCCCCAATCGCCGCTGTTACGTTCATGATTCAGGCAAGCCGCTTGAACCGATTATACGCTTGCCGAAGTTTTGCGCTGCTTCTCGGCGCGCTCGCGCTCGCTCTTGTTCAGGAGCTTCTTGCGCATCCGAATGGATTTAGGCGTGATTTCGCAGTATTCGTCGTCATTGAGATATTCCAGCGCAGCTTCGAGGCTGTACGTGCGCGGCGTTTTGAGCCGGACCGTATCGTCCTTCGTCGCGGAGCGGATGTTCGTCAGCTGCTTTTCCTTGCAGATGTTGACGACGATGTCCTGATCGCGGTTGTGCTCGCCGACGATCATGCCCTCGTAGATCTCGGTGCCCGGCTCCAGGAACAGGATGCCGCGGTCTTCTACGCCCATCATGCCGTAGAAGGTCGATACGCCGTTCTCGGTTGCGACCAGAACGCCTTGGTGGCGTCCGCCGACTCCGGAGCCGGCGATCGGACCGTAGCTGTCGAACGCATGGTTCATAATGCCGTAACCGCGCGTCAGCGTCAGGAAATGGGTCCGGTAGCCGATCAGGCCGCGTGCTGGAATGATGAATTCCAGTCGGACCTGGCCGTTGCCGTTGTTGACCATGTTGACCATTTCCGCTTTGCGCGTACCGAGGCTCTCCATGACGGCTCCCATGCTTTCTTCCGGAACGTCGATGAGCAGGCGCTCGTACGGCTCGGATTTCACGCCGTCGATTTCCTTGACGATGACCTCAGGCTTGGATACCTGCAGCTCGTATCCTTCGCGGCGCATGTTCTCGATCAGGATGCCGAGGTGAAGCTCGCCCCGACCCGATACGATGAATACGTCCGGGCTGTCCGTATCTTCGACGCGCAGCGCGACGTCGGTCTCAAGCTCTTTGTAGAGGCGCTCGCGAAGCTTGCGGGAAGTGACCCACTTGCCTTCGCGTCCGGCGAACGGGCTGTTGTTGACGAGGAACGTCATCTGCAGCGTCGGCTCGTCGATCTCCAGCACCGGCAGGGCTTCAGGCTTCGCGGGATCCGCGATCGTCTCGCCGATGTTGATGTCCTTGATGCCTGCGATGGCGACGATGTCGCCGCCGGCCGCTTCTTCGACCTCGACGCGCTTCAGTCCCTGGAAGCCGAACAGCTTCTCGATCCGGGCCTGCTTGATTCCGCCTTCGCGGGTCATGACGGCGACCGTCTGGCCTTGGCGGATGACGCCGCGGTTGACGCGGCCGATCGCGATGCGGCCCATGTATTCGTTATAGTCAAGCAGCGTGACGAGGAATTGCAGCGGATCCGTGACGCTCTCGGTCGGATGCGGGATATGCTGGACGATCGTTTCGTACATGGCTTCCATGTTCTCGTCCTGCTTATCCAGGCTCATGCTGGACGTGCCCATGAGAGCGGAGGCGTACACGACCGGGAATTCGAGCTGCTGGTCATTGGCGCCGAGCTCGATGAAGAGATCGAGAACCTCGTCCACGACAGCCTCAGGAGTCGCGTTCGGACGGTCGATCTTGTTCAGGACGACGATCGGGGTCAGGTTGTGCTCGAGAGCCTTGCGCAGAACGAACTTCGTCTGCGGCATGCAGCCTTCGAAAGCGTCCACGACGAGCAGTACGCCGTCGACCATCTTCATGATGCGCTCCACTTCGCCGCCGAAGTCGGCGTGTCCGGGAGTATCGACGATGTTGATGAGGTAGTTCTTATAGTTGATCGCGGTGTTTTTCGCCAGAATCGTAATGCCGCGCTCCCGCTCCAGATCGTTGGAGTCCATCGCCCTTTCATGGACGACTTCATGGTCGCGGAACGTTCCGGACTGTTGCAGCAGCTTGTCGACAAGCGTCGTTTTGCCGTGGTCGACGTGCGCGATAATGGCGATATTGCGAATGTTTTCTCTTGCTTGCATAACTTCTAATCCACTCCATCTCTTTGTGTTCAAAAATAGACCGACATCCAGCTTACCAGCGGACACGCTTGCTCATCATCATCCAGCCGCCGACAGCGACAAGCACGATGGCGATGAGGTAAATACCCCAGCTCCAAAGCAGTACGAAAGCCATGCAGGCCGCCCATACGATGCCCAGAATCAAGGCGATCGAATAGGCGCTTTTTGGGTGGGAAGAGTCGAACATGTAGTATTCGTACAGCCCGACGGCCAGTCCAAGAATGAAGAAAGGCCACAGAAATTTCATGTACCCCCATCCGAACCAGTTGCTAAACAGGAACACCAGTGCATATACGGACAACATACCGCCCGGAACCAGCGCTGCCGCAGGAATCAGCCGGCCAAAGTAGAGCACATGCAGCAGAACGCCCGGAATCAGCACGAAGAGCGGCCAAAAAACCGAACCGATAAAGCTGAAAACTCCCAATCTGCCCAGAAGAATGAAAATCCCTGCCAGCAGGATAACAATTCCGGCGGAATATTGATTGCGAATCAATTTCTATCCCCCCGTTTCCCATAACGCCTGCCGAAGCAACGGCAGAAGACGACAGCTCATATCTTTCTTATTCTATAGGAAGTGCAATAAAAATACCAGCAGGAACAAGCAGGGAAATGAAATAAACCCGAAGCGGGCTTCGGGTCGCCTCGGGCGGCGGAAAGTCATGGCCGGTTTTTTTTCATCGTGGCGATGCCGAGCACGATAACGAGCGGAATGAACAGCACCGGAATCGCGGCATGCGCGAGCGGAATCCGCGCGAACGCGCCGTGCAGGCCAGGGTCGGAGACCAGCATTTCGCCGGCCGCGTATCCCAGCAGGCCGGAGCCTGCGTAGACAAGCGACGGGTAGCGGGCCAGAAGCTTGCCCAGCACATGGCTGCCCCAGATGATCATCGGTATGCTGAGGATGATTCCGAGCATCATAAGGACAGGTTCGCCGTCCGCCACGGCGGCAACGGCAAGCACATTGTCGAGGCTCATGATGAAGTCCGCCGTGACGATCGTCCATACGGCGCCGGCCAAGGTCGCGGCGACAGCCGGCCTCGCTCCGGAAGTGCCGGGGCGCCTGCCCGCTTCGGCGTCATGCAGCAGCTTGACGGCGATCCATACCAGCAGCACGGAGCCTGCCGCCTGCAGGTATGGGAGCTTCAGCAGAGAGATGGCGGCGAGCGTCAGCAGGCATCTCAGCCCGACCGCGGCGAAGGATCCCCACCAGACGGCGCGCTTGCGCTGCTGCGAGGGCAGCTGGCGGCTGGCCATCGCAATGACCACGGCATTGTCCCCGCTGAGCAAAATGTTGATCATGATGATCTGCAGAAAAATCCAGAGATTGTCCACCCGTACATCCCCTTTCTATTTCAGAGGTATGTCCAAGCTTGCGGAAATATGCTGGCAGCCGCCCTTCGTCTCGTTCCGCGGAAATCCATCGGCATGCACAAAATTCTGACTGCTAAAAAAAATGAATCCATTGTCCGAATGCCTCCGTATAAGGGTAGGTACTTATGAGGTTTAACGAAGAGAACTTGAAGGAGGAGCTTGTATGGAATGGTTAGGGCCTCTGCTGACCATCATTTTCATCGATCTTATGCTTGCCGGAGACAATGCGATCGTCATCGCCCTTGCAGCCCGCAACCTGCCCAAGGAACAGCAGAAAAAGGCGGTCATCTGGGGAACGTTCGGCGCGATCGCCATCCGCATGGTCGCGACGGTGCTCGTCGTTTATCTCCTTGATGTTCCATGGCTCCATCTTGCCGGCGGTCTCCTGCTGATCTGGATTGCTTACAAGCTGCTGGTGCAAGAGGACAGCAGCCATGACAATATCAAGGCGGGCGGCACGCTCGGCGCCGCGATCGGAACGATCGTCGTCGCGGACGCCGCCATGGGCATCGACAACGTGCTCGCCGTTGCGGGCGCTTCGCACGGCAACATTTGGCTCGTCATCGTCGGCCTTCTTATCAGCATCCCTATTGTCGTATGGGGCAGCACGGTGTTCATCAAGCTGATCGAGAAGCTCCCTTGGATCCTGTACGTCGGCGCAGCCGTCCTGGGCTATACGGCCGGACATATGATCGCCGGAGAGCCGAAGGTCTCCCACCTGTTCGACGGCCGTCCGATGCCGGAATGGGTATTCATCCTCATCGTCATCGCCCTCATCCTTGGAGCGGGCATGCTGACCAACTGGATGCGGAAGAACAAAATGAACTCGCAGCAAAAAGAAAGGGAGACCCATTAGGGTCTCCCGGAGCCTGCCGGGGATATCCCGGCGGGCTTTTTTTTTAGTTGAGGCAAGTTCTAGAACCAATCCCGCTCCTCGGATTCCTGCACGACCGCAGATTTCCGCTTGATGATTTCGCCGCGGTTCAGGACGACCGTCTCCGTGTTCTCCGCAGCGAGCCGCACCATGTCCTCCAGCCCGTCGATCGACTGCTCGGTGCGCTCCACCACGCGCAGATTGGGATTCGTGCTCGGGGATTTCGGCACAAACAGCGTGCAGCAGTCCTCGAACGGCAGGATGGACGTCTCGTAAGTGCCGATCCGTACGGCCTTGTCGATGATCTCCTGCTTGTCCATCATGACGAGCGGCCTCAGCAGCGGCAGCGACAGCGTGCGGCCGATGACGTTCATGCTACCGAGCGTCTGGCTCGCCACCTGCCCGAGGCTGTCGCCGGTCACGACGGCTCCCGCTCCATGCTTTTCCGCCAGCAGCTCCGCGATGGCGAGCATCGAGCGTCTCATGAGCGTAATGGTCAAATGCTCCTGGCCCGTCTGCGTAAACCGGGTCTGGATATCCGTGAACGAGACGAGATGGAGCTTCAGCGGCTTGCCGGCGTACACCGACAGCCGGCGCGCCAGCTCGATGACCTTATCCGTCGACTGCTCGCTCGTGAACGGATAACTGTGGAAGTGCACCGCCTCCAGCTCCAGCCCTTTGCGCATGGCGGACCAAGCGGCGACTGGGCTGTCGATGCCGCCCGACAGCAGCAGCATCGCTTTCCCGTTCGTTCCGTACGGAAATCCTCCTGCGCCAGGCTCGCTCGCGCAATAGAGGTAAGTTCCTTCGGGCTGGATGTCGATCCGCAGCTCCGTCTCGGGACGATGCACGTCCACGGAGAGGCCGGGGCAAGCGCGAAGAATGGCTGAACCGACGATATGGTTCATGTCGTAGGATGGATGCGGGAAGCCCTTCCATCCTCTTTTGGTGGACACCTTGAAAGTCGCAGGCTCCTTCGGAAGCGATTGCCATACTTCCAGAGCCGTCTCCCGGATCGCGTCGGCATCCGACTCGGTCCTCTTCACCGGACTGAAGGAATGGATGCCGAACACCTTCCTCAGTCCGGCTGCGGCTTCCTCGTACGAAGCCCCGTTGAGCTTGATGTAGATTCGTCCGTACGTCTTGTTGAACTCAAGTTCGGGCATATGCCGGAGCGCTCCCTGAACATGCCGCAGCAGCTGCTGCTCGAACCTTCCCCGATTGCGGCCCTTCAGCGTAATCTCGCCGAACCGGACGGTTATGAAGTCATAAATCATTTATCTCCCATTCCTTTCAAGGGGCTTCAGGCGGCGGACCGCTTCGGCAAGGGCGTCCGCCAGCCGGTCGATATCCTCCGGCCCGTGCTCGTCCCCGAAGCTCACTCGGATTCCCGCTGCCGCTCTCTGCCGGGGGCAGCCCATCGCCAGCAGCACGCCGCTCGGCTTGTCGTCCTTGGAGGAGCAGGCCGATTTAGTCGAGACGAGCATCCCCGCCTCCTCCAGCGCATGGACGAGCACTTCAGGCTTCATGCCGGCATAAGAGAAGTTGAGCACATGCGGCGCCTGATAGGGCGAATCCGGTGCGGAATCCCCGTTCACCTCAAGCTCCGGCAGAAGGGCAATGCGCTCCAGCAGGCGGCTTCTCAGTCCGCCCAGCTGGCGCGCGCGCTCTTCCCTGGATTCCATGGACAGGCGGACCGCCTTGGCGGAAGCGACGATGCCGGGCACGTTCTGCGTCCCCGGCCGGAAGCCGCTCTCCTGCTCGCCCCCTCCAAGCAGCGGCTCCAGCCTCACGCCTCCGCGGACGTATAGGAACCCGCTGCCCTTCGGACCGCGGAGCTTATGGGCGGAACCGCTGAACAGATCGATCCCCCACTCCCTCAAGCGAACGGACAGCTTGCCGATGCTCTGGACGCCGTCGACATGGAAAAGGGTATCGGGATAGCCGCGCAGCAGGCTCCCCGCTTCCGCGATCGGCTGCACGGCTCCCGTCTCGTTGTTGACCTGCATCAGGCTGACCAGAATCGTGCCTGGCTTCATGGCATCGCGGAGCTGCTCGATGCTGATCCGGCCTATGGAATCGACGGGCAGATAGGTGACCTCGAAGCCTTCGCGCTCCAGCTGGCGGAACGCCTCCAGCACCGAGGCGTGCTCCGTGACGGAGGTGATCAGATGGCTGCCTTTGGAACGGTTCGCTCTCGCCGCTCCCTTGATGGCCAGCTGGTTGCTCTCCGTGCCTCCCGATGTGAAGATCCATTCGTCCGCTTCCACCTCGAACAGCTTGCCGAGCAGCTCTCTCGCCTGACGAATCAGGCGGTCCGCATCGACGCCTGCGCGATGCAGCGAGGATGGATTGCCGTAATGGCGCTGCATGACCTCTGCCAGCGTCCGGACGACCTCCGGATGAGGAGGCGTCGAAGCGCAGTGGTCAAAGTAAAGCCAAGTCTTTTCCGGGTTCATTTAGTCCAAGACTCCTTTTGGCAAAAAAATAAAAAAACCGCCTGGCCGGCTGTCCCGATTCGGATCGGGACAGCTTCGGAGCAGCGGTCTTGGTACATGTCCGAATGTTGAACAGGCACCCACTATCGTATCGCAAAACAGGTGGCGTTACAAGCGGAGGGAGCTCTCCTTATTCAGCACTTTAGCCACATAACGCTGGGTTTCGGCCGGCAAGGTGGAGAACAGGGCGCTGAGGGACGATTCATCCGAAATGCCGAGGCGGTCAAGCTTGCCGGGTCCTGCGTTGTAGGCTGCGAGCGCAGTTGCCGCGCTGCCGTCGTACTTGCGCAGCAGATACGACAAGTATTTCGAGCCGCCGTCGATATTTTGGGCCGGATCGAACGAGTCGGTCACGCCAAGCCCGCTTGCCGTGCCGTCCATCAGCTGCATGAGCCCTTTGGCTCCGGCGGACGATTCCGCGCTCGGGTTGAAGGACGATTCCGCTCCGATCACCGCCTTGATCAACGATTCGGACACTCCATAGCGGGCGGCGGCGGATTGGATCATGCTTTCGTAAGGCGCTGCGGAGCCGCCCGCCGCTGATCCTGAGTCAGCCGCGCCCATCAAGTCCAGGCCTTCCGGCAAGCCCGTCTGCAGCAGCTGCAGCGAGGCCGGAATGCCATAGCCGTAGGAATCGTCTTCTTCCTCGCCAGCCCATGCGCTCTGGCCCGATGCCGAAAGCTGGGACAGCAGCTGGTCGAACGAGGTTTGTCCGGCTGCCGAAGTGCCGGAGGCGGAAGATGCGGAAGAGCCGGTGAGCTGGCTCAAGCTAGGCGACAGCTGCAGTTTGAGAAGAGTCGTGAGGATGCGGGGGTCGATGGACATCATGTCAATGTCATTCCTCTCTTGCCAATGTCATGCTATCTGTATCGGTTTATCGCCAGTCAAAATGAATGCCTGAACAAAGATTAAACCGCTCGGGCCCGACCTCGTGTCTCCGGCGCTGTCGAAACGAAAAACCCGTCCTTGGAAAAGGACGGGTTGCGGTCAGCCGAGCATCACATATAAGGGCAGTAAGATCAAATAAACGGCTGCGGCCAGGCCGCCCATCGCCATGGCGATGCCGCCAAGCATCCGGCTGCCTTGGAAGAAGGCGAAATAACCGAATACGGCCGCTGTGATTCCCATGAACGCCGGCCAGATCAGCCAGGAAAGCACGGCGAATACGAGGGCGGTCCAGCCGAGCGAGCGGCCGGCCGAGACGACTTCCCGCTTCAGCGATTCGATGCGCCTTTGGCTGCCGCTGGATTCGGAATGCGGGGCCGGAGCGATCTCGGCAGCCGTCTCCACATCGCCGAACTGCTCTCGCGAGCGGGCGATCCAATCCTCATGCCTCTTCTTCCGTATTCCGTGACGGCGTTTCGATGGATCGGACATAAGCCGTCAGCCTTCCTTCGGCTTGAACGTATGACAGCAGGTGGCGGAGGATTCCTTGGCAGAATCCTGGTGGTTGACGCCAAGATCCTCATCGGCGAATTCGGCCGTCAAATCCGCATGGGCATGCTGGTCGATCTCGATGTTGATGGCATCGGCGCCACACTGGTTGCCTTGTCCCCAAAACGCACAGTTCGATACGCTGCAAGCTACGCCTTTTGGCATAGTCGATCACCTCCGCTACTAAGAATTCCCGCGGCGGGCTCGACATATGCTTTCCTATTTCTGACCTTGCATCCTGCGCTGGGTCATGTAGTCATTTTCGTAATAGGCAAGGTCGTCGCGAAGCTCTTCGTAAATCTTGGATACGCCGAGCACGATGTCGCGCGCCGCGCGCACGGGCTTGTGGCGGAAGCGGATCGCATCCTGTCCCGTATAGGCATATCTTCCATCCTCGGAGTACCCTTCGTTCTTCGGATAGAAGAACGCGTTCACGCTATGGTGGTAAACCTCATACAGCAATCTCTCCGCATAGTCATTGTCAAAGGTCGGGCGGCGCAGTGTGACGCCCAGCTTCTCGTAAGCCACTTCCGAATAGACCAGAAGATGGCGCAGATCCGACAGCAGCCCTTTGTAGAAGGTCTGCTCCTCGCCGCCTGCATCCGGCGCCTCCAGCTGCGGGAGTGCATGCTGGTTCAGGAATGGCTCCAGCAAGGATACGGCTTCTTTGAGCTTGCCGCGCGTGGATTCGCTTAACGCTTTGACGTTGGCAGATGGCATTGTGATGTTCCCCTTTCATCGATCCAGCAAGACTTTGATGGTCACGTTTATCCTATCACAGAACAGCGGCGATTTGTAGGTATTTGGGACATGTTCCTGCATCGTCCTGCATCCGCAGCCGGTGCCGAGGCGCATAATTCCGGGCTTCCTTCCCAACTCTAAAGGAGCACGCTCGACCAGTGACTTAATGCTTTCGGGAGGTTTTCTGAAGCTATGCGAAAAAAATGGATCGGCGCCTTCGCGGCGCTCGCTTTCCTTACTATTCTGATTCCGGTCAGCCCGTTGTTCGTATCTCCCGGCGGCAAGCATCATGAGCAGCAGCAGGCCAAGACGCGGGTCCTTTCGGCCCGGGAAGAACATCTCCTCAAGGAAGCAGACGTCAAGCACGATATGGACGCCACCTCGCAGCTGTGCGCCTCCCAGTGCTCCAAGGACATCGGCAAGCTGTTCTCGCTTGCGGAACGTCCGTCCGCCGATAAAGAGCGCGGCATGAAAAAGCTGATCGCCATGCATCCGCAGATGCTGCGGCTGGAATGGATGCGGAAAGGCAAGGCTTCCATCTCCGCGGGCAGCATGCCCAAGGCCGCCGAAGCCCGGCTGAAGGCTCCGATCCAAGCGGCCAAAAGAGGAGTCGAAGCCGGCAGCCGGTACCAGTCCCCTGTCGTCGAAGCGGATGGCCGGCGCTACATGGTGCTTGGCATTCCGGCATACGGCGGCGGAGAAGGAGTGCTCGGAATCATCCGGCAGGATATCGTCGGCCAGGTGCAGAGGCATCAGATGCGCAATCTGCGGCTCGTGCCGTATCCGGCCGAAGGCCATTACAGGGTTGAATCGGTCCATGCGGGATCCGGCCGTGAAATGACCGTCCGCACGGGGGAGGACAATGGCGCGTCCAGCCATTATCATGTGCAGGAGGTCGTCGTCCGGTTCCGCGGCAATCCAGGACCCAGTGAGCTGGCGCGCATCCGGCGGGATATCGGCGCCGTGTCCGAAAACCAGATGAACAGCACGTACATTTTCCGATCCCGCAGCATGGACGCCATGAAGATGATGGGCTATTTCCGCAAGAAATGGAATCCCGTCTATGTGGAGCCCCATTACCTGTATATAACCAACGACCGTCCCCTCGAAAATCAAGCCGGCCGCGGCGCGAGGGCCTTGGTCGACGAGACGGCGGCCCAGCCGATCATTCCCAACGACAGGCTGTACTCCGATTATCAGTGGAATCTCCCGTCCATTGAAGCCGAGCTCGGCTGGAACCTGTCCAAAGGCAGCGATGCCGTGAAGGTCGCCGTGCTGGATACCGGCGTCCAAGCCGACCACCCCGACCTCACCGGCAAGCTGGAGCCGGGAACCAACATCGTGACCAGCGGATCGAAGCCCGACGACGATGTCGGCCACGGCACCCATGTCACCGGCATCATCGCCGCCACCGTCAACAACGGGGAAGGCGTAGCCGGACTGACGTGGTACAACAAGATTATGCCGGTCAAGGTGCTGGACAGCAGCGGGGCGGGCTCCACGTACTCCGTCGCCCAAGGACTCATCTGGGCGACGGACCATGGCGCCAAGGTCATCAATATGAGCCTCGGCAACTATGCATCCGCCGAGTTCCTGCATGACGCGATCAAATATGCCTACGACCGGGACGTCGTCCTCATCGCGGCCAGCGGCAACGACAATACGGACCGGCCAGGCTATCCGGCCGCCTACCCGGAAGTGTTCGCAGTCGCCTCGACCGACTCCAAGGGCCAGAAGTCGTCTTTCTCCAATTTCGGCGACTACATCGATGCCGCAGCTCCGGGCGACAGCATCGCGAGCACCTACCCCGGCAGCCAGTACGCCGCCTTGTCGGGAACATCGATGGCGAGCCCTCATGTGGCCGCTCTGGCCGCCCTGATCCGCTCGCGCAATCCCAACCTGACCAACGTCCAGGTGATGGATATCATGCGCCGCACGGCGATTGATCTCGGCGCCAAAGGCAAGGACCCTTATTTCGGCTACGGCCAGATCGACATCGACAAGGCGCTGCGGGAAGCGGGCCGGACGTCCCAGCCGCTGCAGGCATTCCCCGAACAGGTGAAAGGCCGGCTGCAGCGAATTACGGACAAGTTCAAAAACGGCGCCAAATAGAAATGCAAGAAGGAGCTCCCGCAAGGGAGCTCCTTCTTTGGTGCTTGCCTTCATCCGGCGATTCGCCGGGGAGAGGCCTTGTATGCGCTGGATTAGTAGTTGATGGAATGGGAATTCGTTGCGGAAAGCCTGCCGTAAGCCGGGTTCTGTGCTCTTCGTGGTCCAGACGGGAACGACCCTCCCACTGCAAGCGACAATCATCTATCTAGGCCTGCCATTGCTGGCAGGCTCAAGCGACCAACCCGAACGCTCCCCGGGCAAGGGTTGCAGCACGAAGCTGCCGCGTTCTCTTAGGTCTTGCTCCGGATGGGGTTTACCAGCCGCGTTGTCGCCAACGCCGCTCGTGGTCTCTTACACCACGGTTCCACCCTTGCCTGATCCGCGCCGCAAGCGGCGGGCCATCGGCGGTCCATTTCTGTGGCACTATCCTTCGGCTCGCGCCGACTGGACGTTATCCAGCATCCTGCCCTGCGGAGCCCGGACTTTCCTCTCGCGGCACAAGCCGCCAGCGATTGTCTGTCAGACTTTCCAAACCCTTAGCTAGTATACCTGCTGCAGCCTCATCAAGCAAGCCGGAAAGGCTCGGTATTTATGGCTGAGGCCGCCACTTCCGTGCTGTACTTGGATCCGGCCAGCCGCTCGCGCAGCCAGTCGGCTGTTTTGGCCTTCATGATCTTTTCGGCGTTATGGCCCGGATCGATCAGCAACATGCCCGCCGCCAGCGCATCATGGGCCGAGTGGTAGTCGACATCTCCGGTAATGAGCACCTGCGCGCCGGCGAACTGCGCGGCCCGCCAGTATTTGGCCCCGGAGCCGCCCAGCACGGCCGCCTTGCGGATCGTCGCGGAGAAATCGCCGATGACCCGCACAAACGGAACGTCGAAGGCGGCTTTGACCCGTTCGGCCATGCCTGCAAGCGTGACGGGCTCTTCCAGCTTGCCGGAACGGCCAAGCCCGCGGACAACGCCCTCCTGCTGGAGCAGCGTGATGTCGAAGGCGACCTCTTCGTACGGATGAGCGGTTTGCATTGCTTTGACCGAGCGCTTCAGCAGGCTTTCCGGCACGATGGTCTCCAGCCTGATCTCGTCGACCGTTTCAAGGCGTCCTGAGGAGCCGATGAACGGATCCGTGCCCGGCCCCGGACGGAACGTGCCCCTTCCCTCCATGCTGAAGCTGCACTGGTCGTACGCGCCAATCGAGCCCGCGCCCGCTTCCCACAGCGCTCCGCGCACAGCCTCGTGATGGGAAGCCGGGACGTACACCGATAGCTTGAACAGCTTGTCCTCATGCACCTTCTCCAGGCTGACCCTTCCTTCCGGCTCGATGCCGACCGCATCAGCCATCCAGTCGTTCATGCCGCCGTCGGCCGTATCGAGATTCGTATGGGAAATGAACACGGCGATATCATGCTTGATCAGACGCTCATAGAGCGAGCCTGCCGGCGACGAGGTGTCGATCTTGGCCAGCGGCCTGAAAATGATGGCATGATGGGCGATGATCAGATCGGCCCCCATGGCGATCGCCTCCTCCACCACCGCTTCCGTGACGTCCAGCGCGACAAGCACTTTCCGGATCTCCTTCTGCAGCGTGCCGAGCTGCAGGCCGATCCGATCGTTCTCCACCGCGTATCTCTTGGGAGCCAGCTGCTCCATCAATCCTGTGACGAATTGTCCGCTTGCGAACATGACAGCACCTCCTCGATCAGCCGGCTCTCGCGCCTGAAGCCTTCGGCACGGGCTGCCGCTTCATCCGTTCCGGATTTTTGCAGTTCTCCGACGATCCGTTCCAATTTCTTCAGCTCGGAGCGCCATTTGAGGGCGAAGGCTTCAGTCTCGTTTCTGCCGCGAAGAAGCCAAGGGCCCATTTTCAGCCGCAATTCCGCCTCTTCTTCAACCGACAGTCCCTCGATCGTCGTGCCCGAACCGTACAGCCGCTCATTCAGCTCCGCATGCTGTGGGCTCCGGACCGCATGGAGAACTTCATAGAACTTGCCGTCTTCCTCCACTATCATCTCTTCCTGCAAATACCAGCCCTGCTCCCGCAGCCAATGCCGGACAAGCTCCTCGCCTACATTCGGCTGAAGCACAAGCTCGCGGACACCCTCCAGCTTGCCCGCTGCGGCCCCCTCGTCCAGAATCGTCCGGATCAGGCCTCCGCCCATGCCGGCAACCGTGACCGTGTCGGCTTCTCCGGGCTGGAGCACCTCCAGGCCGTTGCCCCGGCGGGCCTGAATCGACGACGTCAAGCCGGCGGCTGCGATTCCTCGGCGAGCCGCTTCCAGCGGTCCTTCGTTAAGCTCTCCGGCAATGCCGGACGGACTGATGCCGCTCTGCACGAGATAGACGGGCAGCAGCGCATGATCCGATCCGATATCCGCGATTCGCGATCCTTCGGACACAAACCCCGCTATGGCGGAAAGTCGTTTGGAAATCAACATATCAGGCAACCCACGCTATCCAATATTTTCGCAGAAGGAAAAGAACCCCTCCGCCTATGACCAGTTTACCAACAAACAGCGCCTGGAGCCAAACTTCCGAGCCCGAATTCGCAAAGAAGGCGATTTCCGGCATAAGGACAAGCAGCGCCGAGAAGCCGAGCAGCACCGCGCAATCGCGCTTGCTCCACCGCTGAGCGAACCATCCCGACCAGGAGAACAGGCCGGCCAGCGGCAGCCAGTACAGCTGGGCTTGAAGCAGCGAATAAGGATGCGAATGGTTTCGGAGCAGCAGGGAGTAGACGATGGCAAGGCAAGCCCAGCCGCTGAAATGCAGCAGCGGGATGCGCGCGGCAATGCCGTAGGCGATCCAGAACGCAGCGCAAAGTCCGAGAACGAGAGCTTTCCACCCCCACGCATCCAGCTCGTGCAGATGCAGAAGATACAGCGACGAGCCGGCCAATAACAGCATGGCGAGACCGATCCAGCTCAGCCCGACCGTTTCGTTGCGCGGTCTCAGGATCGTCCCCGCCGTAAGCATGCCCCCCGTCGTCAACAGGCAGAGAGCTATTTGCAATGCCGGATGAAAAGAGCTAAAATGAAGAACAATCAAACAGAAAAAGGAAAAGATAACAAAAATAGATATCCATTTCCAGACCGAAAATCTTCCGGCACGGCCCGCGGCCGGTTCATTCAAAAAATCGGGTTGAGCTTCCTTCTCGGTGACATACAGGTTGAGCAGAAAGTCGCAGTAATGATCGGGAAGCAGCTTCCCTTTTCTCCATTGCTGGATTTCCTGCACGATGATGCGGCGTCGGTCAGCTTCCATATTCGGCTCCTTTTCACGCAAAGGCTCAGGCCGGCAAGGCAGGTATGCCGCAGCCGGAACGGTATACCGTAGTCATCGACAACAAGGCTCTCATGTTGAAGGGACTTCGGTCCCCGATGACCATGGTCCCACAGATTTTGCCCGCCTGAACGGACTCCATGACCAAAAAAAAGACCCCCTGCCGGCGGCAGAAGGTCATTCCTTGAAGGCCTATTCCAGAAAATCCTTGAGCCGCTTGCTGCGGCTAGGATGGCGAAGCTTGCGGAGCGCCTTGGCTTCGATCTGGCGGATCCTCTCGCGAGTGACGCCGAATACCTTGCCCACTTCCTCGAGCGTCCTTGTCCTGCCGTCATCGAGGCCGAAACGCAGGCGGAGGACATTCTCCTCCCGCTCCGTCAGCGTATCCAGCACATCCTCAAGCTGCTCCTTCAGCAGCTCGTAGGCAGCGGCATCGGCCGGCGCGAGAGCTTCCTGATCCTCGATGAAATCCCCCAGATGCGAGTCGTCCTCTTCCCCGATCGGCGTTTCCAGCGATACAGGCTCCTGAGCAATCTTCATGATCTCGCGGACCTTGTCCGTGCTGAGATCCATCTCGGCGGCAATTTCCTCCGGCGTAGGTTCGCGCCCCAATTCCTGCAGCAGCTGGCGCGAGACGCGGATCAGCTTGTTGATCGTCTCCACCATGTGGACAGGAATACGGATGGTTCGGGCTTGGTCTGCGATGGCGCGGGTGATCGCCTGACGAATCCACCATGTCGCGTACGTGCTGAACTTGAAGCCTTTTTGGTGATCGAATTTCTCGACAGCCTTGATGAGGCCCATGTTGCCCTCCTGGATAAGATCCAGGAACAGCATGCCGCGGCCGACATAACGCTTCGCGATGCTGACGACGAGACGAAGGTTGGCTTCCGCAAGACGGCGCTTCGCTTCTTCATCGCCTTTCTCGATACGCTTGGCCAGCTCGATCTCGTCATCGGCCAGCAGCAGCGGGACGCGTCCGATCTCCTTGAGGTACATGCGTACAGGATCGTTGATCTTGATGCCCGGAGGCAGCGAAAGATCGTCGTCGAAGTTGAAATCGTCGCTTTCGCGTTCCTGGTCTTCGCTGCCCATAGGGGTCGGGCCGTCCTCGGTCTCGTTGGTCACTTCGATGCCGAGATCGTCCAGCTGCTCGAAAAATTCATCGATCTGCTCCGGCTCCTGGTCGAACGGAGCAAGCTTGTCGATGATTTCTTTATAGGACAGGGAAGAGCGCTTTTTGCCCTGTTCGATGAGCTGATCTTTCACCAGCTCCATTTTTTGTTCGTTGTCCAGCTCAGTATGTTGGTCATTCGCCATATTCCCGACTCCCTCCTCCCTAGAAATGTTCATCCTGCCGTTTCATTAGCTGTCTTTCTAGGGCGATAATCTCACTTTGGATCTTGGCCGCCTTCAGCACGTCGCCGCTCCGTTCCGCCCGCAGGGCTTCTTCTCTCCTGAGCTCGATTTCCCTCAGCTGCGGCACCTTCAGAATCTCATGAATGTAGGCCGAAAGCAGATGCTCGTCAAAGGGAGATGAATCCTCGTGCATCAGAATGGAAGCCGCCGCCCTCTCCAGGCGGTCGTCCTGCAGCGAAGCGATGAACCGGCTTGCATCCGGCTCATGCCCTTGCGCGTAATAGGCGTATAAATAAGCAGCAAGCGCCGCGTGATCCTCCACGTTGAATGCATCTCCGAGCCGGTCGTAAATGCTCCGTGCGACTTCAGCATCCCGTATCATCACGCCGAGGAGCCTGCGTTCCGCGCGTTGGTAAGCGGGCAGCAGAGCAGGCGCAGCAGGCGCACGCCTCGTTTCATTCCTACCATTATTCCACGAATTGTCGTTCTTATCCCTGTCCGGCCTGGATTTCTGGCGTTCGCTGAACAGCCTGTGGCAATCCTGCTTCAGCGATTCAAGGGAAATTTCGAATTCTCGCGACAATTCCTTCAGATACACTTCCTGCTCCGTTCGGGAATCCAGTTCCGCTACAATGCCAACGGCTTCCATGACATAATTTTTGCGGCCCTCTTCTCCTATGAGTGTATGACTCCTGCGTGAATATAGTAGTTTAAATTTCGTGACCGACACGGGATTGTCCATCGTCTCCCGCATGAAGGTCTCCGCGCCGAATCGGGTGATGCATTCGTCCGGATCCATGCCCTTGGGCAGCATGGCGACGAGCACGCGAAGTCCGGCCTTCTCCAGGATCGGGATGTTCTTCATGACGGCGGCTTGGCCGGCGTCGTCTCCGTCATAACAGAGAATGATCTCTTCCAAATCCCTTGAAAGCCTTGTCGCCTGCTCATCGGTCAGAGCGGTTCCCATCGTGGCCACGCCGTTCTTGACTCCGGCGCTCCATGCCTTGATGACGTCCATATACCCCTCGAACAGCACGCCGGAACGCTTTTTGCGCATGACCGGCCGCGCAGCATGCAGATTGTACAGCAGCTTGCTTTTGCCGAACAGCCTCGTCTCGGGAGAGTTCAAGTATTTAGGCTGGGAGTTGTCCATGATTCGTCCGCCGAAGCCGCATACTTTGCCGTCCCGATTGCGGATCGGAAACATGACCCTTCCCCGGAAACGGTCGACGTGGCCGCTGCCGTCGGACTTGGCCGAAAGCAGTCCCGCTCGTTCCAGCAGCTCGGGCTCGTAGCCCCTCGATGTCAGAAATCTGGAGAGCGTGTCCCAACTTTCAGGCGCGAAACCGATGGAGAATTCGTCGATCAGCTTGCTGTTCAGCCCCCTGGAGAGCAGATAAGCGCGAGCTTCCTGGCCCTGGGCGGAATTGTTGAGCAGATAATGGTAGAACTTGGCGGCAAGCTCATGCGCCTCATAATGGCGCTCGAGCTCGGGGTCACGAGGCGAAGAGCTATCGTCGGACGCGTCCCATGTAATGGGCATCCCCGCCTCTTTCGCCAGATGGCGGACGGCTTCAGGGAAAGTGTAGCCCTCGATCTCTTCAATGAACCGGATGACATTGCCGCCTTTGCCGCAGCCGTAGCAATGAAAAATCTGCAGCTCCGGCGTGACCGTGAAGGAGGGAGTCCGTTCGGAATGGAACGGGCAGAGCCCCTTCATGTATTTGCCGTTCTTGGTTAGATGAACGTACTTCCCTACCGTGTCCACAATTTCATGATGCCGGCGCACTTCATCGATGACGCTGTCCGGTATCTTGCCATATGCCACTCGTTCATCACCTTCGTCTTAATAACACGTAATACTATTCGCTAGACCCTATCGTTTTCCTGCCTGTGCTTCAAAACTTTTGTCAGCTTTTGTTGAAAGCAAGTTCGGTCTTCCGACGTCATGGCTTTAGGCCCTTTGGTCCTTCCGCCGCTGCGGCGGATCACGCTTTGCTCATGCCGGCGGGCCATCAGGAAGTCGATATTCCCGTCCGTGTAGCTCTGGCCGCGAAACCCGATCACTTCGGCTCCCTTGGCCAGCGCGATGGCGGCAAGTCCAAAGTCTCCGGTAATGACGATATCTCCGCGGCGGATCCGGTTCAGGATATAAAGATCGGCGGACTGGCTGCTTCGGTCCACATGGACCACTTCCGTGCCGGGCTCTCTCTCCAAGCGATGGTCATAGGACGAGACAAGCACCACCGGCACGGATGCGGCGGCTGCCGTATCGATTATTTCCCGCTTGACCGGACAAGCATCGGCGTCAACAACGATCACAAACGGTTCGCTCAATAGGATCCTCCCGTCAACCCGTCCTGCCTCCGACGCAGCAGTACTGCCCCGGCCATGGTTCATCATGTGGCTTCAAGATGCTCCGGATGTGCTCCATGATGGAACTTCAGCTGCTCCGGATATGCTCCATGATGAGGCTTGCCGTTTCTTCGACCGCCCTGTGAGACACGTCGATGACAAAACAGCCGATCCGGTCCATGATCTCCTTGGCGTAGAGGAGCTCCCTCTCGATGCGCTGCGCCGTCGCGTAGGAGGCGCTGTCAGGAAGGCCGAGCGCCTTGAGCCTCTCCTTGCGGATGACGTTGAGATAATGGACGTCGATCGTAAGGCCGACAATCCGCTCCTTGGGAACCGTGAACAGCTCGTCCGGCGGCTTCAGTTCCGGCACGAGCGGGACGTTCGCGACTTTGTATTTCTTGTGGGCGAGATACATGGACAACGGGGTTTTCGACGTCCGCGATACGCCCACAAGAACAATATCGGCTTTTTTGACGCCGGTTGTATCCCTCGCGTCATCATATTTGACGGCGAATTCGACCGCTTCGACCTTGCGGAAGTAATCCTCGTCCAGCACATGGTTGAGGCCGGGCTCCTGCCTGGACGGCATTCCAGTCTTCTTCTCGAGGCTGGCGACCAGCGGTCCGAGCAGATCGATCGTCTCGACTCCGCTTGTAGCTCCCAGTCGGGTCATCGCTTCCCGCAAATGGGGAAGGACGAGCGTATACAGAACGATCGCTCCGTTGCCCCTGGCAAGCTCGACCACCTTGGCCAGCGACGGCTCGTCCGCCACGAACGGAGCCCGACGGATCTGGGGCACGATAGGATGGAACTGGGCCGCTGCGGCACGGACGACGAGCTCGCCCGTATCCCCGGCGGAATCGGATACGACATATACGATCACATCGCGAATCTGAGCCGGCTGTTTCATGCCGGTCATACCCCCTATCCAAATATAATCCGCCTTAAGGGGTACGCCTTAAGGCGGGCCGAGAGAATATCAGGACCAGACCAGCTTGGAGAAATCAGCGTAGGCAGCCGCATCGCGGGCGATCTGCGACAGGAGCGCCAGGCGGTTGCGGCGGACGGCGGCGTCATCGGCCATGACCATGACGCTGTCAAAGAACGCCGTAATCGGGCCGCGCAGCTCCGCCAGACGGGCCAGCGCTCCATGGGCGTCGCCGGCTTCCATGGAGGCGGCGAACCGGGCGTGAACGCCATTGGCATGCTCGAACAGGCTGCGCTCGGCTTCCGCCTCCAGCAAGGAAGCGTCGACGGCTGCGCCATCCTCCGCTTTGGCAGCAAGATTGGCGGTGCGAGTCAAGGCGTCCACGACGCTCTTGAACTCGTCCTTGTCCGGTCCGGTCGCCAGCGCGATCAGCGCTCCGGCGCGGCTGACGGCCATATTGAGATCGTCGAAGCCGGCAGCCAGCGCCGCATCGATCACATCGTAGCGGTTGCCTTGTTCCGTAAGCACGTTCTTGAGACGCAAGGCGAAGAAATCGTACAGCTCTTTACGTATTTCGTCCCCGCTCCGTTTCAAGCCCCGTTCGGCATGAATATCGAGGGCGAAGCTGAACAGCTCGCCGAGGCCGATCGCCATCCGATGGCTCAGGACGATCTGGACGATGCCGGCTGCCTGGCGGCGCAGGGCGTAAGGATCCTGGGATCCTGTCGGAATGATTCCGATCGAGAAGCAGCCGACGATCGTGTCGATCTTGTCCGCCAGGCTGACGATCGCTCCCGCCAGGGAAGCCGGAGCCAGGTCGCCGGAGAAGCGAGGCTGGTAATGCTCGTTGACAGCCCGGGCCACTTCTTCGCGCTCGCCGGCTTTGCGGGCGTAGTCTTCGCCCATGATGCCCTGCAGCTCGGGGAATTCATACACCATCTGCGTCACGAGGTCGAACTTGCAGATCTCGGCCGCGCGGACGGCATCGCCGGCGGCCTGCGGATCCGCCTTCAGAGCTTTCGCGATGCTTCCGGACAGCTTGACGATCCGGCGGACCTTGTCCGCCACCGTGCCGAGCTCCTCGTGATAGACGACATTCTCGAGCTTGGCGAGAGCTTCGGCGATCGGAAGCTTCTGGTCTTCGTCATAGAAGAACTTCGCGTCGGACAAGCGGGCGCGCAGCACCTTCTCGTTGCCTTTGGCGACATTCACGAGCGAGACGGAATCCCCGTTGCGCACCGTCACGAAGTAGGGCAGCAGCTTGCCGCTGCCGTCGAGCACCGGGAAGTAGCGCTGATGCTCCCTCATTGAAGTGATGAGCACCTCCTGCGGAATTTCCAGGAAGGCGGAGTCGAACGTTCCGAACAGCACGGTCGGCGTTTCGACGAGGAACAGCACTTCCTCCAGCAGATCGTCCTTGATGGAGATCGTCCAGCCCTTTTCCGCGGCAAGCGCCTCGATCTGCTCCACGATCAGCTTCTCGCGCTCCGCGATATCGGCGATGACGTGCTGGGAGCGGAGAGCTTCGACATAGCGGGATGGCTCCTCCACTGCCGTCTCGCCTCCGAGGAAGCGATGTCCGCGGGTCACGTTGCCGCTGCGGACGCCGGCGATTTCCAGCGGGATGACAGCGGTTCCCAGCAGCGCGACCAGCCATTTGATCGGACGCACGAACTTAAGGTCGTAGCTGCCCCAGCGCATGTTCTTGGGGAAGGTCATCGCGGCCAGAATGCCGGCCAGGCCTTCCGGAAGCACCGAAGCCGTGTCGGTGCCGATGCTGCTTTTGCTGGCATAGACGTACTCCACTCCGGCAAGCTCCTTGAAGAACAGAGCCTCGGGCTCCACGCCCTGGCTGCGGGCGAAGCCGACGGCAGCCTTGCTCCAGTTCCCCTCGGCATCCTGGGCGATTTTGCGAGATGGCCCTTTCACGTCCTCATGCACGTCGGCCTGCTTTTCCTCCACGCCTTCCACAAGTACGGCGAGACGCCGCGGAGTCGCGTAGGCGCGGATGTCTCCATGGCCGATTCGGGAATCATCCAGCCATTTGGCCGTCCGGTCCTTCAGCTGGTTCACGGCCGCGCGCACGAAGCGGGCAGGCACTTCCTCAAGTCCGATCTCGAACAGCAGATCCTTAGCCATTCTGCTCAGCTCCTTTCTTCAGCAAAGGGAAGCCGAGGCGTTCCCGCTCCTCCAGGTAAGTGGCCGCGCAGGTGCGGGCGAGGTTGCGGACACGCGTAATATAGCCCGTCCGTTCCGTAACGCTGATCGCGCCTCTCGCATCCAGCAGATTGAACGCATGGGAGCATTTCAGCACATAATCGTAAGCCGGGAATACGAGGTTCTGCTCCATGGCGCGGCGGGCTTCGCCTTCGTACATGGAGAACAGCTGGAACAGCATCGCCGAATCGCTGACTTCGAACGTATATTTGGAATGCTCGTACTCAGGCTGCAGGAAAACGTCGCCATAGGAGACTCCTTCCACCCATTCGAGGTCGAAAACATTTTCCTTCTCCTGGATATAGGACGCCAGACGTTCAAGCCCGTACGTGATCTCGCCGGATACAGGGCTTGTCTCGATGCCGCCGACCTGCTGGAAATAGGTGAACTGCGTAATCTCCATGCCGTTCAGCCATACTTCCCAGCCAAGGCCCGCGCAGCCGAGAGACGGATTCTCCCAGTTGTCCTCGACAAAGCGGATGTCATGATGCAACGGGTCGATGCCCAGACGCTTGAGGCTCTCCAGATAAAGCTCCTGGATGTTGTCCGGCGACGGCTTGAGAATGACCTGGAACTGATGATGCTGATACAGCCGATTCGGATTTTCGCCGTAACGGCCGTCAGCAGGACGCCGGGAAGGCTCGACGTAGGCTACATTCCACGGCTCCGGGCCGATGGAGCGCAGGAATGTCATCGGATTCATCGTTCCGGCGCCCTTTTCCACATCGTATGGCTGGACCAGAATGCAGTTCTGTTCCGCCCAGAATTGCTGCAGCGTCAGAATCATGCCTTGAAAATTCATCATATGCACTCTCCTTCAAGTGGGATGGAATCCCGGATCCATGGATCCGGGGATGCCGTCAGATGGAAGGGAGAGAGGCTGTATGCACGCAAAAAACCCTCGCCGCCTACGTCTGACGCACAGACGTAGGGACGAGAGTCTGCTCCCGCGGTTCCACCCTACTTGGCCTCTTCCGGCTGGCCGCCGTCCGAATGCCCTCTTTCCTGAACAACACGCACTCCGGAGCGCCTGTCATCTGCATCGTCCGGCCGGGCTTGCACTGCCCCCGGCTCGCTGATCGGATCTGCCGCAGACTACCTTCTCCATCATAGTCCGTTATACATATTGACTCATTGTATTATTCAGGGACGGGTTTGTCAACTCCCGGGTTCAGCCTCGTGATGGAATTCATGCTCCCGACACGTTCAGGACTGCCTGTCTGCCGGAGCAGGCTTGCTGCTGCCTTCCGCTTGAGGATCTATGTTCTGCCCCTGCTCGATTTTGCGTGTCTGCTCCGGAGAATTGTTCTCCGGGTTTTGCTTGTCCCGCTCATCGGGATTTCCTGCGTTGATTTGGTCCGCCATGCCGGCCACTCTCCTTTGAACGTCGTTGGTCCCGTATCCGGCCATCAACGGCCTCGGGTAAAGATGCTTACCCTATCGGGAAAAGGTTCAAGCAGCATGGATGGAGGGCGGGAAAGAGCCAATCACCGTTTTGCGGCAAGCCGCGCGGGAACGATCCTCAATCCTCGATCAGGCGTCCTCCGGGTCAACCGCTTCCTCGGGGCCGGACGGCGCCGCCTCCGAGAGATTATCCTCGGCAGATTCGGGCGCAGGCATCCTCCGGCGCGGAACGGCCGGCGCCGACGGATCCGGAGCGAACCGCTCCAGCGAATCCAGGAAGGAACGCGATTTCAGCCGAAGATCGAGATGAGTGTCCATCAGAACGCGCAGCGCCGTCTTCAGCTGCTTGCTCGTTTCGGGACGAACCTGGATATTGCCGAGCCTGCGCATGTCGAGAGCCGACAATACCCGGAGCAGCCGCAGCGTCCCTTCCTCGAGCGGAATCGCGCGCGGATCCCTGCCGTGGCAGCGGCGGCAGAGAATTCCGCCTCCATCCGCGCTCAGCCGGAAAGGGCCTTGATCCGAGCCGCAATGGATGCACTCGAACAGCTGCGGGCCGTATCCGGCCGCTTCGAGAATCTTCATTTCAAAAAGATGGATGACGACCGCAGGATCCTTCCCCTCCCGAAGACCGTCGTAACAGGCCTTGAGCTGATGGAACAGATAGGCTCCCGCCTCTTCGTCCTGGAAGGCCCTGTCGCACAGCTCAGCCGCATAGGCGGCATAAGCCGACAAATCCAGATCCTCGCGAAGCCGATGGTTCGATTCCATGATTTCCCCGGCGTTCAGCGTACCCAGTCCTGCATTGCGGAAAAAAACGAATTCCCCATATGTAAACGGCTGAACAAGCGACGTATGCCGGCTTCTGACCTTCTTCGCTCCCCGCGCCATGACTCCGACCTTGCCGACCGTATCCGTGAGCAGCGTCACGATCTTGTTGCCTTCCCCGTAATCCGTGCTGCGGATCACAATCCCTTCGACTCGGTACAGCATGGACACCATCCCCTTTCGCCATCGGAGGGAATCCTCGGACTCTCCGCATGCAAAAGGTCCGGAGCGCTCGCTCCGGACCTGCTATGCTGCCAGGAGTCAAAAGTAGGCCGCCTGCTCCGCCTCTCCCGTTTCTTCGGCAGCTTCCGCCGCGGCGGCCATGCCGGCTGTGCCGGATGCCTCGCGAAGCTGATCCACTTCCTTGTAAAGCAGAAATGACTCCACATCACCGGTCCGCGTAAAATAGGTCCACGAAAAATCCCGCATGAAGCAACACCCTTTCGCCTCTCGAAGTGGAAAACGCCCCCGCAGGCGTCGTCCTCCTTAGAATGCGATAAAGGAGCGTCGGCTATGCTGACAATTCCATGCAGGAAATCATTCGCTGCGATAGCCGAGGTCCTTGAGCACGCGGTCCTGGTTGCGCCAGTCCTTCTTGACCTTGACCCACAGCTCCAGGAATACCTTGGAGCCGAGCAGCGCCTCGATATCCCGGCGCGCGCGCTTGCCGACTTCCTTGAGCATCGCGCCTTGCTTGCCGATGATGATGCCTTTCTGCGAATCCCGCTCGACGAAGATGACGGCTCCAATCTGAACGACGCCGTTTTCCTGGACTTTCATGTCCTCGATCGTGACGGCGATGGAATGCGGCACTTCTTCGCGCGTCATCTGGAGAATCTTCTCGCGCACCATTTCGGCGCAGACGAACTGCTCCGGGTGGTCGGTAACCTGATCGGCGGGATAATATTGCGGTCCCTCCGGCAAGTAGCGCTCGAGCTGCTCCAGGAGCCGGTCGACGTTGCTGCCCTGAAGGGCGGAGATCGGAACGATCTCGGCAAAATCGTACAGATCCTTGTACTGGACGATCGTTTCGAGCAGCTTCTCCGGCTCGACCTTGTCGATCTTGTTCAGGATCAGGAATACCGGCGTTTTGACCGATTTCAGCCGTTCGATGATGAAACGGTCGCCGCCGCCGATTCCTTCGGACACGTCGATCAGGAACAGGACCGCCTCGACCTCGGACAGCGCCCCCTCGGCTGCCTTGATCATATAGTCGCCAAGCTTGGATTGCGGCTTATGGATGCCTGGAGTGTCCAGGAATACGATCTGGGAGCCTTCGCGAGTCAGCACGCCATGGATCTTGTTGCGCGTCGTCTGAGGCTTGTCCGACATGATCGCGATCTTTTGTCCGATCATATGGTTCATGAGAGTCGATTTGCCGACATTCGGGCGGCCTACGATCGCGACGAATCCCGAGCGGAACCCTTTGTTTCCCTTGCCCGTGTTATCGGGACCTTTTCCTGCTGTTCCACCTGCCATCTTAGTTGTCCTCCTTCTTGTTCCGGCTCTCCTCCAGGGAGAAGGCGCCGGGCAGAAGCTCGGCAACCGTCATGACGCTTCTGGAGCCGGACAGATTGGTCATGATGACCGGCATGTCCGGAGCGCACAGCTCCGACAGCACTTGGCGGCATACGCCGCATGGCGAGATCGGTCCCGGCGTATCGCCGATGACAAGAATCGCCTTGAAGCTTTTCGGCGCGCAGCCGTCGGCGACGGCGCGGAACAATGCGGTGCGCTCCGCGCAGTTGCCGGGGCTGTAGGCGCCATTTTCAATGTTGCAGCCAAGATGGATGCGGCCCTGCTCGTCGAGCAAGGCGGCTCCGACCTGAAAATGGGAATAAGGTACATATGCCCTGCTCATCGCTTCGCGCGCCGATTCGTACAGCTGCTCACTCAATTGCTCAATTACCGGATCTGCCTTCATCTAGCTTCCTAGTCTCCTTGTTGGGGAATATAACCCCGGTTCTTCTTATGTCGCGAGCAGCCGCCACAGCGGCGGCCCCATGATGATGATGCCTGCGGCCGCTGCCGCTGCCGCGCAGACCAGCACCGCGCCGGATGCCGTATCCTTCGCCAGCTTGGCCAGCGGATGAAGCTCGCCTCCGCAAGCCAGATCGACCGCCCTCTCGATGGCGGTATTGACAAGCTCCGCCGCCAGCACGAGAGCGGATGCCAATAGCAGCAGCGCCCACTCCGTCCGCTTGAGGCCAAGGCATGAAGCCATGGCCATCGCCAGCACGAACAGGACGAGATGCGCTCTCATGTGACGTTCGGTGCGAACCGCATGGCCGATGCCCGATCCCGCGAGCACCAGGCTGGCAAAAAAGCGTCTCATGTCCTTCTACGCCCGGGGGAGGCCGGCCTTCTGCAGGACGGCTTCCTGCTTGGCCGTCATGACCGCCTCCGCCTCTTCATCCTGATGGTCGTAGCCGATCAGGTGAAGGAAGCCGTGCACGAACAGGAAGCCGATTTCCCTCTCCAGGGAATGTCCGTATTCCTCCGCCTGGCTTTGGGCCGTCTCGACGGATATCACGATATCGCCCAGCGAGTCCGGGTAAGGCAGCGGCTCGCTCTCGTCCTCGACCTCGAACAGAATCTCCGGCTCGTCCTCCCCGTCCTCCTGCATGGCGAAGCTGAGAACGTCCGTCGGACGGTCGATGCCGCGGTATTCCTTGTTGAGCTCGTGAATGCGGGCGTCGTCCACGAATGTGACGACAACCTCGCCCTCCGTCATGCCTTCGGCTTCTCCTGCAAGCTGCAGCAGCTGCTCCAGCCTCTGTCCCCACTCGGCGGGGATGTCGAATGCTTCCTGCTCGCTGCTCCATTCCAATTTCAGACTCATGCCAGCTTCTCCTTTGGTTTCACGTCTTCCGGATATTCAATCCGCGAATGGAAGATGCCGATGACAGCTTCCTTGAGCGTCTGGGCGATCCGGTCCAGCTCCTTGAGCGTCAGGTCGCATTCATTGAACTGGTTGTCGTCCAGCCGGCTCTTGATGATTTTGTGGATCATCGACTCGATGTTCTCCATCGTCGGGTTGCGCAGGCTCCGTACGGCGGCCTCCACGCAGTCGGCGATGCCGACGATCGCGGCTTCCTTGGACTGCGCCTTCGGCCCCGGATACCGGAAATCATCCTCCGTGAAGGCGATTTCCTTTCCTTCCGCCTCCGCTTCCTTGACCGCCTTGAAATAAAAGAATTTCAACGACGTCGTGCCGTGATGCTGCTCCGCGATATCGCGGATCGGCTTCGGCATGTTGTGCGCCTTCAGCATCTCCACTCCGTCTCTGGCATGCGCCGTTATGATCGACTTGCTCAGCTTCGGATCGATGGAATCATGCGGATTGTCGATGTTCGTCTGATTCTCGATGAAATAGTTGGGCCGCTTGGTCTTGCCGATGTCGTGATAGAACGACCCTACCCGGCACAAGAGCCCGTCTGCCCCGATCGCCTCCGCCGCAGCCTCCGACAGGTTGCCGACCATCACGCTGTGATGGTACGTTCCCGGAGTTTCCGTCAGCAGCTTGCGGAGCAGCGGATGGTTCGGATTCGAGAGCTCCACGAGCTTCAGCGCGGACAGGATGCCGAACGTAAGCTCGAAGAACGGCATGAGCCCGATGACGAGCACGGCGGTGACAAGCCCGCTCCCGAAGGCGAAGCCGAGCGAATACAGAATGTCCTTCCGCTCGGGCAGATCGCCCAGCAGGAGGATCGCCAGCACCGAGACCGTGCCGAACAGGCTCGCCATGATGCCCGCCTTCAGAATCGTCGAGCGCTGGCTCGCGCGGTGAACGCTGAAGATCGCGCTGAACGAGACGACGCTGATGACGAAGCCGTACCGGAAGTCGAACAGCGTGTTCTGGTCGGCGTTGAAGATGACGCTCCCCATGATCGCGAACAGGAACGAACTGACGATCGCCAGCTGCTTGTCGAGCAGCAGCGTGATGAGCATCGTGCCGACGGCCGCCGGGGCGATGTAAGCCGCGTAAGGCATCGAGGCCGACTGCGTAAGCCCCGCCGCCTGCATCAAGGCCAGATTGAGCAGATTGATCAGCCACAGCATGAATAGATGCATGTTGTTGTAGCGGGGCTTCACTCCGCTGATGCTGCCGGACTGCTGCAGGTAAACCATGATCATGAGCACGAACAGGACGCTCGCCAGCAGAAGTCCGAGCTGCGGCCAGTAGGTTCGCTGCCCGCCGAGCATGCCCGCTCCCGCGAGCATGTCGTACTTCTCCTTGCCCACGACCTCGCCTTTCTTGACGATGATGCCGCCTTCCTTGATCATGACGGGGGTCGTATTCTCTCTCGCGAGATTCCGGGCTTCCTCGGTCGCCGCGTTGTCCGGGAACTTGTTCGGCATGAGCGACATGCGGGCGAGCTCCTGCACGATCTCGCGGGTCGTCCGCTGCGTGAGCGAGCTGGCGTTCACGAGCTCGGCCACCTTGGCGCGCGCCGTCTCGGCTTCCCGGATCGGATCGGCCGACAGCTTGCGGACGACGGTCACTCCGACCTGCCTCATCTCCGCGATCTGGGCCGAGGTCAGGCTCGGAAGCTTGTAGAACACTTCGGCAGGGACGGCGTAGCCTTGCGCCTTGGCGGCTTTGGCCATCTCCTCCAGCAGCGTATCGCTGATTCCCGGCTTCCCTTGGTTCAGGCGGCTGAACTCGTCCAAATATTCATTGTAATAACTCGGGATCTCGCTGCGGTAGATGTCGATCTTGTTGCTTTCGGTGACGCCTTCGTCCTGATTCAGCAGCTCGATCCGGTTGAATACCCGGTTGAGAATGGAATCCGGCTTGAGCGGCAACGAGCTGGAGATCGGCTCGACCGACTCGGCGGCTTGCTCCTGCGCCCGTTTCGTGGCGATCTTGTCCTCCACGGTTTTGGAGGCGACAATGTCGCGGTCGCTCGCTTGATCCAGGGTGATGTTGTATGTCTCCGGAACAAGATGCGGGGACAAGTTGAAGTAGAACAGCAGCACGAACAAAATGCAGAGCCCGGTTCGAATGACTGGGCTCTGCTTCCATTTATAGATCCATGAAGGCTGTTCAGCCGCACTCCGGCTGTCTTCCCTTTTCCGGTCCATGCCGCCAACAGTCCTCTCTATGCTTGGATTTCGGCATCCTCATTGTAGGCCATGATGATTTTCTGCACAAGGGAATGCCGGACGACGTCCTGCTCCACGAATTGGATGAATCCGATCTCAGGAATGTCCGTGAGGATGCGCTGCGCTTCCTTGAGGCCGGATTTCTTGCCTCTCGGAAGGTCGATCTGGGTGACGTCGCCCGTTACGATCATCTTGGACCCGAAGCCAAGCCGCGTCAGAAACATTTTCATCTGTTCGGGAGTCGTGTTCTGGGCTTCGTCCAAAATGATGTAGGAGTCGTCCAGAGTCCGTCCGCGCATATATGCGAGCGGCGCGATCTCGATGATTCCCCGCTCGAACGCCTTGGCGGTCGCCTCCGGCCCCATGACGTCATGGAGCGCGTCGTACAGCGGGCGCAGGTAAGGGTCCACCTTCTCCTGCAGGTCGCCGGGAAGGAAGCCGAGATTCTCGCCCGCCTCGACGGCGGGACGGGTAAGCAGAATTCTTTTGACCGCGCCTTCCTTCAGCGCAGCGACAGCCATGACGACAGCCAGGTAGGTTTTGCCCGTGCCGGCCGGTCCGATGCCGAACACGACGTCCTTGGCCTTGATCATCTTGACATAATGGCGCTGTCCCAAAGTCTTGACGCGAATCGGCTTGCCGCGGAAAGTCGTCGTCAGCTCCGTCTTGAACAAGTCAAGCAGCTGGTCGGCTTCCAACGTGCGGGACAATTCGTAAGCGTACATGATATCTCTCTCGCTCGGGGTGTAGCCCCCTCGGATGAGCTGAAGCAGGACGGAATAGAGCTGCTCCAGGGAATCGACCTCTTCGGCCGGCCCGCTGATGACGACTTCGGCATCGCGGGAGCGGACCTGCGAGGAGGTCAGAGCTTCGATCATTCTCAAATAGTGATCGCGGGGACCGAACAAAGCAAGCCCTTCCGCAGCGTTGTCCAGCACGATCTTGGCGGTTTTCGTCTCAGTCGGCAAGCGTTCCTCATTCTCCTTGCATCTGAACTAGTGGCATTTCCTTCACGATCGATTGGTCCACTTCCAACAGAACTTTCATATAAACTTTACCATTGTCCGTCTTCTCATGCAAAATTTTTTGCTCCTTCACGACAGCATCCGCCCCCGCCTTCGACATCAGATCCTCTTTTGCTCTCTCGATGCCCGCTTGCACGGCCTCCTCGCGGGTAAGCGTCTTCTGCTCCACCCGGGTTTCCATGACCGTCTCCTTGAGCCGTCCTGCCGGCAGCCTCAGTCCCCGCCAGCCCAGATTCTCCAGCTTCTCCTGCGTCTGCGACTGGGCAAAGGGGTCGCCTCCGAATCCGCTCACCTGCAGCGCCCTGCCGAACAGGACAACCGACCATTTTGTCTTGCTCTCCCCGGTGTATACATTGGTTTGGATGCTTAGCGGAGAAACGATCGTATATTCATGCCAGACGAGGCCGCGCACCTCTCCATCGGCAACGACGGTAGCCGTATTGGGCGGTTCTCCGATCGTGCCGGAAATCAAGGTCTGGCCCTTCTTCACCTTGGAGTTGACTCGGACGACCGGCCTTCCCTTATCGGCGATGATGCGCGTCACGACCGCATCCGAGGAGGCGATGATATGGCGCGGACTGTTCAGCTTGGCGGCATCCGGCCGCTTGGACTCCACCACCTGGAAGATGATTCTTGTCCCTTTTTTCTCCACGCCGATCCATGCCGCATCCGGCAATCGCGCCGACAGCTTGGCGGCCAGCAGGCTGGGCTCGGGAAGCTTCCAGGACCATTGGAACGGATACACCCCCTCCGCCTTCGCTGCGGCAAGCAGATCCTCTTGCTTGATCCGCTTCGTCCCCCGCACCTCGATCGTCCACACCAGAGAAGAGAGCAGGAACATCGTCACGAAAAAGAGGACGATTCCGGCCGCAAAAAACTTGCGCCCCGCCGCTTTGCGCAGCCAGAACGGCAGCCCCCGCCGCTGCGTCACATGAATCCGGCAGCCCGTCCGCTTCAAATACGGCTTCAGCCGGAAGAAG
Source organism: Paenibacillus sp. RUD330 (assembly GCF_002243345.2). Taxonomy (NCBI): domain Bacteria; kingdom Bacillati; phylum Bacillota; class Bacilli; order Caryophanales; family Paenibacillaceae; genus Paenibacillus; species Paenibacillus sp. RUD330. Next base: position 3,460,717 of record NZ_CP022655.2, read on the forward strand.
TCCGGCACCTGCACGGCAAACTCCAGCTCCTCCGGGCTTGTCCGCCGGATCGACCACAGGGCGAGCCCGTCCTTCAGGCAGTCGTTGACCAGCTCTTCCTGGGCGCCACCGCGCAGCCGCACCGTGACGATTCCCCGCACCCGCGGCAACCATCCCTCATTCATCCTTTTCCCTCCCCGTCCTTCAGATTAACGGAAGTGATTCTGCCCTCGATGAACACCTCTTCCGTCCAGATCGTCCGGATGATGAGGTCCATCCCGTTGACTTCGAGCTCTCCCTTGCTGAGCTTGAGCCTTAGCTGCTCAGAAGAGAAATGGAGCACGCCGCGGTGGTTTTCAATATAAAGCTGGCGGTCCCCGATGAGGATCATCCGGGGAAGATCATAGGCCACATCCTGGGGCAGATCGAGGATATCGGCCGTCCATTTGCGCATTCTTCGGCTCAGCTTGCCCATTGAGGTGTCCATTCTCCCTCCGTACAGCTTTTCTCCGCGAGGGACATCGGCTCCGCCGCCAGGAGTGAGGGCGGATAGCCGGCGCTTTGCGCAGAGAAGAACAGAATGCATCCATCCGCTGTCTTTTCTTCTTAAAAAGTATGCAGGGAGCGGCCCGATTATGAACGGAGGAAAGCGGCTTGGAGACATGGTGCCGGATCATGCGGAGGCCGGGACGGCGCATCTCGCGGGCTTCGCTCGTCAACGGCGCGATGGCGTCCAACCCTTATCCACGGCAAAAAGGCCGCAGCATGGAGATTTCCATGCTGCGGCCTCAGCCAAGGCATCAAGCTGAACGGCTAGCGGCGGTAAGGCTTGCGGGAGCGCGGCGGGCCGATAATTTCGGCCCACAGCACCGCCTTCCTCATGTCTTCGCCTGTCAGGTCGGAAGCGCGTGCGGCTACAGCCTCCGGGGGCGAAGGCTGCGACGGGCGCAGCGGCTGACGATCGGAGCTGTCCATGCTCCGGCTGTCGGGCCCGCTTCTGCGTCCGGACGGCAATGCTTCGGGAAATGCGGGAGCGTCGGTCCAGGGCTCCGCCCACTCGGACGATCTCCCTTCGCCGCCGCTCAGGCCTTCACCCCCGCTCAGGCCTTCCTCGGACGGCAACATGGAGCCCGTACGGCGATCTGCCGTACGTCCGAGCGGGCCGGCGGACGATGGACGTGATGGAACGGAAGGCGGACGTGCCGGTCCCGGCACGGGCTGCTCCGGACGCTGTGCCGGGGCTTCGGCGCGCTGCGGAGGACTCGATGTGCGCTGCGGCAGGCCGCCCCCTCCGAAATCAGGCATTCCCGACGGCCGCCGCTGCGGTCCGGGACTAGGCCCGGCGCCTGGCTTCGCCATTTTGCTGAAGATCGACCAGATGACGCCGCCGACAATAAAGACCACATAAATATGCTCCACGATAAAGCGGATCAAAGCTTCGATTGGATTGTTGTCCACGGGCAGTTACCCACCTCCTCTGGAAGAAAAAGCCGGCACGGGATCAGCGATCCTGCTTGCCGTCGCCCGCTCCGCCTTCCGGTTTTGCGATGCTGCCTCTCATTTGGGTATCCGCTTCGATATTTTTGAGGTTCATGTAATCCATCACGCCGATTTTGCCGGACTTGAGGGCATCGGCCATGGCGAGCGGAACCTGCGATTCGGATTCCACGACGCGGGCTCTCATCTCGACGACCTTCGCCCTCATTTCCTGCTCCTGGGCAACCGCCATCGCGCGGCGTTCCTCCGCCTTCGCCTGGGCGATGCGCTTGTCGGCCTCCGCTTGCTCGGTCTGCAGGTTCGCGCCGATGTTCTTGCCTACGTCGACGTCCGCGATATCGATCGACAGAATCTCGAAAGCCGTTCCGGCATCGAGGCCTTTGCCGAGCACGGTGCGGGAAATAAGGTCCGGATTCTCCAGCACGTCCTTATGGGAATTCGAGGAGCCTACGGTCGTAACGATGCCCTCGCCGACACGGGCGATGATCGTCTCCTCGCCGGCGCCGCCGACGAGGCGCTCGATGTTGGCGCGCACCGTTACCCGGGCCTTTACTTTCACTTCGATGCCGTCCTTGGCGACGGCGGCGACGGTAGGCGTTTCAATCACTTTCGGGTTGACGCTCATCTGCACGGCGAGCAGCACATCGCGGCCGGCCAGATCGATGGCGGCGGCGCGGGCGAATTCGAGCTCGATATTGGCGCGCTGCGCGGCAATCAGGGCATTGACGACACGGTCGACGTTGCCCCCCGCCAAGTAATGGCTCTCGAGCTGATTGATCGACAGGCCCAGACCGGCCTTCGTCGCCTTGATCATCGGATTGACGATCCGGCTTGGCGTTACGCGGCGCAAGCGCATCGCGAACAGCGTGAGGATCGAGATCCGCACGCCCGAAGCGAGCGCCGAGATCCAAAGCATGACGGGAAAGAAACTCAGAAACAATGCGATGACGACGACAACCACAATTGCGGCGATTACATACCCTACGGAACTATAGTCCATTCCATCGACTCCTTTATTGGTCGTTATTCGTTGATTCCTTGACGATGACGCGGGTGCCTTCTACCCGAGATACCAGAACCGCGGCGTGCTGGGCGATGAACTCGCCGGAAGTCACGACATCGATTCTTTCCCCGCCGATCTCCACGATTCCTGCCGGACGAAGCGGAGTGATGGTGATGCCGCGCTGTCCCAGCAGCTGCTCCTTGGAAGCGGCGGGCAAAAACCCTTCCTCGGATGTAAGTCTGTCCCGGAGAACAAACCGGTTCCATATGCCCCGGTCCCTGAAGCGCCGCGCTACAGCGGTTACAACGATGACCGCCAGGGCAAGCGCGGTGAGCATGCAGACAACCGCAGTGAAGCTGTCCTCGAAGCTCATCAGAACCGCTCGGAACAGCGCCAACGCTCCCAGTATGCCCAAGATGCCGAAGCTCGGCACGAACAGCTCGAGCGCCAGCAGCAGAACGCCTAGAACAAAGAAGAAGACGTCATAGCCGTTGCTGTATCCCGCCTGATGGGCACCAAGGAAAAAGAGTCCGAATGCCGCGATGCCGATCAGGCCCGGAGCAGCGAAGCCCGACAGCAGCAGCGCCAGCATCGTGCCGGCAAATCCGATGAAGAGCAGGATCGCCGCCACCGCTGGAATCGACAGCCAGCTGCCTGCCGATTCCGTCTGGGCAGCCAGCAGCATGCCGGATTCCGACGCAAACCCCTGGGACGGCAGCAAGAGCAGCCCTGCCGCCGTTAAAGCCGTCATTTTCATGACCCTGAACAAATGAAAGCGGCCGGACTCGGCTGTCGGTTTCTTTTCGTCAAAGCAACTTGATCCGATTCCCAGCCCTGCTTTTTTTCCTGTTCCCACTGAAACACCCCCTTGTTTCAATTGGTAAACCTTTTATTCGTATACCTTTACATACGTCGGCCGAATGCGGTTGGTTTCGCTTAAATCAGGCCGAAATCCCGCTATAACTAGCTGTATGGCCTGCATGGGTTCCGCATGACAAGCATTTCCCCGTTTAAACCAAAAAACACTCCCCGGAGGGGAGTGTCTGAGTGGTCCGAGTTAGGGCAGAAATTGCAGTACCGTTTGGTTTACTAGCTTACCGTCAGCGCGTCCCTTGACCTTAGGCATCAGGGCGCTCATGACTTTACCCATCTCGGCCTTGGAAGAAGCACCGGTTTCCTGGATGGTCTGCTCTACTATTGCTTTGATTTCTTCTTCGGTCAGCTGCGTGGGAAGGTAAACACTAATAATATCAATTTCTGCTGCGACATCTTTTGCAAGATCTTCGCGGCCCGCTTTTTGAAATTCTTGGAGGGAATCTTTACGCTGTTTGATCTCACGACTCACAATGTCAAGAACCTCTTCGTCTTCAAGCGGACGCTTGAGTTCGATCTCCAGGTTCTTCACTGCGGCGCGCACCATCCGAATCGTAGTGAGTCTGAACTTGTCCTGATTCTTCATGGCTTGCTTCATATCGTCGTTCAATCGTTCGCTCAGGTTCATATCGGAAGGATCCTCCTAAAACTTTCTCTTACGCGCAGCCTCGGATTTTTTCTTGCGCTTAACGCTCGGCTTCTCGTAATGCTTGCGCTTCTTGACCTCTGCAAGGACACCGTCCTTAGCAATGGAACGCTTGAAGCGGCGGAGTGCAGCATCGATGGTCTCATTTTTGCGAACTTTCGTTTCAGACACTTGTTATCCCTCCCTCCGAAACAGACGGTCCAGAGCATGAACACGGCTTATCAATCTTCATTATAATTCAAAGAGAAAGCCGGTGTCAACTCGAGTGTCCTTCCACCAAAGCGCCTAATTTGCGGCCGCCAAGCAGATGGAAATGCAGATGGTAAGCCGTCTGCCCTCCGTCGGCGTTGCAGTTGTTGATCAGACGGTAGCCCGACTCGTCGATGCCCTCTTCCTTGGCGAGCGACGCGGCCGTCTGGAACAATTCGGCGATGAGCCCGCCGTCCTCGGGGAGCACGTCGTTCATCGTCGGTATATGGCGTTTGGGGATGACCAGAATATGTACGGGCGCCGCAGGCATGATATCGCGGAAAGCAAGAACATTGGCGCTTTCATAGACTTTGGTGGAGGGAATGGTTCCTTCAACGATCTTGCAGAATATACAATCGCTCACAGCTCCCGACAGCTCCTTCGTCTCCAGACCTTGATCCCCCTATTGTAGCGCAAAAGAGGCTTGCCGTCTAATGAAGTTGAGAAGCTTTTTCGGATACGGCACGAGGCCTTCCTCCTCTGCGATCCATGCCGGCCTCATCTGGCCCGCCAAGGCTCGTCCTCCATTGACGGAGAAGAAGCGCGAAGCCGGCTTGGGGCGGCTTCGCGGCAGTTTCGTACGGGATGAGGGAGACTACAGGAAGGGCAGCAGCGTAAGGCCGGCAAGCGCAGCCAGCGGGAATACGGCGCGCGAGAAGCGGCGGCGCGGGTAGTATGGATATGGATACAGCGGCGGATAGGGTCCGAACCCCGGTCCGAAGCCCGGTCCGAAGCCCGGCCCGAATGCGCGCGGATGCGCTTCGCCCATGTCGCATGGGATGGCAAGACAGACATACTCGTCGTCGTAATGCTCGATGAAGCCGTCGCAGCACCAGCCGTCTTTCGTGTGGGCAAGGACGTACCGGTATTTGTGGTTGTCGCAGAAATGCTTCATCTCCGGCTTTTCCATGACCAGCACGTTGATGGTCGTGTTCATGACCGGCGGAGCCATCGGCATCGGCGCCGGAATCGACGGCTCCGGCATGACGGGCATCGTGGATGGCTTTGCGGCCGGCGCCGTGGAAGGCTTGCCGACGGGTGCCGTGGAAGTTTTATGATGCGCGGCAGGAAGCGTCGTCGCAACAGGATTGACAGGTTCCAAAGAAGACCAACTCCTCATAGGTTCTGCGTTATCCTATGCAGCCCATGGGCAGATGGTTATTTGTCCCGATAAATTCAGAGAGGCTCCGAAAAATTGAGCGGCAGCCGCGCCGTCGACATGCATTCCGCCCAGCGCGGGGGGCATTTGGCAGAAAAAGCGGCCTGAGGGCCGCTTTTGGTCAAGAGCTTGGTCGTCAGCTTTTCAAGTAGGCTTCCATGACGTTCAGCATTTGCAGGCAGATGTCGGGCCAGCCCTTATCGGCTTGAATCGTCAGGGCGCGCTCCTTGCTGTCGATCGAAAAGTCGACGCCCCCGAGCAGCCGGGTCAGCTCCTTGGCCGTCTGCGCGAGACGAGCTTTGTCCTCCTTGGTGCCGGAGACGATATCCTTGCCGGCCCTGTCCATGAACGCAACGGCCGTCTTTTTGTACTCCGCCGGCCACGTGGAGGCGTCCGCGCTGAATTCCTTGCCGCTGTCCATCAAGGTCAGGAACGAGCCGGACTGTCCCAGGAACATGGCCCCCGCATCATAGATGGCCTTGTCTCTCTCCGCCCCGCTTGCTTCTTCCATCGCAGACAGCAGAGCCTCAAGATTCGACAAAGACCGGCTCGTTCCGCCCATGCTTTGGAGAATCGCCTTTCCTTTGTCCACGCGGTCCTGCTGCTTGTCTTGAAGATGCAGGGAGAATAAGAACACGTTGCCGATGAGGCTGGCCGTGAGCAGCACGAGCGTCACGGCGAGCGCATAGGAGCGCTTGGTCGTTTCCGGTGGTGATGATGCTTCCAACAAAATCATTCCTTTTCGTCAGGAGTCAGCTGAACGGCCTCGCGGCTGCTCAGGAAATAGATGTGAAGCTCATCGACGGGCCTGCCGAGCGCCGCTTGTATCGCGGCGGCGTACAGCTCCAGCTGGAACCGGTGCTTCTCGGCCGCTTCCGATGCGGCGCCGGCTAGACGGTCGGTTTTGTAATCGACGAGAATGAGCCTCTCCCCTTCCTCGAACAGGCAGTCGACGACGCCTTGGATCAGCACGGGCTCGCCGGCCTCCGCAGCGCTCGTGCCGGGATATACCCGCGCTGCGGGAAGCGTGCTGCTGAACGGCACCTCGCGGCGCACTTTGGACGAGCGCAGCAGCCTCTGGCCGAGGCTTCCCACGAAGAAAGCGACGACCGAATCCGTATCGGCGGCAGAAGCCTGCTCCTCGGACAGGATCCGTTTCCGGACAAGCCCGGCAACCGTCTCCTCAACCGCCGCAGGATCAATGCTGCCGGCCAGCGGCAAATGCTGCATGACCGTATGAAGGACGGTTCCCTTCTCGGCCGCCGTCAGTTTTTTGCGTTCCATGAACTGAGGCCTGCGGAGACGGAAGGAGGAGCCCTCCGTCCGCTGCTGCGAGCTGCGGCTGGCGCCATAGGAGCCGGGAGCTTCCGGCACGGCCGGAAAGCCGCCGCCATTCTTGTCGACATATGGACCTTCTTCGTAAGAAGCGGAATCTTCCGTCCGATAAGCTTCTGCCCGCATGCGCTTCATTTCCGTCACGGAGGTTTTGGCCGCTATGCGCGATGCCTCTCCGTAAGGATACTCCCACGAAAGCCGCCGCTCCACTTCGGCTTCCCAGCCGCCGGCCGCGATCGGAATCATGCCGATGACCGCCTGCAGCTCGTCCGGGTCAGGTCCGGCTGGACCGGCATCGGACGCTGCGGCCGCCTCGGAGCCGAGCGTGTAATACGGCACGACTCCGGCTTCCCATTCCTCGAAGCCGTTCCGGCCTGGAAGCCGCTTGCCGGCAGGAGCGGCCGCTTCGGCGGCTGCAGACCAGCCGGCAGCCGGCTGGTCTGCAGCCGCTGATTCCGCAGCGGGCTCCAAGCCGTCTGCCTGCGGCTCCACGGCGGTCGATCCGCATTCCGCTCCCTCGGAAGCTGAAGGGGATCCGCCGTCCGGGCGGACTGGAAGCTCCCGCTCCGTTCCCTCCGGCGCTGTCTCGGCAGGCGGCATGGCGGCGATATCCATCATGCCCGCTCCGGCCAAAGGTCCGAGCCAGTCCAGAAACCGGCGCGCGGAGGCGATCCGGTAATCCGACAGCCGGCCCGACTCGTCCAGCGCCGATGCCCACCGTTCGGTCGTCTTCGCCGCATCGTCCGTCGTGCCGACGAGAATCATCTTCTCCTTGGGACGGGTGAGCGCCACGTACAGGACACGCAGCTCCTCCGCCTGCATCTCCATCCTCATCCGGCGGCGGATCGCCAGGCACGGAAGAGTCGGATAGGATAGCCTCAGGTCCGGATCGATGAACTTGGGACCGAAGCCGAGCTCCTTGTGCATGAGGAACGGCGCGCTCATATCCTGCTGGTTGAATTTCTTGCCCAGTCCGGCGATGAACACGACCGGAAACTCCAGCCCCTTGCTTTTGTGGATGGACATGATCCGCACCACATCCTCGCCCTCGCCGAGAGCGCCGGCCGTGCCGAGATCCCCGCCGTTCTCCCGCATCCGGTCCATGAAGCGGAGGAAGCGGAACAGGCCGCGCGCGGTGCCGGCCTCGAACTGGCGCGCCCGGTCATGCAGCGACCTTAGATTCGCCTGACGCTGCATGCCCCCGGCGAGACCTCCCGCCCAATCATAATAACCGGTCTCGCCGTAGATGCGCCAGATGAGGTCGGCCAGGCTGCCCTGACGGGCAGCGTCCCGCCATTCGTCCAGCTTGCCGAGGAACAGCGACAGCTTGCGCCGCAGTCCCCCTTCCGTAAGCAGGTCGTCGGCTGCCTTGACAACCGCCTCGTAGAAGTAGCCTTTGCCGCCCCCGATCCGGATTCCGGCAAGCTCCTCGGCGTTCAGGCCGAACATCGGCGAACGGAGAAGTCCGGCGAGCGGAATGTCCTGATAGGGATTGTCCACGACCCGCAGCGCCGAGAGCATGACCTCCACCTCGACGGCGTCGAAGTATCCGCTGCCAAGCTCGGCGTAAGCCGGAATTCCGGCAGCCTGCAGCTCCTCCATCAGGATCGGAGCCCAGGATCTCGTCGCCCTCAGCAAAATGACGATGTCCCTCCAGGCCAGTCCCCGCTTGCCCTTGCGGTCATGGACGGCGAAGCCATCTTCCCGCAGCTGCCGGATGCGTCCGGCGATGTAGCGGGCTTCGAGCTGGGCGGTCTGCAGGTCGGCGGCTTCTTCCCGCTGCTCCGCTTCCGGCGATCCTTCCGCCTGCTCGGCCGGGGCTTCGCGGACGCTGCGCCCGCCGGTGCCTTCCCGGTCGATCAGCGCGAATTCGATCCGGTTCGCGCGCGGAGGGTCCGGGTCCGGATAAGATGCCCCAAGCACCAGCTCGGCGGCTTCATCGTATTCCATCTCCGCCACGGATTCCCTCATCAGAGCCTTGAATACCGCATTCACTCCGTCCACGACCTGCAGCCGGCTGCGGAAATTCCGGGCCAGATCGATCCGGCGTCCGGGAGCTCCCGCGTCGATGCCCGCTGCATCGGCGGCCGCTTCCTTTTGCCGGGCAGGCTGGAACAGACGGTATTTCTCCAGGAACAGATCCGGCTCTGCCAGACGGAACCGGTAAATGCTCTGCTTGACGTCCCCGACCATGAAGCGGGTGCCGCCTTCTCCCTCTCCGGAGAATCCGGTCAGCAGCTCGACGATGGATTCCTGGACCCGGTTCGTATCCTGATATTCGTCCAGCAGCACCTCGCGGAATTGCTTGCGGTAATCGAGAGCTGCGGCGGATGGCAGATTGCTGCCCGGCCTGGAGTCGTCCGCCCTCAAAATCTGCAGGCAGTAATGCTCCAGATCCCCGAAGTCGAGGAGCCCCTTCTTCCGCTTGGCCTTCTGATAGCGCCCGTCGAACTCAATGACGAGCTCCGCCAGGGCGCGCATGAGCGGCGCCAGCTGCTCCAGCTCGGCCGCATACTGCTTGGCCGAGCGGCTGAACAGCTCCTTGCCGAGTTCGTCCACGAGCGATCGCGCTTCGTCGCGAAGATCCTTGACCCGCTCTTGCAGGCTCTTGTCGGCATCGCCGCCCCGCACGGACTTCAGCCTTCCGAAGCCACCCGCCAGCTGCCAGGCGTCCCGCCACTCGTCCCAAGGACGGGCAGCGACCGCCTCCGACAGTCCGGCGACCAGATTCAGATCCTCCCGCAGCGTGTCTGCATAAGCGGAAGGACCTTCCGGCTGGAGCGCCATCCGAAGCGCTTCCTCAAGCGCGAGCCTGGCGCCGCCCAGCGCGAGCGCAATATCCGCCTCCAGCGCCGCGACCCAAGGGCTTCCCTGCAGCTCTTCCGGTCCTCCGGCGGAAAAAGCGGCCGCCATCGCACGCAGCCAATCATCCGGCCAAGGCTGCGAGCGCGAGAAGTCGTAGAGCTGCTGGACTAGCCGGTACAAGGGCTCGTCGCCCTTCTCGCCGCCGTAGCGGTCCGCCAGGCGGAGGAAATCCCCGTCGCCTCCGGCATCTCCGGCATAATGCTCCTCGAACAGCTCGTCCAGCACTTCCAGCCGAAGCAGCTCGGCTTCGGTCTCGTTGGCGACCCGGAATCCGGGATCAAGGCCGATCAGTGGATAGTAGCGGCGGATCACATCCAGGCAGAAGGAGTGCAGAGTCGTGATGGATGCCCTGCCGAGCAGAGCCAGCTGCCGCCGCAGATGCTCCGAGGACGGATCGCGCTCCAGAGCGGCCTCCAGAGCCGTCCGGATCCGCTCTTTCATTTCCGCCGCGGCCGCCTTGGTGAAGGTCGCGACGAGCAGCCGGTCCACGTCGGTATCCTCCGATATGATGCGGATGATCCGCTCGACAAGAACGGCTGTCTTGCCGGAGCCGGCCGCGGCCGCGACGAGAACATCCTCGCCGCGCGCCGTGATGGCCCGCCACTGGTCGTCGGTCCAGGTCGATCCTTCCGGTTTGGGAATCAAGCCTGCTGCCATCTTCATGTCCTCCTCCTTCCTTCTCCGTCTTCATCCGGCTCCGCCGCTCCGTCCATGGCGCTCATGTCCACGGAGGCGCAAGCAGGCTCTGCCTGGGCTTCCGCCAGCTCCTCGAGCGACCGCCACACCTCTTCCTTGCCCGGAGTCCCGAGCTTCAGGTACTCGTTGGCCTCGTTGAGCGGGTCGAACTGGCATACCGGCCGGTACGAGCAGAATTGGCAAGGCGTCTTGGAGCCGAGGCGGTAAGGACGGATGGCGATCTCGCCGTCCTTGACCGACTGTCCGATCGTCGCGATCGTGCGCCGCACCGAAGAGCGCAGCAGCTCCCACTGCCTTCCCGACGCCAGAGCCGAATCGCTGAGGAAGGTCCCGTCTTTCTTGAAGCCCGCCGGAAGCAGGTCGGAGCGTCCTTCCATCGCTCCGTCCATCATGCGCACCGTATCCGCGTCGTCGAGCAGCAGTCCGCGCATCTTGAAGCGCTTGAGCAGCATCGCCGCCGCCTCGTCCGGCTCAAGCCCCGACGGAACGCTGAGCACAGGATTATGGACATGGAAATACAGGACGCCCGCCGGCTGCGCAGAGGAGCCCAGCCATTTCTCGGCATGCGTGAGCAGAACGTCCAGGTAGGTGAGCATCTGCAGCGAAAGGCCGTGCGAGACTTCCTCGAGGCGAAGCTGGGTCGCGCTGGACTTGTAGTCCAGCACCCGCAGCAGCAGGCCTTTGTCCGATCGGGCCGCGTCGACGCGGTCGATCCTTCCGACGATGCGGATGCTGCCTCCGTCCGGCAGCTCGATATCCAGCGGGGGCAGCGTGCCGTCCGGCCCGAAATCCACTTCCAGCCCGACCGGCTGGAACTCCGCCCTGCGCGCATGCTCTCCCAGCACGACGGCGGCGCGGCTGACGATGTCCTTCAGCTTGCCGGCGATGTAACGGTAGCGCCCGCTGCTGAGCAGAATCTCCGACTGCAGGCGGGGCGACAGCTCCTCGACGACACGGCCGGATACCGCCTTGATCTCCTCGCTGCCCGCCCTGCCCCAGCCTTCGCCCAGCTCCGTGGCGACTCGGCTGAGCGCCGCATGGAACAGCTGGCCCATATCGGGCGCCTGAAGCTTGTACAGCTTGCGCTCCTTGAGCCCGAGACCGTGGATGGCGAAATGCTGGAACGGACAGGAGACGAACCTCTCCATCCGGGTGACGCTCGCCGTCAGCCGGCTTCCGTACAACCTGTCCGCGGTCCGCTTGGTCAGCGCCGCCTCCTGGTTGGCGTAGCTCAAGGAATCCAGCATCGCCTGCAGCCGGGACTGCCACTGCGGCCGGACAGCGAACCAATTGTACGCATCCCGCCACAAGCCGGTCAGCTCTCCGCCTTCCATCCAGGAACGGATTCTCGGCATCAGGTAGGAGAGCGTGCGCTGCGGCAGCTCCATGTACTCCAGCAGCTGCCGCTCTCCCTCGTCCTTCTCCGGAAAGGCCGCCGCAGGACGGGCTTCCAGCCAAGGATACAGCTTTCTCAAATGCCGGACATATTCGGAAGGATAGAGGCCTTTGCCTTCCTCGTCGGCCAGCGGCCAGCTGACCCAGAGCCCTTCCGAAGGAGACAGGAACGCCCTGTAGATCAAAAAGCGTTCATCGAGCAGCTTCCTTCTCATGCCGGGAGCCATCTCGAGCCCCAGGTCGCCGAGCGATTCCCGCTCCCTCTCGGTCAGCACGCCGTCTTCCTGCATGCGCATCGGCAGGACGCCGTCGCTGGCGCCGAGCACGAAGCTGAAGCGGACATCTCCCGTCCTCGTCCGGTCCATCGTGCCGACGACGACCTGGTCCAGGGAAGGCGGCACGGCGGACAGCTTGAGGCTCTCCAGCCCCGTCTCGACCATGCCGGCGAACAGGTCCGCCGGCACCTCCTCTTCACCCGCCATCTCCACCAGCTGATCCAGCAGGCTCATGACGCCGTCCCAGAGCTGCCGGTGGATGCGGGCGGAGCCCGGCCTTCCTTCGGCCAGATCGTTCTCGCTGCGCCGCTCCAGCCTGGATGCGGCTCCAGAGCGGTCCAGGAAATCGAACAGCGCCTCGCACATGCCCCGGATCGTCCCGGCCTTGGCGATCGCCCGCTCGAGCCTCGCCAGCGGCGAGACAAGCTCCTTGCGCGCCTTCAGCAGATCCTCGAACTCCGCCAGCCTGCGGGCATCCGCCTCCGCCGGCTCGTCCTCCACTCCGCCGCGCAGGAGCGGCTTCCAGCTCTTGGGGCTTTTCCACTGCCGTCCCTCGATGCCGGCGGCAAGGACGTAGTTTTCCAGCCGGTCGTAGCGCTCGCGGTCCATCCTGCCGTCCTCGGGAAACAGCATCTCCGTCTTGACGCAGCGGAAAACCGCTTCATGCTTCCAGCCGTAGAGAACCGTCTCCAGGGCGGAGCGGATGAATTCGGACAAGGGATGATGCAGGACGTCCTTGCTCTGGTCCATGAAGAAGGGAATGCCGTAATCCGTAAACACGTTATGGATGGCATCGTTGTATTCCGCGCTTTGGCGCACGATGACAGCCATTTCCCGCCAGCGCGCGCCCTTCTCCCGCGTCAGCCGGAGCATCTGCCTCGCGGCCGCCTCGACTTCCGCCCTGCGGTTCGCGGCGGCCGTCAGGACAACGGCTTCCGCCTGCCCGGCCGATGCCGGATCCGGCATCGGGCTCCACCAGCCGAAGCTTTTCTCCAGATGGGCCAGCATGCCGCCCCGCGCATATCGCGGCGGCGCATCGGCAGGCAATGCGATTGCCGGATCGGCCGGAACCGACAGCTCCTCGCTCAAGGCTCGAAGCCGGATATATGTGTCCGCCGCCGGATGGAAGAGGTCGAGCTCATGCGGACGGACGCCGTCGTCATAGGGCCTGTCCAGGCAAAGGGTCACCGTCACCTGCTCCGCATGCCGCAGCATGGATCCGAGGGCGGACAGCTCGTTCGGCGTGAAGCCGTTGAAGCCGTCCACCCAGATCCGCGCTCCGCGCAGGGAGCCGCAGCCGCCGAAGCCTTCCGCGAGATGGAGCAGATGATCCTCGTCGTCCATATACAGCCCGGCAAGCTCTCCATCCAAGGCGCCGTAGATCAGGGACAGATCATGCAGCTTGCGCGCGAGCAGCGAGGCAGGGCCGCCCGTCGGCCCGTCTCCCAGCCTCTCCTCGATGTCGGCGGGGCGGATTCCGTACCGCTTCCACTCCGTCAGCAGCTCGCCGAGCTTGCCGATGAAGCCTTGCCGGTCCGCGCCTCCCCGGAACAGCAGCAGGTCGGAGGACAACCGGTGGACAATTTTGTGGAGAAGCATGTTCTTGCCGTTCTCGCCGACCGGGATGATCGCCGCTCCGCCCGTCTCCTGCATGACGCGCAGCGCCAGCCTGCGGAAGCTGAGCACCTGGGCGCGCAGGCTCGAGCGGATCGGGCCGCTGCCGAGCAGAGCGTATTCCGTCTGGAACGTCGCTTGCTCCGGAGTCAGCAGAATCAGCGGCGGTCCGCCGGGCTCCTCGGCCAGCAGCGCCCGGATCTCGTCCAGGCAGGCCGAAGTCTTGCCGGTGCCCGCTCTTCCTGTTATGATGCGAAGCCCCATGGGCCGAACCTCCTTCTACGGCTTTAATCGTGCCGGCGGCTATAGCTGCCGGGGCGCACTACAGATGGGTGAGCGAACAGATGTAGCTGCCGCGGCCGAGTTACTTGAGCACCAGCCTCGTCCGGCTGTGCCCTTCCTTGGTCTTGCTCACTTCCAGCACGGCCGGGAACGCGTCCTTGAGCTCCTGGACGTGCGAGATGACGCCGATCATCCTGCCCGCCCGCTGCAGGTCCGCCAGAGCCGCGATCGCCCTTCCGAGCGACTCCTCGTCCAGCGAGCCGAAGCCTTCGTCGATGAACATCATCTCGATGGATACCCCGCCCTGATGGGCCTGGATGACATCCGTCATGCCGAGAGCGAGCGCCAGGGAGGCGTTGAACTTCTCGCCGCCCGAGAGGGATTTCACGTCCCGGTTCTGGCCTGTGTAGCTGTCGTAGACGTCGAGGCCGAGGCCGCTCTGACGCCCTCTCGCCTCGAGCCGGCCGCTGCGCTCCAGCATGAACTGTCCGCTCGAGAGCACCCGCAGCCGCTCGTTGGCGGCGTACAGGATCTGCTCCAGAAACTCGATGAGGATGTACCGCTCGAAGGACATCTTCAGCGCATTGTCGCCCTTGAGCATCTCGTGCAGATCGGCCACTTCCTCCAGCGCACGCTCCGAATCCTCGAATCGGAGCGAAGCCTCGCCAACCGCCGCCTTGAGGGAGGAGGCGTTCTCAGCCAGCTGCCTGCAGCGGCGCCAGCGGTTGTCCGCCTCCTCGCGGACCGCCTTGAGGCGATCCGCTTCGGCGGCAAGCTCCGCCGCATCGCCGCGCACGCATCCGTCGAGCTCCTTGCGCAGCTCGGCGGCGAGCCGCCGCTGCGCGGCAAGCTCCGACCGGTACGCTTCCAGCACGCGGGCTCCCTGCCTGCGCAGCTCCTCGTCCAGCCTTGCCTCCCGGTACTCGGCTCCGGAAGCGAAGCCTGCCGCCTCCAGCTCGAGGCGGAGGCGCTCCGCGGCGTCTTTGCCGGCTGCGGCCGCTTCTTCGGCCTGCACGGACAGCTGCTCCAGGCGGGCCCGCGCCTCGGCAAGGCGGGACGAGCCTCCCGCCAGCCGCTCGCGCGCCGCCTTCAGCAAGCTGTCCATCCTGGCGCAGCGCGCCTCCAGCTCGGCCGCCAGCTTCTCGAGCGCCGCCGCGTCGCGCAGCGGCTCCGGCACGGCTTCGAGCTCCGCCTCCAGGCGGGAGCTCCGGGCCGCTATGTCCAGCGCCAGCGGCTGCAGCTCCTGCAGCAGCCTCTCCTTGGACGCCTGCAGCTCTTCCAGGCGGCGGTCACGGACAGCGAGCGCCTCGCGGAGCTCCTGCCGCTGGATCTGCAGCGACGCGAGCCGCTGACATTCCGCCTTGAGCGACAGCCCCTCGGAAAGAGCCTCCTGCAGCTGGAGGTCCAGCCGGTCGGAACCGATTCCGAACGCATCCGCCTGATGCCAAGCTTCCTGGCCGCGGCCCCGGGCGGCCGCCGCTTGCGCGGCAGCGGCGCTGAGCTCTCTCTCGACATGAAGCAGCCGTTCCTTGGCCTCCTGCAGCTGCTCGCGGCTCACGCCGCCGTCTGCGGCGGCAGCGGGAGCGGGATGCTCCGCGCTGCCGCATACCGGGCAAGGACGCCCGTCATGCAGATGCGCCGCGAGCCTGCCCGCCTGACCTTCGATCCAGCGCAGCTCCAGCTCCTCCGCATCGAGCCGCAGGCGCTTCGCGGCCGATTCCTGGTCCGCCTGCTGACGCTCCAGCTCGGCCGCAAGCCGCTCGGTATCGGCCATCAGCTTCAGCAGCTTGTATTTCTCCTGCATGAACGTGCGCCGCTCCTGCGTCTGTGGCAGACGTTCCGTCTCAAGCTCAAGCGCGCCCATCCGGTCGGCCTGCGCGCGGCGCTGGACGCGCTCCTGCTCCAGCTCGGAGGCAAGCCTATCCGCCTCGCGTCCAAGCCTTGCCTCCTCCGCGCGCTGCTTCGCCAGCTCTCCCTGCCGCTCGCCGAGCGTGCGCACCGCCGGCAGCAGCTCGCGCAGCTTCTGCAGCTCCATCTCCGCCTTGCGCCGCTCGGGCTCGCGCGCCTCCTCGGCCTCGGCCGCCTCCGCCGCGGCCCTATGCTCCGCTTCCGCGGCTGCGGCTGCGGCGGATGCTTCGGCGCGCCTCCGATCCACGGCCTCAGCCTCGGCTGCCGCACGCCGCGACTGCTCCTCGTACGGCGCCAGCCGAGCCGCTCTTTCCGCCCGCTCCAGCTTCGCCTCGAGCTCCGCCATCTCGCCTCCGCGGCCTTCCAGCTTCGCCGCCATCGCCTCGGCCGCCTCCAGCTCGTCGAGCCTCGCATTCAGGCGGGACGCCTCCGCGAGCTTCGTCCGCTGCGCTTCATAAGCGGCTTCCGCCTCCAGCCGGCCGCGCTCCAGCCCCGCTGCCAGGCCGCCGAAATAAGCGGCTTCCTCCTCCAGCGCTTCCATCAGGCGCGAAGGAGCCGCATGCTCTTGCGCAAGCAGCTCTTCCAGCCGGCTTTCCGCCCGGACAGGGAGGCTCGCCCGCACCTGCTCGCTCATATACAGCAGCCGCTGACGGCTGTCCTTGGCGACTTCCCGCAGCTCGCGGCTGCGCCTCGCGAAGCTTTCCTCCAGGCTGCGGTAAAGCCCCGTCTGGAACAGGCGGCGCAATATTTCTTCCTTGTTCTCGGTATCGGAGGTCAGCAGCTTGCGGAACTCCCCTTGCGGCAGCATGACGATCTGGATGAACTGGTCTCGGCTGAGGCCGACGATCTCCTCCAGCTTGGCGTCGACCTCCTTGATGTGAAAGCGGTCCGTCAGAGGCGATTCTCCCTCCGCCGTAAGCTCGTACAGCTCCGCCTTGCCGCCCGTCTCGCTCTTGTTGCCGGCCTTGCGATGGGGCATCTGCCTGAATACCCGGTACTTCCGTCCACGCGCGGCAAAAACGAGCTCCACCGACGTCGGCGTATCGTCTCCCGCGAAATGGCTCCGAAGCATCCGCGCCTCCGCCCGGTCCTCGCCGCTCGCGGTGCCGTAGAGCGCATAACAGACCGCGTCGAACACCGTCGTCTTGCCCGCGCCCGTCTGTCCGGAGATGACGAACAAGCCGCGCTCGTGCAGCGGCTCGAAGTCGATCGCCTCCCCGTCCCGGTAAGGCCCGAAAGCCGTCAAAACCAGTCTGATCGGCCTCATCGCCCCGCCCCCTCTTCCTGGAGCACTTCGGCATAGACCCGCCCGAACAGCTCTCTCTTTTCCTTGCTGAGCTCGGCGCCCTTCACTTCACGGTAAAAAGCATCGAACAGATCGACCGGATCGCGGTCGCGGCGGGCCTTCGCCCCTCCCGGGCCATCTCCCTGCTCCGGCGGCAGCAGGCCTGCGGCCGGCCTCCTCTCGACATGGAGGGCGTTAGGGTAGACGGAGCGGACCTTCTCCATCGGAAAAAGCACCGGATTCTCGTCCAGCAGCGTTACGAACACATAATCCCCGCTCGGCTCGTGATCTTGCTCGATCTCGCGGATAGGAGCCGCTACCCTCCGCATGTCCCGGCGGGCGTGCAGCGGCCGGAAGCTGGCGGAAGCCTGTCCCGCTCCGTCGAGCTCGACGAGGAAAAAGCCTTTGCGGTGATGCTCCTCGGACACCGAGTATTTGAGCGGCGAACCCGCGTAGCGGACGCACTCCCTCTCCACCCAATGGGCCTGATGCAGATGGCCGAGCGCCGTGTAATGGAACGGTCCGAAATATTCCGCCTTGACATGCTCCGCCCCTCCGATCGAGAGCGGCCGCTCCGATTCGCTCGTGTTCGCCTCCGGCACGCCGCCGGGAGTGACGAACGCATGCCCCACCAATACATGCCGCGCCTGCGGCTCCATCCCGGCCTTGATGCGGTCCGTGACGACCTTCATGGCGTCGTCGTGGGTGCGGATGTCTTCGTTGCCGAAGGCATGTCGCACCATCGCGGGATCCGCGTATGGAACCAGATGGAAATGGACCTCGCCATGCTCGTCGGACAGGACGACGGGCACGCTGTCCGCCTTCAGCGCCCCGGCCAGATGCAGGCCCCGGCGAGACATCATGCGGGTGCCGAAGCTGATCCGGTCCGGACTGTCATGATTGCCGGAGATGGCGAGCACGGGCGTGTCCAGCTCGATGACGATGCGGTAAAGCGTCTCGTCGAGCAGCTCCACCGCCTCGGTAGGCGGCACGGCGCGGTCGTACAGATCGCCGGCGATGACGACGGCATCCGGCCGCTCCTCCTCCACCGCGCGCACAAGCTGCTGAAGGACATGCCGCTGGTCCTCCGTCATATAGACTCCCTGAACGAGCTTGCCGAGATGCCAGTCTGCCGTATGTAGGAATTTCACCGCTTACCGCTTCCTTTCTATGTCGCGAACGTCGGGCGATCCGACCGTGCCCGCGCCTTCGGATTCGATCCCGCTATGACTCTATCAATGAACATATGTTCTTATACAGTAGCATTAGCCATCCTTGATGACAACCCCTGCGGAAGCTGCAAATGTACCCATCCGGTCCGATGGAGAAGCCGGAAAACCGCGCCGCCGGCAGGGACTCCCCCTTATGCGGTCGGATATCCGGCTGCGGCTCCGGTAAAAAAGCCGATGCTCTGACGCCCGCTTCATTAGGCAGCTGCTTCAGCTTCAAGGCTCCAGTTTCAAGATTCCCGCCTGCTTCCTTGCAGCTCCAAGCGCCGCACACGCCCGTCCGCGCTCTCCCATCGGATCGAAGCCCGGTTCATTCCGCAAAAAAAAGGCGGCGCCTGCGGCGCCGCCTTCCTGCAAAGCCTCGTTGATCGCATGCCCTGAGAGCAGGCTTTGAATCTCTTCGGATCTAAATCAACAAAGCCTGCAAGCTCAAAAACCCGAAGCGCCCAATACCTACAAGCTGTGGACCTCGAAGATCGCGAACTTCAAGTAATGCCCTTCCGCTACGCCGAGCAGCTGAGGATGGTCCTTGCCCGCCGCGCGCCATTCCACCAGCTTGAGCGACTTGCCCGCATCCGCCGCCGCTTCTAGGATCGTCTCCAGGAACAGCTCCGGCTTCATATGGTAGGAGCAGCTGGCCGTCACGAGATAACCGCCCTCGTTGACAAGCTTCATGCCGTGCAGGTTGATGTCCTTGTAGCCGCGGCATGCGCCCTCGACCGCGCCTTTCGTCTTGGCGAAAGCCGGAGGATCGAGCACGACCACATCCCAGGTCCGTCCTTCCCCGCCCAACTTCTTGGACGTGTCGACGGCCTTCCCTCCGGAGGCGCGCGCCGTCCGTTCCTCCAGCCCCTTCACCTGCTGGCGCAAGTATTGGAACGCGTCGTCCACGACGAATTCAACCCGGTCGGCGAACCCGTTCCGTTCCACGTTGCGCTTGGCCGTATCGATCGCATGCTCGGAGACGTCCAGGCAGGTGACTTTTTTCGCCCCGTATTTGCAGGCATGCAGCGTGAAGCTGCCGGTATGGGCAAAACATTCCAGCACCGTCGCTCCGTCCCAGAGCGGGTAGGTGACGGCCTTGCCGCTTTTGTTGACCGGAACGAGCACGGTGCCGGGCTCGGAGGCCGCCGCACCGGGTGCAGTCGCGACCAGCCGCGCATCCTCAGGCAGCCCGTCCAACGGATGCGGCTGAAGCGTGATGCCGCTGCGCTTGCCCCAGCCTTTCATGAGAGGCTCGATGGCAGCCCGGTTCCCCCGCTGATCATAGAAATAACCCGTCTTCTGGCCCTGGGCGATATCGACCTCCATGGCAAGGCCGTTCTCCGTGATCTCCACAATGGAAGGGCAATCGCCGTAAAGGACGCCCGTCCGCTCCTCCAAGCCTTCGAGGCGCCGCACGCCGACGTCGCTCCGCTCATAGATGCCCCGCGGACCGAATACCTTGACGAGCGCGGCGACGATGGCGTCGCGCTTGAGATCCAGCCCGAGCGTCAGGATCTGGACGACGAGAACGTCCGCGAACCGGTCCACGACCAGGCCGGGCACATAATCGGCCTCTCCATAGACGAGACGGCAGTCCGCATCCGCTACGAAGCGCTCCCGGTACTCCTTGGCGCGGCTGAACCTGTCCGCAAAGAAAGCCTGGTCCAGCTCCTGCTCCGGCTGGCGGGAGACGATCCTCACGCGGATCTGCGACTGGGGATTCCAGTATCCCGAGGCGATGTACCTGCCGTTCGAAGCATGCACGTCCACCATCGCTCCCGGCTCCGCCTCGCCCTCCATCCGCTCGACTTCTCCGGCGTAGACCCAGGGATGCCCCTGCTCCAACCTTCTCGTTCTTTTCTTGACCAATATCGCCTTGGCTCTGCTCACGCTATCATCCTTCCATTGTCCAAGCCGGCCCTCCCGGCTCGGCCTGCTTGTCATTCTTGTCCCCAGCGAATCATAGATTAGGGTAGGCTTCGCCGGCTTGCCGCCTATGGCCCATCTAAAAAAAGCGTTGATATGAATCCGGCTCTGCCCGGCCAGCGGCGGCCGCTGGTCAGGAGATTTCCGGAATCGCCGTCCAAAAAAGGAGACCTTCATCATGCTCACTGCCATCGTGCTTCCGGCCGCATTCGGCTTCGCCGTTTTCATGCTCGGCATGAAGCTGATGGAAGCGGCGCTCCACCGCGCAGCCGGACGCTGGCTTCAAGCTGCGATCGAGCGCTTCACACGCACGCCTCTGCACGGCCTTCTGACCGGCGCCGCGGCGAGCGCGGTGCTGCAAAGCAGCACCGCCGTCACCGTTATCGCCATCGGCATGGTCAACGCCGGCGTCATGGCCTTTCCCCGAACGATCGGGATCGTGCTCGGCACGAACATCGGCACCTGCCTGACGACCGAGCTGATCGGCCTTAATCTGGACCGGCTCGCCGGCCCGCTGCTGCTGCTCTCCCTTGCCGGATGGCTGCTGACCGCCCTGCTGGGCGAAATGAGCTCCTCGGACGGATATCGCAGGCAGCGCTGGCTTCGCCCTCTGCGCAGCGCTTCGCTCGTCCTGGGCGGATTCGCCCTCATTCTGTCCGGCATCGCCGTCATGAAATCGATCGGCGATGCCGTTCAGGACAGCCCGTTCTTCCACTGGTTCATGGACCGCTCGGGAGACAGCCTTCTCTGGGGACTGCTGGCAGGGGCTGCCTTGACCGCGGCCGTCCATAGCAGCGCCGCCGTCATCGGGATGGCGATGAGCCTCGCCGCATCGGGCGCGCTCCCCATGGAGCTGGGCGTCGCCATCGTGCTCGGGGCCAACGTCGGCACCTGCCTCACCGCCGTGCTCGCCTCCATCGGCGGCACCCGGGCAGGAGCCAAGGTGGCCTGGTTCCACGTCGCGCTCAATGCCGGCGGAGCGCTGCTGTTCCTGCCCTTCACGGGCTGGCTCGCCGCCGCCTCCGCCTGGTTCGGCGGCGGCCCCGCTTCGCAGCTAGCCCATGCGCAGACGCTGTTCAACGTCCTCTGCTCGCTGATCGTGCTGCCGCTCTGCTACATCCCGCGGCTCCGCATTCCGAACAAGAGCCCCGCCCCCAGAAAATAGGGACGGGGCTTCTTGCCTCTGCCTGTCATGCCGCTTGGAAGCCGTCTAGCGATCCGTTTCATCGGCGCTTAAGCCGAGCAGCCGGAGCGCGCCCGCGACGATCCGATCGTTGTTGTCGTAGCCGGATTGGCGCTGCTTGCGCCATGCCTCCTCGGGCTCGAACCAGTCGACGCCGCGTATTTCCTCCACCTGGGCATGAAGGGTACCGCCCGTCGCTTCCACGAGGTAATAGTGGACTTCCTTGTCCACGACACCTTTCGTCTCGTGGCGGTACTGGTATTTGATCTGGGCGATCGGCTCGATGATGCGGCCCTCCATCCCCGTTTCTTCGACGATTTCGCGCAGGGCGGTTTGCTCCACCGTTTCTCCGGGCTCCATTTTCCCTTTGGGAAGGGAAACTTTGCCGTAACGGTCCTGGATCAGTTGAATTTGCAGCCCATTTTCCGGCGTCCGTCTGTACACGACCCCGCCTGCTGAAATTTCCTTCATGCGCTCCTTATCCTCCCGATAATGATTTCCGTTGTCCACGATGAGTCCGCCGCCGGAGCCCCATCAGGCTCCGGCTTTTTCCGTCAGGCTCGGCGCTTCTTCCTGGACGCTGACGAGAACTCCGCGGCTCTCGTTGACTCCGGCTTCCGTGATCCTCACGCGGCAAAGCTTGCCGACAAGCGCCTCGGAACCTTCGAATACGACCTGGATGTAGTTGTCCGAGTATCCCATGATCAGTCCCGCTCCCGCCGAGCCTTTGTGCTCGCGCTCCGGAATGACCTCCAGGACGTGGCCGACGTACTTCTCCGCATAAGCCAGCTGGAGAGATTCCGACAGGTCGATCAGCTTGTGGACGCGCTCGTTCTTGATTTCCTCGTCGACCTGGTCCTCCATGCGCGCGGCAGGAGTGCCGGTCCGTTTGGAATAAGGGAACACATGCATTTCGGAGAATCCGAGCTCCTTCATATAGCGGTAGCCGGCTTCGAACTGCTCCTCGCTCTCGCCTGGGAACCCGACGATGACGTCCGTCGTGATCGCCACGCCCGGCATCGCTTCATGCAGGCGCTTGATCGTCGCCGCGAATTCCTCGGTCGTATACTTGCGGCGCATGCGCTTCAGCACGATGTCGTCTCCGGCCTGCAGAGGAACATGGAGATGACGGCACATCTTGGAGGATTTGTTGAGCACCTCGATCATGTCCTCGTCGATCTGGCTGGCCTCGATCGAGCTGATGCGGATGCGCTCGAGACCGTCCACCTTGTCGAGATCCCATAACAGGTCGGACAGCTTGTAGCTGTCCAGATCGTCGCCGTAGCCTCCGGTATGGATGCCGGTCAGGACGATCTCCTTGAAGCCGGACGCGACCAGGCTGCGGGCCTGCTCCACGACGCTTTTGGGATCGCGGCTGCGGGACAGCCCGCGCGACCAGGGGATGATGCAGAAGGTGCAGAAGTTGTTGCAGCCTTCCTGGATTTTCAGGAACGCGCGGGTGCGGTCCGCGAAGTCGGGCACATCCAGCTCCTCGAACTCGCGCGTCTTCATGATGTTGCGCACGGCGTTGACCGGCGTGCGCTCGTCCTGCACCTGGCGGATGTAGTCCATCAGCTTGTCGCGGTCCTGCGTTCCGATGACGAGATCGACGCCCGGAATGTCCAGGATCTCGGCCGGGGACGTCTGCGCGTAGCAGCCGGTGACGGCGATGACCGCCTCGGGATTGCGGCGGATGGCGCGGCGGATGATCTGCCGGCTTTTCTTGTCCCCCGTGTTCGTCACATGGCATGTATTGATGAGATATACGTCGGCCGTCGTCGTATCGAAGTCGACCTGCTCGTACCCTTCATTCTTGAACAGCTGCCAGATGGCTTCGGTATCGTAAAAGTTGACTTTGCAGCCCAAGGTGTAGAGTGCAACCGATGGCATCTTCTTCATCTTCCTCCCATTTCGCCGGATGCGTACATCAGGCAGGCCAAGCCTGCAAGAGGTGCCGTCTCCGCTCTTAAAATTCTGCGCCCGAGGCCTGCCGCCATCGCGCCGGCCGCTGCCGCCGCCTCCGCTTCGCGCGGGGAGAAGCCGCCTTCGGGCCCGACGACCAGCAGAAGCCGGTGCGCCTTGTCCGCCGTCAGCCTGCCCGCCTCGCGGGCTTGCCTGATCCGGTCCGCGAGTCCGGTCAGCTCGCCCGGCTCATGCCCTTCCGCTTCGTAGCAGAACAGCACGAGGTCGTAATCGGAAAAAGCCGCCAGCAGCTCTTTCCAGGCATGGACCTCATGGACGGCCGGCAGCCGGCTGCGATGGGCCTGCTCCGCCGCTTCCTTGGCGATCTTGCCCCAGCGCTCCAGCCGCTTCGCTTCCTTGCGGGCGTCGTATTGGACGACCATCCGCTCGCATTGGAACGGCAGAAACCCGGCCGCGCCGATCTCCGTCCCCTTCTGGATGACAAGCTCCATCTTGTCTCCCTTCGGAAGGCCTTGGGCGACCGTGACCTGCCAGAGCGGCTCGCGGTCCATCGGAAGCCTTTCGGCGATGTCGCCTCTGACGATAGACGGCTCGACATCCGTCAGGACGATTCGGGCTTCACGCTCCGCGCCGTCGCTGGCGATGATCTCGTCTCCGGGTTTCATCC
Source organism: Paenibacillus sp. RUD330 (assembly GCF_002243345.2). Taxonomy (NCBI): domain Bacteria; kingdom Bacillati; phylum Bacillota; class Bacilli; order Caryophanales; family Paenibacillaceae; genus Paenibacillus; species Paenibacillus sp. RUD330. The sequence continues at coordinate 3,484,691 of NZ_CP022655.2, forward strand.
GCATGACTCTCGCGATATGATGGGCGTCCTCGCCGCTCAGGGTGACGCCGTTGTCGCCGAATTGCTCCGGAGTTATAAAGTAACGCTGCATAGTGGGCTAAACTCCTGTTTTTAAAAGTCATCCTCCATCATACACGTTTTGAGGCGGGAAATCTATTCGGCCGCAGAGATCCCAGCCGCTCGGCGGCATGAAAAAAGACCGCGCCATGGAAGCGCGGACTTGAATTTATCCAAAGAACAAGGGCGTGAAGAGGCGAAGGAAAAACAAGTGCAGATCGCCGACAAGAGCCAGATAGGGACGGATGGTCGCATTGCTCAGCGCCGGTATGAACACGAGCAGCAGGAAAACCAGGACCCCCCACTGCGAATACTGGTCCAGCAGAATCCGGGTGCGGCGAGGCAGCAGCTCGTACAGAATCCGGTAGCCGTCCAGCGGAGGCAGCGGAATCAGGTTGAACAGGAACAGCATGCCGTTCAGATAGATGAAATATTTGAAGAAAACATTTAAGGCATCGATGTAGCGCAGGGGCGTGTCATTCAGAATGCCCGAAAAATTGAGCGCCGACACGATGAAGACCCCGATCGCCATCAGCAGAAGGTTGCTGAGCGGTCCCACCAGAGAGACGACGATGCTCATCAGCCGCGGCCGCTTGAAGCGGGAGCTCATGACCGGCACCGGCTTGGCCCAGCCGAAGCCCGCGATCAGAATCAGGAACATGCCGAAGAAATCGATATGGGAAGCCGGATTGAGCGTGACCCGGCCCTGCTTGTAGGCGGTGTCGTCTCCGAATTTGTACGCTGAGTAGGCATGGGCGAACTCATGGAGAGTGAAGGCGATGATCAGGACAAGCAGGACAAAGGGAAGCTCGGCGACAGGATAAGCGAGAAGGTTGTCCAACCCCTCCATGGCTTACGACTCCCCTTCAGGCTTGGCGGCCACGAAGGCGACCCATTTGTCCTCGCGGACGCGGTCGACGATCTCGAAGCCGGATGCCAGAAGCCCGGCTTCGACGGCCTGCTCCTTGTTCTCGTATATGCCGGACGCGATATAGATGCCGCCCGGCTTCAGAGCCTCGTAGACATCATCGATGAACAGCAGGATGATCTCCGCGAGAATGTTGGCGACGACCAGGTCGCAGGGCGCCTCGACGCGCAGCGGGCCGGCCTGCTCCATGACTTCGGCCAGCTGCTGCCTGGCCTCGTCCTCGGCCGCGTTGGCGGCGCCGTTCCAGCCGGCGCCCTCTCCCGCGCTGCGGCTGATGACGCCGAGCAGGTCGCTCTGCAGCACCTGGATGACGTCGCCCATGCCGTTCAGACGGGCATTTTCCTTGGCGCTGGAGACAGCCACCGGATCGAGATCGACAGCCAGCACGCTGGATGCGCCCAGCAGGACGGCTCCGATGGCCAGTATGCCGGAGCCGGTGCCGACGTCGATGACCTCGTCTCCCTCGCGGATCGCCGATTCAAGCGCGCGCAGGCATAGGGAGGTCGTCGGATGGGTGCCGGTGCCGAACGCCATGCCGGGATCAAGCTCGATGATGCGCTCGCCCTCGGAACCCTCGTACGGCTCCCAGGTCGGCTTGATCGTCAGCCTTTCGGTGACCCGGATCGGCTTGAAATACTGCTTCCAGGCCGTCGCCCAGTCATCCTCGTCCACCGTGACGACCGCGATTTCGTATGTACCGGGATCGATGTCGTAGTCCTTCAGCTCCTCGATGCGGGGACGGATGGCGGCCACATGGGCGTCCATGTCCTCTTCTTCGCTGAAGTAGCCCTTGATGACGGCGTCTCCCTCGGCGATGTCGTTGAGCGGCAGCTCGTACCATTGGCCGAACGACTCGTCGCGCCGCCTGTTCAAGGAGCCGGATTCTTCGATGGAAACTCCGCCTGCGCCCTGTTCATGCAGAAAGTTGGAAATCATCTCCACCGCTTCCTCGGTGGTCGAGATCGTAAGTTCATGATATTTCATCTTCGCATAAGCCCCCTAACTTGCTATCCCGTCTATTCTACAACAGAAGCGACAGGCGGCACAAAACCTCCGATCGGGAAAGACTGGACTTCCCGCCCGCTTGGATAAGGATTAAAATGGAAATCGAAGCCGGTCGCATGGCGGAACCCAGCCTTGCAGCACCGGACAGACCAATCATGCATCCTGACGAGGTGAACACAGTGGAATGGAACGAACCGCAGCTGATTCCTTTGGACCGGTTCCGAGAGCTGAGACGCCAGTCTCCCGTGGAGCGTTTCGAAGGGGAGGGCTATGCCGGCTGGAGGCTTTTCGGTTACGACGAGGTCAAGGCCGCCTTTACGGATTACGAGCGCTTCTCTTCCCAGGGAGAGCAGAACCCGGACGACCCGATCGATTCCAGCATTCTCAGGCAGGATCCTCCGAAGCATCGCCAGCTTCGGATGCTCGTGTCGAAAGCCTTCACGCCGCGTGTCATCGAATCGATGGAGCCCGCCATCCGCAAGCTCGCGGAAGAATTGTTCGACAAGGCGGCAGCGAAGCCCCGCTTCGATGTGATGGAGGACCTGGCAAGCCCGCTGCCCATCTCCGTCATCGCCCGCATGCTGGGCATCCCGGAGGGCGACCTCAGCCGCTTCAAGCAATGGTCGGAGGATCTTGTCGGCACGAACCAGGAGCGCTACGTCCAATGCCAGCGCGAAATGAGCTCCTACTTCTCGGCTGTCGCCGCCGAGCGCAGGCTGGAGCCGCGGGACGATCTCATCAGCAATCTGGTCCAGGCCAAGGTGGACGGAGAGCAGCTGAGCGAGATCGAGCTGATCGGCTTCTGCATCCTGCTGCTCGTAGCCGGCAACGAGACGACGACCAACCTGATCACCTCGATTTTCCTTTGCCTCGACAGCCTGCCCGAAGTACGCGAGGAGCTGATTGCCGACCGCACGCTCATTCCCTCCGCCATCGAGGAGGTGTTCCGCTATTTCTCTCCGGTGCAGATGATGTTCCGGTCGGTGAAGCGGGATACCGAGCTCGGGGGAATGGCCATGAAAGCCGGCGATCCGGTCTTTCTGTATATCGCTTCGGCCAATCATGACGAGAAGGCATTTCCAGAGCCGGAGCGCTTCGACATCCGCCGCTCTCCCAATGCCCATGTGGGGCTTGGCAGCGGCATCCACTACTGCCTTGGAGCCCAGCTCGCGCGGCTGGAATCCCGCATCGTCCTGGAAACCTTGCTGGAGCGCTATCCCCGGTTCAGCCGCGACCGCTCCGTGCCGCTGGAGCGGATCGAGAGCAACCTGATGTTCGGACTGCGGCGGCTGCCGGTCTTTTTGAAACGGTAGCGCAGGCTCATAGCTTCTATCCCCAAAAGCCTCGCCTCGGAAAGCAATCCAAACAGCCCGGAAGCATTCCGCTTCCGGGCTGTTTTTCATGAAACAAGCGGCACGGCAGTCCGTTTCCGGCAGCAGGCGTTGCGCCGGCGACCGATAATGCGTCGGATCCGCAGGTCGCAAGCTGCTGCCGGGCCGCGGCTTATTGCTCCACCGTGCCCCCGGCACCGGAGATGACCGCCAGCGCCTGCCCTGCGCGGCTGTCGTCCACGACGGCGGTGAGGATGCCGCCCTCGCCTTCGCGGATCTCCGCCGCTCTGAGCATCTCCAGCTTGCGGAGCGCTTCCCGGATTCCCTCCGGCGACGTAAAGGCTGCCTGTATTTCCATGATGTTGCCTCTCCTCCCGTGACGTTCGTATGGAATGGCCTCTCCTAGGTTGCGCCTTTGCCTTATCGATATGCACGGAATATCGCCAGGCCGTCTCGCCGCAGAGGCAGGCGCAGGCGCGGCTCCCTTTCAAGGATAACCGGAACAGCAAACAGCCGAAGGAACATCCTCCGGCTGTGTCTGACGGCCACGGCCATTGCGGAAATCAATTGCGGAAGGCCATTGCGGGTTCATTATTTCCTGGCCAGCTCCCCCGCCATGAACGCCTCGACCTCAGCCTTGGACGGAATCGAGGACTGCGCTCCTTGACGCGTAACGGCGACCGCTGCGGCAGCCGAAGCGAACCGGAGCGCCTCCCGGGCTTCCGATCCTTGCGCGCACGCAGCCGCGAACGCGCCGATGAAGGTGTCGCCCGCCGCGGTCGTATCGGCCGCCTCGACCTTATAGGCCGGCACGGCGAACGGGTCTCCCGCAGCCTCCGCGTACAAGCAGCCCTGCTCTCCGAGCGTGACGACGACTCTCCTCGCGCCACGGGACAGCAGCTCGGAGGCGGCAGCCTCGGCCGACCCGATGTCTCCGACCAGAATTCCGCTCACGGCCGCAGCCTCCGTCTCGTTGACGATCAGCGTGTCCAGCAGCGGCAGCAGCTCGGCCGGCACCTCCCTTGCCGGAGCGGGATTGAGCCAGACGCGGACACCGGCCTCGCCAGCCGACCGGATGACCGCCGTGCCGGTCTCCCATGGAATCTCGTTTTGCAGCAGCACTGCGTAGACTCCGTCCCAGTCCGCCTCGGCGGCGGCATCCTCCGCCGTCAGCAATCCGTTGGCGCCTTCCGACAGGACGATATGATTTTCCCCGTCCGCATTCACGGTGATGATGGCGAGACCCGACGTCCCTTCCTTGGTCAGGACGGACTGCACGCCGACGCCGGAGTCCTCCAGCGAACCGACCAAGGCGTCGCCGAACGGATCGCTGCCGACCGCGCCGATCATGGAGCATGCCGCTCCGGCCTTGGCGGCCGCCGCCGCCTGGTTGGCTCCCTTGCCTCCGGGAAAGAACGAAGTTCCGAGACCGGACAACGTTTCGCCCGGCTGCGGGAAGCGCTCCACCTTGCTGACGACATCCATGTTGATGCTTCCGACAACGAGGATGCTGCGCTTGCCTTGCTGATCCGGCATCATGCCTTCTCCCCGTCGGGGAGCGCCCGCACCGCCGCATCCTTGATTCCGCTGACGCCGCCCTCCAGGCAGCCGAAGCCGAACATGCCGTGTCCGAAGGACGGATCCCTGCATTCCAGCACGTTCTCCCCGTTGATCTCGAGGGTGAAGGCATCTCCCACGGCCGTCAGCTTGAAGCGGTATTCCTGGCCCGGCTCCCAGTCGTACTTGGCCGTGAAGAGGCGTGTCGTTCCGAAATCCTGCTTGATGAACGACACGGTTCCACGTCCGTCGAAGCCGGCCAGATAATGCCGCATGACGCCCTGTGCCCGAGCGATCAGGAGATGGCTTATTCCCTCCAGCGGCTGGACCGTCGCCTCGACGATCATGTCCCGCCCGTAATAATTGCCCGAGAACGAAGCGGCGTCGCTCTCCGCCCGGCATACCATGACGCCGCCTTCCAGCTCCCACTTGCCCCGATGATGGGAGAAGGGCGTGATGGAGCCGAACTCCTTGGCCTGCTTGGCGAAGTCGATGCTGTACCTGGCGGCGCCGCCGACATGGAAGCGGCCGATGAACAGGCTTCCGAGCGCGCGGTCGAGCAGCGGCGACGGGCTTTCCAGAATCCAGCCGATCTCGTCGATCAGCGCGCCGTCCGTATCGGGAATGACAAAGGAGATTTCATTCCATTGCCCGTTCGCCGGCTTGATCGGCTCCAAGAGCATCTCCTTCTGCGTGAACGTATTCCGGATATAGGGAGTAAGGACGATCGGCTCGCCTTCCCATTGGTCGGCATAGATGGCGGCGCTGACCGTCTGCCCGCTGCAGGCCAGCGGCGAGAACACCGGCTTGTACTTCTCGTCGTTGAATTCCGCCCGCCGGTAGAACGGCTTCCAGTAGATCTTGCTGCTGTCGCCGGTCACGAGGCGGTCGAAGACGACCTCCAGCGAACCTCGACTGCCGTCCCGGCTCCGCAAGGCGGAATGTCGGACGACCGGCGTCTTGAAGGGATTGCTCGTGCGGAAGCCATGCGTCGACCCTGGCAGGTCGAAGTCGAAGAACACCTCTCCCGGCTTGAAGCTTTCCTTCAGATCCTGCGGAGCCACCTGCCCGTTCACGCGGAAGCCGAGAAGCGCGAGCTCCTTGGCGAAGGTCGGAAAGTCGACGAGGTTGAGATACCCCGACACGCTGGAGGCGACGATGAAATCGTTGATCGGCTCCCGATAATGGTCCGGGATGCCGGCCAGGCCGGAGTATACGCCGAGGATGGTGCCGACATTGCCGGCGTTGCAGTCCGTATCCCAGCCGCACATGGAGGCGATCTCCACCGTGCGCGCAAAATCTCCTTCGCCGTATAGAAGGGCAAGCACGCAGACGCCGGCATTCGGAATGATGTGGCATACGCCCGTGTATTTGTCGTAGCCCCAGTGATCCTCCAGGTATTGGCGGCATGCCTGCCAATCGCCGGGGCGCCGCTTGTGGAAGTCCAGGACGGCATTCACGACTCGAGCGTACGTGGAGTCCCCGGGAATCTGGCGAAGCCCTTCGGCAATGACAGCCTGCACGCTGGAGGCGTCGAATGCCTTGGCGATGCATGCCGCCATGAAACGGGCTCCGTGCAGGCCGTTGCCGTCATGCGAGACGCTGGCTGCCTTCTCCGCGTATTCCGCCGCCTTCTCCGGATTGCCGGGGAAAAGCAATCCCCAGGAATCGATGAAGATCTGTCCGCCGATCTGCTCGGCCATTTCCAGGCCGTTCACCTCGATCGAGCCTGAGCGGGGGGCGGGAATGCCCTTGCGCAGGTTCAGGTAAGCCCGGTGCTCCGTGCTGATGTCCTCGCCGCCCCACCAGAACATGCCGATGCCTTCCCTGGCATAGTTCAGCCAAGCCTTGCCGACATCCTCGGGCGTAAGCTCGCGTCCGTCGGCATCGTCGTACAAAGCCCGGACGAAGAAGACAGGTCCATTGGCATCGTCGTCCGCAGCGAAGGTGCTGTAGCTTTTCACGTAATTCCTGATATCCCCGTATACATCCCGGATGCGCTCGTAGGTCCAGGCGACCGGCTCGATCGGAGCTCCCAGCCTGATGCCGACATTCATCCCGATGAAGCCCGCATAGACCGTCTCGACGTAGGATTTCGGCATCATGTCCTCTCCTCCTTCGCAGCGTCATGGATGCTTTCCAGCATGTCGCGCCGGGCTTCCCAGGCATGCAGATCGTCCTGAATGATCCGCGCCGCCGTCGCGCTGAACCGGTCGGCGATGTCCGTCAGATCAAGACGGTTGACGGCGTCCAGCTGCCGGATATCCTCTGGCGAGATGACCTCGGCGCCGTGCATGGCGCCGAGGATCACGCCGGCCATGACCCCGATGGAATCCGTGTCCCGTCCGGAGTTGATGCCGTCCAGAATGGAACGGTAGTAGTCCCCGTCGTTCAGGATGATGAAGGCGAGCGCGAGCGGCAGCTCCTCGATCGACCAGAGGCGGCTCGGCGTGTAGTGGTTGCTTGGAATGCCGACCTTGTCGATATGGCGGCTGACATCGTCGCCCATCGGCGAGTATTTCGCCATGATCCGGTGCAGCACGGCGATGACCGCGTCCCTGTCGTCCCTGCGGGGGCGCAGGTCGCGGGCGGCGGCCGTCAATTCGGCAATCGCCGCCTTCGTGCCGTCCTTCGCCAGGGAAAGCGCCGTCTCCACGATGGCATCCGCCGTCACGCCGGGCTCGAAAGCCTTGGCGACGCAGGCGGCGAGCACGCCTGCCGCCTCGAGGCCGTAGCTGCTCTGATGCCCCATCGCGAACAGGATCGCCTCGTCGTAGGCCGCCTTGGGGTTGCCGGCGTTGACGACGCCGATCGGGGCGATGTACATCGCCGCCCCGCAGTTGACCATATTGCCGAGGCCGCCTTCGCGCGGCTCGCAGTTCGCCAGCACATGGCGGAGGAAGATATGCTTTTCCGGGTAGAAGAGCCGATCCATGATGTAGGTTTCCCGGTCCAGCTCGGGAACGAACGTTTTGCGGAAGGCGATCTCCTTCACGAACTCGCCGCCCATATCGTAGGCGTCCAGATGCCTGCCCTCGGCATGGTACACGTTGATCAGGGCGATGGTCATCAGCGTATCGTCGGTAACGATGCCGTCTCCCCTGACCCGGCCGAGCCGGACATCCTCGGGCAGATCCATCTTATGCCATCTCGTCATGATGGACTCTACACGCCCGTATTTCATTTTGATTTCGTCATAGGTCAGCTTCTCGACCGGGGCTCCCATGGCATCCCCGAGCGCGGTCGAGATCACCACGCCCCTTACCCGACTGCGGAATGTCGTCATCGATGCATGCTCCTTACTTGATGGTTTTGTTCGCGTATTTGGTGATTTCGGTTCCTCCGGCTGCGTTCCAGGCGTCGACGAACTGGCCGAACTGGCTCAGATCCTTCTTGCCGGTAATGAAGTCCGTCGAGTATTCCTTGTACAGATTGTTCATCGCGTCCCAGTTGGCGACGAACTGCTCCGGAATGATGAAGTTGTTGTCTTCGGTGTAGTACTCCGAAGCCATCTTCAGCGATTTTTCCCCCGGCTCGCCCAGCAGCGGCGTCTTCAGCGGAATGTCGGACTTGATGGTCACCGGCTCCCAGAAGCGCGCATACCAGTTGTTGTAATAGTTCTCGTTCAGCTCGATCTTGCCGTCGACGATTTTGTAGTCCTCGTTTTCATAGCCGAGACGGTCCAGCATCTGGCCTTTGGGGCTGGCGAGGTAGTCGAACACCTGGAACGCGGCATCCTTGTTCTTCGATTGGGAAGAGATCGCCAGGCCGCGGGATTCCTTCGTGACGTCCGTCGCTCCGAAGCCTTGGCCGATGCCCTTGGCCGGAGGCAGCACGACCAGCTTGGCGCCGGCTCCTCCGAGATCCTGCATGCGGCCGTTGTACAGGTCGAGGATTTTGCCTGCCGTACCGGTGATGACGCCGGCTTCGCCCTTGTAGAAGGCATCCTCCTTCGTATCCCATTGCTTCGTGATGAACTGCGGATCCAGCAGGCCTTCCTTGTACAGCTTGTTGTAGAAGGCCAGCTTTTCTTTCTCGCCTTCGGAGATCTTGGCGTATTCGAACGTGCCGTCATCCTTCTTGATCCACGTTTTGTCGAGGCCGAACGCCGAGTTGAAGATCGTATTGATCTCCGCGATGTCTCCCGCAGCCGTAAGCGCATAGGCCGGCTTGCCGGAGCCCGGCTTCTTCTCGACCAGCTCCTTGAAGAAGGCGTAGTAGTTGTCCACGGACGGGTTTTCCGTCAATGCCTTGGAGCTGTCCATCGCTTCGAACCAATCCGCCCGGACGACCGGAGCCTTGGGAGCGAGCGGCTTGATCCACAGCAGATACGGATAGCTGGTCATGCGGGTGATGTTGTGAGGCTCCATGATGTCTTTGACGTACTTGGATTTGTTGATATAAGGAGTCAAGTCCTCCAGAAGGCCTTGCTCGGCCATCTGCTGGTCGCCGCCCTGGAAGTAGATGATGTCCGGAATCGTGCCGCCGAGCAGCAGCAGGTTCAGGTTCTCGGCGTAGCTGCCCTGCGCCAGATCGACCAGCTCGAACTTGACGTTCAGGCCTTCGTCCTTGGCAAGCGCTTTCTCCAGCTCTCCGAAAAATCGGACCGAAGCGGCGTTCGCCGTGCCTTCGTCCTTGTAGACGATCTTGAGCGTGATCGGCTGGCTGCCGCCTTCAGGCTGGGCGGAGCCGGCATTTCCCTGATTGGCGGCCGGAGTGCCCGAGTTGGACGAGCAAGCGGTCATGACGACGGCCATCGTAGCGGCGATCGCGATTGAATTCCATTTTTTCATGTTTTTTATCTCCCCTTATGGATGATAGCCTTCCTCGCTTAAGCTGCCCTTGCGGCCGGAACGCTCCGGCTTAATCCTTGACTCCCCCTTCCAGAGCGCCCTTGGCGTAATACTTCAGGATGAACGGGTAGAGCACGAGCAGCGGCACGATGGCGATGATGATCGTTCCGGCCTGCAGCGCCGCGAAGTCGAAGTGGATGGAGCTGTCGAACATGTTCTGGCTGCCGATGAGCGACGTGTTGTCCTTGCGGACGACGAACTGCCTCAGCACGACCTGCAGCGGCCACTTCGCCGGCTCCGAGATGTACAGCGTGGCCCGGAAATACTCGTTCCAGTGGTACACTCCGTAGAACAGTCCGAGCGTGGCCAGCCCCGGCTTGGAGAGCGGCATCATGATCCGGCTGTACATCCGGAAGTGGCCGGCTCCATCGATGCGGGAAGCCTCCAGAATCTCCTCCGGAATGTCCTGGAAAAACCGCATCAGGATGAAGAGGTAATACACATTGACCGCCTTGTACAGAATCAGCGAGGTCAGCGTATTCATCAGGCCGATGTCCTTGATGAGCAGATATTCCGGAATCATGCCCGGCTCAAACACCATGATGACGATCAGGAAGAAGAGGACGAATTTCTTGCCCACGAATTCATTGCGGGCGAGCACGTAGGCGGCCATCGAGGTGAGCGCCAGGTTGAGCGCCGTACCCGCGACGGTAATCCAGACCGAATTGAGGATGCTGCCCGTTATGAGCGGATTGGCGAACAGAAGCTCATAGTTGAGCGTGGAGAAGCCCTTCGGAATGATGTCCAGCCCGCCCATCAGATGCGCCTTGCCCGGCTCCGTGAAGGACAGGGCAAGCAGATTGAGCAGAGGCACGAGCACCATGAGCGTGAAGGCGAACAACAGCAGATAAATGACGAGTTTCGAAACTTCCAGTCGTCTCACTTGATATCCCTCCTACCAGACGCCTTTGCCTGAGATGCGCTTCGAGATGAAATGCGTGCCCAGGATGAGGACGATGCCGATGACGCCCTTGAACAGGCTTGCCGCTGTCGCATAGGCGAACTGGCCGTTGCCGATGCCGATCCGGTACACATACGTGTCCAGAATGTCCACGACGCTGATGACCGATGCATTCATGAAGTTGAACACCTGATCGAAGCCGGCATTCATGAAAAAGCCCAGATTGAGAATGAAGACGGTTACAACAGTGCTGTAGAGATGGGGCATCGTAATGAAGCGCATTTGCTGCAGCCGGGTCGCGCCGTCGATCTTGGCCGCTTCGTACAGCCCGGGGCTGATCTTCATGATGGCGGCCAGATAGATGATGGAATCCCATCCTGCGCTGCGCCAGATTTCCGAGAAGACGAGCACCCAGCGGATATGCTCCTTGCTCGTCATATAATCGACCGACGGCAGCTGGAAGAAGCTCGCGATCTGGTTGACGCCGCCGGTCGCCGGATTCAGAAGGCTGATCCAGATGCCCGCGATGACGACCCAGGACAGGAAATGCGGCAGGTAAAGCACGGACTGCACGTATTTGCGGTACTTGGAGCTGCGCACTTCATTGATGAAGAGCGACAGCACGATCGGAATCGGAAAGACGAAGACGATCTTCATCAAGCTGATGATGATGGTGTTCTGGAGCACGCTGGCGAATGCCGGCGAGCTGAACAGCGTCTTGAAATGCTTCCATCCGACCCAGACAGGGTCGCCGATGATGCGGTAATCCTGGAAGGCGAGCTTCATGCCGTAGAGCGGGATGAGATGGAAGATGAAGAAGTAGAGCAGGGGCAGGAACAGCATGGCGTAGAGAACCCAGTCCTGCCGCAGCCGCTTCATGACGTTCATAGCCTACACCTCCCGGGGACAATGGATTTCCAGCTGCATGAGCGGGGCGTGCTGCTGCGCCCCGTACACATCCCGGTCTCCGGCGCTGCCGGAGGAGATCTCCCGCGACATCGTCACCTTGAAGCCGAGCGCCTGATCGAAAAAGACGAAGTGATGGATCTGCTCCTCCGAGATTCCATAAGCCTTGCCGACGGCTTCTCTGGTGACGGAACCGGAATTCTTGACGTTTTCATACATTTCCCTGGAGTCGAAGAGCACATCCAGAGTAAGTTCAAAAGGGCCGGAGTTTTTGCTCCGCAGCACCTTGGCCATATCGCCGAGCTTGGTCATGGCTTGCATCCTCCTTATCGCTGCTCGATCGTGAAGACATCCGGTCTCGATTCCATCAGATGGTACACGGAAAACTCATACACCGGCCCGAACTCGATATCGCTGGGAGCGAACGGGAAGGCCAGATTGCCGGCGGTCGACTTGCGTCCCTCATAGCCGTAATGCAGGAAGGTCGAGCGGACGGTCGCGCAGATGCTGCTGGCCAGCTCCTGCGTGCGGGCGACGACCTCGAACATGGCGCCGACCTCATGCCCCCGGAACGCTTCCGGCTCCTGTCTGCCCAGGACGCCGTTCATTCCGTAGTTGTAGAAGCGGATCTCGTAATCCGACTCCGGAATGTCCCGGTAGTAGTCCTTCGCCTGGCTGCGGACCAGCTCCTGGACCGCCACCAGCTTGCCCAGCAGAATCGGATCGCGGATGCCGGCCACGACGAAGGTCCGATATGCGGTCTGCCTCGCGCCTTCGAGCTTGATTCTATACGTATCGGCCGGAAGGTAGCGGCTGCCGCTGACGCGCACGACGCCCGGGCTGCTTTCCTCGAAGCGGCATAACTCCAGGTCCAGCGTGAAGCCCGGTCCATGCAGGATGTAGGGATGCTCCTTCTCGTAGAACGTATGGGCCGCAACGCTCGTCTCGCTGCAGGTCCGGTCCGGATTGAGCGATTCGACGGTGAAATAGCCGTCGCTGATCGTCCCGAGAATGCTGTCCTTGGTCGTTCCCGGCTCGGCGCACAGCGCGCCGCATTCCAAAATCTTGCCCAGATGATAGGACAGGCCTGGATCCTTGCCATGGTAGATGCCGATAGCCGCGAACGGCGATGGATCGTAGGCTCTGCCGCAGACGATGATGTCCGCTCCGCCCCGCAGCGCTTCGACGATCGGCTCGTGTCCCATCTGGGCCACGATGCTGTTCGTAGCCGCGATGGCCTCCTCCGTAAGCGGCGGAATGTTCGGACTCAGGGAGGATATCCGCCCTTCCTCTCTTGCCTGCAGGAGCTCCTCTTGGGAGAAGTCTGCCCAGATGACGGTAATGTTGGCCTGCAGCTTCATTTCCTCCAGCAGCTCGTCGATGATCTCCAGCGTCCAGTTCACATGCGTTCTCGCCCCGGAGCCCCCGGCCGAGCCGATGATGATCGGGATTCCGCTGGACAGGCCGGCTGGAATCATGATGCCGAGGTCCTTCTTCACCGCCCTCTTGCTGACGATGGAGACGCCGGCGCCCAGCTTGTGCGGGCCTCCATCGGTCGAGCCGGCATCCACGACGATGCCATGCGGCTCCCGGCTCATTCCATTCATGAAGGAATTCTCCGGAAATCCGTATCCCAGCATGCCGCAGGGCGATAAGATTCGAATGTCTGTGCTCATCTCGGTCTCCCTCATTTTCAAGTCGTAGTGGGTCGTTCTGGTATCATTTGGATGGTTGGACAGTTGGATAATTGGATCACCCAATTTAGGATAAAGAAAAAGGGGATTTCCCCTTAGGCTTGAACAGCGTTTCGCTGGATGTTGTCCTTCACATGGCTTAAATGGTTGAGCAACGCAAGCCTGGCCTTGACGGGATCCCGTTCCTTGATCGCCTGCAGGATGAGCAGATGCTCCTCGTATACCTCGCTCTTGCGGCCGGGAATGACCGCCGTCTTGCTCAGCGTGCGCTGCAGCATATCCATCTGCAGCTCGATCATGTTGACGAGCACGACGTTATGGGTCGCCTTGGCGATCGAAAGATGGAATGCCTGGTCCGGCTTGGAGCGGTCCCCGTCGAGATCGATCTGGCCCCAAGCCTCGAAGGCCGCTTCGATCTCCGCGATATCCTCCTCGGTCGCCCGCTTGGCGGCGAGCTCCACGATGCCGGTCTCGAACAGCTCGCGGGCTTCCAGCAGCTCGATGATCGTCGCCCGCTCGATATTGTCGAGGATCCGGCTGCGGTCCTCGGCGACGTCGAGCGACTTGCTCAGGAAGCGGCCGCCGCCGGGACGGGCCTCGATCAGCCCTTCCCGCTCGAGGATGCGGAACGCCTCCCGCAGCGTGCCGCGGCTGATGCCGAACGACTGGGCGAGTTCCCTCTCCGTCGGCAGGAAGTCTCCCGGAGCGAGATTGCCTTCGAGGATAAGGGTTTTCAGCTGCTCGATGACATCCTCGTAGACCCGATGATATTTGATTTTCTTAATCGTCATAAATACGTCTTTCCCCTCTATCGCGCGCGTTGCCGGAATTGGATCATCCAATTGACCACTTGTTAAGCATAAGCGCAGGCTGGGATCGTGTCAAGCGCTTTCATGCATCTGATTTGTCAGGAGAGAGAAGCCTTTCTCGCTAGGTGACGATAACGCTTTGAATAACCAGCATGCCGGGTACGACAGTATGCATTGAAGGGTTTACCCCCTAGGCTTGGCAGGGCTATATGTAAAAAAGGGCGTTCTTCGATGAGAAGAACGCCCTTTTATGGTCTTGCATGGCTAATCTAGTCGCCCCTGAAAGCCTTTTTCATCCGGTCGAAAATGCTCTCGTGATGCTCCTGATCCTGGCCCGAGGCGGAAGAGCCTCCCAGGCCGCCGAGCTGGCGCAGCAGATCCTTCTGCTCGTCGCTGAGAGCGGTCGGCGTGACGACCGTCACCTTGACATGCTGGTCGCCGTTGCCGTAGCCGCGCAGCTTCGGCACGCCTTTGCCCTTGAGGCGGAAATAAGTGCCCGTCTGGGTGCCGGCCGGAATCTTCAGCTTGACCTTCTCGGTCAGCGTCGGAATCTCGATCTCGTCGCCGAGCGCCGCCTGCGCGAACGTCAGCGGAATCTCGCAGTAGATGTCGTCGTTCTCGCGGTCGAAGAATTCATGCGGCTTGACGCGCAGCACGATGTACAGGTCCCCGTTCGGGCCGCCCTTCGTTCCGCCCTCGCCTTCGCCGGTCAGGCGGATTTGAGCGCCTTCGTCCACGCCCGCCGGAATCTTGACCGTAATCTTGCGCTGCTTTTTGACTTTGCCGGCGCCATGGCAGGTGCCGCATTTGTCCTTGATGATCTTGCCGGAGCCGCCGCAGTTCGTGCAGGCGCGGCGGTTGACCATGCGGCCGAACGGCGTGTTCTGCACGACCTCCTGCTGGCCGCTGCCGCGGCAGACGGAGCAGGTTTCCGGCTTCGTTCCCGGCTTGGCGCCGGAGCCGTGGCATGTATCGCAATTTTCGGTCCGCGGAATGGTGATTTCGGTTTCCTTGCCGAATACCGCTTCCTTGAACTCGATCGTCATCGTGTACTGGAGATCGTTGCCCCGCTGCGGCGCATTGGGATCGCGCCGGCCGCCTCCGCCTCCGAAGAACATGTCGAAGATGTCGCCGAAGCCGCCGCCTCCGAAGTCCTGCCCCGAGAAGCCGCCGCCCCCGAACTGGTTCGGGTCGACATGGCCGTACTGATCGTACACCGAGCGCTTCTGGTCGTCGCTCAGCGTATCGTAGGCTTCCTTCACTTCCTTGAACTTGCTTTCCGCATCCGCTTCCTTGTTCACATCGGGATGGTACTGCCTGGCCATCTTGCGGTAAGCCTTCTTGATGTCTTCGCCCGAGGCGCCTTTATCGACTCCAAGCACCTCGTAATAATCGCGTTTGTCCGCCAACCTCTCTCACCCCCATGAGCACTTGTCTATCCATGTGCATATGATCGCTGAGGAGACGGTTTGATCTTCCGACCGCTGTCAGAGGCGGACGCTTCCGCTTCTGCAGATTCAAACCACTCTCCCGCGCCAGCTCGCACAACTAGAACCTCCACTTCCAACCCTCAAACCTTGCTCAAACACGCAACAAACGGCTTGCCGCCCTCTCCCTCCCGGAGCCCCGGGCCGGGTGGCCGCAGGGCGCTGCTTGGAAAAAGGCGGAGCCGCTTGATGGATGGCTATTGCTATGGTAACGCGAATGGCTCCTTCAAGTCCATCCCTCGCCATTCGCGTCGGAGAAGCAACGGGCTTACTTCTTGTCGTCGACGACTTCGTAGTCGGCGTCCACGACGTTGTCCTTGCCGCCGGCGGAAGCTCCGCCCGCGTCTGCGCCAGAAGCGCCCTGCTCGGCTTGGGCCGCTTGCTCATAGAGCTTCACCGATAGCTGCTGCACGATTTCCGTGAGCTCCTCGGTCGCCTTCTGGATGGCTTCCAGATCCTCGCCGCCGATCGCCGCCTGGAGAGCTTCCTTCGCCTTGTTCGCTTTCTCGATCTCGCCCGCATCGACTTTGTCGCCCAGATCCTTCACCGTCTTGTCGACGGAGTAGATCAGCTGGTCGGCATTGTTTTTCGCTTCGACGAGCTCTTTGCGCTTGCGGTCTTCCTCGGCGTTCAGCTCGGCGTCCTTCATCATGCGCTCGACTTCCTCGTCGCTCAGGCCGCTCGAGGATGTGATCGTGATCTTCTGGCTCTTGCCCGTGCCTTTATCCAAGGCGCTGACGTTCACGATGCCGTTGGCGTCGATGTCGAAGGTGACCTCGATCTGCGGAATTCCGCGCGGAGCCGGAGGAATGTCTCCCAGCATGAAGCGTCCAAGCGTCTTGTTGCCCGAAGCCATGGAGCGCTCTCCTTGAAGGACGTGGATCTCTACGCTAGTCTGGTTGTCCGCATAGGTGGAGTACACCTGGGATTTGCTCGTAGGAATCGTCGTGTTGCGGTCGATCATTTTGGTGAATACGCCGCCGGCCGTCTCGATGCCGAGGGAGAGCGGGGTGACGTCGAGCAGCACGACATCCTTGACGTCGCCGGTCAGGACGCCCGCTTGCACGGCAGCGCCGAGAGCGACGACTTCATCCGGGTTGACGCCTTTATGCGGCTCTTTGCCGATCAGCTTCTTGATCGCTTCCTGCACGGCAGGAATGCGGGTGGAGCCGCCGACCAGGACGACCTTGCTGATCTCGCTCGCGGACAGGCCGGAGTCGCTCAGAGCTTGACGCGTAGGTCCGAGCGTGCGCTCGACGAGCGGAGCTGCGATCTCCTCGAATTTGGCGCGGGTCAGGTTCATCTCCAAATGCTGGGGAACGCCGTCCACCATCGTGATGAACGGCAGGCTGATCGTCGTCGTCAGGACGCCGGACAGCTCTTTCTTCGCTTTTTCGGCCGCATCCTTCAGGCGTTGGACGGCAGCCTTGTCCTTGGACAGGTCCGTTCCATGCTCCTTCTTGAACTCGGATACGATGTGGTCGATGATGACTTGGTCGAAGTCGTCGCCGCCGAGGTGGTTGTCGCCGCTTGTCGCTTTGACTTCGAAGAAACCGTCGCCGAGCTCGAGGATGGAGACGTCGAACGTGCCGCCGCCAAGGTCATAAACGAGGATCGTTTGATCTTCCGTTTTCTCGAGGCCGTAAGCCAGCGCCGCCGCTGTCGGCTCGTTGACGATGCGGAGCACTTCGAGGCCGGCGATCTTGCCTGCGTCCTTGGTCGCCTGGCGCTGGGAATCGTTGAAGTAGGCCGGTACGGTAATGACCGCTTGCGTCACGGCTTGGCCCAGGTAGGCTTCCGCATCGGATTTCAGCTTCTGCAGGATGATGGCCGAAATTTCTTGCGGCGTGAAGTCTTTGCCGTCCACCGTTTCCTTGTGGCTCGTTCCCATATGGCGCTTGATCGACATGATCGTGCGGTCCGGGTTCGTGATCGCTTGGCGCTTGGCCGTTTCGCCGACGATGCGCTCGCCGTCCTTCTTGAAGCCGACGACCGATGGAGTCGTGCGGTTGCCTTCCGGATTCGGAATGACGACGGCCTCGCCGCCTTCCATTACCGCTACGCAGGAGTTCGTTGTTCCAAGGTCGATGCCGATTACTTTGCTCATGAGTATATCCTCCTTCGTTTTCATCCACATTTTATAAATGAAGTATAACCTCTGTATCTTAAAGGCAGCTTAATGCGTCGGGACGACGGCTTAACCGCTGACCTTGACCATCGCTGGGCGAAGCACCTTGTCCTTGAGGATATAGCCCTTCTGGACTTCCTCCACGACGATGCCTTCCTCGTGGTCGTCCGACTCCACCTGCATGATCGCCTGATGGAACTCGGGGTTGAACGGGCTTCCGACCGCTTCCATTGCCTTGAGGCCTTCCTGTTCAAGGACGCCCTGCAGCTGGCGGAAAATCATGTCCACACCCTTGGCGAGCGAATCGGAATCGCCGCTGCCGGCTGCCGCCGCGAGGGCGCGCTCGAAGTTGTCGACGACCGGCAGAAGCTGGGTCAGAAGCTTCGAGGAAGCGTACTGGGCAAGCTCTTCCTTCTCCTTCTGCGTGCGGCGGCGGAAATTGTCGAAGTCCGCCTGCGCGCGCAGATAGCGCTGCTGGTGCTCCTCCGCCTGCTTCGCCAGCTCGTCGCAGCGCGGATCTCCTGCGGGGGCGTCGGCTTCTGCCGCGCCCTCTGCCGGAGCCGGCTCGCCTGCTGCGGCAGCCGATGCCTGCTCCGCCGTCTGCTGATCCGGGTCCATGATATCCCCTTCGTGATGCTGTTCCTGTTCATCTAGCGTATTCTTCTTGGATTCCAAGCATACTCACCTCCTGCAATAATCGCCGCTAGCGGCTTATGTACCGGGATTCCCCCGGCCATCCCGCACCATGGCGGTGCGGAATCGAATGTCTCCGCCTCAGCGCGGCCCTCCGCGCCCGATCATCAGATGCATGTTGCTGCTGAGCACTCCCAGAAGGCTGATCACCTTGCCGTAGTCCATCCGGGTAGGGCCGAGAATGCCGATCGTGCCGAGCGAATGTCCGTCGAGAGCATAAGTCGCCGTAATCAGGCTGCAGCTCGCGATCGCCTCATGATCGTTCTCGGTGCCGATCCGCACCTGGATGCCTTCCGGCATGGACGAGAACAGCTTCAGCATCGTCGGCGTCTCATCGAGCAGATCGAACAGGGTCTTGACCTTGTCGACATCCTTGAACTCCGGCTGCGTAAGGATATTGGTCGTGCCGGAGACGAACAGCCTGCCGTCCTGCTCCGGCCGCAGCGCCTGTTCAAGTATGCCCAGAAGGCCTTCGATCTGCTCGGCGTAACGTCCCATTTCTTCCCCGGCTTCCGAGAAAAGCCGTGACTTGAGCCGCAGCAGCGGAACTCCGCTCAGCCTCTCGTTGAGGAAGCGGACCGCCTTCTCCATGTCGCTCATGTCCAGATCGGCCGGAATCGTCACCGTGCGGTTCTCGACATGGCCGGTATCCGTGACGACGATCGCGACTGCCTTGTCTCCGCCAAGGGGAACAAGCTGGAAATGCTTGAGCGCCTGATTGACCGAGTCGGGTCCGAGCACGATCGAGGTGTAATTGGTCAGGTTCGAGATAATCATCGCGGCATGCTGGACGACTTGCTCCATCTCGATCATCCGGCTCGCAAAAAACGACCGCATGGTCTTGAGCTCGCTGTCCGTGACGCTGTCATGCTTCATTAAATGGTCGACGTAATACCGGTATCCCTGAATGGAAGGGATGCGTCCGGCCGATGTATGGGGCTGCTCCAGGAAGCCGAGCTCCTCCAGATCCGCCATCTCGTTGCGGATGGTCGCAGGGCTGAACCCTACGTCTCCCCGCTTGGAGATGCTGCGGGAACCTACAGGCTCGGCAGACCGGATATAGTCATTGATGATGGCGCCAAGAATCAGCTGCTGTCGTTCGGTCAACATCCGCGTTCTCCTCCCGTGCGTTCCATTTTCGGCCGGCTTGCCGGTTCGCCGTTAGCACTCCACCTTGATGAGTGCTAACATTTAATACAAAAATACCAAACCTACTCGACGATTGTCAAGTGATTTGGTATCTGTCCGGCTTCAGCCGGCCGCATAGGGCTCCACGATTCGGCGTACCCTTTCGATTCCGGCCCACATGTCCCCGGGACCGTCGTAGATGATGACGTAGGAGCCGTCGTAGCCCGAATTGCGGACAGCCTCCAAACAAAGGCGGAGCTCCTGCTCATCCGGAATGCCATGCTCGTCGAACTCGGCCTTGGCATGCACGGACAAGCTTCTCGGCAGCGTCATCGCCAGCTCTTCGTACTTCGCGGCACCCTTGAAATTGCCGAAATCCGTGATCATCGCCAGCGGCCTCTCCGTCCGCCCCATCAGCTTCAGGCAGCTGGGGCCGGTAGAGGTCAGAGGCTTGAAATTCTCCGTCACGATGCGCACCCCGCACTCCTGCGCATAAGCCGACAGCCTGTCCAGGCTCGCCGCGGAGCGGGCGAGGGCATCCTCATCCGTCGGCATGGCTTCTCCTGCTATGACCCGCACCTTCTTCGCTCCGGCAAGGGCGGCTGCATCGATCCAGGACGAGATGTACCGCTCATCCGCCTCGACTCTGCGGACATCGGGCGAAGTCAGATCCCCGTAGTCCAGCAGCAGCGTGTCGAATGCGATTCCTGCATTCCGAAATGCGGCTCTAAGCTCGACCAGATAGTCCGGCTCGCGGGAAGGGAAGTGGAAGTGGCATACCTCGAGCGCCTGAAAGCCTCTCGCTGCCGCAGCAGCGGGCAGCTCAAGCAAGGTCAGCTCTTCCGGCTGGGGCTCCAGCGCCGTCCTTTGAATTCCATCCTCCTGGTCCCATATCGTCCAGCGAAGAGGACCGAGGAGCCGATGCAGACTCCATGTGCTGACGGATAAATACGACATTTGGCAGCATCTCCTTTGGGATAAGCATATGTTGAAGAAATCGCTTTCATGCCAGCCGGCTTCCGGCCCGAGGACTCTTACATCTATATGTCGGTATCAGGCGATCAGCCTGCCCGAAAGAAAAACCGCCCGTCCCCCGGGCGGCTTCTCCTCCTGCTTCGCGATCGGCCCCGTCAGTTCCTGCCGGGACTCAGCTTGATCAAATATTCCGCAGCACCGCGATTTCATCGCAGGCATGCTGCTTGGGGCAATGGACGCAATCGGTCCACACCTTCTCCGGAAAGATATCCTTGTTCACGACGGCAAATCCGTTGCGCTCGAAGAAGCGGACTTCATAGGTCAGCGCCATGATCTTGGGTATGCCCTGCTCCTGGGCGTTCTTGATCAGCAAATCGACGATTTTGCTGCCGATGCCGTATCCCTTGTATCCTTCCGTAATCCCGAGCGAACGGATCTCGACCAGGTCCTGCCCCAGCCGCGTAAGAGAGCCGCAGCCGACGACATCCCCATCGAGCTCGGCAATGACGAACGTATCGATCTGCCGGAGGAGCACTTCCCTGGACCTCGGAAGCATGATCCCCTTCTCTGCATAATTTTTGATCAGCTCATACAGCGTATCCACGTCCTGGGGGCTTGCTTTGCGGCACAACGCTTCCTTTACCAGCATCCATGGTCCTCCTCCCGGCCCTTTTTACAATATGAATAAATATACATCAAATAGAATTAATGCTCAAGAAAAAAATCCGGCCGCCTGCCTGCCGCCTCCCGATAGAAAAAGCTTGGCCTCCCGATCATAAAATCGGTTTGCCGGATATTTCCATTGAAGAGTATGATAGGGACAGCACAAGCCTAAGGAGGAAAAAGACATGTCTTCTCAACAGCTCGGAAGCCATCTGCTGCAAAGCTGCCTCGCGACCTTCGAAAGCCAGAAGAAGCTGGCGGACCGATCGCTCGGCCAGGTCGACGACGCGGGCCTGTTCTGGGCGCCCTCGCCGGAATCCAACAGCATCGCCGTCATCGTCCGCCATCTGTCCGGGAACTTGAAGTCCAGATGGACCGACTTTCTGACGGCCGACGGGGAGAAGCCCGACCGCAACCGCGACGGGGAATTCGAGCTGCCCCCCGGGACGGCCAGGCAGGATGTCCTCTCCGGCTGGGAGGAGGGATGGGCGGCGCTCCGGACGGCCTTCGATTCCCTGCAGCCGGAGGATCTGCTCGGAACCGTCCTCATCCGCGGCGAGCGGCACACCGTCGTCGAAGCGATCCAGCGCCAGGTCGCCCACTTCAGCCATCATGTCGGGCAGATCGTGTATGCCGCCAAGGCTTACCGTTCCGGAGACTGGCGCACGCTCAGCATCCCTAGGGGAGGCTCGGACGCATTTAATGAAGCGAAAAAAAGCGGAGGATGAGGAACAACCGCTTCTTCGTGACCGGTTATCTCGTCTTCAGCCTGATTCTCATCGTCTTCTTCCTCTTCATCCTGATCGACATCTGGTGGACTCAGAACGTGCCCAGGACGGGGCCGATCGGGAACGGGCCGCCGAAGCTATCCGCCTTCGCCTGGATGCGTCTGTTCACCGCCGGATGCACCGGCTTGATCAACTTCATCCTGGCTCTCGTCCTGTACCGGCAGCTTCCGCCCCATCCCGAAGAAGACCGCCGTCGAACGGAAGGAAGCGGAACGGACTCGGAAGCCGGGTGACCGTCGATTAATATTGACGCAGCTGTCCAGCAAGCGGCATGCACACGACCTTACAACCCCAAACGGCATAAAACGCTTCGTTCAACCGGCATGCTGGCGGCATATTAGCGGCTTGCTTACGGCAAGCTCACGGCATGCTAGCGACGGTAGCGGCTTGCTTACGGCAAGCTCACGACATGCGAACGGCATGCTGGCGGCATGTCAGCAAGTACGCAGCCCTTGTCGAAGCGGCCGCAAAAAAGCCTGCATCCTTAGATGCAGGCTTCTGTTCATTCAGGAGCCGGCCGCCGCCGGCTTGACGATCCGGACCTCATGCTCGCCTTCGCCATCGACGTCCGCATAACAGCCCTCTCCGTCCGCCTCCAGCCTGATCCGGAGTCCGTCCAGCAGCACGGCTGCCGCCCCCAGCGTCTCGCCCGGCAAGCGCAGCCTCACGGTCCAGCCTTCGCCCTGCAGCCTCCAGCGGTACACATCCTCATCTTCCGCAAGCCGGATCTCATAATGCCGCAGCTCCGCCGCGTGCTCGCCCAGGCCGAAGCCGACGTTGCGGATGGCGGCTTCCTTCCATTCCTCCGGCAAGTGGGGCCGCAGCGTCAGATGCTTGCGGAACGCTTCCGGACCGATGCCGAACATGTACGCCGCAAGCGGCCACACGATGCCGTAATTGGTCCATGCCTGCACGAAGCAGCCATAGTCGGGAGACATCTCCGACATGGAGCCCGGCAGCCTCCGGTTGAAGGTGGAGGCGATCATCCGCGCATAGCGGAGCGATTCGTCCATCCGGCCGTAACGCGCCTCCGCCACCGCTTGCACGCCGGTCGATATCGTCATCATCTGATCGCGGTACATGCCGGACAAATACGTTCCCCAGCGGCCCGTGAACTCCTCGCCGGCCATCCGGTCCAGCGCGCGGATCGCCTGAGGCCGCGGAGCGAGCCCGGCTTCCATCGGCGTGTTGATGACCCAGTTTTTGAACAGCCACGGCTTCTCGAGCTCGGGATGCAGCCCTTCCATGCCGGCCTTCATGGCAAGGAGATCGTCCACGGCGTTATCCGCGCCGAATTGCCTGGCCCTCTCGATGTAGAGATCGATCCTCTCCCTGACCTTGCCGACCGGAGCCATGGCGTCCGCATAGAGGCCTTCCTCCTCCAGCCACATGCCCCGGTTGACGGCCTCCCCGACCCGGACGGCAAGCTCCGACCAGCGGCTGCGTCCGCTCTCGTCTCCAAGCAGGGCCGCCATCTCCGATGCGGCGTTGAGCGCGGTCCACGTATAGACGGCTGTATCGATCAGCTCGACGTTCAAGCCCTCGATCTCAATGATGCCGTAGCCTTCCGGCAGCAGGTCGCCGTCGGGGTCCATCTCCCCGAGCAGCCAGTCCAGTCCCTTCTGCACGGAAGGATAGAGCTCGCCAAGGAGCGCGGCATCTCCCGTCCATCTCAGCACCTCCCACAGGCAGGAGATGAAATGGGCGGTCTCCTGCGTATTGCCGGGATGGGCGGCAAGCCCGTTCGTCGACATCTCGTGGATGATGCGTCCGTTCCCGTTCGCCTGCTCCGAAGCCCGGTGCAGCAGCCTCACCGTATCCAGAGCCGTCTGCATGCCTCCCGATGCCAGCAGCCCGGGAATCGCATAGCTGCTGTCGCAGCCGAACCACCATGGATACTCCGGCTGGCCGGCCCCGAGTCCCCTGCCGACACCCGGAACATCCCGAAGCAGCCAGTCCTGATGGAATTTCACCCAGTGAAAGGTTTTCTGCAGATGCTTGTCGGGGATGTCCAGCTCGGAGGCGGACAACAGCCTTTCATACCGCAGCACCTTGGCCGTCCACAGCTCTTCGGCCGAGCCGAGCAGCTTCTCGAGGCTTGCCAGCGCGTCGGGCTCGCTGTGCAGCGAGCCTGCAACGGCGAACCGCAGCTCGGTCCCTCCCCGGGCGGGAAGGTGCACGCCGGCGTATTTCAGCTCGCCGCCGACGCCCTTGCCCGCGGTCCAATGCGGCCCGAACAGCTCCCGGTCGATTGCGCAATCCGAGGCAGGAAGCGCAGAGCCGGCAGCGACATGCCAAGGCTGATGCTCATCGCTTGCGGTGAAGACGCCTCGCTCCGGATGGAACCGGCCTTGATCGAACCCTTCCCGCCATTCCATTCCTTCCGAGAACCAGACCGGACTGAGATCGGTCCGAACCAGGAAATGGACATCCAATGAGCGCGGACGATCGAGAAGATTTCGAATGTCGAACGACACCAGAATGCCTTGCTCGCCGTCAGGGCAAAACTGCCTGCGGACGATTTCCAGACCGAGCCCGCCCATCGTGTACCGATGCTCGTTGTGGAAGGGATGGTTCACGAAAATGCGGGCCTCCGTCAGCCAGACAGGCGTCTCTCCCGAAGCTCCGCCATCGTCTTCCCGATCCCGGATGCCGAGCCAGAAGCCGTCGAGAAGCTTGACGGGATGCAGCCACAGCCCGCCCATCTCAAGCTTGACGTGATGGCCGAAATCCGGAAAGCCTCCGTTCTGTCCCCCGATCAGGCACGCCCTGCTGCCCGCACAAAGGAACAGATCCTGCCACGAGGCTCCCTCCGCGCTTCCCTCTTCCTTATATGGAGCCAGCGCCGGCCCTGTGTCCCATACCTTCATGTTCATTATCCATTCCTCCTATCGGTAAAAAAGCGGTCCGCTGCCGCGGCAGCGGCATAACAGAGGCAGCCGGCAGCGAGCGTAGCGGTCACTCCGGCCTCCATCGAGACGGCTGCGCCGAGCAGGGAGCCCCAGATGCCGGCCAAGCCGCTCACGGCAAAGAAATAGGCGGAAGATCCCGGCAGCCGCCGGTCATCCTCGCGAAGCCCGGACGGAAGCGGCATGCCCATCGGCAGGCCGAGCAGCAAAGCGGTGACGCCGACGAATGCCAGCCGCGCGCTGTCGCCGGACACGAGAAGACTCTCCGACAGGGCAGGCTCCGCCAGCAGCAGCAGCACCGCTGCCGCAAAAGCGGCCCCGGCGCCGGCATAGGCCGGAAGGCGGAGACGCCCTGCCGCCGCGCTCCCCAGGCTTCCGCCGAGCAGCAGCGGCATGATGACGGCGATGGAGGCGAGCGCCGGACTGCCGAGATACAGCAGAGCCTTTTGGATGAGCGCCGTCTGGACGGCCATATAACCGATTCCGAGCAGAAGATAGAGCGGATAGGATTTCAAGCGCGGCTTTCCGGTCCGCAGCCTGGAAGCCCGTCCTGGCCCGTACTCTCCGATGCCGATGACGAATGCGGCCAGCAGGGTCAAAGCCGCGGCGGCAGCGAGCCATTGCCAGAGGGCGGGCGGCAGCCCGGGATCCACCTGGAAGAAGAACGGCCGGTCATCCTTGACGGGATGGACCGCGTAGTCCGAATTCCGCACGAACCGGTCGAAGGGGACCTGGCCTTGAACGAGCGGCTTCAGCAGCTCCTCGTCGGAGTCCGGAAGGAACAGCGGCCGCAGCCCCAGCGAACGCGCCCCGGTCTGTAGCAGGTTCAGCTGGCTCGAGCCGAGCGGCGTGTTCTGGATCAGGGACAGGGTAAGCTGCGGCGAGGCCGACTGGTCCGTCGCCAGGAGCAGGGCCGTGTGGCGGGAAGCTTCCGCCGCCGTGCGCTCCCCGTCCGACATAAGCGCTTCAAGGCCCGTATAATAGGCGCGGACGCCTTCGATGCCTTGATGGGACAGGATGGCGAGCCTTCCTCCCGGCGCCAGCTTGGCCAAATACGCCTTGAACGCTTCCCTGGTGAACACATAGTTTTCAGACAAGGCCTGGCCGCCCATGCCGCCAACCTGCGAATAGACGAGATCAAGGACGATCAGGTCGTAACCGCCGGCGCTCCGGGTGAGCACGCTCCTTCCGTCGCCGACGACGGTCTTGACGCCGGGACGATCCAGGAGGCCTCCGTTGTAGTCCGCCTGCTCCCTCATGCTCCGGACGATGCCGGAGCTCAGCTCGACGGCAGTGACATCCTTGGCTCCGGCAAGCAGCGCGTACAGAATGTCGCGTCCCCCGCCCGCTCCGATGACGGCGGTCCGATCCGCCCGGCCAGCGGCGAACGGCAGGAACTCGATATCCCGGGCAAGGCCGGCAACGGAGCTCAGGCTGCCGTCGAACCGGTACATGTAGCTTCCGGCGCCGCCGTTGACGAACAGCATGCGGCGTCTGTCATCCGCGGTCGCGACCGTGTCCGTGCGGGCGAATCCGTCCCAATGCGTCGAGACGACATGGGCGGAAGGATCGCTGCGCAGCGTCCCGACAATCGTCTTGTCAGGCGCCGCGCCGTGGAAAGCGGCGAAATCGAGCCGCCAGCCGTCCAGCTGCCTGGCCGTCTCGAAGGCGGGCGGCGCCGCAGCGAGCAGCAGCACGGCTGCCAGGACGGCATATCTCCTCCTCTTGCCCCGCCCGCCGGCAAACAAGGCGAGCGCCGCCGCGAACGCAGGCATCGACATGAGGAATACAGCCGCGAAGCCGCCGAGCCGCTCCGTCAGAATGTAGCCGCACAGCGCGCCGGCCGCTGCGCCGAGCAGATCGGCCGCATATACGGCCGGCGCGGGAGCGGCCCCGGAGGCGAGAGCCCGGCCCGTGACCCAGCCGAAAAGCAGGAACGGCAGCGCGCACAACAGCGCGTAAAAGACAAGCTGCCCCGAATAGGGAAAACGGGCCAGGACAAAGCTCAGGAGGATGGCGTATCCTCCCGCAGCGATGCTTGCCCAGCCCGCAGGAGCCGCAGCCTGCATCCTGCCGGCCTTGCCTCCGAACCGGACGGCGGCGTAAGCGCCGGCGCCGGTGCCGAGGACGGCCAGCGAGATCAGAAGCGACACGTAATGATATTGAAGCAGCACGCCGAGCACGTTCGTCAGCGCGATTTCCAGTCCCAGCATGGATGCCGACAGCAGGCCGACGCCTGCCAGCCATCCCGCTCCGCTTCGGTTCAAGGTCAGCTTGGCCATAGGCTCGTTATCCTTTCATTCCGGTCAGCGTGATGCTTTCCACGAAATACTTCTGGCCGAGGAAATAGAACAGCAGCGAAGGCAGCATCGTCACGACGGAAGCCGTCATGAGGAAGTTCCACTGAACGTTGTTCTCGCTCTTGAAGAAGTTGATGCCGAGCGCCAGCGTATACAGCTCCGGCTTGTTCAGGTACAGCAGCGGAGTCATGAAATCGTTCCAGACGCCGTTGAACTGGAGGATGGCCACCGTGATGATCGCAGGAATGGTCAGCGGCAGAATGATGCGGACGAGAATGCCGAGCGTGCTGGCGCCGTCGATCTTGGCCGCCTCCTCCATCTCGACGGGTATCGTCATGAAGAACTGCCTCAGCAGGAAGATATAAAAGGCCGTGCCGAAAAAGGCCGGCACGATCAGCGGCAGCAGCGAGTTCATCCATCCGAGCTCCTTGAACAGGTAGAACACCGGAATCATCGTGACCGAGGTCGGCAGCATCATCGTCGAGAGCATGAGGATGAACAGCATGTTTTTGCCCTTCGCCTTGAAGCGGGCGAATCCGTACGCGACGACCGTGCAGGACAGCACCGTTCCGATGATGTTCGGCACGGTGACGGCAAGCGTGTTGAGCAGCCAGCGGCCGAACGGCAGGCCCGTGAAGGTCGTGATGTAGTTGTCCCAGCGGATCGGATCGGGAATCCACTTGACGGGAACCGTGAACACTTGGTACGACTCCTTCAGCGAAGTGGACAGCATCCAGGCGAAGGGAATCAGCATCACGAGCGAGCCGGCCAGAAGCAGCGCATACACGACGGTTTGATGAAGCCATTTGTTTGTACGCATGCCTTTACTTCCTTTCCCCTTCATAGTAGACCCAGGCGTCCGAGGACTTCACGACGATCAGCGTCAGCACCAGAATGATGATGAACAGGAACCAGGCAAGCGCGGAGGCGTAGCCCATGTTGAAGTTCTCGAACGCATGCTGGAACAGGTAATAATTGTAGAACAGCGTGGAGTTCATCGGTCCGCCTTTGGTCATGACATAGGCCTGCCCGAACGTCTGCAGCGCGCCGACGATGCCCATGATCAGGTTGAAGAAGATCGTCGGAGTCAGCATCGGGACGGTGACGTTTTTGAGCTTCTGCCAAGCGTTGGCTCCGTCGAGGTCGGCCGCCTCGTACAGGGACGGCGAGATGCCCTTCAGGCCGGCCAGCCAGATGATCATGCCGCCGCCTACTCCCCAGAGGCTCATGATGACCATGGAAGGCATCGCCCAGTTGGGATCGTAGATCCAGCCCGGTCCCGAGATGCCGAAGTAGCCGAGGATCGTATTGAATAATCCGATTTCCGGATTGAATATCCACATCCATAGAACCATGACCGAAACGCCGCTGACGACGGCCGGCATATAGAAGATCGTGCGGAACAGCCTCATTCCCCAGGCGGCCTGATTGAGCAGCAGGGCAAGCGCAAGCGAGAACACCAGTCCCAGCGGTACGGACAAGACGGAGTAGAGAACGGTTACTTTGAGCGAAGTCCAAAAAAGCGGATCATGATTCAGCGCCTTGGAATAGTTTTTGAAGCCGATAAATTTTGCCGGCGTCAGCAGATCCCATTTGGTCAGGCTGATGATAAACGAAGCGATCATCGGACCGAGCACGAAAGCCAGGAATCCGATCAGCCAAGGAGAGATCAGCACATAAAACCATATGGCTTCCTTGCTTGTAGCCCGCATGGCCTTCTTGCGGGGAGCAGCTGCGGTTGTTGCGGAAGCGCCGTCCATCTCCGGCATAGTCATCTTTTATCACCTCAAGCGGATTAAGTGGGACCGATTCCGCCGCCTCAAGGCATGCGGCTGGTCCGTTTCGTTGCGGGACGGGATCCGGGCAGCCGGACAGGGGAAGACGATCCGCTTCCCCTCTCTGCTGCGCGGCAGCGCCGCCAAGAGGCGGCGCCATCCTAGGCTTACTCGGATTTGGCCGTTTGCAGGTCCGCATCGCCTTGCTTGGCGGCTGCGTCCAGCTCTTTTTTCACGTCGATCGGCTTGCCGAGCATCATTTTGTCCATGACGGATTGCAGCGTCTTGCCTCCGGTCGTGCTGAAGTAAGGGCTTGTTTTTTCCGGGAAGTCCTTGATGTTCGGGATGTCGTCGAGGAACGGCTTGAGCGCCTCGTCCGCCGTCTGGCCGAGCTTCTCTGCGGTAGCTTTGACCGCTGTGAACGCGTAGGCTCCGAGAAGCTCCTGTCCTTCGGGACCGGTCAGGTATTTCAGATAGCTCCAGGCTTCGTCCTTGTTGGCCGACTTGGAGTACAGGCCATAACCGGCGTAGCAGATCGTATTGGCCGCTCCGCTCGGGCCGGCCGGCATGCTGACGACGCCGAAGCTCAGGTCCTTGTTGCTCTTGTAATCCGTCACCGGCCAGCGGCCGCCTACGCTCATCGCCACCTTGCCTGTCGCGAACAGATCGACGCCCTTGAATGCCGCGCTCTCGGTGCTGGACGGGGAAATGCGGTCCTTCTGGTACATGTCCTGGTACAGCTCAAGCGCTTTCACCGTTCCGTCGCTGTTCATGAAGCCGTCGAACTTCTCGCCGTCGGGGCTGATGACGCTGCCGCCGTACGCATTGATTAGAGGCAGGACCGCGCGCGTCCAGGCGCCTGGCAGGTTGACTCCCCACTGGGTGATGCGGTCGCCGTCCTTCTTCGTCAGCTTTTTGGCCGTGTCGTACAGCTGCTCCCAGGTCCAGCCTGCTTGCGGATAGGGCAGTCCCGCTTCGTCGAACAGTTTTTTGTTGTAGAACACGGCCAGGTCGGAATAGTCCTTCGGCAGCGTGTAGTATTTGTCTCCGAGCTTGCCGACGTCGAGGACGTTCGTATAGTAATCGTCCAGCTTGATTCCGTTGCCGCCCTGGATATAGGAGGTCAGGTCTTCAAGCGACCCCTTGTTCATGAACATGCTGATGTCTCCGTCGCCGATCTGGAATACATCCGGCGCCTGGCCGGCTGCGATCTGCGTCAGCAGCTTCGTGCCGTATTGATCCGGCACGGATTCGATGGACACCTTTACGTTCGGATGCGCTTTCATATAATTGTCCGCAATTTGCTGCTGGATCTTGAGGCTGTCTCCTCCGTCCCACGTTCCGACGCGGAGCTTGACCTCTTTCGCTTCCGTGCCGCCTGAAGCGTCTGCGTTGCTCGCTTTGCCGCTGTTCCCGCTTGCCGCGTTGCCGGAATTGGAGCCTGAATTCGTACCGCAGGCCGTCAGCGCGATCGCCGCCGACATCCCGATGGCCAGTAATGCGGTTCCTTTGATCTTCATGCTTGGAACACCCCTCTAAAGTAGTGGTTATATTAAGGGCCGGCGCGGGGCGCGGGCCCGAAATACCTTCATCCGCCTATTGCCGGCCTGCCAAGAAGCCTATGTCGACGGTCCAGCCATCCGGCTGCTGGAGCACCGCAGTCCGATACTCGCCGCCAGTACGCACGATCTCCACCGCCAGCCGTCCTTCACCGATCCGCATCCCCTTGATGGACAGGCGGTTCATCCCTTCCGGCAAAGATGGCTTCAGGCTGATCGTCCTCGCGGACGGATCGAACCTCAGCCCCGTCATCGCCGTCACGAACACGAGCGGAGTCGCAGCGGCCCATGCCTGCGGCGAGCAGGCGACCGGATAGCGGACTGCACGGCCTCTGGAAGCCGGGTATCCGCAGAACAGCTCCGGAAGGCGGCCGTTCTCGAAATGTCCGGATGCCTCCAGCAGTCCCTCCATCACGACAGCGGCTTCCTTGTCGAGGCCGTACCTGGCCAGCCCCATCAGGCACAGCGAATTGTCATGCGGCCAGATGCTGCCGTCATGGTAGCTCATCGGATTGTAGGCTTTCTCGCCTTCCGCCATCGTGCGGATGCCGTAACCGCTGAACATCTCCGTCGAGACGAGCCGGCGGGCAACCGCCCGCGCCCGCTCCGGCGAGACGAGGCCGGACATGAGCGCATGGCCGGGGTTGGACGTCACGGTGCCGACCTGGGCGCTGTCTCCATCCAGGGCGATCGCGTAGTACTGGCGATCCTCCATCCAGAAGCGCTCCTCGAACCGCTGCCTGAGCGCTTCGGCTTCCGCCTCGAGGCGTCCGGCCTGAATGCTCCTCTGCGGATCGTTCAGGCTCCGGTACAGGCCGGCGAGGGACTGCTTGGCTTGATAGACGTAGCCCTGCACCTCCACCAGGGCAACAGGAGCCTCGGCGTAGCGGCCGTCCCGATGGACGACGGAATCGGCGGAATCCTTCCAGCCCTGGTTCGCGATGCCTTTGGATGACTCCTGATAATAAGAGGTAAAGCCTCTGCCGCCGTGGTCCCCGTACCGGTCGATCCACTCCAGCGCCCTGTCCGCATGGGGCAGAAGCCGCTTGAGCGTATCCATGTCGCCGGTCCATTTGACATATTCCCCGAGCAGCACCAGGAACAGAGGCGTCGAATCCACCGAGCCGTAATACGGGTTGAAAGGAACCTGATTCGTGTTCGCCAGCTCTCCCTTGCGCAGCTCATGCATGATTTTGCCCGGCTGCTCGTCGCGCCAAGGATCCTCCTTCGTCCCCTGGAAATGAGCCATCGTCAGAAGAGTGCCTTTGGCCGCCTCCGGCTGGATCGGCAGCAGCTGCAGCGCCGTGATGAGGCTGTCGCGGCCGAACGGCACCGCGAACCATGGCAGACCTGCGACAGGGAACGGTCCGAAGCCGATGTCCGTCAGCAGCACGCGGATATCCTGCAGGCCGCGTCCGTACAGCCGGTTGAAGGCGGGCAGATCGCTGTCGACGGATGTCGCCTGTTCGTTCCATTCCCGGTACGAACGGCGCAATGCTTCCAATGCCTCGTCCCTCGGAACGAGCCGGGCCTGCTCCTCTCCGAACGTCGGGGCGAAGCTGAAGTGGACCGCGCTTGACTCCCCCGATTCCAGCTTCATCCGGAATGCGGCTTCCCCTTCGGCAGAGAATCGGTCCGCTTGCCTGGACCAGCTGGCGATGAGGCTGCGCTTGATGCCGTCCAAGCCGTCATAAGCGAACGCAAGCCCGTTCTCGCCGGGCAGAGGCGGAGCCGCGACGCCTGCGCCTCCGCTCTGGAAACCCCGGATGACGAACATATCCGTGAAGTCGGCCGCGAATCGAAGCGACAGCTCGAATTCCCACGCCATCGGACTGTAGTTTGTCGCTTCGACCGTTTCATAGAGCACATCGCCGTAAATGAAGCGGGTCCGCTTGATTTCGATGGATTCCCGCCAGAGCTCCAGCTTGCCGTCCATCTCCATATGCGGATTCGTAAGCAGGATGGTGGACAAGTAATTCTCATCCGCCTCCGAGGAGAGGACAATCGGCTTCTTGCCGTTGATCCGCAGCTCCAGCATGCTGAGGAAGCGGGTGTCCTTCGTATACAGGCCGAAGCCTTGGCCGTCATCCTGACGCTCCGGAATATCGCCCGAATGGTCGGTCATCAGGAACAGGTCGTTCTCTTTTATCACGCGGTAGTCCATGTGTATGCAATCCCCTTTAGATCCCCAAAACGTTTTGGACAACTTTACATGATGTCCATAAATGATCATGCCTTATAAACACTGATATTCCTGAATTAGGAAGCGCTTACTTGTCAACCAAAACGTTTTGGTAATTTCCGAAAATAAAACGCCCTTCCGCTGTCACGGTTTTTCGCAGGGCGACGTGCTTTCTCTTATGATCAGTTCGTTATGGAGCATGATCTTGTGGTTCACAGGCCTGCCTTCGATGAGGTCGACGAGCAGCTGGGCCGCCTGGTAGCCCATTTCGTATTTGTTCTGGCGGATGGTCGTAAGCTTGGGAGAGCTGTAGGAAGCGATCGCAATGTCGTCGTATCCGACGATCGAGATTCTCTCCGGCACCTTGCCGCCGCTGCGCTCGACCGCCCTCAGCGCTCCGAGAACCATCAAGTCGCTCGCCGAGAATACGCCCGTCACCTCGGGATGATGAAGCAGGATCTCGAACATCGCCTCGCAGCCGCCCTCTTCCGAGAAGCTGCCGTTGAACACCAGCTCGGGCCTGTAGGCGATCCCGTGCTTCTCCAGCGTCTTCCGGTAGCCGCTCAGCCTCTCCAGGCTGACCGCCGCATCGTTGTGGCCGTTGATCATCGCGATATGGCGATGCCCCTGCTCGATCAGATGCCTGACCGCCATGGAAGCTCCCTCCACATTGTCGGTCGTGACATGCCCGAGGCAGCTGCCCTCGGCCGGGATGTCGATCAGCACGCACGGAAAGTTGGAGTCGTACGTCACTTCCTGCAGGTACGGATCCTGGACGCGAAGGCCCGAGATGATGGCGCCGTCCACGTTCCTTTCCTTGCACAGATCGCTGTAGGATTTGGACATCTGCTTTTTGGCGTTCGTGCTGAACAGCATGATCTCGTAATCCAGCTCTCCTGCCCGGTCGTTGATGCCGCACAGAATCTCGAATGCCATCGCATCCTTCGCTCCGGCCCGGTTGATGTCCGACAGGATCACGCCGAGCGTCCGCGTTTTCTTGGTGACTAGGCTGCGGGCGAGCACATTGGGGCGGTAGTTGAGCTCCTTGGCCGCTTTCTGGATCTTTTGGCGGGTTCCCTCGTTCACATCGTCATAGCCGTTCAACGCTCTGGAAACGGTCGTGACGGAGACTCCCGCATACTTCGCCAAGTCTTTTATGGTGGTCAGTCTTCCTCACCCCTTTCTTCCAAAACGTTTTGGAAGTCTTTACCCGCTCAGTATAACGGATAACCGAAAACGCTTGCAACCATTTTTTTTACTTCTTTTCTACCTTGTCCCGCTAATGGAGCATGCCATGAGCTTCAACATCCCAAGTGCGGAGCCCGTCGAAACGAAGCTCCGACAAAAAAAGCCGGTCCGGATCTGTCCTGGGACAGATCCGGACCGGCTTGGCTTGCCGAGCTTATTTGCGGTCGAAGGACGCCTTCCAGACACCTTCCAGCCAAGTATCGAACTCAGGGCCTTTCTCGCCTTCGTAGACGTCATAGACGTCGCTCCTCGTCTTCCGCAGCTTCTCCTTGAAATCCTCCAGGGTATGGCCTTCCGGAAGGCTTTTGCGGATGCGGACGATGATCTTGGACACGCCCTTGACCGGCTCGGACTTGCTGCGCGCCGGAGCTTGGACCGGCTCGCCGAAGCTCTTGAGCCCCGAGTAGGCCGCTTCGCGCACGGCATAGACCGGGTCGCTCGCCAGCAGGCGCGACATGATTTCAACCGACTGAGGCTGCTTGTGCTTGCCGAGCTCCTTGACGGCGGCCAGACGAGCCTTCCAGTCGGAAGTGCGGCTGGCCGCACGCTTGAGCTCCGCCATAGGATCCAGTTCTTGTTCTTGCTCCGGCTTGAATTCTTCCTGTTTCAATGGAAATTTCCCCTTTTATCGCTTCATAATCAATCATGCTACCACTGCCGGCTGTTTATACGCCGGCCGTCTCTTCGCCCAGCACGCCGACGAACGCGCCGAACACCTCGTTGCCGAGCAGCACGCCTTGCGGAGTCAGGCGATAGCCGGTGCCCGGGCGAAGCGGCGTGCCTCCCGGCAATGTCTCGGCGCCGCCGTCGACACGCTGCATCAAACCTTCCTGCAGCAGCGGCTGCAGCTGGCTTCCGAATGCGCCTTCGATCGTATGTCCCGGGAACTGCTGCTCGAAGTCCCGGTCGCGGACGCCGTCCAGCAGCCGCAGGCCGACCATCATGAAGTCCTCCATCGCGTCCGTATCCGGGACCCGCTCCTCCGACAGGCGGGGCAGCCTCTGCAGACCGGCATCGATGTACGGCTGCACGCCTTTGATGTTCACATGCCGGAGCCCGTGGACATAGCCGTGCGCGCCGGCTCCAAGCCCGTAATAGGGCTCATTGCGCCAGTAGGTGGAGTTGTGCCGGCTCTCGAAGCCGGGCTTCGCGAAGTTGCTGATCTCGTAATGCTCGTATCCCGCGCCCTGCAGCCGCCCGATGAGATGGAGATACATCTCCAGATCCTCGTCCTCGGTCGGCAGCGGCAGCTCGTTGCGCTCGTACATATGGTGGAAGAGCGTGTTCTCCTCCACCTTGAGGCTGTAGAGCGAGTAATGCGGCAGATCCAGCTCCAGAGCCTTGTCGACGCTGTCGGACAGCATCGACACCGTCTGCTTCGGCAAGCCGAACATCAGGTCGATGGACAAGTTGCGGAAGCCCGCCGCCCGCGCATTCTCCAGGCTGCGGTATACGTCGTCCACGTTGTGGATGCGGCCAATCCGCTCCAGAAGCCCGTTGTCGAACGACTGCACGCCGAAGCTCAGCCGATTGACCCCGCCCGCGAACATGACCGCGAGCTTGTCGGGATCGGTCGTGCCGGGATTGGCCTCCATCGTGAATTCCGTTCCTTCATGCAGCGGGAAATGCTTCCTTACGGCGGCAAGGAATCTCTCCATCTGAGGCGGAGTCAGCACCGTCGGAGTGCCTCCTCCCACGAATACCGTATCGATCCGCTCCGCCGGAACCGCAGCCAGGGTGAGCTCCATCTCCTTTTCCAGCGCGGTCAGATAGCTGTCGACCGGCTGGCCTTGCAGCACATAGGAGTTGAAGTCGCAGTAAAAGCATTTGTTCGTGCAAAAAGGGATATGAATGTAAAGCGCCTTGGGCGCGTGCTTCAGCATGGCGATGCCTCCTCTACCGGGAACCGCTGCACTTCGGGTTCCCTTAAACGCCGCAAGAGGAGAGCCTCGGCTCTCCTCCAGCGAAGCCGGATGCCGAATGGGCGGAAGCGCCCGTCCGGCCTGTGTCCAGCCATCAATCCTCGTCGATTTTCAGGACGGCCATGAACGCCTCTTGCGGAATCTCGACGTTGCCGACCTGCTTCATCCGTTTCTTGCCTTCCTTCTGCTTCTCCAGCAGCTTGCGCTTCCGGCTGATGTCGCCGCCGTAGCATTTGGCAAGAACGTTCTTGCGCATCGCCTTGACCGTCTCGCGCGCGATGACCTTCTGCCCGATCGACGCCTGGATAGGCACCTCGAACATCTGGCGCGGAATCAGATCCTTGAGCTTCTCGCAGATGACCCGTCCGCGCTGATAGGCGCGGTCGCGGTGCACGATGACGGACAGGGCGTCGACCGTCTCGCCGTTCAGCATGATATCCATCTTCACCAGCTTGGACTGCCGGTAGCCGGAAAGCTCGTAGTCGAAGGAAGCATACCCCTTCGTGCTGGATTTCAGCTGGTCGAAGAAGTCGTAGACGATCTCCGACAGCGGAATCTGGTACGTAATGGTGACGCGGTTCGTATCCAGATACTCCATGTTCACGAATTCGCCGCGCTTGTTCTGGCACAGTTCCATGACGGTGCCGACAAAGTCGTTCGGCACGATGACGGCGGCCTTGACGTACGGCTCCTCGACATGCTCGATCTTGCCGACCTCCGGATAGTTGGACGGATTGTCGATGCTGAGCACCTCGCCGCTCGTGAGCGTCACGGAATAGATGACGCTCGGCGCGGTCGTGATGAGGTCGATGTTGAACTCGCGCTCGATGCGCTCCTGGATGACGTCCATATGGAGCAGGCCCAGGAATCCGCAGCGGAAGCCGAAGCCGAGCGCTGTCGACGATTCCGGCTCGAAGGTGAGGGACGCGTCGTTCAGCTGCAGCTTCTCGAGCGCCTCGCGCAGGTCGTTGTACTCCGTGTTGTCGATCGGATACAGGCCGCAGTACACCATCGGGTTGATCTTGCGGTAGCCGGGAAGCGGCTCGGGAGCCTTGCGCTTCGCCTCGGTCACCGTATCGCCGACGCGCGTGTCCTTGACATTCTTGATGCCGGCGACGATGAAGCCGACATCTCCGACGGCAAGCTCGTCCACGATGCTCATGCGCGGCTTGAAGGCGCCGACCTCGATGACCTCGAATTCAGCGCCGGTCGCCATGAAGTGGATCTTGGATCCGGCCTTGATGCTGCCGTCGACGACGCGCACATAGACGATGACGCCCTTGTACGGATCGTAGTGGGAGTCGAAGATCAGCGCCTTGAGCGGCTGGTCGGGATCTCCCGTCGGAGCGGGAACCTTCTTGACGACCTGCTCCAGAATCTCCTTGATGCCGATGCCCGCCTTGGCGGAAGCGAGGACGGCGTCGCTCGCGTCGAGCCCGATGACATCCTCGACCTCCTGCTTGACCCGCTCCGGCTCCGCGCTCGGCAGGTCGATCTTGTTGATGACCGGAAGGATCTCCAGGTTGTTGTCCAGCGCCAGATAGACGTTGGCCAGCGTCTGGGCCTCGATGCCCTGGGCCGCGTCCACGACCAGCAGCGCGCCTTCGCAGGCCGCGAGGCTGCGGGAGACTTCATAGGTGAAGTCGACGTGTCCGGGCGTATCGATCAGGTTCAGGATGTACTCTTCCCCGTCGTCGGCCTTGTAGCCGAGGCGCACGGCCTGCAGCTTGATGGTGATGCCGCGCTCGCGCTCGAGATCCATCTGGTCGAGTACCTGCGACTGCATTTCGCGGGAGGTCAATGCTCCGGTATATTCCAGAATACGGTCGGCCAGCGTCGACTTCCCGTGGTCGATATGCGCGATAATGGAAAAATTCCGTATCTTCTGTTGGCGGTCGCGTACGTCTGCCATGCTTAACTATCCACACCCCTCAATTATCTAACCCATTCGTACCATTATACCCGAGGCGGACCGGGGCGGCAATGAGCGGCAGGGAAAGGAAGCGAGCCGGACGGCAAGCCGTTATTTGGTGAAGGAGTCGAAGAGGGTCACGATCATGCGGATGCCGGAGCTGGATACGCTCTGCAGCATGCCGGCCGTTCCGTCGGCAAGGCGGTTGACGCCGGTGTCGGAATCCAGCGGCGCGACTCCCGGCAGCCTGGACCGTTCATCCGCGCCCGAGACTCCATTCCATGCCGAGACGTCTCCGCCCTCCGCTCCGGCCGACTCCGCATCTCCGGCGAATGCCGTCTGCGACTCTGACGAGGCGGACGGCTGGACGCCGTACTTCTTCTGAAGCTGACGCAGCTCCGCTTCGTATTTCTGCGCCGCCTGCAGCTGCTCGCGCGCTTTCGCGGCTTCCGCGAAACGCCCCACCGCCGCGGGATCGGAGCCCTCGATCGGTCCGTATACCCGGTTGATGCCGCCCGTCGTCATCTCCATCCCGAACATCAGCACGGCCGCCAGAGCGGCGCCCAGCACGGTCCATTTGAGCTGGCTTCTTCTGCGCATGATGACCTCTCCTCTCGATTAATGGAATCAAGCCTTCTCGCCCTCGAAATACAGATCCGCGATCACTTCGGCCAGCGCGTCGGCCGTCCGGTAGCCTTCCTCCAGCGAGTTGTCGATGCCGCCGACCTCGACGAGCACGCTGTCCGAGGCCAGCGACTGATTGTATTCCCCGTTGCCGGTCGTCACCGTCTTGCCCCAGATGCCGCGCGACAAGCCGGGATAACGTTCGTTCAGCAGGTTGTGGATCCGCTCGGCGAATTTCTCGTTTTCTTCCCAATTCGGATTTTTGCGGCCGATGATGAAAAATACTTTGGCATAATCCTTGCCTCCGATATTCACCGTCGTCGTCTTGCGCTTGGCGGAATCCCGATGGATATCGAAAAAGAACTTCAGCCCTTTATTGGCGCTCATCGCTTCCTGCACGCTCTTCTTGGAATACTTGTAGCTCATCGTATATTTGAAGCCCGGAATCACAGAAGGATAATCCGTGCTGGAGTGGACGGCTCCGACACCGCGTTTCTCCAGCTGCTCGGCCAGCCTCTCTCCGACATTGGCCACATTGACCTTGGAGGATTCCGGATTCGTTCCGGGCTTGCTCACTTCCGGATTGTAGGATTCGCGGATATGCGAATGATAGATGAACACGGCCTTGCTGCCGCCATCGGCGGCCGGAGGCGCTCCGCTGCCGGTCCCGCCGCTCCCCGGACCGCTCTGCCCGCTGCCCGCCGGATCCTCCTGCGGCACTCCGATCGGACCTACCGGCGAATCGTCCTCGATGCCTGCGTCATGGCCGTCTTCGCCGGAATCGTCGCCTGCAGCCGCCTCGGGCTCGTCCTCCGGCGCCGGCGTCTGACCACCCGCCGCGCCCGCCTTGCCGGCCAGATTCTCGCCGCCGCTCTGCATGACGGGCATGCCGGCCGCCAGCAGGCTGCGCGGGCTGCCCGGATTCACGTCGGTCAGCATGCGGAGCACGAAGCTGCTCACCTGCCGGGTCGATACGCTCTCGCCATGCCCGCTGCTCTGGAACGCAGGCATCTCCATTCCCAGCATGTCCGCCAGAAAGGCGCTTGAAACCATCGATGTCAATCCTTTCATGGAGGAAGCCGGCGATGAAGGATCCTGATGGCGGACAATCGAAGCGGCCCCGGCCAGCACGAAGATGATCATGGAGCATAGCGACAGCAGCACGAAGGTGCGTCCCGCAGCGAGGAACTCGCGGATGCGGAGACTGCTTTTTCCCAGATTGACGGCCATGATTCGTTTCATATCGGTTCTCCTCCCGAAAGCGGTTCTGCGGTTCTGAAAGCAAAAACAGGGTCCTGCTCTCTCAACTGTTTCTACTCTATGAGGAAAAAGGAAGTGATAGAACTCCATTCGAGAGATGAGCCTGCGGCAGCGGGGAAAGCGCGCAAAAAAACAGCCCGCTCCTTGGCAGGAGCAGGCTGTTGCTTTTTATCCGGAAACCTCTACCCGGGTCGTTATTGGCCCATCATGCCTCCGTCGACCGTGTACAGGGAAGCGGTAACGAACGACGCTTCATCGGACAAGAGGAAGTTCATCACGGCCGCTACCTCTTGCGGCTCGCCGTAGCGGCCCAGCGGCGTGCTGTCCTCGTTGGCCTTCTTGAATCCTTCGGGAGCTCCCGATTTGGTCTCGATCTGGCGCATCATGTTCGTATTGATTGTGCCCGGCAGCACCGCATTGACGCGGACGCCGTAGCCGGCCGCTTCGTTCGCCGCGACGCGGGTGAGACCGATGACGGCGTGTTTGGACATGATATAGGGAGACATGCCCGGAGCGCCCATGAGGCCTGCCAGCGAGGATGTGTTCAGCACCGCGCCGGACTTCTGCTTCTTCATGACCGGAAGCACATGCTGCAGGCCGAGGAACACTCCGCGCACGTTGACGTTGTAGACGAGATCGAGCGTAGCGACGCTCTGGTCCTCGATGCTGCCCACGGCTCCTTCAATGCCGGCGTTGTTGGCGAAATAATCGATCGTGCCGAACTTCTCCACCGCCCGCTCGACGTAGTTCCGGACATCCTCCTCTTTCGAGACATCCGCCGCGACGGCAATCGTCTTGGCGCTGTCGAGGCCGAGCTCGGCGATGACGGCCTGCAGGGCTTCCTCCTTCAGATCGACGAGGACAAGATTGAGGTTCCGCTGGGCCAGACGGCGCGTCAGCTCCTTGCCGATTCCTCCTGCGGCTCCCGTGATGACGGCTGTTTTCGTTTGTTCGGACATATAGGATCGCTACCTTATCCATTAGATTTTTGGGGAAGGCCCGGATGGGCGGCCCGCTTGAACCGGTATCGGTTAACCGCTTACAGACCAAGCATACGCCTGGCCGGAAAATGCCGCAATAAGCAGGCGCCGCCTGCTTTGTCGCCTATTGGACAGCCGGAATCCGGCTGTCGTTCAACGCCGTCATCTTGCACATTCGGCTCGGGAATGTCGCCTTTCCGATCGGCATTTCCCTTGAGCGTCCCCGCTTGTCTATACTGGATAAAGGACATTCCATCGAGAGGAGTCTCGCCGCGCATGGACAAACAGCTAGACCGCAGAACCAAACGAACCCGCGAAGCCCTTCAGTCCGCCCTGATCCGGATTATCCGGAGAAAAGGCTACGAGGCGGCGACCATTCTCGAGATCGCCGAGGAGGCCGATTACAACCGCGGCACCTTCTACAACCATTACGCCGGCAAGGAAGAGCTGCTGGAGGAAATCCGGCTGGGCTTCCTCCAGCAGTTCGCCGACCTCATTCTCGGGCCCTATCCGGGGATGAGCGGAGTCGGCGCCGCAGACATCTATCCTTCCAGCCTGCTTCTATTCCAGCATGTCGAGCAGAACAAGGAGACCTTCCTGGCGCTGCTGGCGGTCGACAGAGGGCTGGGGGAAGACATGAACCGCGTCCTGAAGGACGCCATGAAGCGGGACCTGCAGCTGAGCGTGGAGGAGCAGGATCCCGAGGTGGATCGGGAATTCATGTACAGCTATCTCGCCTCCGCGACGATCGGCGTCGTCATGTACTGGGCCGGGACCGGCTTCAAGTTCTCCTCCGACTATATGGCCAGGCAGCTGCTGCTGCAGATCAACAATCGCCTCGACTACATCGAATTCAAGCGGAAACAATGAAAAAACCGGGACAGCTTCCATAAGAAAGCGTCCCGGTGCGGATTCCGCGGATCGGTCAATGCGTATAGGCGGCCACGTTGGAGCTGTCCACCGCGTCATGAAGCGCCGCATTGAGTCCGCTGGCGATGACATTGGCGATATCCTCGATGAACTGGTCGATTTCCTTCGGCGTCACGAGCAGGTCATGCTTGAGCGGCGAGAGCACCTCCTTGACGAGCATGAGCCGCTCCGTCTCCCCGAGCTGATCCAGCATGCCCATCAGCTGGCCGGTATCGCCAGCCTGCTGCTTGAAATGCTCCTTCATCATGTCGAACGCGCTGCTCACGACCGTCGAGGCGTAGACGACCGTCGGAACCCCGATGGCGATGACGGGAACGCCGAGTATTTCTTTCGTGAGCCCCTTGCGCTTGTTGCCGATCCCGGATCCGGGATGGATGCCCGTATCCGCGATCTGGATCGTCGTATTCACGCGGTCGAGCGAGCGGGAGGCGAGCGCGTCGATGGCGATGATGAGGCCCGGCTTCGTTTTCTCCGCGATGCTCTGGATGATCTCGCTGGATTCGATGCCGGTGATGCCGAGCACGCCGGGGGCGACGGCGCTGACGCAGCGGTAGCCCGGAGCGACCTGATCCGGCATCAGCTCGAAAAATTGCCGCGTCACCATCGTATTCTCCACGACGAGCGGGCCGAGAGCGTCGGGAGTGACATTCCAGTTGCCGAGCCCGACGATGAGCACGTTCGCGTCCTTGGCGACGCCGAGCTCCTGCAGGAAGCGCTCGAACTCCTGGGCGAACGAGGTCGCGACTCGATCTCCGAGCTCCGAATCATGCGTCCGCAGCTCGGGCACTTCGAAGGTGACATATTTGCCCATGACTTTGCCGATGGCCCGCGAGCCCGCTTCGTTCTCGACCGTCAGCCTTGTGATCGTGATGCCCTCGTCTTCCGTCGTCTCGGAGTGGACGCCGGGAATCGGGCCTCCGCTCGACTCCTCGGCCATTTGCTTCGCTTCCAGCGCCAGGTCGGTGTGAACCGCATAACGTCCCAAATCCAAATCATGATTCATGCGCCAACGCTCCTCTGCACGATTTGCCATTAGCTTGCTGATCCCGGATTCGTTTTATGCGGCCGGCATGTTTTATCCAGCCGTTCGTATTGCAATTTGCCAATGTGCATGATAAGATATTTTAAGTTGTGTTGCAGTATGGGGTCTTATCCCCTTTTGTAGGAGGTGAACCACAAGTGCCAAACATCAAATCCGCCATCAAACGCGTGAAAACGAGCGAGAAGCGCCGCGCTCTGAACGCTTCCCAAAAATCCGCGCTCCGCACGGCTGTCAAAGCAGCTGACGCAGCGACTACCGGTACCGATGCGGAAGCAGCCAAGGCTGCTCTGATCGTCGCAACGAAAAAGCTGGACAAAGCCGTAACTAAAGGCCTGATCCATAAAAACGCTGCTGCCCGTAAAAAATCCCGCCTGGCCAAAAAGCTCAACGCCATTTCGGCGCAAGCCTAAGGACAAGCTGACAGCCCGTCTCCTCTTGGAGAAGGGCTGTTTTTCGTTTGCCCGGACGGGACTCCTCTCAGGATACCCGCGAAATGAAAAAAGAATTGCTGCGCGCAGCAATTCTCATTCTTTTTGCCTTCGGCGCGGCATCTCATGCCCGCCCGCTTTTCGCTCCCGTTCCCATCGAGAGAAGGAACAGCTGCAAGCCCAGCTCTTTGTTGATGCGCCCCGTCTTCATCGCGTAATCAAGCTCGGCGAGCGCCGACAGATGCTCGCCGAGCACGGCCGTCTCGAA
Source organism: Paenibacillus sp. RUD330 (assembly GCF_002243345.2). NCBI lineage: Bacteria > Bacillati > Bacillota > Bacilli > Caryophanales > Paenibacillaceae > Paenibacillus > Paenibacillus sp. RUD330. The sequence continues at coordinate 3,527,933 of NZ_CP022655.2, forward strand.
CTTGCGCGCCTTCTCCGCGGCCAGCTTGACCGCGTAGGGATGAAGGCCCAGCTGGCCGGCCATCTGCTGCGGCGAATAGCGATGCCGCTCCAGCTCCTTGATCTGCAGCATGATGCGCAGCTGCCTCGCGACGAGAGCGGCGATGCGGATCGGCTCCTCCCGCCTCAGCAGCAGCTCCCGATAGATCGTCAGCGTCCGGTCCATGTTCAGCTCCGCCATGGAGTCGATCAGGGCGAACACATCCTCCTCGACCGTCGAGGCCGTCAATCGGGCCACGTCTTCGACGGAGATGCTTCCTTCTTCCCCCGCGAACAGGCAGAGCTTGTCCACCTCCTGCGACAGCGCCTGCATGCCGGTGCCGACTCTGGAGACGAGCAGCGATGCCGCCTCCTCGCCTATGCTGCGGTTCTGGTCCTTCGCCCTGCGGATGATCCAGGTCGCCAGCTCGCCCTCGGTAAGCTCCGGGAAAGCGACGAGCAGGTTGCGCTCCTTGAGCAGCTTGACGGCCTTGCGGCGCTCATCGAGCTTGTCGGCCTGGACCAGGAAGACGATGATGCTCGTCTCGCTCGGATGCTCCATGTACGAGAGGAAGCGCTCCGCCTTATGCTCGACCTTTCCTTCCTTCGCCGCCGCGCACAGAAAGCTCGAATCCCTTGCCAGAATGATCTTCTTCGGCACAAAAAAAGGCAGCGTCTCGGCTTCGCCGATGATTTCCTCCAGCGAGGTCTCGGACATGTCGTACCGGACGATGCCGAGCTCCCTCTCGTCCGGCGCCAGCAGCTTCTCCGTCAGCATCGTCGCGAATTGGCTCATCCGGTAGCGGTCTTTCCCGAAGACGGCATAGACGGGAGCGATCCTGCCGGCCCGAATATCCTTTACGGCGTCTTTGGCTTCCATGCCAGTCCCTCCTCCATGCTCATGTCGTCCCATCATAGGACAGAACCTCCTGCTTAGGCAAGGGCGGCGCCTCGCATTCGGCGCCGAGCCTCCTGCGTAGGCACCGTCCAAAAGGGAATAACGGTTGTTTCCGCCGGCGGAATGGATTCAACCCTCCTTCTCCGGCATCCGCAACAAACAGAGGAAGGCTTCGCCGTCTCCGACGAAGCCTTCCTCTGCCTGCCTCTGTTTGCCGTACATCTATATAAACATCGCCGCCAGAAGCCCATGGTGCCTCTACGGGATGGTCATACGATGCCAGGGAACGAGCCTTCCGTCCCGCCTGCATGCCGCCTGCTATACCATACGCGCATGCCCCGCGATCCGTGCTTGTACGCCGTTCAGGATTTTTGCTCCTCCACGGTGCCCTCGGCAGCTGCGATCTTGAATTTCTTGACGGCTCCGGAGCCGTCCTTCACCTCGACCGCAAGGGTCGTGCTGTCGGAGCTCCAGGAAGGAGAGCCCTGAAGCTCGCCGTCCAGCTTGAGCTCCGCCAGCTTTTTGTCCCCGCTCTCGAACACTTCCAGCAGGTTGCCGGTGACCGTGTAGCTGTACTTGCCGTCCGGAGATGCCGCAGAGGCTGCAAGTCCCTGGCTGGCGAATCCCTGCTCCGTTCCCGGCGATGGAGATGCCGGAGGGCTCGGGAATTGGGCGATTCCCATCGATGGTCCTCCCAGGTTCGCGGAGCCGGAATTGTTGGGATCGCTCTTGTTGAACTGGCTCGCTCCCCCGACGCCTCCGACCCTGGCCGACGGGGATGGAGGCGTCGACGGCTTCGTGCCCGAGCCGCCTCCAGTCCCGCGGCTGCCGTCGGAGACCGCCGTCGGAGATGTGGCCGGCTCGCTCGAGCCGGTTCCCTCTTCCATGGACTTCATGGCCGCTCCCCCCGTATCCGCAGCTTCCTGATCAGCGGCAGACGAATACGGCGAGGCGTTGCCCGCGGCGGCAGGCGCCTTGGATTCCAGCATGGCGGTCTGCCTGTTCGGATGGGGACCGTTCAGGCTGACGGCGAGAATGATGGCCGCCGCCGCAACCGCGGTCGCCCCTCCCCATGCAGCCGTTCTGCGGCCAAGCCAGCCCGTCCGCTTCCGCGAAGCCCGGTGCGAGCCGAGCGAGCCGCCTTCCGCCGCAGCGGCTTCCTCCGCCTGAGTCCGCTCTTCGTCCATGACCGCCGCCTGGGCGGCCTTGGCATCCCGCAGCGCGTCGATCTCGGCCAGCTGCGGCAGGATGGAATCCACCAGGCTGAAGGGCGGCGTGACCTTGGGCAGCTCCTCGAGCTCTTCGGAGAGCCTCTGAAGACGCTCGAACAGCTCCTGGTCGTCCGGGCAGTTCTTGAGATGCTCCATCAAGAGCACGCGTTCATGCTCGTCAAGATCGCCGTCCAAATATCGATTCATAACCTCAACCACCTCTTGACAAGTCATCCTCGGACACCACCTTTCTGATAGTCATGCAGCAGCGTCTGAAGCTGTTGCCTGGCCCGGAATAAATAGGATTTCACCGTATTCAGCGGAAGATCGAGGGAATCCGCGATTTCGTTGTACGAGAAGTCCTGCAAATAACGGAGCACGACAACGGCTCTGTGGTGATCCGGAAGCTTGTCGATTGCTTCTCGAATATCTTTGGCCGCATAGGCGGACAATACTTCCTCTTCCACGTCCTGCTTCTCACGGAAGACCATATCATGCTCTTCGATGGACACGACGGGCTTGGTGCGCCGGAACTTGTCGATGCAGATGTTCGTGACGATTCTCTGCACCCATGTCTTGAACTGCGCTTTTTCCTCGTAGGAAGTAATTTTGGTATAAATGCGAATGAGCGCTTCCTGGGAAGCGTCCAGCGCGTCCTGCTCGTTGCCCAGTATATAATAGGCCGTCCGATATACGTGATTTTCTATTTCGCGCAATAGGGACACGAGAGCGTCGCGATCGCCCTGTTGAGCGGCTCGTATGAGACCAGGCTCTACCACGAAGGTTCCCCCTCTCTTGCACCCGTACTGACGCGCGCCTGGCGCGAAAGGTTGCAGGGCAAGCATAAGTAATATAAAAAAGTTAGTTATGGTAAATAATGCCGTGAATGAAAATGAAGCAGGCATTTACCACCCAACAATAGCAAAAAAAACTCCCGGCGTATAGACGCCGGGAGCGGGAGTCATTGGCAACGGCCGGAACAGCGGAATTGCAGCCGCTTTCAGGCAAGCCGATGGACCGATTTCCTTTCGATCAGGCTGACCGGAACGACATGCTGCCCCGTGTCGGCCTGGCCCTGCCGCAGCCTATGGATGAGCAGCTCCGCCGCCATCCGGCCGATCTCGTCGTAATTCTGCGCGACCGTCGCCACCGGGATATGCAGCATCTCGCAGATCGGATTGTTGTCGAAGCCGAAGATGGACAGATCGTCGGGAACCCGCATGTCCAGCTGCTGGGCATAGAGCAGAAGCTGGACCGCGATGAGGTCGTTCTCCACCTGCACCGCCGTAATGCCGTTCTCCCGGTAGCCGTTCAGCAGCCCGCTGAAAAAAGCGGTTTTTCCGGCAGCCTTCAGCTCCTTGCTCGCGCCAAGCCGCACCAGCTCGGGAAGGAGGGGAACTCCGCGGTCCTTCATGGCCTTGCAGTAGCCGAAGTAGCGGCTGCGCACCGAGGAGACCGACTCGATTCCCGCGTTGCTGAAGAAGGCGATGCGCCGGTGGCCCAGATCGATCAGCCGGGATACCGCCTCGTACACGCCGCCGAAATTGTCGGAGACGACCGAGGGAATCGGCATGCCGGGCATCTCCTTGTCGATGGTGACGATCGGAAAATCCATCAAGTACAGCCGGTTGAGCCGCTCGAAGCTGCAGGAGTCGTTGAGCGGATACAGGATGACGGCCGAGCTTCCCCGGCCCGGCATCGATTCCAGCAGCTCTTCTTCCAGCGCCGGATCGCTGTTGCTCGTATGGAGGCTGAGATGGTAGCCGAGCCGGTTGAGGTAATTGGAGGCTCCGCGGATATAACCGACCATGGCCCCTTCATCGAGATGAGGCAGGATCATGGATATGATCGGGCCCGGCTCCACCTCCGCAAAAGCAGGAGGATGCGGAGCCTGGCGTTCCGGAGCCGCATCCGCTTTCTTTACGAAGCTCCCGCTGCCTTGGATCCGGTAGATGTAGCCTTCCCTCTCGAGCTCCTCGAGTGCTCGGCGGGTCGTGATCCGGCTGACGCTGTAGAGGGATGAAAGCTCGTTCTCGGTCGGCAGCTGCTGATCCGGCTGATAGTCGCCCTGATCGATTTTGGACTGCAGCTCATCCTTGATGACGGAATAGAGCGGTTTCTGGGATTTGCTCACTGCGATTATTCACATCCTGCCTTAAAGCACCGGGTTCTGCCGCTGCCGGCGAAGCCCGTTGTCGTGATTTCATTGTACATGAAAATAGCTTAACCGGCTACGAGCCGGAGCCGCCCCGCCCCCGGAAGGAGGCGGCGTCCGGACCCGGCTCTGCCGCTTGTCTGCCTGATCTACTTCACGCTTTGATAGCGTTCATACTGGCCCTTCTTGAACGCCAGATAATCCTGTGCGCCCATTTTGTCCAAAGTGGCGACATACTGGTCCCAGCCGCTGTCGAAGTCGGCCTGCCCCGTGACGAATTTCACCCTCATCTGCTGGATGTACTTGTTGATGTCCGTCAAGATGGCCGACTGCTTTTTGGCTTCCTCCGCAGTCGGAGAAAATTCGGGCCACACTTCCTCCGGCAGGAACTGCTGGAGCTCCGCCGCATTCGTCTTGAAGTCCTCGTCCACCGTCTTGCCCTTCACGGCGGAACGAAGCTCCATATCGGGCTCCGCGTACGGGTAGCCGCCTCCATACACGTTGTCCACGTACTGGAACGCTCCGAGCTGGATGCCGCCCTTGTACGTGCGGATCTCTTCGCTGTATTGCGGCTTGCCGTCCACCATGGTGTACGTTTCGCCCTCGATGCCGAAGTAGCCGAAGTTGCTTCCTTCCTCGCCGTAGAAATAATCGACCCACTCCATCGTTTCCTCCGGATGCTTGTTGGACTTGGTGATCGTGAAGGAGGACGTCTGCCTCGTCATGGGATCCATCCAGTTCACGACCTTGTCCCCATGCGGACCGGCCAGCACGTTGATGCCGATATAGTCCTTGGCCCCGATCGTGCCGATATAATGCGGATCTCCCCACGAGAAGGCTCCGACCTTGCCGGCCGAGCCGTCGGCCGCCCACTGGGCGTATTCATAGCCGGAATAGTTGAGCTGCGGCAGCGTGCCGTCCTTGAACAGCCCGTTCAGGTACTGCAGCACCTCCTTGTACTTCGGATCGTTGAAGATGAGCTTGACCTCGCCGTCCGAATCCTTGTAGATCCAGCTTGCCGCTCCCTTGTAGCCTCCGTTCCCCATGCCGAAGCTGCCGTACAGCTGCCGCTCGAACATGCCGTTGATGAAGCCCGTCGGCATGACCCAGCCCATCTCGTCGTTCGGATCGCCGTTGCCGTTGGCGTCCTTCTCCTTGAACGTCTTGAGAGCCGCCTGCAGCTCGTCCGTCGTCTTGGGCACCGGCAAGCCGAGGTTGTCCAGCCAGGTTTTGTTGATGTAGAGCCGGATGGACCGGTACGGAAGGGCCGTATCGATGTACGGCAAGGAGTAGATATGGCCGTCCGGCATCGTGATCGCCTTCTTGACCTCCGGATTTTTCTCGAACCATCGCTTCAGATTCGGAGCATGCTGTTCGATGAGATCCTCCAGCGGAAGGAACAAGCCCTGCTCCCCGTACTTGATGAGCTCGGAGCTGCTGAAGCCGGTCTGATAGAATGCGTCCGGAAGCTTGCCGGAGGCGAGCATGACGTTTTTGCGCTCCGCCGAGCTCTCGCCCGGTATCTCCTCCCACTCGATGTGGATGCCGGTCTTCTCCTCATATTTCTTCCACATCCACAGGTCCTTCGAAGCCGGATGGACGTCCGTGAAGCTGTCCCGGGCCATCTTGAGCGTGAGCTTGCCGTCCTTGCCCCCGCTGCCGGATTCCCCGCTTCCTGCCGAGCCGCCCGACTGGCAGCCGGCCAGCATCAGCACGGCAAGCCCCCCGATCAGCCCTTGTTTCAACCTTGCGTTGTTCATGTCTACTCCCCCTGTCGCATTGTAGGGCAGACTTGCTTGTCTGCCGTCTAGCCTTTGATCGCGCCGACGAGAATGCCTTTTTCAAAAAATTTCGACAATAACGGATAAAGGATAAGCAGAGGAAGCGAGGATGCGACGACGATGGAGTACTTGATTCCTTCGCGCGCCATCATCCGCTGGCTGTACTGCTCGTCCACCGCGACCCCGAGCATGTCCTGCATGCTGTTTTTGATCAGGATCTCCCTCAGGAACAGCTGCAGAGGGAACTTGTCCCTGTCCGTCATGTAGATCAGGGAATCGAAGTAGGAATTCCAATGCCCGACTCCGTAGAACAGGATCATGACGGCGATGATCGGCATGGACAGCGGAAGCACGATTTTGAACAGCAGCCGCCAGTCGCTGCAGCCGTCGACGAACGCGCTCTCCTCCAGCTCGACCGGAATCTGGGTCTGGAAGTAGGTTCTCATGATGATGAGATTGAACACGCTGATCGCTCCCGGCAGGACGAGCACCCAGATACTGTTCAGAATGCCGAGAGACTGGTTGACCAGATAGGTCGGGATGAGGCCGCCGCTGAAAAACATCGTGAACGTGAACAGGAACGTGAACACGTTCTTGCCGTAGAACCGGCGGCGCGACAGCGGATAAGCGCCCAGGATCGTCATGAACACATTGATCGCCGTGCCGACCGTCGTATAGAGGACCGTATTGCGGTAGCCGATCCAGATGTCGCCGTTCTCGAAGATCGCCTTGTAGCTTTCCAGGTTGAAGCCCTGCGGCCAGACCAGCAGAAACGTATCGTAGATCTTCCGCGGATCCGAGACGGAGGCGATAATGACGAACAGAAGCGGGTACAAGAGCACGATCGTAATGAGCAGCACGAGCGTCAGATTGACGGCCTCGAATGCTTTTTCTCCAGGCGTCTGCTTGATGGTATCCATGCGGGCTCCTCCTTACCAGAGGCTGGTCTGTCCGGCCCGCTTGGCGATGGCGTTGAACAGGATCAGCAGGATGAAATTGACGACGTTGTTGAACAGGCCTACGGCCGCGGAAAAGCTGTACTGGGCTTCGACGATGCCGCTCTTGTACATGTACGTGGAGATGACCTCTGACTTGGCGAGGTTCATGTCGGTCTGCATGAGCAGCACCTTCTCGAAGCCGACGTTCATCACCCCTCCGATGCTCATGATGGACAGGATCATGATCGTCGGCATGATGCCGGGAAGAGTCACATGCCAGATGCGCCGGAAGCGGCTTGCCCCGTCTATGTATGCGGCTTCATATTGATCCGGCGGTATGCCCGCCATCGCGGCCGTATAGATGAGGGACGACCAGCCGATGGACTGCCACAGGCCCGACCAGACGAACAGATGCCAGAAATGGGACGGATTCGCCATGAAATCGATCGGAGAGCCGCCGAAGCGGGTGATGATTCCGTTGATGACGCCCGTTGTCGGAGAGATGAAGAAGAACAGGATGCCGACCGCCACGACGACGGAGATGAAATGCGGCGCGTAGGAGATCGTCTGCACGATGCCGCGCAGCCGCTTGCGCCTGATCTCGTTGAACATGAGAGCGAGGATGATGGGAGCCGGTATGCCGACGATCAGCCCGTAAACGCTGATGCCGAGCGTGTTCCGGAGAATGTCCCAGAAGAAGAAGGTGCGGAAGAAACGGGTGAAATGCTCCAGCCCTACCCAGGGGCTTCCCGTAATTCCGAGAGCGGGCATGTAGTCCTTGAATGCGATCTGAATTCCGTACAGCGGCCAGAAATGCCAGATGACGAAATAAAAAAAGGCCGGTGCGATGATCAGGTACAATCCGATATTGCGCTTCAGCTGTTTTCCGATCTCCGCGAGCCGGCGGGAAAAACCTTCGGCCGAGGGCTTTCGCGCCGTCTGGATTTCCATGCGGGCATCCATCTCCTTTTCCATAACTTGTTATGACAAATAAAATATTATCGGAATATTTGATATATGTATATGATGAATTAGTCCTATGAAAGCGTTTTATAGAGCCGTTCGTTCTGATTCCCTTTATTTTCCTCACATTTGTTATGACATATAAAGTGAGGTAAGCATGAATTCTCCTTGAATGACTGTTCGAATCCAGGTCTTTGGACCTATAAAAAAAGCATGGATTCCGCTGATGCAGCGGAATCCATGCTGGTTCGATCGGGAGGTTCCAATCGAGCTGGTTCGATCGGAAGATCCCAATCAAGCTTTTCGATCTGGATGCTTAAATCCAGCTTATCAATAAAGGCATGCTCGAGCAATTCCTGCCGATGTCCGGCCAGCGGAAAGCGAAGCCCTTCAAGCGCCGGAGGTCGTGCTGCTGTCGGCTCCGATTTTGCGGAACTCATGCGGATTCCTGCCGTACACCTTGCGGAACAGCCGCGCGAAGTACGAGAAGTTGCCGTAGCCGAGACCGGCGGCGACCGCGCTTACGCTCTCGTCGGTCTCCGTCAGCCTTCGCGCCGCGGCGCGCATTTTCTCCTGCAGAATATAGTCGGTCAGAACCTTGCCCGTCTCCTTGCGGAACAAGCGCGACAGGTAGGCCGGGTTGAGGAACACATGCTCGGCCAGCTCTTCCCGGGTCACGTCGCGGTCCATATGGTCGGCGATGTACGTCTTGATCTGCCTCACGACGGGACTTTCCGAGCGGCGGGATTGGAGCAGGGCGCCGATCTGGCCGAGAATGCCCTCCGACCATGCCCGGAACCGCTGCAGCGAGCGGGTCGCGGCGCTGACGTCGAAGTCTTCCCGGTACTGATGCAGCATGAAGGCGGGAAAGCCCTTGCGGTGAAGCGTCAGATACGCGGCCTGCATCAAGGCGTACGCATACGCGCTCAGCGTCTCGACCGTCACGGCCGCCCCGGGCGTGAGCAGCTCCTCGAGCCTTGCCCTCATCGACTCGATTCCGCCTTGCTCCAGCAGGTCCGCCCATTCCAGAAGAGCCGCGGAATCGGGCTGCAGGAGATGGTCTCGATGGTCGCGACGCTCTCCGCGGCTGGCGGCGCCGGCGGGAATGCTGCTCCAGGCAATGCTGACATTGCGGTATTCCTCATGCAGAAGGCCGAGATATTCCCCTCTGAGCTCCTTGAGCGGCACCGCGTCTCCGATGTAGACGGACATTTTGCAATAGAAATACGTTCTGCAGGCTTCCCGGTACCGGTCGCACAGCTCCGGCAGCAGCGGCGCCGCTGCGCCTCCCTCATAGAGGAGAATCAGGCTGTTGCCCCGGTAATCCTCGACGACGGCACCCGGGAGCGATTCCAGCAGGATTTCCTCCGCCGCCTTGCGCAGGGCGAATTCCATGACGCGCTCATCCCGCTCGTCGATTTCCTTCTCCCAGTTCTCCACGCTGATCAGAAGCGGACGGACCCGGCCGATGCTCTCCGCGTCGACATCCGCGGCGAGCCTGACCCTCTCCAGCCAGCTGGCGTCGGGACGCTCGCGGCCGTCGAGCAGATCCTTCCAGTACCGCTCGGCCAGCAGCGGCTTCTGTCCCTGCCACAGCTCCGCCAGCTGGTGGTAGCGCTCCCCTTCATGGCCGGCCTGCCGCCGCTCCTCCACTTTGCGGACGAGCGCCTGCAGCACCTGCTCCAGCTCCCGGTAGATGACCGGCTTCAGGATATAGTCGCTTCCTCCCAGCTGAAGGGCTTTCTGGGCATAGCGGAATTCGGAATGGCAGGTGAGCACCACCGTCTCCAGCTTCATTCCCTCTTCCTTGACCCACTCCATCAGCTCCAGCCCGCTCTGCTCCGGCATCTCGATGTCGCAGATCATGATGTCGATGTCATGAGTCCGAAGCATTTCCTTGGCCATGTCCGCATGGTAAGCCTCATAGATCTCGTCGATCCCGGCTTCCTGCCAGGATACGCCTGCCATCAATCCTTTGACGGCATAGATTTCATCGTCCACGATCAGCGCCTTCATGCTGCGTCTCCTCCTTGCGTCATCCTGCTTGGCGATTGTCCGCGGCCTGCTCTCCAGGAGGAAGGCCGAGGGTGACGAGCGCTCCCCGCTCGGCTCCGTTCTCGAACTTCAACGTCACGGAAGCTCCATAATACAGCCGGCAGCGGCGGGCGACATTCCATAAACCCACATGGCGCTCTCCCGGCTCCTGCTCCTGCACACGCGCCGCGAGCCTCTCCGCCATTCCGGGAGCGAAGCCTTTGCCGTTGTCGGCCACGTCGATCCGGATGCCGCCGGCAGCCGAACCCTCACCGGCGGTTCCGTTCCGGCTGACCGCGATCAGGATCCGGAAGGGGCCTCCGCCGCTGGTGGAGAAGCCGTGCACCATCGCGTTCTCGACGATCGGCTGGATCGATAGCGGCGGCAGCATATAATCGTCCAGCCCTGCCTCCACGTTGAAGTCGAACTCCAGCGTCTCCGGAAATCGATGCTTCTGGATCGTCAGGTAATCGCGGATATGGTCCAGCTCCTGGCGGATCGTCACGGACGCGGCAGCCGTATTGATCGTGAACCGGAAATAACGGACCAGGTGGAGCGCGATGCTCTGGATGATGTCGAAGCTGCGGATCTGGGCGAGCTGATAGACGATATTGAGCGAGTTCATGAAGAAGTGGGGCTGGATCTGCGCCTGCAAATGCTTGAGCTCGGCCTTCTGGGTACGGATCTGCTCCTCGTAGATGTCGATCTTCAGATGCTCGATCTGCGAGGCCATGCCGTTGAACGTCTCGTTGATCGTGACGAATTCCGGCAGCCTGCTGTCCGGCAGGCGGGCGCTGAGATCGCCGGAGCGGATCTTGCGCATCCCCTTGATGAGCCGATGCATCGGCACGACGACCGCCCGCTGAAGGTAGTACAGGTACAGGGCGAGCAGAATGGCGGCCAGCACCGGAACCGTATAGGTCAGATAGCGGAAATACGGAAGCCCTTCGAGCAGCGACTTCTCCGGCACGAGCAGGACCAGCCTCATGCCCGCCATCCGCGAAGGCTGGGCGACGAGAAGATAGGGCTGCGGGAGCTTCGCGATCGTGTACGCCCCGGCTGCAGCCTCCGTATCCGCGGCCGCTCCGGTCGCCTGCAGCTCGTCGCGCAGGCCGGCCTTGAGCGTCGTCAGCGGCAGGCTGCCGGAGCGGCCGCCGAGCAGCAAGGCTTCTCCCTTGCCGCTCTCGCCGAGGGCATGGAGCGGCTTCATGAGCCGGTCGAGATCGACCCACGCTCCCGCTGCCGAGCCGTAGCCCGTGTCTACGATGCGCACAAGGGCATGGGAGCCGTTCAGCTCCGTCACCGTCCAGCCGCTGAATGGAGTGTCTGCCCCTGCTCCCGCCTTCAGAATTTCATGCAGCCTCCGCTGGATTTCCCGCTTCCGCTGGAAGCTGACCGATTGCTGCTGGGAGACGAACAGATCGTCGTACTTGGAGCTGTAGGCGAACAGCACATCCGCCGCCTCGTAATAGTTCGAGTTGACCCCGAGGTCGGCGGCCATCTGCGTTTTGGCCCGGTAGTAATCCCAGCCTCCGCGCTCGTTCTGCGACAGCGACAGCAGATCGCGGTTCTGCTCGGCGGTCTTGAACAGATAATTCTGGATTTCCTCCAGCACCTTGTCCATGTCGTTCATGTACATCGTCAGCAGGCTCCGGTTGGACTGGGCCACCTGGGAGCGCACGACTGTCGTCGAATACAGATTGTTCCATAACAGCAGGATGACAAGCGGCGCCGTGACGACCGCGAACCCGATGATCAGGCGCGTGCGCAGCGTCGCCTGGGGGAGCCGGAGGCCCTTCATCGGCCTCCCTCCTTGCCCGCCGCCCGCTTCGCGGCGAGCCACTCGTCGAGCTGGCGCTGCTTCTCCGCGATGACCCGGTCCGCTCCCGCCGCCTTCAGCTTGTCCAGATACATCGGGATGACCAGGTCGGGATCCAGCTCTCCCGCGATGATGGCCGGAGCGAACTCCTCGTCGACGCGGCTGCAAGCCGCGATCTCGCTCGTCACCCGATCCGGGTTGAACACGAAGCCGAGCGCCCGGGACGGCTCCGCTTCCTCGTTGAACTGCCTGTATTTCGTCCAGAGCTCCGGATCCTCGTTGTCCCACAGATAGGAATTGAGCTGATTGCCGAACATCCACGGCAGGTTCAGGTTGTAGCCGACGGTTCGGGAATCTACTCCCTCCGGGTAACCGATCCGGCCGTCCGGCCGGACGACGTAATGCTTGCCCTCGATGCCCCAATCGAGCAAGTTCAGCAAATAAGGGTCGGTATAGAGCAGATCCAGCAGCTGCATCGCCTTGCCCGGATGGCGGGAAGTGCGGGGAATGGCGAACATCGCGCTCGTCACGTCTGCCGTCGTCGTGAACGGCTTGGTCAGCTCCACGGCCGCCATCGGCATGCCGGTGTTGCGCGATGCCTGGATCTCGAAGCCCGGCTTGATCGACTCGGCGAAGGAGAAGGCGGCTCCCGCCTTGACCGCTTCGTATTCGCTGTCCCTTGACGTCACCGCATCGGCATTGAGGTAACCGTCGAGATGCCATTGGTGCATGAGCTTGGCGTTGATGCGGTACGCTTCGGTCGCCACCATGTTCACGACCTTCGTCCCGCCCCCTTCGCGCTGAAGGGCGCCGGGTCCGTCCCCGAGCATGTCGAACAGGCCGTACTGCATGAGGAAAGTGAACGGGCTGCGGTCGGAGCGCACCTGCAGCGGCGTCACCGAAGGCTCCCGCCGCTTGATCGTCTCCAGCACGGGGCCAAGGTCGGCGAGAGACCGGATCGAAGCCAGCTTGATTCCGTATTTCTCCGTCAGGTCCCGGCGCATGACGATGCCCTTGCTCGCGGCGAACTCCTTGTTGGTCGGAATGGCGTACAGCTTGCCTCCGATGCGGCTGGCATCGAGAATGTCAGGATTGATGACCCCGCGGATTCCGCCGCCGTATTGCCGCAGCAGGTCGTCCAGAGGCAAGAAGCGGCCTCTGGCCACCTCGTCGCCGAACTTCATCCATCCGGCCGTGAACATGAGATCGACCTGGCTGCCCGAAGCGTATACTAGGCCGGTGCGGTCCCACCAGCTGCCCATATCGACAGGCCGGATCTCGACGGCGGCGCTGATTTTTTGCTGCAGGTACGCATTGATCTCATTCTGGACCTGCGGCAGATCATCCGGCACGACGCTCGCGGGGAACATCATGACCAGGCGGTCGGGGGCGGCGGCCGACGCCACTCCGGACGGAGCATCGTCGCGCTCAAGCATCGTCCACGGACGGGAATAGAACGCCAGCGCGGCCAGCGCGATTGCGGCGGCGAGCGCAAGCGTCAGTCGTTTGCGTTTGGCTGTCATGGCAAGAACCCCTCTTGCAGCGATAATGGAGTAAGCGATTTCAATTATACGCCCGCGCCGCTGGCCGCTCTACTCTTATTTCAACCAAATAGGTAAAAATAGTGACCTTTTGTAACACTCCGATGACTTGTCCGGCTGAGCGCCGGATTCGGGCGGGCAAGAGGGAATGATGCTGCCAAACAAAAAAGTCCTCCTGCACTTATGTGCGAGGAGGAAACAAAAGGTTATGGATGCAGCCCGGTTCCTGATCAGCGCCCACTCTCACATAAACGCTCTGGGAAAAGGGTGGTCGGGCTGCAACGCCGCGGACTTGCGTCCTTGGTAGCGATAGTATACGCCATTCAGGCGACGCTTGCCATATGAAGCTGGAGGGAAGGGAGGGAAATGTTGCTGGCCGCGCCGCCGCATTCGTAAAAGCGGCTCCATTCCGCGAAAAAGGGGGCTCATGAGCCGTGGGCATGACTCGGGGCGGCCCGTCGGGCATCCTCTTCCGGTGAGAAGGGTTTGAGGCCGTAGATGCAGGCTAGCAATCGGCTAAGGTCTAAAACGAGCCTTATCTGGTCTTTTCCGCCCGTCATGCGGTAGCGCAAGCTCCATATGCAGCCTTATTTCCGTTCTGCCGCCCTGATTTTATTGACTTTCTAGAAATAAGCCCCACAATGAACCTTATTTTCCTTCGATCGGCAACTTTTTCTGAACTAAGGCTCGAATTCAGCCTTATTTTATCCCCCCTTATTTGCTTGCCTTGGTTTTTTCCGCATGAGACGAACCCATTCCGCTTCCCGGGCAACAATTCCCTTCCTGGGCAACGAAAATCGGCCTGTCCCATGAATAGAAGAAAAAAAGCAGGCCAATCCCGCGGTTGCGGCGCCACCAAGAAAGGACCCCGCTCGATGACCGTTTTGCTCCGAAAACCAGCTGAAAAATCTGGGTCCGGATGGCTTTCGCCTTGCTCCGCACTATTCTTAGAAGCTATGGACGAAAAGAAAACAGGACGAAGCCAAGGCTCAGCTTCATCCTGCTCTTCCATGCGGTTTGAATGAAGGAGTCGCCGCCTGCGTGGAGCAGCTTCTCAAGTCAATGCCTTTATATCAATCGAAGCTGCCGAGCAAGCCCGCTTCCAACAAGAGCCGCGCCAGCAGCGCAGCCGCTTCGGCGCGGGTGACCGGCGCCTGTGGCTGGAAGGCTCCATCCGGCCTTCCGCGCAGCATCCCTCTCGCGGTCAGGGCGGTTATGGCGTCTTCCGCCCACGGGCTGATCTTAGCCGCATCGGTGAAGGTGAATACAGAGGCTTGTGGAGCCGGAGCGGAAGTGCGCGGCTTGCCGCTTGCGGCGAAGAGGATGGCGCGATTCAGCATGACAGCCATTTCCTGGCGGGTGACGGAAGCTCCCGGCCGGAAGCTGCCGTCCAAGTCGCCCTGCATGATGCCGGCCGAACGGACGGCGTCGGCTGCGGCTGTCCAGCCGTAATTGGGCTTGCCGTCCTTCCAGCTTCGGCCGTCGGCTGCCCCGCCGGCCAGCAGATCCAGTCCCAATGCGCGGCTGATCAGCGCCGCGAAGTCGGCTCTCGATACGGCTTGCGCCGGAGCATACCGCTCAGCGGAGATGCCGTTCAAAATTCCAGCCGCGGACAGCCGCTCGATATCCGCTGCCGCCCAGCTGCCCGCTGTGTCCCGGAAGGCCTTGGACGGAAGCGCAGCCGTCCCGAAGCTGCCTGCTCCCAGCGTGCGGATGCGGACGATCGTCCCGTCCTTGCCTTTTGCGAACGATGCCGGCACGGCTCGAACCGCGCCGTCTCCCGTCCTCAGCAAGCCGGCGCTCGGGCCAGGCTTGCTGCCGCTGCCCGCAAGGAATTCGACATCGACATAGCCGATTTCGCCCGTCAGCGGCAAGGAACGTCCGCCTTGCTCCATGCTCAGGCTCCAGGCTGCCGTTCCGGAAAAAGCAGCGCCATTCAAGGCCGAAGCCCGTGCTTTCATCGCGGCTAAGGCTTGCTGATCCGCTGTGCCGAGCACGATCCGGATGACGGCTCCAGCCGTATCCGCCTTGCCCCGCATGGCGGCCAACTTGGCGGCTGCCGATGCCGGGATCGAAATCGACGAGCTTCCGGCTTGAAGCGCAATCGTTCCTAGCGGCATGGCCTCGGCATATGCCAGGAAGGCGTCCAGCGGCAGCTCCGCCGCTCTTCCGCCGCCTGCGAGAGCTGTCGATCCGAGCTGCACGGGCGACGTTTTGCCGGCGGCCGCCTTCGCCAGCGCATCCTGATTGGCGGCGGATGAACCCATTCCCGGCTCCGGCGAGCCTGTCGGCCTCGGCGTCGGCGATGCCGCTCCTGTCGGCCCCGGCGTCGGCGATGCCGTGCCTGTCGGCGCTGGTGTCGGCGACGCCGTGCCTGTCGGCGCCGGTGTCGGCGACGCCGTGCCTGTCGGCGCCGGTGTCGGCGAACCCGTTCCCGGCTCCGGCTGGCTGTCCCACGTCAAGCCTTCTCCGGTCTGGTAGCCGTCGACCGGGAGCACGCCTGCCGGCGGCGCTTGCTCGGTCAGCGCCAGCTGGAACGCGCTGCCGGAAGCGTTGAAGAACGGCCCTACTTTAGCGCCGCGGAGCTGCAGCATGTCCAGCTGGACGGAGCCGCTGATGCCGCCGCCCGCGTGGATGCCCCAAGTGCCCGCTCCATCGAGCACCAGATTGCGGATGAGAATGCGATGCCGGCCGCTGACATTGAACGGATAGGCTCCGTTGATGTACAGCCCCTGGAACGTGCTGTCCAGAACGGTATTGTCGAGAATGTCGATATCGGCCTCGATCGGCTTGTCGCCGGTGAACAGCCAGATCGCGCCGAAGTCCTGGTTCCAGTTGAACTCATGGCCGCCGGCACGGATCAGCGTATTGCGCTCCACGACCGTCCTGCCGCCGAAGGCGACGGGATTGAAGCGCGTCGACACCGCGATGCCGGCGCCGAATCCGACCGTATCGGACAGGATGTTGTCCTGCACCTTGTTGTCGCTGCCGCCGAAGATCGCGACATTGTCCGCCAGCCATGGAAGCTGGACGGTGTTGAAGCGGATCGTGTTGCCCGAAGCCCGCGCGTCGTCCGCGCTTACTCCGTCCGGCTGCGACGACCAGATCGCGATGGAGTCGTCGCCCGTATTGCGGATCGCATTCTGCTCCGCCATGGAGTTGATGGTTCCCGTCGAGAAGTTGATGCCGTCCGCATACGTATCCCGGATGCGCATGCCTGCGGCGTACAGGCCGTCGGTGGCGATGCCGCCGTCCTCGTCGTCGCTGCGGACCGACCAGATGCCGGCTTTGGCATGCTCGACCCATACGCCTTGAATCGTGGAGCCCTTGCCGAACGTTCCGTCAAAAGCGGCCTCCCGAAGCTCGTCATGCCGCCCCGTCACGCCGACGTCGATCTTGAGATCGTACACGCCGACTCCGTCTCCCGTGCCCATGAAGCCTGCGCCTTCAATAGCCGTATGCCACATGCCCGCGCCGCGGATGACGATTCCCTGCACCTCCAGCGGCGAATCGAGCCGGAACAAGCCTTGCGGCACCCAGACTCCTTTGCCCGCAGCCTTGGCTGCCCTGATTGCGTCCAGAAACGCAGCCGAATCGCTCTTGCCGTCGTTCGGCGCCGCGCCGAAATCCGTCACGGAGAGGAAGCCTGCCGGCATGGCGTATGCCGCCGGCGCAAGCTCCAGATCGGCGGAGTCGAGAACATAAGAGGAGGCTGCATCGGAGACCTGCTTCTCCAGCCTCAGCACGGTCCCTGCCGGGAGCGTGCGGCCGAAGTCCAGCTGCGTCTCGTCATAGAAGCGGTGAGGATCTCCGTCCTCGGGATTGTTGGACCATGGATACTTGCCGTATACCCAGGCGTGGCGGCTGGATAGCTCCAGCTTGCCGCCCGGGGCTCCGTCCACCGAATAGCTCAGCGTCGCCTGCTGGCCGCCGCCGTCCTGACTGTCCGGTATGCTGTAGCGCAAGGACATGTAGCTGGCCGGTTCCGCAAGCTTGAATTCCACATACTGGCCGGCTGCATCCAGCTTGACGGCCTTTCTGCCGGACGCTTCGGAAGCAAGCGTCATGTACGTCCGGTCGGGACCAAGCAAGGTTCCGTTCGTCGCTCCGTCCTCGGCTTCATAAGTCGTATAAGGAAGAGTCGCTCCGCGATAATCTCGGCTGACCGCGCCATGGACGAGCAGCCGATCCACCAGCAGGCCGCCTCCGTCGTCCCCGGCCCTGCGCAGCTCAACGGAGTTGTAGCCTGCCCGCAGGTCCAGCTTGGCCGATACCGTCTTCCACATCCCGCTGCCGTCGCCGGCTGCCGCATCCAGCTTGCCTTGCGGCTGGCCGTTGACATAGACGGACAGCCTGCCCCCTTCCTCTCCCGCCAAGACCGCAACGGTCCACTCCGCTTCATAACGGCCTGCTGCCTGCGCTTGAACGGACAGGATCAGCCGGTCATCGGCATCCTTCCAGCCGGATGCATACCCGCTGCCGGCATAACCGGGCGCTTCGGCATGTATGCCCGCGCCGCCGGAGACAAAGCCTTTTTCCGCTTCGTACACGACATCGCCTGCGGCCTCGAGCAGCTTCCAGCGGCCTGAGCCTCCCGCCGTTTCACGCTCGGCAAGCGTCGCATGACCGGAGGAGGCTGACAGCACGCGGCTGCCGCCCGGCTCGGCCAGCATCAGCAAGCCGGACTGCCGCTCCTGCGTCCATTCCGCTGTCGGGCCGGCCTCACCCGCCGAGACGGAGCTTCCGTCCCGCAGCAGGTAGCTGCCGGTTTCCTCGTTCCGGAGCAGCAGCCTGCCGTTGCGGTCTTCCATTCTCCAAAGGACGCTCTTGCTGCGGACATCTCCGCCGGACAGCCCCAACCCATCGCCGCTCATCGCCAGCAGCGAGCCGGCGGCCGAGTTTTGCAGCCGGTACAAGCCCCCATGCGGCGCCGCCGGCGTGAGACCGCTGCCGACCGTATCCTGAACCTCCGGGATGTATCCTCCCTCGGGCGCCGCGGCAGCGACCCACTGGACGGCTCCGTTGTCGATGGAACGCAGGTCAAGCTGGGCATAGCCGAGTACGTCCGCGATCTGCGCGTATTCATCCTCGTGGCCCTCGGCCAGGCTGCGCAGCAGAATCGCTCCGGCGGCAGGCGCGTTCTCGAGCGCCCATCCCGCGTTTGCTCCCGCTCCTCCTGCAGCAACGGTGCCGAGATAGCTCACGCCCGGCAGCCAGGAGAGCTCGCGGCCGGTGACGGCATTGACGATCGAAACGCCTCCTCCGTCCCTTTCCTTCACGAACCAGTGCGAACGCAGGTCCTTGGCGTCCAGGCTGCCGTAAAGCACGACGCCGCCGGCATTCTCGTAGAGCGCCGCTCCGCCGGACTTGCTCGTCAAGCGGATCGCCCCGTCAGGCAGCAGCACCGGAGCGCCGCCACCCGTGCCGGTCTCGCTTGCCTTCACCGGAATGAATTCCCACTTCGGGCTGCCCCAATCCCGGTTCACCGGGCTGTACTCGGCCGCCTTGAGCTTATGCTCGACGTTCAAGTATCCGGAAGCTTCGGCCGGGCGGGCATCCCCCGCGCTGCGGATCAGCTTGAAGCCCTGATGATCCGACACGGTCCATGCGGCCGAATCCATATCGCCTTCCGGATCCGCTACCCGGACCGATTCGCGGGAATCCGGCTTCACGCCGCTCAGCGTGACGTAATGGCCGGTCTTCCGGTTCACGATATGCTGCACGCCGTCCTTCGACTCGATCAGCCAGTGCGCGCTCTCGTCGCCCGGCTGGACGTTGCCGTAGGCCAGCTTGCCGTCCTTCTCGAACAAATACAGCTGCAGCCAGTCGTTGCGAATCTTCACATACGGGGTCAGCTCCTCGGCCGGCCCCTCAGGCGCGGGAGCCTTCACCAGCCAGCGCGCGCTGCCCCAGGACGGCTGCGCCCAGTTGTTGGCATGTCCGTAGCCGTCCTGGCTCTGCACGTTCAGATACGCGTCTCCATCGGAAGCGGCCTGGAAGGTGGACTGTCCGGCCTGGACATCGCCGCTGCCGTCCATGCCCGGAGCTTGAATCCAGCTCGTCAGCAGCGGATCCGCCGCTTGAGGAGCGGCGGCAGCAAGGGCGGCGCCGCCCTTCAGCTCCGTCTGCTGCATGTAACGGCCCGTCTGCACGTTGCGCAGCCGAACCGCCGTTCCGTAGTCCTCCACAATCCATTGGGAGGACGCATCGGTGTAATCCGGGGTGCCGTATGCGATCAGGCCGCCCTGCTCCTGCAAAAAGCTTCCCTTCCAACTGTCCTGCAGCCGCTTGGCGGAAGAATCGGCCGCCGGCTCCAGTCTCCACGAGGAGCTGCCCCAGCCCGGCTGCGCCCAGTCGCTGATCTGCGCATGGCCGGTCTGGCTCTGCACATGGAGCAGGTAGGAGGATTTCTCGCTGCTCGCTATCGTATACAGCCCTGCAGACCCCGCTTGCTCCTGAATGGAAAAATCGCCTGCCGTGGAAGCTTCCGGCAGATCCGAGCTTTTGACGGGATCGTTGAGACGGTCCCCATCGTTGCCCAGACGGTTCAGCACATGCCCCGTCGCCCGATTGACGAACTTCTTCGAGCCCGGCGCCACGCCGTCCACGACAAACCATTGCGAGGAAGCGTCGTTCAGCTCCGGCGCGCCATATTTCGCCAGACCGGCTTCCTCATAGAGGACGTACCCCTTCCAGCCGTCGACCAGCCGGACCGGCTCCTCGCCATGCCCCGGCTCCACCTGCCACAACGCCGAGCCCCAGCCCGGCTGCGCCCAGTCGCTCGCCTGCGCGTAACCGTTCAGCACCTGGATGTTGACGAGCTGATTCGAGCGGCCGGGAATGGACAGATTGACGTAACCGGGCTTGCCGGATGCTTCCGTCACCTGCCACTGAGCCGATGCCGCGCCGCTGTCGAGCGCGGAGCTCTTGAGATTGTCATGCGGATCCGATGCCAGCTCCCGGTTCAGCAGATGGCCGGTCGCCCGGTTCACGAGCAGCTGCGCGCCTCCTTCGCCGCTTTTGATCTCCCATTGGGATGCAGGATCGTTCACTGCCGTGAAGCCGTAGCGGGCTTGTCCCTCCGCTTCGTACAGATACACGCCTTTCCATTCATTTTTCAGCCGGACGTAGACGGAATCGGAAACAGAAACCGTTGCGGATGCCGCAGCCTCGTACCCGAGGTCCTGTACGGCCGAGCTGAGGTCCGCTTCCGCGGCGCGCGCGCCCGGAGCCATCGCCGGCAGGAACAGCAGCAGGCTCAGAAGAGCGGCAGCAAGCCGCCTGAATTGAATTGCCATGTTGGATCCCCTTTCGTTATGGTTGCGCTTTCTTTCCTTGGCAAAAGAAAAGCCGCCCAATCATGTCCAAGACAATCAAGAGTGCAGCTTTTCCTTTTTGTTGCTTGTTCGGAGAGCTCAGCCCTTCGTCGCTCCGTCCGCGAGGCCGGAGATGAGGAAGCGCTGCAGCAGCAGGAATACGGTCGCGATCGGCACGGCGATCAGGATGGTGCCCGCCGCGAAGATCGTGAAGTTGTTGGAGAACTTGTCGTTGATGAAGTTGTACAGCCCGAGCGCCAGCGTGTACTTCTCGGGCGAGCGCAGGATGATGCGCGGCGTCAGGAAGTCCATGAACGGCGCCATGAAGGTGAACAGCCCGACGACCGCCAGGATCGGAGCCGTCAGCGGCATCAGAATCCGGAAGAATACGGTCAGATGCCCCGCGCCGTCCATCGTGGCCGATTCGTCGAGATCGCGCGGAATGGTGTCCAGGTACCCTTTGACGAGGAACACGTTCATCGGCAGTCCGCCGACGGCGTAGATCAGGATCAGGCCGGTGAACGTGTCCAGCAGGTTCACCAAGTTGAGCAGCAGGTAGATCGCCACCATGCCCATGAGCACCGGGAACATCTGCAGCAGCAGGAAGGTGTAGATGCCGTACTTGCGGCCCGTGAAGCGGAAGCGCGAGAACACATACGCCAGCAGCGACACCATCGTCACGGAGGCGACGGCATTGCAGACGGCGACGATGATCGTGTTTTTGTACCAGAGGCCGTAATCGCTCTGCGGATCCGTGAACAGCCAGCGGTAATGCTCCAGCGACAGATTGTCGGGAATCAGCTTGGCGCTGTAGAGGCTCGTGCCGGGATTCAGCGAGATGCTGACCGCCCACAGCAGCGGATACAGGATGACGGCGAACATGATCAGAACAACGAGGTAGATGCCGGATACTTCCAGCTTGGATCTCAGCGTGCGTCCCATCAATATCCCTCCTCACGGAATGACCGCGTCTTCCGGAACTGATAGAACGCGAACGCCGCGACGATGAGGCCCATGATGATGCTGATGGCGGCGGCCATTTTGTAGTTGTTGTCGGTGAAGGTCAGGTTGTACACCCAGGAGATGAGAATGTCGGTCGCTCCCGCGCTTTGGCCCGGCACCGCCGGTCCTCCCTTGTTGAACAGGAAGATGATGTTGAAGTTGTTGAAGTTGAACGAATACTGCATGATGAGGAGCGGCGCCGTGGCGAACAGGATATGGGGCAAAGTGATGAAGCGGAACTTCTGCCAGCGGCTGCCTCCATCCACCTCGGCGGCTTCGTACCAGTCCTTGGAAATGCTCTGCAGCACGCCCGTGAACAGCGTGAACACATACGGGAAGCCGAGCCAGATCTGGATCAGGATGATCGCGACGCGGGCCCAGGTCGGGTCCGTCAGCCATGGAACCATCAAGCCGAACCTGCTCATGATCTGCATGTTGATCGCCCCGAACGTATCGTTGAACATCGCGGCGAACACGAGCGCGGTCATGAACGAAGGCACTGCCCAGGGAAGGATGAAGACCGTGCGGATCAGCTTCTTGAAGCGCACGCGATTGTCATTGACGAGCACGGCGAGCAGCATCGCCAGGCCGATCTGGAGCGAGGTCGCGACCAGCGTCCAGACGACCGTCCAGGTGACGACGGAGACGAGGCTCTGCGTCCAGATCGGGTTGGTGAACAGCTCCTTGAAGTTGATCCAGCCCACCCAGTCCAGCAGCTTCGCTGGCGGAGAGTTGTACAGGCTGTAGTTCGTGAACGCGAGCGCGACCATGAACAGCAGCGGGAAAACGACGACCATCGCCAGCAGGATGAAGCTGGGAACGACGACGAAATAAGGGAAGCCTTTGTCGTAGCTGTCATGGAAAGCCTGCCTCACGGATGGAATCCGCTCGCCGTCCTGACGGCGGACCGCATCCCGGTAAGCATCCTTGATGTTGAGGATATAGCTGTACAGAAGCACGGCCGCTAGCAGCAGAGAGAGGATGCCCTCCGTCAGCAGCGTTCGGGAATCGTCTTTATTCGGATCGTCGCCCAGCGTGATCAGCCCTTCGATGCCGTGCGCCGTCCATGCGCCGATCGATGCCGCGAGCGACAGCGCCAGCACGAGGAACAGCACGCCCTTGATGAAGCGTCGATTGTACAGCTGGCCCAGGCCTGGAATGATGGACAGCGCGGCTGCCGCAGCTGGAGAAGGCTGGGGACCGGCCTTCGGTTGCAATGCTTTTTGCATGGTTCCTTCACCTTCCGATCCTTGCTCTTTATATAGAGGTCCGTCCATGAATATCCGGGTCGATCCAAAAGCAAAAGCCCGGGGGCCGCGCCGGTGAGCGCCAGCCCGCGGGCATCGTGGTGTTGCTGTCCCGCCGCCGCCTTGCCTTGACGGCCAGGCGATGATTTCCTGTGTGGAGCCGGATCCGATAGCGCAGCCTTCTTATTTGCCGGACATCGCCATCTTGTCCTGAACCTGCTTCACGGCGTCATCCAGCGATTTCTGCACATCCTTGCCTTCGGAAGCGAACTGGAGCGCGTTTTTCATCGGATCCCAGACATAATCAAGCTCAGGAACCGTAGGGAACGGCTGGCCGAATTGGACCTGCTCCGTGAAGCCCTTCACGAGCGGGTCGCTCGTCAGCGCGGTGTCGTTCAGAACCGCAGTGACCGGAGGCACTTGGCCGGTCTTTTTGTAATATTCAAGCGCGTTTTCCTGGTTGGTGATGAAGGCCGCCAGATCGGAAGCCCATTCCGGGGATTTGGAGAACTTGGAGAGCATCCAGCCCTTCACGCCGATGAAGGAGGTCGGGTGCTTGCCGTTTTCCAGCGTCGGAAGCGGAGCCACCGCCAGATCGTCGCCAAGCTGCTTCTTGTAATCCGTGATCGCCCAAGGTCCGTTGATGACCGCGCCGACCTTGCCGGAGCCGAACAGGCCGCCGACGATATCGCCGTTCACGCCTTTGGGCAGGTAGCCTTTCTTGAACCAATCCTGGATCAGCTGGACGCCTTTGACAGCGCCCTCCTTGTTGAGGCCGATGTCGTTTACATCGTAGCCGCCGGCGTCGGTCCCCTTGAAGATGTAGCCGTCGTTGCCGCCCATGAATGCCCAGGCGTAGTAGAAGTTGATGCCTTCGAACAGGAAGCCGTAGGTCTGCTTCTTGGCGTCCGTCTGCTCCTGGGCCAGCTTCTCCAGGTCTGCGATTGTCGCCGGCGCCGCAGGCACGAGCTTTTTGTTGTAGAACAGCGCGTAGGTCTCCGTTACGAACGGCAGGCCGTACAGCTGGCCGTCCTGGCTGAGCGCCTTGAGCGCTTCCGGCGTGAAGGAGTCGAGCACGGCCTGCTCGGCCTTGACCGGCTGCACGAGGCCTTTGAGCACCAGGTTGCCGATGCCCGGCTGGTAGAACAGGTCCGGACCTTTGCCGGCAGGACCGTCAAGCGAGAGAATCTGCTGCTGGTCGTTCATCTTGACCGGCTTGACGTTGACCTTGATGCCGGTTTTCTCCGTGTACTTCTTCGTAATATCTGTAATCGTAGCCACGCTGTCGGCGTTGTCGTCCGGCCAGATCGTCAGCTCGGCCGGCTTCTCCGGCATATTGGCCGCATCTGCGCCGGCCTTGTCGGCTGCGCCTGTGTTGGCCGCCGTGTTGGCAGCCGGCTCCGTTGCTGCGCCTGTATTTGCAGCGCCTGTATTTGCGGCGCCCGCATTGTTTTCCGCGTTGTTGTTGCTGCCGCATGCCGTCAGCCCCGTCAGCGCGATGGCCATCGCCAGCGCCGCTGCGGCGGTTTTTTGCTTCTTCATCTCTGTATCCTCCCCGGATCTCGTCGGTTGGTTTCGCTTGCTGATGTCATTGTAGGACTTTGGGGGGAGGTCCAACTACCAAAGTAATGACTTCAAAGATCAAGATTGTGACCTCGTGAAAAAACCGGAGACTGGCCTGACGAAGACAGCTTGCAGAAAATAAATCCCTCGGCATTGAACGATTTGTCTAAGCCAAACGACAAATAGGCACACTTGAGAACAGCAACCGTGAAGAGGAGGATGAAAGTTGATCAAGCTGCAAGGGGTAACGAAGAGATTTCAGGACAAGACGGCCCTGGATGGCTTCAGTGCGGATCTGGCAGCGGGGTCGATCACCGGATTGATCGGTCCCAACGGCGCCGGCAAGACGACGCTGATCCGGCTGCTGAACGGACTGCTGCTGCCGGAGGAAGGGTCCATCGCCGTGGATGGTCTGAGTCCGGAGAAGGATGGCGATGAGGTGCGGCGGAGCTGCGGCACGCTGACCGAACAGCCCGGACTGTACGACGATATGACGGGACGGGAGAATCTTCGGTTCTATGCCAGCCTGTATGGCATTCATGGCCTGGACAGAATCCAGGAGCTGTCCGGCGTGCTCTCGCTTCAGGAATTTCTCGACCGCAAGACCGGCACCTACAGCACCGGAATGAAAAAACGGCTCGGCCTCGCCCGAGCCATGCTGCACAAGCCGTCTGTGCTTCTGCTCGACGAGCCGACCAATGGCCTTGATCCCGACGGCACGCGGGATGTGCTGCTCTATCTGAAGCGGCTCAATGAGCATGAGGGCGTGACCGTGCTGATCTGCTCCCACGTGCTCTCCCAGCTGGAGACCGTCTGCTCCAGCTACATCTTTTTGGAGCAGGGAGCCAAGAAGGCCGAGGGCACGCTGCAGGAACTGCGGAAACGCTACATCTCCACCCTGCAGCTGGAAATCAGGGTTCGCGACTGGCAGGGACGCAACGGAAACATCCAGATCGAGGCGGAATCCTATGAGGCGCTGCCGGGCTTGCTGCGGTCCATTTCCGCGCAATCCCGGCTTTATGAAGCCCGCATCCTGAATGATGATCTGCAGTCCATCTACTTTCAGATCCGAAAGGAGAACTTGCCATGAACCGCTTCTCTCCCAGCTGGTCCATCGCCCGCAAGGATATCAACGCGCTCAAGGCCAGCCTGCAGCTATGGCTGCCTATGATCATCGTGCCGCTCGTATTCAGCGCCGTGCTGCCTGCGATTCTGCTGCTCGTGTTCCGCTATAAGGTGCTGCCGGGAGGCAGCGGCGGGTTCGGAAGCTCCAGCGACATCGCCTACCTGCTGAAGTCGGCAATCTCTCTCGCTCCGCCCTCTCTGCAGGCCGAGCTGTCGCAGCTGCCCAGCGACGGCCATCGGGTGCTCTACTTCATGCTCACCTACCTTATGGCTCCGATGTTCCTGCTCATCCCGGTCATGACCTCAAGCATCATCACCGCCAACAGCTTTGCCGGGGAGAAGGAGCGGAAGACGCTGGAAGGGCTGCTGTATGCGCCGATCTCCATGAACCAGCTCCTCCTCGGCAAAGGTCTCGCCGCCTTCCTGCCGTCGATAGCTTTGACACTGGGAAGCTTTGTCGTCTATGGGGTAATCGTCAATTCGCTGGCCTATCCGCTCTTCTCGCACCTGATCTTCCCGACCTGGAACTGGCTGCCGCTGCTGCTGCTCGTCGTGCCCTCGCTGACCGCGGTCATCGTCCTGGCGACGATGCTGGTATCGGCCAAGGTCAAGGGCTTCCAGGAAGCGTATCAGCTTGGCGGAGTCATCGTTCTGCCGGTACTGGCGCTCGTCGCCGGCCAGGCGACCGGCATGCTGCTGCTCGGCAACATCGCGATGCTGGCGCTGACGTCTCTGCTGGTCCTCATCGGATGGATCCTTTTCCGCTCGGCGCGGCATTTGGCCCTGCGGCATCGTTTTCTGGAGAAGCTGGGGTGAAGCTGAAAGGCGGCCGGCGGCGGCTCAAGGGCACAGCCATGTTAAGGGGCCGTCGCCTTCTTGCCAAGCCCCGCGCCATCGCTGATGGAAGGCGGCCTCGGATATTCCGTCCCCGTTGAATGCATGACACAAAAATGGAAATCCAAACAAGCCGCCCCTGGCTCCGGACCAGGGGCGGCTTGTTTCTTGTCGGCTCAAGACGAAGGATTCAGGAACCCGTCACGAATCCTTGTTGCGGGATTCCCGCGAAACAGCAGTGGAGCTGGCATTCAGCCAGCGGGACAGCTCGGCTAGATCAGCTTGGCCCTTCAATCATCCGGCAGCAGCTGGCGCGGCAGGATGAAACCATATTTGATTCAGGCCTTAAGGCAGACTAGCTTCCAGTCTCCACTGCGGATGCCTGCCGATTGTCTCCCGAAAGTCACGACAATCCCCTTTCCTTTTGTCCCCGTCTCACCTCTCCTCCGGAGCCAGGCTTTCCCGTCCACCGGAGCTCGCATAAGTCGCCGGGCGTTCATGAAGCGGCATCGGCGCAGGCGGCGCAGGCTTCCCGAGGAACAGCCGCAAGCCCCCCGCGATCAGCAGGAAGGATGTGACCGCCAGCGGCAGGCTGCGGAAGAACCAGTCATAGGCCGAGGCGAAGCGCGGAAGATAGTCGTAGATGGCCTGGCCAAGGAAGCGGTCCATCATATAATAGACGCCGAGCGCCATCAGCCCGGCTCCAAGCCAGCGGTGGTAGCGGGCAAGCTCGGTCAGGACGGGCACGTCCTGCATCTCGCCCCGCTGATAGCGGCCGTACTGCTGCAGAGCGTCGAACAGCGAGAAGCACCAGAGCAGCGGAAGCATGAACAGGAACAGCGTAATCCGCATGCTGTCCATGAGATAGATGAGCAGCAGGAATCCGAGCAGCAGCTGCAGCCCCCTCTTTTGCAAGCCGAGATACAGATGGCCGGCGCCGGGAAGGAACGACAGCAGCGCCGCCAGCGTTTTGTTTTTGCGGGATCCGGAGAAGCGGTTCTCCACTTCCTCGAACAAGGAGATGTCCCGAAGAAGCTCTCCCGCCTGCTTGCGGTTCACATGCAGGATGGCGTCGAACATGCTGTAGATCCATACGACCGGAAGCAGCAGAAGAAAAACGAGGAAAACCGGCGTATGCAGGACCACGGCGACGAAAACGATGAAAGCGCCGAGGCCGGCGAAAGATATCATGAAGGCGGTTCCGCGCTGCATGAGGCCAAGCGACATATGTCCCAGACCCGGGATGAAGGAGAGCACGATCGTCAAAGCCTTCTCCCTCTGGTCCTCGGCGGTTCTGAGCGGATACGCAAGGGCCGAAGGAATTCCGTTCCCGTCCATCGGGCCTGGAGCATAGGCATGCGTCTGCGCCGGGCGGGCAAGCACCGTCACGAGGATATCGATCATGCTGACTCCCCAGACTCCGATCGGAATCAGAAGGAGCGGAGCGGCATCCCCGTCCAGATTGTTCGTGACGGCGAGCAGCAGCATGATAGCGACCGGCCCCCATACAAAAGCGCCGTAGACGAACATCCGCAAATATTTGCCCAGATAGGCATGGCCGGCGCCGGGAATGAAGCCTAGCAGCAGCGCGACAAAAGGGTTTGGAAGAGTTCTCATGTGGGGCAATCATCCTTTCAGGGTTGCTAGCGTTATTCAGCGTTTAATCGGTTCTTCCCGTTGTTTCCGAGGTCGTTCCCTAGTCCGCGGTTCACTGGCGTCCATTCCATTTCCCCTGCGCTCACCGGTACCGGCGGTCCTGGATCTCTTGAAGCAGATGCGCGGTCCGATCCAGCATGCGGTTCGACCAGCTCTCGGAAGACGTCCCGGATGCCGGATTCGGGATCGCTGCGGAAGCTCCCTGCTGCGGTTCCCGGCTCTCAAGAAACCGGTCCATGTCCGTGAAAGCCCCGCTCATATACAAGAGCAGCGTGAGCGAGGCGGCAAGCCCGTAATGGAGAGCGGGACGCCTCAGCCAGGCGGTTCGTGATTTTGAAGCGCGCTTGACGTCGGGAAGGTCCCCTTCCATAAGCTCCAGCACATGGCAGCGGATCCGCTCCATGGCGGCAGCCGGAACGGGAACGGCCATGGAGTCGATGCCAGAGAATCCGGTGCCGGGAGCGGCTCCCGACTTGTCCTCGGCCGGACTCCCGGGAATGTCGAGCGCCTGGACCAGCAGCTCCAGGCAGCCGTCGCAGTAGGAGAGATGGAGCTCCATCTCCTCCCGCTGCCGGTCGGGCAGCGTATTCCGGGCGTAAGCCGCCCATGCCTCCTGATTGTGATGCCGGCCCTCGCTCAATCGAAATCCTCCCTTCTCCAATGTCGCTTCATCCAGCTTCGCGCCCGGTACAGCTTGGACTCGACGCTTTTCGGCTTCAGGCCGCTTTCCTCCGAGATTTCCTGATAGGATCGGCGGCGGAAATAATAGTCCCTGACGATCCCTTTATATTCCGGAGGAAGCTCCTCGAGCTTGTCCTGCACCCGCCGGCGCTCCTCCATCGCAATCAGCTGATCCGGAGGGGAATCGTTCCGTTCCCCGCTCCTCATCATGACTTCCGGCGAATCATCAAGCGCTTCGCCTGATCCTGACCTCGCCTCCTGCCGCTGCCGCTTGCGCCTGTAATCGATGGCTCGGTTGACGGCGATGCGGGTGATCCAAGTCTTGAAGCCTTCCAGCCTGCACTCCGGAAGCGCCCGGCTGATCGCCAGCAGCGCCTCCTGCAGGACGTCCTCGGTATCCTGGGGGGATCGCAGGACGGCATACACGGTCCGGTACAGATAAGCCCCGTACTCGTCGATAATTTCGCCGAACCGTTCCGGGCCGCCGTCGCGGACGGACTGCAGCCATTCGATATCGCTTTGGATGTCGTTTCCCCCCTTCCCATGAATAGACGAAGGATATCATGGTTTCCCCTGCGCTTTGGCGAATAAAGTTTTTCCAACGCAAAAAAAGCGGCGAGATCGATGGCGCGGGCCACCCCGCTTGCCGATCTGCCGCTCTGCCCATCCCTGCTGTTGCCGCTCTGTCCATCCCTGCTGTTGCCGCTCTGTCCGTCCCTGCTATTTCACGACGGTTGCCTTGGCTTCGCCGCCCCGCCGATGGATCCAGACGACCTCTCCGAATACCTGAATTCCGTCCACGACGTAACAATCCCCCGCCTGCGCGGGCGGTTCATGAGCGATCAGGATGATATGGCTTTCTCCCGAATCCGTCATCTCAATCCTGCACGCCGCCGCCCGGTCGTCGCCCGCCAGCTCGCCCGATAGAAGCCGGACGGGCATTTTCTCCACGACCGGCAGCGCCGATCCGGAGGAAGGCAGAGGCAGCAGCACCTGCATCATCGCCGAGGGAGCCGGCCCCTTCCGGCTGTAGACGGCAGTCGCTCTCGGCTCGATCTCGTTGTAGACCTTCGATACCTTGCCTTCCTGCAAGCGGAACCGCATGGCTCCGGGCTCGACAGGAAGGATGGCCAGCCTGGCTCCGCCGTGACCGTCCGCAAGGCAAACGCCGCTTTCCTCGGACAACCTTGCCGCGCCGGGAGCAAAGTGGAAATACTGCTCGTGCTCATGCTCTCCCCGTCCGTCGAAGGCATCGGTCAGCAGCCAGAAGAACGGCTTGATGAACAGGATTCGCCGCTTCGGATACACAGGCTCCTTCTCAAGCCGGTATCCGGTATGGCTGCCTTCGGCATAGTCGTAGGCCGATTCGGAAATCCAGCTGACGCCGGTTGGAGAGGCGGCGCGGCCGGTTGTCCATGTATCCATGATTTCCGTGAAAGGACGCCCGTCCACCAAGGTCGTGTTATGGGCCTCAGCCTGCTTGAGCTCGCGCCGCTCCGGCTTCCCGTCGCTGTAGGTGTAGCGGCCCGAATCCGTCAGCAGCTCCCTGCCATAGGCATGGACGTCGATATGCAGCAGATCCGCATGGCCATGACCGCCTCCCAGCGGCCCGCAGCGGAAGTAGAGGAACAGATCCTCCTCCTTCCAACCGGAGCGCATGACGTAATGGCCCGAATGGGGAAAAGCATGGGAAAGCCGGGCGGGAAGCTCCGCCCTCATCCGGCTGTATTCCTGGATAGCGGAAATCCCGAACAGCCAGGCATTGTCGTAATCCATCTCCGAATGGGCGCCGGACTTGAGTAACGGCTCCCGATGCAGCCATGCCGCAGCTGTCAGCGCGGAACGGATATCGCTGTTGTCGCTGTCTCCGAGCAGCACCTGCCGGTGATCCGGCTTGGCCAGATGCATGGATGCATAAGCCATTTCCCGCACGGTTGCTGTAAAGTCCGCATTCAGGCGCATCCCCTGCCGGTCCGCCCGCATGAGCACCTCATGATACATGCTCATCACCTCGAGATGGTAGGAAAACGACTGCTCCCAGTGAACGCCATCCTTCATGATCTGGACCCGGGCCGTCTCCTCCAGCCTCTGTCTGGCCGTCTCCGCCCAATGCTCCGACCGCCGGAACTCCGGCAGGACGGAAGCGATCTGGAACAGACCGCCGTTCTCCAGCACGCCCCAGTTGCTGATAATCTTCAGGCGCGAGAAGGCTCTCTCCAAATAATCCGCATGCTCATGGAAAGACAGCAGCATGCGCGCCGTCAGCAAAGGCGTCATCGCCGGGCTTCGCAGCGTGTATGCCAGAGCTTTGAGCCAGTGGCTCATCCGCATGCCGGCTTCGATTGACCGCCAGCTCATCGTGTCCCTCGTCACCTCGGCCGGCACCGGATTGCGCCGGAGCCAGTCGTCCAGCTGCAGGCAGAAGCCTTCCGCGAAGCGTTCTTCGCCCGTGAGCAGATAGGCTTGGCCGAGCGCGCCCCAGTACCGATGTCGGTTGAGCATGTACGCCCATTCCTCGTCCCTGTCGGGAACATGATTCCAATCGATCTCACCGGCAAAGGTCACGGGAACGGAGCTGCGCTCCATGTCGGTCGGAAAGCGGAAATGGAACGTCTGCCGCAGCACCTCCTCGGAGGTGTCCATGACCAGCGCCGTCTCCTCCGGCTGATGCCTCCGGACGTAAGCGGCGATGTCGGCGGCGCTCTCCTTGTCGGAGCAAAAAAGAGGCGGCAGCCGTTCCAGCAGATGCTCCTTCAAGGCTTGGCAGGCGTTGTCGAGCCTGTCATGAAGGACCTCTTGAGCAACCCGGCCCAGCTCGGGAAGGTCGAGATCGAGAAGCGAAAATAGGCGGCGAAGCGAACCCTCCGCTTTGCTACTGCTCTCGGATATTTGGCGCTGCTGCCCGTCGTTGCTAACATTCTCATGCTTGTCCACGGATGTTCCTCCCGGCGATACATAGTCAAAGTATAAGTTCAGCCTGCGAAGAGGATTTCCTTTAAGATGAGAGGACGGCAGCGCAGCTTTTTTCGCGAGAGCCGCGCAGTGATCCAGCCAAGCGCCGCTCCATCTGCCATGCGCTTGGGGGTGCAGCCGTGGTTGGACTCCTCGCCGGTGATACGTCCAGACTTGTCTCCTGCCTGCCGGAATCCGTACAATAGATGCAGGCAGACGACTCCGGAGAGGGTGGTCATTGATGCAGGAGCAGCTGTTGAAAAAGCTCCACTACAAGCAAGGTCCCGCTGCCGTTCTGTTCGCGCCGGAAGGCTACGTCCTGAATGTCGCGGACACGGGAGGGACGGAAGGAAAGTACGCCTTCGTGCAGCTGTTCGTCGAAAGCGCCGCAGAGGTGCGGGAGCGCGCGGCGGAAGCGGCCGGAATGCTGGAGGAAGATGCGGTATTCTGGATTTCCTACCCGAAAAAAAGCAAGTCGGTCAAGCCCGACATCAACCGCGACAGCCTGGCGGCGCTCGTGCAGGAGCTCATCGGCCTGCGCCCCGTCAGCAACGTGGCGATCGACGAGGCGTGGTCCGCGCTGCGCTTCCGCCATCCGGACAAGGTGAAGTAAGCGGCAGGCCTGATTCATGTCGAGCTGGATGGCCGGGCGAAGCCTCGTTCGTCTGAATAGCTTCTAACGCGCCGCGGGCAATAAATAGGACCAAAAAAAGGAGCCCCAGCAGGGGAATGTCATTAAGTTAAGCTCAAAAACAAGACCGGGAATAAAAAAGGAATCGGAAACGGTATGGGAAAAAGTCCTGTGCCGTTTGGTTTTTGGTGCAAGAAAGGAAAAAGCGTGCCGCAAATGTTAATGCCGAAGAACCATCGAGTTAATGATGGAGAGCCACCGTGTTAATGAAACAGAGCCAAGTTGTTAACGGTGAGAGCCCCTTTAGATTAAGGCTGTGAAAAACATTATAGAGAGTAGTCATTAAACTAAAGGGCAGAGCTTAGACTTTTATGAATATAAGAGATTTTTGTGGTATTATATGTCATTATGGGTTGTAAAATAAATAGATTATTTGAAATGGGGGATTCAAAATATGGAACGTAAAATTCAACTAATGGAAACCTACGTAAATATCGACCTAGGAAATCCACCCTTTTTAAAATTAGACAAAGCGTTGCAAATTCCATACTCTTCAATCAAGGAAATAACAACAGGTAGACCGATACCAAATGCTTTTAAACTATATGGTGCTTCATTGGGAGGAATGAGAAGTGGGTTATTTAGATCAAATGGCGGTTATCAACTGCACTTTTTTGAAAATGAGCTTGAAACTCTTCATTTAGATTTGAATAGCTTTCAAGTTGGTAAGTTCAAACTATCAAAGTTGATCATTGGTGTTAAACATCCTGAAGAAATAAGTAAAAATATTTCCGAAAGACTGAATTGGTAATTTGTTGATGAACTGTTCTTTGAACTAACGTCAAACGATAGTTGAATGGGATGATTGAGAGCCATCATTTACTTACTTGATGGCTCTCTCCATTAACATGCGGGCTCAAATATATTAACATCGTGGCTCTCATTCATTTTGACATAAAGTGCCGGAGCGGCTGACATTTCTCTTATGAGCGATGTCAGCGTTTTTTTAGTAAATCCGCATACGCATCCATTGTCGAAACCTCCTCGTTTTTCCAAGGGGCTTTGCCACACACTTCCAACTGCTTGTCAGGCTCTGTTTCTGTTTTCATGCAAAAAAAGCAGGCTATCTTTTCGATAACCTGCTCTTCTTCTTGATTTTTGGCAATGCGCCTTAACTTAATGAGATTGCCCTGCAGGGGCTCCGGACCATCCGCAGGAAGGATGGACAGCCTCCACAATGACGATTATACGAACGGTCATGGATACGTCCTGCCGGAACCCGGCATCGCCGCCAGAGCTTTCTTTTCCATCGCCGCCAGCTGCTCCAGCAGCATGATGCCGCTCAGCTGGGCGCTCAGCGTCACTCTTTCCTCCGGCGGCTCCGACCAGCTGGTGCTGAACACCTGGCGCTGCGGATCGCGTCCTCGGCTCCACAGCGAGGAGGCTTGAGCTTCCAGCAGGTCAATGACGGCCATCTCCTGTGGAGCTTCGGCAACGAGCTCTCCCAGATACCGGACGAGAATGCCCTTGAACAAGCCGCCGTCCCCATCCCCTTCCTCGGGAAGCAGTCCGCTCGCCGGATCGACCAGCTCCCTGCGCATCGCTTCAGCCGTGCGCAGGGCGTCCTGCAAATAGCTGCCATCGCCCGTAATCCGGTACAGCTCCACGCCTGCGCCGATATGGACCCCCTGGCAATACGTGAACTTCCAGTCCTTGTCGATCGTCCCGTCGCCGGTGCGGTTCATGCCGTCCCATACGAAGCCGGTCGCCGGATCGACCAGGCTCTCTTTCAGCCATCCGTATATTTTGAGCGCCCATTCCAGATCCTCCGGACGGCCCGACAACCGGTGCAGCCTTGCCGCCAAAATGGCCGCCGGCGCGTTGGCCGGCGTGTTTTTGTAATCGAGCTGGGACTTCTGCCAGGCGATGCCGCCGCCCATATGGCCGTTCCAGCCGGTCTGGATATCGGCCCAGAGAATATCGACCGTTTCCTTGTATGCCGCATGGCCCGTCGCCTCAAACGCCCTTAGCCAGGCGATCGCCATCCATTCCATATCGTCGTAGAGCTCGTTGGGCCACTCGCCGCCATTGCGGCGGACAATGCCGTCATGAAGCTCCGCCAGCCGATCCGCATAGACGGAATTTCCTGTCCGGAGATAGCCGTCTACCAAAGCGTCGACGGCATGAGCCATCCACCAGTAGTGGAAAATGGTGTTGCACGCCCCGTCGGGGCAAGGAATTTCGATGTCGTACAGTTGAATCGAAGGATTCCAGTACAAGTTCTCCAGCGCCCGCTGCGACTGCTCGGCTCGTTCTGCCCAAGTCATGCTGCTCACTCCCTGTCTCTTGCAGGCGGAATCGGGAACCCTTGCGCGGATGGCCGACAGCTTCCCAGGGCTCCGCACAAAAACAGCTCCATGCCCGCCCGCTTCTCTACTCCTGCCTCTGTCCCTCTACAGTCCGGAAATCTGATCCAGATTCACATAATTGCTGTTGCCCTTGCTGCTGTCATAGCCGATGACGATCGTATTGAACCCCGCGTTCAGGTTCACGTTCAGCGTCACCGTGCTCCATGTTCCCCAGCCGCCTGTGCCCGGCAGGCTGAGATTCGCGGCCGCGACGGAGCCGTTGACCGATACATAGCGGGAAGCGTTGCCTGCTCCCGCCGCGTAGCGGATCGTCACAGTCCTCGTGGAGGCGCTGTTCTGGTTGACGTTGAACGTGACGCTCGTGCCGTTCGTGTTCCATCCGGCCAAATACCCGCGGCCCGAGTAGCCGGACTGGACCGCCTCCGTGCCGATTCCGCTCAGCCTGGCGTTCTCGGCCTCATAGACGCCGTTGCCGGCGATGTAGCCGGTATAGTTGTCGGCCGGGACGAGCTGCAGGATCGAGGCGCCGGCAGCTGCCGCCAGGCTTTGCACGTAGCCGGTTCCGGTCGGCGCCGTCCAGTCGCTGCCGATGACGTTGTCCGAGGCGCGGCGGTGGTTGAACGCCTGTGTCGCATTTTGCTGCAGGAAATTCAGGTAGGAAGCATTGTTCGTGGCGATGCGCAGCTGGTTCAGGTTGCGCGCGAACACCATTTTGAAGCCGGCCCCGTCGTCCTCCCCTTCGTACGGCAGCGAATAGGAGAGCGTCATATTGTTGATGACATAGTTCGCGGCGCTGTTGGCGTCGGTCAGGTAGCTTGCCGTGCCCGTCGCTTGGTAGAGAGCCAGCGCCGCTCCCAGGAACGTGCCGTAGTTGTACGTGAAGTCCCAGTTGACGGCCGTGCCGCTGCCGCTGCCTTCGATATGGTCGTTGATTTTGCTGCCGGATACGAGCCGGGATTTCAGCCAGGCATACAGGCCCTGGGCTTTGGTCAGATAACCGCTGTCGCCCGTCGCGTTTTTCAGCTTGATGGCGGTCATGATCATCGGCGCGTTGGTCGCGACGTTTTTCTGGGGCGAGGTTCCATCCCGCTTCCACCAGATGCCGCCTCCGTACGTGCTGTCGTTGAAGGCATAAATCTGATCGAACAGGAAGGAGGCCCGATTCCGGTATTCCGCCGTTCCAGTCAGCTCGTAGGCCCGCATGCAGGCCAGCGCCCACCAGCCCAGATCGTCGTTGAAGTCATTGGCCATCATGTCGGCGTACTTGGCGTTGAAGCCGGCATACACATCGTCGATCATCGTCCGGTAGACGGAGCTGTTCGTCCGCTGGTAGGCGTCCATCACCGTTTCCCACAGCTGCGCCTCCCACCAGAAATCGGTGTACAAGCCTCCGTTCGGCCCGCTGGCATGCGAGTGGACGGCGTGATCGCTGTTCGTGTAGAAATAGTTGGCGGAGGAATCGTAAAAGGTGCTGATCAAGCCGTTCATGGCCGTATCCGCATTGGCGGCCGTGAACGCGGCAGCCGGCTTCGCTCCGCCGAAGGCCGGCAGCGCGAGCGCCGCCGCAACGGCCAGAATAACGATGCGTTTTCCCAAGATCATGTACAAGCACGCTCCTTTGGAAATGGTTTTTATGCCCGCCATTCGATTCGCAGCAGCCGGCTCGTCACCCCTTGGTGCCGCTGAACGCGATGCCTTGCACGAAATACTTCTGAAGCATGAGGAACAGGATAAGAATCGGCAGCGTCGCGATCAGCGCGCCCGCCATCATCGGACCGAAGTCGGTCTGGTGGTTGTACGAGAACGCCTGCAGCCCCATCTGGATCGTCGCCTTCTGGGGATCGTTCAGAATGATCATCGGCCACAGGAAGCTGTTCCAGCCCGCCTGGAACGTGAAGATGCCGAGCGTCGCCAGAGCCGGCTTGGTCAGAGGCAGGTAGATGTTCCAGAAAATCCGGAACTCCCCGCAGCCCTCGATCCGGGCCATCTCCATCATGTCCGACGGCAACGTAAGGAAGAACTGGCGCATGAAGAACACGGCGAACGAGCCGGAAGCTCCCGGCAGGATGATGCCCCAGAATGAATTGAGAAAGCCGTGGCCGCCCGCCCCGCCGATATCGTTGCCGCCGATCAGCGGAAAATGCATCAGCACGTAGAAGCTCGGGATCATCGTCACGATGCCCGGAATGACCATTGCGGCCAGCAGCACCTTGAACAGCGGCTTGTTCAGCCTGAAGTTCAGCTTGGCGAAGGCGTAGCCGCTGAGCGAGCCGAAAAACAGGTTGCACAGCACGCCGCTCGCCGCTAGGATGAAGGAATTGAGGAAATACAGTCCGAACGGAACCGTCGTGAACGCGCTCCGGTAATGCTCCAGCGTCAGGCTGGACGGAATCCATTTGATCGGGACGGAGAAAATCTCATCGCTCGGCTTGAACGATGTCATCAAGCTCCAGAAGAAGGGCAGGAACATGCCGACGGATATGAGTATAGCGGCCGCGTAGAACGTTATTCTCG
Source organism: Paenibacillus sp. RUD330 (assembly GCF_002243345.2). Lineage (NCBI taxonomy): Bacteria > Bacillati > Bacillota > Bacilli > Caryophanales > Paenibacillaceae > Paenibacillus > Paenibacillus sp. RUD330. The sequence continues at coordinate 3,565,180 of NZ_CP022655.2, forward strand.
ACAGAGCCTTCCGGGCCGCGAAGGCTGTCGTTGCCGGCATTCCGGCGCTTGCGGCCGGCAGGGATGGTTCAGCCATGATGCATCCTCCTTACACGACAGGCTCTTCGGATTTGGTCACGCGCATGTTGACGAACGAGAAGATCAGGATCGCCAGCGCCAGCACGAACGCCTGCGCGGAGGCATAGCCCATCTGCAGCTGGTTGAAGCCTTGCTGATAGATCAGGTATACCGGCGTTTTCGTCACGTTGCCGGGACCGCCCTGCGTCAGCACGAACGCCTGGTCGAACAGCTGGAGCGCTCCGATGATGGACATCGTGCTGACCAGGAACGTCGTCGGACGCAGCTGCGGCCATGTAATGAAGCGGAACCGCTGGACGGCGTTCGCCCCGTCGAGCTTGGCGGATTCGTACAGATAGTCCGGAACCCCCTGCAAGCCGGCGATGTAGATGACCATATTGGACCCCACCGCCTGCCAGAGCGTCACCATGATAATGGACAGCATCGCGGTTTCCGTCTGCGACAGCCAGGCCGGCCCCGTGACGCCTATATACCCGAGCAGATTGTTCACCAGGCCGAACTCCGGATGCAGCAGCCAGATCCATACGGTCGCGGCCGCGACCGCCGACGTCAGCGTCGGCAAGTAGTTCATCGTCCTGAACAGCTTGACGCCGAGCCGTTTGAAGTTGAGCAGCAGCGCCAGAAGCAGCGACAGGATGATGTTCAAAGGAACGAAAATGACGGAGTAGAACGCGACGTTTTTGAAAGTCGTCCAGAACAGGTCGTCCTTGAGCAGCCGCTTGTAATTGTCCAGCTTCACGAAATCCATCCGGCTGACGACATCATAGTTCGTAAAGCTCAAATAAAGCGCCATTGCGACCGGAATGACGGTGAAAGCGCAAAACAGCAGCATCGTCGGCGTGATGAACAAATAGGCTGTCCGGGCCTGATGCTTGTTGAGATTTCCGATGGAAGACATGGCACTCCTCCTTTCGCCCTCAAGGAGGGCTTGCGGCAAGCAGACGCGCGGCGGGACGGGAAGCTAACGGCTCCCTCGCCCGCCACGGTCTTGCGGCCGTTGATCGTTCTTACTTGGCGGCTTCGTTGTCCGCCAGCAGCTGGTCCCCGCGCTGCTGCGATTTTTTCAGCGCATCGTCCGCGCTCAGCTTGTTCTGCTGGAACAGCTGCAGATTCGGGATGAGGCCGTCATTCTCCATGACCGAGTATCCCGGATGGGCCGGCCGGATCTTGGCGATGTCCAGCGTTTCCAGGAACGGCTTCCAGAACGGATCGTCCTTGAAGAACGGATCCTCGAGCGCCGGCTTGTAGCCCGGGATGTTCAGGCTCGTTTTGGCCCACAGCAGCGCGTTGTCCTTGTTCGCCGTCCACCACTTGACGAACTCCCAGGCTTCCTGCTGATGCTTGGAGCCCTGCGGAATGACCAGGCCGAAGCCGCCCATGACGCTGCCTTTGTCGCCGTTCGGCCCTACCGGAGGCGGAACGATGCCGAAATCGAGGTCTTTGCCGTATTTTTTGTATGTGCTGAGCATCCATGGCCCCGTATACTGCATCGCCAGCTTGCCGGTGACGAAGGCGTCCGTGCCTTCTCCAAGGCCCTGCTCGAAGCCGACCTTGTACACCTTGTCCTTGTTCAGCAGGCGGTCCCAGAACTCCAGAACCGACCTTCCCTTGTCGTTGTTGAAGTCCGTCTTCTTGCCGTCCTCCGTCAGCATCTGGCCGCCGGCCTGCTGCAGGTACATATTGAACAATCCGTTGTCGCCCAGGGAGAAGCCCGCGACTTCCAGCTTGCTGCCGTTCCACTTGGTCGTTTTGATCGCCGCCTGCTCCAGTTCATCCCAGGTTGTCGGCGGCTTGACGCCAGCTTCCTCCAAAATCTTTTTATTGTAGAAGAGAGCGCGCGCATCGACAGTCAGCGGAAGTCCGTACAGCTTGCCGTCGTAGGACAGCTCCTTGAGCGCCTCGCCGTAGAAGTCATCCTTGTTGATGCCGTCCTTGGCCAGGAAGTCGTCCACCGGCGCCAGCACGTTTTTCGGAGCGTACAGCGACGTGCGCCATCTGTCCCAGAACAGGATATCCGGAGCCCCGCCGGAGGTGGAGGCCGTCAGGAATTTGGTGATCATATCCTGTTGAAGCACATATTTGACCTTGATTTTATCCTGGGATTTATTGAAGGCGTCGACCATCGTCTCGAACTGCTTCTGGCCTTCGCCGCCCCAATCGCCCCAGAACGTCAGCTCGACCGGCTTGCCGCTCCCCTTCGAATCGCTCTGGCCGGCTGAATTGCCGGCTGCCGCGTCCCCTCCCGAATCGCCATTGCCGCAGCCTGCGGCCGTACCGAGAAGAACGGCGGACATGGCAAGAACGGATATCCATTTTTTCATGTTGAAGCCTCCCTTTTGTTGTGGACCTCTTCTATAAGTTCCGAAGGCAAGTTCCCTCGGCTTGAAACCGCGTCTCAAGTCTTGATCTCGATGCCGGCGTAATCCAGCAGCAGCTCGCTGAACATCATATTGGCCCATGAGAACCATGGCCGGGTGAAGCGGGACGGATCGTCGGCGTGGAAGCCCTCATGCATCAGTCCTGTGCCGGCGGTTGTCGCCTCCAGCAGCTGGAGCAGCCGCAGCTTCTCCTCCCGGGAATCGGCGGTCAGTCCTTGCATCGCCAGCGCGATCGGCCAGATGTAGCCCGCGGGTGTATGCGGACTTCCGATGCCTTCCGCCACGGCGCCCTTGTAGAAGTACGGATTGGCCTCGCTCAGAATCATGCGCCTCGTATTCCGGTAGATGGGATCATCCTTGTCCGCATAGCCCAGATAAGGAATGGACAGCAGGCTCGGCACATTCGCGTCGTCCATCAGATTGCAGCCTCCGAGACCGTCGGTCTCGTAGACATAGACAGGCCCGTATTCGGGATGCTCGCAGATGCCATAGGCTCGGATTCCCCGGTCGATCTCCTCCGCCAGCGTCTTGGCTTCCTCCGCTAGCTCCTCGTCTTCCATGACTTCTGCCGCTATTTCCGCGAGGCGGCGGAGAACCACGACGGCGAACATGTTGGAAGGAATCAGGTAGCCATATGCGCAGGCATCGTCGCTCGGCCGGAAGCCGCTCCAGGTCATCCCGGTATAGGCGGTCGGACTGCCCTTGCCGTCCCTGCTCAACGTATCGCTGTCGGGGCCATGGAACCGCTGAAACCGGTAAGGCGATTCGGTTTCATGATGCTGCTCGGTCCGCCACAGTCTCAGCACCGCGGAAGCCGCCTGCCGGAAGGTTTCATTGAAGTGCGAGGTGCGGCCCGTGTTCCTCCACAGCAGGTAGCCGAGCTGCAGCGGATAACAGAGGGAATCGATCTCGTATTTCCTTTCCCACAGCCAAGGACTCATCTCCGTCTCGTCATCCTGATGGCCGGCAGCATTCGGAGCTTCATTGAAAGCGTTGGCATACGGATCAAGCAAAATGCATTCCAGCTGCCTGCGGACCAACCCTTCGATCATGTCCGCCAATTCCTCGACCTCTGCCGCCAATGCCAGAAAAGGGCGGACCTGGGCGGCGGAATCGCGAAGCCACATAGCTGGTATATCACCTGTTATAACAAATGTGGTGCCATCGGGCATTCGTTGAATGGTCGTGTTCAGCGTGTTGCCGAAGCAATGGTCGAATATCGCCGTCATTCCAGGAAAATCAGGCAAAATCTCCTTTATTTCTTGCTGCAGCCTTTCAATTGAAGAACTGCTCCCTGCAAATATCCCCATCTGTCCGCCCTCTCCTGTCCGCTTCGATTCTGAAGTGAACCGCTTTCATTTGATATTGTCATTATAGGTTTCTATAAGTTAGTATGTCAATATGTATTTTTAGATCATTTATATCAATAGTTGTACTATCCAAAATCATGAATAAAGCCAAGCCGGAACAGTCTCTCCTTCATCCCGCCTGCCTCCATCCGTAAGAATGGCCATAAAAACAAGGCCAACCGGATATTCCGGCTGACCTTTGATCAAATCAAAAAAAGCCTCTGGTCGAGGCTTTCACAAGTAGGTCTGAGCGTTCCGCGGAACAGGTCCGGTAGAGCCGCTCCGAATGAGAGCCGCCTCCAGCATGATCTTGTTCGGCACGGCTTGCCCGTCGATCAGCTTGAGCACGTTCTCGAAGGCGAGCCTCCCCATCTCCGTCTGATTCTGTCTCAGATGGGTGAGCGGGAAGCGTCCGTTCGTCTCCGGACAATCGAAGCAGAGGACGGACAGATCGCCGGGAACGGACCGGCCCATTTCCCGGGCGGCGTCCATCGCCAGCTGGCCGATGTTGTACTCCGTCGCGAATACGGCGGTGATGTGCGGATGCTTGCGCAGATGGCCGACGATCCGGCGGATATCCTCCAGCCGGTTCTCTTCCGTGTTGGCCTGCGGAAGCGTCGAGGCGATGTCCTCCAGCCATATGTCCCGGTCGACCATGATGCCCTTCTCCGCATGCGCTTGGATGAATCCCTCGATGCGCTCCTCGATCGCGGTTGTGTCGGTCGGCGGCGGAGTCAGGAACGCGATGGACTTGTGCCCGAGCTCGAACAGATAGTTCGTTCCCTCGCGGGCCGCTCCCGCATTGTCCGTTGAGATGGAGCCTGCGGATATTCCTTTCAGATGGCGGTCTACAAGCACGAACGGAAACTGGTTGATGACGAGCTTCAATATCTCCGCATTGAAATATTCGCCCTGCGCCGGGAAGATGATCAATCCGTCCACTCCGAGCTCGAGCAGCCCCTTGATCGCTTCCTCTTCGATGGAGGGGATGCCGAAGGTGCGCCGGAGCACCAGATAGCAGTCCTGCTCGCGCGAGGCCTCTTCCATGCCGTAGATCAAGCCGGTTCCGTAGCTGTCGGCAAAATCGGTAATGACAAGGCCGATCAGCAGCTTGCCCGTCTTCTTGCCGTTATGCGAGAGAAGCGGATGCTGAGGCTGCCTTCCCGCCGCCCGGAGGGGCGGCTCCTCGGATACGAACGAGCCTCTGCCCGGCTGGCGGACGATGTAACCTTCTCCGGCCAGAAGCTCGAGAGCTTTTTTGCTCGTGATGCGGCTGACCTTGTATTCTTCGCCGAGCTCTTTTTCGGAAGGGACCCGGTCGCCCGCCTTGTACTTCCCTTCCACGATCTGGCCGCGCAGCGCCTCGACTATTTTCTCGTACATCGGTTTGGAATGTTCGCTCGACATTTCAGGCCTCTACACCTTTCCTTGCGGTCAAAAATGACAACCTGCTTCAGCAGCAATTTATACTAATATATCATGGTATATGCCATTTGCCAAGGCTGTTGGATGACACGAGGCTCATGGAACATAGGAGCAAAGCTAAATACGGAGAAGCCGCCTGCTCATGGGAACACAGGGCAAGGCTCATGGACGGAGAAGCCGCATACGCAAAGACTCCTTCCGGATTTCAAACTGGATCTCGCCGTCAAGATCCGTCCGAACCGCTAGGATGCGCGCCTCGTGGAGCCTCTCCATCGTATCGGCGCTTGGATGTCCGTACCGATTGTTAAGTCCGGCAGACAGAACGGCGATCGTCGGCTTCCAATAGGCGAGCCAGAGCGGAGAGGTAGAGTTCTTGCTTCCGTGATGTCCGGCCTTCAGCACATCCACGGACGAGGTTGGCCTATCCTTCTCGGTAGTCGTTAACGTTAATGGCTGACCGCTCCTGGCTTCCCCTGAAAGGTGGTCGAACCCGGCTTTCGTTGAAGCTTGTCCAGGCTTGGCTTCCGCTGAAGCTTGCCGGGGCCCGCTTGCTGCTGTGGACGGCAGGCCTTGCTCAGTTGCTCCTCTTGAAGGCTGGCCGAACTCGGGTATGCTCTCCCGAATGAGCTCCTGCTCGCTTGCAGAGCCGAGATCGCCAGGGAGCAAAAAGCGCCTGCCATATATGGAAACCATGAGCACGATGCTTTCCTCGTTTTGTTCCTCCTCAATCGCCAGTTCCCGTTCTCCCTTGGCAGTGGATGCTTGGCTGCTGGCGGCAAGCGGCCATAGAACGTCCAGACGGGTCGAGGCATCCGCCTGCCGGCTCTGGCCGGATCCGGCGGAGTAGACCGGAATGTCCAAGTCGACGGCAGCCTGCAGGATCGGCTCCGCCTTGCCCGCTTCCTTCAGCGTTCCATTCCACAACAATCGGCGAACGGGGATGGAATCCAGAACGGCAGCCAAACCTCCGATATGATCCTGATCCAGATGCGTGGCGACGAGGAGATCGATATGATGAACGCCACGTTGCATAAGCAGCGGTACCAGCGTTTTGCGTCCGATCTCATACGGATCGCGGCGGATTCGCCAAGGCTCCTTGCCGAAATCCATCGTTCCTCCTCCATCGATGAGAATGACTTTGCCCGATGGCGTCCGGATCAAGGTCGAGTCTCCCTGGCCGACATTCAGGAAATCCACTTGCGCGCTGCGGCGAGGCCAATCCGGGTGATAGGCATGGAACAGAAGAAGAACGACAGCCGCAAAGCAGGCAAAGAAGCAGAATCCCGGACTGCGCAGAAATCGAGGCGCCTCGTTGGTGAATGTTCGAAAGAGACGATCGACAAAAGCGGCCGGAGTTATTTTTCCGCCCGAAGATAGGGATTTAAGATCGTAATCTCGCCTGCTGCCGCCCGGCGGGCCGCCATGCCGATTATTTTGACAATCGGATGCCGTCAACCATCGATCCGCATTTCCACCTTCAGGCCAATGAGGTTCAAGATGACCGGCATCAGGGAGCGGCCCTGTCTCGTCGCCGGAAGTCTCCTCTGGACTTGGCTGCCGCTTTTCCTTCCGGACGCGTCTCCAGGCAGCCGAAGCAGCGAGCAAGCAGGCAAGCGCGCCATACCAGGCAAAGATCCACCAAAGGGACGGCTTGGCCCAGATTGTCGCCCCTCCTCTCCAGGAGCTCATGCCGTCCACGACCCGGAATGACCAGTCGTTCCCTCGAGAGGATAGGGCTGCGATGACATGCGACGCCCCCGGCCATATAGGCTCAAGCAGCATGACAGCCGCGCCGGCCGGCATGATGAGGAGGCTGATGAACGGCACGAGCAGCAGGTTGGCCGGCAGCGAAAGCAGATGGAACTGGTTGAAATAATAGATCGACACGGGAAAGGATGCCGCTTGGGCGACGACTGTCACGACAAGCGAGTCGAGCAGGAACCGGCCTTTGCGGATGTGTGGAAGCAGCCGGTTCACAGCCGGCACTCCGAGGATCAGGCCTGCGGTGACGATGAAGCTGAGCTGGAAGCTCACGCTTTCGATCAGGCGGGGATCCCAGAGCAGCATCAGCACGGCGGAGGCAGCGAGCAGATGAAGGCCGTCCTTCAGCTTGCCTGCACGCGCTGCAGCCAGCCCGATCAGCGCCATGACGCCGGCACGGATGATGGATGGAGCGGCTCCTGTCAGCAGGACGTACGGCGGAACGGCGAGCATGAGCGCAAGCAGGATTTGTTCTTTGGTCAGGCGGCAGAGGCGAAGCAGGAATCCCAGCAGGCCGAGCATGACGGCGACATGCATGCCGCTGACGGCCATGATGTGCGTCAGGCCGAGACGGGCGAAGCCGGCGTAAAGGCCGGGATCGATGTCGTCCGAGTCGCCGAGGACGAGAGCTTTCATGTATCCGGACTGCGAGGCCGGGTACGAGCGTTCCAGCGCGGAGCCGAGCTGCGAGCGGACCGCGTCCGCGCGTCCGAGCAGCGCGGCTGCGCTCCAGGGGCTGCCGGGCGAGACGTCTGCCGCGCCCGCGCCCTGGACCTGCAGCAGCCAGTGGATGCCCTGGCTGCGCAGGTAGCGCCGGTAGTCGAAGCCGCCGCGGTTGGCCGGCCCCGCCGGCAGCTGCAGCGCGCCGGAGACCGCGATGCGGTCGCCGCGCCGCCACTGGCGGGCGGCGTCAAGCTCCGCCTCGCGCAGCAGCTTGACGCGCACGAGCAGCCGCTCGCGCAGCCGCTCCGCCTGCTGCGCGTCCCCCGCGCGGACGGACTGCGCCGTCATGCGCAGCTGCACCACGTCGCCGTCGATCTCGACCGGCGACGCAATGACCCCCTCCGCCACGGCCGGAACGTCCGTCGGCGGCAGCTGCGCCGAGGCGGCGGCGTACAGGGCGGACAGCGCGGTCGCGGACCGCGCATCCGCCCACAGCCGCTCGCCTGCGGCGAGGGCATAGGCCGCCAGGCAAGCGGCGGCCAGCCCGGGACGGGCCTGACCGGCGAGCGCCAGCGCCGCCAGCAGCAGGCCCAGGCCCAGCCCGGCGCTCAGCGCTCCGCCGGGACTCCAATACGCCGCCGCGGAGCTGCCCGCGACGAAACAGACGGCCGCCCACAATAGCGGCCTTCCGTCCATATAACCTCTCGCTTTCATTCTCCCGCTCCTTTCCTGCACAACTAAAAGCACCTCCACGATTCTCCGTAAGGAGTTCTCGTGGAGGTGCTTCCTCCGAATGTCAGGCATCAGCCTTCAAACTTCAGCCTTAGCCCTATCAAATCCAAAATCCGCCGCCCGCTAATCCGTTACGGCAAGCCCCGCCTGCGGCGGAGGCTCGTAGCCTTCCAGCTGCCGGAAGCCGATTCCCTTCTGCTCCATCAGCGCCCTGACTTTCTCCGAGTCCTTCGGATAGCCGCGATGATAGACGATCTCGGAAATGCCGCTGTTCGCCAGCATGTTGGCGCACGTCCAGCAAGGCTGGTCGGTCACATAAACCGTCGAGCCTTCCCGGTCGCTCCGGTCGGTGAACAGAAGCAGGTTCTGCTCGGCGTGGATGGTGCGGATGCAGCGCTGCTTCTTGACCATATCGGCCTGGCCGTCCGTAATCCGCTGCTCCCATTCCTCGACGATCATGCAGCCGGCCTCGGAGCAGTCGGCGACGCCCATCGGAGCTCCGTTGTAGGCTGTACCAAGCAGCTTCTTGCCCTGGACGAGCAGCGCTCCCACGTGCCGCCTTGGGCAGCGCGATCGGGTCGATACCATATAGGCGATGTCCATGAAATAGGTGTCCCAGTCTTTTCTTGCGGCATCCTGCTGGACGGCGGATGTAGTCGGCATGCGGTGCAGCCCCTTCCCTGTCGGTTCCTGTTGAATTCCATTATAGCGAATGCAGCGGGAAAGCGACAATCGGTTGATGCCAAGCCAAATGCTTCGGCCGATCAGCCTCATGGAAGTGCTTCAGCTCCGCATGAACCGTCTCCTTTGTCATGAACCCAAAAGGCTCGATCCGATCAGGAGCCGCTGGCGACCTCGCTCGTCTGGCTGGCGGCGATCGCCTGTCCGAGATCATCCAGGATGTCGGCGATTCCTTCCGTGCCGATGGACAAGCGGATCAGGCCCGGCGTGACGCCGGACGCCAGCTGCTCGTCCGGAGACAGCTGCTGATGCGTCGTGCTCGCAGGGTGGATGATGAGAGACTTGGAGTCCCCGACGTTCGCCAAATGCGAGAACAGCTGCACGGAGTTGATGATCCGCTTGCCGGCTTCGATTCCGCCTTTGATTTCGAAGGTCAGGATCGCTCCTTGCCCTTTCGGCAGATACTTCTGCGCCAGCTCATGCGACGGATGTCCGGGCAGGCCGGGATAGCTGACGGATGCCACCGCGTCATGGGCTTCCAGATACCGGGCGACTTCCAGCGCGTTGGAGCTGTGGCGTTCCATCCGCAGGTGCAGCGTCTCCAGTCCCTGCAGCAGCAGGAAGGAATTGAACGGCGAGATGGCGGCGCCAAGATCGCGGAGAAGCTGTACGCGCGCTTTGATGATATAAGCCAAAGGTCCGACGGCATCCGTGTATACGAGGCCGTGATAGCTCGGATCCGGCTCCGTCAGGCCAGGGAATCGGCCGCTCGCCAGCCAGTCGAATGCTCCGGCGTCAACGATGATTCCTCCGATGGAGGTGCCGTGTCCGCCGATGAATTTGGTCGCCGAGTGGACGACGATATCCGCGCCGAACTCGATCGGCCTCAGCAGATAGGGACTCGGGAACGTATTGTCCACGATGAGCGGAACGCCGTTCTCATGCGCGATCTTGGCGACGGCTTCGATGTCGAGCACGTCGCCTCTCGGATTGCCGATCGTTTCGCCGAATACGGCTTTTGTCTTATCCGTGATCGCTGCGCGGAAGTTCTCGGGATCGGAAGCGTCCACGAAGACCACCTTGATGCCGAGCTTGGGCAGGGTATGCGCGAACAGGTTGTATGTGCCTCCGTACAGGCTGGACGAGCTGACGATCTCGTCGCCTGCCGAAGCGATATTGAGAATCGAGTAGGAGATGGCGGAAGATCCCGAGGAAACCGCAAGCGCTGCCGCTCCGCCTTCCAGCGCCGCAACCCGCTTCTCGAATACGTCGCTGGTCGGATTCATGATGCGGGTATAGATATTTCCGAACGATTTCAGTCCGAACAGATCCGCCGCGTGGTCGGTATCATGAAAGCCGTACGATGTCGTTTGATAGATGGGCACGGCCCGGGACAGGGTGGTCGGATCGATTTCTTGGCCGGCATGGACGGCCAGCGTTTCAAGAGCAAGCTTGCGAGGTTCAGTCATCTTCTTAAAACCTCCTATATCGGGATGAAATAATGGAATTATGCCCATTCTCTCACATTCATGGAAGGACGACAACTAGATCTTTCCATTTCTCCACGATTTTCGGACCGATTCCCTTCACCGTCTGGACATCCTCGACCGATAGAAAAAAACCGCTTCGTTCCCGCTCCTCGACGATCGCTTTCGCTTTGGCGGGACCTACGCCGGGCAGCGCATCGAGCTGCTCGGCGCTAGCCCGGTTCAGGTCGAGCCTACCATCCGACGCGGCGTATCCGCCGGCTGCTTGTCCGCTGCCCGCGCCCTCTCCGCTTCCCGACGATCCCGCCGCTCCGCCGCCCTCTGCCTTGATTCCCGCCCCGTTGTTGGCCGCATCGGCTCCAGTAACGCTTGAGCCGGCCGCTCCGCTTCCCGCGCCTTCTCCGCTGGCCGTGCCGGCAGCGGCAGCTTGTCCGGTAAGGGAACTCCCGTCCGATGGGGAGCTTTTCCCTGCTTCGCCGCCTTGAGCCCCTGCCGCCCCGGCTCCGCCAGCAGCTCCTCCTGCGGCGGAGCCGGTTCCTGCCGCAGCCTCGCCGCCGGAACCGGCTTGTCCGGAAACCGCGCCTCCCTCCTCTATCCCCGTTCCGCCGCTCGCCCCGCCGCCGCCCGATGCAGCTTCCTTGGCGGACATCGCCTCCGCCAACGCCGCATTCACTTGAACCCAGCCGGCCGGCTCGGAATCCCGCGGCTGCTGAAGCCCGAAGGCGATCAGGCCGGCCCCGGCCAAGCCGAGCGCCAGCACGGCCGTTTTCCGGCCCCGCCTCCGCGATCCATATCTCTCCACAAGCATGCTCCTCCCTGCCTTCCGGCAATGATTCGTGAAGGTTTTCCTTTCCTCGACATGTTTGCCGAGCCGTCCTGCATAGAGTACTAACAATCCGCCTTCCGCCCTGGATAAGAAACGCCTCCCGGGAACGGATGGTCAGAAGGGGCATAGGGGCCGGCACGGCTGGCCGCCGCATTCTATCCCCATGCGGGACGTCCGCCACTCCCGGCTCCGGCCTGGAGCGGACTCCCAGCTCGCAAGGAGGGATCCCATGAAGATCGGATTTATCGGCACGGGCAGCATGGGCAGCCTGCTGGTGGATTCATTCATCCGGTCGGGCGCTGTCGAAGCTTCCGATGTCGTCGTCGCCAACCGGACTTTCCATAAGGCCGAACGTCTCGCCGCGCAGCATCCCGGCGTTGCGGCCGTTCCATCAAGCCGCGAAGCCGCACAGCGGAGCGACTGCCTTTTTTTGTGCGTCAAGCCTTCGGAATTCAAATCCGTCCTGCAGGAAATCCAGCCGTCCGTCCGGAGCGACCAGGTCGTCGTGTCCATCACCAGCGCCGTGCTCATCAGCCATCTGGAGGACCAGCTCCCCTGCCGCATCGCCAAAATCATCCCCAGCATTACGAACGGAGTGTTGAGCGGCGCCTCGCTCTGCATGTTCGGCAGCCGCATGACCGTCGCAGACTGCTGCTACCTGGAAGGCATCCTGTCGCGCATAAGCGAGCCCTTGCTCATCGACGAGCAGTACACCCGGATCGTCTCCGACCTGTCCAGCTGCGGTCCGGCCTTCATCTCCTTCCTGCTGCAGCGCCTGATCGACGCCGCCGTCGAGATGACCGGCATCGATCCCGACGAGGCGGTCGCCATCTCCAGCGCCATGCTGCTCGGCACAGGCAAGCTGCTGACCGAAGGGGGCATGACGCCCGATGAATTGATCCGCCGCGTCTCGGTGCCGGGCGGCATTACCCAGCAAGGCCTGCAGCTGCTCCGGCAGGAGACGGACGGCATGTTCCAGAAGCTGATCCGCATCACCCACGACAAATTCCGCGAGGATCTCGAAAAGGTCGAAGCTTCCCTATACGGCGAAGAGGTGAACGGCCCCTGAGGCGTTCGCGCATGCGAAACCTCCAGGGCCCGTTCACCTCTTCCGGGATGCTTTCCTCAGAAAGAGCCTCCGGCGGCATTTCCCTCCTCTCAATCAAGGAGGCCAGCCGCCTTCGGAATCACTTTAATTGGCTACGATATTGACGAGCTTGCCTTTGACTGCGACGACCTTGCGGACCGTCTTGCCTTCCGTGAGCTCCTTCACCCGAGGGAGCTCTTTGGCGATCCGTTCCATTTCGTCCGTATCGGTATCGGCCGCGATGGATACGCGCTCGGCGATCTTGCCGTTGACCTGCACGACGATCTCGACCTCCTGATCCACCGTCCAGGCTTCTTCATAAGAAGGCCATGCCACATACGTGACGGATTCGGAATGGCCCAGCTTCTCCCACAGCTCCTCGGCGATATGCGGAGCGAGCGGAGACAGCAGCTGCACGAGGTTCTCCATGGAACGGCGCGGCAGCGCATCGGCCTTGTAGGCTTCGTTGACCCAGATCATCAGCTGGCTGATCGCGGTGTTGAAGCGCAGGTTGTCGAAGTCGTCCGACACCTTCTTGATGGAGCGATGCCACACCCGGTTCATCGCGTCGCTTCCTTCGGCATCCGAGATTTTCGGATTCAGCTCGCCGTTCTCGCCGACGAACAAGCGCCAGACGCGGCTGAGGAAGCGGTGCATGCCCTCGACGCCGCTCGTGTTCCACGGCTTCGTCGCTTCCAGCGGCCCCATGAACATTTCGTACAGGCGCAAAGTATCGGCCCCGTATTCGCCCACGATGTCGTCGGGATTGATGACATTGCCGCGGGATTTGCTCATCTTCTCGTTGTTCGTGCCGAGAATCATGCCTTGGTTGACCAGCTTGTGGAAAGGCTCCTTGGTGTCGACGACGCCGAGGTCGTACAGCACCTTGTGCCAGAAGCGCGCGTACAGCAAGTGAAGCACCGCATGCTCCGCCCCGCCGATGTACAGGTCGACCGGCAGCCATTCCTTCTGCTTCTCGGCGGAGCACAGCTCACGGTCGTTCTTCGGATCGATGAAGCGCAGGTAATACCAGCAGCTGCCCGCCCATTGCGGCATCGTGTTCGTCTCGCGGCGAGCCGGCAGGCCGGTCTCCGGATCGGTCGTGTTGACCCAGTCCGCAACGTTGGCGAGCGGGGATTCTCCCGTGCCGGAAGGCTTGATCGCGTCGACATCCGGCAGCACCACCGGAAGCTGGTCCTCCGGAACCGGCTTCATCGAGCCGTCCTCCAGATGGAGGATCGGAATCGGCTCGCCCCAGTAGCGCTGGCGGCTGAACAGCCAGTCGCGCAGACGGTACGTCGTTTTGCCGCGGCCCTTGCCCGTCTCTTCCAGGCGGCTGATCATGGCTGCGATGCCTTCGCTGTTGGAGAGTCCGTTCAGGAAGTCCGAGTTCACATGCGGGCCGTCGCCGGAGAAGGCTTCCTCCTCGACGCTGCCGCCCTGCACGACCTCGATGATCGGCAGGCCGAACTGCTTGGCGAATTCCCAGTCCCGCTGGTCATGGCCCGGCACGGCCATGATCGCTCCCGTGCCGTAGCCGGCCAGGACATAATCCGCGATCCAGACCGGAACCTTGGCTCCGTTGACCGGATTGACCGCGTAAGCTCCCGTGAAGACGCCGGATTTGTCCTTCGCCAGGTCGGTGCGCTCGAGATCGCTCTTGCGGGAAGCCGCCTCGCGGTAGTCGGCGACCGCCGCCCTCTGTTCCTGCGAGGTGATGGAGTCCACCAGCTCATGCTCCGGAGCAAGCACGCAGTAGGTCGCGCCGAACAGCGTATCCGGACGGGTCGTGAACACCTGGATCTCCGCCTCGGAGCCGTCGACCGCAAACGCGACCTCCGCCCCTACGGACTTGCCGATCCAGTTGCGCTGCATGTCCTTGATGCTTTCCGACCAGTCCAGCTCCTCCAGGTCTTCGAGCAGGCGCTCGGCATACTCGGTAATTCTCAGCACCCACTGGCGCATCGGCTTGCGGATGACAGGATGATTTCCGCGCTCGCTGAGGCCGTTGATGACTTCCTCGTTCGCCAGCACGGTGCCCAGCGCCGGACACCAGTTGACCGGCACCTCCGCGACGTAAGCGAGGCCTTTCTTGTACAGCTGGATGAAAATCCACTGCGTCCACTTGTAATAATCCGGATCGGTCGTGCTGATCTCGCGGTCCCAATCGTACGAGAAGCCGAGCGACTTGATCTGGCGGCGGAAGTTGTTGATGTTCTTCACCGTGATCTCTCGCGGATGCTCGCCGGTATCGAGAGCATGCTGCTCAGCCGGCAGGCCGAAGGCGTCCCAGCCCATCGGATGCAGCACGTTGAAGCCCTTCATCCGCTTGTAGCGGGAGACGATGTCGGTCGCCGTGTATCCCTCCGGATGGCCTACATGCAGGCCGGCTCCGGACGGGTATGGGAACATGTCAAGCGCGTAGAATTTCGGCTTGCCCGAGTCCTCCGTCGTGCGGAACGTCTTATGCTCATCCCAATGCTGCTGCCACTTCGGCTCCAGCTTCTGCGGGTTATAACCTTGTCCTTCGATTCTTTCCTGACTCATGGCCTATGCCTCCTGTTCATTGTGCGGGGGCGCAAACGCAAAAAACCTCCCGTCCCAGCGATTAATCGCTAGGGACGAGAGGTTTGAATTCCCGTGGTACCACCCTAGTTGGCGCCCGGCATGCTTTGCCGCGGACACCCACTCATGAAGCCCTTAACGCGGGCCATGCGGCAAGGCTGCTCCGAATCCGGAATTGACCTTGCGGCTCCGAGGCGAGATTCGGCACGCTGCGGGTCCGGCTTGCACCAACTGATGCCGGCTCTCTAAATCCACGCGATGCGGCTTACTGCTCCTCTTCAACGCCAATATGGCTAATTTAAGTCCGATTATAGTGGATTGCAGGCCGGGAGTCAAGAAGCCGTCGACGGCTGTCGAACCCTGCGGCGCGTCATGTCGCTCGCTCACGGCTTCTTCATTTGTTCCTCCAACCAGCCTTCCTATATAATAGAAATGCTGTGCAAGCCCAATCCACACAGACAGGAGAGATTCCATTGGAATTGAAAAATAAGACAGCCCTCATCACCGGCGCCGGCAAAGGCATCGGCCGTGCGGCCGCGATCGCTCTCGCCAAGGAAGGCGTCCATCTGGGCCTGATATCCCGCACCGAGTCCGAACTGGCATCGCTGGCAAGGGAGCTGACCTCCCAATACGGCATCAGCGTCCACTACGCCGTCGCCGACATCTCCGACGCCGCCGAGGCGGCCGATGCCGCCAAGGGCCTCGCCAAGGAGCTGGGCAGCGTCGACGTCCTGATCAACAACGCCGGAGTCGCCACCTTCGGCACGGTGGCCGAGATGGATCCGGCCGAATGGGAGCGGATCGTCCGCATCAATCTGTTCGGCACCTATTACGTCACCCATGCCGTGCTTCCTTCCATGCTGGAGCGCAAAAGCGGCGCCATTCTCAACATCGCCTCCACTGCGGGCGAGCGCGGCTTCGCGACCGGCTCCGCCTACAACGCCTCCAAGTTCGCCGTCATGGGCTTCACCGAGGCGCTCATGCAGGAGGTCCGCAAGTCGAACATCCGCGTCACGGCGCTGACTCCGAGCACGGTCAACACCCCGCTGTCCGTCAGCGGCGGACTCGTCTCCCCGGACAAGGACAACAGCGGCATGATGCAGCCCGAGGACGTCGCGGAGCTGATCGTCGCCGCGCTCAAGCTCCCGGACCGCGTCTTCATCAAGACCGCAGGCATTTGGACGACCAATCCTTGATTTCATGAGACAAGCCGGCATTCCCTGGGAATGCCGGCTTTTTGGACGTTTCGGAGGCTGCTGGCTTCACGAAGGCAGCAGGGGAAGCTTCCGAATCCGAAGCCTCCGGTTCTCATCCGCAAACCATGGCTCCAAATTTCCATATTCCCCGATTTCCGCGTCTGCCGTTTCGATCCAAATCCGGTCCGTCCCGTCCCATCCATAGTCCATGACCGGCCATGAAGGGGATGCAACAAGCTCCTTTTGGTCGTTCTCGTCTCCGTAAGGAAGCAGCGTCATCGTTCGATAATCGACGGGAAGGATCCTATGGCGCACGACGCGATTTCCCTCGGGATAGGCAAGGCGAAGCAGGATGCGGCCTTTGGCGGCGCGGCTGTCCACGTAGAGCCCTCTCGGCAGCTCGATGCTTGACGTCCCGGCGTCTCCAATGCGGACGAGCAGCAGGGAGCAGGATTTATTGCCGCAGCCGTATTTCACCACTCCCAGCCGGCCGGTCCCTCCCGTCTCGATTTCGGAGAAGGCCGTTCGTTCAAGCTCCTCTTCCGCGGCGCCTTCGTCCTCCAGATAAGCCCGCAGCTGCGGCAGCTCATCCAATGGAAGCTCGATTTCGTTTCCTTGATCGGAGGTGATGACCGCCGCCGCCTTGTCCGGCACGCTGTCGGCTTGGCGGCCGCAAGCGCTCCAGCTCACCATGAGCAGGAGAGCAAATCCCAGCAAAAGGAAAGAGCCTGTTCTCCTCGTCATCCGATCTTTAAGCTCCGCTTTGTCCTACGCATTGTCATCCGCTTCGTCCTGCGAAATGTCATCCGCTTGATCCACCGCCTTCTTCGTCCTCTATCCGTGCTCCTTGTCCAACAGCATGCCGCGAAACAAGTCTCCATGCGCACCGTGCCGGACGAATGCTAGCCGCCGATCCAGAATCTCCGAACGACATTCCCGTTCTCCTCGGCATGCGGAGCATCCTCCACTCCACCGTTGTTCAGGATTGTCTTCGCCGAAGCCTCGTTGGAGCGGTCGCAGACGACCAGCACCCTGGGAATGCCGAGCTCGGATGTCTTCTCCAGCGCCAGCCTCAGCAGCTCCGTCGCATAGCCCTTGCGCCTCTCGGAAGGCCGGATGCCATAGCCGATATGCCCGCCGCTCGTCAGCAGAAACGGCGTCAGCCCATGACGGATGTTGACAGCTCCGAGCACGCGCCCGCTCTCATCGACGAGCCAGAACGTCGAATCCGGCACCCAGCCTTCCGGAAGTCCGATGCCGGCGCTGTTTTTCCCGAGCCAATCCACCATCGCGGGGAAATCCGCCGGATCCTTCCCGATGACCCAGGGAACCATGTCTTCGCCGCTGTCGATCCATTCCTCGTAAAAAGCCTTATATTCCTCTTCCAGCCGCAAATCCGGAGCCGCCAGCCTCACATCCGCCATAGCCATCCCTCTCTCCCCGTCGACCACATGCGGCCAGCTCCCCAATTAAAGGGATTTCCCGGACCGGCATTGAATGATTTCTATTGCGGGAAAGTATACCATGCCGCCTTGAACGGCGAAAAGGGGGAGCTTCTATAATGCTCATAGGAAAATCGGTTATGCTGCGGCCGGTCGTTGAAGACGATTGGGAGCTTCGCTACAAATGGCTCGTCGATCCGGAGGTATCCGCCACTCTTTCTTCAGGGGCCGGAATGCCGCTTACTCCTGCCGAGGTCAAGGAACGGACAGCAAAATATGCCAAAAGAAATGCTGACAGCGCCTATTTTACGGTCATGGAGCTGGAAAGCAGCGAAAACATCGGCAGCGCCCAGCTGTTCGGAATCAATCATTGGGCGCGCAGCGCGGAACTCGGGCTATGGATTGGAGAGAAGTCAAGCCGCGGCAAAGGGTACGGAACCGATATCGTCCACACGCTGCTGGGATTCGCCTTTCACCGTCTTAACCTTCACAAAATCATGCTCACCGTGGACGAGGATAATCCCGGGGCCATGCGCTGCTACGAGAAATGCGGTTTTCGCCGGGACGGCATCCTGAGGGATGAGGTGTACAAAAACGGCCGTTACTGCAATCGGCTGCTCATGAGCATTCTCGATCAGGAATTCGACGAAAGGAGTTGAAGACCATGGAGGCGGGCAGGCATATGAACCGCAACTCTATCGTCCTCTTGGAGCGCCAGCCTTCCGTAGAAGAGTTCATCTCCCTGTGGCAAGCGGTCGGCTGGGGACATGCGGATTCTGGAATGATCCAAAATTCCATTGCCCAATCTCGTTATGCAGTCGTAGCCGAACTGGACGGCAAGGCCGTCGGAATGGGCCGGATCGTCGGCGACGGCGTCATGTACTTCTATATTCAGGATGTCGCCGTCCATCCGGACCATCAAGGCCAGGGAATCGGCAAAATGATCATGGACATTCTGCTTGGATATGTACGGCAGAGCAAGATGGACAGCGGCATTGCGTTTGCCGGCTTGTTCGCTGCGGAAGGCAAGGAGACATTCTATGAAAAGTTCGGCCTAAGGAACCATGCTCCCGGCATGACGGGAATGTTCACTGTGTTTGAAGCCAAATAGAGGTTCATGATGGCTATTCCCGACGCTGATCCGGCCCAGAGCCGAGACTCTCCGAGAGGAAGGATCTCTGCAGGCTTTTACTAGTTGAAGCCTGAATTTACTGCCACGTAGGTTACATCCGTCTATCTTGTTCCATTGATATATAATATAATGCAGTAAATGGTAAATGGAGGTGATGAACTTGAAGAAGATGTTTCTCATGCTTGGCTTGACCGCATTGCTTGCCCTTCCATTCGCTTCTCTAGCTTCCGCTGCGGCAGCTCCTCAATACTGCTATACCTCCCCTATTACATGTTTGGAGAAACCTTATTAAGGTAACCGGGCTGCCAAAAGGGCTGCTGCTTTCTCGACGCATATCGAGAGGGCAGCAGCCCTTTTGGATACCTTTTTTCCCGTTACCCGCCTTTTTTGCGGAATCCGCACATAAGCAGATCCCCGGCCTCTCACCCCATGGGTGAAAATGCCCAACGATTCGGCTAGAGACTGTCTGTGGCCTCGCTTCGGATCGAATCTGCGGTTCGAGCTTAAACGCCGCTAAGCTTGTTCCTCAGCGAGGCCAGCTCGGCTTCCGTCACGCCGATAGAGCGGAGATAGGGCTCCGCGCCTCCATAACGGCTGTGCAGATGAGCCAGCATGGTCTCCATATTGGACGGGTCGCTGCCGAGAAACATCTCGTACAGGTCGGCCGGCACAGCCTCCGGACGGTCTGCGCGAAGTTCGTTCATGACCGGCGCCAGGTTCAGGCCCGTCTCCGCATAATCCGCAACGATAGCGCGGTCCTCCACGCCCGCGAGCTGCAGCAGCAGCGCAGCCACGACGCCGGTGCGGTCCTTGCCGGCGGCGCAGTGGAACAGCACGGCATCCGGCTCGATTGCGATCAGGCCGAATACTTCCCGCAGCTGTTCCCCCGCGCCGTCAAGCATCGAGACATACAGATCTCCCAGGGTGCGCGGCGATGCGGTCTCCGGCAGCGCCGGGTTCAGCAGGCTGATGTTCCGGTAGCGCAGCTCGGCGGATTGCGCGAACACATTCGGCTTGGCCGCCAGCTCATGGTCGGAGCGCAGGTCGATGACCAGCTTCACGCCCCGTCCGAGCAGCTCTCCCCGGTCGGCTTCGCTCAGCTTGTGCAAGCCGTCGGCGCGGAACAGGCGGCCGCGCATGACGCTGCCTCCGTCCGCCGACGCATAACCTCCGATATCGCGCACATTGCAGGCTCCGTCAAGCTCGATTTTGCGTACATAAGATTCCATCACCATTATTTAAGTCCGCCCTTCACAAAAGAATCGATGATGCTCCGCTGAAGCAGCAAATAAATGACCAGTACCGGCAGGCTCGCGATCGTCGTGCCTGCCATCAGCGCTCCCCACATGTTGCCGTCGGAGGAGATGAACATCTGGAGGCCTTTTTGGATCGTGGAATGCTCCATCTTGGTCGTCACGAGCAGCGGCCAGAAATAGTCGTTCCACGACGTAATGAACAGCAGGATCGCGATCGAGGCGATCGGCGCCTTCAGATTCGGCAGGATCGTCTTCCAGAGGATGGCCCAGTCGCCGCAGCCGTCCAGCCTGGCGGCTTCGATCAAGGCAGCCGGATAGGAGCGGAACGCTCCGTACAGCTGCATGACGGCGAATGCCGACGCCGCGTTCGGCACGATTAGACCCATCAGCGAGTCGCGCCAGCCGAAGCCGCTGACCGCCACATAGTTCGGAATCATGATGACCTGGAAGGGAACGAGCCAGGTGAGCGCTATGAGTCCGTAGATCAGGCCGCTGCCGCGGAACCGCCAGCGTACGAACGCATAGGCCGCGAGGATGCTGGTGGCGACCTGCGCCGCCGTCTGGGCGGCCGCGGTCACGAGGGAATTGGACAGCATGCGCGCCATCGGAATCGAGCTCCAGGCCGTTTTGTAGTTGTCCAGCGTCGGATGAGAGGGAAACCACGCCGCGCTGTACACCTCCGCCTCCGGCTTGAGCGAGGTGACGATCATCCAGTACAGCGGAAAAATGGCCAGGAACGAGACGGCAATGAGCAGCACATGCTTGCCGCCCTGCGCCGCCAAAGCCGGAGCGCCCGCCCGCTTGCGGCGGGGCGTCTCGGCTTCGGTCTGCAGCCCCCCGGGCACGGAGGCGAGAGCCGGCTTCCGCGGGGTTGGTATTCGGGACATGCGGGCAACGCCTCCTTGATCAGTTGTCGTAAAAGCTCAGCTTGCGCGAAAGGCGCATGAACGCTGCGGCGAGAACGCCGAAGCCGAGGAAAAACACGACTGCGGCAGCCGAGCTGGCGCCGATGTTGAACGTTTCGAAGCCGTTCTGCCATAGCAGATAGTACACATTCGTCGTGGAATTGAACGGTCCGCCCTGGGTGAGCACATTGATATAGGCGAAGCTCCATTCCGAAGCGAACAGCAGGCTCATCATCGACAGGAACAAAAGGGTCGGCGACAGCAGCGGCAGCAGCACATGCACGATGATCTGCAGCCGGTTCGCCCGGTCGATCTGGGCCGCCTCGATATATTCCTTGTTGATGCCGGCAAGGGCCGCCGAGATGATGAGCGTGCTGAAGCCGATCAGCTTCCAGCCGGTAATGAACGTGATCGTCCAGATCGCCCAGCGCTCGTCCGTGAAGAAGCGGATCGGCTCCTCCAGCCCGAACAGCGGCTGCAGCTCGCGGTTCGCCACTCCGTTGACCGGGTGCATGATCCAGCGCCAGACCGAGGAGACGGCGACTGGAGCCATGATCATCGGCACGAAGATCAGCGCGCGGTACACATTGCCCCATCGGCGCGAGATGTTGTCGGTGCCGATGGCGATCAGCAGCGGCAGCAGCAGCGAGAAGGGGAGCACGCCGAGCGTATAGACAACGGTATTGCTGAGCGCTGCGCCCATTTCGGGCAGCGTCAGCAGCCGCCGGAAGTTGTCCAGGCCGACATACGTCTTCGGCGACGTCGGCAGCAGATTCCATTGGTAGACGCTGAGGCCGAACGTCTCGATCAGCGGCTTGTAGATCCAGAAGCCGATCGACAGCAGCGCCGGCAGCAGGTAGAGGTAAGGCTTGAGCTTGCCGAAGCGGCGCAGCGGCAGCAAGGCGGCGGAGCCGCTTCGCTCCGTCCGCCTCCGGAAGCCCGCGCGCTTGCGCCCTTCCGCCAGATTGAAAGACATGATGGCAGCGCCTCTTTTCTTATTGGATCAGCGCCTGGGCGCGTTTGGCCGCATCCTGCAGGATGGCTGCCGGATCTTCCTTGCCGAGGATCGACTTGGACACGGCGTCCTGTAGCAGCGTTTCGACCTGCTTCCAGTTCGAGCCCGGATAGGATACCCACGGACGCAGCGTCTCGAGCTGCTCCAGATTCGGCTTGACGAGCGGATTCTCCTCGACCCAGCCCTTCAGATACTCCGGATCGTCGACAATGGACGGACGCAGCGGCAGGTAGCCGATCTCCGACGTGATGATCGTGTAGCCGCGCTTGCTCGTGACGAACTTGAGGAACTGCCACGCCGCCTGCTGCTTGGCCTTGTCGTCGCTCAGGACGAACAGCGCGCTGCCGGAGTTCACCGGCGTCGTCGGCTTCCCGTCGAAGGCCGGCATCTTGGCCGTGCGCAGCTCCCAGCCCCCGGCCTTGGCGCTGGCGAGGAACGAGCTCTGCAGCGCGCTCGTGAACAGCAGCATGCCGGTCTTGCCCTGGCTGAACGCCTCCATCGCCTCGCCCTGGTTCATTTTGTTGCTGGCTCCGCTTTGAATCATGTCCTGCCACATCCGAATGGCGCCGACGGCTTCCGGCTCGCCGAAGGTGATCGTCTTGCGGTCATCCGACAGCACCGAGCCCCCGTTGCTTCCGATGACGGCCTGGATGATCCAGTCGCCGCCCGAAGCTCCGTTGATGATGGCGCCCGCCTCGCCGGTCTTCTCCTTGATCGCCAGCCCCGCCTGCTTGACCTCTTCCCATGTTTTCGGCGGCTGGTCGGGATCGAGGCCTGCCTTGCGGAACAGATCGGCGTTGTAGAACAGCACGGGCGTGCTGAACGTGAACGGCAGTCCGTATGTCTTGCCGTTCAGCTGGCCGAGCTTCAGCCCGTTCGGGGAGAAGTCCTTGAAATTTTCCGCCATCTCGTCGGCGGGAACGAAGTCCTCGAGCGGCTTGGCATTGAAGTTGTTCACGGCAAAATCCAGGCCGTCGAACGTCAGCTGGGCGACGTCGGGCGCGGTTCCGGCTACGATGTCGGCCTGCACCTTGGCGTTGATGTCGGTCGAGGCGACCGGCACCGCGTCGATCTTGATAGTCGGATGAGCCGCCTCGAATTCGGAAATGAGCTTCTTCGTGCCTTCGACCTGGCTGGCGATCGCCAGATTGTAGCTGTAGAACTTCAGCGTGACCGGCTTCTCCTGCGTTCCGCTCTGCGAGGCGGAACCGCTGCCCTCTCCGGATGCCGTATCCGCCGTGCCGCCGTTGCCGCATGCCGCGGCGGTCAGCAGAGCTGAGGCAGCCAGCGCCGCCGCTCCCATTCGAATCGTCTTCATGCGTGGACCCGCTCCTCTTCGTATTCGAATAGAATCTTCTGCTCGCCAGGCATCGCGATCGGATGCGAGATCAGCCGTCCGTCTTTAACCAGAACCAGATTGTAGCCGCTGCTGTCGATGAACCTCATCGTGCCCCGGCTGCTGGGATCGATGCCGAAGGATGAGCCGGTACCGGCAAAGCAAGGCACTCCGGCAAAAAGGCCGACACTGTTGAAATGGATATGACCGGCCAGCAGTCCGATCACATCGCTGCCCTCGATGGCTGCCTGCAGCCGCTCGGGCTCCAGCAGCAGATGCCGGTCCATCTGCTCCGAAGGAGTCGCTACGACCGGATGATGCAGCGCGATGACCGTGCCGAGCGGTGCCGGCTCGGCAAGCTGCGCGCGCAGCCACCCCAGCTGCTCCTCATCGACCGCTCCGTCATGCGAGCCGGGCAGCTGCGTGTTCAAGACGATCAGGCGCAGCCCTTGCTCGTTCACCGCATAATAATAAGCCTGCTCGCTCGGCGCCTCTCCCAGGTAGCCTTCACGGAAACCCGGCCGCGAGTCATGGTTGCCGAGCGCGACATGCACGGGCACGCCCAGCTTGTCCCCTTCCTCCTGCAGCAGCACCCGCAGGAAGCGATAGTCATCGGCATCGCCGTCATGAGTCAGATCGCCGGTGATGACAACGAAGGACGGCTTTTGCGCTTGCTGCCCCAGCTTGGCGAACACCTCCCTCAGCTTGGCTGCGGCATCCATTCCGAAGAGGGGATTGTGGCCGGGCTTGTTGACATGCGTGTCTGTAATATGGGCAAAGATCATTTTGGCTGCGCCTCCTTTTCCTCATGCACATGCGGCTTCGGGTCGTATCCTTCGATCCGGTTCATCCCGGACAGCTCCAGCACACGGTACGATGGACGGCCGTCCTTGACCGTCGCCCACAGCACGAGATGCTCGCTCTGTGGTCCCGAGCCGTGGCCATGGCCTCCTGTGCGGCCCAGCTGGATCCACTCCTGCTCGCCGCTGCTCGTATATTCCATCGTGTGCAGATGGCCCGCGAACACGGTGAAGCGGCGTTCCTTCAACAGCTCCATCAAGCGGTCGAAAGCCGGCGACTCCGCCTTCCAGCCCGGCTTATGCATCGTCACGAATGTCCACTCCGCATCGGCATTGTCGGCCAGCACGCGCTCGGCGAAGCGCAGCTGCCGCTCTCCGATCGCAAGCTCCACCTGCGACAGCTTCACCAGGTCGGAGGGGTCCATCGTCTCCATGATCCCCTGGAAAAAGGCCTGCATATGCTCGTCGGCATGCTCCGGGTCGCGGTGGAACTTGTCCGTCGCCTCCTTGATGACATCGATGATGACATCCGGCATCTCCATCGGCGGGTCCTCCGTGTTCAGCATGAGGAACAGCAGGCCTCCGATCCGGAAGGCATAATAGCTGCTGCCCTTGCGTTCCTCCCATACCCGGCGCATCAGCTCGCTGCCGCAATCATGATTGCCGACGACAGGAAACACGGGACGCTGCAGCCCCTCCAGCAGGCTGTCTAGCTCGTCCCACTCGGCATGGGCGTTGTCCTCCTCGCGCCAGTAGCCCTCGATCAAATCTCCGACCGCCAGGACAAAGTCCGGATTCAGCGTACGCACCGTCTCCAGCGCATCCTCGAACACCCCCGGCGTCATCATGCCGCAGCGGTCGCCGAGCACGGCGAACGACAGCTCCCTGCTGGCATGCAGCTGCGCGTCGAGCTGCCCGAACCACGGCTTTTTGAGCGCTCCGGCTTGAGCGGGCCCATCGTGGCTTTCATCCGTCCAGATCGGAATCATCGGCTTGTCCATTTCCCCACACTCCCTTTGTCTTCGCTCTTGCAAGAACAAGTATGCAGGTTGTATGTAAGTGCAGCGTCAACGGGATCTTAAGGTATCGTGAAGGCATGTCCGGCAACCTCGGGGTCATTGAAGACAAAAAAATCGTTCCGACGACATCCTGCGATGGCAGGAGTCTTCGGAACGACGGGAGAATGGATGCCTTCTCAGATCATGCCCGAGTAGGCGAGCTGGCGAGTCGTTCGGTCGTAGTTGTCCATGATGGCTGCCTTGGCCTCCTCGATCTTGCCGGCGGTCAGCGCCTCGTACACCTTTTCATTGGTCAGTCCGCTCCAGTTCGGCTTCGGCGTCGGATGCTGCTTGCGGAAGGTCACCATCCGGCAGATGAACTTGCCTCTGCACAGATCCAGCACCTGCATCATGAATGCGTTGCCGCTCGACCGGAGCATGATGCCGATGAAGTCGAGAGCGGATTCGTAATATCCGGCGTAATCGTCCGCTTCCCTGGCCGCAAGCTGCTGATCCAGGCAGCTCTTCAGAGCCGGCAGGTCGAACTCCCGCTCGCCCTTGTCCGCCAAATCGAGCACGAACGTCTGCATGGAGACGAGCACCTCGTAGATCTCGCAGAATTTGCGGAACGAAATTTCCTTGACCAGAACGCCTCGGCCCTTGAAGCTCTCCACGAAGCCGTCCCGCTCCAGCAGCGAGATCGCCGCGCGTACCGGCGTCCGGCTCATGCCGAAGGCCGCTGCGATCTCGTTTTCGGACAGCATGACGCCTGGCATATAATCTCCATAAACGATGCGGCTCCGCAGCATCTCGTAAGCCGTCTTCTCCAAGCTTTCCGGTGGCATCTCTTTACGTTTCCTTTTCGTTAAGATTGGATTGTAGGATAACAAAAGAAGAAGGTTTTGCAAAGTAAAGAAATGATGAAGCTCATCCCGCGCTTGCCGGACTTTTCACCGCGGCGAAGAACAGCCGCTCCGAATCCGGTCCCGGCTCCCTCAGCCTGAAGTCTCCATAACGGTCCACCCGGCCGAAGCCGGCGGCCTTCAGAGCCCGGACGATCCAGTCCGGATCGTAGGCGCGCTGCAGATGGGTTTCCTCGAAGCGGATGAACCTTCCGTCGCGGTCGCCGGTGTCCTTGGCGAAGATCGTCAGATGATGGCGGATCTCGATGCGGTCTTCCTCCAGCTCGGACGTCCAGATGTAGCCGACATCCCGCTCGTCGAGGAAGAAAGGCTGCTCCTCCGCGTACCTCCGAAGCGTAGACGGCGCATGGACGTCGAACAGGAAGACGCCGCCGTCCTTCAGCCCCCGGAATGTCGCCCTGAAGGCCGCTTCGATATCTTCTTCCTCCGTCAGGTAATTCAGGCAGTCGCAGAAGCTGATCGCGGCGTCCACCGGAGCCGGCAGCTCCCAGTCCCTCATATCCTGCTGCAGCCAGCGGACGGAGCCGGCATTGGAACGGATCGCCTGCTGGGGCGTCTCTTCCCATTTGCTGCGGGCGATGGACAGCATGTCCGCGGACAGGTCGATTCCATAGACGCGGAAGCCTGACTTGGCGAGCGGAATCGACAGGCTGCCGGTGCCGCAGCCGAGGTCGGCGATGCTTTCCGGCACGCCGTATCGCTCCCAGCACTCTCTCATGAACCGGATCCAGTCCGGATAAGGCATATCTTCCATGAGCCGGTCGTAGACGCCGGCGAATTGGCGGTAAGCCCTCATGGCAAAACCTCCTAAGCAAACACATTTGCAACGGCAGCCGCAGCCGGGGCATTCCGTCGCATCGGCCTTGTCGGGACAGCTCCGCAATCTCCCGGCCGGAGCGTCCGTCTTCAGGCGGAGACTACTCGCCTCCGCCGTTCTCCTCCGACGGCGCCCCTGCATCCGCCTTGGCGTCTGCCGGAGCGCCGCCCTCGGCTTCCGTGATCAGCTTCGTCCAGTTGCCTTCCTGGCGGACGAGACCTTCGCGCATCAGCTTGCCGACAGCCCGCTTGAACGCACCCTTGCTGATGCCGAACTTGTTCTTGATGATCTCCGGGGGAGTCTCGTCGGAGTAAGGCATCGCCTGTCCGGGGCGCTCCTTGATGAACGCGAGGATGCGGTCCGCGTCCTCCAGGCGTCCGACCTGCTTGAGCTGGCCCATCGACAGGTTGGCGCGGCCGTCCTCGCGGACGAAGGTGACACGGGCGCGGACGCGCTGGCCAAGGCGCAGCGGCTCCGGACGCTCGGATGCCGGAATCATGCCGTAAGCTCCGAAGCCGATGACGTCGCCGTCCAGGACGACGAAGGACCCCATCTGCAGCGTGCGGCTGACCCAGCCTTCCTTCCATTCGTTGCGCCATGTCGACGGAACCGGGAACACATGCCCCGCCAGATCGTCCTCGCGCGCGAGCTTGCCCAGCAGGCGGCCGCTCTTGTCATGCGACAGCGTGACGTAGACTTCATCGCCCGGCAGCGGACGGAGGTCGGCGAGCTCCGGCAGCTCCGAGAGCGGCAGCAGCAGCTGGCGTCCGAGGCCGATCTCGAGGAAGCAGCCGAGACGCGGGTGGATGTCCGCGACAGCGAGCCGCTTCAGCTCGCCGAGCTGGATCAGCGGCTTTTTCATCGTGGCGGACAGACGGTCGTCCGTATCGTGGAACAGGAACACTTCCAGCTCCTGACCTTCCTTCGGCTTATGTCCGTTCGTCTCGCTGTAGTGCAGCAGGACTTCCGTATCCTCATCGTCACCGAGGCTTAGAAAAAAGCCGAAGGGCGACACTTCGCGCGCCACCCTCAGCTTCAATGTCTGTCCGGCATAAGGAGTCATGCGAACTCCACGACCTTGGCGTCGGACCACAGTCTCTCCAGGCTGTAATAATCGCGTTCGTCGCGATGGAACACATGCACGACGACGTCTCCGAGGTCGATCAGCACCCAGCGTGCGGTATCCATGCCTTCAAGGCCGCGCATCGTCACGCCGCCCTCCTGGGCGCGCTTGCGGATCTCCGTGGCGATCGCTTGCACTTGCGTATCGGAATTGCCGTGGCAGATGACGAAATAATCCGCGACGAGGGAAATATCCTTGAGGTTGAGCGCGACGACGTTGCCCGCTTTTTTATCTTCGGCCGCCTCGACGGCGGCCTGCAGCAGTTGTTCGGAATTCAGGGCCATTCAGTTGCCTCCTAATGTCTATTCGTTATAGTCGTGATCAGGTCGTTCCGTGCTGCCAGCGTCAGGGGATAAATGACTTTTCCCTTCTCCAGCAAAAATCGTATCGTCGAATCGAAACCGGCTCCAAGCGCGGCATCGAGGTCGGTCTCGGCCAGCTCCCGGATGCCTTCCACGCCGGGGAAGTCCCGTCCCGGCTCCATGTAATCCGCGAGGCAGACCACTTTGTCCAGCAGCGTCATGCCGGCCCTGCCGGACGTATGGTAACGGACGGCGTCGAGCACCTCGATATCCGCGACGCCGTAGTCCCGGCGGGATATCCACGCCCCTGCGGGCGCATGCCACAGCTCCTTGTCGTAAGACAGGATGCCGAGGTCGGCGCCCTCTTCCCGGATCGCCTCTTCCATCCGGTCCACCGGCCAGTATTTGGCCAGATCGTGAAGGATGGCGGCCAGCTCCGCCTTGTCCGGATCGGCTCCGAACCGTCCGGCGAGCACGATGGCCGTCGAGATGACGCCCTGCACATGCTGCCAGCGGCGCTCAGGCATGCCGGAGCGAATCGATTCGATCATCTGATGCTTATCCATCATGACGGTACAGTCCCTTCTCCAGAAGGTAATCAAGCGCCGGCTCCGGCACGAGGTACCGGACCGACAAGCCCGCTCCGAGCCGGGCCCGGATCGCCGTCGAGGAGATCGCCAGACGAGGCATGCAAGCCAGCAGCAGGCGCTCCCTCAGCTTGTCCGGCAGTCTGCCGGCCGCGGCGGTCGCGGACATGGCCGGATCGCCGTCGTCGGACGGACGGTCGACGCCGATGAAGCGGATCCTCTCCGCAAGCTCGCCGATCCGATGCCATTTCGGCAGATCCCCGATCCGGTCCGTTCCGATGATGAGATGGAATTCCGTCTCCGGCATCTCTTCCTGCAGCTGCAGGACGGTATCGAACGTGTAGCTGACTCCGCCGCGCTTCAGCTCGACATCCAGCGCCCGGAAGCCGGGATGGGCTTGCACCGCGAGCCGGACCATGCTCAAGCGGTCTTCCGGAGAAGCCCCTGGAGCGCGGTCCTTGAGAGGCGGCCCGGCATTCGGGATGAACAGCATCTCGTCCAGCCCGCAAGCCTCCATCGCCCTCTCCGCCGCGATCAGATGCCCGATATGAATGGGATCGAACGTGCCTCCCATGATGCCTGCCTTGCGCATTCGATCCCCTCCTCCCCATGCCCGGCTTGCTTCGGTAGCGCGGAAGCGCCAGCCTAGCGGGGAAGCACGATCGTCTTGTAGTCCTTGGACTCCTTGTACAGCACGATCGTCTTGCCGATCACCTGCACGAGCTCCGAGCCGGAGCCTTGCGCCAGCTGGGCGCCGACTTCGCGCGCATCCTCGTCGCAGTTGTTGAGGAGATTGACCTTGAGCAGCTCGCGCTTCTCGATCGCTTCCTCGACATGCTTCACCAGCTGCTCGTTGAAGCCGCCTTTGCCGATTTGGAAGATCGGGGTCAGATGATGCGCCATCGCGCGCAGATGACGTTTTTGTTTGCCTGTCAACATAAAATCACATACCTCTCTATGGTGCGGACTTCTCCTGCATCGCCTGCAGGACGGCTTCCCTCATCGCTCCGGTCGGAGCCGGTATGCCGGTCCAGTATTCAAAGGCGTAAGCGCCTTGGTAGATAAACATGCCGAGTCCGCCATGCGTGCGGTGGCCGAGGCTGCGGGCTTGGGCCAGCCAAGCGGTCTCAAGCGGATTGTAGATCAGGTCGCTTGCGACCGCGTCCGGCCGCAGCAGAGATACGTCGACAGGGCATGCGTCCACATTAGGATGCATCCCGATCGAGGTCGTATTCACGACGAGATCGGCTGAACGGAGAACCTCCTCCGCCTCGCTGCCGGTCTGCGGAAGCGCCCGCGCCCGTCCATGCGGGGCAAAGGCATCCGCCAGCTCCCTGGCGCGCTCCTCCGTCCGGTTCAGCACCGCGACCTCGGCAGGTCCTTCCTTCAGCAGCGCGTACAGCACGCCGCGGGCGGCCCCGCCGGCTCCGATGACCGCGATTCGCTTGCCTCGCAGCTCGGGCATGGCCTCCTCCTTCAGGGAACGGACATACCCGATTCCGTCCGTGTTGTAGCCGGTCAGGACGCCGCCATCATTCACGACGGTGTTCACGGCTCCGATCAGGCGGGCTCCTTCGTCGACATGATCCAGATGGCTCATGACGTCCAGCTTGTGCGGAATGGTCACGTTGACGCCGCGGATGCCCATCGCCCTGACTCCGGCCCAAAAATCGCCCAGCCGGTCAGCCGCAACATGGAAGGCGGCATAAGCGCCGTTCACTCCGGTCTCGCGGAAGGCGCGGTTCATCATGACCGGCGATTTGGAATGCCGGATCGGGTCGCCGATGACGCCGTACAGGGTCGTGTGGCTGTCGATCTCCATTCCGGACATCCCATGCGTCTTTGCCATCATGCCGTCAGCTCTCCCGTCTCTGTCAGATTAAAGCCTCGCGGACGAGAACCTTGACTCCCTTGGGCGCATAAACTTCGATCTGCGCGCCGCTGGTGCCGTTGACGCGGATCCAGCCCAGGCCCGATACGAACACGTCGGACTCGCTTCCTTTTGGAATGCGCAGGGAATGGCGCGTCCATGCCGGCATCGTCTCGAGCTCTTCCCGCGAGGGCGGGGCGAGCAGCTCGCCCTTGTGCTGGGCGTAGAGATCGTCGGCGCGCTCCATCTTCGTCCGGTGAACCTTCATCGCATTGGCCGTGTACAGCGTGAAGCTGAGGTTGGCTCCGGCCGCATAATCGAACCGGATCAGGCTTCCGAAGAACAGCGTCTGGCCGGCATCGAGCTGATACACGAGCGGCTTGATCGGCTTGTCCGGCAGCAAGGCTCCCAGAACGCCGCGCGGCACGAGCTCCGTCAAGCGCGAGCGGTACACGATGCCCGGCGTGTCGACGATGGCTTTGCCGTCGTCAAGCGGGATGCGGATCTCGTCGAGCGTCGTTCCCGGGAACCTCGATACGGTCAATTCCCGGTCCAGATCGCTGTAGTCGGAGATGAGCCTGTTGATGAGCGTCGACTTGCCGACGTTGGTGGCGCCGACGACGTAGACGTCGCGGCGGCCGCGCAGCTCCTCGACCGCCTCCACGACCCGCTCGAAGCCCATGCCTTTCTTGGCGCTGCACAGGACGATATCGACCGTGCGCAGTCCTTGCGCCTTGGCCTGCCGCTGAACCCAGTTGCGGATGCGGTTGTAGTTCGTCCCCTTCGGAAGCAGGTCGATCTTGTTGACGACGAGCAGCACGGGATTGTTGCCCACGAAGCGCTGCAAGCCGGAGATCAGGCTTCCTTCGAAGTCGAACAGGTCGACGATATGGACGACGAGGCTGTCGGTGGACGCGATGCCGCCGAGCAGCCTCAGGAATTCGTCATGGTCCATGGACACCGATACGGCGTCGTTGTAGTTGCGGATGCGGAAACACCGCTGGCAAATGACGGCTTCGCCGCCCTTTGCCGATGCCGGGACGTAGCCCGGCTTGTCCTTGCTGTCGGACTGAAGCGCGGCTCCGCAGCCTGCGCATCCTTGCTTGTCCAGTTGTTTTTCGCTCACTTGCTTGTTTCCTCCTCCTGCCACAGGCCCTTGCGGCGCAGCCGGGAGAGGGCAATCCGTTCCAGCAGCCGGTTGATCCGGGTGCCGAAGCCTTCATCCGCCGGCGAGATGGGAGCTACGAGTATCGTATACAGCCCCATCCGCTTGCCTCCCAATACATCGGTCATCATCTGGTCGCCGACGACCACCGTCTGTTCCGCCTCCAGGCCAAGCACCGCCAGCGCCTTGCGGAACGCTTGGGTGGACGGCTTGCGGGCCGCATGGATGAACGGAATCGCCAGCGGTTCGGCGAATCGGGATACCCGGGTCTCGTGGTTGTTGGATACGACCACGACTTGGAAGCCGAGTTCCCTGACCCTGTCGAGCCAGGCGATCAGTTCCGGGGTCGCCAGTGCGATCCGGGCGCCGACGAGCGTGTTGTCGAGATCGGTGATGATGCCTCGAACACCCTTCTCCTTCAGCAGATCAAGATCGATTTCATATATAGATTTCACGCGCATGTGCGGCACCAGCCGTTCAAACATCGCTTAGTCTCCCTTGCTTAGAGCCTGCTATCTTACGAAACTATACCATATTACAGGATAACGGCGCAAAAAGGAACCGCCCTGTCAACAGGAGCGGTTCCTTTCCCGAAATTATCCGTCGCGGCCCGGATCAGCCCGGCTTGCCGAACCTGCCGAGCACGCCGTTGACTTTGCCGGCGAATGCCTCGGCGTCGCCGTATGAAACGGGCTTTCCGCTGTATTTCACCTGCTCGAAATCAGCCAGGATAGCCTGAAGCTCTTGCTGCAAATACTTGCGCTGCTTCGACCACCGCAGCACCGCCTCTCTCAGCGTCTCGTGATCCTCCTTGACCAGGCCGCCCCGTCTGGCGGAGCGAATCAACCGGCCGGTATCCCACGATATCCGCTCCTCGGCAGACAGCGAGCGGATGCGCAGGCGGCGCCAAGACTCCGCAAGGAGATGCCGGTTCACGAATGCCGCGGCAGCTGCGGCTGCAGCCAGGAGGATGCCTCCGACGACGTAGACATAGGACGGCACGGTGAAGCCGGAGGCATCGGCCGCCTCCGTGTCCGTTGCAGGAGCCGCGCTTGGCGCCGGCGTCGGGGTTGCCGCCGCCGCATCGTCGGCTGCCGCCGGATACGGATAGGCGAAGCCCGCTGTCGGCTCGAACGGAATCCAGCCGTAGCCTTCGAAGTAGATTTCGACCCAGGAGTGGGCATCGGAATTCCGCACCGTATAGATGTCGCTCTCCATCCACTCCTCAGGTCCGCCGCGCATGCCGCCCGGCGTCGGAACGCGGTTCGAGCCGGAAGCATAGCCTTTCACCCAGCGGGTCGGCAGATCGACGGAACGGGCGAGCACGGCCATGGCCGACGAATAATAATCGCAATAGCCTTCCTGAATCTCGAAGAGGAAGGAATCGACGAAGTCGGCGCTGACCTTCTTGCTCGTGTCCGGCTGATTGGTGTACGGGAAGTTCGTCTTGAGATACTCCTCGATGGCGGCAGCCTTGCCGAAATCCGTCGGCTCGGCAGACGTCAGATCGCGCCCGAGCTGAGTGACCCGGGCCGGAATATCCATCGGCAGCTGCGTGTACATGCTCTGCAGCCGCGGGTCCGGAATGACCGCTTGCGCCGCCTTGACGCCGTCGTCCACAAGCGTCTGCTCCGAGACGAGAGCATAGGTTTTGGGGTATGTCTTTTGTCCGTTCTCATATCGGAGCTCCATGGAGGATGAACCCCAGCCGCCCGAGCCGGAAAAATCCTTGGAGTCGTTGAACGACTCCAGCGACTTGATGGCGGAGGCGCCGAACAGGACCGGGAACACGTCCTTGCGCGCCATCTTGAACTCTTGATGGATCTCCACCGTTTCGGCGGCGGAACGATCCCATCCGAGCGGCAGCTCGTCCCCCACACCATAAGGCATGAATTTCTCGTTCTTCTCGAGCTCGCTGTCTTCCCAGCCTTTGCCGGTATAGTCCGATTTGGTCTCGCCTCTCCAATAGCTCTTGCGGTCCGACTTGACCGTCATGACCGGAGAATAGTCGTAGTTGAAGCCTCCGCCAAGCTTGCCGTCCTCGCGGCTGTAGCCCGACTTGCTGCTCTGCTTGCTGGAGTTCGCCGGGGCAATGCCCTTGTCCCCTACGAAAGACTGGACTTGCTCGCCCTGCGCTTCCTTCCACACCGTGTACGGATCCTTGATGATCGGCGGAATCTCGGGAACGAACAATCCCGTCGCCATGACGAGGGAGAGCACCAGCACGATCGGCAGGAGAAGCTGCGCCGGATAGCTCTTCAGCCTCGTCCAGCTCGCGGGATGGTCCCGCTGGAAGCGGGCGAAGTGCTCGGCGATCAGCCAGACGAGTCCGGCGAAAATGACGATGGCCGTGTTGTCCCATAGATAGATCGGCGTGAAGGAATCCGTCACCGCCAGGACAAGCAGGCATGCCGAGGTGAAGCCGGCGATCCGAAGCCGGATGCGCGTCCATGCGGAGAAGAGAACATAGACCATCCACACCGCAAGCGCGATTTCCAGAAACGGATGAAGGGCGGCGAGATTGTCGGCCAGATGGGCCAAGCGGCCGTCCATGAGAATCGGGTCGTACGGCGTCCACTGTATGGGAGCGGCGGCGGAGAGGATGACGCCGATGGACGCGAGCTGCAATAGGATCCGGTATGTTCTCCGCAAAGGCAGCAGCTCGATCAGGGCGGACACCCCCAGGACGAGGTACACGACCCGGAATGTTTCGGGCCACCAGATCTTCTCCAGCACCGATAGGCTGCTCGCGATCATGACGGCTGTCAGAAGGCTGCTCAGCATGACGAACCAGCGGGCGGAGGGGGCGTTCATTCCCTGGACAAGCCCCAGGCAGCGGCGGTTTTTCCTGCCTTCAGGCATCGGCGGCCGCCTCCCTTCCGTCAAGCGCGTCCGGAAGCTCCTGCAGGCTTGAGATCACATAGACAGGGCCGCCGTAATCGTGGAAAGAGCCGCTGTCCGTTCCGGAGGAACGGTCCTCGATCTTGATGCAGCAAGGATTCATGCCCCGCCGGGACAGCCTCGACATCGCCCGGCGCACTTCGTCCGGACCGGCGTCCGTCACGAGCACAGCCAGCGAGCCGCGTTCAAGCACCGCTTCCGCCTCCGACAGGGCGGCGTCGATTCCTTCCGCTCCATCGTTGTCCGCTGCGGTAAGCAGATCCATCGCCCGATGAAGCTGGTCGCCGCCGCTGCCGGAACGGAGAGTTCCGGGAATCCGGGAGGAGATCCAGAGCCCCATGGACGTGTTGCGCCGGAGGCCGTGCTGGAACAGGGACGCCGCCGTCGATACGGCGGTCTCGAATCGCGCTTCGGCGCCCGGAGCCTGGCGGCGGCAGGCATCCAGGAGCACGATCGTGCGCGGAAGCGCCTCGCGCTCGAATTCCTTGGACTTCCACTGTCCGGTCTTGGCGGTCGCCCCCCAGTGGACGCGGGAGAGGCGGTCGCCCGGCAGAAACTCCCGGATGCCGTTGATCTGGGTCGTCTCGCGCGAGGCCCGGGGAGCCGAGGCATGCGAATAATGGCCCTTCGCCCCTCTGCGCACCCGCTCCCAGCCGCGAAGCTCGATCGTTCTCGGCCTCACCGCAAAAGCGTCCGCCGACTCGAAATGGCCGGTATGCTCGAAAAAGCCGAACAAATCCCGCGTCGAGCATTCCGTCGGCAAAAACCGGTAGACGCCTCTTTCCAGCGGCGGCGTCCTGTAGGAAGCCAGTCCGCTCCGCTTCACATTCGGGACGAAGCTGATCTCGAACGGGATCTCCTCGCTGCCGTTGCGCTGCAGCACTTCACGGACAAGCACATAGGGAACCGGATAATAGCCGGGCAGCTTCATGCTCAGCCTGACTTCCTGAGAGCTGCCCGCGCTGAGAACCGCCTGGGCGGCCGGCGACTGGTCTCCGGAAGCCGCGATCAGGCGCTTGCCCGATATGCCGCGGATTCCGCTCCAATAACCGAGAGAAATATAAAGGATCAGTCCGTTCAGGATGCAAAAGATCATGACGGCGGTTTTGCCGCCTTGAAAAAGCATGTACAAAAGGCTGGAGACGTAGATCAGCGCCAGCAGCCGCCACCTGAAGGCGGACTGGCGCCTCCTTGCAGGGTTCAAGCCCATACGTCAGCGCTCCAGCCGGACCGGCACCTTGGTCCGGCCGACGACGTCCTCGATGACCGTCTCGGCGCGGGTGCCGCCAAGCCTTGCGGCCGGCTTCAGCAGGAGCCGGTGCGAGAGCACGTGGACGGCGAGCTGCTTGACGTCGTCCGGAATGACGTATTCCCGCTTCTCGATCAGCGCGCGGGCTTTGGCGGCGCGCATCAAGGCTACCGCGGCGCGCGGGCTGGCTCCCAGCTGCACGCCTTCATGCTCGCGGGTGCTGCGGACGAGCCGGACCAGGTATTCCCCGACCGCTTCGTCCACATGGACCTTCTCCGCCAGCTCCTGGAGCTTGACGATGTCGCCGATCTCGGCGACCCGGCCGAGCAGATCGGAAGGATGGCCGCTTTCCTGCTTGAGCACCATGCGCCTCTCTTCGGCTTCTCCCGGATAGCCGAGCGACAGCCGCATCATGAAACGGTCCATCTGGGCCTCGGGAAGCAGATACGTTCCCTCGAACTCGATCGGATTCTGGGTCGCGATGAGAATGAACGGGCTGGGCAGCGAATACGTCTCCCCGTCCACCGTGATGCTTCTCTCCTCCATCGCCTCCAGGAGGGCCGACTGTGTCTTCGTCGTCGCGCGGTTGATCTCGTCCGCAAGGACGAGATGGGACATGATCGGACCGGGACGGAAGATGAACTGCTCCTCCCGGGGATGATAGATGGTCAAGCCGGTGATATCGGTGGGCAGCAGATCCGGATTGCACTGGATGCGCCTGAAATCGCCCCCGATGGAGCGGGCGAGGGCTTTGACGAGCTGGGTCTTGCCTGTTCCCGGCACATCTTCGAGCAGCAGATGGCCTCCTGCCAGCAGGGCGATCAGCACGAGCTCGATCTCGCGCTCCTTGCCCAGGATGCAGGATTCCAGATTGCGGCGAATGTCCGTGCACAGCTGTAGATCGGATGCGTAGACTTCCATGTCCATGACTCCTTCCGAAGACTGCTTCCCCTGCGAGAGCGGTATTTTATTAGTTTACAAGAACCGACTAATTCTAACAATAACACCCGTTTCCAAAAAAAATTGGAGAATCCCACAGAGGGATTCTCCAATGCATACGATAGTTGGGGACAAAATGTTTCGCTCATCCCTTCGGACGGACGACGAGAGCCGCCAGGAAGGAGAAGATGATCGCCGCGCTTATGCCTGCGCTGGTGACCTTGAATATTCCGGATATGACCCCGATCCATCCCGTATCGTGCAGCTCGGTCAGCGCGCCGTGTACGAGCGAGTTGCCGAAGCTCGTGATCAGAACCGTGACGCCCGCGCCGGCGAACTTGATCATCGGCTCGTACCAGCCTAAGCCGTCCACGATGGCTCCGACGACGACCAGCGTCGCCATCGTATGCGCCGGCGTCAGCTTGCCGACGTCGAACATCAGCTGCCCGATGACGCAGATCGCCCCGCCGATCAGAAACGCCCATAAATAAATCATGCGTACACCCCGCTTTGTTCAATGGACACCGCATGCGCGATGCATGGAATCGTCTCGCCCTGCTGGAACGACAGCGGCGAAAGGAGCGCTCCCGTCGCCACGACGAGAATCCGCTTCAGCTCCCCCGACTGGACGCGCTTCAGCAGATGTCCGTAAGTGACGACGGCCGAGCATGCGCAGCCGCTGCCCCCGGCCTGCACCTTCTGCTTGTCGATATTGTAGATCATCAGACCGCAGTCGTTGAACTGCGTCTGCTCCATCGGAACTCCGTTGCGCTTGAGCAGATCGGCCGCGATGCCGTGGCCGACCGTCGCCAGATCCCCGGTGACGATCATGTCGTAATCGCCCGGCGAGCGGCCGGTGTCCGTCAGATGCATCTGGATGGTGTCGACCGCGGCCGGAGCCATGGCCGCGCCCATATTGAAGGGATCGGTGATGCCGAGATCGACGATGCGGCCGATCGTCGCGCATTCCACGACCGGTCCGATGCCTGCAGGCGCGACGACGGCCGCTCCTGCTCCCGTGATCGTGTACTGCGCCGTAGGCGGCTTCTGCGACCCGTACTCGGTCGGATACCGGAACTGCTTCTCCGCCGTGCAGTTGTGGCTGCATGTTCCGGCCAGCACGGATTTGCCTGCGCCGGAGTTGACGATCAGCGACGCGATCGCCAGCGACTCCATGGACGTGGAGCAGGCGCCGAAGACGCCCAGATAGGGCACGCCCAGCGTCCGGGCGGCGAAGGTGTTGCTGATGATCTGGTTCATCAAGTCCCCGCCGACGAAAAACTCCAGCTGCTCCTTCGTCATGGAGGCATTTTTCAGCGCGAGATCCGAAGCCTGCTCCAGCAGCAGCCGCTCCGCCTTCTCCCAGCTCTTCTGCTGCATGTCCAGTTCAGGGTGGATCAGGTCGAAATCAGCGGCAAGCGGCCCTTCTCCCTCGTCAGGACCGACGACAGTAGCCGTCCCGACAATGACCGGACGGTTCTCGAACCACCAGGTCTGCTTTCCTCTTTGCATCTTAAGGCTGCCCCCCAGTACCCAGGATGAGATGCGCGATGCCGACGAAGAAAGCCGCTACGGTGCCGAATACGATCACCGAGCCGGCCAGCTTGAACATATTCGCTCCGACGCCGAGGACAAGCCCCTCGCTGCGATGCTCGAGCGCTGCCGAGCACATGGAATTGGCGAAGCCGGTGACCGGCACCGCCGTGCCCGCTCCCGCCCACTGGGCGATCTTGTCATAGACGCCCAGGCAGGTCAGGATAACGGAAATCAGGATCAAGACGGCGACGGTCGGATTCGCCGCCTTGTCCACAGGCATTTTGAAGGCATGCATGAAAAATTCCTGAATGCCTTGGCCGATCAGGCAGATAAAGCCGCCGACCAGAAAGGCGCGCACGCAGTTGCTTAAAACGGAGCGGGACGGCTCCCTCGTCTTGGCGAACGCCTGATACTCCTTCGGCGACATCGTCATTTTCTTGAAGCCTTCGCGCCGCGCGCTTTTGCTTGACATCGATGTTCCCCCTTGCTGGCCGCTATCGCAGGCGCCGTCCTGCGGCGCAGCATCGCAAGCCATGAATTGGAGGTTATTATTCGCCTTTCCCTCAAGTCTTATCCAGCTTTTCCGCTCCGCCATCGATTGCCAGGCGCCGGCTTGCGTCCGCGGGGCATCTTATGTAAAAGGAGCAGATCAATCCGGGCCGCTTCACTGGCGCTGCCGCTGCAGGAAGCGTCATTTTATATTTACTTTAGCCGTGAAGTAGGATATTATACGTTATTGGTACCCTAAAAAGCTCACATACAATGTCAACCAAGGGGCCTGGAAAGAAGGAACTTATTCATGAGCCACATTCCCAAGCCTGCTTCCGGCCGAAGCAGGCTTCTGACTGCCTCGGCGATCGCAGGAATCCTGCTGATCGCCGCCAATATGCGCGCAGCCATAACCTCCGTCGGGCCCGTGATCGACCAGATCCGCGCCAGCTACGGCCTGAGCAGCGAAATGTCCGGCCTGCTCACCTCGCTTCCCCTGATCGCCTTTGCCGTCATGTCCCTGCTTGCTCCGCGCATCGCGGACCGCTTCGGCGCAGAGCGCTCCCTGCTTTACGGGCTGCTTTTCCTCATTGCGGGCATGCTGCTGCGGACATTGCCCGCCGCAGCCGGACTGTTCGCCGGCACCGCCCTGCTCGGTCTGGCGATCGCTCTCAGCAACGTCCTCCTGCCGAGCATCATCAAACGTGATTTCCCGGCGCGGATCGGAATTCTGACCGGCTCCTATTCGGTGACGATGAGCATATTCGCCGCCATCGCCTCCGGCGTATCCGTCCCGCTGGCTTCCGTGCCGGGCTGGGGATGGAAGGGAGCGCTGCTGATATGGGCGCTGCTGGCCGCAGCCGCGCTGGCCGTATGGATTCCCTATTCCCGGAAAGCGGCTCCCGCTGCCGCTTCCTATAAAGCAGGATCAGCGCCGAGCATGTTCCGCTCCTCGCTGGCCTGGAGGATCACGTTCTTCATGGGCATCCAGTCCATGACCTTCTACGTGACGATCGCATGGCTGCCGGCAGTATTCCACGAAAATGGGATGAGCGCCTCCGCCGCCGGCTGGATGCTCTCGCTGATGCAGTTCGTCAGCCTGCCGACCTCCTTCTTCATGCCGGTATGGGCGAGCCGCATGCGCTCCCAGGTGCCGCTTGTGCTTGTGTCCGGCGCTCTGTCGCTGGGCGGCTATTCCGGACTTCTGTTCGGCAGCACAGGCATGACCTGGCTCTGGATCACGCTGCTCGGCCTCAGTCAGGGAGCGACCATCTCGCTGGCCCTCACCTTCTTCGGCCTCCGCACGCGGAACGCCGGAGAAGCCGCGAAGCTGTCCGGAATGGCGCAGTCGCTCGGCTACCTGCTGGCGGCGCTCGGGCCGATCCTGTTCGGCTCCATCCATGATCTGTCCGGCTCCTGGAAGCCGGTGCTCGCCATCCTGCTCGGCCTCTCCTGCATCGTCATCCTGCTCGGCATCGGAGCCGCACGCAACCGGTACGTCGCAGCAGAGGAAAATACCTCCCTGCCCGATCGATCCGGCCGCTTGAGCAACAGCTGATCTCATCCGATTCCTGCCCGCCTCTCGGCGGGCTTTTATTTTGGTTCTTTTTGGCATGATTAGGCTTTTCTAAGAAAATATCCACCTTCTATCAAGCGATGCTAGAATGGCCTTACATCGACAGAAGGAGGAACATCATGAATCTTTTCCTGCATCTTCGCAAAACCGTCGCCGGCGCCGCCGCGTTGTCCCTCATCCTTGCCGCGGGCACAGCGGCGGCGGCCAAGCCCGTCCATGCCGCGCAGGCCAGCAGTACATATGACACTGCAGCCGCTGCCGCATCCGTATCCGCAGCAACCAAGGCCGACCGCATCGTCGCCTATGCGGAATCCCTGAAAGGCAAAGTGAAGTACAGCTACGGAACGAACAACCCGTCGAAGCTTATCTTCGACTGCTCCTCGTTCACCAAATATGTCTTCGCTTCTCAAGGCGTCTCGCTCAAATGGGGATCTGCCGCGCAAAGCAAGCAGGGCGCCAAGGTCAGCAAAGCCAACCTGCGCAAGGGCGATCTCATGTTCTTCACCGTCGGCTCCTCCAAATCGATCGGACATGTCGGCATCTACATGGGCAACGGGAAGTTCATCCACAACACGATCGGCTCCAACGTGAACGGCATCCTCATCAGCAGCTTCGACAGCGGCTACCAGAAACGGTTTGTATCCGCCGCGCGGGTGCTCTGACCTCCAGCCGTCAAAAAAAGGCCCTCGCGCATTGCGCGAGGGCCTTCTCTGTACAGCTTGGATCAGAACGCCGGAACGATGGCTCCCGCGTAGTTGTCTTCAATGAATTTCTTCACGTCGTCGCTGTTCAGAGCCTTGATCAGCTTCTGGATGCCTTCGGAATCCTTGTTGTCCGGACGGGCGGCGACGATGTTGGCGTAAGGAGAATCCTTGCCTTCGATGAACAGGGCGTCCTTCGTCGGGTTGAGCTTGGCGTCGAGAGCGTAGTTCGTATTGATGATCGCGATGTCGACCTGGCTCAGGACGCGCGGCAGCGTGGCCGCTTCGAGCTCCTTGAACTTCAGGTTTTTCGGGTTCGTCGCGATGTCCTTCACCGTCGCGCTGATTCCGGCGCCGTCCTTGAGCGTGATCAGGCCGTTGTCGGCCAGCAGCTTGAGCGCGCGGCCGCCGTTGGTGGCGTCGTTCGGAATGGCGATGGTCGCTCCGTCCTTCAGCTCGTCCTTCGACTTGAGGCTGTCGGAGTAGGCTCCGATGGGCTCGACATGCACCGTGCCGACGCTGACGAGATCATAGCTGCGCTCTTTATTGAACTCGTCCAGGTAAGGAACATGCTGGAAGAAGTTCGCATCCAGCTTTTTCTCGTACAGCTGGACGTTCGGCTGGACATAATCCGTGAACTCGACGACTTCAAGGTTGACGCCTTCCTTGGCCAGGGCATCCTTGATGTGGTTGAGAATCTCGGCATGAGGGACCGGGGAGGCTCCGACCTTCAGCGTAATCGGCTCGGAAGCGCCTGCTCCGGCATTGGATGCGGCGTTTTCTGCAGCCGCGCCGCCGGCATTGTTGGCGTTTTTGGCTCCGCAAGCCGCAAGGGCGAGCACAAGCAGCGACAAGGTGAGGACAGTAAACCATTTTTTCATGAGTATGACCCTCCAATAAATGTAGTGTAATCTCTCTCTGGTCTTATCTCCTGCTGATCCGGCGGACAAGCCAGTCTCCAAGAACCTGGAGCAGCTGGACCAGCACGATGAGGATGACGACCGTCACGATCATGATGTCGGTCTGGAAGCGCATATAGCCGTAACGGATCGCCAGGTCGCCCAGCCCGCCTGCTCCGATGGTGCCCATCATCGCGGTGTACGATACCAGCGTGACCGCCGTGACCGTAATCGCGGCGAGCAGTCCCGGACGGGATTCCCGCAGCAGCACCCGGCGGACGATATCCCATTTGGAGGCTCCCATCGACTGAGCGGCCTCGATGACGCCTTTGTCGACTTCCCGCAGCGCCGTCTCGACCAGTCGGGCAAAAAACGGAGCGGCTCCGATGACAAGCGGCGGAATCGCTCCCTTCACGCCGATGGTCGTCGTGACGATCGCCTCCGTGAGCGGCATGACCGCGATCATCAGGATGATGAACGGCACCGACCTCAGAATGTTCACGACAAACGACAGGACGGAATACAGGACCGGCATGTGGAGCAGCTGGCGGCTGGACGTCAAGTACAGCAGAACGCCGAGCGCGAGGCCAAGAATGACCGTGAAGATCATGGAGAACACCATCATCGTCAGCGTATCCTGCGTCGCCTGCCAGATTTCGTCCCAATTGATATTCTCCCAGGTCATTCCGGCAGCACCTCCACGTCAAGTCCGCTCGCGCGGAGCGATTCGATGACGGCGTCTGCTTCGCCGGGCCCTCCGCCGCTCAGCTCCACAAGA
Organism: Paenibacillus sp. RUD330; assembly: GCF_002243345.2. Lineage (NCBI taxonomy): Bacteria > Bacillati > Bacillota > Bacilli > Caryophanales > Paenibacillaceae > Paenibacillus > Paenibacillus sp. RUD330. The sequence continues at coordinate 3,608,147 of NZ_CP022655.2, forward strand.
AGCTGTCCGTAAGGAGTATGCTTCATGCGGGAGACGGTTCCCTGGAGGATCGCGCATTGCACGGGACTGCCCTTCAGCGCTTCGAAAAGCACCGGCTGGTACGTTTCTTCCCCGACGAAATGAAGCCGGATAAGGCGCGAATTGTCGCGGGTCCGCAGCGGCGCGCCGTCCGACAGATCGGACATCTCGTCGACGAATTGCCTCGTGACCTGGTGGGACGGCTTCAGGAACACGTCGAGCACGTTGCCGGATTCGACGATCGTACCGGCGTCCATGACCGCGACGCGGTCGCAGATGGAGCGGATGACGCCCATCTCATGCGTGATGAGCACGATCGTCAGGCCCAGCTTCTCGTTGATGTCCATCAGCAGCGCAAGGATGCTGTTCGTCGTCTGCGGATCGAGCGCGGAAGTGGCCTCGTCGCAGAGCAGCACCTCGGGATCGGCGGCAAGCGCCCTGGCGATGCCGACACGCTGCTTCTGGCCGCCCGACAGCTGGGACGGGAACTTGTTCCCGTGCGCCTGCAGGCCGACAAGCGCAAGCAGCTCGTCCACACGGCGGGAGATTCCCGGCTTCGTATGGCCTGCCAGCTTGAGCGGGAACGCGATATTATCGCGGACCGTCAAGCTGGAGAGCAGATTGAAATGCTGAAAGATCATGCCGATCTTGCGGCGCTCCCTCTGCAAGCCCCGTTCTCCCAGATCGGTCAGGACGACTTCCCCGACTTTCACCGTGCCGCGCGTCGGACGCTCCAGCAGATTCATGCAGCGGATCAGCGTGCTTTTGCCGGCCCCGGAATGGCCGATAATGCCGAATATCTCGCCTTTGCGGACATCGAGCGTGATGTCGCGGATCGCGTCTACTTCTCCGCCGCCAGCGCTGCGGTATGTTTTCGTCACATCCTGCAAGTGAATCAGGTTTATCCCTCCCGGAACAACACCGCCTATCAAATCCTATAAAACCAAGTAGTTTAAGTGGTATTATATAGGCGGACGATGGGTTTGTCTATAGTCGATGAAATATCGTACTAGCATGCGGAACGGCGCGGTTTTCATACCCCGTTCCCAAAGTCTTTATTCTAGTATTCTGACATAGCCATGTCAAATTGCAGAAGTTTCCTGAGGGAACCGGAAAAGATGCCTGGCCGGGATATGTCCTCTCCAGGATAGACGGCATTGCCTGCCGTTCAGCCCCCCTTTTCCCCGAGAACAGGAGCATACGGCTGCTTTCCTCTGTTTTTCGAGCTGGCGGCCACTTGCCAATCGGCTCCGGTTTGTGATTTATAATAGATGATATCCAAAAGCAAGGGGAACGGCGCGGCCGGCTGCATCAAGGCATCCGCTCCGCCGTTCCCCGGAATTTAAGCGAGGACAAGCCTTGATCTATTTCGTCAAATTCGCCTACAGCCTGCTCCTTCCGCCCGGCTTGTTCCTGCTTCTGCTCGGGGCCGCCGTCTGGAGAGCGTGGATCCGGGACCGCAAATGGACATGGCTCCCGCTGCTGCTGCTTGTCGCGCTGTACTTGATGAGCTCGGGGCTGGCCAGCGACGCTCTCGTGCGCAGCATCGAAAGCCGCTATCCGCAGCCGCAGCCGGCCGATGTGGGCAAGCAGGCCGACGTCATCGTCGTGCTCGGCGGCGGAGCGACGCGGGATACGCCCGATCTCGAAGGACTCGGCAACCTGTCCGGTTCGGGAGAAGCGAGGCTGCTGGCGGCAGTCCGGCTGCATCTCAGGACAGGGCTGCCGATCCTGTTCAGCGGAGGCCGGGTATTCCCGGACAGCGGCAATGAAGCGGACATCGCGGCCAGGCAGCTGCGCGGGCTGGGAATTCCGGCCGAGAGCATCTTTCTCGAGAACCGTTCGCTCAATACCGAGCAGAATGCCGCATACAGCAAGGCGCTGCTGGAGGCCGAAGGGTTCAGCCGTCCCGTGCTCGTCACTTCCGCCTTCCATATGAGACGCTCGGTGGAGACGTTCCGGCAAGCCGGGCTCACGCCCCTTCCCTATCCAGTCGACTATGGGGCGCCGGCCGATGCCGTCTTCTATTGGAGCAAGCTGCTCCCCTCCGGCGGAGCCATGGCGGCCAGCTCCGCGGCTCTCAAGGAATACCTGGGCATGCTGGCCCTTCGGCTCAAGGTCTGAGCCTCAAGGCGGCAGCCCGCTTGAGATGGCGGAGAAATGAAAAAACGGTCCTCCCCGTCGCCGGGATAGGACCGTTTTTTTAGCTGCACAGCTGGATCAGTCGAAGTAGACCGTCTTGCCCGTGCGGGCGGATTCGTAGATCGCTTCGAGAATCTCCGTCACGACAAGCGCCTGCTCCGGCTTCACGACCGGCTCGGTATCGTTGAGGACGGAATCGATCCATGCGGAGCATTCCACGTCGATATCGCGCTGCGATGTGCCGCTGTAGAAAGCGACGCCTCCTGCGTTCAGATCGATTTCCTTGACGTACAGGCGGCTGCTGTCCTCGCCGTTGATCCGGAGGCCGCCCTTCATGTCGGCTCCGCCTTCCGTGCCGCTGAGCGAGCACTTGGCTTCGTCGATATCCAGCGTGTTGAGCGCCCAGCTCGCTTCAAGCACGATCGTCGCGCCGTTCTCCATCTTGATGAAGCCCATCGCGGAGTCTTCCACGGTGAACTTGGCCGGGTCCCAGGGACCCCATGCATTGGCCGCGTTCTCCTTGGAGCCGAGCTTGTGGAAGACCGAGCCCGTCACCGACACCGGCTTGTAGTTGTCCATCATCCACAGCGTCAGATCCAGCGCATGCGTGCCGATATCGATAAGCGGTCCCCCGCCTTGCTTTTCCTCATCCAAAAAGACGCCCCAGGTCGGAACGGCGCGGCGGCGGATCGCATGCGCCTTGGCGTAATAGATCTCGCCGAGCTCTCCGGCCTCGCACACCTTCTTGAGATGCTGGCTGTCCGGACGGAAGCGGTTGTTGTACCCGATCGTCAGCTTCTTGCCGGAGCGGCGCGCCGCCTCCAGCATCGCTCTGGCTTCCTCCGCGGTCTTGGCCATCGGCTTCTCGCACATGACATGCTTGCCGGCATCCAGCGCGGCGACCGAGATCGGCGAATGCGAATCGTTCGGCGTCAGCACATGCACGATATCCAGGCTGCCGTCCTTCAGCAGCTCCTGGTAATCGGTATATACGGCTGCGCCATCGATGCCGTACTGGTCCGCGGCCTGACGCGCCTTCTCCTCGACGATATCGCAAAATGCCGCAAGTTCCACGTTTCCGTTCTGGCTCAATGCCGGCAGATGCTTGCCGTTCGCGATGCCGCCGCAGCCGATGATGCCCACACGCAGTTTGCTCATTGTCCAACCTCCGCAACTTGTAATTGAAAGCCCTTACCCATCTTTAATGTACCACAGAGCCTGGACGGAAAAGACTAGCGAATGAGGACATTCTTTATTCAAAATTGCGACATTGCATCCATGCCCTGACGCTTGAAACAAAAAAGGAAGGATCCGGGCGATCGCCGCCCGAATCCTTCCCTGTTGAAGCACGCCTATCCGTTCGAATCAAACGACATCGTAGCCCTGCTCTTCGATGACTTCCTTGATCGCCTGCAGAGACAGCTTGGAATTGTCGAACTCCACCGTCACTTTGCCGGATGCAAGGTCGACCTTCGCGCTGCCGCCCGCACTCTTGACCGCGCCTTCGACGGAATTGACGCAATGCCCGCAGGACATTCCCTTCACTTGAAGAACTTCTGTCGCCATCTATTCCACATCTCCTTCAGGCTCTGCCGGAGCCGGGATTTGAATGCTCTTTCCCTTTCAATATACCCCCAGGGGGTATGTATGTCAAGCCGGATTGTTCCTCAGCATGTTCTTGCCCGTACTCCAAGGCCCAGCTCCCCCTTATGATGGACATATGCCGCGGAACCACAGCGGCGGCGCGCCCGTCCCGGAGCATCGCCCTGATCTTCTCGCTCAAGCAAGGCGTCCCGTCGTATCTGACTTCATGCCCGGCCAAGCGGGAGCTGACCAAAATCATTCGCTTCGCCTCCTTTCTGTCTTGCGATTACGCCTTTCATTATAATACGGCGCGATGGACAGCTCCATCCCTTCCATCCCCGGGAAAAAGGAAGGTGTACAGCCGGATCAGACGGAGCAGCGGTTCAGGACCCGGTACGAGGAAATCGAGAAGTCCGAGAGCTGCGGCTATCGGGCCGAGCTGCTGACGCAGATTGCCCGCTCCCTCGGCCTTCAGCAGAAATTCAGCGAGGCCGAAGCCGTTCTGGACATCGCGCAGACGCTGCTTCCGGAATCCACTCCTTCGGCCGCAATCCGCTATTGGCTGGAGCGGGGCCGCGTCTACAACTCCTCCTCCCGCCAGACGGAAGCGCTGCCTTGTTTTGTCGCGGCCGGGCAGGCGAAGCTTATCCGATCCGGCTGGATCTGCTGAAGTCCAGGGATGCCGCCGATCCGGACGGGTACGTATACGAGGAGCTCGGAGAATGCCTGCTTGCGCTTGGACGCTATCATGAAGCCGCCGAATGCTTCGGCCAGGCGCATCCGCTCCTTTCCCAGGACCGCTGGTTTTCCGGGCCGGAGCGGCTTGAGCGGATAAAGCGGCTGTCCCGCGCTAAGACATAAAAAACCAGCAGGCAGGCGCATTCGGAAATGCGCCTGCCTGCTGGTTTTCAATTTGCCCGTCCGGCAAGCTGCTGAAGCCCCGATCCTTGAGCTTGGAGCCTGCCGAAACTCCGAGCCGCTCTACTTGGCCAAATCCTCGATCGAGGAAATATCCATATAGGAAGGAACGACGAGGCCAAGCCTCGTACCCTTCAGGTTCGCCCCGAGATCCTCGTACTTGTCCTTGTACTGCTCCGCATAGTCCTTGTGCGTGATCGGCAGCCATGCCGCCACGATCGCGTCGGCGTCGCCGTTCGCCACTCCCGCCCACATCGGACCGGCTTCCACCTGCAGCAGCTCCGTCTTGTAGCCGAGACGGTTCTCCAGCACCCACGCCACAACGTTCGTGCTGGCGATCTCGGAATCCCAGGCTACGTAGGCGAGCTTGAACGGCTTGCCGGACACCTTCTCGATGCCGTCCACCCAGCCGTCGATCAAGGCCGCGTTGTCTTTCGCCCAATCGGCTGCGGCTGCGGCCGGTTCGGCGCCTTCCTGGATGGCCACCATCACTTTGGCCATATCGGCATCCGTCCATTCGAAGCGGTCGAGGAATTCATAAACCGACGGCGCATCCTGCTTCAATCCGCCGCGCACGATCGTATGGATCTCCTCGTCCTCCCCGAACGATTTTTTGGGATCGTCCAGATATTTCAGATCATACTTCCCGAACATCCAGTGGGGCGTCCAGCCGGTGACGATGATCGGCTCCTTCTTCTTGATCGCCTTGTCGAGCGCAATCGTCATCGCCGCTCCCGAGCCTTCGACCAGCGTCCAATCCGTCAGGCCGTAGTCCTCGACAGCCCGATTGGCGGCAGCCATCAGGCCGGCGCCGGGATCGATGCCGATGATTTTATAGCCGACTGCCTTGCCGACGGATTGCTCGCTTCCGCCGGAATCCGTCCCGTTTCCATTGTTGGCCGCTGAACAGCCTCCAAGCGCGATGGCTCCAGCAAGTCCGAGTATCCCTGCCATTTTCCAAGAGTTCCGAATCAAAATCTATCCTCTCCTGTCTGCATGTTTTTTTCCTTTGACGAGATGCTGCGTCAGCCGATCCAGGAAGATCGCCAGAATGACGATGGCCAGGCCGGCTTCGAAGCCTTTGCCCGTCTTGATCTGGCTGACGGCGCGGTACACATCCGCTCCGATGCCCTGCGCCCCGATCAGGGAAGCGATGACGACCATGGACAGAGCGAGCATGAGCGTCTGGTTGATGCCCGCCATGATCGACGGCACCGCGAGCGGCAGCTGCACCTTGAACAGCTTCTGGGAAGGGGTGGAGCCGAAAGAATCGGCCGCCTCCACCAGATCGGCGGGCACCTGCCGGATGCCGAGATTCGTCAGGCGGATCGTCGGCGGCACCGCGAAAATGACCGAGGCGATGACGCCGGGCACGACGCCCAGATTGAAGAACGTCACGGCCGGGATCAGATAGACGAAGGCCGGCATCGTCTGCATGAAATCAAGGATGGGCGTCACGATGCTCTGCGTGCGGTTGTTCCGGGCGCAGGCGATTCCGATCGGCACGCCGAGCACGATGCTGACGATCGCCGATGTCAGCACGAGCGCCAGCGTATCCATCGTATGGTCCCAATAGCCGAGATTGTCGATCAGGAACAAGCCGACGAATGTGAACAGCGCCATCGGCCAGCGCATGATCCACCAGGCCAGCGCCGTAAACAGGACGATCAGCACGAGCGCAGGGGGAAGATGGAGCAGATAAGAGAAAAAGTCCACGACGCCTTCGATTCCGGCTGAAATCGGATCGAACAGGAAATTCATGTTCTCCTCGATGGAATCGACCATGCGGTCCACCCATTTATCAAGCGGTAGTTTCGGCAGCATCGACGCTCACCTCCCGTTCCGCGACATGTCCGGCAAGCGCTCCGAGCACCGCTCCGCGCACGATGACGCCGACGATCCGTCCCGCCTCGTTCACGACGGCGACCGGGTACTTGCTGGTGCCGCATATGTCGAACAGCTCGTGGAGCAGCATCTCCGGAGTGACGACCGGAGTATCACGGACGACGATCTCCTCCAGCGGCTGCCCGCGCCTCACCGCTTCCGACGCGTCGTCGGCGGTAATGACGCCGATCAGCTTGCGGCTGCGGTCGGTCACGAACAGATTGGAGATGCCGCTCTCGCGCATCAGCTGCAGGGCGACCCTGGCGCCGCGGTCGAGGCCGATCGTCTCGGGACGCAGCATCACATGGGAGGCGGTCAGCACCTTGGACAGATCCACGTCCTCGACGAACCTCTCCACATATTCGTTGGCAGGATTGACCATGATTTCTTCCGGCGTGCCGATCTGCACGATCGCTCCGTCCTTCATGAGCGCGATGCGGTCCCCGATCCGCAGCGCCTCATCCAGATCATGCGTAATGAACACGATCGTTTTTTTCATTTTCTCCTGAAGCTCCAGCAGTTCGTCCTGCATGTCCTTGCGGATGAGCGGATCGAGCGCGCTGAACGCTTCGTCCATCAGCAGGATCTCAGGGTCGTTCGCAAGCGCCCTTGCCAGTCCGACCCGCTGCTGCATGCCGCCGCTCAGCTGCTCGGGATAGCTGTCGGCCCTCTCTTCCAGCCCGACAAGCCGCAGCGCTTCCCTCGCTTTCGGCTCTCTTTCCTTTTTGGGCACCTTCTGGACCTCAAGCCCGTACTCCACGTTTTCAAGCAGCGTCCGATGCGGGAAGAGCGCGAATTTCTGGAAGACCATGCTGATCTTTTTCTGGCGCACCTTCCTCAGCTGCTCCGCATTCAGGCGGGTAATATCCTGTCCCGCGATGCGGATGGCGCCTCCCGTCGGCTCGATCAGCCTGTTCAGCAGACGCACGAGAGTCGATTTGCCGCTGCCGGACAATCCCATGATGACAAAGATTTCCCCAGGCTCGACGGCAAACTGGACCCGGTTGACCCCAACCGTATGCCTCGTTTCTTTAAAGATCCTGTCCTTGCTCCACCCTTCCTTCAGAAGCGGCAGAATTCGTTTTGGATCCTCGCCGAATATTTTCGTCACATCCGTGACTTCAATGATCGACAAGCGCTTCACCTCCTCATGGCCTCGCTTGCGGCCAACGCTCACTCGAACTAGTCTATCGAACAATTTAGGACACCGTCAACCGTTTTATCCGTATAATAAGTACGTACGGTTTTTTCTGTACATACTTTACATGCGAAATGCTCCCGTATCCTCTCACATGCTCGTTCATTAACCGCTTTACATTGCCGGAATTGTTTCTTACAATTACTTTGTCAGCCGAGAAGGCGATGAAGGAGCGGACATGATGACCAATGATTTCGCCGGCTTGGAGGCCGCGCAGGAGCAGGCAATCCAGAAGGCGCGCAAGCGCGTGATCGAGTCCATCGGCAAGAACATGGACCTGTACGGCATTACGCAATCGACAGGACTGCTGTATGGGCTCATGTTTTTCCAGGACAAGCCGATGAATCTCGACGAGATGGGCCAAGCGATGGAAATGAGCAAAACCAGCATGAGCACCGGTATCCGCACGCTGGTTGATTTGAATATGGTGAACAAGGTATGGGAGAAGGGATCGCGGAAGGACTTGTATGAGGTCGAGCGGGACTGGCACCAGACTTTCGCCGATTTTTTCGTCCTGAAGTGGAGAAAGGCCGTGGAGCTCAACCTGATGGCGCTCCGCCGCTCCAAGGCGGAGCTCGACAAGCTGGCGGAGAGCGGCGGCTCGGAAGCCATGCAAGTCCTGATCGGCGGCGATCTCGAGAAGATCCGCCAAGCGATCGACTATTATTTGTGGCTGGACCGGGTCATCGATCTGATGGAATCCGGCGAGATATTCAAGCATGTGCCGAAGGAAGAGCCTTCGGACTGAAGCCAAAAAGAAGCCTTCCCCCGCGGGAAGGCTTCTTTTTGGTCCTGCTGCTGAATTCGGCCGACTGCGCAAAAAAGAGAGACAGGCGGCTCATGCCGCCTGTCTCTCTTCATCCTACACTACCGCCCGTCATTCTCCGGCGTCGTCGGCCGTTTCTTCCTCTTCGCTCACCATCTTGCTGTAATCCTCGCCCGTCGCGACGCGGCGCGCCGTAACGTAGCGCTTGGCATAGTAGGCATCGTCCAGATCCGTGTAACGGACGCCCTTGCTCGAGGAGTGGGCGAACTTGCCGTCTCCGACATAGATGCCGGCATGCGAGATGCCGCGGCCGCTGGTGTTGAAGAAGACGAGATCCCCCGGACGAAGATCATCCTTGTCCACCTTCGTGCCGGCCTTGGCCTGGGACTGGGAGGAGCGCGGCAGCTTCACGTCGAACTGACCGAAAATATAGCGGACGAATCCCGAGCAGTCGAACCCTGCCGTAGTCGTGCCTCCATACTTGTAGGGAGTGCCGAGAACCTTGCCGATGGATGACTTCAACTCGGTGCTCGCGAATACGCTGGATGATGCGAACACGGCAATAAGAATGAAAGCGGTGATGGACATGATGACTTTCTTCACAGATGGTTCTCCCTCCGGTGCCTACGAAGTTAGCTGATGGGTTCGGTAGAAGGTTCCCTAGAATTCTCTCTTGCAGAATTCATTCACCCCGATTGGTTCCCCCGTTTTTCTTAACGAAAATTCGGCATTTATTTGTTTCAAGCCTGTTTGCTAATGGTTAATATTCGTAGTTTCTTGTCGAACTCCTCCCTTTGGATTATTAGAAGTCTTTCATAATTGGTAGGCTTGCAGAACTATGCATAGTATTCCAGACTATGAAAAGCCTCCAGCATTGGCACGGCTTTAGTTGCATATCCCTATAATTCTACGAAAAGTGGATAATCTGTTCGGCACCATGAACGGCGCCAAATAATCAAAGCCTGGCACCAGGATGGCCCCGAGCCTTCAAGAATAGCTGTTTTGTCGAATTGCGTTGTGAATGACGCCGACTCTTTCTTGGCTCGATGTTCTCCAGCTCCCCTCCACGCCGATCCTGCTCAATATCTTTTCCAAGATGACGATTGCCGGATAGCGGACGAGGCGAAGGGAATAGGATTGCGCCCGCCCCCTCCCCTGCACGGCATGAATAGTCCCTTTTCCTTGATCCTCTCCAGGCCTCTATTCCCATTTGCTAGAAATTTCTCCCTGTCTCCATCCAATTTTCCCCTTTTATCGATAAGCACTTTCATTGATAATGAAAGTGCTTTCAATAGATTCGACAAAAGGAGGCCGGATATTCCCTCTCATTCCTGCTTCGCCCCTATCATTCCATCCTTCAGGAGGTATCGTTCATGTTCAAACCGAACCGCCGCATCGCCGCTTCCGCGCTGAGAGTCTTGATGCTTGCCGTGCTGCTTGCCTTCTCGCTCATTCCGCAAGGCGTCGCCGTCCAGAAGGCCAGCGCTGCGGATGCATGCAGCGGAATCGCTGCCTGGAGCTCGTCATCCATCTATACCGTCGGGCAGAAGGCGGTCTACTCCGGCACGCTGTACGAAGCCAAATGGTGGACGCAAGGCGAGCGTCCGGATCTCGCCGGAGAATGGGGAGCTTGGAAAGTGCTGTCCGTCTGCTCGGCATCCCCTACGCCGACTCCGACAGTAACGCCTGCTCCTTCGGCAACGCCTAAGCCTAGCGCCACGCCGACACCGACGCCGGTGCCGACCAAAACGCCGACGCCGACGGCCACTCCTGCGCCTGCCGGAAAAATCATCGGCGCCTATGTAGCCGACTGGCATTTCCCCGTCATCAGCACCGTGCCGGCCGAGAAGCTGACGCATGTGTTCTACGCCTTCGCCGACGCGACCTCTACCGGTGTCGGCGGAGGGGATGCCGGCAAGCTGTCGCAGCTCGTCTCGCTAAAATCCAAAAATCCGAATCTCAAGGTTCTCGTCTCCGTCGGCGGCTGGGGCCGCTCCGCCAGCTTCCCGGCAGCGGCGGCTTCGGAAGCAAGCCGCACGGCGTTCGCCAACAGCGCCGTCTCCTATATCAGGGCCAATAAGCTGGACGGCATCGATATCGATTGGGAATATCCGGGCTCCGGCGACCGCGCGAACTATACGTTGTTCATCCAGAAGCTCCGTTCGGTTCTGGACGCGGCCAGCTCCGCCGATGGACGCTCCGCCAACAAATACCAGCTCACTGCCGCAGTCGGCGCCTCCGATTACGGTCTCGGCAACATCGATATCGCCGCCGTCATTCCTTCCTTCGATTTCCTCAATGTCATGACGTACGATCTGCAGAACGGAGCGAATACCCATCACACCGCTCTATACAACTCCTCGATGGCAAGCTTCAGCGTCGATTCCGCCGTCAAACTGCTGAAGAGCAAGGGCGCTCCGGCAGCGAAGCTCGTCGCCGGAGGCGCCTTTTACTCCCATGGCTCCGGCGACTACACCTATGATGAGCTCAAGGCGAGCTATATCAACAAGAACGGCTGGACTCGCCAGTGGGATTCCACCGCAAGGGCCCCGTACCTGACCAATTCCAGCGGCGGCTTCCTCAGCTACGACGATGCGGAATCGCTGACGGGAAAAGTGAATTACGCGAAATCCGGCGGCCTCGGCGGCATCATGTTCTGGGAGTACGGCCAGAACATGAACGGAGAGCTGCTGGAAGCCATCTATCAAGCGATGAAGTGATCCGCGGATCGCAGAACGAAGGAGAGCCCATGATGCCGGATCGGCATCATGGGCTCTTTTTTGGCCGGACAGCGCTTGCAGGCTGTTTTCTTACAGAAGAGACTGAAACGATTGCCGGATGACGTCGCCGCGGCTGATGATGCCCGCAAGGACGCCGCCCCGGTGGACCGGCAGCTTTTTGATCTGCTTCTTGCCCAGGATGGCGGCGATCTGCTCGATGTCGTCCTCCACGGAAGCGGTTACAACTTTTTTCTTGGCGATCGCCATGACGTTCAAAGGAAGCAGCCGCTTCAGCCTCTCCTCGTACTCGTCGTTGTCGCCATTCACGACGGCCGTGAAATAAAAGGCATCGACGACAATGTCTTCATGCTTGCCGATATATCGCATGATGTCTCCGTCGCTGACGTATCCGACGATAACGTTGCGCTCGTTGACGACGGGCAGGCCGCTGATGCGGTAAGCAAGAAATCTCTCGATGACATCCCTCACCGTATCGGTTTCCTTGACCTTATAAACCTTCGAGATCATAAAATCCTTGGCTTTCATCCTCATAACCCCTCGATACCGATTTGCGGATGCCTCAAACAAGTTGTATGATGAAAGTATATACTTGTATTATACAACTACTGGACATCCTGTCAATGGGTCATCCCTGCCGCCGAGAGTTCATGCAGCAGCGGGATGAGCTGCCCCGAACCTATGCCGAACGATAATGAGGAATTGCCATGAACGAACTTCCTTTCGAGCATATCGAGCTCGAGCTCTCCATCCTCGCCAGGCTCGTAGCCTCCGCCACGACCTACAGGAAGGAAGGAATGCTGGACCGCTCCGCTTATTTGCTCCTCCAGCAGATCTCATCGAGGAGATCGGCCGGCGTCAAGGCGCTCGCAGATGATTTCCGTCTGGACATATCCACCGTAAGCCGCCAATCGGCTGCCCTGGAGCAGAAGGGGTTGGCGTACCGGATTCCGAATCCCCAGGACGGCCGTTCCTATTCCCTCGAGCTGACGGAGGCCGGCGCCCTGGCCTTGGAGGCGAACCGCAAAGTCAGAGCCGACTATATCGCCGAGCTGCTGGCGGGATGGTCCGATGAGGAGCAGAAGCAGTTCGGCGCCCTCCTGGAGAAGTTCAACCGCGCCTGCCTGCAGGATCATCAAGCAGCTAGACAGCCTTGATCCTCCATGGGATTAAGGCTGCTTTCATTCCGGACGCCCAATGCCCCTGCCGGCAGAGAAAGGAACCGGACACATTTCCGGCATGAATTCCCCTCTCTTTCCTTGCCTTTTGTATCGCTATATTCTAATATTACGATACTATGACGGGAGGGGAGAATCAGCAGGATGGACATGAACATGAATGTGAAAGTTTACGAGCAGGCGGCCGAGCTGCTCAAGGCGCTTGCCCACCCGATCCGCCTCTGCATCGTCAGAGGACTGATCGGCAAGGGCTCCTGCAATGTTTCCTATATGCAGGAATGCCTCGGACTGCCGCAGTCGACCGTTTCCCAGCATCTGCAGAAGCTCCGCTCTGCCGGCATCGTCGTGACGAGCCGCAGCGGCCTTGAAGTCCATTATTCGGTGCCGGATGCCAAAGTCCATGCGCTTGTCCATATGATTACCGGAGAGGATGAAGCTTGATGCCTAGAAAAATACTGATCGTCGGCGGAGTCGCAGGAGGCGCTTCGGCTGCCGCGCGGCTGCGCAGGCTCGACGAGGAAGCCCATATCGTCATGTTCGAAAGGGATGCCTACATTTCATTCGCCAATTGCGGCCTGCCTTATTATATCGGGAATTCCATCAAGGACCGCTCCAAGCTGCTCGTCCAGACGCCGGAGGCGATGACGCGGCGCTTCGGGCTCGACATCCGCACCGGGAGCGAAGTGATCGGCCTCAATGCGGAAGCCAGGACCGTCACCGTAAGATCTGCCGCGGACGGGGTATATGAGGAAAGCTACGACGCCCTGATCCTGTCGCCCGGCGCGAAGCCGCTGAAGCCGGATATCCCAGGCATCGGCAATCCGAAGGTGCATACCCTGCGCAATATTCCCGACATGGACCGCATCAAGGAACAGGTCGGCCGGGACGGCGTACGCGCGGCCCTCGTTGTCGGAGGAGGATACATCGGCGTGGAAATGGCGGAGAATCTGCGAGAGCTCGGTCTCGATGTCACGCTCATCCAGTCCGGCAGCCAGATTCTCGCTCCGTTCGATCCGGAGATGGCCTCCGCGCTGGCCAGGGAAATGGAGCAGAGCGGCGTCACGCTGATCATGAACGATACGGTTCAAGCTTTTGCGGATGCCGGCGATCGGATTGAAGCGCGCCTTGCAGGCGGCCGGACGGTTGCCGGCGACATCGTCATTTGGGCCGCGGGCGTCGTTCCCGACACGAATTTCCTGAAGGACAGCGGTCTTGAGCTCGGCGAGCGGGGCCATATCCGCGTCAACGAACGCCTGGAAACGAATCTGCAGGATGTGTTCGCGGTCGGAGATGCGGTGGAGGTGGTGGATTACGTCAGCGGACGGGCTGCCGCCATCCCGCTGGCCGGACCTGCCAACAAGCAGGGAAGGATCGCCGCCGACAACGCGTGCGGACTACACAGCTGCTACAAGGGCACGCAAGGCACCTCGATCATCAAAGTGTTCGGCCTGACCGGAGCGGCTACCGGACTGAACGAGAAGATGCTGAAGCGGCTCGGCATTCCCTACCGGGTCACCGTTGTCCATCCGAGCTCCCATGCCGGCTATTATCCGGGCGCCTCGCCAATGACGCTCAAGCTCATCTTCAATGATGAAGGCCGCGTTCTGGGAGCCCAGGCCGTGGGAGCCGACGGCGTCGACAAGCGGATCGACTCCATTGCCGCTGTCATCCGGCTCCGCGGAAGCGTCACGGATCTGACGGAGCTGGAGCTCGCCTACGCGCCTCCTTTCTCCTCCGCCAAGGACCCCGTCAACATGGCCGGATATACGGCGGAGAACATTTTGACCGGCAGAACGAATGTGTTCACGGCGGATGAGCTCGGCTCCCGCAGCGCCGGAGGGACGATGCTGATCGATGTCCGCACGGTGCCGGAGCATGAAAACGGCCATATTCCGGGCTCGCTCCATATCCCGGTGGACGAGCTGCGCGAACGCCTTGGTGAGCTGGACCCCGCAAAGGAAATCTGGGTCTACTGCCAGGTCGGGCTCCGCGGCTATACCGCTTCGCGCATCCTGCTCCAGAAGGGCTTCTCCGTACGCAACCTGACAGGAGGGTATAAAAGCTACCAAATGGCACAGTATAAACCGAATCCGCCCCGGCAGCCGCTCGTCATGATTCCGCCGGCCGGAGCCCCATCGGCAGCCGCTGCCGAATCGGCTGCCGGACAAGCAACGCCGCCGAAGGAGGCTGTCGCCCAAGCCCACGCCGAGCTCGATGCATGCGGCCTCAGCTGCCCCGGCCCGCTGATCGAGGTCAAGCAGAAGATCGATGCGATGGAGGAAGGACAGGTGCTCCGCGTCACTGCGACCGACCCGGGCTTCTATGAGGATATAAGAGCTTGGGCCGCCATGTCCCGAAACGAGCTGCTGCAGCTTGAGAAGAAACCTCGCGGCGTCATCGAGGCTTATGTGCGCAAGCCTGCCGCCGCCGAAGCCGCGGCGGCCTCTCCCCGTTCGGGCGATGCGCCCGAAGGCAGCTCCCTCATCGTCTTCAGCGGCGATCTGGACAAAGCGATCGCTTCGTTCATCATTGCCAACGGCGCTGCAGCCAGCGGCAAGAAAGTGACGATGTTCTTCACGTTCTGGGGACTCAACGTCATCCGCCGTTCCGAAAAGGTGGCGGTGGAGAAGAGCTTCATCGGCAGGCTGTTCGGCATGATGATGCCGCGCGGCAGCCGCAAGCTGGGCATGTCCAGGATGAATATGGGCGGCATGGGCGCCAAGATGATCCGCGGCGTCATGAAGGGCAGCAACATCTCCTCCCTCGAGGAGCTGATCCAGACCGCGATCGGGCAAGGCGTAGAGGTCGTCGCCTGCACGATGTCGATGGACGTCATGGGCATCAAGCGCGAGGAGCTGATCGACGGCGTCAAGCTCGGCGGGGTCGGCTATTACCTCGGCAAGGCCGATCAGTCCGGCATCAACCTGTTCATTTGACTTCATCCCCGTACCGGTTCGGACCGGACGGGGATTTTTTTGCGGTCCGATTCAAAAAAGGCATTCCGGAATTGCGGGAGGAACGAAGCTCCCGCGATCCGAAATGCCTTCATGCAGCCGTTCTAGATGATCGATACGCCCGCGCTGGCGAAGCCGGTGACGACTTGAACGAGATCGAGGCCGGTCGCGGTAATCGTGTACGCGAGCAGCAGACGCGTGCCGGCCGCTACCGGAACCGCTATGCCTGTAACCGAGCCCGTGCTGACCGCGCCGACAGCGACAATGCCGGTGAGCGCAGGAGCGAGAGCGACAGCCGTGCCGGCCAGCGGCGTGAACACCGTGCTGCCTGCCGGCGAGCTGTACAGCTGCGCCGTCACCGTGACGGTCGTGCCGACGAGCGTCAGGGCCAGGACGTTGCTGAAGGAGGCATAAACCGCGTTGATCGTGCCGGCCCGCGGGACGACGAACGATTCATCCAGCGTCGTGCCGAGCGCTCCGCCCGTCAGATCGATCGTCGTGCCGACAAGCGCGACGCTCGGAACGCCCGTGCCGAAGGCTACGAGTCCGGCTGTGCCGGCCAGGCCGTCGATTACGGAAGCCATGACGATAGGAATGCCCGAAGCGAATGGAATGATCGCTCCGCCGGCAGCCGCCCCGGTAGCGCCCGTTGCTCCCGTCGCGCCCGTTGCCCCTGTCGCTCCGATTGCGCCGGCGGCGCCTGCCGCACCTGCCGCGCCCGTCGCTCCCGTCGCTCCCGTTGCGCCGACAAGACCTGCCGCGCCCGCTGCTCCTGCAGGCCCTGCGGGGCCGATCGGACCGATCGGTCCCGGAATGCCTTGAGGTCCTTGCGGTCCTTGCGGTCCTTGCGGTCCTTGCGGTCCTGGAGGCCCTGGAGGCCCTGGAAGTCTACCCATGAAAGTACCCACTCCTCTAAGCTATATAAATACGGTTGATTCAGACGAAGGAAGGATTTCCCATCCCGCAATCATCTTATTCCGCTGCGGTCTAGGGAGTTACGCCAGACAGGCGCACATTTTTTGGGGCGGTGCATCGCTGTCCAATCAGAAGCGGCAGACAAGGCATATTCTAACAGGGACAGCCATGACAACCCGAAGGAGGCTGCTGAAGAAAGCCCATGAGCAAGAAAGAGCTGCTCGGCATCCTCGTGCCGAATGCAAAAACGGGCAGAGCGCTCCTCGCCCTCTACCGGCGCCACAATCCGACCGGACTGAAGCTGATCTGCTTCACCCTCTCCGATATCGACTGGAAGCGCAAGCGGGTGACCGCCCTCCATCGCCTGAAGCGAAGATGGGGTCTGTCGAAGTTCCCCCTCCCCCGCGTCATCTACAACCGCTGTTACGAGCCGGACCCCCTGCTGATCAAAAGGCTTGAGGCCGAAATCGGCACCGGATTCCTCTTCAACGGCATCAACCACCTCGACAAGATGGACGTCCACCGCATCCTGAGCCCCGTGCTCGCTCCCCACCTCCCGGCCGGCGAGCCTCATGACGAAGCCTCGGTCGACAGACTCCTCGATCTTCACCGCATCCTCTACTTCAAGCCCATCCACGGAAGCAAGGGCATCGGCGTCTTCCGCGCCGAGCTGAAGGCTTCGGGCGAGATTCACCTCGGCAACCACTATCTCCTTCCCAGCCACATCTTCGAAGACCATTCCCGGTTCCATCATCAGCTCCGAGAGCTCCTCGGCTCCGCCCCTCATATGGTTCAATCCGGAATTCCCGCCCTCACCTTGTTCGGCCAGTATTTCGACATTCGCGTGCTTGTTCAGAAAAACGGCAACGGCGAATGGACTGCGACCAGCGCCGTCAGCCGAATCGCCGCCAAAGGCTGCTTCAATACCAGCATCGCCGAACGCATCATCCTGACAGCCGACGTGCTGAAGATCGTGTTTCTGCCGGAACGCGCCAAGCCGCTCCTGGAAGAAATCAAAGCAATCGGCATCGCCGCCGCGGAACGGCTGGACGAGGCCCAGGAGAGAAGCCTCGGCGAATTGAGCGTCGATCTGGCGCTGGACCGCGCCGGACATCCCTGGATCATCGAAGTGAACGGAATGCCGCAAAAGAGCCTTTATTCCTCCTTCAAGCAGTCCAAGCGAGCCGCGTACGAATACCCGCTTCTGTATGCCTCCCATCTTTTGACCCGTTCATCCTCTCCGGTATCCGAATCCGCCTTGACCTGACCCTCGCATGGAATCACCGAAGCCATTCCGCTCCCCATCGCTCCCAATTGCAGCACGTTCCGATCGCCTTGTCTTGAAACGGCAAAAAGCCGGCAGGCGCACCGATCATCGGCGCCGGCCGGCTTGAGCTGTGAAGCGGGAAAGAACCGTTTGCGACTAGAGCAGCTGAACGGAGACGGACAGGATGGACAAGCTCCCCTTGCCGCCGTCCAGCCTGATTTCATTGCGGCTGCCCGGCTCCAGCGGCACCGTAATGCCGGTACGGCCGGCAAAGCTGCCGCCGGCGCCCGTGGGCAGCGCATTCAGCAGCGAATAGTCGCTGCCGTTGACGGTCAGATTCACCTTGGCCAGGCGCTCGTCCGTCGCATAGCGGAGCTCGACGTAGGCTCTGCCGCCGGCGCCTCCGTCCACGCCGCCGAAGACGGCGAACGCCTCCGGAAGATGCATGCCGACGAGCGCCTGTTCCCCGCTGCCGATCGGCTCCAGACCGGCTCCGCCGCCGGGAGCGCAGCCGCCGGCCGGGTAGACGGAGGCCGTGCCGGTCCGGCCTGCCCCTCCGCCTGCGGCACGCACGCCTTCCTTCGTCTGGACGACGGTCCGGATGGAGCCGTCCTCCTCGAAGCGGAGCTCGTCGATGCACATGCTCCGAAGATTTCCTTCTCCGGAGATGGCCTGATTATGGTAGAACAAATACCATTGTCCCTTGAACTCCGCGACCGAGCCGTGGGTAGTGGAGCATCCGGTCGGCTCCAGGAAGATTCCCCCGTAGGTCCATGGTCCGAGCGGATGGCGGCTCGTCGCATAATGCATCCGGTTGTTGTCATGCAGGTTGTCGGCATAGGTGAGGTAGTAGATTCCTTCCCGCTTGAACACCCACGCGGCTTCATGGAAATCCTCGAGCCCTTCCATATCCGCCATGGCGCCCTGGATGGACATCATGTCCTCTCCCATCTCGCCGCCCTGGCACTTGCCGCCGCCGCCATAATACATATAGGAACGGCCGTCGCCGTCGGTGAACACGCACGGATCGATCATGGCGAAGCCGCCGAGTCCCTCGATATATCCCCGGTCGACGAATCCCCGCGCCGGCTCGCTGCTCGTCGCCACTCCGATCCTCCACGTATCGTTCCACTGGGAACCGCTTGGATGGGGATAATAGAAGTAATAGATTCCATCCTTGCATGCGGCGTCCGGCGCCCACATGAATCCGCCCTCCGGCCGTCCCCAGGAGACGTCCTCGGAGCGCAGGATCTCGCCCTCGTCGATCCAGTTGACCATATCGTCCGATGAGAAGACATGGTAGCGGTCCATGAGATCGCAGCCTCGGGCCGGGTCCATGTCATGGGAGGCATACACGTAGATTCTTCCGTCTCCCCACGCATGGGCCGACGGATCCGCCGTGTAGATGGATGTGATGACGGGATTTCCCGCCGTTTTTTTCGCAGATGCTTCTATGGGATGGCTCATGCCGAATCCTCCTCGAATAGCTGTTGTCCTATCATGCCGCGGCGCATGCCATTATCTTACCGCGGTGCCGGACATGCTCGAAATGAGGCATCCTTAAACTTTGCAGGGGTTCCTTGGCCGCTGCCGGGCTTTCAGGCCAAAAGCGGCGCTTACCCCCGCCTCTCCGATCCATCGCCATCCTCATCCCCCGGTTCCCCGGCAGGCAGAATAGGGTGGCGGATCGTAATCTTCGTCCCTTTGCCTTCACCGGTATCGATCTGGAGCTTGTAGTCGTTCCCGAAATACAGCTTCAGCCGTTCGTTGACGTTGCGCAGCCCGACGCCCGGCCGCTTGCCTTCCCCGCCGCCCGCTCCATCCTCGCCATCGTCCAGCTGCCGCAGGACGGAGTCGGGAATGCCCTTGCCGTTGTCGGAGATCGCGATGACCATATCTCCCTCCTCGACATGCCCGGAGAGCAGCACCTTTCCCTTCTCGAAGTTGCCGCGGATGCTGTGCTGGATGGCATTCTCGACCAGCGGCTGCAGCAGCAGCCTCATGAACGGCAGGGCGAGCATCTCCTCGTCGAAGAAATAGACGACCCGCAGCGGCTGGCCGATCCGCGCCTGCTCGATCTGCACGAACGCCTTCACCTGCTCGATTTCGCGGCCGACCGTCGTGATGTCCTTGCCCTGGTTGAGGCTCAGCCTCAGCAGATTGCCGAGCGCCGACACCATCTCCCCGATGTCGCTGCGCCCGTGGTTCTCCGCCTTCCACCGGATGGACTCCAGCGTATTGTAGAGAAAATGCGGGTTGATCTGATGGCTGAGCACCTGGAACTCCAGCTCCTTCTTGTTGCGCTCGGCCCGGGTCGACTGCTCGATCAGCCCTTCGATTTTGCGCAGGATGCTGCTGAAGCCCCGGTACAGCCAGCCGATCTCGTCCTGGCGCTTCTGATGCGGTATGGCGAGCTTGAAGTCGCCCTCCTCCAGCCTCCGCATGAGCCGCACGAGCTGGAAGACCGGCTGGGTGAAGGTCAGGGTGATGTAGGCGACGACGCCGACGGAGCAGATCAGGTATGCGATGAGGAAAAAGACCAGCAGCCTGTTCAAGTCCTCCACCGGCTTGGTCAGGGCGCTCATCGGCGTCAGGCTGACGATCGTCCACGGCAGGCTCTCCATATTGACGAACGTAGCCAGATGCTCCTTGCCGTGCAGCGACAGCCTGAGCTCGCCTTCCGTATGGATGCTGCGCTGCTCCGCGAGCTTCGCCGAACCGAACGTCTGCCCGGTCGTCTCGTTGCGGGAGGAGTCGAAGAGCACCTCGCCGCCCTGGCCGATGACGAGGAACTTCTGCCCTTCCAGCTGCTTGGTCGGCGAGAAGAAGCGGCTCAGATGGCTGTCGGCCAGATCCGTGACGACCAGCCCGCGCGGCACGCGGTCATGCAGCCCGGTGAACGTCTTCACGTAGACGAGCAGCGGGCTGCCGCCCGGCCCCTCATGCAGGGACAGATGCCAGGTCGGCACCGAGCTTTCCCTCGCCCCAGCGAACCAGGCCTTCCCGCCGATGCCCGGCGATTCTCCCAGCGTCCTCATATAGGTCGGATACGCCTGCAGCGGCAGCGGGTAGACGCGGAGCTGAAGGGCGTCGATCTGCTTTTTCTTCTGATAGACGAGATTCAGCATGTTGACCGCGAAGGCTTCCTCATCCTGCGCGCTGGCCGGCGGCCGCTCCAGCAGCGTCTGCAGCGTCTTGTCCCCGATCAGGTCGTTGATCTGGTCGTTCAGCTGGCTCAGGTAAGCCTCCACATTTTTCTGGGCCTGCTCCAGATATCCCATCGAGAACGTCTCGTTCGCCTTCTGGATGCCTTCGACCGACTTGGTATATGCGTAGGAAGCGAAGAGGATGAACGGCACGATCGTGATGGCGAAGAAGATCAGGATCATCCTGTTGCGGAACGAGGAGGCGAGCTTCAGCGAAGCCTTAATCATCCAGAATTCCCCGCTGTCTCCGGTATTCCTTCGGCGTGATGCCCGTCTGCTTCTTGAACAGCTTGGTGAAATGCACCGGGTCCTTGTAGCCGACCTGATAGGAGATCTGGTAGATTTTGAACTTCACGTCTCCGAGCATTTCCTTGGCCCTCGCCATCCGGATTTCCGTGAGCGCCTCCAGGAACGTCTTGCCCTTCTCCTTCTTGAACAGCTTGCTCAGCCAGACGGGCGTGACATGGACTTCCTCCGCCACCGCCTGCAGCGACAGATTGTCCCCGAACCTCGCGGCGATGATCTTCTCCGCTTCGTGGACGATCTGGCTCGTCGGCTCCGTCATCCGCCGGAAGCCGGCCGCCATCGAGAGCAGGACGGCCTCCGCATGCTCCTGCAGCGACAAGAGATTGTCGTACAGCTCCAGCTGCTCCCACAGCGCGATGGGATCCTTCTCCCAGGTGCGGTCCGCCCAGCCCGCCGCTGAGGCCGCCCGGTAGATGCCCATCAGCCACTTGAACAGCTGCTGCTGGATATCCTTGAGGCTCGCCAGCTCCCAGCTCTTCACCATATCGACGAAGCTGGCCATCGCTGCCGTGATGTCCTGATCGGAGCCGTAGCGGACGAGATCGAGCACGTCCGCGGGCTCGCGGATCGACAGCGGGCCTTCGTGCCGGCTCTCCTCGTCCATCGTCTCCGTGAACAGCCGGTTGCCGCCGTAGAGCGCCTTCTGCTCCAGCCACTCGCCGCATTCGACGTACTGGACGTGCAGATGGCTCCAGTCCTTCGGCACGCTGGTCAGGGCGATGCTCGCCTTCACCTTGACGAACTGGTTGATCCGCTGCAGGCAGACGCCCGCTACGGCGAGGCTCTGCTCCGGATTCCGCCCGTCCCGGCTGCCGAGCACGGCGATCCAGCGGTCGCCGGAATCGGTGAACAGCGTGAATTCGCCCGGGTATTCCTCCTGCAGAGTCTGGCTCACCACGTTGCCGATGCCGAACAGGATCAGCTCCTTCTCGGACGGAAAGCTTTTCTGGGAAGCGACGGCCTTGAGATCGTCGGCCTCCGCCATCATGAGCATGAGCGGCGTCTTCTCGAGCCATCCCAGCTGAAGCGCCTTGAGCCGGTGCAGCACCCTCGTCTCCCGGTAGGGATCGTAGTCGCTCTCCACGATTTCCCGCAGCAGCTCCTCCCGCAGCTTCGGCATCGCCAGCCGCATCTGGTCGTTCATCAGCTCCCGGCTCTGCTTGTCCATCCGCTTGCCGACGATGAGGTCGACCGCCCTGCGCACGATCCGCTCCAGCTCCTCCTTGTTGATCGGCTTCAGGATATAGTCCATCGCCCGCAGCTGCATGCCCTGCTTGACGAGCTCGAAATCGTCGTAGCCGCTGATCAGCACGGCCTGCCAGTCGTAGTCCGGCACTTCCCGGAGCGCGTCCAGCAGCTCCAATCCCGACATCCGGTTCATCTTGATGTCCGTAATGATGAGATCCGGCCTCGCTTCGGCGGCGATCGTCAGCGCCTCGTCCCCGTCGTCCGCCACCAGCACCGTGCCGATGCCGAATTCCGACCAGGGAATCCGCCGGCGAAGGCCTTCGCGAATCTCGTATTCGTCATCCACGATCAATGCGCTGAGCATCCTATCATCCTCCTGACTTCGCGTGCTGCATTCTTTTCGCGCCCAGATAGTCGTTGATCTGCCTCTGCACGTCGGCGATGACCGTGTCCAGGCCGTTCTTTTTCTGCAGCGCGATATAGGCCTCCACGGATGGGCCGACATCCTGGACCATGCCGTATTCGATCGCCTTCCCCTTGTCCTCGTAGCTCTGATCGCGCGCCGCCAGCTTGGCGCCGATGCCCGCATCGCTGATGAACAGCCCTTCCACGGGCGACTTCACGTTCACCGGCTGCTCGGCGAAGCGCGTCTCCTCTTCCCAGAAGCCTGACGGATACGTCGCGGTCGGGCGCATGAACGCCGGCTTCCAGAACGCCCATTGGCCGCCCCAGTCCATATAATTGCTCGTGGCGAATCCCATGTTGCCGGGATAGACCGCCGTGTCTCCCTCCAGCTCGTACGTCTTGCCCTCGATGCCGTAAATGACCAGATCATAGAGCGTCCGGTCCGTCTCCATCATGTCCAGGAAGCGGAGCACCCGGTCGGGATGCTCGGAGTTGCGGTTGATGGCGGCCACGTTCGCGATCGGAGAACGGTTGATATACCGCTTGTCGGGATACATGAGCGACATCTGCTGGCGGTACGAGTCGTCCGAGAAGCCCGGATCGGCGGCGTAGGCCCATTCGTGGGAAGTGATCGTGAACAGCATCTTCCCGTTCCTCCACTGGTCGGCGGCGCTCTCCTTGTCGATCGTCGAGTCGCGGTTGAGGATGTTGTCGTTGTACCACCTCCGGCTCATCTCCGCGGATTCCAGGTAGAACGGCTGCTGCTCGATCGCCCGCACCGTCACTTTGGGATCACCGTAATAGAAGCCGAGGCCGTGGAAGCCGAGGTCGACCCATTCCTCCCTCACCATATAGAGAGGCAGCGGAGCCGTCCTCGTGAACTTGGCGTCGGGATAGGCCGCCTTCAGCTCATGCAGGAGCACATCGACGTCCTCGACCGTCCGGACGGAGCCCGGGCTGCGGCGGATGCCGGCCTTCTCGGCCAGATCGGAGCGCCAGCCGGCATAGAAGCGCTGGTTCATCTTGATCGTCCAGGGCAGGGCGATCACCTCGCCGTTCACCGTCGTGGCGGACAGCGTGTCCAGATCCTTGTATTTCTCGTACAGGCGGGGGGCGTACTTCGGCAGCAGCTCGTTCAGGGGCAGATACGAGCCGCGAGCAGCCATCTGCTGATAGGAGTTGTCCGAGTCGAAGTTCAGATCCCAGCGGTCGCCGGCCGCGGCCATCACGAGCAGCTTGCCCGGCAATTCGGGCCAAGGAATGAAGTTGACGTTGAACTTCACGTTCAAGCCCTTGGATTTGACGTAATCGCTCACCGCCGTCCAGACCTCGTCGGTCGCGGCTTTCTTGTCGCCGCCGAAGTAGAACTTGAGCGTGACCTCCGGCTCGGATGGCGGAAGCTGCGGGTCCCGGGCGGCATGGCGGTCCGTGCCGCGGGCCATGTAGACGGACAGGCCGGCCAGAATGAGGAGAACGCAGGCAGCCGCTGCGAGTTTGCCTAGCTTGGTCCCGAACATGCGCGAGAGCTCTCCCTTCGGTTATGGAATGGTATATGAAAACAGGCGCCGGACGGCGCCTTGTCGGGTATGCGCTTTCATTTTGGTGCGCTTCCCATTAATGATAGCTCCGCTTCCTCCTTCCGACAATGAGGCGATTGCAAACAATCCCGTCTGATCTTGGCGGATTCTCCAGATAAAGTGCAAAAGCCGCACTCGGCACCTGGCGTCTTCCTCAGGGAGACGGCTTTCCTTCTCCAATGTTCGCCGCCGCGCAGAAAGGACTGTTCCCTGTAGCCCTGAGGGCTCTGCGGAACAGTCCTTTTTCCCTTCAGCCTGGAAATTCCATTTCCGTCCTTGCCGCTACTTCAGCGTCGCGGCCAGCTCGGTCGTCTTCTTGTTCCAGGCCTCGGTCTCCGGAATGAGGTCGTTGATGTCACGGTCGCCGAACACGATGTCGTTGACGATGTTGTTGTAGTTGTACTCGTTCCAGCCGGGGACGGTCAGGCCGGGCTGGATGTAGGCGTTCTTCTGCGCAATCTTGACCGCCTCGATGTTTTTGCCCTGCCAGATCGGAGCCTGGTCGTAATAAGCCGTCAGCTCGGGATCGACGACCGAGGCGTTCGCGCCCTGGTCGATCTTCCACTTCTGGGCTTCCTTGGTGAACTGGAAGCTGAGCCAGAGGAACGCCTCCTCCTTATGCTTGGAGCCGGACAGCAGCGCGAGCGGTCCGTAGATGGAGTAGCCCGGCTGGCTGACCTTGCCCTTGGGGAACGGCAGCACATCCCAGTTGAACGCCGCCTTCTCCTTAAGCGTCGGAAGCACCCAGTCGCCGCCGATCGCGAAGCCGGTCTTGCCGTTGATGAACTCCTTGGTCACGCCGCCGCTGGCCGCGGCCGCGGCCTCGCTCTGCATCGAGCCGTCCTTCGTCACGAACTCGCGCAGCCATTTGGCGTCGTTGATGACATCCGGGGTGCTGAGCAGGCTTTGCGTGAGATCCTTGTTCATGTACTGCAGATTGTCGGCATGGCCGTCCGCGATCGCCTTCGTGCTGAGCAGGCGCATCTGGATCTCGGGCTGGGTCGTCACGCCGTATTCGCCCGCATCCGGATCCGTGATCTTCTTCGAGACGTCGCGGAAGTCGTCGTACGTCCAGTCGTTGCCCGGCATTTCGACGCCGTGCTTGGCGAGCAGATCCTTGTTCACGAGCACCCACATCGGCACGTCGACCATCGGGACGGCGAGCTTCTGGCCCTTGAACGTCATCGTGTCGAAAAAACCGTCCGGGAACTTGGCGTTTTTGAAGATGTCGCTCTTGTCGATGTACGGCGTCAGATCCTCGATCAGGCCGTTCTGCTGGAACGTGATGAGGTCGGAGTCGATCTCCGTGACGTCCGCCGGCGTGCCCGCCGCTTCCTGGGCCGCGATGATCTCCATGATGGGCTGGGAGTTGACGGGGATCTGCTCAATGGTGATCCAAGGGTATTTCTGGTGGAAAAGCCCGTAGAGCTCGTTGTAGGAATCCTTCCACGAAATGAATCTCAGCGTGACGGGATCATGCTTCACGTCCGAGCCGCCTCCGCCGCCTGCCGCATCCGTATTGGCCGCCGCGCTCGGAGACGGGCTTCCGGAGGCTGGAGCGTTGTTCGCGTTGTTGCCGCTGCAGCCGGCCAGAACGACGGATAGGGCGAGCACCGTGCCGAGCACGGAATGGATCGTTTTTTTGCTGGTCATCTTGGATATCCTCCCCTGATATGAACCGTAAATGATGACTTGAAGGTCAAACTGGCACGTCCGCGCCGGACGAAGGCGCATCCCTCCCTTCAAGGCCGCGGCCCCGATTCATTCCACGATTCCCGTCCGCTCGATTCCGGCGACGAACCAGCGCTGCAGCACCATGAAGATGAGCAGCGGCGGCAGGATGATGAGGAAGGCGGCTGCCATCTTGGTGCCTTCCGTCACGGGATTCGTGATGAAATGCGTATTGCCGAGCAGGGACGGATTGAGCACGTCCTCGAGATTGTCGAGGCGGATCGACAGCGGCGTGAAGCCGTTCGCGAGGAACATGGACGGCTCGTAGTACATGTTCCAGTACCAGATGAACGAGAACAGGAACACGACGAGGCAGGCGGACTGGGCGAGCGGCAGCATGATGCGGAAGAACAGCCGGAACGAGGACGCCCCGTCGAGCTTCGCCGCCTCCTCCAGGCTGGCCGGCTGCGCGCGGAAGAACTGGCGGAAGATGAGGATGAACAGCGCTCCCTTGAGCCCCTGGCCGAACAGCGCCGGCACGAGGAAGACGAACAGCGTGTTGAGCAGGCCGAGCTTGCTGAAGATGACGTACAGCGGAATGATGATCACCTGCGGCGGGATGAGGAAGGTCAGGATGACGAGCGCCGTGATCAGCCCCTTGAACGGCACGGCGAGCCTAGCCAGCGCGTACCCCGTCATGGCGCAGAGAAGCACCTGGGCGAGCGAGCAGCTGAGGGCGATCAGCGTCGTGTTCCGCAGCGCTTCGGGGTATTGAAGCCCTTTGACCGCCTTGGACAGGTTCTCCCAGGTGACGGCGCGCGGGATCCATTTGACGGTCGGATCGAGAAGGTCGCTCATGTCCTTGAGCATCGTGCTGACCATGTACAGCAGCGGCTGCAAATACAGGTACGCGACGATGGAGAGCAGCGCGTAGATGACCAGCTTCGCCAGCAGGCCGTCCGACAGGCTGCGCCCGAGCACGATCATCTTGGCTTTCTGGACGCGGCGCCCCCAGAGCAGCCCTTTTGCCTGCTTGCCCGCCTTTTGAAGCCATACGTTGGCGCTCATGCCCTTCCCCTCCTCTTGCTCATGCTGCGGCTGAACAGTCCCATCACGATGGCGATCAGCGCGAATATAAAGGCGAAATATATCCAGGCCAGCGCGCTCGCGTAGCCGTATCCCGTGTCCACCTTGAACATGTTGTCCCGGATATGCTTCAGCACCGGATTGAGCGGGAATGTGAACAGGTCGATGATCGTGTACAGCACATTGAGGCTGACGAACGGCATGCTTGCCGGCAGCGTGATCTTCCAGAAGCTGTCCCACGGAGAGGCGCCGTCGATGCGGACCGCCTCGTAGATGGACGGGGAGACCGTCTGGAAGCCGGCGATGAAGATGAGGATCTGGACGCCCGAATACCACAGGATGAGCACGATCCGCCCGAGCACCTCCATCACCGTCTTGGCCAGCTCCCCTCCGACATACTGGCGCACCAGCGGCTCCAGATTGTACTGGTCGAGGAACGGGATGTCTCCCGCCCCTTGGGAGAACAGCTCCGAGAGCACCTGGCCCGTAGCGAAGATGACCGGCAGGAAGAACAGCGCCCGGTAGATGAACCGGCCGGGGAACTTCTGGTTCAGCAGCAGCGAGATGAGCAGCGCGAAGATGACGATGACGGGAACCATCAGCAGCATCTGCTGGAAGTACGTGATGAGCTCGATCGGAAATACATTGTCCTTCAGGAACGCGTCCCGGTAGTTCTGCAGGCCGATCCAGTCGTACTTGAAGCCGCCCGGCACGACGGCGACCTTGTGCAGCGACATGAACATCGACCAGCCGATCGGCACCGCGACGAAGACGGCAAAGCCGATCATCCAGGGCAGCATGAACAGCATGCCGATCCCGTACCGCTTGGCGTGATGCTCCATCGCTTTTCGTCTGTATGGCGCAGGGCGGCTCATGCTCCGCCTCCTTTCTCGACCGAGAAGCTTCCCGCCGCATAATCGACGATCACCCGGGTTCCGTCCTCGTAAGTCGTCGCGTACCGGTCGGCCGACAGCTTCTCATGGGCCGTGATCCTCTGGGCGAACAAGTCCGCGAGCGAGTCGAACCTGCGGTATTCCTCGACGATGCGGCCTTCCCACTTGTCGAAGCGGCTGCTGTACAGGAAATTGGAGGCCGACTCCTTGAGCTTGCGAGAGTCGTCATGGGTCACCATGAAGGACGGCATGGCGCCGTATTCGATCGCCCGCAGGAATTCCTTCCTTTCGTCGTCGCGCAGATTGCCTTCCCCGAACGTATAGGGCACATACCCGTGCAGCACCATCGGATAGAACGGAACGGTCTCGTCGATCAGGAAATCGTAGCTCGATTCCGAAGGCAGCGAGCTGATGTAGTCCGCCTGGCCCAGCGTGTAGGCGTTGCCGCGGAATACGCCCGCCGAGCCGAGCTCCTTGCGGGTGTACGCCAGCAAGCCGGCGTACACCTCGCCCGTATATCCCCGGGACAGGATGCCGGAGGGCTCATAGTCGTTGAACGTCGTATCGCCGAGTCCGCTGTACAGAATGCCGGATACGCCCAGCTTCTTGAGCCGGTCCACGGCCGCCGCCGCGCTCGCGGCGGTGAAGGACGGCTTCGCCAGGAACCAGCCCTCGTCGATGAAGGCCGTCCCGTCGATACCGCGCACGGCGTCGCTCTTGCCGGACGCCGAGGAATGGCCGTCGACCCAGAGGAAGTCCTCGTAGAAGCTGACGTCGGTTCCGGATTTCCGCATCTCGTCGATGAACGCCTTGGCGCCGGACTCTCCGCCGAGAGCCGGCTCGATCGGGAACCGCCTCTCCATGTCGTAGTCGCCCATGTTCGGCCAGCCGTAGAAGGCGACGCTCGCGCGGGCGATTCCTCGGCTCTGCAGGCTGCGCATGATCTCTCCCGCCTGCGCGAACGTCGTAGCGGCGACGTAGCGCACCCTGCCGAACGCCTTCTCGTAGTTGCCTCCCATGATCTTGAGATACAGGGGCACATGCCCGGCGGGCTGCAGCGGCTCGCCCAGCGATCCCGCGGCGATCAGGGAATCGCGGTACGAGGCCGCCATGCCGGAATAATCCGCCTCGTCCCCGCTCAGGAAGCGGTACTCCACCTCCCGGTCGAAGTCGAGCGGCTGCTTCTGGACCGCCTTCGTCGGTGCGGCGAGCCGGCTCATCCGGTACAGGTACTCCTCCCGGTACATCTGGCTCGAGTAGACGTTGTACCGGGACGACTTGATTCCGGGCGGCATGGCCGCAATCTGCGACGATCCCTCGCCCTTGGTCAGGACGGCGAGGAAGGCTTCGGCGCCTTTCTTGAGCCCGAACACGGGATAGGCGATATCCTCCCTCATTCCGGCGTCGCGCGTCCAGTTGGCGGAATTGGTCACTTCCGTCCCGTACACTTCATGCAGATATCCCTTGGAGATGCCGGCGCGCGGAGCGTCGAAGCGGATCAGCCCGCCCGGGCCGTCGGGCACGAACAGGTAGCCGTCATCCGCCGCCGCAGCGGAGCCGAAGTACGGCAGCAGGTCGATCGAGAACACGGCGAAATCGCCTTCCTCCCGGATTCCGGCCGCCGGAATGCCGACCTTAAGCCCCGCTTCCGTCAGCTCGTAGGCAATCGTGACGCCCAGCTTTTTGTCCGGGAAAGAATACCGGATCTGGAGCGCCCCGCCTTCCTTGGCCATATCGCGGACGACGCCGGGACTGACGCTGTTGACCGACTCCCGGATCGTCTGATCCGCTCCCTGGCTCCGCACATAGGTAAGGACAAACGTCGACTGCAGATTGGACAGCGGCAAGCCTTTGACCTTTTCCCTGGCCAGCTCCTCCTTGGACGGATTGCTCGTCCAGCGGTAGCCGGACTTGCGGTTCAGCACCGCGATGCCGCCGTTGTCCGGTCGGACATAGAGGGCGAAGCCTTCGTTTTCCGCCGCCAGCGCGTATCCGTCGGCATCGGGGGCCGGCTTCCACGGCTCGCCGGGCCGCACGGCGGCATGGACGGGCGGCGCGGGATCGATGCCGATCCGGGCGAATGTCTCCGCCGCCGTCATGCCTCCGCCGCCCCCGAGCAGGACGGCCAGCACCGCCAGCAGGGCGGCTGCCACAGCGGCGATCAGCTTGATCCGCAGCGGAATCCGGGCTATTCGTCTCAGAAAGTTAAGGATGGAAGTTCACCTCTTTGTACAGCTCTTGGAAGAAATCCAGCAGATTGTAGGACAGGCCGAACACGATGAAGCCGAACAGCCAGATCGTGCCGATGGCGAAGACGGTCACCGCCGAGTTCTTGATCGTCTCCATGAAGTCGAAGTTATGGATGACCTGGGTCATGACGATGAACAGGACGCCGAGCCAGATCGCCGTCACCGTCGTCAGGGAAGTGACCAGCACCTTCTCGTCCAGCGTCACGATGTTCGACAGGATGAGAATCGGGACCGACAGGAACAGATACGGAGCCAGCGCGTACGTGCTGCCCTGGACGACCTCGCGGAACCGACCCTCCCCGTCCCGGACGCTGCAGACGAGGTAGTTGGCGATGATCCACGTCGCCCACGGGAGGATGAACAGGCCGAGCTCACTCAGCAGGTTGATGCCGGCCAGATCGACGGGATGGAACAGGAACCCGGTCCAATAGATCCGGGCCAGCTTGACGGCGAGCACGGCAGCCAGCAGCAGCACGGTGATCCAGGCCGGAACGCGGGTTTCCTTGAGCCGGTAGAAGCCGTCGTAGGGATGGATCATGACGGAGCCGAAGTTCCGCAGATGGCCGACCGGGCTCCTCCAGGACTCCGGCAGCGGACGCCTCTTTAAGAGCCGCCGAATCCCCTTCCCTCCGAACCGGATCAGGAGGAGCAAGACCGCGAGTCCGGCGAGCAGCAGGACGAACCGGTTCTGCAGCCATTCCAGCCGGATCTGCCAGAACGCCTTGGAATATCCGTCCGTATCAAACGCCGTTTTCATGAACGAGAGCGCCTTGCTGTTGTCCTCCTCATGCAGATACACCTTGCCCAGCCCTTGGAAGGTCGCGCCGAACATGTCGTTGCGGGCATAGACCGCCTCCCAGAAGGGCTTGCTCTCCTCGTACCTGCCGTCCGCGTAGAGAGCCATCGCCTTCAGGACTTCCCGACCGAATTCGGTGCGGACGAACTTGTGCACCGTCCGGGTGGCGCTGTCGGCGATCCAGACGGCATGGTCTCCGTCGACGCCGATGGCGGTCGGGAAGCCGAGTATGCCGTACTGCTGCGTGTCCTTGTCCACGGCGCCGAAGGCGAACAGCGCTTCGGCGCTGCGGTCGTACAGGGTGATGAAGCCGGAGTCCGTATCGACGTCGTACAGAAAGCCTTCGTCGTCGAGAGCCGCATCCACGATGCCGTGGCCGTTCACGAGCGTTTTGTTCTTGAAGGCGTCCACCCCGCCCGCATTGAGCTTGCGGAGCGCCCCCTTGCCCTCTCCTCCGGCAGTAGCCGTATAGATGAAGCCGTCTCCGTCGATCGCGATGTTGGTGATCGGCCTCGGCAGCGCCGCCTTCTCCTTGGACAGCTGCTCCTTGTTCAGGATCAGCCTCTTGAGCCAGCTCAGCATGGACGTATCGGCTTTGTTCGCTCCGAAATACCCCATGAACTCGCCGGCCGGACTGAGCCGGACCAGTCCCTGGTAGGAGGAGTTGAGCGCGATGTACATGACGCCGCGACGGTCGACCGCAAGCTTGACCGGGATGAAATGCTCGGTCCCGAGCAGCGGCGACTCCGGCTTCTTGTATTCCTTGCGGAAGGCGCCGTCCGGGCCGAACACCGCGATCCGCTGGTTGCCGGAATCGGCGACGTAGACGCTGCCGTCCGGCGTCACGAACACCCCCTCCGGCGAGCTGAGGCTGCCGGGTCCCTCCTCCTCGCCGATCCGGCGGTCGAGGGAGCCGTCCTTGCGCAGCACGACGATCCGGTCCAGCTTCTTGTCGGCCACGTAAATGCTGCCGTCCGGTCCCGCCTGCAGATCCGCGGGCTCCTGGAAGTCCGCGGTGTAGGCGCCCGCCGGCGTATAGATCGGCTGGATGCGGAACCAGTCCGACTGGTTGCTGTCGTAATAGAACGTCCGGTACGGAAGCCCGGCGGAAGCGGGCTCCGGCACGGCGATCCAGGCCAGCGCCGCGACGAGCAGTAGAGCGATCCATTTCTTCATTGTCCGACTTCCTTTGCTGATGGAATCACTTGATCCCGGAATGGACCATGCTCTCGAGCACCTTGCGCTGGAAGAGCAGGAATATGATCAGGTTCGGGATGAAGATGAGCAGTCCGGCCGCTGCGGCCATGTTCTGGCCGGCGACGTTGTTCTGCAAGCCGCTGAGCAGGCTGTTCACATAGAAGGCGAGCGTCCGCATCGCTTCCTTCTGCATGAACAAGGTCGACGTCTCGACGTCGCCCCATACCGTCTGGAACGTCAGGATCGAGATCGTCGCGATGGCGGGAGCCGACAGCGGCAGCACGATGCGGGCGAAGATGCCGACATGGCTCGCTCCGTCGATCTTGGCCGCCTCGATGAGATCGTTCGGAATCTGCGAGACGAAGCCGACGAGCATGAAGACGGCGACGGGCGAGGCGAGCGACGGCAGCACATGGCCGAAGTAGGTGTTGTTCAGGCCGATGCCGCTGACGATCAGATACCTCGGGATGGAGACCGTCTCCGGCGCGAACATGAGCGACAGGGTGATCATCGAGAGGATGAGCGCCTTGAAGTGGAACCGGTGCTTCGCCAGCACATAGGCCGCCATCGTGCTGACGATGATGACGCTCGCCAGCGTCAGGCCGAGCACGACGATGCTGTTGAACAGATAGCGCGTGAACGGAACGGTCGCGTTCGAGGCGTGCAGGAACAGCGATTCGAAGTTGCGCAGCGTCGGATGCTGGACGAAGAAGCGCGGCGGGAACAGGAACAGCTCGTTCTGCGGCTTGAACGCATGGCTGAAGATGAAGATGATCGGCAGCGACATGAACGCCGCGAGCGCGGTGAAGCCGCCGATCAGAATGGCCTGGAAAGGCGATGCGGAGCGGAATCTTCGGAGTCTGGCGATCATGGCTCACAGCTCCTCCTTCGAGTTGAACAGGCGATAGGCGAATCTCATGACGAAGTAGCTGAGCAGCAGCAGGATGACCGACAGCGCCGACGCGTAGCCGAGCTCGAAGCGGATGAAGGCGTAGTCGTCGATATGGTTGATGATGAGATGCCCCGCGTACTGCGGCGTCACCGCCATGCCGGTCAGCTGCGTCGAGATGCTGCCTGCCTTGAGCGTGGATACGATCGTCATGACGGCGCTGAACAGCATCTGCGGCTTCATCGACGGGACGGTGATGTAGAACACCTCCTGCAGCCGGCTGGAGATGCCGTCGATGCGCCCGGCCTCGTACAGCTCCCGGTTCACCGTCTGCAGGCCGGCGAGCATCGCGAGGAAGCCGACGCTGAAGCTCATCCAGAGCGAGACGAGGATCATGATCTTCATGAGCGACTTCGGATCCTGGAGCCAGACGACCGGCCCGTCGATCCAGCCCATCGACAGCAGGAAGTTGTTGACGTAGCCGACGCGGTCCCCGCTGAAGGCGGCGATCCAGACGACGGACAGCGCCACGGCACCCGCCATCGACGGGGCGTAGAAGACGAGCGTGTAGTAATCGCGGACCTTCAGCGGCAGCTGATGGATCAGCCAGGCGAACAGGAACGACAGGACGTACCCGCCCGGACCGACGATGAGCGCGAACAGGAACGTATTGGGCAGCGCCTTGGTCAGGAAGACGATGTCCTGCGTGAACAGCGCGATGTAGTTGTCGAAGCCGATGAAATGCAGCTTGCCGAAGCCGTCGTAGGACGTGAAGCCGAGCGTCGCCGCCATGACGACGGGTACGACGATGAAGACGAGGAAGCAGATCAGGAACGGAGCGAGGAACAGATAGCAGAAGGCGTCCCTGCGCAGGTCGCTTCCGAAGCGCCTCAGCTTCAGCAGCGCCGGAGAAGGCTTGCGCCCGCTGCCGATGTCGATTCCGGGAGTCAGCTCGGTGCCGGTATTCATTTGTCCGTCCCTCCCCAATCGTAAGGCTTGTCGATCTGCGGCACGCCGAGGCCGACGCCCGCGATGCCGAAGTCCTTCTGCCTGCGGTTCATTTCCCGCTGCAGCGAGAGCTGCGCCTGCTCCAGCGATTCCTTGGCCGGGATGCCGTCGAATACCGTCCGGTTCCAGGCGAACTCCATCTCCCGTCCCAGGAAATAGTAGCCGGGCACGTTCGGCATGTTCTTCGCCCAGCGGGACTGCTCGCGGATCGCCTTGAGGTCGGCGCCCGGCCAGCTGAGCGATTTCATCGCCTCGACGTTCGCGGTGTTCCACCGGTATTCCATGCCGTAGAACGATTCCATATCGCTCGCGTACTGGGCCTGCACCTCGTCCGAGGTCCACCACTTCAGGAATTCCCAGGCGGCGTCCTTCCGCTGACTCTTCTTCATGATCATCGCCGTCGACAGCCCTTGCGGCGACCAGCGGGCGACCGTTCCGTCCTCCTGGGAGACGCCCGGCAGCGGAGCGGTCGCCCAGTGGCCGGTAATCTCCGGCGCGGCGACGAGCAGCTGCACGTAGGTGTTGAAGTCGGCGATGCCGACCGGAATGTCGCCGTCGCGGAAATGCTGGAAGAACGCCGGGATGTCGATCGGCAGGTTGTATTTCGTGAACATTTCCGTCCACTGCTTGAACGCCTGCTGCCCCTGCGGGCTGCCGAGATTGGCCTTGAGGCCGTCGGCCGAATACGGATCCGCTCCGTTCTCCAGGAAGAAGGTCGCGTAGTCCCCCTTGGGCACGTTCATCGTCATTCCGTTCTCCTGCAGCGTCGGCAGCATGTCGAAGACGTCCTCCCATGTGTCCGGAGCCTTCAGTCCCAGGCTCTCCAGGATGTCCGTGCGGTAGAAGAGCAGCTGGAAGTTCTGCACCTCCGGCAGGCCGTAGGTGCCGCCGTCATAGCTGAGCGCCCGGGCCGCTCCCGGGATGAAACGCTTCATGACGTCGCCGAAGCCGGGATATCCGGACAGGTCCTGTGCCGCATTCCGCATCGCGTAGTCGGCCGGCGTCGCTTCCCCGAGCCCGAGCGCGACATCCGGCACCTCGCCTGCCGCATTGCCGAGGATGAGCATGTTCGGATTCGGCATCAGGTTGATGTTCACCGCGATGCCCGTCTTCGGCGTGAAGTCCTGATTCGCCATCTCGCGCAGCAGATCGACGTAGTCCCGTCCCCGCTGCACCCAGATCGTCAGCGCGCCCTGCTTGTTCTTGCCGCTGAGATCGTAGTCCATCGTGAACGAGCGCCCGAAGTCGCCGAGCGCGTACGGCACGCGGGACAGCACCGAGGCGGTCTTCAAGCCGGGATCGCTGTCCGGCGTGCGCAGGACGAGGTAATCGAGCATGAGCGGCTGCTGGGTCAGCGTCGACATCCAGGTTCCGATGCTGGCCTGGATCGTGGAGAAGTCGTTGACCTTGCTCGGAATCTCGCCCACGTCGTCCAGCATGGCCTGCAGCATGCTGACGGAGGACTTGATCGCCTGAGACAGATCGGAATCCCGGCCGTTCAGGCCGTTCACATAGTCGCGGACGACGTTCAGCCTGTCGACGATCGCCTGCAACTTGGCTCCGGCGTCGGGATCGTATTTTTTCATGTCCCAGGTGCGCTGGGAGTCGATGTTCGCATCCGAGGCGTTTTTGCTGTAATTGCCCGTAATCAGGCGGATGTGGCGGTCGAAGTCCGAGATCTGGCCGAGCGTCTCCTTGAGCGCCAGCGACACCGGCTGGAGCGGCGACGAATCCGCCGTCATCGTGATCTTGTGCTCGCCTTTCTTCAAGTAGATCCGGTAAGGACGGCCTTCGCCGTCAGCCGCCGGGGCGATCTCGAATTCCTTGTGGTAGCCGAGCCCGTAATGCAGCCATTCGCGGAAAGGAACCTCGCCGTCGATCTGGATCGTGCGGTAGGCCTTGAAGCCGGCGCGGTAGTTCTGGAAGTTCTTCAGATCCAGGACGTACCAGCCGTCCTCCGGAACCTCCGCCCTCCATTCCACCCATTCTCCCGGCAGCCGCCAGCGGTTGCCCCCGAGCACGTTGTAGGTGAGATGCCCTTGGGGATCGGGAGAGATGTTGGGCTCGGCCCAGTGGTCCGTCTGGATGGAGATGCTCGACTTGCGGTCGAACGCCTCGGCTTCCGTGATTCCGTACCACTTCGGCTGGCTCCCGGTCCGATATGCGGGCTGCGAGGAAGCATACTCCTCGTAGGAGGGAAGGGCGCGCTGCGGCTCGAAGGAAAGCTTCTTAAGCGCGACCGGCTCCCGCTCTCCAATCAGCCTCAGTCTGTGGCCGCCCTTCTCCAGCCGGTACAGCAGCGGCCTGGACGAGGCCGAGAAGTCGCTCGCCGCCTTGACGGACCATTCCGATATCTCCGTCTGCCGGGGGCGCACCTGCATGCCGAGCTCGTTGCGTTCATACGGGTACTCGGCGTCCTTCCACAGCCGCTGGAGCTCGATCGTCTCCGACTCGGCGAACGGATAGGCGCCGTCGATCTGCACGCCCCGGATGACGGACGTGCGGCCTCCGGGCAGCGGCTTGTAGTCCAGATGCAGCTCGTACCAGCCTGCGCGCGGAGCTTCGAACGACCATTCCACCCAGCCGGAGTCGCTGTTCCAGCCCAGCGCGGGACCGTCCGGGCCGGCCGTCTCCGCCAGCTTCGCTTCCGGAGCCGCTTCCGTGTACCGGAGCGGATCGATCGAGATGGCCGGCGAGGAGGCCGCTTCCGCCTCCGCCTCGGGATGCCGGAGCATCAGCCTCGCATAGGGAAGCTTGTCTTCGGCATCGGCCGGCGTGGAATTCCCCAGCAGCTGCGAGGCGCTGACCGTCTGGGCGAACGTCGCCGCTTCCTTGCCGGAGGACCACCAGATGATACCGCTTGCAACAGCGGCGATGAGCAGCAGCCTCAAGCCGAGCTTGCCCGCCCGGGATAGAGGCTTCCGGCTCCATGTCGGGAAGAAGGTTCTTTTGCCGCTACCCGTCATGCCCGCTCTCTCCTCAGCGACACTCCGGTGCTCTCGTCGAATAGGTGGATCTTGTCCATCTGAAAGCCGAAGGCAGCCTGCTCCTCCGGATGGTATGCGCTTTCAGGATCGGTCCGGGCAATGACTCTCGTGTCTCCGGCAAGCAGATACACATAGGAGTCGGCTCCGGTCTCTTCCTTCATCTGCACGACGGCGGCCGTATACCCGCCTTCCTCCCCTTCCGGGAGAGCGGAGCTGAGACGCACATGCTCCGGCCGGACGCCGAGCACGACGCTGCGCAGCGACCGGTCGGTGCCGCCGAGGCGGCGCTCCATCTCCGCGGGCAGCGGCAGCTTCATCCTGCGGTTGGTGAAATAAAGGGTCCCGTCCTCTCGCTGGATCTTGCCGGGGATGAAGTTCATCTGAGGGGAGCCGATGAAGCCCGCCACGAACAGATTGGCCGGCTCGTCGTACAGCATGCGCGGAGGGGCGACCTGCTGGATGACGCCGTCCTTCATGACGACGATCCGGGTGCCCATCGTCATCGCCTCGACCTGGTCGTGGGTGACGTAGACGGTCGTCCGCTTGAGGTCGCTCTGGAGCTTGATGAGCTCGGCGCGGGTCTGCGCCCGCAGCTTGGCGTCAAGGTTGGACAGCGGCTCGTCCATGAGGAATACTTGCGGCTCGCGGGCGATGGCGCGGCCGAGGGCGACGCGCTGCTTCTGGCCGCCGGACAGCTGGCTCGGCTTGCGCTCCAGCAGATGCGAGATTTCGAGAATCTTGGCCACGCGGTTCACGCGCAGCTCGATTTCATGCTTGGCGGTCTTGCGCAGCTTGAGGCCGAGCGCGATATTTTCGAATACGGACAGGTTGGGGTAAAGGGCGTAGTTCTGGAACACCATGGCGATGTCCCGGTCCTTGGGGGAGACGTAATTGATGAACTTGCCGTCCATGTACAGCTCGCCGCTGCTGATCTCCTCGAGACCGGCCAGCATGCGGAGCGTCGTGGACTTGCCGCAGCCGGACGGTCCGACGAGCACGAGGAACTCGCCCTCCTCGATGGACAGATGAAAGTCGTCCACGGCGGGGCGGGCTTCGCCTTTGTAGCGTTTGAAGACATGATTGAACGTGATGCTTCCCACTGTTCTCACCTCGCGCTAGACTCTTCTGGATTGCTCTAAAGTCCATGTTAGCGCAAGGATGGAATGGAAATAATAGGGCGGAATTGGCTTTTGCAGGGGGATATTGGCTCTGCTTCTCTCAAGTATAGGCCTCCATGATTCCCGCCAAAAAATCCCGATAGTCAGCGGCATAGGATTCAGGCTCGATAATCTTCAGGTTCCGCCCAAAGCCCGCCAGAAATTGAAACCCGATCTCGTCTTGAGGCACGCTGATCGCAGCCACCACCTGTTCAGGATCCGAGGCATCGATGCTTTTTCGGCCATACCTTTCCATCAATTGATCTTGGATGCGGGGGGAAATCCGCGCTTTGACGGCAACGAGCTGTGCCTGATAGCCATTTTCCGCGACTGGATTGTCCCGGTCATCCCGAGGAGCAAAGGCTTGTTTCCCGGCAATCAAACGATCCGTTCTCGACAGTTTGAACGTTCGATACGCCTGCCGTTCTAAGCAAAATCCTTTCAAGTACCAGCTCGTCTCGCTGAAATGAAGCTGGTAAGGCTCAACCGTTCTTTTGGTCGCAAGGCCATTTCGATCCCTATAATCAAAAGAAACCAGTCTGTTCTGCAAAATGGCCTGCTGGCAAATGTCCAGGATCAGCTGAATTTCAGACCGCCCTTCCCAATCGTAAAAGGACAGCTGAATAAACCCTTTGGGAGACGCCGCATTCACCATGGACTCGATTTTCCTTAACGTCATCTCCACTTCCCGATGGACCCGTATTTGCCCCAGTCCGCCCAGAGCGACCAACAGATTTTCCAAATCCTTATGGCTCAAAAGGCGCTTGTCGAGCTTATACTCCTTCATGATTCCATAACCGCCATTCACCCCATGAATGGAGTAGATCGGGATATTGGACAGGCCGAGCGTTTCCATGTCACGGAGAATCGTCCTCTTGGACACCTGAAACAGCGTGGCGAATTCGTTCGCTGACACGACTTCCTTTTGCAGCAGGATCATGACGCTGGCGATCAGCCGCTCTATCTTCCCCATTTTCTCCCTCCTCGAAATCGAGCCTTGTCGCCGCTCATATGCACTTCATTTGATTCCAACTTTTGTTCGGGCGCTCGATAATAAGTGACAATGTAGCTGTCACCTATTATACCTTATGCTGAGTGCATCATAAGAAGGAGGAATAACCATGTCAGCTGTTGCGTATTTGAATATGGATGGAAATGCAGGTCAAGCGATCGACTTTTATGCCGAAGCGTTCCATGCGACCGAGGTCAAGAAAGTCCAGTTCAAGGATCTTCCCCAGAATCCCGATTACCCCTTGCCGTCCCATGAACAGGAAATGATCATGGAGTCATCCATAGAATTCGACGGCGGAAAAATCATGATGTCGGACATCCTGCCTTCCATGAAGCCGGTAACGGGCGAGCTTGTGCAAGGAAACCAGGTGCTGATCAGCCTCGTTATCGAGGATCAACAAGCTTTGGCCGCGTACTTCAACAACTTGTCGGTTGGAGGACATATCATCATGCCATTGTCCAGCCAGCCTTGGTCCGCTTGCTTCGGAATGCTGGCCGACAGGTTCGGCATCGTCTGGAAGTTCAACAGCGACGCCGACAAGTTTCTTGATTCCGTCATGGCGGGTAAGAAATAAAACAAGCGCGGCACCGTCTATGGACGGCTGCCGCGCTTTGTCTTTTTTATGGATCTTTAAAGCAGCTTAATCAGCTCTTCCAGCTCATCAGCCAATACTTTTGCATGTTCAAAATCAGCAGCTTTTAAGGCCAGTTCTATTTTCATCTCAACTGATTTTTTATTCTGTTCCGTTTCTAAATAGTCCCGATCAAAATGACTGGCGTAAATCATCTGTCTAAATTTTCGCATGCTCATTTTTCGGATCGTCTTATCGTCAAGGATCAAAACATAATCCATGCCATTTACAACCGAATAGAAATCATGCGAAATCATGAGAATCGCACCTTTATAGTCTTCAATGGCTTTCTCCAGCGCTAGTTGCGAATAGGTGTCCAAATGGCTTGTCGGTTCATCAAGAAGCAGTACGTTTGCTTTACGGGCAGAGACTTTAGCCAATTGAAGCATATTTTTTTCTCCGCCGGATAAAGACTCTATCTTTTGAGTAAGGATCTCTCCTTCAAAGCCAAAGCTGGAAAGATACGATCGAATCTCATCATAAGCCTTGAATCCGGCATCAATGAATTCTTCCAGTATCGTATTAGAATCCTTTAGCATTTCGCCTTGAACCTGAGATAAGTAAGCCACTTTAACATCGGCATTTATTTCAATGGAATCATGATTGTTTGCATAGATATCTCGGAGCAAAGTCGTTTTACCGGTACCGTTCGCACCAATAATGGCGACTTTATCCGTCGATTTGATCTCAAAGCTAACCTTATCCAAAAGCAGCTCATCAAAGGCAGCACGATAGTTGGTGACATTTACAACCGTGGTGTCTTCCCTTTCATCCTCAATCCCAAAATCAATATTCGGCTGCTTAATATCGACAAAAGGCGCTTTGATTCTACGCGCTTCAAATCTTTCCTGAAACTTGACTCTGGCTTTTAGCGCTTTCCCTCTAGAGGCTTCAGAATTATAAGTTGCGATGGCTCTGAGATTGTTAATTATGTTCTCGTTTCTCTCCATTTCTTCATCGTCGGCGATTGCGAGTTCCTGCAGCTCGATTTTTTTCTGAAGCAAGCTGAAGGTATACTCCATATATCGCCCATCAAACTCTTGGATCTCCGTGTTTTCAAGGTGGATGATTTTGTTGAAACAATGATTCAATAGATATCGGTTGTGCGTGACAACCAGCAGTGTTCCTTTGTGAGAATTGATCAGATTTTTAAGCGCATTCAGGTTTTCAAAGTCTAAAAATACATCCGGTTCGTCCATAATCAACAAGTCTGGACTCCTGAGCATTTCCTTCATCACTTGAATAAGCTTGAATTCCCCGCCGCTCAGGTCGGTTACCCTAAGATCTTTCAGCTTCATGAGGTTGGCAAGATTTAGCTTCTTATTGATGTTGCTTTCAAAATCATCCCCGCCGATGGAATCAAAGGCATCTAAAGCCAATTGATACTTTTCCAATAACGGATCCATATCCGATGATGTTTCCATTTCCGTACAAATCGCTGTGATTTCATTTTGTATCTTCATGAATTCTTCCCCAATATACTCGAAAACGGTTGTTTCTTTCGTTTTGTCTAGTTGCGCGAATTGACTTACATGTCCAATCCTGCAAGTGGGGTCTATTTCCAGCCTGCCCTCGAACAAATATCTTTCCGGATCCATCAGTATATCTATCAACGTACTTT
The DNA here is from genome assembly GCF_002243345.2 of Paenibacillus sp. RUD330. Taxonomy (NCBI): domain Bacteria; kingdom Bacillati; phylum Bacillota; class Bacilli; order Caryophanales; family Paenibacillaceae; genus Paenibacillus; species Paenibacillus sp. RUD330. The sequence continues at coordinate 3,649,588 of NZ_CP022655.2, forward strand.
TCCCACTGCCGCTTGTTCCTATAAAAGCGCAATGTTGTGCCTCTTCAAACGTAAATGAAATATCTTTATATAGTTCTTTTTGTGGAAAAGAGAAGGATAGTTTCTCAGCTTTGATCATCAGATTACCTTTCTTGGTGCTTGAAATAGGGACTGTTATTAGATTTATTGCCTGACATAGATCATGAGATAACGTTGCTAGAGTAACACTGTTTCCAACCGACTTCAATCGATTTGTATCCCATCCCTTGGGGCCTGTATCTCCTGATGCATCAGCGCGTTCAGAGACCTGTGAATATGCTCCATGATTTCCTTGCCGCTTCCGCGCCCATGCAAGATGGAAGACATTACCGTTGTAAATCTAGTCTTATCCAGGCAGACATCCCTATTCGCGTTGAGCCAAGCGGATAAGGCGCGGGAGAAAAGCGAAACCAGACATGGACGCGGGAGGATTCTGCTGAACGCAACCTCCATCTAATGGAAGAAAACAACACGAGCGCTTGCGCGCTGCGTGTTGTTTTCGGTTCAGCGTAAAGGATCATCGGCTTTTCTTGCCATGCCATGCCCTGCCAGACTCTCCAATGCTAATGATGATTTATCCGTTTGTACTCCGCGCCAACAAATGCTTCAGGTTGTCATCAATAAATTTATTATCGGCACTGTTGATTCCACGACCGGCAAAATGGCCCCAAATCGACTCGATCGGATTAAAAACAGCGTGAGGCATAAGATTGGCTTCGTATTTATTATCGTCCGCTGTGCAAAAGAGGTCCGTGCTCCCCGGCATGATGCAGGCAAGAGCTTTAATGCTCTTAAGCGCCTTGTCGAAATCTCCGTTATAGGAGGGGTTTGCACTAATATCTGCATGTTGGCCTGTCCATAACATGGCCAGGACATTATGCGGATCCATATTCATAAAGCTGTCTTCCCAGACGCCAGCCACAAAATCCTCCAAGGAGTCAAATCCCAGCTCGCGATAAAGCTCCTCTCTATAAAACGCATGCGACAATCCCCATCCCGCATAGACCCGGCCAACGGCTCGCATGTCTGCAGAAGTCAACTGGTTCAGCTTGCTTGAATCGAAGCCGACTGCAGCCAGCAGCGAAGCTTTCAAGCTGTCCAGGACCACAAATGTATGGGGCCAAGGCTTGGCAATTCCCGCGAAAGGCGCAATTCGTTCCACCATCTCCGGATAACTTGCCCCCCATTGAAACGCCTGAATGCCTCCCATGGACCAGCCAACGACGAGAGCGATCTTTTGGATGCCGAATTTTTCAGTCAACAGCCGATGCTGCAATCTGACGTTGTCATAGATGGTTGCCTGCGGGAAACGAGCCCGATCGTATGGAGGAGGCGTGTTGCTGGGAGACGAGGATAATCCGTTGCCCAGCAGATTCGGAACAATAATAAAATAGTTCTCAGGATCCAGTGCCATCTCCCTGCCAATCAGCCATTCATTCTGAACATGCTGGTCACCAAAAGCAGTTGGATAGACGATGACATTATCTTTCTGTTCATTTAATTTCCCATAAGTCTTATAGGCAAGAAAAGCGCCTGGCAACGTCACTCCTGATTGCAGGGTGACATCACCCAAAGTAAAAATCTCATAGTCCATCGTATGATCGCTCCCTTCCATATGAAACCACACGTTCAGTCGGTGATTTCTTGAACTTAGTATAGGGGCTGTGATACTCTCAATAAAAGTGAATGAAATTAAAAGCAGCATTCAATAATATTGAAAGCATGAGGAGGATCGTAAGATGGAGTTGCGCCAACTGAATACGTTTCGCACGGTTGCATCCACCTTGAATTTCACTCGGGCCGCGGAAGTGTTGAACTACGTCCCCTCCAACGTCACGATGCAAATGAAAGCATTGGAGGATGAGCTTGGTGTTCGTCTCTTTGATCGCTTGGGCAAGCAGCTCGTTCTCACAACTGCGGGTAAACGTTTCTTAACTCATATCCAAGGTGTCCTTGACAAATTGGACGAGGCTCGCAGCGACGTTCATGACAATGAAAATATAAGCGGCACCCTGACGATCAGTGCCAATGAAGTCATTTGCGCCTATCGGCTTCCAGCTGTCTTTCAACGGTTTCGTTCGCAGCATCCGGGAGTTCGTCTGATCTTCCGCTCCGTTCCGAATCAAGAGCTCAAGCAATCCCTCTTTGAGGGAACCGCCGATGTCGTCTATATGTTGGACGAGCCTATCCGCTCGAGCGGACTGGCCGTGGAACCGTTGCGGGAAGAAACTTTCCGCTTGCTCGCTGCTCCAGACCACCCGCTCGCAAAACGAACGGTGCTGCAGCTGGAGGATTTTCACGGTGAAGTGTTCCTGACGAATGAAAAGGGCTGTCCCTATCGCACCATGTTTGACCGGTCATTTGAGAAAGAAGGTATCGATAGCATTACGTATCTGGAGTTTCAAAGTGCCGAAGCCATCAAACAATGTGCCATTTCGGGAATCGGCATTGCCTTTCTTCCTGAAATTGTAGCGGAAGCCGAAGTTGAACGCGGAGAACTTGTTGCTCTTCCATGGCAAATACCGGACTTGCGCGTGTATACACAGATGTTGTGGCATAAAGACAAGTGGCTTTCACCCATCCTGTCGTCTTTCATAGAAGCAGCGAGGGAGGTCCTCGTTCTGGAGGAGGAGAATACAACCGTTTAGCAGATTCGCCCTATTTATGGTCGACATTCAGAAAAGCTCGAAGTCCTCCACGATCGAAGAGCGTTCCATCAGCGCTTTGGATGCGACGGGAAGCATAATGAATCCAACGAACCGCAACGAGGATACCGAATTCGGCGCCCTCGTTGCGGTTCGTGTATTTACTCCGATTACCCGTTTGGCGTATTCAACTGAAGGTTGATCAGATGGGTCCCAATTGCAGTGAGTTGACCGGTCGGACCGGAGGCTCCAAATATAGGTGCCGAAGCTAGAGCCCCATTAATAACCATCGAGAGCTCCTCCATGTTCACCCTATTGCTGTTGCAATTTCCTGATTAATCTTTTCGCGGATGGCAAGCAGCCATTCACTCGAAACGGGGTATTGGCTGAACGTAATCGGCTCCGCGAGCCCCTCCTCGAGAAGCTCGATGACCTTCTCTTTGCCAAGTCTGCTCTCGAGCAATTGCAGCGCACGCAAATCCTGAAGGGCTTCATAAAATACTTCTAGGCGGATCGATTCGATCGGACCCTGCTCTCCCGGATATACAAGAAAAGGATCGCCAGATGGGAAATTTCCATCCGCGTCCGTCACTTTGAACGGATCAATGCTCTTTTTGGAATATTGGGCATACCAAAAATTGTATCCCCAATGCAAAAATCCGGCGATGCCAAACTTGTAGATCTGTATCCCGATAATGCGATTGCGGCTGGACGGCATATGGAAAAAGCGGTTGGACACCTTTTGACGCTGCGATACGCAATAGTACGTCCACAGTGGATCAACCCCGTTTTCTATAAAAGGGGAGAGATGATCGTTGGCTGCGATCGGGATTTTCACAAGCCCCTTATCGTAGAACGAATAATCCGATAGCGCGTCGATACAGGGAAACTCATGAAGATGCTCGTGAATCATCCCGCTCACCGTCTTGTATTGATCCAAATGCTCCTCGTACGGTTCATCCGATATGTGGAAATAACTGCGTCGTTCTAAATCATTCTCCTTCAAGAACCTGACAAGCTCGGGCAGCAGCTGCTTGATAAAATGGCGGTATTCCTCTCCGGAAGCATCCGTATCCCATCCGAAAATCCGCCTCTCCTCCCCGTTGTCGAAGGCTACAATTTTCGGAGCGTGCTTAGCACCCCACTGCGTGAATAGGTGGGAGAACTCCAAATATTCAATGCCCTTATCCGTGCATAGGTCAACCCAACGTTTCAGACGATCAAATCTGAATCTATACTCCATTCCTTTCCTGACGACATCCACAAGCTGCACCGTAGGGCGCTCCCCTCCTACCTCGGTGTCCAGAGGCGGTGTGAACAGCGGGGTCAACATCATATTGATGCCATGCGCTGCGGCAGTTTCGATAAATTGTCCGAGACGCCGCCAATGCTCTTCGCTGAACACCGGACAGCCATAATAGGTCGAGATGCAGTCCGCATGTAACCATTCGGAGTGAATGAGACGCTGCTTCGGCAACGTTGCCGGAATGACAGCTAGCGAAAATGTTTCCTCGCCGAGCAAGTCATCCGACTCGTTCTCGAACGTCACTCGAATCCCATACTGTCCTGGATGGAGCGTTTCAGGAATACCAACGGCTACCCATACGGAGCGCCATTGCTGCGGGAAAGCCTTTATCCTCCCCCCTTCATCCGGGTAAAGAGGGTCGGGATACAAGCCCGGAGTGGTTCGCAGAACATTCTCGTCCGCATCTTCAAAGCATGGCAATTCCGAGGGCACAAGGCCTACTGATCGGATCGTTATATGTTCGCATAAAGCGGACTCAATCCGGATCCGAAGCGCTTTGACTTGGTTCTCGGAACGAAACGCCACCTGAAACGAATAGGTTTCTCCCAGCAGCGCGGAGGCCTTGCGGAAAGGCTTGTCGTGCAGTTCTTCGTCGCAAAACACTTTCGATAACGAGCTTAGGCATCGGGTCTCAAACGTTTGTTGCAGCATCTCCTCTATAACCCCCTACGTTATCTGCAAATATAAAGAAATCGAACTGCCTCAAAACGGCTGCCAAGCAGGCGTACGTCTTGAGGCAGCATCATGACGGAAATACTCTATTTCGTTACCTTAACGATCATCGTGTCGCTGGAGGTCGCGCCCGCATAGTTGACGAGCTCGCCGCGATATTCATAGGAGCCTTTCGCCCTGTTCGCGAGGTTAACCGCAACCGATAACGCATTCGGGCTGTTGTCGTTCAACTCCTGCGTATGAATGAGAATTCCATTCTCATACAGATTATACGTACGGCCGTTCGTCCCCCACCACATGTTCATCGTGACCGCGTACGTTCCGTCCCCATCCCAGTTGTTGTTGGACAGCACGGGCTTCGCTGGATTTGCTTGCGACACTTGTACCGTCAACATGCTGCTGCGCGTTGTACCGAAGGCATTCGTAAGCTCCGCGACATACCGGTACGTACCATTCGTCTTGTTTGCAATGGCCGTCTGGACATGCTGGGCGCTAGGTGAATTTTCCGGGAGAATCTTCGTATCAATCCATACATCGTTTTCAAATAACTTGTATACTTTTCCATTATTCCCGCTCCATAAGTCCATCTTTACATTGTATTTGCCATCCTGAATCCCGTTATCCCATCCATTGTCGTGAGTCAGGGAAATCGTACTCGGTTTGGCTTTGCTGTTCGAGATAATGTTGTTCACGGTTGCCGTCGCTGTGCCGCGATTGCCTGCCGCATCGGCGAACTCGAACGTAAAGCTGCCGTTAAACTGAAAGTCGTAGCTGCTCGAGCCGCCGTTATTGATAATCGTGGCCGGTTCGTTCAACGTGATCGTCGCCTTGACGGAGCCCGATGTCGGCGTTGTCTGGCTGTAAGCTACCGTTGCCGTCGGCGGCGTCGTGTCCTGCGGAGCCGTCGAGACTTCATACACACGGACGCCGAGCGCCTCGAAGGAATCCGTAAACGCACCGTCCGTCACCGGGATCGAGCGGTTGCCATGAACGACTTTCACGCCGGTCGCATTCGGCACCTTGAAGGACGCCTGACGAGCTTCTTTGCCGTTGTTGACCGCAATGACATACGTTTTCCCCTCATGCTGGCGCACCGTCCAGTTCAGCCAGCTGCCGCCGTTCATCAGCTGCACGTTCGGCGTCGGCTCCACAGACATGATGACCGGGATCAAGGGCTTGATTTCTTGCCCGACTTGCTTGAGGTTTCCCCATAGTGTCTCATATGGCGTTCCGCTTGCGTCGCGCAAGATATCGAAGTAGGAATAATACATGAGGCCTGTCGCGCCCTCCGCAATGGACTGCCAGGACATGGAACGCAGCTCCGCTAGATTAGGTGCCCGCAATGCCACGCCGGCATCATAGTTGCTCAGGTTGTGGGCCTGGACGACATGCCACATCGCTCGGTTCGGCAGTTCGGCCTTCGTGCTTCTAGACCATTCTCCCGGCCGGGATACCGCGTCTTCCGGTTTGCCATAAACAGGGTAAGGATCGGTGCCGAAAATATCCGTCGACTTCATGAACAGATCCGCATTCGGCAAATCCATATCCACCGTATAGGACGGATGATTGAAATCGTTGGCCGCAATCGCTTTATTGTGGGCAATCAAATTGTCTCTCCATACCGTTTTGTTCATTTCATCATTGATGTACCAGGCCAGAAGCGACGGGTGGTTTTTGAATTTGTTTACTTGCTGAGCGATGAGCGCGGCCTCCGCCTCCAGCGTCGGGCCGCTGAAGAAGGTGTCCTTGTCTTTCACCGCATGGATATACTTGATCCCGGCCTGGTTCAATTTGTCCAGCAATTCATTGGTCGTCGCCTGGAATTGATAGGGAAGCGCCGTGTTGAACGGGCTGTTTTTCAATTCATTGATTTCGCCGTCATTCAAAAAGCCAAAGTACAATCCCAGCGGGAAAAAGGGCTTGCCGTCTATCAATAGCCGACCGTGTTTATCGACATAGGATTTCGGCTTAGGATCAGCGGCGCCCAGCTTGGTTATCGCCCACTCATCCGATTGGGAAACCGTATTCGACGTTTTGTCGGTTACTTCAATTTTGACCTTGTAGGATCCTGACGGCAGCGATTGCGCGGGAAAAGCGGCTGTGAAATCGGCCTGCCCCGTCGGATCGGCCTTGGAAGCTATCGTCTGGTTCGCGGAATCGACCAGCTGGATCAACGTACTGTACCGATTGGCGTCGTTGGCGCCTAAATCAAGTCTGGTTCTGACTTTGATTTCGGTATGGTCGCCTTCCATCAACAAGCCGCGATAAGACGGACTGATCAATTCGGTCGAGAGAACGTTTGTTTTGATCTGATACAGCTTGATATCATCGAACCAGACGGTTCCCGTCACCCCTTTTTCTACATAAACGACCAGTTTAATGTGCGTGGCATTGGGAGGAATCGAATACGTATCGGTGGCCATGTTCGTCCACTCGTTCGTTGTGGCCGCATTGCTGTATCGGCCAAGAATCCAATTTCCGTCGGCATCGAACGCTTCGATGGCAATCTTCGCTCCCTTGCCGGCTTCTCCTACTAGATTCAGAGCCTTCGCAAACCCGCTTACGTAATAAGCTTGTCCCCCCGCAACCGGAAACGTTTTTCGGACGAGAACATAATCCGCGGCGTCGGTTCGAGCATACTGCAAGGAATGGCTTCCCGATCGGAACTGTCCCGCATCATAACGGGTCGAAGAGGAAACGTACTCCGGATCATGCGGTTCCTCAAAAGAGGTTTGGTACAGGATTTCCGCATTGGGCCGAGCTGGAGGCTCCGGCGCGCCGGGTTCCGGATCCGCTACGGGAACATCTCCGATTCCATACACTTTCAGGCCATCAAACCAAGCCGTCCCCGTCGTATTTTGATCCAGGTACAGCAGGATGAGCACTTTGGCCGCATTTGCTGGAAGACTGTACTTATCCAGCTTGAAAGAGGTCCAATCACCTGCTTTTACAGCTTCGCCGTATTTGCCGCCGAGCCAGGCTCCGTTTGCGTCAAAGGCTTCGATCGCCACTTTCCCGCCGCCTGCACCGCTCAATCCTTGTGTTTTAATCCAGGCGGTGGCGTAGTATTCTTTTCCCGGCGCAAATTTGGTAAGCGCTTTCGAAATAATCGTATAATCGCCGGCTGCTGTCCGGTTATATTTCAAAGAGCTGCTTCCAAAGGCATGCTCCGTTGAATCATAACGGGTTACGCCGGACAGCCATGTCTGATCGTTTGCATTTTCAAACGAAGTTTCGTACACGAGGCGCGCGTTCGTTTCCAAGGGCGGATCGACCCATTCGGCTCCGTAAGCGGTATTTGTCCATGCGATTTGCAGCAGAAGCACCATACAAATCCAAATCGCGGCTGCCTTTTTCATCAATGAATCACCTCTTCTAGGTAGGTTCAAAAAGGGAAAGGATCTCGATTCTTTATCGTAAAATCGACTGGCCTCTCCCTCTTTGCTTATGCGGTCATGCTTTAGGGCTGCCAGGATCCTTCAATCCCCAGCTTCTGAAGATCTGCGTTCACTTCGTCAATGACTTCCTGCCCGCCCTTGGCCATGTACTCCTGCACCATCTTGTCCCAATCGGATACAGGCCTTTGGCCGGTGATCATCTTTGTCATTTCGTCGACGACATATTGATTCAGCTCGCTCTTTCTTTCCATATACATCGGAGGATGAATCCGGTTAACCGGGTTAACGTAAAACTCCATCGGCGAGTACAGTTCCATGAAAGCCTGATTCATATCCTTGTATTCCGGTCTGCCGTTGGTTACGAAATCCTTCAACGTCTGCTCGTTCGTCGTCCAGCCTGCGTTGATAATCTGCGCTGCCGGCGCGTAGGTGGAAAAGTTCTCGCGATCGACGAGGGCGATGCCGTTTTCCATCGTATAGCCTTTTCCTTCGTGTCCGGACTTCCAATCGAAATACTCATTCGAGGGATTCTGCTGGTCTACTGGCACGTACTGTCTGAAATATTCCAGAATTTCCAGGATCCGCTTCACCTTTTCCGGATTGTCTTTCAGCTTGGCGTTAAGCATGTACGCCGTATAGTAGCCTGTGCCGTGCACGAAACCTTTCGTACCGTCCGGAGCCTCGAACGGCGGAATCGGAGCGACTTTCGCTTTTGGATCGTTCTGAAGAAGTACATCCATCGTGATGCTTTCTCCGCCCGGCTGCTCCCACCAGATGCCGACCTTGCCGGCCGCAAAAGCTTTGAAGACGTCGCTGTAGGTCGTTATCGCCCAATCCTTGTTGATCGACCCGTCCTTGTACATCGTTGCCAAGTGCTGCGTCTTTTCTTTATTCGCTTGCGATATATAGCCGGGAATCAATTGTCCCTCATCGTTTTTGTGATACCAATTGTCCATCTTGTAATAAGCGCTGAATGCCGGATCGTACCAGATGTTGAGGTTGTCCCTAGCCAGCCCGAATCCCAGCGTATCCTTTTTTCCGTTCTGATCCGGGTCGTTCTCGGTAAAAGCAAGCGCAACTTGCCGGAGCTCCTCGTAGTTCGTCGGCATGCTCAAGCCCAGATTGTCGAGCCAATCTTGCCGAATGATCGGCTTCTTTTCGCCCTTCGTCGCAAAATAGTTCGGAATCCCGTAAATGTTCCCGTCCACGGACAACGCGTCCCAGATGAAATCCTCCACCTTGTTCATCGTGTCGTATTGGGATACAAATTCGTTCAAGGGTAAAAACGCGCCCTGGCTCACCCATCTCACGAAGTTGGAATCCGCAAATTCTGTCGCAATGATGTCCGGCAGATCCCCCGAGGCCATCTGCACGTTGACCTTCTCCGAATAGACGTCCCAAGGCATCAGCTGCGGCTTGAAATCGACCTGGAATTTCTCATTGATGGCCTTGACGCCTTCGCTGTCCGGTGAAGGAATCGGGTTTGCCCATGTGCCCGCCATCAGCGAAATCGATATTTTTTCTGGAGTCGTTTCTCCGGACGGCTTGGGCGTATCCGGGCTATTCCCGGTGGTGTCGGAACAGGCGGCCAAATTCGCGGCCAATGCTGCGATGGTGAGAGCTTGTAAAAAAAACAGCCTTCGAACCTTCATGCTTGATAGCCTCCCTTTGCTGATGGTCGATTTCTTTCTCTACTGCAAGCGCGGGTTTTCACCCCTTCACGGAACCGAGCATCACCCCCTTCGCAAAATGCTTTTGCAGAAACGGATATAAGACCAGGATCGGCAGCGTCGCGATCAGGATGGCCGCCATTCCGATCGTTTCCGGCGGAGGCGGGTTGACGATCATCCCCGTCTGACGCGCATCGGAGATGCCGATCGACTGATTCAGAATGACGATTTGCCTTAAAATGACCTGGATCGGCCATTTTTCCGGATTGTTGATGAACAGCAGCGCATTGAAATAGGTGTTCCAATTCGTTACGGCGTAGAATAATCCGAATGCGGCAAGCGCCGGCTTGGACAACGGAATAATAATTTTCCGGAACACTTTTCCCTCGTTCGCTCCGTCCATCACTGCCGCTTCAATTAATTCCTTCGGAATGCCGAGCATGAATTGCCTCAATACGATCAGATTGAAGGAACTGATGGCCGTGGGAATAATGAGCGCCCAGAACGAATCGATCAAGTGCGTCGCCTTGACGACCAGATAAGTCGGGATCATGCCCGCCCCGAAAACAAACGTGAACAGGACCATGAACATGAAGAAGCGTTGTCCGAAGATGTTGCGTGTCAGCGGATAGGCCATCATGGAGGTGAGCGCCAAGCTGAACAGCGACCCGGCCACTGTAATCCAGACGGTTACCCCCAGAGACCGAACGAACGATCGGGAATGGAAGATGAACGAGTAAGCGTCCCATGACCATTGCCGCGGCCAGAGCACCACGTTGTGACGGACATACTCCGAATAAGGGGTGAAGGAAACGACGATCATGTAGTAGAAGGGGAACAGCATGACCAGCGCAATAACGATCAGGAAAAAGACGTTTGCGATATCTGCGGCCTTCTCTTTTCGGCTCCTGAATTTTTCCATTGACTTGCCTCCTGTCCATGCCGGTAATTAGAAAATGGAGTCTCCGGTCATCCGTTTCACCAACCGGTTCGCGCCGACAATCAGCACAAATCCGACCACCGATTTAAACAGACCTACCGCGGTGGCGAAGCTGAAATCGGACTGTTGAATGCCTTTCAGGTACACATAGGTGTCCAGTACGTTGCCTACGTCTTTGTTGAACGGATTCAGCATCAAGTAAATTTGTTCAAAGCCGACATCCAGCACGTTGCCCAAGCGGAGAAGCAGCAGGATGACGATCGTACCGCGAATGGCCGGGAGCGTAATATGCCAGAGCCGTCTGATGCGGCTTGCGCCGTCGACGACAGCAGCTTCATACAACTCGTAATTCACAGCCGACAAAGCAGCCAAAAAAATGATCGTGCTGAATCCGGATTCCTTCCAAATGACCTCCAGCACGACAAGCGGCATGAACCAGTCCGGATTCTGCATGAAGGGGACGGTCTTCAGCCCCAATCCTGCAAAAAGCTCATTGACGATTCCGTCCGATTTCAGGAACGAAGTGACGAGTCCGATGACCACGACCCAAGACAAGAAGTGCGGAAGGTACACGATGGACTGAACAACTCGTTTAACCTTTCCGTTGCGGACTTCGTTCAGCATGAGCGATAAAACGATCGCGATCGGGAAGGAGAACATAATCTGCAGAAAAGAAAGATACAGCGTATTCCATATGACCCGAATGACTTCCCTGTCCTGGAACAGCTTTTCAAAATGCTTGAATCCCACCCACTCGCTTTCTACAAACCCGATCAAAGGCTTGAAGTTTTGAAAAGCGATTACATTGCCTGCCATCGGGATGTATTTATAAATGATGAAATATAAAAGTCCCGGCAACAGCAATGCAAATAAGTACCGTTCCCTCCAAAGCCTTGCCCAAAATGCTTGCCGAGCAATCTTCGGCTTGCTGGCGCCTGCGATCTGTGCGTTGGATGACATGCGTTGAATCTCCTTTCATGTTGTCTGATGCAGATTCATCGTAAGACAAGGCAGCATCCTTGCCTATCGGCGCTTTTTCAACTTCCGAGCGTTGAATGCGTACGAGCTGTAAATATGCACAGTATCTGAACAGATCGTCACACCTATGAAAACGCTAAAAACCTCCACCCTCGTGCAAGGGGGTGGAGGTTGGCCATGCCGCTTCATTTACGAATCTATCGATCTTCTGTATGCCCGTGGAGTAACGCCAGCTATTTTTTTAAACGACCGGTTAAAGGAACTGAGCGTATTATAACCGGTCTGCGCAGCAATCTCTTGAATCTGCAGATCGGTTTTTTTCAGCAGCTCCATCGCTTTATGGACACGAACCTCATTCACCTTGTCCGTAAAATTCACGCCTGTCCTTTCCTTGAAGTGCATAGACAAATATCTGCCGGTAATGCCCAGCTTTCCAGCGACCGAATCAAGGGTGACATCTTCCTCGTAATGCTCCTCGATATATTTGAGAACGAGACTGACGATCGACTTCTCTTTTTCTTTTCGCAGCTTGACGATGGAAGTCGTCTTTTGGACCGATATTTCGAGCTCATGCTCGATATCCTCGATGCAATGGATGTCATTTGGGTTCACTTCGGGTATTCCCTCGGTATGTGCATGGAGATGCATTCGGCTTATCTTCTCGTGTATTTCTCCGAAAAACCGGTGAAACAAATACATTCCCGCGTTTTTGGACTTCATCTCCAGCAGGATGCTCTTCAACGACTGCATCACCAGCTCGGGGTTCCCTTCTTGCAGGTTAATGTCGATTTCCTGCATCTTCGTTATGGAAGGAACGAACCTTTTGGCAGTCGTTTGGGTTTCATACACAATTTGCGAATCCGCAGTAAAAGGCCTGTACTTGATCAAATCCAAAAGCTCCTCGTATGCGGCCGTCATGTCGGAAGCATGTTCGAACCGGCGGCTGACTGCCACAGTCGCAAATAAATAGTCCCCATCATTGTCGACTACACTTTTCAGTCGGAGCAATGAATCCATCAAATCAGGTTGATCGGGGTTCTCATACACGATGGTCAACACCTGATTGCTTTCAATCTGAAACGTATGGGAGCTGCCCGCTTCCTTGAAGCTGAGATCGATAAACTCGCGGATATAATAAACGATCCGTTCCTGATCCAGATCATCCTTATGCTTTCGCTTGAACGAGAGCTGAACCAAAATGAATCGATAAGGCCTCTGCTCCTCATCCTGCTGGTTCAGCTCCTGGCCGATTCCCCGTATTCGTTTTACACGGTTCATATAAGCGTAATATTTCAATGAAGACTTATGCTTCTCCATCTCCTGATACTCCGATTTCGAGCTTACAATCCGATGAATATTGGTTCTGATCAGGTCAAACTCATTGATCCTATCCATATCTTCATCCTGGTTGAACTGACGAATAGACTGAATGATTTCTTTTAGGGGATTATTGAACCTCATGCTGAAAAACACCGATGCCAAAACGCCGATCAGAATCGATACTAAAAAAAGCACAGTCAGCGTGATATTCATGGACGCAAGGGAGGCGATTTGCTCGTCCGGCACCATTTGGACATAAGTGAAACCTGTATTCTCGCCTTTCTCATAAAAATAGTAACTGCCGCCCTTTTTCAACCATTTCCTATTTGAATCCCATCTTGGAAATTGGCTTATGTCGGCGGTGTCGGTCGAATACAGCAACGATCCGTTCGAATCCAGGATGTAAAAGGGACCGCTTATCATACGGTTTATGTCCCGGAACAAAGGCTTGATATCAATGAACGCAAGAATCGCGAAGTTCGGATACGCCACGCTTTTAACCAAGTAGGGCATGATCTGATTCGGCTCGGAACCCGTTTTAACGGAGAGGACGGTTGCAGGATACATTTTCGAGCGGATGCCCGAGGCGATTTCCTGCTCCCAGAATTCGCTTGAATATTTTGGGCTGCCATAGTGGGCCTGAAACATGGCTTCCGGACTTTGACCTCGGGCATTATCAAATACCAATGAATGATGAGCGTCAAAAACAAGCATATTCTTCAGAAACAGCTGCGGATTAAGTACAAATCGATGAATGCTGCTGATGAAATCGGATGCAGAAACATAGTCGAGATCTTTTCGAAAGCTATTATTATTGCTGTTAATGTAATCATTGCTAATGAAATAATTGATCGTCACACTGTTCAAAACCTGAAAATACTGTTCAAAATCCCGTGACATACTTGCATGATTTGAGCCGCTGTATGTCACCACTTCTTCGTGCAGCTTCTTCTTGAAATAAGACTGGGAAATCAAGATGAACGAACCGTACAAAAGAATGATCAGCAGAAAGCTCGACATCAGCTTCACGAATACGGAACGGGCATGCAATTTCTGCTTCAGTAGACGCCCCACCTTGCTTCCCCCTTTTTATATCTGCAAAATGAGCCTTGTATAGATGGATGGTCTTTATGCCACAAGCAATAAACGATCCCTGAAGCGTATGGAAGAAGGACGTCTCCATGCGGTCGTCCTCTTCGACGACTGCGAAGGTCGAACGACGATGCTCGGTCTATATATCAAAAGACGGGCGCTGTGAGACGCGCCTGGGCCGCAGCTCAATAGGATTGAGGGCTATTTTATGCAAAGTGGAACGGTTCTTGCAAGCGTCAATCTTGACTTCGTCATGGTGCTGGGGCATTCACGTAACACGTATGCTGCATGTGGAAATTATTGAAAACGAGCGGCTGGACACGTTGTCGAGCTGCTCTCGCGCTATGCGGCACTTCGGCGGTGCAACGCGGACCTGCCTCTATGAAAATATGAACGGTCGCAACCGGCCAAGGTGAACAGGGGGGAAGGGTATGGAATGAGCGGTTCGCAAGCTTGCCGACCGCTGCGGCTACTTCTGGCCAGGCATGCAAATGCTCACAAATGGGCATGTTGAGCCGCTGACAAAAATATAGCTTATACCGCCTTTTTAGACAAGCTTCTTCAGATGGAAGTGGCGGAGACCTCATTTCCAACAGCAGTCCATGGGTGGGAAACGAATAAAGGATCTAGATGCTCTCTTCACCTTCCAGGCCGGCTCGTTAAAGGTATGTAAAGAAAAAAGCCCGCATTTTATGCGGACTTGAAACTTGAACAAACATGATGAATCCAACCGTGTGCAATGGCTGAGTGCAGCGATCCTAATCACCCGTATCGTTATCTCCGCAGCAATACCCCGGCTTCCAGCCCAAAACCCGCTTTGCCCGCTCATTGCTGAACAGCGGCTCCCGCCCGGTCATTTCCTTCTTAAATTCCTTCACCTCGGGATAATACACCCTCGTCAGGTCTGCCGTATCCAGCTCGCTCAGCGTATCATCCCCGGTCATGTTCAGCACCTCCGCGCCATGGATTCCTTCCGCCGTCAGAGCGAGCACGCAAGCAGCCGCGGCGTCCCGCAGATCGACATAACTCCATAGAATCTTGCGGAAAGCCTCCGGCCGCTTCATCGCTTCCCGCAGATGAGCATACTCCTGCGGAGCCGCGATCAGGGAGAAGCGGAGGCTGACGGTCTCCAGCCCGCTGCGGCGGCTGAACATCGCCGCCGTCTGCTCGTTCAGCGTCTTGGACAGGCCGTAGCCCTCCTGGGCGAGATGGGGATGATCCTCGTCGACAGGCAGATAAGCCGGCGCAAAGGGCTTTTCCGCCCAGGCGAACCCGTAACAGGACGTGCTTGATCCCATCACGACGCGCTTGATGCCGAGCAGGGAAGCCGCCTCCAGGATATTGAACCCGCCGATGACATTGTTGGTGAAAATATGGTTGTGCGGGAACCCGACCGGCGCCGGAATCGCCGCCAGATGAACGATGCCCTCCGCTCCGCGCAAAGCGCTCATCACCTGCCCCAAATCGTTCATGTCCACCTGAAGCTGCCTGCAAGGCAGCTTGTCCGAGATGCGGCTATCCAGCGAAACGACGTCGAATCCGGCTTCCTTCAACTGGCGCACGACCTCCGATCCCAGCTTGCCGCTGCCGCCCGTAACCGCAACTGTTTTCATGTGCCGCCTCCTCTTCGCTTGTCCCCGCTGCTTCAATAAGATCCGTTCCCCAGCGCAAAAACCATTGTGTAGAGCGGTTCTGCCTGGCTGCCCGACGATCTTCGCCGTACTGGATCGCTCCTATTCCAAGGAACAGCCGCCATCAAGGCCGAACCAGCGTCCCATCCGCCTTGCGGTCCAGCGCATAAGGATGATGGTACTTCGAGCTGTCCCAGCCTTTGCGCAGCAGGCCTGCAGCTTTGACTTCATCCAGCTCGATGCCGAGTCCCGGCTTGTTGTTCGGATACAGGTAACCGCCTTTACGCTGTATCAATCCCGGAAAAGCTTCCCGCTCCTCCGGCCGGAAATGGTTCACTTCCTGGATGCCGAAGTTCCACAGCGCCATGTCCAGATGCACCGCCGCCGCTTGGTTGACGGGATCGTTCTCCCCGCCCTCCTGCCAGGCGGTGCGGACGCCGAACGCCTCGGCGACCGCCGCGATCTTGCGGCAGGCGCTGATGCCGCCCGCCTTGGACACGCGGACGCGGATGAAGTCGATCAGCCGCTCCGAGATCAGCGGCAGCCACTCCTGCACATTCGTGAACTGCTCGCCTACCGCCTGAGGCGTTGAGCACGAAGCCCGCAGATGGCGGTACCAGCCGAGCTGCTCGGGAGGAAGCGCGTCCTCCAGGAAGAACAGCCGATATGGATCCAGGTTCCGCGCCAGCTGGATCGCCTGCACCGGAGACAGATGCTCATGCACGTCATGCGTGAACTGCACATCCGGCCCGAACTCCAGCCGCAGCCCCTCGAACATCCGGGGAATGGCGGACACATAGGCCTGTTCGTCGAAGACCTGATTCCGCGACCATGCATTCTCCGGCAGCCGGGCCCGCGAGCTGTCGATGAAGCCGCCTCCGCCGTAACCGCCCATCTGCACCCGGATGACAGTGTAGCCCTCCTCGATGAAGCGCTGCACATCCTCCTTGAGCTCAGCCAGGTCGCGGCCGCCCGCATGCCCGTAACAAGGAACGGCCGCACGGGCCGCTCCTCCGAGCAGCTGGTACACCGGCAGGCCCGCTTCCTTGCCCTTGATGTCCCACAGCGCCATGTCGATGCCGCCGACAGCCGTCTGCAGGATGCCGCCGCTTCGCCAGTAGGCGCTGAGGCTCATCACGTTCCACAGATCCTCGATGTTGGCGGCGTCCTTGCCGATCAGCAGCGGCCTGAGCAGCTGCTCGATCACCTGCACGACCGCCTCCGGGTTGTACAGATCCGAGGCGGAGCCCAGTCCGTACAGCCCGTCCTGGTCGGTGACGACCTTCACAATCGTCCAGCAGCCGTTCTCTCTCGTGCGGATGCACTGGATATCCTTGATCTTGGCCATTGCTATCCCTCCTTACGGACGGCGGATGCCGACCGTGACGATCTTGGCCGGTCCGACAGCCTGGACGAACTCGCCTTGGGAGCCCTCCAGAGCCGCGCCGGCCTCTTCCATGATCGAGCTCTCATACATCTGGGTTCCCGAACCGTTCATGATCGTGCTCTCATCCATCTGGGTTCCCGGATCATTCCAGATCGTGCTCTCATCCATTTGAGTTCTCGTACCATCCAAATCCTCGTACCAATCCGCTTCCGCAGGCAGCACCGGCCTCACCTTCAGCGAGGTTTCCTCTCCCGTCACGTTGAACACGCGCAGGAACAGGTCGTCGCTGTCCTCGCCCGCCTTGAGCGCGCTGAACGCGAGTCCTTCGCCCTGCCAAGCGACCATCTCCCGCGAAGCCGGAAGCGCTCCGCCATGCACGCCGGTCTGGACCGCCGTCCACGGCACCGGGAACTGGTACGCCTCGACGAAGGCTCTCGAATCCGCGACATCGCCGTCATGGGCGATGAGCTTCATTTCCAGCGTGTGGACGCCCAGGCACTGAGCTTCCGGAGTCGGAAAGACGCCCCAATCGCCGAGCTCCCGCGTCCCGCGCAGCAGCGTGACGGCCAGCGTCGAGCCCTCCTCCAGCGCCTCGTACTC
Source organism: Paenibacillus sp. RUD330 (assembly GCF_002243345.2). Classification (NCBI taxonomy): domain Bacteria; kingdom Bacillati; phylum Bacillota; class Bacilli; order Caryophanales; family Paenibacillaceae; genus Paenibacillus; species Paenibacillus sp. RUD330. The sequence continues at coordinate 3,667,245 of NZ_CP022655.2, forward strand.
GTTCAGCCCGAGGTTGGCGACGGTCAGCCCCGCCTTGCCGTCGCTGATGCTGACGAACGCGTTCTGATGCTGGGCGTTGCTCGGATTGGTCCAGGCCGCCTCCGGCCTGATCGGCCGCCGGGCCAGCTCGTAGATGGAATCCGCCGTCACGGCATCCGCCGCAAGTCCCGTCGGGAACAGCATGCGGATCCGGTGGTCGCGGACCGTGTTGTCGATCGTGCTTGAGATCGCGACCGAGCGCGAATCCCGCTCCAGCGTCAGTCTCGTGACGATCTTCACCTCGGCCGTCTCCGCTGTGCGCCGAGACTTGCGGCAGCGGAACGGAACCATGGACGCGACCTCCCGGTCCAGCGTCCCGTCCGCTCCGACCGGCAGCTGCCAGCGGTGGACGATTTCCAGAACGGCCTGCACGGCCGTATGCTCCGCAATCCGAACCTCCGCCCGAAGTCCGCGTGTCGTCAGCGGCTCTTCGCCGTCAGGCTGCCGGTACATGTACTCGTTGCCGATGTCTCCCGTATCCTCGTAGGCGCCGAGCCCGGCATAAACGCGGCCGTTCTCCTTGTCCGTCAGCGTGAAGGAGCCGTCCTCGGCCGCCTCGACAGACACCTGTCCGTTCCCGATGACGCGTCCCGACGCCTTCAGCGGATTTCCCTCCGGCTCCTCGGCCGCCGTCGACACGGCCGATGACGCCTCGCCTCTGCTGCCGAGCGGCGCTGCAACCCAACCCGCGTCTCCGTCAGACAAAGCCCGCGTCTCTCTCCCGGCAAGCACGAGCGCATACGTCCGATACCCGATGCCAGGCATCGGCTCGGCATGCAGCTCGGCCTCGATGCGATAAGCCCAGTACGGCTGGCGGAAGCGGTCCTCCGGCAGGTCATAGCCGAATTCCAGTCCGACCTTGCGCAGCACGGCCGGAACCTGCCGCCCCTCTTCGTCGACGACGATCCAATTGTCGACACCTAGCGAATCGAACGCCGGCGCCAGCTCGTCGTACCGCTCATGCGGCTGGCGATGGTCGAAGTAAAACCGCTCCAGGTCGACGGCCGCTTTTACGACGCCGCCCCGCGCATGGCCCGAGGTGTTGAACACGACGAACGGACGCGAGCCCTCGCCGAAGCCGGAAGTGTCCACGCGCGCAGCCAGCCGCTCCGCGCCCCTGAGAGCGAGAGCTTCCGCCACCTGCCGCGCCTTGGCGAAGCGGGTCATCATCTCGCGATGCACCTCGTCCACGCTGCAGCCGCAGATGCTGTCATGCGGATGGTTCTGCAGCAGCGTTTTCCAGGCGTAGAGCAGCTCTTCGCGCGGATATGCGGCACCCGCGAGCGTCGCCATCGCCGACAGCGGCTCCGCCACCTTCTCCAGCAGCGTCTGAACCGACACGTTGGCCTGCTTGATGTACACCCTCGCCGAAGCCGTGTTCACGAGCGTGATCCAGCCGTCCGTGAACTGGCTGCGCAGCTCGCCCTTGACGACGTCCAGATTCCGGGGCAGCTCCGCCTCCAGCGCCGCGACATACTCGGGGAAGCTCGACTGCCGGAACTCGACATCCGGCCTGACTTCCGCCGCGGCGCGCAGCGCCTCGGACAGATCCTTCTGCAGCGGCTGATGGTCGCAGCCGTTCATGAACAGCAGCTGGTCCGTCGAGGCGAACGCCTCGGCGTCCGCCAGCTTGCGCTGCCAGTATTCGCGAGCCGCCTCCGGCTCCGCCGGAATCTCCGCCCCGTTGTTGTACCAGCCCGCGAACAGAATCGCCAGCACCCGCGTGCCGTCCGGCGACTCCCAGTGCATCTCGGAATACCGGGACGTATGCTCGCCGCCCTCCTGCACCTCGTTGTTGAAGCCGACCGGCTTGACTCCGCGCCCGTATACGGCCGTCGTGATGCCGGCCTGGCGGATGAGCTGCGGAGCTTGACCCATGTTGCCGAAGGAATCCGGGAAATAGCCGATCCTCGCGACGCCGCCGATCTTCTCCGAAGCCTTGATGCCGATGAGCAGGTTGCGGGCGTTGGCCTCGCTGCTCACGAGGAACTCGTCCTGGAGAATGTACCACGGACCGACGACGAGCTTGCCCTGCCGGACGAGCTTCAGCACCTCCGCCTCCCGCTCGGGCCTCACGGCCAAATAATCCTCCAGCACGATGTACTGCCCGTCGAGATGGAAGCTGCCGAAGTCCGGATCGTCCCGGAACGTCTCGATGAGGTCGTCCATCAGCTTAACGAGCTGGAGCCGATGAGTCTCGAACGGGAGATACCACTCCCGGTCCCAATGCGAATGCGCGATGACATGCGCCGTTTTCGTCTTCATTTTGCCGATCATCCTATCTCAGTATATTCGCGGGCCGATGCCCTGCCTTACATCTTGACCGAGCCGACCGTCATGCCCTTGACATACATCTTCTGCATGAACGGGAACGCCATCAGGATCGGAATGACCGTGATCAGCGCGCCGGCCATGAGCTCGTTCCACTTCTTGAACGACGAGGAGTCCAGGTACATGAGCCCCATCGGGAGCGTGAACATGCTTTGCTTGTCGACGATGATCATCGGCCAGAGGATGTTGTTCCAGCTGCCGATGAAGTTGAGGATCGCGATCGTGCCGATCGCCGGCAGCGCCAGCGGCAGGTAGATGCGCCAGTAGATCTTGAAGCTGCCGCAGCCGTCGAGCACGGCGCTCTCGTACAGCTCATGCGAGATCGTCCGGAAGTAGCTCGTGAACAGGAAGATCGCGAACGGAGCCGCGCCGTTGATCATCGGCAGGATCATGCCGATGTACGAGTTCTGCAGGCCGAGATTCGTCATGTTGATATAGAGCGGAATCAGCGTCGTCACGCCCGGCACGAGCAGCAGGGCGATGAACGTGTAATAGAAGATTTTTTTGCCGCGGTACCTGAACTTGGCGAACGAATACCCCATCATCGTGTAGATGACGACGACGCCGATGATGACGAAGAGGCTGACGACGACGCTGTTGACGAAGAACTGGTAGAAGTTCAGCTTGTTCCATACCTCTCCGAAGTTGGACCAGAGCGGCGCCGCCTTGGGAAAGGGGGATTGCGGATTCGCGAGCGAGTCCTGGGTCGTCTTGAGAGACGTCCCGATCATCCACAGAAACGGGTACACGCAGGTGACGCCGTACACGACAAGTAGTAGATGCTTCAAGTATTTGACCATGCGGGTACCCTCCTATATGTCCGCCTGGAAGGATCGGATGCTGAAGATGGCGATGACTCCCGTTACGAGGAAGGACACCCATCCGATGGCGCTTGCCAAGCCGTAGTCGTTGTCGAGGAATGCGGTGCGGTACACGAGAGTTCCGATGACCTCGGAGCTTCCGCCCGGACCCCCGCCGGTCATGATGAACACGTTCTCGAACGTCTGGAACGCCCCGTTGATCATCTGGATGACGGCGATCAGCGTGATCGGCTTGAGCAGCGGCCATGTGATCTTGCGGATGAGGGTCGTCTTGCTCGCTCCGTCCACGCTGGCCGCCTCGTAGAGAGTTGGGTCGATGGACGTAAGTCCCGCATAATACAGGATGAGCGTGCCCGGAAGCCCGCCCCAGATCGTCGTCAGGATGATGCCCGTGAGCGAGGTCGACGAGCTGCCGAGCATGCCTCCGGGAATGACCAGGAAGTCCAGGCCGATCCATTGGAACAGCGAATTGAGCGCGCCGGCAGGCTCGAACAGCCCTTTCCACACGTAGAAGATCGCTACCCCGGACGCGATCATGGGCAGGAAATAGACGGTGCGGTACATCGCGGCCATCTTCGTGTTCTGCAGGGTGAACGCCAGCACGAGCGACACCGGCACGACGATGATCACCTGGAAGACGGCGATCAGCGCGTTGTGCAGCAGCGCCTTGTAGAAGTTCTGCGTGACGATCGGATCGTCGCCGAGCAGGAACTGGCGGAAGTTCGCCAGCCCTTCAAAGCGGGCCGTCGAGAAGTCGATGCCCGACCAGTTGTAGAAGCTGAGCATGATGGAGAATCCGACCGAATACACCCCGACGCCGAGAAACAGCAGCACGCCGGGCAGCAGGAACAGATACGGAACCCATTTGTTTTTTGTCGTTACCATCTCAAACATCACCTTCAGGCTCTTGGAGTAACGGCCGGCAGGCGCTGGATGCGCCGGCCGGCCGGATGGATCGGGACTTAGTTGCCGCTCGCCTCAAGCTTCGCCATCGTGTCGTCGAATTTCTTCGCCGCCTGCTCCGCCGTCATCTTCTTCTCGATGACCGACTGCAGGGACTGGGCGAACACTTCCCATTCCTTGTGCTTGCCGCGGAAGGAGTTGATCGCCGGGGAAGCCTCGGAATAAGGTCCCGGCTCCTTGGCGAACGCGTCCGAGATGGACTTCAGATTCGGGTCGAGCTTGGCGGCATGCTCGCCGAGATTGACAGCCGGCACCGTATAGGCTCCATTGGCGAACGCAACGGCCGCATCGGGATCGGTTGTCATGAAGGTGATGAAATCAAGCGCCGCATCGCGGTTTTTGGAATCCTTGTTCACCGACAGCTGCGTCAGCGTGAACGGATCGGTCGTCCAGGCCTGGATTTTGGAGCCTTCCAGCGGCGGCACCGGGAACGTGATGATATCCTCCGGCTTCATGCCCATGGCGAGCAGCGTCGACATCGTGAAGGAGCCTCCGAGATCGAACGCCGCCTTGCCTGCCGCGAACGCCTGATCGGCGCCGTCGATGTCGGTCGACAGGATGCCCGGCATGAGCAGATCCTTGCCCGCCAGCGTCTCCATCGCCTTGACGACCGGCAGGTTGGCGGGATCGCTCATTTTGGCCTTGCGCTCCAGCAGGTCGATGTAGCCCTGTGGTCCGCCATGCATGATGGAGAGCGCCGAGCCGGCCCAGTTTTCCCACAGGTCCGGAATTTTCGCTCCGAACACGAGGCCCGGCGTGCCGCTCTTCGCCTTGACGGCTTCCATCATCGCAGTGAATTCCTCCCACGTTTTCGGCGCTTCCGCCTTCACCCCGGCGTCCTCCAGCAGCTTCTTGTTGCCGTAGAAGGTGAAGAAGCCTCCGATGTCGAGCGGCAGGCCGTAGAATTCGCCGACCTTCAGCCCTTTCTGGACCGTCGTGGCATTTTTGTCGGTCTTCCAGGAGTCCGCCTGGCTCTGCGTGATGCGGATCGGGTCCATCGCGGTGCCGACGTATTTCCCAAGGACGTCGTCCTTGATCTCGCCGGACAGCTCCAGCACGGAGCCTTCGATGGAGTCGCCCGCCGTCGCCCACCAGTTGATGACATCCGGCAGGTTCTTGGAGTTGGCCGCCGCCTGGAACTTCTGCCGGTACGTGTCGTCCGGAGTGAACGTGTCGATCTTGACCTTCACGCCCGTCTTCTGCTCGTACAGCTTGGCCGCCGCCTCGAAGCCCGGCGTGTACGCCACCTTCCATGTCCACATCGTCAGCTCCTTGCCGGAGCCCGCTGCGTTATCGTTGCCTCCGCCGCCCGAGCAAGCGCTCAGCAAGAGAGCGGATGCCGTCATCGTCGATAGGATGAAACCTGCTTTTCTGTTCATGGCCAACCACCTTTTCTGTATTCAGCTTGGAGTCTTTTCTTGCGGCGGCTGTCCGCCTCGCCTTTTCATCGTAGCGCAGGAGACGGCAGAGCTTACAGGAGGCGGTATTGGCTTTTGCAGGCCGATCTTGGCTTTGTCGGAGTCCACGCGAAAAAGCCCCCATGGGACGATATCGTCCCATGGGGGCTTTGGCGGCTCAGCGATGGCTTGTCGGATGGGTCGCCGTGACCGGCAGCTCTCCCTTGAACATGCGGTTGATGTCTCCCGCAAGCCTCAGGTAGAAGTCAGACGATACCGACACGCCGTCCGCGTCGAGCGTCAGGAAGTATTGATTCGTCGGAATCATGGAGCTGTTCTCGGCGATTTTGGCGATGGCCGTTCCTTCATCGTATTCGTCGAACATCGCCACGTAGCCGGTGTTGATGCCGACCGACTTCATGTCGTAAGCCTGCCTCCACATGAAATCGCCGTGCATGCGCGGATTCTCGTTGCGCGGGCCTCCGGTCATGTTGGACCAGGCCGAGCCCGGCCAGATGACCGGCTGGTAGGCGATATTGTTCTGCTGCGTGAACGTGTAGTCCGGCTGCCAGACGTTGGTCTTCCAGCTGTCCGCGTCGTTCATGTCGTGGAAGCGGCCGACGAACCACGGGGAGATCATGTCCAGCGACTTGTACACGTCGAGGAATCCGGCCTTGGAGTCGTTGACGCCCGTGCGCCAGTAGGCCGGCACGCCGCCGATGACGTAGACGCCCTGCTGCTTGAACCAGCTGATCAGGCCCGCCGACTCGGCAGCCGTGCCGGGACGGTCGGTGAAGCCGATGCCCCAGATGCAGACGACGGTTTTGCCGTTCTGCTTGGCGTAGGCGCTGGACGAGGGAAGGCCCATCGCGTTCACGACGTTCGTCGTCCAGTCATGCTTGACGGCATTGACCCAGTTGGAGGCGTTCATGCCGGTGATGTCATACATGACGTAGAACTTGCGGCTGTTCGCCTCCGCCGCGTTCTTCACCTTGACGGCGACGCTGTCGCGGTTCGTCTTCCAGTTGTTCGGCGTGTCGCTCTCATCCGCGCCGAAGCGCTGGAGGGCGGCTCCGTCGATATTGTACGTCTTCATCCATTCGAAATGCTTGCTCACCGTCTCCTGGTCATAGGAGGAGAACAGCTTGGCCGCGGAGCCGTTGCCGAAGCTGCCGAGTCCGGTCTGGTACGACTTCGTGTATTCCCTCATGTCGGGATACAGCTCGAAGTTGACGTTGCCGGTCGCCGCCGGAGCGCTGCTGTTCTTGGACCAGTGCACCCAGCCTCCGTTCGGCGAGCCGTCGCCGGCGGCGTTGAACCAGCCCTGATAGCCCGCAAACAGCTTGCCGACGACGTCTCCGCCGCTAGGCGCCGATGCCTGATTGAACTTGAACCATAAAATGTTGAACAGGTTGCCGGCGCCTCCGGTGAATTTGAGATAAAGCGTGTGGACGCCGCTTGCTCCGGAAACGGAGCATGACTTCGTCTGCCAGCTCTGCCAGCCTCCCGTGCCCGGGACGGCGCAGGTGCCGATGAGCGTGCCGCCCGCGCTGTCGAGGCGCGCCTCGATGCTGCCGCCGCTGTTGTTGCTGGCGACGCGGACGTCGAGCGACGATGCTCCGCTGCCGAAGTCGACTCCCGTGAACGCGATGTAGTCGCCGTTGTCGATGAAGGCGACGTTCTGGCCTCCCTCGCTCGAGGCTTCGAGCTGGATGCCGGACTGGCTGCTGTAGCCGGAAGCGGCCGTCTGGGCGAACGCCGATGCGGCGGATGCCTGGCTGGCGGACAGGGACATCCCCGTGGCCAGCATGGCGATGGCGACGAGCAGAGAGAGCAGGCGGCGACGGGTGAGACGATGGGATTTGTTCATAAGTTCCTCCTTTTGATCTCGATCGGATCATGAATTGCGGCATCCTCTGGCTGCAACCGCTGCTGCGTGTGCTGCCGCTGATTCGGCAGCCCTTTCCACCTCCTCGACCCCGTTTCAGCAAGCGCTTTCATAAATCGGCAGGCTTGCTTTCTCCAGTTTAGCGATGGAATCTCCTTCCATCCATAGGGCGGATTTATCTTTCCCAGGGCAAACCGATACGGTTTCATCCCTCTTTCGGCTTCTGCAATGAGAACGCTCTATTGTGAGGATGGCCGAGTCGTGATAAGCGTTGCAAACACGCGTTCACATCCTTCATCCTGTGCGCGGAACCCCATGGAACCCATTCCCTCATGTCAGGAGAGACAGCGAAATGATATACAGGAAGCTTGGCCGCTCCGGCCTCAAGGTCAGCGAGATCAGTCTCGGCAGCTGGATGACGTACGGACATACGGTTGGCGAAAATACGGGAGCGAAGCCGGTCGACCGCGTCTTCGAGCTCGGCATCAACTTCATCGACACCGCCAATGTGTGTTCTCCCCTCTCGCCCAAGGCATGCTGACCGGCAAGTACCGGCTCGGACAAGAGCTTCCGCAGGGCAGCCGCGCGAGCGATCCGAAGACGAACATGTGGATCAAGAACTACTTGCATCCACCGGTTCAAGGTTTGATCTCCACCTTTTCCGCAAACCAGTGTCCATTTCTCCATTTCACGCTCATCTTGATGTTCTCCACCGATCCGAACCGATGGTCGCCGGCTTGGAAGGAAAAGCTCTGCTTGGCATAAACAGCGGCTCCAAAAAAATAATGAACCGGAACGATGGAAATGATCTCATGTTTGTTCGGCTCATAGCGGTAAGGCGACTGCACCAACCCGCGCTTCAGCGGATTCAGCTTGTCGTAGGCCTGCTCGTTCATGTAGGGAGCGAAGTTTATATTCGTTTGCATTCCAATCGTCATTATTTTTTGGACGCCGTTCCTTATCCAGATGAAGCCCGCGGTATATGCGGACAGGAATAGGAGCAGCAAGACAAGGAGCAGCGGGAGCTTCTTTTTCATCACGATCATTCCTCCTTGTTAAAAAAACGCAATGGAGCCCCGCATGGTTGCGGAGCTCCCAATAAAAATCAGGTGATGTGGGTATACTGAGCCGTTACGACTGCATCTGTGTTCAGAATGTAATAATTCCACGGAACATTTTGCCTATTAGTGGTGTGGTAGCAGACGAGAGGATAACCTGTATTGATGTCATATCCGGTGACAATAGCGGTATGGTTTTTATCCCCATCGTTATATTTGTCATAGCTGATGATATCTCCGAGTTCCAGTTTTTTTACATCGGATTCCGCTACGCCGTCAATCGTGTCCGATCCGCGGATCAACATGAAAAATTCTTCCGCATTTACCCATGGCACGGCATATAACCACTGTCCCGCGCTTCCCGATTGGATCCACCAATTCGGCCTTGCCGTGCCTCCGGCACTGTTGCGCATCGGTATTTTGCCGTTGAGCAAGGCTTGTGAGGCAAAATTCGTGCAATCGTTGTCGAAGGCATAATAGGATGTATTATTGCTAAGCGCATGCTTGTAGGCATATTGAGCCGCCAAAATTCCGTTAAATGTATAGGGGGTCCATGAGCCAGACGCATAAGGAGTCACCGTAGTATCATTAGATAATTTCAGCTTGTCCATATCTGCTTTTTGCGTTTTATTCAAGTTTAGGACATCGCCTAAATCTGCTTTCACTTTTGGAAGGCTATTTTTTAGAAACTCTCCCTTTGGGCTGATTGTAAACGAAACGATATCCCCCATTCCGCTCGCCTGAGATGAGTTCTTCCAGTAGAACCTTTGTTCCAGATATCCTTTAATCAACATATTTCCATCCGCTGTCTTGCTTATATCTTGAAGGGTGAAGTCGGCGCTGTAATCCGACAATACACTCCCGTTATCTTCTGCAAGTGCAATCAAGTAAAGGGCTTCGTCATGCTCGTCACTCATCTTTTCTTGCAGAATAAGATCCGCACGTTCTTTGAGCATCGTGGCAATAAGCGAGTCGGCTTGACTGACGGGTAAAACGGGTGGAGATGATTCAGCAAAAACGGAAGAACTTTGAATTCCTGCACAAAGAACAAATACCGATGTCCATAAAGACAGCTTTTTCTTCACAATCATTCCTCCTGTAACCGATTTCAAATTATTTGATACATTCCAAATATAGTAAAATAAAGATAGTATTTCATGAACATAAACTACCAATATAATACATTTATTATAGGACTATTGAATTATATTTCTGATTCCACACTTCCCGTATTAGGGGAGCTGCAGAAGATCTTGAACCCTCGTTCAAACCGCTTGGACTGTTTCAAATCGTCGTGTAACAGTTGAAGCGGAGCCCAATTCAGGTGATCAAGAAGGTTAATCCGCGTACGAAGGGCGGTTTGACCCACATATCACAAGTTTAAAGAGCACCCTGTCCTAATAGGGCACCCTCGTCTGGTATTCCTGTCTGGACCATACCCGAGCATGAGTCAGTTGTTGAACAAATTCCGATACTCCGTCGGCGTCATGCCTTCATGCTCCTGAAAGCGCTTGTTGAAATAGCTGGCGCTCGGATATCCGGCCCGTACGGCGATGTCTCCGATGTTGTCGTCCTTCCGCTCCAGCAGCTGCTGCTTCGCCATCTGCAGCCGGGCGCGCGTCACGAAGTCCGATGGCGTCATCTGCATGGCGCTTTTGAACAGCTTGCAGAAATAATGCGGGCTCACCTCCGCGCGGTCCGCCCATTCCTGAAGGATGAACGGCTTCGCCGCCTCCTGCTGCATGAGCGGCAGCAGGCCGATGACGCGGCTCTCCGCCGGGCTCGTGCGCCCGGAAGTCAGGCTGACCGCCTGCTGCACGAACTCCGCGAGCACCGCATACGCCAGAGTGGACAGCAGCGCCGGCCGGGTCATGCTGTTCGCTTCGGCTTCCTGGAGCAGAGCGAGATGCGCCTCCTCCCAAGCAGCGGGCTGGCGCAGCTTCCACAGCTTGTTTTTGTGGAAGCCCCTTTCGATCATATAATCATGCAGCGTGCCGCCGTAGAAATGGATCCAGCGCACGTCCCACGGCTCCTCGCTGCTGCTGTAGTACCGCTGGCGCTGCAGCGGAAAATACAGAACCGCCTCGCCACGTTCCAGCTCATGGAGCTTGCCCTCCACCTCCACATATCCCCGTCCGGAAGCGACATAATGGATGTTGAAATTGTTCAGGGCGCCCGCTTCCCTCAGCACCGAGTGCGTGGGATATTCGGTGTATCTGCCGACCGATTCCGGAAAGACGAAGTACGGAAGATCCGGCCAGGTCAATAAATGGGCCTGCCGCTCCATTGAAATCTCCTCCATGACAATATTGTTCTAATGACCTTCAAAATATTATTATTTTTATTCTATCTTTCATTTCATATAATGACAATATAATCGTAGTTGTTGAAGGAGGAGATGTTTTGGCCATGAACGGGAAGCTGAAATGGGGCATTTTGAGCACCGCATCGATCGCAAGGGGCTCGGTCATTCCGGGCTTGATGAAATCCGAGCTTAATGAAGTCATTGCCATTGCAAGCCGCGATGAAGGCAAAGCCCGCGAGACGGCGGATGAATTCGGAATTCCCGGATCGTACGGCAGCTATGAGGAGCTGCTTGCCGACGATGAAGTCCAGGCGGTCTACATTCCGCTGCCCAACCATCTGCACCGCGAATGGGCGATCCGCGCCATGGCGGCCGGCAAGCATGTGCTGTGCGAGAAGCCGATCGCGCTGACCTCGGCCGAAGCGGAAGAAATGGCTGCAGCGGCGGCCGCGAACGGCGTCATTCTCGCGGAAGCGTTCATGTACCGCCATCATCCCCGCTACGATACGATCCGCAGCATCATCGATTCCGGCAAAATCGGCGATCTGAGAAGCATCCACGGCACGTTCACGTTCAACAGCTCCAGCAGCTCCGGCAACGTCCGATTCAACAAGGACTGGGGAGGCGGCGGCCTCTACGACGTCGGCTGTTATCCCATTACCGCAGCCAGGCTCCTGCTCGGCCAAGAGCCGGAGGCCGTCACCGCGAGGGCATTGTTCTCGCCGCAGCACGGCGATGTCGACATGATGGCTTCCGGACTGCTGGAATTCCCGGGCGGCCTGGGCGTTACGTTCGACTGCGGCATGTGGGGCGCCTTCCGCAATACGCTCGAGGTGCTCGGCACCGAGGGCATCATCGAGGTTCCTTCCGCTTTCATCGCCCCGGAGGACAGCGGAGCTCATTTCTACGTCAACGTCAATGGACAGAGGGAAGAAGTGGAAGTTCCCCATATCAACCATTTTTCGCTGGAATGCGATGATTTTGCCCGATCGGTGCTGCATGGAGAGCCGCAGAAATTCCCGCCGCAGGACGCGGTCCGCAACATGCGCGTTCTGGAAGCCTGCCTGCAATCCGCCCGGGAGAGCAAGCGCATCGTCCTGCAACCGGTTGCAGCCCACCAATAAGGAGGAAACGACATGAAAACGATCCTCATCCAAGGAACCGACAAGCCCGTCTCGATTCTGATGAAGGGCTCCGATTACTTTACGCACGAACAGTACGAGAAAGCGGCGGCCAATCTCGACGCCTTCCTCGCCATCGGCGGAAATGCCGTGGATACGGCGCACATCTATTGCGGAGGCCAGAGCGAAGAGGTTCTGGGCCGATACATGGAGGAGCGCGGCAACCGCGATGACCTCGTCATCCTGACGAAGGGCGCGCATCATGACCATACCGGTCCCCGCGTGAACCGCCAGGCGATCAACAGCGATCTGATGACGAGCCTCGAGCGGCTGCGCACGGATCACGTGGAGCTGTATGCGCTTCACCGGGACGATCCCTCCACGCCTGTCGGCGAAATCATCGAAGTCCTCAACGAGCATATCGAAGCCGGACGCATCGGCGCGATCGGCGGCTCCAACTGGACCTGGCAGCGGCTGCAGGAAGCCAACGAATATGCGGCCGCACACGGCCTTGCCGGCTTCACCTTCAGCAGCCCGAACCTGAGCCTCGCCAAGGTCAACGAGCCGTTCTGGCACGGCTGCGTTTCGGCCGACGCGGAGACGCTTCGGTGGCATGAGCAGAAGCAGCTGCCTCTGCTGTCCTGGTCCTCTCAGGCGCGCGGTTTCTTCACCGGCCGCTTCTCCCCCGAGGTGCGCGACAACGACGATATCGTCCGCGTCTTCTACAGCGACGGCAACTGGGAGCGCCTGCGCCGAGCGGAGCAGCTGGCCAAGGAGAAGGAGGTCACGGTCATTCAGATCGCTCTGGCTTATGTGCTGAACCAGCCCTTCCCGACCTGCGCGCTGATCGGCGCCCAGAACGCGCAAGAGCTCCGCTCTTGCCAGGAAGGGACCTCCATCAAGCTGACTCGCGCCGAGCTGGACTGGCTGGATCTTACCGCCGCGAGCGTCGCGGGATAAGAATAGGGCAGGCGCCGCTGACGCGGCCGTCTTCCTCCTGCTGCGGCGCAAGCGAGGATTGCAAGAAAAGGAACAAGGGACGAAGCCGAGAATCCTTCTCGGCCTCGTCCCTTGTGCGCGTCCGCTCGGCCGACCGTCTACATGGAATCATCTCGATTCCAACATTTGCCTATCGGCGATGCGAGGCCTGAAGCTGCGAATAGGATGGAAACGCTTTAAATCCGACGCCGCTCCACCGGTCCCCGATTGGAACCTTGGCCCATACCGACTATAATAGAATAGCTTTCCTATTCAACCACTCTATTTCTATGGGGGTTCCTATGCTACCTACTCAACAGCAGCTGGAAAACTACGCCGACATCATCGTCCGCGTCGGCGTGAACGTGCAGCCGAATCAAAAAGTCGTTGTCATGGCTCCGATCCCTGCAGCGCCTCTCGTCCGTCTGGTGTCGTCCAGAGCGTATGCGGCCGGTGCCCGCGATGTCCACGTCGAGTACAACGACGAGGAGCTGACCCGCATCCGCTTCAAGCAGGCGCCGGAGGAAAGCTTCTCGGAGTATCCGGCATGGAGAGCCAGAGCCATGAAAGGGTTCGCCGACGAAGGCGCCGCCTTCATCCAGATCTACTCCCCGAACCCGGACCTGCTGAACGATATCGATCCGGAACGGATGGCGGCCAACTCCAAGACGGCATCCACCGCTCTCGCTCCTTACCGCAATGCGCTGATGAATCACGAGAACGCCTGGACGCTCGTATCCTACGCCACTCCGGAATGGTCGGCCAAAGTATTCCCGGGTATTCCGGCTGACGAAGCGGTCCAGAAGCTGTGGGAAAGAATCATCGACGCGACCCGGATCGGCCTTGAAGATCCGGTCGCGGCATGGGAGCGGCATAATGCCACTCTGCTGTCGATGGTCGACCGGCTCAACGCCAAGAATTACGCGGAGCTCCGCTATACGGCTCCGGGCACGGAGCTTACGATCGGGCTGCCGGAAGGACATCTCTGGCTCGGAGGCGGCAAGAAGAATGCGCGCGGCGTCATGTTCAATCCGAACATGCCGACGGAGGAAGTGTTCACGATGCCGCACAAGGACCGGGTGAACGGAACCGTTCGCAGCACGAAGCCGCTGAACTACAACGGACAGGTCATCGACGGCTTCTCCTTGACGTTCAAGGACGGCAAGGTCGTCGAGTTTTCCGCCGAGCAAGGCTACGAGACGCTGTCCAAGCTGCTCGCGACCGACGAAGGCGCCGTGCAGCTCGGCGAAGTCGCGCTGGTGCCGAACGATTCCCCGATCTCGAATTCCGGCATCACCTTCTTCAACACCCTGTACGACGAGAACGCATCCTGCCATCTCGCTCTCGGCCAGGCCTATCCGGTCAACCTGGAAGGCGGCACCGGCCTGTCCGCCGAGGAGCTGGCTGCCCGCGGCTCCAACCGCAGCCTCGTCCATGAGGACTTCATGATCGGCTCGCCGGCGATGGACATCGACGGCATTACGCAGGACGGCAGGATCGAGCCGATCTTCCGCGCCGGCAACTGGGCTCTCTAGGTTCAAGGAAAAGCCGCCCTATGAGGCCGATGCAGCATGTGGGAAACTAAAAAAAGCAATCCGGAAGATTGGCTTCCGGATTGCTTTTTTGTTTTTCAGCGGCGTTTGGAACTGAAGCCGGCCCTGTTCGGCGGATGAATCGGCCGCATGCATACAGGCAGCGGCAGTCCGCGCTTCCATCCCTACTTGGCTGACGCCGTCTCCGGCATCGCTTCCGGACGGGAGCAGCTGCTGGCCATCTCGTAATGCCTGCCCTCCGCAGAGGCGTCATGGAAGCCGTGCATCGCCTCCAGCACATGATAGGCCATCTCGCCGCTGGCGCGATGCGGGATGCCCTCCGCGATGGAGCGTGCCAGATCGGCCACGCCGATGCCGCGGTTGTTGTCCGTGAAGCCATGCGTGAGCGGAATCTCCTCCGCCGCTCCCGCACCTTGCCGGCGCAGCCTTACGACGCCGCCGAAATTGTTCGGGTCCGGAACGAGCAGCGTGCCTGCCGTGCCGTAAATCTCGATATTCGGCAGCGTTCCCCCGACCGGGGTATCAAAGCTCGTAATGAGCGTGCCGACCGTGCCGTTCTCGAAGTCGATCACACCGGCGATATGGGTCGGAACCTCGACGTCGATCACTTCTCCGCGCTTGGGCTCGCTGCGGACGGTCCGCTGCGGATGCGAGACGACTGCGGAGCCGGTCACCCTGCGGATCGGACCCAGCAGATTGACGAGAGCGGTCAGATAGTACGGGCCCATGTCGAACATCGGTCCGCCGCCCTTCTTGTAATAGAAGGCCGGATCGGGATGCCAGCCCTCGTGGCCGCCGCTCAGCATGAAGCCGACTGCGGCGATCGGACGACCGATCGCTCCGTCGTCGATCAGCTTGCGGCAGGTCTGAATGGCCCCGCCGAGGAAGGTTTCGGGAGCGCTTGCGACCCGAAGGCCCTTGCCCGCCGCCAGCTCAAGAACCTGGCGGCCCTCCTCGCGCGTGACGGCGAGAGGCTTCTCCACATACACATGCTTGCCGGCCTCCAGCGCCGCCAGGCAGACAGGGGCATGCGCCTGCGGAATCGTCAGGTTGACGACGATCCCGATCTCCGGATCCGCGAGCAGCTCCTCGACCGAATACGCATGAGGAATGCCGTACTCCTCCGCCATCGCGCGGGCTCTGGAGAGATCCATGTCGGCGCAGGCCGCCAGCTCCACCTCGGGATACTGCTTCAGGTTCGTGAAATAGATGCGGCTGATGTTGCCGCAGCCGATGACGCCGACTTTAATGGGGGTCATGCATTCGGGCCTCCTTAGGCTATCGTTGTTCTAGGCTTGCGGACGGGCGGCCCAGAGGAACCCCCGTCTCATCAGCTCGAGCACCTGCGGCATCGCGACAATATCGGCCTGATGGCCGAGCGTATTGTGGTAGACCCGTCCCTTGCCCCAGGTTTTGGTCCAGACGACCGGCATCTTGACGGCATCGAAATCCGTCGTGGCATGAACGGTGATGGCTGGATCTACGTGCATGTAGTATTTTTCCGAGGAAACCTCGAAATCTCCGATTCCCTCTGTCAAAGGATCGTCCGGGCGGCTCATGCTCACCTCGTATCTCACGCCGTCGTTGCCGGGATGAGCGACCCACTGTCCGCCGACCATATGCTGATATTCGACTTCGTTGCGGAAGGCGTCGCTCATCCCTCCGTGGCAGCCGGCGATGCCGCAGCCCGCCTGCACGGCATCCAGCAGCGGGCGGAGCTGCTCCTGTGCGATGCTGCCCATTGTCCAGATCGGGACGATCAGATCGAGCGAGGCCATCAGCTCCTCGTCCTTGAAGCTGTCCAGCGTGTCCGAGACGACAACGCCGAATTGTTCCTTGCCCAGCAGCTCCGCGAAAATCGCGGCCACCTCTTTCGGCTGATGGCCGTCCCATCCGCCCTGCACGATCAATGCTTTTCTCACGGTGCACCCGCCTTTCTCCTCATATCGAATTCGCGCTTCAAGCTTCCTGCATTTCCTCCAGCCCTACCCAGCGGCGCTCCGCGATCGACCGGTCGACCGCCTCCAGCACCTCCTGGCATTTGACGCCGTCCACGAAATTCGGCGATGGCTGGCGGTCTTCATGAATGGCGGTGAACAGCTCCAGCATCTCATGGGTGAATGTATGCTCGAATCCGATCGTGTGCCCTGCCGGCCACCAGGCATTGATGTACGCATGCGGCGCATCGGTGACGAGCACCCGGCGGAAGCCCTGCACATCGTCCGCATCGTCGGTGAAATACACCTGCAGCTCGTTCATCCGCTCGAAATCGAAGATGACGCTGCCTTTGCTGCCGTTGATCTCGAAGGAATTGGTGCTCCGATGCCCCGCCGCGAAGCGGGTCGCCTCGAAGCTGCCGAGCGCGCCGCCCTCGAAGCGGGCCAGGAACAGCGTCGCGTCGTCGACCGTGACCGGACCGCGCGGAGCATTCTTGTCGCCCTTGGCGCTCAGTCCCGTCATCTCGGCGGCGATGGGCCGGTCCTTGACGAAAGTCTCGCTCATGCCGATCACCTCGCTGAACTCTCCAACCAGGTAACGGGCCATGTCGATCAGGTGGGCGCCGAGATCGCCATGCGATCCGGAGCCGGCGATGTCCTTCTGCAGCCTCCAGACGAGCGGGAAGTCCGGATCCAGAATCCAGTCCTGGAGGAACCAGGCGCGGAAATGATAGATTTGGCCGAGCCGTCCTTCGTCGATCAGCTTCTTGACGAGCTGCACGGCCGGCGAGAACCGGTAGTTGAAGCCGACCATATGCTTGATTCCGGCTTGGCGGGCCGCCTCCAGCATCTCCCTCGCATCCGGCAAGGACAAGGCCAGCGGCTTCTCGCAGAACAGATGCTTGCCGGCTGCCGCTGCGGCCAGCGCGATTTCCTTATGCGCATCGCTCGGAGCGTTGATGTCGATCAGGTCGAGATCATCCCGCTCGACGAGCCGCCTCCAATCCGTCTCGGCCTCTTCCCAGCCGAACTGGACGCGGGCCTGCTCGACGGCTGCGGCATCGCGGCCGCAGAGAACCTTCAGCTCCGGACCCGCAGGGGCATCCGGGAAAAACATTGGCAGCGCGCGATAGGCATTGCTGTGCGCCTTGCCCATGAACTTGTAGCCAACCATCCCAACCTTGATCTTCTTCACCGACATCATCTCCTTCAATGGATTCTGTTGTCTGCTTCAACCTCCGCCTCATGGCCGGCCGGGGCGGTACAGCAGCGTCGAATCCCTCGCCGCCAGCCTCGTAGCCAGCATGAGCTCCTTGGGAGGAACGATGCCGCCCTCCGCCTCGCCGATCGCCCGCAGCGCCGCCTGCCGGCCGACTTCATCGAAAGGGACCGCGACGGAAGTCAGCTGCGGGCTCGTCATGGAAGCTCCGTCGGAGCCGTCATATCCGGCGAGCGCGTAGTCTTTTCCGGCCTGGATCCCTTTCTCCAGCAGCCCTTGCATGATGCCGATCGCCATCCGGTCGTTGCCGGCATACACGCTGTCCGCCTGTCCGCTGCGCAGCAGCTCCTCTACCTGAGAGGCAAGCGCCAGGCCGCTCTTGCGGCTGTACTTGCCTTCTAGAACGATCTCCTGCCGCAGCGGCAGATCCGCCTGCGCCAATCCCTCCACATAACCGGCATACCGGTCTCCGCTGTTGGAATACTGCGCAGGACCGCCGACGAAGGCGATGCTGCGGCAGCCGAGTCCGTGCAGATGGGCTACCGTCTGCCTGCTTCCTGCGGCATGATCACCGTCTGCCGTCCGATGCTCCAGCCCTTCGAACCGCTGGCCTGCGACGGCGTAGGGATAACCCGCCGACTCCAGCTCCAGCAGCGCCTCCCTCTCCCCTGGAACCTCGCTCGAGCCGAGCACGATGCAGGCATCCGCCTTGCGGGATCGGAACAAGCCGGCATATGGACTGGCGTCTCCCGGCTGCCGGAAGATCAGCAGCAGATTGAGCCCCCGCTCGCCGGCCGCAAGACCGATACCGCCGAGCAGCTGCGAGAAGTAGAAGGTGGAGAAGAGCGGCACGTTCGGCATGAACGGCAGGACGACGCCCAGATTCCCGCTCCGCTTCTTCGCGAACTGCCGGGCGATGTCGCTAGGCACATAGCCCAGCGCGTCCGCCGCCTCCAGCACCTTGAGCCGCGTCGCCTCCTTGATCGGTCCCGTCCCGCTCAGCACCCGCGACACGGTCGCCTCGGATACGCCAGCCAGCTTGGCGACTTCCGTTCTTTTTGTCATTCCTCAGCCTCATTTGCCTCAGCCATATTCTCATGTACGCGTGTACATTTTTTCATGGAAACGCTCTTATGTCAATGCAATCCTGCGACAACAAAACGGCGGACGGCGCGATAGCAGACAAAAAAACCCGGCATGGCCGGGGCGATAGAATCAAATGAACGGCATCGACCGGGAGGGAGCCGCTTGAGCCTATCCCGTCTTCCTGCCGAGCCGGATCCGCGGATCCAGCAGCAGATAGATCATATCGGCGATCCAGGAGAACAGGACGACGAGACCGGTGACGATGATGATGACGGCGATCAGCAGCGGATGGTTGCGCGATAGAGCGGCGTAAACCATCAGAGAGCCGAGCCCTCTCCAATTGAACACGTTCTCGACGATGGCCGAGGCGCTGACCAGCATCGGCAGATCGATCGCGGCCAGAGTAACGACGGGGATCATGGCGTTTTTCAGCGCATGGACCAGGATGATCCGCCTTTCGGGAAGACCTTTGGCCCGGGCGGTCTGCAGATAGTCCAAAGGAAGCACCTCCTGCAGGCTGGAGCGGATGAAGTTGAGATACACGGCGACGATGCCCAGCATCAGCGTCGCGACGGGCAGAACCATATGCTGGAGCAGATCCGGCAGGTCTCCTTCCATCCCGGGAGTATGCATGCTGCTTGGAGGAAGCCAGAGCAGATCCATGGCGAACAGCTGGCGCAGCCAGATGCCGGCGGCGCTGGCGGGCAAGGCGAAGCCGGCCATCGCGAGCATGACCGCCGCCCGGTCCGACAGGCCGCCTGGCCGGCGGCTGTTGTAGACCGCCAGCGGAAACGCGATACTGAGCGCAAGAAGCCAAGCGGTGCCGATCAGGATCAGGCTGTTCTTCGCATACTTCCAGATGTAGCCGCTGATCGGGTACAGCTGGTAATCCAGGCCGAGCGCTCCATGGCGGAGACCTTTGAGCCAGGCCCAATACTGCTGCAAAAAGGGCAGATCGAGTCCGAGCGCATGCTTCTGGGCATCCACGAGCTGCTTCTGCTCCAGCGTCATTCCGATCGTCGACCACATGTCGCCCGGCATTCTATGAATCAGATAAAAGCATGAAGCGGACACAATCAACAGGACGAGAACGGATTGAAGCGTTCTGCGAATCATGAATACCCACATATCAGACCCTCGCTCGCCGGCAGGATTGGATGGCGGAGGCACGGGCTCCCGCGCATTCGCGATCTCTTGCTCATAGTCGCAATCTACTGTTCATCCTACAATCTCTTGTCCATTCCCATGCCTAGAGATGGACGGTTTTCATGCCGTCCTCGGCGTACCGCTCGCCATGGGCCGCTCCGCGCGGGGCGACCTCCCCGATCCGGCTCCGCTCCTCGTCCGTCAGCCCGATATGGACCGCTCCGACGTTCTCCTCCAGATAGCTGCGGCGCTTCGTTCCCGGGATCGGCACGATGTCGCCGCCCTGCGACAGCAGCCAGGCGAGCGCCAGCTGGGAAGGCTTGCAGCCTTTCGCCGCCGCGATGTCGCGGACCCGATCCACCAGCTCCAGATTCCTGCCGAAGTTCTCTCCCTGGAAGCGGGGAGAGTGGCGGCGGTAATCGTCCTGCGGCAGATCGTCGAACGCTTGGATCTGGCCGGTCAGGAACCCTCTGCCCAGAGGCGAATAGGGGACGAAGCCGATGCCGAGCTCGCGGCAAAGCGGGAGGATCTCATCCTCGACATCCCGGCTCCATAGGGAATATTCCGTCTGAAGCGCAGAGATGGGATGCACGGCGCTGGCGCGGCGGATCGTATCCGGAGCGGCTTCCGACAGGCCGAGGAAGCGGACCTTGCCCTCCTTGACCAGCTCAGCCATCGCTCCGACCGTGTCCTCGATCGGCGTATCGGGATCGACCCGATGCTGGTAGTACAAGTCGATATGATCGGTTCCAAGACGCCGCAGGCTGGCCTCGCAGGCCGCACGGACATAGTCGGGACGGCCGCTGATCCCGAGCCTTGCGCCGTCCTCCGCTCTGCGGATGCCGAACTTGGTCGCGACGGCCGCGTCGTACCGTCTGCCTTTGAGGGCTTGTCCGACCAGCTCTTCATTGGCTCCGACGCCGTACATGTCCGCCGTGTCCAGCAGCGTGACGCCAAGCTCCAGCGCGCGGTGGATCGTGGAGATCGACTCGACATCATCGCGGCCGCCGTAGAAATCCGACATGCCCATGCAGCCGAGCCCCAGCGTCGATACTTCCAAACCTTCTTTTCCCAGCATCCGTTTCTGCATGCAGACTTCGCCTCCCATACATGTTGTGGAACCGACAGCGGCCCGACCTTTCGGACCGTCCATGCGCCGTCCCATTCGCTGCAAGAGCCTCTGGAGCTTCCTTCTTGCTGAAGTCTCCGTCTTGCGGAGCTTCCGCCGTCTTGCTCGCGCTTCCGTCCTGCTAGAGCCTGCCCTGCCTGTCCTTCAGCAGATCGCGGATCTCGATCAGCAGTTTCTCTTCTCCCGTCAGGACGGGATCCTGCCTCTTGGGCATCTCTTCCTCGTGATGCCGCTTGCGCTTGAGGCCGGTGAGCAGGCGGATGAACAGGAAGATCGAGAACGAAACGATGAAGAAATCGATCACGCTCTGCAGGAACAATCCGTACGAGAGCGTCGTATCTCCGAACGTCGCCTTGAGCCCGGACACGTCGACGCCTCCGAACAGCATGCCGATCAGCGGCGTCAGGATGTCCGCCACGAGCGAGCTGACGATCTTGCCGAAGGCCGCCCCGATGATGACGGCGATAGCGAGATCCAGAATGTTGCCTTTAAGCGCGAATGCCTTGAATTCCTTCCACAAAGGGTCCACCACTCCTCTACTATAGGTTGTCTATTTCCAACATCCTTCCATTTTAACTCCATTCGTCTTTTGCCGCCAGATACATATCCAGAGGAATGCAGGCGTAAGGTAGCACATAACGGCTGAACCCGAGCCTGCCATCGGAAAAGGAGTCCATGCCATGAAGAATGAGCAGCATTCCCTGCCTGTTCCCGAGCCGATGCGCCCGGATGGAGCCGGCGGTCCCGACAAAGGACCCCGTAATATCATGCGCGATAGGCAAAATCCCGATCTGCTCGTCCCCCCGCCGACGGACAACGGCCTCATCCCGAATCTGAGATTCTCCTTCTCGGATGCGCATATGCAGCTGAACCAGGGCGGCTGGTCGCGCGAGGTGACCATTCGGGAGCTCCCCACAGCGACAACGCTTGCAGGGGTCAATATGAGCCTCATTCCGGGAGGAGTCCGCGAGCTCCACTGGCATCAGCAGGCCGAATGGGCCTACATGCTCCTCGGAAGAGCCCGGATAACCGCAATCGATTGGCAGGGCCGCAATTTCATCGCGGACGTCGGCCCCGGAGATCTGTGGTACTTTCCGCCGGGGCTGCCCCATTCCATCCAAGGGCTGGAGGAAGGCTGCGAATTCCTGCTCGTCTTCGACGACGGCCATTTCTCGGATCTCAACACCCTTTCCATCTCCGATTGGTTCGCCCATACGCCCAAGGACGTGCTGGCCGAGAACTTCGGCGTTCCGGCGAGCGCGTTCGATTCCATTCCGCCCGGACAGGTCTACATCTACCGCGATCAGGTGCCGGGCCCCGTCCAAAGCCAGGAAATCCAATCGCCTTACGGCACCGTGCCGTTTCCATTCAAGCATTCGCTGCTGGCGCAGACTCCTCTCGCGACACCGGGCGGCAGCGTGAGAATCGCAGACTCGGCGAACTTCCAGGCATCCAAGACGATCGCGGCCGCGCTGGTCGAGATCGAGCCGGGAGGCATGCGCGAGCTTCATTGGCATCCGAATCAGGATGAATGGCAGTATTACCTGGCCGGACAGGGCCGAATGACCGTGTTCGCCGGCGGCGGCAAAGCCCGCACCTTCGACTACCGGGCTGGAGACGTCGGCTACGTCCCCTTCGCCTTCGGCCATTACATCCAGAACACCGGAACCTCCACGCTCTGGTTTCTGGAAATGTTCCGCAGCAGCCGCTTCGAGGATATATCCCTGAACCAATGGATGGCGCTGACGCCCCGCCAGCTCGTCAAGAGCAATCTCCATGTCGGAGACGAGGTCATCGATTGCCTGCGGCAAGTCAAATGGCCCGTCGTTCCGGGACCGGAAAAGGAGTGAGGATCGGATGAATTCCGAACGCCCCGGCAGCCCCGATTTCTTCGCACAGCATCCATCTTCCTGGATTCCCGCTTATCCCCCTTGGCCACCCCTCCGCGCACCGTACCGTAACGGCAGCCTGCAAAGCGAGCCTGCGCCGGGCCTGACCTTCGTTCTCATCCATGGCTCCTGGGCGGACGCCAGCTATTGGAACGAGGTAGCCGCCGAGCTGCGGAAGCATGGCCACCGCGTTCATGTGCCTGAATATCCCGGACATGGCCCGGATTACAGCCCGGGCGTGACCCATGAGGCCATCACCCGGGCGGTGGCGGCATACATTACGGGCTGCGGCCTGACCGATATCCAGCTCGTCGGCCACAGCTTCGGGGGAAGCGTCATCCAGAAAGCCGCGGAGCTCGTGCCTGACAGAATCCGCAGGATCATATTCATGAACGCGTTCGTGCTGGGGGACGGCCAATCGCTCGCGGATCAGCTGCCGCCTCCCGTGCAGCAATCGTTCCTGCAGCTTCGACAATCGTCTCCGGACGATACGATCATGCTGCCATATCCGCTGTTTAGGGAAACCTTCGCCAATCTGGCCGACAGGAGGCTCGCGGATCATCTGTACGGCAGAATCGTTCCAGAGCCGGCAAAACCTCTTTTCGAGAAGCTGGACCTGAAAAAATTTTATGCGCTCGAAATTCCGAGGAGCTATTTGTACCTCACGACAGACGGCGTGCTGCCGCAAGGCGAAGGATACGGCTGGCATCCTCATATGTCCGGACGGCTCGGTATCTTCCGGCTCATCAAAACGGAGGGCGACCATATGTCCACGGTCAAAACCGCCCCGGCGCGCATCGCGGCCAGCCTGTACGAAGCGGCCAGGGATTGACGGGAGCCGGAGCCTGCCCTTCAGCTTGGCGAGTGCAGTCAGTCAGCCCTTCAGCTTGGCGAGTGCAGCCGCCCAGCCCCTTCAGATGCAGCCTGCCGGCCTCGCCTGTCCAGACTGGCCGAGAGTCCCTTAGGGGACTTTTTTTAGTTGGATGCTTTCGCAATCTTGCGCACCTATCCGGCATGCCGCACAAACGCGCTTGCAGCGGTTATACTGATGAAGGAGGTGATTCTTATGCGGACAACGGATTCTATCGGATCGAGGCGAAGGGAAGACGGCGGCGGCAGCTCCCTCGGAGAGCCGCAGCTGCTGGGCGACAGCGAATGGGAAGCCGTAGCCGCATGCGACGTCTCGAGAGACGGGGAGTTTTTCTACGCGGTCAGGACGACCGGCATCTTCTGCAGGCCGTCCTGCCGATCCAGGCTTCCGAACCGGGAGAACGCCGGCATGTTCCGAACGTTCGGCGAAGCGCTCGCCGCCGGCTACCGCCCTTGCAAGCGATGCAGACCGACGGGTGAGCTTGTGCCAGACGAGGACTGGATTGCCCTGGCCCAAAGATACATCCGGACCCATTATGCCGAGCGCCTGACTTTGGAGGCTCTCGCGGCCGCATGCCACGGCTCCCCGTTCCACCTCCACCGGACGTTCCATAAGATCGCGGGCGTCACGCCCGTTGAATATATCCAGCAGGTTCGGGCCGAAGCCGCCAAGGAGCTGCTGCTGTCCACGGAGCTGCCCGCCGCTGCCGTAGGCAAGCGCTGCGGCTGGCCCAACACGCCTTATTTCACGACCTTGTTCAAAAAAATGACGGGCTTGACTCCGGCTGCTTACCGCCGGAATGCCGCAGATAGGAAAGAGGAAGAGATGCATGAGCACACAACATGAGGCCATCGTCTACTGGTCCCTGCTCCATCATGATGATTGGGAGCTTCATCTGGCCGCAACCGCGGAAGGATTGGCATTCGTCGGCTCGCAGGACGGAGGAGAAGCCGAAATGACGGCGTGGACAAGCGCCCGCATGCCGGGAGCGAGGCTCGTTCGAAGCGAGGAGAAGCTTCATCCCTATGCGGACGAGCTGCTTCAATACTTGGAGGGCAGGCGCGATGCGTTCACGCTGCCGTTCGCGATGAGCGGAACGTCGTTCCAGCTCGCGGTTTGGGAGGCGCTCAAGAGCATTCCTTATGGAGATACCGAATCGTACTCCGGAATCGCGGAGCGCATCGGCAGGCCTTCCGCAGTCCGGGCCGTCGGCGCCGCGATCGGCGCCAACCCCGTGCTGATCGCCGTGCCTTGCCACAGGGTCATCGGCAAGGGCGGAGCGCTTACCGGCTACCGGGGCGGCATGGAAATGAAGACGAAGCTGCTGGAGCTGGAGCGGGCGAAGGGCCGGTAATCGTGGACTGGCAAAGCAAAAACAACGCCTCGGGACATGGAAACGGTCCCAAGGCGTTGTTTTTCCGCTTATTCCTCCATGGACACAGGAACGCCTCGGCCAGCAGGATAGGCACAGCTCTCCGAGGAAAATCGAAAGCGGGCCGCATCGCGGCCCGCCCGATCCTACTTCACGCTCATGTACCGTTCATACGCGGCTGTGCGGATCTTGATCAGCTGATCCAGCTTCATGTCGTTCAGCTTCTTGATGTAAGCATCCCATTCGGCATCGATGTTGCCCTTGGTCACCCACTGGGCGCGCATCGTCGCCGCATACCCGTCGATGTCGGTCGTCAACGTCGGCAGCTCCTGGAATTCCTCCGCGCTGTACATGACGTTCGGGAACGGCGTCGTCACGTATTCGCTGCCCAGCTTGTCGATCTCCAGCTTCAGGCCGTCGCCGGTTTTCGGATTGAGCACGATGTTCTTCTCGAAGGAAGGGCTCACGTACTTCGGTCCGAAGTCGCGGACCGACTGCTCCCAGTACCAGGCGTCGGCGCTCGTGCCGCTAGGAGGGTCCATCAGCGTGTACGTGCCGTTGTCGTTCTTCTGGATGACGGTGCCGATCGCTCCCCAGAAGTTCTGGATGCCGGCTTCGTTCGTGTAGAACTGGTCCGCCCAGCGCGCGGCGATCTCCGGCTGCTTGCAGGAGGCCGTGATGAGCAGCTCGTTGCGGTACAGGCTCATGCCGACCGGAATGCCGGACTGATATCTCTTGCCGTCCGGTCCTGCGAGCGGCGGAATCGTGACGTACTGGTCCTTCCATTTGCCGAACACGGCGTCCGGAGTCCACTGGTAGGAGAAGCCGACGATCGGCGCATCCGCGTTCTGCTGCTTGGCCGAGGTCATCGTGGCGTCCTGCGTGAACATCTCCTTGTCGATGAGGCCCGCCTCATACAGCTTGTTGGCCCACTTCAGTCCTTCCTTGTATTCCTCTGTCACCGGGTAATAGACCGGCTTGCCGTCCTTGACGAGCATGTTGTTGCCGTTCGGATCGGTGATTCCGAACGGATTGAGAAAGTCCATGCTCAGCCCTTTCTCGGTATACGGAATCTCGTCGTTCTTGCCGTTGCCGTTCGGATCCTGCTCCTTGAACGCCTTGAACACGTTGTAGAGGTCGTCGATCGTATCCGGCACCTTGAGGCCGAGCTTATCCAGCCACGTCTTGTTGATGACCGGCTGGAACTTCGTTTTCGGACGGGACGGCAGCCTTGCCGGCATGGAATAGATTTTGCCGTCCGGGAATGTGCTCAGCTTTTTCAGCTCCGGCGTTTCCTGCAGCGCGGCCTTCAGGTTCGGCATGTAGGAATCGATGTATTCGTCCAAAGGGCGGAAGTAGCTCAGATTGTTGACGATGTCGGAGTCCGAGAACGCGAGATCGCCGAAAATGATGTCCGGCAGCGTGCCGCTGGCGAGCATGATCGACTTCTGCTCGTTCCAGTCGTTGGAAGACATGACCTGCCATTGTATCTTCACATTCGTATTTTTCTCCAGATCGATCATCCACTGGTTCTTCGTGAACGTATCGCCCATGTTGCCCCAGCGGACGGTCAGCGCCTTGAGCGTTACCGGCGTCTTGACGATCGGCAGGCCTTCCTTGTTGAACTCGTCGCCCTTCACGGCTGCGGCCTTGTCTCCCCCGCCGCCGCTGCAGGCGGTCAGCCCGACCAGCAGCGCTCCGGATAACAGCGCGGCCATCATGGTTCTAGATGCGGAACGGTAACCCATCCTTCATTCCCCCCGATTTGATTGTGGTCTCGAATCTCATGCCGGTCAAGCCGATTGCTCATTCCTTCACGGCGCCGATCATCACCCCCTGATTGAAATACTTCTGCACGAACGGGTACAGCAGCATGATCGGAACGGTAGAGACGATGATGACGGAATACCTCATCAGGCTGGCCAGCCTGAGCGCGATCTGCGCCGCCTCCCCGCTTCCCATGCCGGACTGCATCTGATTGGTGATCAGGATGTTGCGCAGGATGAGCTGCAGCGGATACAGGTCGGGATTTTTCAGATAGATCAGCGCATTGAAGTAGGAGTTCCAATAGCCGACGGCGATCCATAATCCAAGCACGGCGACAATCGCCTTGGAGAGCGGCAGCACGACCTGCGCGAAGTACCTCAGATTGCCGCAGCCGTCGATCTGCGCCGCTTCCCACAGATCGCCCGGAATGCTCGTCTGGAAGAACGTCCGGGCTACGATGATGTTGTAGGCCGACACGGAGAAGGGAAGCACCATGACGAGAAAAGTGTTGTACATATGGAAGTCGCGGACCGTCAGGAAGATCGGAATGAGGCCGCCGCTGAAAAACATCGTGAAGATGAAGTAAAGGGACAGGAGCTTGCGTCCGGGCAGGTCTCTGCGCGACAGCGCATAAGCCGCGGACAGGTTGACCGCCAGGCCGATCGCCGTGCCGGCTGCCGTATACAGGATCGTGTTGCGGTAGCCGATCCAGATGTTGGCGTGCTTCAGCAGCTCCTTGTACCCGTCCAGCGTGAAGCCGCTCGGCCAGAGCCATACTTTGCCGCCGGCAACCGAGGACGGATTGCTGAAGGAGGCGATGACGATAAAATAAAGCGGATACATAAGCACGACCAGCATCAGGACGGCGAGTCCGTACAGGACCGCCTCCAGGACGGCATCGGAAGAGCGGGTGTTGACGCCCCCGGCCGTTTTGGCCGCAACAGCGGCATTCCGTGTCTCCATCATGAATTCCTCCGGCTTACCACAAGCTGTTGCTGCTTGTTTTTTTGGCGATCTGATTGACGATGATGAGCAAGGCGAAATTGATGACCGTGTTGAACAGGTTGATCGCGGAGGAGAAGCTGTACTGGCTGCTGAGCAGGCCGATCTTGTACACATAGGTGGAGAGGATCTCGCTCGAGGTGAGGTTGAGATCGTTCTGCATCAGATATACCTTTTCAAAGCCTACCCCGAGCAGTCCGCCGACCCGCAATATGAGCAGCGTCACGGCAGTCGGAAGCAGCATCGGAATATCGATGAAGCGGATCTTCTGCCAGCGGCTCGCTCCGTCGACAGTCGCAGCCTCGTAGAGGCTCGGATCGACAGCCGACAGCGCCGCGATATAGATGATGCTGTCCCAGCCGGCATGCTGCCACACATCCGACCAGACATAGACGCTGGTGAACAGGCCCGGGGAGCCCATCAGATCGGGAGGCTCCGCTCCGAACAGCGCATACAGATTGCCGAGCAGTCCTGTGCTTGGCGAGAACAGGATGAGCATCAGCCCCACCATGACGACCGTCGAGATGAAATGCGGCATGTACGTCACCGTCTGGAAGAAGCGCCTGAACCGGTTGGCCCTCATCTGGTTCACCATGAGCGCCAGCGCGATCGGGATCGGGAACGTGGCCATGCTGTACAAGCTGATGACCAGCGTATTCCGGATCGTATTGTCGAACTGGTACGATTGGAAAAATTTCTCGAAGTACTTGAATCCCGCCCATGGACTGTCCATGATTCCGAGCGCAGGACTGTAATCCTTGAACGCGATCACGACGCCGTACATCGGCTTGTACGCGAAGAGCAGCGTCAGGATGAACGCGGGCAGCAGCAGCACATACAGCCCCGCTCCCCTTCTGATCTGCCTGACCGTCCGTCCCGTCGTTCCGGCTTGACCGGATGCCATCTTCATTCCCCCTTGCAGCGGCTCTGTCGCTGTCCCTCTCGAACTCCTCCAGTATAGCTCCGTCCATGGCGCGGACGGCGGACCTGAAGGACCGTTATCCGGACTTCCGAAGCGCGTGGGCGGAATCTCTCCGCGGTCAACCCTCGCCGCCATGCGGTTATCCGGACTTGTTTTTGCGCTATCCGGACTTTGGCATTCCGCGCCGCCGCTAGCCGATCCATTTTCTGGGCAAAAACCACTATACTAGAAATAAAGCGCATTCAAAATTGGAAGCGCGGAAAGGACTGGAGCCTCCCGCCTATGAATCCATCCAACCGGAAAAAGCCCTATCCGATCATCCATTATGTCAGGCTGCTCGTATTCCTCTCGTTCCTGGCTCTGGCGCTCGACCTTGTCATCAGCGTCATTTCCATGTCCCTGGTCAAGCAGCAATCCACGAACAATGTCCAGGACACGGCCGACCTCTATGTCAACCGGATCGACCATGACTTCGCCTACATCAACCATTACATGGGCTGGACGCTGGCCAATGACGAGACGATCACGGACATGAACGATTATCCGGACAACAGCACCGAATTCCTGAAGGCCCAGGAGAAGCTCTATAAGCGGTTCACCGAGCTGACGAAAAACTACGAGCAGGAATACAACTTCTTCTATTACTTGAAGAGCCGGGACTTGTTCCGGAACTGCGCGCCGATGGGAATATCCTACGGGCAGTTTCTCGAGCTGAAGCAGCAGATCGCATCGCTGACGGAAGACAAGGGGGTCTATGAGAACTATTACTCGAAATGGACGCCGCTTACGGTAAGAGGAATTTCCTACATCGTCAACATCGTGCCCTACCATGACCGCTACCTGATCGGGCTCGTCTCGGCGGACACTATGATCCGGCCGCTCCGGCAGATCAATCTCGGGGCCAGCGGGTACGCGTCGCTGGTCGACGGGCAGGGCGGCAGCCTGTCCTCTCCCCAGAGCGGCAGCCCGCCCGATGCCCGCAAGCCGTTCTGGCTGGATCTGCTCCAGGCGCCGACCGTCGTGGACAGCAGCTTCAGCAACGCCACCTTCACCGCCGAGCTGGTCATCCACTACGGGGCGTTCGAGAAGATCATGATCGTGCAGCTGCTGATCATGCTGCTCTTCTTTCTCGTCACCTGCACGCTCAGCGCGTTCCTGTTCCTCTTCCGCAAGCAGGTGCTCGGGCCCGTCAAGAGCTTCTCCTACAACCTGGCCCGCATGTACGAGGACGGGGATTCCGGAGCAAGCGCCGGAAGCCGCATCATCGAGCTGGAGCAGGCGAACGCGCAGTTCCGGGATCTCGTCAGGCAGCTCAAGAAATACAAGATCGAAATGTACGAGCAGGAGCTGGAAAAAAGAAGGATCCAGCTGGATTACATGAAGCTTCAGATCAACCCGCATTTCTTCCTGAACTGCCTGACGAGCATATACAGCATGGCGCAGATGGAGATGCACGAGGAGATCGAGAACATGTCGATGGCCACGACGCGCTACTTCCGCTATATCTTCCAGAACGGAGACAATCTGGTCCTCCTCGAAGACGAGATCGAGCACGCCCGAATCTATCTGGACATCCAGCGGTCCCGCTACCGGAGCGCCTTGTCCTATGCCATCTCCCGGCCGGACCATGCTTCGGGAGTGAAGATTCCTCCTCTCGTCATCCAGACGTTCATCGAGAATGCCGTCAAATATGCGGTCTCGCGAGAACGGGAGCTCAGCATCTCCATCACGGTGTCCATGCAGAGAAAGGAGGAGGAGGATATGGCCGTCATCGTCATCGCGGACAGCGGCCCCGGATTCCCGTCTCCCATCCTGGAGCGGCTGCACAGCGGAGAAAGCCTCGATCAGGCTGGAGGCAACCGGATCGGCATCATGAACACGCTGCAGCGGCTGAAGCTGATGTACCGCGAGCGGGCGACGGTCGATTTCGCCAATGGAATCGACGGCGGAGCCCGCATCACGATCGCGCTCCCCGCCGGCAGCGACTAATTCCATCCCGAAAGGAAGCCTGCCATGAACGTCCTTCTTGTGGACGACGATTACTTCGTCGTCAAGGCGCTTGAGAGCAAAATCGATTGGCGCGCCATGAACGTCGAGCATGTCCATACCGCCTACAATGTCGCTCAGGCAAGGGAGATTCTGCTGGAAGATACCGTGCAGATCCTCATTTGCGACATCGAAATGCCCCAGGGCAGCGGGCTCGAGCTGCTGGCCTGGGTCCGACAGGAGAATTACCCGGTCCAGGCGATCTTCCTGACCAACTACGCCGACTTCAACTATGCGCAGAAAGCGATCGAGCTGCAAAGCTTCGATTACTTCCTGAAGCCGATCGAGGTCGACAAGCTGACCCTGATTATCCGGAAGGCGATCGCCAAGGCCCGCGAGCAGATGCATAACGAGCTGGCGATCCATGAAGGGGAGCTGTGGCAAAAGAGCCGCAGGAGCGTGCTGGAGGATTTCTGGACCCGGCTCATCGCAGGCAAGGCCTTCCCCTCCAGCCCTTCTGCGGCTGCAGGCGCCATCATGGAAGAGAATCTCCCCTACCGGCTGAGCGATCTGTTCCTGCCCGTGCTTGTGACTCTGTTTCCGCAGGAGGCCAGCCTTGGCCGCGAAGACAAGCCGCTGTTCGACTACGCGCTGCTCAATGTCATGTACGAGCTGTTCCAGCACCCCTCCTTATCCATTGAAGCCATCTCCGAGTTCAAGGAAGGCAACTGGATGCTCGTCTTAAAATGGACGCTCGCTCCCGACAGGGATATCCCGAGGCGGCTCTGCGATTCCCTGATAGCCCAAAGCCGCAAATTCCTGAAATGCGACTGCAGCTGCCATATCGCGACGTCCCTGCCACTCGGGGAGATCCGCAAAGCCGTCAAGGAGCTGCTGCATGTCAACGAGGAATGGATCAAGCACCGCAACGAGACGATTTTCGTCGAGGGCGGCTCCGGCCGGGAGCAGGCCTATGTCCCGCCCAACCTCGGCTTGCTCGAGCGGCTGCTCGGCGAGGGGGCATACGGCTCTTTTCTCGAGGAGACCGAGGCGTATCTGACGCGCCTGATGCGGGAGAACGCCTTATGCGCTTCCGTGCTCCGGCCGTTCCGGCACGATATGGTCCAGATCGTTTATGCCCATTTGAAGAGCAGGGAAGTTCAAGCCCATCAGCTGTATGCGGGCTCGGAGGGAGACAGGCTGCATGCCCAGTCCCTCCATTCCGTGGAAGACATGCAGGGTTATCTTCGATATCTGGTCCGTACGGCGGCGCATTCCCGGCCTTTCGCCGAGCCTCCCAAATCCATCGCGGACGAGGTCGCCAGCCATATCCATGCCCATCTCGCGCATGATCTTACCCGCACCAGCCTGGCGGAGACGGTCTTCCTCAATCCCGACTACATGGCCCGGCTATTCAAGAAGGAGACGGGCATGTCCCTCGGCACGTATATCATCCAGGCGCGGCTCTCGGAGGCCAAGCGGCTGCTGCAGGACACCTCCCTGCCGGTCCGCGCCGTCGCCGATCAGGTCGGATACGCCAACGACTCCCACTTTTCCAAGCTGTTCAAGCAGGAGACCGGCTGCAGCCCGGCCGACTACCGCAAGACGTTCAAGAAGCTGTCCCGACCGTCCTGAGACGGTCGGGACAGCTTTTTTGGCCGGCAATGAATCCGGCTCGGGGAGCGGCGGCGCAGCCCGGAACATATAACGGACAGATTGGGAATATTTTAAAACTCTGATGATTTTTTCGCTTCTTGCAAGAGAGAGGAAGCCTAACCTATGGTATACTTTTCCTAGTAAAAGATTGGTAGATAGATTGAGAGCCGCTGTTCGCGCACAGGGCAAGGGGGAAGAGAAATGAACGGTTCCAAGCTGTTCAGACTGGCTGGATTGATCGTCATCGTGGCTGCCGTCGATATCGCGGTGCTGTCGCCCGGACTGCTGAACGTCGAGATCGGCGGGAGCGCGCTGTCGACGGCTGCCGGCGTCAGCCTGCTGCTGGCTAGCGCGCTGGCGCTGCTCTACGGAAGTTATGCCATCGTATTCCGGGAGCCCGCAGCTCTGCCCGTCAGGCAGATCAGATCCTATGACGATTACGCGGAAGCGCTGTCTCCCTACAAGCGCGTCAAGGCGCTCGAGAACGATATCGCGACGGCGCTGGAGCAGATCGCCCGGCTGAAGAAAAAGAAGCTCGCCCTGGAGAACGTGCTGGAGCAGCGCTTCGACCGCGGGGAGCTGAGCTTCAAGAAGTTCGCCTCCGTGACCGAGGAGGCGGAGAAGCTGTTCTATCTCAACGTGCGCAGCCTGCTGAACCGGCTGCATGTGTTCGACGAGGCGGAATTCTCCAGTATGTCGGGCCGCAAGAGAAGCTCCTTCTCCAGCGAGCTCATCCAGGAGAAGGCGGCCATGTACAACGACCACCTCGCCTTCGTCAAAAGCTCCCTGTCCGCCAACGAGGAGCTGCTGATGAAGCTCGACCGGCTGCTCCTCGAAATCTCCCGCCTCGACGGCATCGATCCCGATGACATCGATGACATGCCGGGCATGCAGGAGCTGGACTCCCTGATCAAGCAAACCAAATTCTACAAACAGTAAGAGGTGCAGAATGCCGAAGACAACCAAGTTTTTCCTTCTCTCCGCCGTCATGGTCGTGCTCGTGTTCGCGGGCGTCTATGCGGGTATCTCCCTGACCTCCAACCTCGGCAAGAGCAAGGCCCAGGTATCGTCCGAGGATGCGGGCAAGCGCCTGAACAAGCTGTACGGCGACCTGTCGGTCTCGACGGAAGCCCCGGTCAAAGGACAGATCGACCTGAACCCGGCGGATATCGCCGAATCGCTTCCCGACATCTCCAAATTTCCGGTCACGGTCGACAATTCCACGAATCAATTCGTCGAGATCTTCTCGTCGACCGAGAAATCGGGAACCGGCGTGGACGGCTGGCTGACCGAGACGGCGGCCGAGTTCAACAAAGCCGGCATCGTCGTGGACGGCAAGCCGGCATCGGTCAAGATCCGCAACATCGCCTCCGGCACAGCAGCCGATTACATCAAATCCGGCAAGTACATCCCCGATGCGTTCACCCCGTCCAACGAGCTGTGGGGCGAGATGGTCAAAGCGGCTGGAGTCAAGACGGAGCTGATCTCGAAGCGGCTCACCGGCAACGTTCCCGGCATCGTCATCGCCAAAGCCAAGTATGATTCCCTTGTGGATACATACGGCTCGGTGAACGTCAAGACGGTGACGGAGGCGATCGCGAACAACGAGTTCTCCATGGGCTACACGGATCCGTTCGCAAGCTCCACCGGACTCAACTTTCTCGTCACGGCGCTGAGCACGTTCGACAGCGCCGACATCCTCAGCGACAAGGCGGTCCAAGGCTTCGAGAAGTTCCAGGCCAACATTCCGTTCACCGCGTCGACGACGATCCAGATGCGCGATGCGGCCAAGTCGGGCATGCTGGACGGATTCGTGCTGGAATACCAGACCTACGTCAATGCAGCCGACCTGAAGAGCGGATACGTGTTCACGCCATTCGGAGCGCGGCATGACAGCCCGTTGTACGCTCTTGGCGATCTCCCCCGGGAGAAGCTCGACATCATCAAGAAATTCGCCGAGTTCGCCGCCCAGGACAAATACCAGAAGGCCGCGGCGGACAAAGGCTTCAACGGCCTGCAGGACTACAAGTCGGAGCTCCCTGCGGTCGACGGCGGCCTGCTCGGCTCCGCTCAGAAGGTCTGGAAAGAGAAGAAGAACGGCAGCAAGCCGATCGCGGCCGTGTTCGTCGCCGACGTATCCGGCAGCATGGACGGCGCGCCGCTGAACCAGCTCAAGGAATCGCTGCTCAAGGGCCAGAAATACCTCGGCAAGGACAACAGCATCGGACTCGTCTCCTACTCCAGTTCGGTCACGGTCAACCTTCCGATCATGAAATACGACACGAACCAGCAGTCCATGTTCGTCGGAGCGGTGGAGGGCCTGCAGGCCGGAGGCGGCACCGCCACCTTCGACGGCATCATCGTCGCGCTCAAGATGCTGCAGGACGAGATGGCGGCCAACCCCGGCGTCAAGCCGCTCATCTTCGTGCTCAGCGACGGCGAGACGAATGAAGGGCATACGCTCAAGGACATCAAGGCGCTCGTCGAAACCTACAAGGTTCCGATCTATACGATCGGCTACAATGCCAACATCAAGGCGCTGCAAAGCATTTCGAGCATCAACGAGGCCGCCAGCATCAATGCGGATACGGATGATGTCGTCTACAAGATCGGCAATCTGTTCAATGTCCAGATGTAACGTGGAGGAGGATGACCATGACATTTTCGCTTGAGGTAGCCAGCCCGGAAGAGATCAAGGCGGCGGTAGAAGAAGAAGTCAAGCCTGTGCCGGAGGAAGTCCGGAAGCTCAAGGAGCTGGCGGACGCCAACGTCGCCGCCATCATGGAGCTCGATACGGAGTCGCTGGACAAACGCAGGGAGATTCTCCAGACGATCGACGGCTTCGGCATGAAGACGATGAAGGCCTCCTCGGACAAGAACTCGCTGCTGCAAGTCTCGGTCGGCAATCTCTCCAAGACGGGAGACGAGGGCGGCCAAGTGGCCAAGGGACTGTCCGAGCTGCACACGCAGCTCAAGGATCTCGATCCCAGCGCCGTGGACTTCGCCAAGAGCGGCTTCCTCGGCAAGCTGTTCAATCCGCTCCGGGCTTACTTCCTGAAGTTCCAGAAGGCCGACGCCGTCATCTCCGATATCGTCGTCTCCCTCGACAAGGGCCGGTCGACGCTGAAGAACGACAACACGACGCTGGAGATCGAGCAGCAGACCCTACGGGAGCTGACCAAGAAGCTTCAGAAGGAAATCCAGCTCGGCGGGCTCATGGACGAATCGATCGAAGCCCAGATCGAGGCCGCCAAGGTCCGCGGCGAGGATCCCGAGAAGGTCCGCTTCATCACCGAAGAGGTGCTGTTCCCGATGCGACAGCGGGTGATGGACCTGCAGCAGATGCTCGTCGTCAACCAGCAGGGCATCATGGCGATCGAGGTCGTCATCCGCAACAACAAGGAATTGATCCGCGGCGTCGACAGAGCCAAGAACGTCACGATCTCGGCGCTCAAAATCTCCGTCATCGTCGCCTCGGCGCTCTACAACCAGAAAATCGTGCTCAAGAAGATCGAGCTGCTCAACCAGACGACCAACGACATCATCTCCCACACCTCCCGGATGCTCAACACTCAGGGAGCCGCGATCCACAAGCAGTCCCTGGAGGCCAGCATCTCCGTGGACACGCTGAAGCAGGCGTTCACCGAGGTGCTGTCGGCTCTCGATTCCATCAGCGCCTACAAGCAGGAGGCTCTGCCCAAGATGCGCGACACCATCCTGCAGTTCCGCGAGCTCGCCGACAACGGCGAGAAGCAGATCGTCCGGCTGGAGAAGGGGCATAAGCTGGGGCTTTGACCCCCAGCGGAACGATGCCGCTGCGGTCTCCCGTTGAACAACGAGCACACCCAAAAGCAGGCACCTGTACGTATATAGGTGCCTGCTTTTGTTCGTTTCGCAATGGGTTCTGCCTGACGCGAGAGATCCAGCACGAATTGGGCCGCCTCCGCCTTCCAATGATAACGGGGCGAGAATATATATAGTCCATTCCATTCTACGAAAGGATGATTCCAACTGAAGCTGCGGCTTAATCGCTTCTACAAGAAATCCGGTGTCGCTGCTCCCTCCGCCAAAACCGTCAAACGCGTCAAGAACGCCAAACCGGCCAAGGAAATCAAAAGCGTCAAACCCGTCCAGCGCGTCGCGAAACGCAAAACGACCGCCTGCCCAATCAAGAAAAGGCGCCTGAACGCCATCCAAACCGTCAACTTCCTCGTCATGGGCGACAGCCACGTCGGATTTGGGAACAGCCTGAGCATTTATAAGCGTCTGCTTCAGCAGGCCGTGAAGTCCGGCCACAAGAGCTTCTGCATTTTTGGCGGCGACAACAAGCATGGTTCGACCGGAACGCAAGCCACGACGGACTACAAGGCGTTCAAGAACGTCGCGACGGGCATCCTTGGGCCCAAGCACATTCCGTTCAAAGCGTCGATCGGCAACTGGGAGGACAACACGCGCGCCCAGTTCAAGCAATTCCTTGGCGACGTGATGGGCAAAATGGACTTTCCCGGCACGCAGGGCAAGGTCAAGTACGTCTGGCTCGACAACGCTCCGGGCAAATTCAGCTTCGCGAGCATCGATCTGCTGACCAAGCTCGATCCGAATTTCTACTACATCATCGATTGCCACTGGCCGCTGAAAGTGAACGGCATCACCGTCGATCCTTCGCATGTGCTGGACGCGCAAGAGACAGCCCATTTCTTCCACGCTATCCCGGCCAACGTCAGAGACAAAGTGCTGGCGATCTTCACCCATCACGCGCATACGTTCTATCAGAACCTATCGCATATTTACCCCGGCTTCAACGGAACCCAATTCTACGTCTGCGGATGTTCCGGCGACTACGAGTGCAAATGCGATACGACCGGCTGCGGCAGAGGGTATTACGAGGGCGTGTTGACGCTCAACAACGGCAAAGCTTCCTTGAAAATAACGCCGGTCGAGTCTTGAGCCTGAAGACGTTGAACGAGAAGCGAAACGCTGCCTCAAGTTGAAACGCTCCTCATCAGTCTGAGCGAATGTTGCCGTCCGCGTGTTCCGACAACGCAGGCGGCGGCGGTCCCCGCCGCAATGGCGGACTGGCTTGCCAGTGAGACGATATTGGCGAATCATGCCCATGGCGCAAAATTCTCCGGGACAAAAGCATATCGGCCTCGATGGCGGACAGCTTGCCCCGCCCTGCTCTATCGGTCTTGCATCTATTTCCACTGGACCGTTCGGCTTGCATCGTGGAGAACGACCGGCATTCCGGCGAAGCCCGCTGGATCGAGATCCAGCTGGACCGAGCCTATCTACCGGGAATCGACCGGCCGAGGCCGCCTCTGCTCTTGGATGAACGGCGGGCAAATAGCAAAAGCAGGCGCCTTTTCATAGGCGCCTGCTTTTTAGCGCATCAAGATGGAGGCTGCTTGACCAGAGACATGAGCGTCACGGTGCCCACGACACATAACGTCCCCGCCCATTCCCAGAGGCCGAACGGAACCCCGAGCCACAAGACCGAGATGGCCGTTGCCGTGAGCGGCTCGATGCAGGCGAACAGGCTCGCCTCCGAGCCGGAAATATAGGTGGTGCTCTCCAAATACCAGATGAAGGCGAAAATCGTTCCGAACAGGATGACGACAACAAGCGCCGCGATCGATGAAACGGACCCGCTTCCCTCCCATTTCCAAGGAGGATGGTAAAAAGCGAGGCATCCCCCTCCGATCACCATTCCCCAGCCGACAACGAGCAGCGATCCCCATCGAACCAGCAGCCGGCGCGGCTGCAGCGTATAGAAGGCGAGCGCCAAGGCCGAAGCCAGTCCCCATCCTATCGCAGGAGCCGATATGGACAGGCTCGTCACGCTTCCTCCCGTCACGAGCAGGAAGGTGCCGGCAATGGCGAGAAGAACCCCCGCTTGCAGCGCCTTCCCCGGAAACCTCCTGTTTCTGATGGCCGTGAAGCATACGATCAATACCGGGGCGGTATACTGGAGCACCGTTGCGGTCGCCGCGTTGCCGTGATGGATGGCGGAGAAAAACGTGTACTGGACGGCAAGCATGCCCAATATTCCGAACAGGATGATGGAAGCCGCATCTTTCCCGCTTTTCCATATCCCCCACACCTGCCTCCGATCGTTGCGATAGGCGATGCCGAGCATGATCAAGCCGGCCGTCAGCATCCGGACCACCGTGAGCCACTCCACTCCGAAGCCTTGCTGTTGGAACAAATATTGCGCCATCGTACCCGATATCCCCCAGAGGGATGCTCCGGCCAACGCCAGCGCGATGCCTTTTCTGCGATCCGGGTTGCCGGACTGTGTCATTGATGCATTCATTCGGAACCCCCAAGCCGTTGTTCAGCCGACAGCGCATATCCGCCGCTTGCCGGTATTCTCTCCGTCGAAATTCTCCCTCGCTCTTCTTGATGCGTTTGCGCCGGGCGGGCTCTCGCCCATCCTGCCGCTCATGACCGCTTCACTCTACTATATGCGTCCAATCCCTCCATGAAAAGAGGCTGCGGGGCAAAAGCATATTTTCCCTTTCAAGGACTGCTTGCCCGGCCCTGCCCTATCGGTCTTGCATTTACTATACGAGAGGGAAAAACGGGAGGGATGGAAAGTGCTTACATTGTCCGGCCTCGGAGGCTCGTATGACGCGATCTACAGCCTTGGCCACAACTGCCTGCCCGGCGTGCAGATGACCCGTTCGGGGCTCCGGCTTTATTCCGGTCCCATCGATTGGATGGGCTCGCCCCATTTGTCCGGCGTATCGAAAGCTCTGCAGGACCGCTTCGCCCATTTCATGGAGCTCGAAAACATGAGCATCGTCGGAATCGATCCCAATGCCGGCTGTTATCTTGTCAAGGATCAAGCCTACGGAATCGTCTCCAATCACGATTTTCCTGCGAGCCATCCGGATACGCCGTACGCCCTGCTCCCTTATCCGGAGTTCAAGTCCAAGATGAAGCGGCGCACCGAAAGGTTGCTGCATAAGATCGGCACAGCCGAAAGGATGCTGTTCATCCGGACGGAAGGAAGTTACCCGGAGCTGTACGAGCTTCAGCAGGTGCTCAGCGGGATGGTGCGCGGCGAATTCAACATCCTCTATGTGCAGCATGGACCGGCTGCCGGAATCGAGGAGCTTGGCTGGCGGATTCCCCATGCATGCGCCTTGCAGATTCCGCAGGTCGCCGATATTTTCCATGACAACGACGTCTACTGGAGGCAGATCCTGTCCGGAATCAGCCATCGTTGAGAGATTCATGCTTGCCGACAACGAGCAGGAGCCGAAAAGGCAGTATACGACAGGATCGCAATCACTCTCTCGGCAACAGGCTTATCCCGTCAAAGCTCCAGAAGAAGCGGATTCCGTTCCGCCAAGAGCGCCGCCTGTAAGCAAAAAGCCGGTCCCCAATCGGGACCGGATATAGAAATGGACAACCCTGCAGCGTAGACTTAATCGCTTTTCCCGCTACTTGCCTTTCGGCCGAACTTCAACCGCAATCTCCGCCCATTTAGTCGGGGCGTACGGCGACGTCATCCCCCCTGCGAACACGTCCGGACTAAGGATATTGATCAAATAATTGCCGGGCTCATTGATCGAGATCGACCCGCTGAACTCTCTATTCCCGTTCATCTGCACGACGGTTTTTTTGCCGCTTGCCTGATAATCTCCATTCTGAAACCTCGTCAATTGAAACCCAACAACCTGACTCCGAATATCCTCTTCCGTAGTGACAGATCCGTTGATTTCTATGCCTTCTCCAGCCTGTACCCGCAGGTAGCCTTGTGTCGGCTTATTGAACACGATATTATCCGCATACGTATCCTGAACATATCGGATAGGAATCAAGGATGGATCCTTGACGATCCGACTGACGATGATTTCCGCAGACGGATTATCGTTGGAATATACCTGCAGCGGATTCGGTCCTGGACGGAGATCAACGGAAAACTGGACTCGGCTGAATTCACGATTTCCAATTTCAATCGACTTGTCGATCGTCTTCTCTGTCCCTCTTGACGAATCGGTCCAGCCGGTCATTCCGCCAAATCCCATGCTTTGCATCAAATAGACGCGTCCGTACTCTTTTTGAACCAAAGCGTTGAATGTGATGCGGCCCGCCTCTGTCGTATAGGCAGGGTGCAGAACCTCCGCTGACTTCTCGCTCCACGTCAACTGCAAATTCCCTTGGCTCCAGTTGGCGTCGATGCCCATCCGCGGGAGCATTGAAACCGGAACATACAGCGTATTGCTTTTCATGAACGGCGGCAAAATCTTCTGCACGTCATCGAGCACGGTAAGTTTTCCGTTCCATTCCCTATATAGCCTGGAGCTGTCAGGCTTGAAATGCATGGTTGAAAAGGCAGTCGGATGTTCGGAGTTGAATTGGACCCAATAACTATCCGTTTTTGTGCTTTTCATGATTTTTCCGATATGCGCCAGCTCCAGCCACTTGACCGGAACATAAAGGTTCCCGTTTTTCATGAGCAGCGGAGAAGCTTTCAGAGACTTCGAATCCAACGAGAAGGCTGGCTTGTTCAATTTTGACGATATTTTGTGCGGAATCAATTGAAACACAGCCGCGTCATTTTCTATGATCGGCAGTTCAGCTATCGATGCTTGAGCATAGCTGACCTTATACGGATGGACCATAGAAGCAAGCAACACGGCGCACAGAAATAACTTCGTCATCATTCGTCGCAAGGCGCGAGTCACCTCTTTCCATTTTTTACATATAGACGATTGATGTCGCTGAGTGTTGCGGTGTAGTTCAAAATTAAAACCCTTGGAGCCTTTGAAAGCTAAGTGCCTCCACATCCAAAAAAGCCGGCCCACATCGGACCGGCTTCCTCTATTTCAGCTGCATGCCTTCCTTGCCTCCCGCTGCCGAGAGAAAACGCTCCGTAATCCCCTTCGGCCGCGTAATGGCGCCGCCTACGACGGCCGCTGCCGCCCCAAGCTCCAGGCAGCGGCCGAACATTTCCGGCGTCAGCACATTGCCCTCGGCGACGACCGGAATCGCTGCACGCTCCACGACATCCCGCAGAAACCGGAAATCGTCATCGTACAGATGCCGTCCCGAAGTGCCCGGCGTGT
This sequence comes from Paenibacillus sp. RUD330, assembly GCF_002243345.2. Classification (NCBI taxonomy): domain Bacteria; kingdom Bacillati; phylum Bacillota; class Bacilli; order Caryophanales; family Paenibacillaceae; genus Paenibacillus; species Paenibacillus sp. RUD330. The sequence continues at coordinate 3,708,758 of NZ_CP022655.2, forward strand.
AGCCGTGCAGCGTCGTGGACACGCAGTCGAAGCCGAGCCGCTCGGCCTCCGCCGCCTCCTCCAGCGTCGAGATGTCAGCCATCAGCTGCACGGCGGCGCTTCTGCTGCGGCAGTAGCCGACCAGTCCGCTCAGCGTCTCGCCGCCCGGACGCGGGCGAGAGGTGGCATCCAGCGCGATCATCTCGCAGCCGGATTCCAGCAGCTCGTCGATTTCCCGTCTCGTGGCTGTTATGAAGACTTCGCTGTCCTTGTAATCCCGCTTCACGATGCCGATGACCGGCAGGCCGACCTCGCTTTTGATGGCGAGAATATCGGGCTTGGAATTCGCCCGGATGCCCGCAGCTCCGCCCTGCTCCGCCGCCAGCGCCATTTTGGCCATGATGAACGGGCTGTGCAGAGGCTCCTGCTCCAGCGCTTGGCAGGAAACGACAAGACCGCCTCTGATCCGCTCCAGCATGTCAGTATTTCCCCGGAAATGTCGCATACTCCGCGACGGCTTCCTCGATATCCCGATTGAGAGCCTTCAAGGAATCGCCGTCTGCGGCGCTTGCCGGCAGGAGCGGAAGCCTAGGTTGTCCGGTCTCGATGCCGCGCAGGGACAAAATCGCCTTGCAGGCTCCATACAGAGACGGATATTCCAGCAGTTGCGAGATGACGGAATTGATCCGGACCTGAAGCTCCCGCGCCTCCTTCATCCTTCCTTCATCCGCGAGCTTATAAAGCGCTGCGAACAGCTCCGGCATGACGCCGTAGGTTCCGCCGATGCCGCCGTCCGCCCCCATCATCCGTCCCGCCAGAAACTGCTCGTCGGGACCGTTGAAGACGAGGAAGTCTTCCCCGCCCGCAGCTTTGAGCTGCTGCAAGCCGTAGGTGCTTTCCCCGGACATCTTGACGCCGATGACCTTGTCCTGCTTGGCCAGCTTGGCGCATAGGGAGGGGGACAGGCTGAAGCCGGTCGTCTGCGGAATGTTGTAGATGATGAACGGCAGCGAAGCCGCATCGATCATCTGCTGCCAATGGTTCTCCACCGCGGCTTCGGAGAGCCGGTAGTAGATCGACGGCACCGCCGATATCGCATCGGCGCCGCAGGCTTCGGCATGGCGGGACAGCTCCACGCTGTCCGCCGTCGCATTGGCGCCGACATGTACGATGATCTTGAGCTCGCCTCGCACTTCCTGCAGAACCGCTTCCAGCATCGCCTTGCGCTCCTCGACGCTCTGAAGGATTCCTTCGCCCGAGCTGCCTCCGACATAGAGGCCGGCAAGGCCTTTGCCGACATAATAGCGAGCCAGCTTGGCCGCTCGGACCGGACTTACGGCGCCCGCTTCGTCATAAGCCGAGTACAAGGCGACATACATGCCTTGGAACGTTTCCACATTGCTTATCTTCATCTAGATCGTCTCCGTCTCTTTCGTATAGTAAGCATGAACGGCGCCATACAGCGCCGCCCTGTTGCCGAGCTCGGCGACGGCCAGCTCGGCGGGGGCGAACCCGGCAGGCAGGCAGCTGCGCACATGAGGGCCGATTCTGCGGAGCAGCTCGCCGCCTTGGGCGGACACGCCGCCGCCGATCAGCACCTTCAGCGGGTCGAACAGCAGGATCAGCTCCGCGATTCCGCGCGCCACCTCTCCGGCCCAGTCGTCGATGAGCGCCGCGTAGGCGGCGTCGCCGGATCTGGCGGCTGCGAACAGCTCGGCGCCGGAGCCTTTGAAGCCGGGCAATTCGGCGGCTGCGCGGTTCAGCAGCGCCGAAGTCGACGCCCGCTGCTCGTACGTCGTGCCGGCAGCCTTGTCATAGAGCGAATGGCCGATTTCCCCGGCTCTGAAGCGGGGCCCGGCCATAACGGCTCCGCCGGTGAACAGCGCGCCGCCGATGCCGGTGCCGAGCGTGATGCAGGCGAAATGCGGGCAGCCGCGCGCTGCGCCCTTCCACCATTCGCCCAGAGCGGCGGCATTGACGTCGTTCATGACCGAAACGGGGAGGCCGAACCGGCTGCCCAGAGCGGTTTTCCAATTGCTGCCCCGGTACTCCGGAATCGTCCCCCCGGCGTAGAGAATCTCCCCGCTGCCGGGATCGACGACTCCTGCGGTGCTGATCCCGATTCCCGCTATGCCGGGATGCATGGCCAGCAGTTCCTCCATAATGGAAGCAGCCGCTTCCGGTATGGCGGTATTCGCGCGTCCTTGAGGCGTCGCGGCGCGGCCGTGGAAGAGTATGTCCGCCGAGCCGTCCAGGACGGCGTACTTGATGTCGGTGCCCCCCACGTCGAGGGCGGCGAACTTGATGTCGGTGCCCCCCACGTCGAGGGCGGCGCGGCCGGTCATTCCTTCACCGCTCCGATCGAGATTCCGCGGGTGAAGTACCTTTGGAACAGGATGAAGATGAGCAGCATCGGAATCGCTGCGACCGTAGCGCCCGCCATCTTGTAGGCGAAGTTCGGATTGAGGTCCTGCATCAGCGTCGCGATGCCGACCATCAGCGTTTTGCTCTCCTTGTTCTGGCCGATGACGAGCTGCCACAGATAATCGTTCCATACCTGCACGAAATTCAGGATGAACAGAGCCCCGATGCCGGGCTTGACGATCGGCAGCATGATTTGCAGGAATGTTCTGACTTCTCCGGCTCCATCGATTCGGGCCGCCTCCCTCAGCGCATCCGGCGCCGTGTCGAAAAAGCCTTTGAGAAGGAAGACGCCGAAAGCCGTCGCCACATTGGGCCAGATCATGCCGTACACGCTGTTGACCAGGCCCAGATCCTGGGAGATCCGGAACAGAGGCACGATCATCACTTCCTTCGGGATCATCAGGCTGGAGATGAAGACGATGAAAAAGACGTTGCGGCCCTTGAACCGAAGCTTGGAGAAGGCGTAGGCCGCCATGGAGCTCGTGACGATAAGCAGCGCCGTCGAGAATCCGGCCACGTACAAGCTGTTCAGCGTCCAGCGCAGAGCCGGCTGATTGGTGAACACATCGGCGTAGTTGGACCAGGTAAAGGTGCGCGGCCACCAGTCCGGCGGCATCTTGATGACATCGGAGCTGTTCTTGACCGAGCTGCTGAACAGCCAGTACAGCGGGAACAGATTCAGAAGAGCGAAGAGAAGCACGACCGCATTGCTGGCGATATCGAATGATTCCCGTTTTTTTGCTTTTTCTTGCCGCATAGCCAACCCTCACTTATCGTTAAACATGGCTTTGAGCTGAGGCACGGACAGCAACAGCGTCAGCAGGAACATGATGACGCCTACCGCGGAGGCAACGCCGAGCTGATTGTACTTGAAGGCGTTGTTGTAGAGGTAGTACATCAAGGTCACGGAAGCGTTGTTCGGTCCGCCGCCCGTAAGCAGCTGGATGACCACGAAGATTTTCAGCACGGCGATGATATTGATGATGGTGATGTAGATCGTCGTGGGCTTCACGAGCGGCAGGAGAATATGGCGGATGACATGCAGCCGGCCCGCTCCGTCCACCTCCGCGGCTTCGAACAGATCCTTCGGAACGCCGATCATCGCGGCGATGTACAGGATGATCGCCTGCCCGACATTCGTGGCGAAGGTGACGAAGATGACGACCGGCAGCACCGTGCTTTTGTTGCCGAGCAGATTCACCGTGCTCATTTCCATTTCCCGGGCCATGTACGAGATGAGGCCGTTCGCCGGATTCAGCAGGAAGCTCCACACCATGCTCATGACGACCATCGACACCATCACCGGGATGTAATAGCTGCCCCGGATGAACGAGACATACTTGGCGTTTTTGTCGAAGACGGCGGAGCCGACGAAGAAGGAAAAGGCGACCGTCAGCAAAACGATGGCGACGACGAAAATGACGGTGTTCCATACCGCCTTGAAAAAGACCGGATCGCCGAACAGAGCGGCGTAATTGTCGAATCCGACGAACGTTTCCGTCCGGTACTGGACCTTGTACAGGCTGAGACGCAAGCCTTCGACAATGGGATAGACGACAAAGATGAGGAACAGCAGAAATTGCGGGGCGATGAACAGATATCCGGTGAGGCCTTCTTTGACATTGCGATTGTACCGTATCATGGCTGCTTACCTTTCTCCCTTGGCCGGAACTCCCGCCCGCAGGCGGGACATCCCGGATGCCGGATGGCGCTGTGTCTTGCTCGCGATCGGCTTAGGGCTTGATGACCGAGCTTTCTCTCGCTTTCTCCAGAACGGCGTTTCCTTTGGACTGATAATCCTTGACGGCCTGCGCCGGCGTCTTCTCTCCCGTGTACATGGCCTGCAGCTCGGGATAGAGCACCTGCCTCAGCTCGCTGTACCCGGCGACATTGCCGGTGAAGGAGAACATGTTGGCGGCGTTGGCGTCATAGGCGGTGAACAGCGGAAATTGGGAGGCGAATTCGGAAGCGACCGAGCTGCGCACCGGAATGCTGTTCTTGGATGCCTTCACCAGCTCCGGATCGGTGGAGAAGAACTTGATGAAGTCCTTGGAGGCTTCCATCCGGGCCTTGTCGCCCGTGTTGAACAGCGCCGTGCCGACGACGTACGTGAAGGCCAGCGGCTTGCCGCTTGCGGATGGAATATTCGCCAGGCGCATGTCGAAGGAAGGAGACTTGCCCGCCTTCATGTCCGCCTTGGCGTTGTTGTACAGGACGGCGTTGGTGAAGCTGATGCCCAACTGCTGGTTCTGGAACATCGCGTTGGCATCGTTCGAGGAGACGGATTCGGCGCCGGGATTGGAATAGCCGGAATCGTACACCTTCTTCAGCCATTCGGCCGCTTGGATTCCGCTGGCGTCGTCTACGGCAAGATTGTTCTTGTCATCGAAGAACTTGTTGCCGAACATTCTCAGGTAAGCCAGGTTCCACGTGTCCCCCTGGTTGTTGAGAGCATACAGCGCCATCGGATACGCATTGGCGTACTTTTCCTTCGGCAGCTTCGTTTTCAGCGTCTCCAGAATCTGGTTGTACTCGTCGAGCGTCCACGTCCTGATCTCGTTTTCTCCGCCTATGAAGCTATCCAGGCCGGCCGCCCGGAACATATCGGCGTTGTAGGCAAGCGTTCCCGGATTATGGGCGAACGGATAAAAGTAGACGTCCTTGCCGAACGTGACGTTGTCCCAGTACCCTTGGGCGATATCCTTTCGCGCCGCATCGTCCACGATGTCGGTCAGAGGAGCAAGAGCTCCACGGTGCACATAATCGCCCATTGCGAACACGCTCTCGAAAAACATATCCGGCGGAGTGCCGCCGTTGAGGTTGACGTTCAGCAGCTCATCCCGCTGGTCTCCCGCGACGACCTGGACATTGACCTTCACGTCGTATTTGTCGTACTGCTTCTTGAATTTGTCGGCGGCATACAGGAAAAAGCTGTCGTAGTCGGCGCCGTCCTCCGTGGCGTCCATGACTCCCTTCCATTGCGGAGTCAGCCATAGGGAAAGCTCCACCTTTTCCTTTTTGCCGGCAACGGATGTCCCTCCGGCCGAGTCGGCCGAACCGGCGGAGTTCGAATTCGAATTCGCGCCGGAACAGCCGGCGGCAACGGATAAGGCCAGAACAGCGGTCAGGACGGTCATCGCTCTTTTTTTGAACACGGGTATTTCCTCCTTCAAGTTGGTCGTTGCGGATTATGCGGGCCGTTGGGGATTACGCTTGCAGCAGATCAGCGCGGAGCTTGACGACGACCTTGCGCGCCCGCTCCCCGTCTCCCAGCCCGGGACGATGGATATCGGACGGGAACAGGATCATGTACATGCCCGGCTCCATCCGGATGAGCCGCTCCCGCTCCAGCCCGCGGTAGAGCGTGCAATCCTGCTCGGCGTCATAAGGCAGATGGATCGGTTCCTTGCCGTCATGGGGCTTCCAGCCGATGGCTTCCTCCCCTTCGAGCAGGAAGTGGATGTCGATGCACCGTTCATGCTTTTCCGCAAGCCGCTCCTCCGGCGGCGCCGTCGACATGCTCATGACCTGCGCATGGATAAGGTCGCCGTCGATGTCGATGCGGCCGTCCTCCGCCTTCGTGAAATCGGTTTCAATCAGAAATGCGAGCGCTTGCCGCAATACGGGATGGAGATGACGGCTGTCGCGGCCGCTCCCGCCCAAGGCATCTGCGATCATGCCTGCCCTCCTTCGAAATTCATGTAAGCCCTTTTATGAATGTCAGCTTTCCGGCTTATGCCTTTATTATATCGAGGCCTTTTGCAGGCTCACAGGAACGGATTTGCGTGAATTGTTCACCCTGTATGGATTTTCATCGCCGATGTTCACTATCTTTCGCCGATTGTTCACTTTTTTCAGATAAAAAGAGAGGCGCCCGCGCGAGGTAACCTCCCATAAAAAGTCATTACAGGCCTTTTTTATATTTCCCTCTGAACTGCTGCGGGCTTATTCCCTTGACCTTCTTGAATATCCTGCCGAAATAATTGATGTTCTCGTATCCTACCCGCTCCGAGATCAAATAACTGGGCATATCGGTTTTCTTCAAATACTCCGAAGCCTTCTCGATCCGCAGCCGGTTCACCCAATCGGTAAAATTCATTCCGGTTTCGCGCTTGAACAAGGTGCTCAAGTACGCCTCGCTCATGCTCAGACGGACAGCGGCATCCTTCAGCGACAAGGACTTCGAGTAGTTCTCCCCCAGGTACGCCAGGAGGCCGCGGATATCCTCGCGCGATGCGGCGTTAGCGGGCGCATCCTCCGCATCCCTGCGCGCCTGGGCATAACAGCCGCGAAGCTCCTCCCAATCCGCGCAGGGCGGCGACAGGCCGGCTTCGAGCTCCATGCCGAGCATCGATCCTGACGCCCGGATCAGATTCTCGATCCGGGCTGCCGCAGCATCGGCTGCGATGGCATCGGCTCCCGCTGTATCGGCTGCGACGGTACCGGTTGCGGCGGCCTCTGCTGTGGATTCCGCCGGCCGGATCAGCGCGGCCATCTCGAGCGGCGCGGGCATGCAGAGGCCGGATCCCAGGAAATCCCGAAGCTCCGTCTGGACGAGATGGTCAAGCAGGCGGAAGGCCGAATCCCGCTGGGATTCGTCGCGGAACCCCCTCGCGCGCACATGCAGCAGCCGCATTCCTTCCGGCAGCGGCAGCGGCTCCAGCCCGGTCGGCCGGGGCTCCTGAAGCTCGGCCCGCAATTGCCGCCCCATGCGCTCAGCCTGGCTCTCCCGCCGTTCCGCAGGCTCCGGGGAAACTCCGCTCCCGCGGCGGGATCCGTATTTGGCCGCGGCTTCGCCCAGCAGCTCCAGCAGCACCGACGGCTTGATGGAAGTCTTCAGGACGTAATCCTCGATGCCGAGCTTCATCGCCCTCCGCACATAGTCGTATTCGTCATGGCTGCTGAGCACGATGATCATCATATCCGGGTACTTCTCCTTCACCCTGGCGATCAGCTCCAGCCCGTCCATCCGCGGCATGACGATATCGGTCAGCAGAATATCCGGCACGTCCTGCTCCATCAGCTCCAGCGCCTTCTCCCCGTCGGCCGCATCGCCGATATAGTCGAAGGAATGGCTCTCCCAATCGACCAGAGACTTGATCCCGAGCCGGACCAGCAGCTCATCCTCGACCAGCATCACTTTAAGCTTCCCCGCCATGTCCTTCCCTCCCTTTCCTTGCCGGCAGCAGCACCGTCACCTTCGTGCCGCCGCCTTCCCGGCTATCCAGCCCGATGCCATACGGATCGCCGTACTGCAGCCGTATCCGGTCATGCACGTTTTTGATTCCGATCCGCCGTGCCGGACCGCCATCCGCGTCCGTCTCCAGCCCTTTCCTCAGCTGAAGCAGCTTCTCCTCCGGCATGCCGGCCCCGTTGTCGCTCAAGGCCAGGATGACCTGCCCCTCATGACGGCGGGCTTCGACCCGGATGACGCCGCCTGCCGCCCTTTCCTTGAGCCCATGCATGAGGCTGTTCTCGACGACCGGCTGCAGCATCATCTTGAGCGTTTCCTGATCCAGGAGCTCATCCGGAACGTCGATCTCGAGCGAGATGTCGCCGAGGCTCATTTTCATCAGGTTCATATAGCTGGAGATATAATCGAGCTCCTGACGCAGCGTCGCGAGACTGCCGTCGCGCCCGATGCTCCCTTCCAGAATGCCGCCGAGGCTGGACAGCATGTCCCCCACCTCGTCGTCCTTGCGCAAATAAGCGAGCCACTTGATGTTGTTGAGCGTATTGAGCAGGAAATGGGGGTCGATCTGGGACTGGAGCGCACGGAAGCGCATGTCTTCCTTCTGCTCGTATTCCTGCTTGACCCGCAGCAGCAGATGCCTGATCTCCCGCACCATGTCGTTGTACGTCTGGCTGAGCGCCGCGATTTCCCGGGGGCCCGCGACCTGGATCGTCGAATGGAACTGCTTGCTTTCCAGCTCGGTCATCTTTTTGCGCAGCAGCCTCAGCGGCTTGGACATTCCGTTGGAGATCGACAGCGTCACGATCGTGAACACGATGAAGATCGCGGCAAGAACGAGCATATTGGTCCGCCTGATCGTTACGATCTCCTCGAACACTTTGTCGTAAGGCACCATCTGGACCGTCGTCCAGCCGTTCAAGCCGATCGTATCATGGCTGACGATCCACTTCCGCCCGTCCTTTTCGACGATGCTTTGTCCTTGCCGGCTCCCGTGGATTCCGGCCAGCCGAATTTCCTCCGGAGCCTGCTGACCCTGCATGCCGCCCCCGCTGGCGGAGACGACCCGATCGTCCTTGTCCAGCAAATAAACGGCGCCGTCCAGTCCCCGCAGCATTTTGCGGACATCCGTCTCGGGCACGCTGAAGGAGATCGAGCCGAGATTCTGGCCCTCGGGAAAGTCGGACACCGCTTTGACCAGCGTCACCGTCGGCCTCTGCTCCAGATACAGCATCCGGGAGTCTCCGGACATCCAGAGCTGGTGATAGGGCTGGCTCATGAGCGAAGAGTACCAGTCGGAGCCCGCGTAGGCGCTCAGCTTGGCATCCGGCACGTAGCTTGTGCTGAGCCACCCGCCGTAGCGGTCGATCAAGGTGACGTCCGTGTTCGTGAAGTAGGAGCTGAATACCCGCTTGAACGCGGTATCCGACAATCGCAGCTTTTCGTATTTGGAAAATTGGCCTGGATCCTTCAGAACCGAGCGGATGTCGGCCTGAAGCGTCATCTCCACCGACGCCTGGACCATATCGTCGAGCAGCAGCTTCACATTGTAGGTGACCAGGGACAAGGCATCCTGGTTGGATTCCCCGATTTTCTGCTCGATCGTCCGCTCCAGCGGCTTGTCGAGCAGATACATGCTGAGCAGCACGGGGGCGATCAGAAAGCAGAGGATGGAGAAGAATACCCGGTTGCGGATCGTGTTCCAGCGGGGGAAGCGGCTTTGGCGGCTTGCTGCATCGATGGCTTTCATTTGAATTCACATCCCTTTTGTCCCTCTGGCTGCTATAACGTCATCTCGGCCGCTGTTTTGCAGATGGAAAAATCGCCATGGCCTTCAACTCTTCGTGTATCTCTTCGTCGAACATGTTCAGCAGAAGCATGACGACGCTTACATTTCCTCATTTTAGCTTCAAACCGCTCTCCTGGCATCATGCAATCCGTTCCAGCCCCGGCATGGACGGCAGCCGGCATCGATTTTTCCCATTCCCTATCCGCCGCCAATCGCGCGATTCTAGGATTATACCGCATTTTTACAAGATCTAAATATTTTTAAAGCAATAGATTTACATTGGTTTGATATAGTCGATTGGATTTGGCAAGCGGCTCCACAAATTTCTGTGCAAAGGAGATTACCATGAATTTGCTTCCCAAAAAGATGTTGTCCTTGGCTTTATCCTCCGCATTGGTTCTAGGAGCGCTGAGCGCCGCAGCTCCCGCCTCCCCGGCGGCGGCCGCAGCTTCAGCCGTCGAAGTCAACAAAGTCACGGTAACCTTCAACGGAGATCCGACCACCTCGAAAGGGGTAACCTGGTACACCTACCTCGAGTCGGCCGGCAGCGACCTTCAGGTCGTGGAGAAGACAGGCGCTGCAGCCGACTTCTCCGGCGCGGCGGAATTTACGGGCCGCACGGCCGTCTCGTCCAATTCTCCGCAAGAGGCTGTACATAAAGCCGAGGCGACCGGCCTCAAGCCGGACACTTCCTATTATTTCCGCGCGGGCGACAAAGCGCTGAACGCCTGGAGCGGCACCGGCACCTTCCGCACGGCTCCGGCCGGCGGCGCGTTCACGTTCATCGACCTGGCCGACACGCAGGCCAAGGACGAAGAGGAAGCGAAGCTGTCCGCGGAGACGCTCGCCAAGGCGCTCGCCACCGTTCCCGAGGCTCAGTTCGTCGTCCATAACGGCGACATCGTCGACACCGGCACGAAGGAAGAACAGTGGAACTGGCTGCTCGGCCACTCCCAGGAGAGCCTGCTCCATACGACCATCGCGCCTTCGGCAGGCAACCATGAAGACAAGAACAACGCCTTCTACGAGCATTTCAACCTGCAGCAGCCGGCCGGCTCCGCCACGCTGACGGGCGCATACTACTCGTACGATTACAGCAACGCCCACTTCATCGTGCTGAACTCCAACGAAACCTCCGCCCAGTACGCCAACTTCTCCGTGGCGCAGGTGGAATGGCTCAAGCAGGATGCGCTCGCCGCCAAGGCGGCCGGCGCCAAATGGATCATCGTGAACATCCACAAAGGCCCGTACACGACCTCCAACCATGCGACCGACACCGACATCATGGGCGCCAACGGCGTGCGCAGCCAGATCGCGCCGCTCATGGCCCAGCTCGGCATCGACTTTGTCGTCCAAGGCCATGACCATATCTACGCCCGCACGAAGCCGATCAAGCAGGACGGAACGGCGGCGGCGACGGACAAGATCACCGAGACGCTCAACGGCCAGTCGGTCGAATACACCGTCAACCCGGACGGCTCCATCTACCTCATCCCGGCTACGGCCGGCCCTAAAGTGTACTACAAAAATGCGAAGCCGCAGCTTGGCGAAGCCTACTACAGCCTCTTCGAGCGCGCGGAGGAGAACCATGCCGCCAAGTACGGCCCGGATCCGAGCGACGCCACGCGTCCGAAGCGCAGCCAGGTGCAGAACTTCGTCGGCATCACGGTCGACGGCGACAGGCTGACGGCCGTCACCTACGAGATCGACCAGAACCTTAACAACGCGCAGCCGTTCATCATCGATCAGTTCGGCATCGTGAAAGGCGACATCCCGGTAGGCGTTACGGGCGTAACGCTGGACAAGAGCTCCTTGAGCTTCAAGACCGGCGGAGAGCCGCAGGCTCTGACCGCGACGATCCATCCGAGCGGGGCGACGAACCAAGCCGTAACCTGGAGCACCAGCGACAAGGCTGTGGCATCCGTTGATGCGAACGGCATCGTCACCCCGGCTGGTGCGGGCACGGCAGCCATTACCGTGACAACGGCCGATGGCGGCTTCACCGCCACAAGCTCGATCACGGTCACGAGCGGATCGACAGAAGCGACGCCGACACCGACTCCGGCTCCGACGTCCTCGCCTTCGGCACCGACTCCGGCTCCGACGTCCTCGCCTTCGACGCCGGCTCCATCTCCATCTCCGTCTGCTTCGCCTTCGACGCCGGCACCGACTCCGGCTCCGACGTCCTCGCCTTCGACGCCGGCTCCATCTCCATCTCCGTCTGCTTCGCCTTCGACGCCGGCACCGACTCCGGCTCCGACGTCCTCGCCTTCAGCATCGGCGATTAAAATGCAGATCGGCAGCAAGCGGGTCACCGTCAATGGGAAGCAGTCGCAGCTGGATACCAGCCCGTTCATCCTGAACAACACGACCTATGTTCCGCTTCGGTTCCTGAGCGAATCTCTCGGAGCGAACGCAACCTACAGCGTCTCGACAAAAGCGGTCGTCGTCAAGTCGGGCAAGGACACGCTGACCTTCTGGATCGGCAAAAAGGAAATGGACCTGAACGGGACCCGCAAAGCCCTATCATCGCCGGCCGTCCTCCGCGACAACCGCACCGTTCTCCCGATCCGCTTCCTCTCCGAGCTGCTTGGCTGGAACGTTCATTTCGACACCAAGGATTCCTCCATCTATCTGACCAAATAAAGAGAAGCCTCTGCCTCTCTTGCGTCGAGCAGCCATCAGTCCAACTCAAAAACCTTGAAGCCGCCAGCCGCGGCTTCAAGGTTTCTTTGGTTGCTCCCCGGACGCTTGGATGCCGATGGAGACAAAGCTTGCGGCATTGATTTAAAATAAAAGAAACACCTAACGAAAGAAGGTCGGCTATGCTGTTCTATGGCATTGCGGTGCTGGCATTCATGCTCGATCAAGCTACCAAGTGGCTGATCCGCAGCCATGTCGAGGTCGGGGAATCGTTCCCGTGGGGGCCGCTTCAAATTAGCCGTTATGAGAACAGCGGCATGGCCGGTAGCCTGTTCCAGGGATATGGAACGCTGTTCGGATTCGCCGCCCTGCTGTTCATCGTCGTCATCCTGCATCATCGCCGCACCCTGGAGAAGAAATCCCTGCTTCAGGAAGCCAGCTTCGGATTCCTCGTCGGGGGAGCGGCGGGCAATGGGATCGACCGCCTCCTGTTCGGACGAGTAACGGACTTCCTGGTGCGCTCTGGCGGCGGCATTCTCAACGTGGCCGATCATGCGATCGAGGCCGGCGTGGTGCTCCTGCTCCTTCATGCGGTCGCCGCCTGGATCCGAAGCAGAAGACGAGCTTAGGCGGCATGAAGACAGCCGTCTGAATCCATCCACTCGGCCTATTTCTTCACCTTGTAAAACTCATGATACAGCTTCATGAGCGCCCGCTTCTCGATCCGCGACACATAGCTCCGGCTGATGCCCAGCTCCTTGGCGATCTCCCGCTGCGTCCGCTCCTCGCCGCCATGCTCCAGCCCGAACCGGGCCATCACCACTTCCCGCTCCCGCTCGTCGAGAATGTCCAGATTTTTGTAGATCTTCGACTTCTCGATCTTGAGCTGCACCTTCTCCACGACATCGTCATGCTCGGAACCCAGGATATCGATGAGCGTGATTTCATTTACACTAACTGTTTATCTGTCCTTGAAACCCCTTGGTTTCGCTGGTTTTATTATACAACATTCAGGCTCTTTTGAAGAGAGACAAGCTCTCCTCAACGTTTCGAGACTGAATTAGTTTAAACGGAGTGTTATCCACAGGCCAAGGCTTCTCACTGATTATCCACAGCCGAGGGAAAACCTTTTTTTCCTCCGGCTGCCATGCTTCGAGTTTCCAGAGATCCGAGTGAAAGTACGCTTCGTACCGGTCCAGCTTTTCCTTCATCGCTTTTTCGGAGTAGACCGACCGCTGGATCTCTACAAAAAAGGGGGCCCTCTGCCATATGACAAAGACATCTGGCTCGGGGTTCCCTTTTCCGTATTTCGGTTCAACGACGAACGTCCGAGGCTCCTCGATCGCCCGGATCTGCTTGTAGAAGTCCGCGATGGCGAGGAAATGATTTATCTTAGCGCTGTCCTTCTTTATACTCGGCTTCGGGAAATAGATATACATGCGCCGTTCCATGCTGCAATCGATGTGACCATCCCGGCGCAGACGCTTGAGAACCATGTTGGCTTGCGTAATGGGGTGTTTAACGTGTCCAAAGTGGAGGTCCGCCACATCATCACGGGTTAGGCAACGGAAGCGCGTCAGATCCTCTACAATGGCCTTATCTCTCTTGTTCATTTAAAGCACTCCTATGATCGGTTCATCGTCCTCCCACACCGTATACTCGGCATCGATGACGTTCTTGCGCTTCTGTCCTTTCGGCGCGACCTGGGGCTCCTTGTACGGCATGAGGAGCTTTTTGGCTTCCGCCAGCTCCAGGTATGGCATCTGAATCATTTTGAGTTCTTCGCCTTTCATGTACATCCTGCCACGCTGGGACATTCGGATGCTGGCAGCTTCGCCGGAGCCGATGGCGATTCTGCTGTTGATCTCGTCAGACTGGCGGAAAGCCATTCGAACCGTAAGGTTGTTCTTGAGCGCCCCGTCCAATATCTTTGCGTCTGGCCGCTGCATGGAGAGGATCAGGAACACGCCGAGCGCTCGGCCGATGGAGCTGACGTCCTCGATCGCGGCCATGATGTCCTTTTCCTTGCGAAGGAGAGACACTTCGTCTACGGCTAGGACGATATACGGCGGCGGGTCCGGCAGGTCATCAATGTGAGCTTCCTCCGCTTTGTCCAGCAGGTCGCCCCGGTGCTCCATCTCCGTCTTGATCTTGGACAAAACCCCGCGCAGCTCGCCGGGAGTAACGACTACCTTCTGAGCGATCCCACGAAACAAATGAAACTCCGATCGCTTGAGATCCGCGCAGTACAGTTGCAGCCGGTCGCCGCATGTCTCAACAAGCGTTGTAAGGATGGCGCGGAGCGCAACGGACTTCCCGGACCCTGTCTCGCCAGAGATCAGCAGGTGAGGATGCTTCGCCATGTCGTAGGCTTCCCAGCCTTTACGGGACTTGCCTGCCATCACCGGCAGAGACATTTTGCGGACGACCGGCAGGACGTCTCTAGGCTCGTACGAGAACTGCTTCATGTCTTTGGGGTAGATGACTAAGGTAAACCGGCTGCAGTCCTCAGACAGGTCAAGATACGGCCCAAACGCCTGTTTAAAGAGCATGAAGCACTCCAGATCGTCGTCATGATCGTACCGTTCCACAAAGCTTTGTTTGTCCGCGTAGACCATCGTTAAATGGATCGTCGTGCCACTTCTCCGGTAAACGCTGATTGCATGGGGTTCACTCACCACGATGACGTCTTTAACCTTTGCGTATCCCATGTTTGCTCCACCTTTCGACTTTTGTTGATACTAAGGTATGGGCATATGCGGATACTTTTGCATGTCCGTGCACAAAAATGTTTGATGTAGCCTGTACTTTTTGCAGGAGTTCGTCCCGATTTGGGGAAGTTGTAGGCGAGGTGATAGCATGTTTGAGTGCCGATTAAAGGTCATCCTTGCGGAACGCCGCATGAAGCAGCGAGAACTTGCAGAGAAGACTGGAGTCAATGAACATACATTAAGCGCCCTTGTATCCGAGCGCCGGCCACCGTCTATGGAAGTGGCGTACAAAATTGCTCATGCACTCGATCTGAACGTCATGGAGATATGGATTTACAAACCGGAGTGATTTTCCTCTTGCATCAAACCAGCGAACACGGACTATAATAGGTACATATGTTCGGTTCGGAGGTAAGGGTAATGAGCGAAGTTAAACGGGTAATGCCGCTGCCGGAAGAGATGGTCATGATTCGGGACGCCATACTGATCCCGCACATGATCGCCATGGTCGAAAAGAGCATGAATGAAATCCAGAACTCGCCTAACGTGCTTAAACGGGCTTATGCGATGACAGCACAAGCGATCATGGATAAGCTCATGGCAGATCAGTTCGGCCTTAGACGCGAGCTGTCAGCGCGTAACATCAAGCTATATCTGGAAAATCCGGAGACAAATAACACCAGGCACATCATCAACTACAAGTACATCTACAGGGGATATCATCACGAGTTCGGGATTGTTCGAGAGGTTATGCGATCGGAAATAAGCGTGCAGCTGGCGAGGTATATTACAGATATCGGAGAAGGACTGAGACGCAAATAAAAAAAGGACCGATAGACGGCCTCTTTATTTTGTTAACTCGATTCCGATTTCGACTTGCGTTTGGAGGTCATTCAGATCTAAAGACTCCAGGATGCCTAGACTTATTAACTTCTCTACATTAAATAATTCGGTAGTCGATTTGATTATCTCAAGTAATTGACGATTAACCGCTCGTTGCCTCAAAAGCTCCTGATCCCTATTGTCAACCATTTGAGCTAATAATATTGCATAATCAGGCGTTAAATCTCCATTCTCGCAAATGCTTCTAGTGGTTTCCTCGTGTCTGGACAACCAATCCACCTCCATATTCGCCTTTACAGATATTGTAATTCATCTTTCAAAAATAGGGAATATAAAAAAAGGGGCCGCTCATTAGAGCAGCCCCTTGTTCTTCATAAGCGGTTCCATTTCCACGAGATCCGCGTATTGCTTTGCGTTGTAAAGGCGGTTCACGTAATCCACAACATCCTGTATAGTCTCTGCGTTGGGGACGATGGGGATCAGGAGCAATAATTTATCGGTAGCTGCCCTGATGAACTTTTGGACTTCAAGTTTGGCGCTGAGATCATTGATACGGATTGCAATGGTATACGCCCGCTGTGCCGTCTTGGCCGGCTGTTTGAGGCTGTCGATTCGCTCTTCGTAATGTTCGAGAGTCATGCTGTCAGCCACGATGAGTTCCTTGTACAGACGCGTCCACGGGAATGCCGGACCAGGGCAAAACGATTTACCCATGCTGTCAATCTGATAATGGCCGATGACTCGTTCCGGAGTGAGGGGGATCGTATTCCCGTAGATCCGCTTTACCTCTGTTTGAATATGTTTGATCAGCTGGCAAAGAGCCAAGAACTGATCCTCTGTAATAGCCCCATCTCCACCGCTTGTTCCGTACCCTTCTTGCTCGATGGTGACGGAATAGTAGTTAGGATTAAGGGGGCCATTGGCTCGGATGATAGGTGCCGTAGGGTTCCTAATGTTGCCGTTCGTCCATGGCTTACTTTGTATGTCAATGAACTGCCAAACCTCCCCGCTGCGGGTGGTCAAGAAGGTGCTGCTCTTTTGATTGCCTGAGTTCTTGAATTCGTTGTATGCCGAATTTGCGCTGCCGGCCGTGATGTGCAAGACGATACAGATGGGAATATGACCACCACGGCTGCTGAATGACTTTACCGGTTTCTGGATGATGTTCATAGGTATATCCTCTCCCCATCCGTGAGCCTCTCTTCATCGGATGCGTTCTTCTTGGTTTCGATGACATCCTTGAAGCCTTTGCCGGAGATAAAGGCCATGGCGATTCCGGCAATCCACAAGACGTCCTCGGTGCTGAGTTCGAACCCGATGTATTGGGTGAATCCGATGATCCCGCAGGAGATAAGAAGCGTAGCAAACTTTGTCTTGCTGAATTTGACTTGCTGCCCGGCCTTTATTTTTTGAATATCCACCATGATCTGCGCGAAGATGAAGTTTACGGAGACTGCAATTGACGCCCCCAATTCAATAGCATTTAAATGCCATGCAAATTTGTTGTTGAGAGCGATCGCCGCCATAGTGATGACCGTCGTAATGAATTGAGCATTTGCGAATTTGCTCATGATTTCCCTCCCGGTGCAACGCCGTTAGTTACAGTAAACGCAACCTCTTTAAGTTCATCAGATCCGTACGTCATGATATCTTCGTATCGTGGACCGATTTGCTCGAAAATGAACGAATTTGCCTCATCTTCCCCCCAAAAGTCCCTGATACGCTGTAGTGTCTTACTCTGATCTGCCGGAACACCTTCAATCAGGCAGTATGGAACGCACATCTGCAGCTTTTCCATGTTCCCTCCATAACAAAAAGAGCCCAGCGGTTTCCCGCGGACTCTCTTCGACCGATGCTTTCGGATTTGTATTTATATTACCAATTATTCTCAAACCATTCAACTAGGAATCCGAGATGGATGCGATAGAAAAACTGCTCAATCCCATCCATAGGCGCACTTATTACCCAATATAGAGGGATGGCGAAAGTCCAGAAGATGGCTGCAGCTATGAAGACGCCGCACACCTGACCGATTAACGTTTGTTCGAACCAAGTCCACACCTTCTGGCTCTTCACTCTATCACCCCTACCTATCTTATGATTCCTTGTTTCGACAATTTGGCGTTAATATCCAAGTATATGTCATTAATCTGCTTTTGTATTCTCAGAAGCTGATCCGTTTTTTGCTGCTTGGTCAAGGATTTGTCGCTTTGGATTTGGGCCTTCTGATCTCTCAGTCCGCTAACCATCTTAGAAATAGAGCCTTTTGCAGAGGAAGTGAGCTCCTTCCGCATGTCTTCGCTGTACCATTTCGGCAATGGAATGCCGAGATCCTTATTGTCCTGGTACGCAGCATTTAGTTTATCCTTGGCGTCGTAAAAGTCCTGTGACAAGGTATTGCTATAAGTCGGATCTGCGATGAAATTCTTAAGCAGAGAATCACGAGCATTGCCGCCGCCTACTGAACTCATAAGAGGAAGAATCATTCGTGCTGGATCACCGCCGTAGGATTTGAGCAGGTAATCAACCTTCATAGGAGAATACCCCGTCACAGACCCTACTTTTTTGGCGATGCTAGACGTGCGCTCGTCATATTCGTACTTGTCTGTACGCCCTTCTGTGTCCTTCGGTACAATCGGCGCTCCCGTGAAACTCTTGTTGTTTAAAGCGCCTGCGATAGGTGCGGTGGACATTCCGTTAAGGAATCCTTCTCCAGCCCCCTGAAGACCCGTTCCTTGCGTCAGACCTTGCAAAGCACCCGTTGCCATAGGTGGTAAATAGGCATTCACCAAGGCGTCAGCAGCGCCCTTAAACGCTGTCGGATCTTTATCAAGCAAGCTGCGCATGGCCTCGATTGTCGCTTCACCGAAAGCTCCATAGGCCGGCTCTACAGGAACCTTGACGAATTTTCCGTTCGGGAGCTTCCCGACAATGTTGTTCCGGTACCGTTCCCGAGCTGGAAGGTTCTGATAGTCAGGGTCGTTATGAAACTTGGCGTATTCATAGGCTTTTGGAAGGACGCTGAGCGCCGTTATGCCAGCCAAGGTCTTAATGGCTGTCTTTGGATTCTTGAATCCCATAAGGACACGCCGGGTGCCTTGTACAGCAGCATTGTTGTATGGGAATAAGGCTTCCAGTTCCCGAGACTTTGCTCCTTTACGGCTGAAGTTTGTCGTGATCTCCCGAGCTTCCGTCATGGCCTTCCGAACGTTGTCTGGCGTTCTCTCTCCACCAAGTCGACGCAATTCTCCTTTATAGGCTGCAATCCGGTTCACATTCTCTGCCACATCCGATACCGCATTAGCCACCCGGAATGGCGCCGTGACTGTCTTGGTGACGCCGCGAGCAACGCCTTTCGGGGAGAATAATGCCGGCCGCTCAAGGTTACTCAGGCTTTTGTTGAGCTGCCTGTCTCCTTTAAGAGCAGCTGAGTATTTACCCCCAGCGAGTTCGTATTCTTGAACAAGTTTGTTGAACCCCGGAAGGTTAAGTGATCCAAGGATTGCATGCGTCAGATCACCCAGGTGCCGTATGGGATTCTTAGACTGGATGAGAGATGCCACCACATCAACTGTAGCCCCGCGAGTTGCGAACAAAGGAGCCAGTGCGCCGGTCGCCCCTGTCTTGACCGCATTGGAGAACTTCTGCAGGACTCCAACGACTAAGCCCGCCTCTTGTGGCGACATGCCTGCCAGCGCTTTGACGATGTCCGGGTTGTGAACCTTAATATAAACCGGTTCCCCTTTCACCATTGCGCGGACAATGTTATCCTCCGACGCTTTTCCTTTCCCAAAAAGGCTATCGAAGTCATCCTTCAACATGTTGAGGTAATCATGGTTAGGATCTGTGAGAGCCTGACGAAGCGCATGCTCCTTTTGGGATGGCGCTTGGACGATTTCGGCGATACCCTGGAACGATTCTGGATTCGCCTTGACCTTATCCACGATACCTTGCATAACCCGGTTGCGGAAGGAAGCATTCGCCCATGCGCCCACTTGTTCGATGGCAGATTTACGAGTGTCGACAATCTTTCTGGCCGATCCGGTCGGGCTGACTTCCTTAATCGGCGCTTTTTGTCCGCTGAACTGTGCGCCAGTCTGGGCGCCGATGTACTTCTGAGCCGGCTTTTCAGACTTGGAGAATTGCCTCATCATAGAAGCATAGAACGGATTCTTCTCTCGCATGGCAGCAAACTGTTCCGCAGAGATAAGGCCCTCATTGACTCCGTAGTGTTGGAGAAGGTTTTCGTTGAATCCGTCCCATTCCTTGGCAATAGCAGCCCATTTCGGATGGGTTTTGTTGTACCGAGCAAGCTTGTCTTGAACAGCTTCAACCGTGTTCATGGCGCGTTGCGGGTTGCCCGGGTCCTTAATGTATTCGGCGTAAACGCGCTCGCCACGTCCAATACGAGTCTCAGCATGCCGGAGAGTCAGGTAATCAACGAACTGTTTGTCATACCCACGCGCCACCTTTTTGAAGATGCTCTCTAGACCGGGTCCGACAATCTGTCCTTCTGGGGTAACGAAATGCTTCTTCGTGATGTTATTGGCCACGTTGTTCGCCCTCGCAGAATCCATAGCCTTTTCGTACACATCATGGCCGAAAGCCTTCAATGGCTCGTATTGGTCAACAAAGTTGTGATAAGCATCCTTAGCCCCTGCTTGAATGCTCCCGATGACCCCATCCTTGTCTTGGAGAAGCTTGTTTCGAACCAATACATCCTCCGAATTCACAGCCTTTCCGGTACGCGATGCACCGGCCGCGATTCCCAACCCTTGTTGGCCGAAAGCACGGGTGAACCAATTCCCTTTTTCAGCTGCGGCTTGCTCTTGCTTCGAGACTTGATAAGCGGCTTCTTTACCCGTTCCGAGCGCCTTACCTAGCGCTTTGGCCCCTGCAGCTACACCCTCTACCAGTGTCCCAGCCGCACCGCCAAGCAAGCCGCCAGTGACGGCTAGGTTAGCGATCTCCCCCGGATCGGTCTGATTCGCCGCCATGCCGGTGGCAACGTTTGTCACAGCACCCTCTGCAGCGCCGCCAGCGATTCGAGCCGCAACGGCCGGCACTTTGGTTGCAGCCTTTTCGGTGACCTTACCAGCAATCACCCCACTACCCATAGCAGGGCCGCCAGCCATGATGCCGTTCGTCAGCTCAGCACCACCGCCGCCAAGAGAGCGCAGGAACTTGTCAAACTTCGGATTGCCTGTCGACTCCTTGAACGTCGGCTCCTTTAGGCTCGTGGCGTTTTTAATGCCCTCCTGGAACGTTGCGCCTGCTCGGTAGATAGGAAGATCCTTTGCCTTTTCTACGAGTTGCTGGAAGGGCGTTGTGTTCGTCTCGTAATGGATTCCCTGCAAGCCCTTGGTTATCGGTGTCTCCAGCAT
Organism: Paenibacillus sp. RUD330; assembly: GCF_002243345.2. Classification (NCBI taxonomy): domain Bacteria; kingdom Bacillati; phylum Bacillota; class Bacilli; order Caryophanales; family Paenibacillaceae; genus Paenibacillus; species Paenibacillus sp. RUD330. The sequence goes on from NZ_CP022655.2 coordinate 3,729,722, forward strand.
GTGAGTCGCATTGACGTTGCCTGCCGCTTGCTTGGCGCGTTTGAATGGATCGATTTCGAACGGGACCTCTTTAACAGGCTTGCGGACCGGTGCAACCGTATTATTGCCCATGAGCGTGTTAGCGGCGCTGAACTTCATCGCCTTTTGAACTCGCTCTTGTTTAACGGCCTGATCAGCATTGAACGCTTCCAGAGCCTTAAGGCGGGAAGAAACAACCGGCTGCTCCGTAGTAGCCGGTTGTTGGTTGTACATGCCACTTAGTACCCGTTGTCGCGCTGATTCTCCCTGCTGGTACCGGTCAAGCGCTTCTTTCCTTGTGGACATGTCCTCACCCCATGATTTTCTTGATATAGTTCTTTGTTTCTGCCGGAGCATACGCAAGCCAATTTGCTCCGTACTTTTTCACGGCCTTATCAACATTGCCGCCGCCCCAGTTGTATCCGGCCAGCGCCTTGCTCATGTCGCCATCATACTTAGCAAGCAGACCCGATACCATCTTGCCAGCCGCATCGATCGCTTGGGCCGGATTGTAGGGATCGATTCCATAGCCTTGAGCTGTGCCGGGCATAAACTGCATCATTCCAGCGGCTCCCGACTTGCTATTCTTGGCGTTCGGATTGAATCCTGATTCTTGCTTTGCGATGCGCTCAAGGATTCCGTTACCGAGACCGTACTTTTGAGAGGCCGCCTGGAACAGTCCTGCGTACTTCTCAGGAGCGCTTACGGTCCCGGTCATGGCTTTCCCGCGCCTACCCCGAATTTCTTGTCCAGAGCCTGAATATCGGCTTTCGTAAGTCCAAGTGCGAGCATGGCTTGTTCATCTTGTCCATCCGGCAGACCGAACGCCACAACCTGTTGGTAGATTTGATCCTTGGGTGTCTTGGCGAGGTTGTCGCCTAGCTGAGTCCGTATGCTGGATACGACTTGAGACGAAGACATGCCGCTGTATTTCGGCGCTTGCGGCGCGTTCTGCTGCGCCAGCGTGGCATCCAGCTGGGACCATTGTCGCAAGTTATCGTCCTGCGAAAGGGCGATTTGCGCTTGCTGATAAGCCGCTTGATTATTCTCCGAAAGCTGCTGCAGAGCATAGTTAAGGCCGAACTGCTTCACGCTTTGGTCAAACTGCGCTTGCCATTGCTTGTCACCGATGGCGTCCCTGGCGCGCTGATATGCCATGTTCTCCTGATTCTGCTTATTCTGCAACGTCTGCTGTCCGTTACCGAACTGACCGATTGCCTGACCGTACTGGAATCGGTTATCCCATTGCTGTTGGTCATTTCCTCTGTTAGCCTGATCCACTCCCATCAGCTGAGAGAGCAGGTTCCCGGCATCCCCTACGCTGTCGCGGGATTGCTGGTACTTCATGTTCTCTTCGTTCTGCCAACGCTGGTACGCCTGTTGCGTCAGCTGCGGAATCAGCTCGCTATCCACTTGGTTCACCGCGTCTTGCTGGATGCCGGCCACCCGATCGCCGGTAATAGTGCTGTCCAGAATTCCGCGCTTGTTGAGTTCGGCCATGGCATCACCGCTGGCCCCCTGAGCGTTCGTCTTGGCCCGAGCGAGGGCAGCTTGATAGATGGGGTCAGCGGAGGCGTCATAGTTGAATTGTCCAGGTGTATAAGAGGGCTTCTTCAACAATTCCTCAATATTCGCCAGCTGGCCATTCACCTTGTTGCCCATCTCCGTGTTCCGGACCTTGGAAAGAGATGCTGCCAAGGCATCATTGGATGCGTAAGACGTTCCACCCGCGATCCTAGATGGGGCAAGAGCATCCATGCCGTTGACTGTAACCATTCCGCGAGCTTTATCGTAACCGACATTTGAATAGCCGTTGTCGTTGAAGTATTTCCGTACTCCAGCTTCTCCTGGTTGAGCCATTAAGCTACTGGCTGTAATAGGTTTTACCGGCTGGGCAACTTTCTGGAGACCAGGATTTGCCGTTGTTTGAGTTTGTTTATACAGAGCTGTACTGGAAGCTGTCGGATTTGTCAGCGGAATTCCTGCCTTGGCTTTGCGCTGAATCTCTGCTTGATTTGCTAATTGACTCGCAGTAAGCATGAGCTACCCTCTCTCTTCAACGGCTTCTATGGCCTTTATTAGGGCTTCAATTTGCGTCCCCAACTCTTTACATGACTTCGCATCCCCAGCGGCTTCAGCGCCTATATGGTCCAGTTGAAGTGCATAAAGGCGACGTTCCATTGCCGACAAGTGCAACGATTTGATTTGTGCTTTCTCTTCAAGGCTTATCATTGGGCACCTCCAAGTAAAAAGGCCCGCCAATTGGCGAGCCCTGGATTTATTGAGGAAGCTTTGCGATGAACTTTTCATACTCCGGATGGTCTTTGACATATGCCTCTACAGCCGTTTTGGCGGCCTGCAATTTCGTTTGTGCATCCGTCAATTCATCCCTCTTCTGCTGCAACTGAGTTTTGTATCGATCGAGTGTAGCTGTATTGACTGGATTTTTAGGCTGGTTGGAGACCTTAGCTTCCCATTCAGGAATCAACTTTTCCTCATAACCCTTAACCAGTGTCTGGAGGGAATCCACCTTCGTCAAGAGTTCGAAGTACGCTGCGTTCAGAGTATTAAATTGGTTCGTATTCGCTTCAACCTCGGCCTGTTGCTCGGCGGCCTGTTGTGCGTTTTCTTCTCCGGTCACCGTGACCACCCCACTCTTGTATGTGGTTTTCATTCCCATGGCATCGGATATCGTCCGAACAGGTAGGTAAGTCTTGGAGTCTACCACGATTCCACTGCCGATGCTCTTTCCGTTCAAAATGACGGACACCGAGCTTTCGACCTTCTTACCCAGTAGTGGGGATGCCGCATAAAGCTGTCCCGTCATCATCAAAACCGCACCGACAACCAAACCCATGATAAACTTCTTCACCAAGAACACCTCCGTTATTGTTGGGTATGCGTATGGTTGGGCACACCCTGCCAGGCATAGGAGCTTCCGCCAACAGTCATGATTTGAGCTCCAATTGGTATTCCGCAGTTTGCTGCTCCAGCTGTTAAAGTCTGGGCTGACTTTTTCGCCTTTTCATCTAAGGCTGCGCCAAGAGTTTTCCCTTCAAGTGTTGCAGATAGGCTAGTGAATGATCCGATATTTACATTCCCTTGCAGGTCTAACGTGTTTGCAACAAGCGTAATGCCTATGGGGTGTGCTGTAGCAATTTGCAAACCACCGCTATCGAATACTACTGGTGCTATATTACTCCCGTCTGTGAATAATAGTACCGGTGCGCCTGTAAAACTTGCATTGTTTGTCTCCATCGTGATAGATTGATCGGCTGCCCGGTAAGCTCCGAAGAGCTTTTCTAAGGGGTCCATGACGACCATAGGATAGTCATCTGCACTCTTTATCAGCATACCGGTCGCTACCCCCTTACCACTCTTTGTCACGCGCCAGGGGGCCATTTCAGGGACTGTGGCTCCTGCCCAAAATCGAACGGGATCTTCTCCCTCTTCCGCTGTAGAGATCCCAACGTCTCCATCGGCCGCATAGAAACGGTCTGGATCGACCATCCACCCGCTTATCTCTCGGACATTTGATGTGCTGAGGTTCCCGTTGACGATGAACTCCACCGTCTTTTGCATCTTCGCGACCATATCTGCGAGTTCAGCGACAGACTCCGTACCACTAGGCCTAGCAAATGTGATTTGACCCATATTTCCTCCTTACACGGCCGGGAATTGTTTTTCGTCCCAAGATATCTCGCGGATAGTCACTGTTCCTGTTCCTGATATCTTGGTCTTCAAATAAGGGCTAAGAGCCATTTGGAAGGGTGTAATCGGAACTCTCTTGTTTGCCAGGACAGCCGCACTAATAGCACCCACGCTTATCCATCCGCTGTCCGTTTCAGGTTCCTTTGATAGGTAGATCGTCGCCGTACTGCCAGCTGGCTTATTTACCGTCCACCACATTCGCAACCACCGAAGATTCATTGCCATGGATTCCGCCGAAAATGTCTTTGATTGCCATTCCCATGTAATGGCTTGGCCGTTGTCTGTTGTCCCGCCGATCTGCATCACACGGCCTTGCGCATCGGCCATGTAAAGCGTTTCGCCCATCTTTATGAAATGGGTAGGAGTCCAGTTCTTCCAAATCCACCATGACTGCTGCTGTGAATCCCATACGAGAAGCGTGTCGGCGTTTGAAGTCGAGTTTAGCGGAATGGCTACGTACAAATAACGGCCGTCTGCCCCCATGCAGCAGTATTTACGTGCCGACTTAACCATGCCGTCTACATATTCCTGTACCGGCCTGCTGAAAGCCTTAGAAGGTCTAACACCGCCGCTATAGGTATAAATACCGGTCGTGTCCAAGAAGTACATCACGCCGCCGAGGTTGACGATACTCTGATCGTTGATGGCACCTATGTCCTCGGCAACGGAAACGAAGGAGAAGTCGGAAGGACTTGTGCCGTACAACTCCCATGAGGATGAAGGGAAGAATACTGTTGCATGACCAGCGCCAGACTTTATACCGACGATATTTTCCCCGACATAAGTCTCCTTGCGAAGTGTTCCGGGTGAGCTGTCGTTGGGCCTCCCTGTAACCGTCCATTCGTCAGCCACGTTAAGGCCGCTGTAAGCGACTTTATTCTCGATGGCTACATAGAGTCGATTGTCGTGCTGGTCGACGAAATTCGCCCCGTCAGGCGCTGTGGTGACGTCCTGCACTGTAGAGCCATCATAGCGCTGCATTTTCTGGACTCCGTTGGTCCCAATCAAGTTGGTGTCCGTCCATCCACCTTTGAAATTGCAGAACGACCATTCTGCCGAGGTGTCGAGTCCACTCTTGAGTGTCACCCAACTCGAACCATCCCATTTTCGCCATGTGCCATCGTTAAAAACGGCGTGCAGCTGCTGGTTCTTCCACGTTGATAGCCCTAGTACTCGCGTTCCTACCGCCAAACCAACGACAGAGTACCCAGGTCGTGTCGTAATAGCTGGAGCCTGACTAGATATGAGATTGAATAAGGATGGGGATAACGAAGGATTGATACTAAATGTATCCCCTTTGAAGACTCCCGCAAACTCGCGCAACGATTGAGAAGGTGCATTGTTGTTGGTAGCAGGCCAGAAATTCATTGTTGCCTCCTTCCGATACATAATGTATCATTAATTCACGTACAAGTCACGTACATTTTCGGAGGTGCTTTATGAAAAAGAGTGAACGCATTGATATTCGCGTGCCTATTCCGCTGCTGAAAGAGATCGAGCAATACCAAAAGCGGGAGAATATCTCCACGCGGACTGGCGCTTTGTTGAACCTTGCAAGAATTGGACTTAAGCAAAAGAAGGATGGTGTTGAAGCATGAGTGTTTCAGCAGTACGATTACCGCTCGAACGCGAGCGCACTCCTTTCACGGAGCTGCTCACAATCCCTTTGCTTGGTCTGACGATTTTCGTTCAGTCCGTCGTTGTCGGAGGGATCAATATCAGCCTTTCGGACGTCTGGCTGTTCATGACCCTGTTTCTTTTCCTCCCCACGATCAGGCAATTCCGGATTGAGATGAGTTACATAACCGTTGCCGGGTTTTATCTCGCTTGGTGCTTGCTCGCCTTTGTTTGGGCCACGGACTATACCAAGTCCATCGCCCCGCTGATACAGTTCATGGAGTTTATGGTCGCAGGAATGCTCGTTTTTGGGAGCCTCACAAAGAAAGAAACCATCATCAAGACGCTGAGCTTCTATGCCGTCATGGCCTCGCTGCTCGGCTTGGCATCAGTCCTATACGCCATCGCCACTCGCTCGTTCAGCACTCTGTACTTCCTCAACTACCACAAGAACGCATTAGGCGCCATCGTCGGCAACAACATCCCGCTGCTTGTTGGTTTGTTGCTAGTTCCAGCACTAAAACACCGCCGCAAATGGATCGTCGCCGGATTGGTCATTTGCTCGCTATCCTTGCTCATTTCGACGTCCAGGGGCTCTATGCTTGGAGCCATAGTCGGCCTTTGCTTGTTGTTCCTGCTCGTCAATCGCGTCCGCTTGGTCGCCATCTTCGCGGTACTTGGCGGAGGGCTGTTCTGGCTCTATACCAACTATATTGCCACCGACTACCTGAACACCTTCACCCGGTCCGATAAGTTCTCCAGCGCCTACAGCCGCGTCACCATCTACAATGATGTATGGGCAAAGATTCAAGATGCTCCGTTTCTTGGACACGGACTCGGAAACTACTTCATCGAAATTGTTTACCTCGGGTTTAAGCAAAACGACCCGAACAATGTCTTCCTCCTGAACCTTGTAGAGGTTGGTGTAATTGGCCTTATCCTCTTCGTCATCCTCATGGGGTACTTCTTGATCAAGGCGTTCACCAACCGCAAGGCGTTCAGGCTCGATCCGACTTACTTGGTCCTCTCAGCAACCCTCTTCGCCTGCTTCGCATCCCAGCTGGCACACATTCAAGTCGACGTCTCTTGGCTGCGCGGGACCGGACTTTTCATGTTCGGCTGCGGTGCCATGATGATTTCCCTCAAGCATATTAAAGCGATGGAGGCCAAACCATGAAAAATCTATTGATGTTCGGATTACCTTTTGGTTTTTTGCTGATCCTGGTCACCACTCAAGTCTTGAATGGGTTATACTACAACGTCATGTGGTCCATTTCTGCAGCTTACGCCATCATGTTAGCTTATTATTTCAAAGGACCGGACATCGTGAAAGCCATCATTCCGGCCCTCTTACTCGCCCTCTTGATCCTAACCTCTCGGAATCTATTCGTCTTGGAACTGGTTGAAATCATGACGGCCGCAATTTGCTGCTCATGCATCGTATTGACTCGCTTAGCAGCAAAAACGAAACAGATTTAAAAGAAGCGCAGCCGCTGAGCTGCGCTTTTTATATTTCAAACCACATACCGGCCCGGCGAACGAATGTGATGAACTTGCCAAAGCCCTGTAGGACTTTGTTCGCCCCTCCTAGCATGATGATCTTGGTTGGGTCGTGTACGAACGTGGTTGCCGTACCGTTTATGGACATAAGCCGCACCACCTGACCGTCGCGGCCATCCAGCATGTTCGTGATAGAAGTAGCGACCGTGTTTGCCACTTTGTAATCACTAGATCCGGATATATGATTGTATCCAACGGACGGCGTACTCGTATTGATGTCAAACTGAATAAGGTCTTTTGTACGCGCCCTTACGTGTGTGTATTCGATAAAAGCCTGATCCCCTCCGAGTATCTTCGGAGGCGTAGCTCCTATGATTGTGTTGTCGAAAATGTTTCTTTCGCCCGCGACGCGGAACATGTTCGAAGAAGCATCTGGCGTTGTGCCGCCTCCGGAGTCTTCGAAATGGTTGTTGCAGAGGGTATTGTTTGCTCCGAGAATATCTACCACTTGACGTTTATTGTTCAATGACTTCGTGATAAAGCGATTAGACGTGAGGATTGCGCTGTCTTTTAAAATAATTGGATACTCCCCACCACCGCAATAGAGATTGTCAAAGGTGTTTGCATCCATCGTAACTCGGGAAACGGATGTTGGATCTTGCTTCAAGATCCTAGCCCCGTCCTTCGTTGGCGAGGTGAAGTCATTTCCGATAAATTTCACCAATCCCTGCCCTTTCAGATAGAACGTGTGTGGTTGTAGATCGGGATTAGCGTAGGCCGTCAAGTCTGTTGCTGAACGTGTGACAATCTGGCATCCCATGAAAGTAAACTCTTGCACGTTATCCAAGAGAAATGGATTAGAAAGTGTTTGTCCTGCATGAAGTTCGAACTTAGACTTCTCAACGTAGATGTGCCGAGAAAGCTTGTTGGCATATAGCATATATGGATTGTTCTCCATATGTAATGCGGTAATGTGGACGGCATTCGTGTTGTTAGCGCCGGCTGCATCACCCTCCATGGAAATCGCAGCGTATACACCATCTGTGCTGCAGTACATAATCCTCCCGCCGAAAATGTAGCCGTCATAGACTTGAACCATCTTCAAGGCCTCGCGCTTGAATCCGGTGATATACATGTCGCTAATGGTAAATTCCGTCTGTACCCGTTCCATGTATACAGCTACGCGATCTGCGGAATTTGCAGCAGTGTTCCAATGGTCGGAACCGAGAATGTGAAGGCCTTTAATCCCTCCGCCTTTCATCATCCCGCCGACTCCATAGATACCAGCCGAAGGTATAAAGCTAATGACTGGATCTGTCACGTCCTTTCTCGGCAATAAAACCGAGCCCATTGTACGCCTTCCCGGGACTTGAGATACTTCCGGGGCATTCTCACCCATGAAAATGAGCCCGCAATCACTCACGAGCCCGGCTGAGGTTTTGTATTGCCCACAGGGGAAGTAGAGCACCGACATCCCATTTGCATTGGCATAGTTTATTGCTCTTTGAATGGCTACCGTATCATCGGTAAAACCGTCCCCTCTAACCTTAAAATCCTTGACGTTACAGATGATGTCCTTCCAGATAATATAGTTCTTGTTCGCCTGCTCATACTGCTGGGCAATAAGCTTCATGGAGTCCATCAGCAAAGCCCTCCATACACGTTCTGGATTTGAATGGGCGGGTACACCCTAGACCGCTTGTATTGCTCCTCCAGATCGTTGTACTGCGACACAAACCCGTTAGCCATTGTGGTATCCTGGGCCGACTCCGCAAGCTCCTTGCAGAGCCTGTAAACCAGCATCATGTGCCAAGCCTCGTCGAAGTCCGGTATCTGCCCTCTGCCGCTGATTGGCGTCGGCTCCATGTAATGGAACACGACAAGCCCGCCTGCAATATCCTTTGTTGGCGTAGGATAGAGGTTAAGGGAGTTCCCTTCCGTGATGTAGTAGAAGTAGCCAGGAGCGCAGCCTGGAATGGCATCCCGGCTATACTTCACTCCATCCACAAGAACGCCCATGATGTTGCTTGGAGAAAATGGCATCGTATAGAACGGGTTTCCGGCGATGATATCGAAGCTGGTTGCGGTCTCCGGCTGGTACAGGTACCTCGAATACTCCTTGACAGCATTGGTCAACAGCAAGAATAGATACGTATCATCGTAGCCATGCGGATATTTCGACTGTACGATGGTCAATATTTGATCAACCGTCATCGGCAACACCCCTTATAAAAAGAAAAAGCCCCGAGAAGGGGCGTTAGTAAATCTGCAGCTCCTTCTTCGGGCCGTCGACGATGCGCTGATTGACGATTTTGGTGCGCCTGTCGCTGTCCTTGTAGGCTTCGTACACCGATTGAGGTACTTCGACCTCGACGCCGCGCGGTACCGCGTACACGATGCCATTGATGCCGATCGGCACGATGATGTCGTTGGGATTCTGCGGATCGGTCGGGATCTCGAGCGACTTTTTCGGCTGCGCGTCCAGGATCTGCTTCATGCTGCGCTCTACATCAGCGGCTTGGCGCTCCAAGCCGACTTGTTCATCGCCTTCGTTTTGACTGTTCGGGATACCTCTTGGCATGTTCATTCCTCCTCAGATTGGAAAAGGGGGCCGAAGCCCCCGTGAATTACACTGATGCGCCGGATTCGTAGCGCAGAATCGCCAGTTCCTGCAGACGGACGACCGTGAAAGCGCATTTCCATGCGACCGTGTTGAATTGGTTCAGCGGGTCAGCCGTACCAGCGGAGCCCGCTTTGTGTACGATGATGTCCGGCTTGCTGGAGCCTTCGATGTCCGGCACGCCATAAGCCCCTTTGCCGATGAAGATCGTACCGTATACGTCCGCACCAGTTGCGCCTGCTCCGGCAAACTTTACACCGTTGTGGACTTCAAGGAAGTAGATGCCGTACATCTTGCCGAGCATGCCGTTTTTGCGGTTGTCGACGTTGACATAGGTGTTTTGGTCCTTCCACTCCTGTGTTTGCATCAGGTCCATCGCTACGTCCGGGTGGATGAAGGCGAGGTAACCCATGCCCGCACCGTTCGGCAGTTGGATTTGCTTGACCTTGTTGCGAACCAACGTCCGGCGAGCGCGGAGAATGTCCAGCGCTGAAATCTTATCCGTCCCCGCGACTTGGTTGCGGGCCGTTTTCGTGCCTGGGTACAGGACGTTCGTGCCGGCGGCAATGATGTCGCGCACGATCGTGTCGATGGACTCGCCCGCATTCTCGCCCATGAGGCCGGAAACTTCCGTCAGCAGCGGGTCCAGACCGGTCATGTCGATGAACTCCGAGATCTTCGTCCAGTTGCCGTACTCGGAAACCGTGGCGTTGATGGCCGTGATGGACAGGTCGACACCGTCAGGCGTTACGCCCTCGGTCAGAGCCGTCGTGGAAACCGCCAGGGAGTTCAGGCGGCGGAAGTTGGTCGTTGCCCCTTTGTTCCGGGGGATGTTCTTTTTGTCGCCGTATTGCATGTAGAACAGGTTCGGCAGCAGGCGATCCAGCATTGCATCCTGGTAAAACGTGGCTTGCTCGGCTGTGAGGGCGTTCACACCTGTTGTGCTGTTATACCCTTGTACGTTCGTTGCCATTGACTAGTCAGCTCCTTATTTATCGACCTCGAATGAACTGCTCGCGGAATGCTTTGCGCTCAGCCGGCGACATGGACAGATAGCCTGTTTTTTCCTCGGGACTTTCGGCCCCAAGCGCACCGGTCGAAGTCGCTGCATTCTGCTGCAGATTTCGGATCGTGTTGGATTCGGTTTCCTTGGCGATTTTGCTCACCTTGTCTTCGTGGGATGCCAGTATGTATGCATGTTCCAACTGGTATCCCTGGTTGTAGAACTCCACAACCTTTTCACTGTACTGATCGAAGTCGGGGTATTTGGCACGAATGTCTGTCAGTTGCTTGGTCAGTTCCATTTCGGTCTTGAGCCGGGTAAGCTCCTGATCCTTTGCGGACAGCTCGTCAACCTTTTGCCGGAGGGGCTGCAGATGCTCCATAATGACGGATTCATCCACGCCCAGGCGCTCGGCTTCTTCAGCGATCTGCCGGTTGCGCTCGTCTTCATCCAAGGCTTGAACGTAGCTGTCAACGTCTGAGAAGCCATAATATTTCGCGGCTCTCTCAAGCTGCTTGGAGTGCTGTTCGTAGGTCCCAACCTTTTCCTGCAGCTTGTCGTAGTTTAGCCCCTTTTGAATCCATGTCGGGGCTTCATCAAGGCCGATAACACGCTCTTCCTTGTTATACTTGACCCTGATGCCTTCCGGCGTTGCTGGCGTCTCCTGCGTGGTTACAGGGGCCTCTGCTGCCGGTGTATGGGATGTTTCTTGAATGACTGGCTCTGCGCTATGGTTGGCGCTTCGAATCTCTTCCATGGTAAATCTCCTTTCGCGCTATGGTTGGCGCATAGAAAAGGCCCGCGCAGTCTCAGCGCAGGCCCGTTATTTGATTCCACCAAGTACAACATCGTAGTTGTGATTGACCGTATCCTGATTGGTGAGGGTGACGTAAACATAGCCGCAAGGCAAATCGGTCTGAGGCACGTTGACCCGGTTCATAGCCGTAACGCCTACACTCGTTGCGGCAGCTGCATTCGGGTACATCCCTGCAGTCCCATTCACATGAGCGTATTCGATCTTGAGCGTCATACTATGAGCTTCGGCAGATTTGCATACGGCATAGGCCCATACTCTCCTGATGTCTGGGACAGGAGTAGTGGGAATGACTGTGACCGTGGCTCCCGCTGCTACCTGTACATTTTGTGCCCTTGTAACCTCGACGTTAACGTTCATCATCTCCGTGCCGCCGACTGACCTTCCGGATGAATCCCAACGACTACTCATTTAGCACCTCCTGCTGTTTTCATAGCTGCCAATTCTTTTTGCCCTTGATTCTGCATTTGCAATTTCTGCACGTCCTGCATATGCTTCTGCTCTTGCAGTTGCATTTGCCGCTGATGGGCAGCATCGGCTTCAGCTTGCGGATCTGGCTGGTTTGCCATCATCGCTTGCTCCTGCTCTGCCATCATGGCTTGTTGCTGGGCCATCATCTGTTGCTGTTGCTCCAGATCCTTGATCAAGCTGTCCTTGAACGGTACGACATTCGTCGGCGCGTACTTGAGGTATTGGATGGTGTCGATAGCCTGCTTGTCGAAGAGCTTATCGAGCGACGCCATGGACAGTTCCTCGCTGTAGCTGGACGATGGGCCGATGTCGATCTTGAGATTGAACTCGATCCCGGCATAGTCCGAACCCCGGAAGTCGGTCATCATCGGGTTGTCTTCCTCGTCCTTAACGCTCACCCGGCGAGTCGTGTTGTACTTCACCTTCCAAAACTCTTCCCATATGCGGCCGATGTCCTCGATAACGCGGTAGAAGCGCTTCTTAATGGACTCGATCGGCACGCCCGCAGCCTTTTGAAGGAGCATGATGGCCGACGCGTTGAGATTCCCGCTCGCCATATCCCCTGTGGCTGCGTCCTGAGCGCTGGAAAGCTGTTTGGTGTAGTCGATGAACGTGTCGATCAGCTCTTTGACGTGACCGCTCATTTGCCCGGGGTTCATGTACTCGGCTCCGGACTGCCCTGGCGGTGAGTTGTCGATCAACGGCTGACTTGGGTCGTTGTTGATGCTGTTCGGGTTGACGAAGTTCGGGTTGATCTTCATCTTCGGCCAGCCCGTAAGCTGCGCAGAAAGTGCGCTCATGGCGAGCAGGAAGTTGATGGTCTTCTGGTTCGGGATAATCCCTTCCGTGTCGCCTATGCCGTGTATGGACTTCCTACGGCGTTCCCACTGCATGACAGCGATGGGATAGCGCGTCATCTGCGTTGGTGTCGGCGGCTTAACCATCTGGCTTGACGCGACCTTGCAAAACATGATCTGTCCCTCATCGCGCCAGTACATGGTCTTGACTGTAACCTTGGAATTGTCGTCCAACTCCCTCTTGGCTCCGTCATATCCCTCGTCCTGCACATCCGTGTCACCGGTGATCATCTCGGCCATCGCTGGGCTCAGACCGTTTGCCTGCGCCTCAGATCGCACACTCTCGACCATATCCCGGCTGGTGATGATGATGTACGGCTGCTTCTGCACGTCCATCTGCTGCGGATTACCGAAGAACACGTTGATTGGGTCGAGCGTTTCCCCGGCCATCTCGCCGATCCAAGGGAAGATCATGCCGCCCTTCTTGCTCGTGTCCCAATAGTAGTGCCAGATGCCGGTCCCGACATTGGATGCTACCTCAAGCGCTTCCTCGTTCAGTTGGTCCTGCTTGATGTTCTCCCAAACCGTGCCTGAGAAGCGTGAGAAGGTGCTTGCCGCCTCTGTAACGGCTTGGGCCTGCAATGCCTCATTCGGATCTTCTGTCGCCTGATTCACGGCCTCCTGCGGGGTGAAGATCATCTTCACGTTCTCGTTCATGACACTGCTGACCTTGTGATTCTCGATGTACCGCACAATATTAAAAACCGGACGCGGCAGGCTCCGGGTCCGGTCAGTCGCTGGCGGCCATTGGTCACCGGCTTTGAAACGCTCGTATTCAGGCCATTTGTCCAGATAGCCCTTGGTGCGCATGTACGACTTCCCCGTGCTGTAACGCTTCTCCACGGACTGTACAAGCGTGATGGTTGATTCGGTCTTCGGTTCCTTGACGGCTATTTCACTCACCTCCCTTAGGGCCGTTCATGTACTCGTCGATGACGCTACGCAGGTCTTCCGGACGGATCGGCGCAGGTTCTGCTTTGGTGCTGAGTTGCTCTCGGATGTACTGGTTGATCACTTGGACCGTCTCCGGCTCCAGGTGCGGCAGCGAGAGGATGGATGCGACGTCCTTTACCATGTCTGGAACCCTCCTTCATACGGCTCTTCGGTACGGAACGGGAACGGTGTCTGCGGCTTGTTCTTCTCCGCGATACGTTTCATCCAGTCCCACATGTCATCGTTCAGCGCGTATCGCGCCGCGTCGATGGAGTGATTGTTTTTGTCCGGGAAAGCAGCTTTGAAGTTGCCGTGAACGTCTTTGTCCAACTCGTAGGTCAGGAACTCCCGCGCCGTCTCCGGGCATCGGATATCGTCGATGATAATGGCCTCCATGTCCTGCAGGAATTTGATGCCGTACTCCACAGAATCGGGCCCCTTTTTGACCGGGTACATTCGAAGTCCGTACTGAACGAACTCATTGATGCTCTTGGGCTCGGCTGAATCAGCCTTGATGACCTCATTCTTGCGGTTCTCGGCGCTGATGTGCTTGTGGGCGCTGTGGTTGCTCATGCCCACCTTGTAGAGCTCGTGGAATATATAAACCCGCTTATGCTTCCGGTCGTAGTGCATGACCAGATAGCTCAGCGGGTCGATTGCATAACCAAAGTCCAGCCCTCGCCGGAGGTTGTAGAAGCCCTTAATTTCCTCATCGCTGATGCGCCTGATCTGCACGTTACCGAACACCTCGCCGCCTGTACCCGTGACTTCGCCAAGGTACTCATGCTCGTAGGAAATGGGCTTCGTGTCTCTCAGATGCTCAGCCTCGACGATGAATTGTTGTCCCAGCCATTCACGCGGAACCGTCAGATAGTTGCTGTGGTGCGCCAGCCGGTCAGGACGGGTCAGCTTCACCTCAGCATTCACCCAATTGTTCGCGGATTTCGGAGGGTTGTAGGAGTAAAACACCGTGAACTTGGGTCCGCCACGCATGAGGGACTGGTTGATCATTCGTACCTCTTCCATGCCGGTGAACTCGTCGACTTCCTCGTACCAGATGTATTTGGTATAACCTCGGCTGAACTTCATGGACTTGATCTTCTTCGGCTTGTCGGCCCCGCGAAAGCGGATCTCCTGCCCCGTGGTCTTGTAGGTAATGACCAATTTCGCATCCGGGATCTCCCAGTAGTCCTCAACGCCGAGAACCTCGATGGCCCAAGCGAGCTGTTCCATGACGGATTCACGCAGCGTATCTTTGACCTTCCGCAGAACGACGGCATTCGCGTCTGGATCGGCCATCATGCCTAGGATGATCTCGCAGGCCACGAACGAGGACTTGGTACTTCCCCGGCCACCGCCGAGCCAGTAATGCGTGTGATTCCCGTCGTGTATGTCCCAGTGGACGCCGTAAAAGGATGGGGCAATGACGTCTGTTAGGCTTACATCAGCCTTTTGTTCCAGGGCGTGGGATGTCATTGATGATTCTCACCCCTGTGTCACCGCTATGTTCAATCTCTTGCTTGTCCCGCCATTCCTTCGGCTTGCGGTTCTTCAGCCAGAAGATAAGCGCCGTTGTGTTGGGATGAGCCGTCTTGCGAAGCTCTACGATCTCACCTGTCGCCTTGTTGATCTCTTCATCGCGGTAGTTGTATCCGAGAGCTGCCTTGAGAAGTGCATTCTCGACCATTGCATCAATGACCTCACGCCCATTTTTTATGGCTTCCGACAATTCCGGGTGGATATTCTTGTATTCACACAAGGTCGAGACTGCAATTCCCAAATTGCCTGCTACATCTTCCAGCGTTAAACCATCCCTAGTCCATGCCTCGATCAGCAGGAGCTTAGGCTTTACGTGTGTTTCGTACTTGCTTGGGCGTCCCGCCATTTCCATTCACCTCCAGTTATTTTTCTCGAAACCAAATTTTTTCACTATAAAACATCTCACAAAATTCGGGGTCTTTATTGAATCCACGAAAATATTGATAAGAAAGGATTCTCACATATTGACTAGGTCTCTTTTTGTTTTTACTTGCGTAGTAAAGAACCGCATCACAGTCGTTATTTAATATTGCTATAGCTTCCTTGTAGCTAATCTCCATTAAAACTACTTTAAAAAGATTGCTCCTCCGGTTCATCCACCTAATTACAAAGTGTGAAACGATCAAGACGATGATCCAGAAAGACAATGACAGGAGTAGCTCCTGCACCTCCATACTAGCCGCCTCCCAAAAGCAAAAGAGCCCCTTTCGGGACTCTCCGCGCCGCCGGGGTGTGCCACATGCACTCGCCCGGAATATGTGCGCTCTCTCGGCTCGTCCGCACGGCGGCGTCTGTCGAGGTCAAGCGCATTTGTTAAAGCGCCGGGCAGTCGGGGGCGGTGCGGCCGCTTTACCGGAAACTGCCCGAACGCTTCATACTAGCATCTTATCATGATGCAGTTGCACTTTTTGTCACATGTTTTGTGCGGAGCTTCATTGCCACATTGCGAAGATGGCCATACGAGTACGAGGACTTGTCGGCGATTTCTCGCAGGTTCATGCCCTGTTCGACGTGAAGCGTGATGACAATTTGCTCCGCCTCCGACATGCTGGCGATGATGGATTCCATTTGCACTTTTACTTCTCTGTAATGCTCAATCTGCCTCTTCGTCTCGTTGTAATCGTCCACGGCCTCGTTGTAACTATCAACTGCGGTATCCAGCGGTACGTAACACATGATGCTTGATGGCATTTTCCCCTTGAATACCACCTGATGCGCGGCCTTGAGCCGATTGTGTGCGATTCCCTCGTATGCCTCCAGACCGTTCAGATCCCGGCAGACATTGCGGTAAGCGCTGATGATGTCTTTTGCCATGGTCGTTCCCCCTTATGACTCGCGGCTTACCAAGGACAGAATATATCCTTCTTGCCGCATTTGGTGCACTCTACTTCGGCGAATAGCGAGATACACACCCACTTGTGACGGCATAATACTTGCCTTACCCGAAGGGCAAACCGCATTAAGCCGCGCTCTCTACTTTGCCCCAGACTGCTTTCTCAAGTGCTGCGACTCGCTCTTCGAGTGTTTTCTCTGCCACCGTTCCACCAGCGTCCCCTTCAGCCAGTCCGCCGGTTGTGTCCTCGTCCGGTACCGCGGGCGGAAACTGCAGCTCCGGTGGATTCAGATCCAGTGGAGGACTAGCCGGGACAGGAGCTTCTTGACCGGCTCCGTTGCTCTCTGGAGCATGCTCGGCTTCGGATCGAAATTGCGCCGCCTCTTCGGCGGTCACCTCCCGGTACTTGCCTTTTGCGAGCCAGCTGAATTCGATCGTATCGCCGGTCTTAGCGTCCTCCGCTTGGTAAGTGGTGTTCTTGGAGTTCTCTTTCCAGCGAATGTTGGTGACAGGAATCAGGCTATCCAGCGTCTCCTGCTTAATATCCTCGGTCGTTTTGATAACCGGCGCTTTAGCCGTTGCGGCATCGCGCAGGGCTTGTACATCCTTCTCGAGACGTTCGACGTCTGCTTTCGCCTCACTCAGTTGATCCTGGAGCTGATCGATTTGCGCGTCCTTGTCTTCCAGCGCTCTTACCGCTGCGTCGCGTTTGGACGTCATGTCTTGGAGCTCTAGATCCAACTTCCCGTTTTCGGTTCCGATTACGCTGATCTCCTCGAGCAGCGATTGGATGCGCCGGTCTTTGTCCGCGATCTCGTTGGCATAGCTCTCCTTGAGTGCGAGGGCGTTCTTTTCGCCCCTCTCGGCCAAATCCCCGAAGGCTTGCTGGAGGGTAACGGATAGCATCTGGTAGGCTTGCTCATTGACCATGATGTCGCGCAGCCGGACGACGTTTCCGTCGAAGTCCAGCCTGTCGAACAGGTTGTAGATGCTTTCTTGTGCGGTTGCAACCGCCACTTCCACCTGCTTGTTATTCTCCGCATCGATCCGAGCCTGTGTTTCCGCGATCTGTGCTTCCAGTTCGGCCACTTTCCCGGCTTCTTTCAGGCTTCCGCGCTGGTTCTCCGTGCTGAGTTCCCACTTGAGCCTGTCCAATTTCGCTTGCAGTTCTTCCACGTTATCGCCTCTTTTCGGAATTTTGGCAATATTCAATTTATTAAGTATATTTTACCACATATTGTGCTAAAAATCCATCATTTACGCTGGATATTGTGGTTTCTCTCCGCTTTTCTTCACTGTACGTTGTTTGCATTTTGTCGCTGAATCAAGTTTCGAAACAAACTGTTGACTTTGTAATACACCCGTTGTATTATAGAGTCAACAAGTTAAGTCGCAGATGCACAACGGCATCGGACGCAGGAGGAGCGAACAATGAATTACCTCGAAATCGCTAAAGAAATCCTTGAGAATAACTGGATCGTCGGCGTTCGCACCCTTTGTGACGATGAGCAATACGAAGTCGGCGATGACTGCCGCGCCTCCTACGAATGGGACATCGAGAACGATTGTTCGACCTACCACACCACAGGCGAAACAGCGGTCGGAACTTGCGCGACACACATTGATACAGGGTATTTCAAGACCGAAGATGAGGCTGCTGAGTTGGCGGTTCGTATCGCGGAGGCTGTAGCCAAAAACCGGGTCTATGGCAAAGCCCAGCAGGTCATCATCGGCGGTCACTCTGTCAATAACGATGGATACTTTGACGAGGGCGAGATTCGTATTGTCGAAGCATTTGTAGTGGCGGTGGTGGAGTGAGCATTCCCCCTCTCGCTGGAGTCGCAGAAGCAGCAGAGATTCTCGGATGGACGAAGCAAAAGGTAGCGACCTACATCAAGCGCGGCAAACTTCCAGATCCTATACAACGTCTCGCTAGCGGTCCGATCTGGACAAAAGAGCAGATTGAAACTTACAAGGACTCTCTTTCCTGAGGGTCTTTTTTCATGCCGTCTTATTTGCCTCTTTTTGCGGCTTTCGAATGCCGTCCGCTGTCTTTATACTCCCCACACTCTTCAAAAGCCCTACGGGGCAATTCTGTGCGTCTAGTGCAATATGGGCGGTGCCTACTCGCTGCCATTTGTCGATCATCGTGTCACCTCCGTGAATTTATGGTCTCGATACCGGTTTAGAAACAGCTTCTTGCGGAGCGTGTACGCCTGAGTCTTGGTCGCATCCCCACCCTTCACGTCGATGACCTCCTTCGACCCGTCATGGTGATGGATCAGAAAATCGGCGGTGTAGTTGATCGACTTGACCGTGTTGCCGAAGTAGTCCTTAAATGCGTCCAAAAGGCGGAAGCGTGGCTGACACTCGAAGTCTTTGATCTGCCCGACGCGTTTCATGAGCTTCAGTTGCTGGTAGTATGCTGCCTCTGCATGGCTGTCGAACTTGATCCCGTCAACCTGCGTCTTGCGGGCTCCGTACTTGCTCCCCAGTCTCGGCACGACGCCGCCTCATCTCTGCCCATGAGATATGGACCGGGATCAGCCTTAGCCCCGTGACACTCTTGCTCAGCTCCTCCAGCTCTTTGCGCGCCTTATCCTGCTCTACCGGATCAATGAGCTGCAGGCGGCTCATGCTGGATACGACGGTGTAGAGAGTACCCATCTACTTGACCCCCTTCTTGTACGTGGGTACGTATGACGGCGCACCTGGAACCTTCATGGGCCGATGTGGTCGAGTGGGCCAGCCGTGCTTGTCGTTGTAGGCGGCGAGTTCTTCCTTGGGCAGGAACCAACTCTTCAGCGACGCGTCCATCCGCTCTTGCTCGGGCTTTTCGATTAGCATGGGGGTTCCTCCTTGGGAATGAGCATTTTTGCGAGATGCCCTTCTTTCCATCCCGCGCCAGGCAGATGTCTTCCCAACCACTGCACATACGCTGTCTTACCTGTTGAAGAAAATTCGTATATTGTGCCATCGTTGCATTCTGGACGATTCTTATGTTTCACTTTGTCCCCTAAGTTGAACTTAGGCACCTCTGGAGTTGGTGGATCAAATGCGCCGGACTCAATTTCACCTATGAGGCGATCTAGCAATCCGACGTGTATCACGGCGCCGTCCCTGCGATACTGCGTTCGCTTAATCACTAACGACTTCAGCAGTTTCCCCTTGTCAATCAGTTCCATGGTTATCCTCCTCGATTTCCTCACAATGCGTCAGCGCATACGGGCTATCCGAATCGCAGATGGCTATCTTTCCGTTCATGAGCGTTGGGCCGCCTTGCCACCATGCCCTTGTCAGGACATCACCGACTTTCGCTGATCCTTCCCACCCGTCTTGAATGTCCTTAATCACTCGATACTTCACGCTGCATCCTCCTCCCTCTCCTGCTGCTTCTCCCATTCCAACTCTTCCAGTCCGCGACGAATGAATTCGTCGAAGTCTTGGTCGATCAGGTCGTAGTCGTCGATCATGCCGGTTCCTCCCTCAGTCGGTAGTTGAGTTCTCGTCCTCCGTGAATTTCCACGCGGAAGTCGTGGCACATCTCTTTCAGTCGACTTCCCAATCCCTCGTCCAGGCTAAGCAGGTATTCCATGTCCCGTTCGGTGGAAATGAGGATCGGCTTGCGCTCTTGGTAGCGGTAGTTGATGACCTGGAAAAGTTTCTTGATCTCGTATGCGCTCGGCTGTGCTGGTGGTTTGAATAGATCGTCAATGTACAGCACCTCGACCGTTTGCATCTTCTCGAACCGCTTATTGTTCACGTCTTCTTTGCTCATATCGTCCTTGACCATTTCCATCGTTTCGACCCAAGGGACATATAGAACTTCATGACCTCCGTCCATCAGTCCGTTCGTAATGGCGGCGAGCAGGTGCGTTTTACCGCACCCCGGCCGGCCCATGAGCATGATGCCGTTATTCGCCGTCTTTTGGACCGCGTCGAACCTGTTGTAATAAACCCAAGCTTTGCGGAATGCCTCTTGGATCGGCTGCGGCATGACTTGGTGGTAAAAGTTGTTGAACGTCTTGTCCCGAAACGCATCCGTAATCTGACTGGCTCGCATCATCTTTTCAACCCGGCCCCGTTCCACGCAGCTGCAGACCGTCCAGTGATCCATCATGACTTCGACCAGTTCACCCTTTACCGTTTGGGTAACAGGCTGCTTGACGAACGTGCCGCCTTCATCCCGACATTCCTGGCAGCGGTATGTCGGAATCGTCCCATTTGCCGGGGTAGATTCTTGAGACTTTGGATTCTGCCGGTACTCTTCCGCCTTCTTGCGAATGAACTCCATGTCGAATCCCTTTAGGGCCTCTTTCATGCTCTGCATTGCGTTCACCGTCCTTTTGAGGATATAGCTGCTCCTTACGGGTTATTTGATCTTTGACGATCATGCCTTGAAGCGTCTTGGTTAAGTATGAGTGCGGCTTGTCCTGGCTTTTTTTGATACAGGCTTCTATGACTTCCAAATCAGCCATTCCGATATAGCTGAATACCACGTCCAGGATGTAAAGGTTGAGTCCGCTGATATTCATTTCCATGCAAAGTTTTTGCAATCGATCTTTATGAGGATTGGTGTCGATCGCGTGCGTGTGCGTTTCACTTCCCTTAACTTCACCTTCTCTTAAATTAAATTCTTTTAAATTATATTGCGCGTGATCTGTGGGTGAAGGCTCACTGACTTGTCCGTGATCATTCACTGAATGATCAGTGAGTGGTGCAGGCAGCTTGGATTCTTGAGGTCTATTGATGGTTTGATGCTTCTTGAAGTTGTTCAGAAGGATGTATTTTTGGGAGTCAACCTCGTACCGAAGGATCATCTTCCGACTCGCCAGTTGGTTCAGCCATTCGTCTACACTCTGTGGGGTAATGTCCATGTCGTAGGGATAGATCAGCGACTTCACGAGACCAGGATGACCCTTTAGCCGGCCTTCATCGTCGGCCTGGGAAATCAAGCCCATAAACAGCAGCCGGACACTTGGGCTCAATTCGCCGAGCTTCTCATCTTCCCAGAAGCTTGGGTCGATCATTCGCTTGCGCGCCACCTTTGTACCCTCCTTTCCCGAACCTCAGATACCACCAACGAGCGTCAATTTCGATCCACAATCGTTTCATCAGGAGAAGACTCTTCTTCATCCTCTTCCGTCCCTTCATATTGCCTCAGTCTGTATTCCAACTTGATACGCGCCTCTCGCTCTCTGTGAGCCTCTGCACGCCATCTGGAGCAGTTGTGCAGGGCTGTGTCTCTCTCGGCCTTGATTTCCGCCAGGAGGGCACGTAGGCCCTCTATTTGAATGTCGCGTGGGTCAGTCATGAGTACCTCCATATCAAGATCACCAAGGCGTAGAAGGGGAGTAAAAGCGTCATCGCGTAGAGCAGTCCTTTGATTACCGATCCATCTTCACGCATGCTCTGCCTCCGATCGAAGGGCTAGGATGGCCGCTATGGTGATGGCGTGGGGGGCTGATTCAGACTCCTCAGCCACAGAGGCGACGTATCGATTTAGCCCTACGTCCCACTTGTCAAACCTGGCTCCATGGCCGCCAGAGTCAAGGGACTGCAAAATGTAGTCCCACCCCAGTCGCCGCATCTCCTCGATGACCTGTCCGGCGCCGTCCCAGGTGGTGGAGGGGGTGAAATGCCAGACAGGTTCGTCGTGAATCCACCAATGCCCGAGTGTGACAAATGGAGCCTGAGCATCTGGCGGAATCCATTCGTACCCAAGCGCCCGAGCCAACACCGCATCCAACTCCGGCCCCGCCGTCATCGTCCTAACGTCCATTGGGGGCCTCCTTGACTCGATCCCAGAAGTCTCCCTCCTTGAGCAGCTCGGGGTGCTGGTGGATGTTACCGATGACCTGGAACCTGCATTCCCCGTCGCCCTCGACATACTGCCACAGAGGGAATGAATTGTTGCGGATAAGAACTGATTTCGTTCTCTCGACTTTAGCCATGAATTGAGCCATGCGATCATTCCACAGAATGGAATACATCGCATGTTCCCCGACTGCTATATCCCCCTCGTAAATCTCGGTCCCGTTCTTGTCCTTGAGGCCGGTCCACCGCAGCCAGACCAGCCCCTCCCTGGCATCGTTGATCGGCGTCGGCCCCATCTTGATCCACTCGTCCAGCGTATGTGCATAGGTCATTTTGCCAATGCCCGGCAGCCATGCGCGGAGTTTGATTTGCTCACCCATCGGTTCTATCTCCTTTCAAGTCGTCATTTTCAATGCGCGTCAGGTTCCCATTCGCGTCCATTTTGAAGCGTGGTCTAAACTCCTCGTCGCCGTACTCGCGCAGGCTGTGGAGCTGATGACGGAGCTGGTCGTTCTCGGCCTGTAGGCGCTCCGTTTCGCGCCATTGAGCGTCGAGGTTGCCTTGCAGGACGGATATGGTCACGTCCCTTCGCTCGATCTCTCCCTGCTGGCGCTGTACCTCGGCTAGGAGGGATCGGATAGTGTTTCCTACCGGGGAACCTGCAAACATTTCAGCATGCTTGAGCGCCACCGCCATCTGCTCCGCCGTCATGGGCTGCTGTTCGCTGAATTCCTGAGCCAATTCAAGCACCTTCTCAGCATTGAATCCCATGTCAATATGGCCAACAACAAACGGCTTGGGCTGCTGTTCGTTACTCATGGGCGGCCTCCTTGACGTTCCTCGGTCCGTTCTTCATGCAGTTCGGGCAAAGCCAGCCTCTGTGCTTGGTCAGCTTCCAACCATGCACACGGAATTCTTTCGCCGCATCCGTTTCTCTTCGGGTGCTCACCTGCTGCCATTCCGTACATCCGCCGCACCAAACCGTAAAGTCCCGGCTTATCCAGCCCTTGTATTCGGTCTGGCCTCCCTTGAAGAAAACCCTTCCTGTTAAATCACCCATCCGCTATCCCTCCTTGGGAAGCCTTAGCCTCCCTGTGTTGTGCTAGAAAAGCCGCTGCTGTCCGGCTGTTGCTGCTATCGGGTTGATCCAGAGGACTTCCGTCCGGGACCGCCCGTTCTCAATGACCTGCTGGCGCTCTTCACGACGCCAGTGTGTGAGCCGGTCGTCGTACATCTGGTTCGGATACCCGGAGATGATGGCCGGGCCGGCATGCGCGTCCAGCGCATCCAGCAGCTGTAGATGGTCCGCATCGTTCATCTCGTTGTCGTAGATGGTCCCGTTCCGAGTCGCCATCAGGTAAGGCGGATCCGCGTAGATCATCACGTCCGGCCGGTTGTATCGCTCGATGACTTGAAGAGCTGACCGGTTCTCGATCTGGCAGGACTTCAGCCGATCGGCCACGAGCAATATTTGATCCGATAGCTGGTTGAACTGCTTGATTCTGTATGAGTCATCTGGCGTCCCACGGCATTTCCATCCGCTTATGGATCCGGTCTTCACGCGGATGCTTTGCCAGCACCGGACCAAGAAACGCCGGGCTTGATCAATTTCGTCAACCACCGCTTCATGGGCCGCCAGGTACTCGCTGCGTGCGTAGGGCGTCCAGCGCAAGGCGTGCGCCAGTTCTTCCGGGCGGTCCCGGACGACGCGGAAGAGGTTCACGACGTCGCCGTCCAGGTCGTTCACGGTCTCAAGAACAGCCGGTTCCTTGTTGAACAGCACCGCGCCGGAGCCGAAGAACGGCTCCAGGTAGGTCGTATGCTCCGGCATGTGGCTGATGATCCAGTCGGCCATGCTCCACTTACTACCGGGGTAGTGCAGAATTCTCGGGACGCTCACTCCCTATCCCTCCTTATGAAACTGACTCAGCCGGTCAGAGAACTTCTGTCAGAATGCGGAAATCCTTGAACATACGATTTTCTACAGTCACCTCGACCGGCTTCCCTTTCAGTTGCGAGACCGTCCTGCATTTTGCGTCTTTGAGAATCCGGTCAAGGAATTTCATTTGCTGGACCAAGTAATCTCCAAGCGCTTCATCTGTTTTCTCCCATGCCTTCTCGTTCAGATTGACCGTATATTTCCCGCCGTCTCCAACGCCGCCGCCGTCGAAATGAAATTCCAGTTGGAGGCCGATCAAGAACTCATGTCCGTTTACCTGTCCGAACTCTGCGGACGTGATCTTTCCGAGATGCCGCTCTACCATGCCCATCGAATCTATCTCTCCCTTTGGTTGAATGTATTAACTTTCGATTATCAAGTTGAAGATGTCTGCCTTTACACCGCACGCTTGCTCAATTAGCTCGCTCTGCTGCTCGCTGCCCAGCGCATCGAATTCATCCGGGGTGAAGTCCAGTTCTACCGTGAATACCTCTGTCACCGTCGCCAGCCCTGTCACTTTGATCATGGTTATCTCTCCCTTGGGGTGGATTGAAATGCTTGAATCCGGTCAGTGTATGGCGAGTATCACGAATCCCTCTTTGACATAGTTGGGATCTGATAAGATATAGAGAACTTTCCTGGAACAGTCGCGCCCGGTATACCCTTCCTCAGCAGGGTCCCACTCTCTGAGCAAAAGTTCATCCCCAACACGATATGGACGGTCTGCTTTCCTGACCTCGAAGGTCTTCTGCTGGTCATAAACAGCCTGGAAAAATTCCGGCCAGATTTTCAAATGATGAACAGTGACTTCGCTCACTCTCTATCCCTCCTCGTGAAATGTCTCCAACCATTCCCTACCTTCACGGCAGCTGTCTGCCCAGCGATGACACGGGGTGCAAAGGTGCGCAAAGTCATGCGCGGTAGGCTTACCCTCCGACTTCCAGCGGCGGGCCGTGTGCGCTAATTCTGTGGCTCTAGCGCGGTCACAGCGTTCGCAGGCTCCACCACTCCGCTCGTGGACCTCCCGGCGCACGGCTTGAGTGGCTTCGCTTCTCGTTGTGCGGCTCGGTTTAAACCGCTTATAGGACGGCTTTGGTACAGCTCTGACAATATCCATCAGAATGGCAGCGGTTCTTCTACAGGCTCAGGCTGGTAGGACTCCAGCCGCTTGATTACGGCGCTTGCGTTGGTGGAGCTGAGTTCCGTTGTGTGTGCGACCCCATATCCTTTGAGCATGGTGCGATACATGTCATCCGGGATTTTCTTCTCCAGTAGCATCTTCTTAATCAAACCGATCTGAGCTGGACTTATCGGCCTTACCGGATTGCCTCCTACCTGCCCGCCAGAGGCGTTTGAAGGCGGCGGGGCGGAGTTGCTGCGAGCCGGAGTATTCGCTGTATCCTGTGCCCGTTTAGGAGCCTCCGAAGCCTTGTTGCCATCGTCATCCACCTCTGTCCCCAGCGAAAGGAACGCCGATAGACTGTAGCGCCTTGCGTAGGTACCACCGCTGCCGGCGCCTTGCGGATCGTCCTTTGAAAGCTTGCAGGTGAAAGGCTCGCTGGTCATCCATTCGCCTGATTCATGCATGATGGTCGTGGCACATGACAGCGTGCCAGGAGTATGGCAGAACAGGTCTTGCATAACGAATAGTTTGTGGGTGGAAAGTACCGGTCGGATCTCCTCCAGGATGTTGGCAAGGTCCGCGTATTTGCTCTTGAAGTGAGGATTCTCCGCATTTTTGGCGATGTTCTCAATCTCGCTGTTTGCCGCGCAGAGAGCTGCGGCGATCTTGGCAATCGTTTCACTCTTTTGCATGGGTTAAGCGCCCCTTTCAATGGTCATCACAACCGGCTCCAAGCGCCATTTTTCCAGATCCTCCGGCCGGTAGATGCTCACTTGCTTCCAGCATTCAGCCTCTTCCAGGGAGCGCCATCTAAACGCTCCCCACAGGCTCTTGGTGGGCTCTGCAAGCCTCCCCCAGTAAAGACCGTCATCTCGCACCAGCACATAAGCTTCGCGAGTTTCCATGACTACCACGCTCCGTTTGTGGTATACTCGCTGTAGGAATTTTTATCTGTTTCTCCAACTAGCCCGGTGCCCGCCGGGCTTTTTGGCGTCAATAAAACGAAAGCATCCACTTCCGCGTCATCTCCGTGTTCCATTGCAAAGTCTTCAAGCTGATTTATTACCGACCGAATGTCCATGTTTGCCACCTCCTTTCCAGAAGGTCTGCGCCACTTGCTTTACGTCCTCCATCTGCAGCTGTCCGGCTTGGATGGCTTTTGCGAGGTCCGGCATGGTCATTTCGCATTCCTCCTTTCGATTTTCATCAAACTCAGCAGCAGGACTTCAGCGGCCTTTCTTGCATTAGCCAGCTGGCGTTGTTGTCGCGTCATCCTTCACCAGCCTCCTTCCTTGCCGGTACCATCGTGCATAAGACTTGAGGATAACTCGCCTGAATGCCCCTTCTTTCGAACTGGCATATAGATCAATTAGTACCCGTTCGTTTTTCAGCCTCAAATTCAACACTCCTTTGCGTGATATCCATTTGCACCGCGATGTGTCCGTGAAGCTCCGGCCGCTTGTATTCGGGGTGTTTCTTGATGAAGTCATCCAGGGTAGGCGATCCGCCAGCCATTACGGTCCTATGGGTGTACGCGGTGACAGCTGCCCTCAGCCTTTCAAGAATCTGTTCCCCGTAGAGTGCTGCCCGCTGCCGGAGCGACAGGCGTTCCCAAAACTCGTACTGCTCGATTTCGTGCTGCAGTTGGCTCATGCCGATTCCCCCTTCTCAATGCCGGTCAGCGTGTTCCACAGGCTATCCATGTCGATCAGCCAGATTCGCTTTCGTGCGCCCTCCGAATCGCCGTTCTGCAAGCACTCCAGCACCTCTTGGATACCGTAGATCGAATCGTTCAGCACCTTTTCCGGCGTCTTCGGTGCGCGGAAGTCGATCAGCGACTTGATCTCCGGTTGCGGCTTCTTCTGCTCCCGCAGCCATTCGTAAGGGTTGATGCTCGTTTGCTCTTCCCGGCCGTAACGTTCCGTTTGCTGGATGATGGGATGGTCCATGTTAAGCCTCCTCCTGTTTAATGCCGCCACTTAGGCAGATCTGGCACACTTTAACTTTGATCCCGGCAGCGCCTAAAGTGGCAGGTTTCTTTCCGGCCCAACCACACTTTGCACACTTCCAAACCTTCATTCCTCTTCCTCCATTCGCTTCATCATTTCATCCAGCACCGCCTGGGCATCTTGCTCGAAAAACCGCACGGCGATCTGCTCGCGTTCTTCAAGACTAAAATTGTACTTAAACGATAGGTTTGCTCGGCTTAAAGCGCTGGGGTAGCCCATTTCCGCTACCGTCGCCTCTGCATCTCGCCAAAAGTAGAGGTAAGCGTGTTTTCGCTTGGCGGCCGGGGAGCGCAGCCGGTGGAATTTCTCTATCGCCTGTCGGAGTCGGTATGTTATGAGCTTCACGCGGCTCCCCCTCACTCGATATTCAATTGTCCGGTACAATCAGAGTTCTTCCCCTCTTGCGATGATTTCTTCGATGATGGCCCAGGCGGCTGTGGCGATTTCGGAATCAATCTCAGCCTGTACATCCGGATCGTCGGAGATCATGGAGTCGTTGATATGCACGGTGGCATTTCCAAGCTGATAAGTAGCTGCGTACTTCTTTTCCATGTCATCACCTCTACCTACATGCTTATGAGGTGTGATGGGTTGGACGGCCCTTATCATTCGTTATGCCTCCTAAGCTGCCCGAGGTCTCCAGGCATTGATGTAGTTCAGAAGTTCTTGAAGTTCGATTCGACGGACGTCTTTGTAACTTGAAACCGCCCAGCGATCTTTGATTTCTCTATGGAGCTGACGGAAATATTCGCTGCGGATGTTGGAGTCTTCTACCATACCGTAGACCCTGGATGCCACTGCCCGTTGTACTTTGCGCTGTTCTCCACTGAATAGGGTGATTTGTTCGTCGACCTTAGTCTCAATGGAAGCAATTCGATCCTCGACGGTGTTCATTCGTTCTTCGTGATCGATCATGGCCTTCATCATTACAACTCTTTGTTGCCGTTCGTCCATGATTTCAACATTGTTCTGCTGACGCTTTTCCATTTCTTCAAACTTAGTGACATAAGCTGCCGTGAAGAGAATTCCTTTTTCACCGGTCATCTTGTTCGCTACCATGTCGCATCCTTTTCGAGTAAGCAAGTAACATTTAAGCGTTCTCCCTGTTGAGTCAACATACGAGCTTTCGATGAAGAAATCACTCGGCCCAATTTTGGACTCAGTAAGAATCGAAGCGTACAGATCAATGTCTCTCAACAAATGCTTGTGCAATTTTCCGGTCACATCTGCGATTTCGCGACTATCAGCCAACAACTTCCCTTGTATGCTGACAAGCTTCATGATATTTCCGCCTTTCCGTGTAGATTTATTTGTTATAAAATTCACTTAGCTTTCATAAGATAATTTTCGATCACGATACGCGATCAATTTGAGCAAAAAAAAGATCATAGATACTCACTCCGAAATGTTTTGCCAGTTTGGTCCTTAGCTCCTGCCTCGGAAACCGCTGGCCGGACTCAATCATCGCATACGTGCTGTAGGGAATACCGATTTGCTTAGCCATCTCATGTAAGGATCGGTCTCCACGAAGCTTCCGAAGCTTTTGGTTCCTCATATTCTCACCTCCTTAATCACGGATCGTGATCGGCTATAACTGAAGTATACGATCACTAAACGTGATCGTCAAGTCCTTTTTGGAAATTTTTTCGCATTTCGTGACTGTGTAGATCAACAAGCGGTAAATACACAACTGGTCACATTATGTGATAATATTTGAATTAGATTTGGAGGTGCTTTATGGAAACATTTGGTTCGCGGTTGGCCTATTTGAGAAGTAGAACCGGTTTATCTCAAGAGGAGTTAGCAGAGCGGTTAAAGATAGCAAAAAGCACTTTGGGTATGTACGAAACAGGTAAGCGTGAGCCAAGTCATGAGATGACTGCGCGAATCGCTGATTATTTTGAAGTTAACATTGATTGGCTCACGACTGGGAGGGAAAGCGTGTATACGCAGCAACTTTCAAAACAGGAGTTATTGTTGAAAGAGATTGTGGAGAAGTATGAAATTGACTTAGAACGGCCGGGAAGTAAGGAGAAATTAGAGAAAATTATTCAGGTGGTATTTGAAGACGTTGAGCGGAACTCCAAAGAAAATTGATTAGCTCGTCTTGGTTTTCTTCACTAAGTTCTGGGATATCAGCAGCAAGCCCAGCAACAACCTTCTGCGGTTCTGTCATTCCAGTCAACTCCTCGGCGTCTTCTAATAAGTTAATGATACTAAGAACACTTGTTCCTATCAACTAAAAAGTGAGGAGTATCGTTATGGCTCTCTTTGAAGCCGGGCGATGCTTACTCCGTCAGTTCCGAGAAGATAAAGGCATAACACAGCAAGAACTTGCTGACCTTGCCGGTATATCTCGTTCGCAGTTGTCGGCTTATGAAAGAAGAAAGTACACCATGAATATTGAGGATGCCCGTTCCTTTGCGGAAATCTTCAACTGCCACATCGATGACCTGTACGATTGGAAGCGAATTGACTGAGCGAGCAGGCGAAGAGATAATCTCTTCCGCCCCTCGTGAAAACAGACAAGATACATAACGCATATATTGAGTCAACTATTAAAAGGGAAGCTTACATAATCAAAGTATCACACCGTGAAACTCATATGGTGTCGAATCTTGTATTAGATAGTCAAACAATCAATACTAGTATCGATTTTACTTTACAGAATCTGTATCAATAGGATATAATTTCTTCCCAAAAAAAAGAGACCGCCCATTTGGCTAGTCTCTTATTAGATGCGCGATTAAATGCCTATTCCCCTTGGAAACAGTCCCCACTACCCCATTAGGAAAATGGGCTTCCAATTTGTTATAAGATTCTTTCACGTAATCAATGTTCTTTATATTCAGAAGGTTGGTTGAATCCAGAGCAAGTATCCCGAATTCTAAAAATGCAACCTTACATGCATCCAAGGTTAGAAATACGCTGTATACGCCATCCTTAGTATAAAACCGAGGAACATGGTAATTTTTCTTGGGCTGATAGGAATCGATCTTGTATATATCAGCGATCTTGAAAAACACGCACTCCCCGGTTTCTTTGCCATTTTCAATTCTCATTCCATAGATCTCATCGTTCATTATGCTCGACTCACTTATTTTTTCAATTCTTTAGGGACGGCAGCAGAACCGAGAATGACTTTGAACTCAACATTAGCCGCTTTTTCACCTGCAGCTTGCAAATTCTTTTGCAGGAAGTTTGAAATGATCTTATTCAACTTTTATCACCTCCTTTTTATGAACAAGCAAAGTTGACTGGAAAAAGAAGACGAGAGCAAGTATTGGGTTTAGAAAATAAAGGTTGGAGAGGATTAATAGAACGGCGAGAAATTTCATTCTTTGAGACATTTCATGGCTGAGGTTTGTGTCTTGTTTTCGAAATGGGGCGAAGTATAAGAACATAAGTACGCTAATCACGGACAATATTAGCACGATCGTCTTCGAAAGATCAATAAGAGGAATTGGAAAAATTAATAGAGCTGTTACGATCGAACACCACGTAAGTGAATTTAGATGATGCCCGCCCGATAAAAACCGTATCAAGCAAAATGAAAAAAAGGCAAAAAGTGTTTGGCCAAGATTATCGGTGCTTAAACCAGCGACAGCCGTAAGAACAAGTGCCAAGAAAAAATTTAACGCAAGCCCTATTACCCAGGCCATAACCTCTACACTTGAAGGACCTTCTGGATCTGCTTCCTTTATATATGTTGCTAATTTTCTAGATGCTTGTTCAATCACTTTAGTTCAGATCTCTCCTTTTAGACAGGTAATAGTTCATTCCGAAAACAGCTAAAGAGATAAAGAACAAGATGTTGGAATTCAACTTTTGAAAAATAAAAAGCGTCCCCAAAATAATTATGAAAGCGGCAATATTGCTTAATAGGATACCCTTGTTTATAAGTTTATTATAATCTTCTTTTAAATAAAAACTGTGCGGCGGTGCGGCAATGAATGCAAAGCCGAAATTGAACACCTTATAAACTGCTGCCACCAAGAAGGCGAGAATTATGCCGCATACCTGAAGGATATAAGCTGAGAAACCATCAGCGCTAGATAAAAAGTTCTCGTCCATTCCGGTAAGTGTCATAAATTGATAGATAATCAATTGAATATCTAAATATAGCAATAATGTTGTAGCTATCATAATAGAGGAAAAAATGAATCTATACTGCATCACATATCTGAAGAACAACAGAAAAGATATCGCCTGTAAAGGAAAGTCAATTACATACAAATTCAATCTCACTCTTAGGTAATAAGACGTTATTGAAAGAATGATGGCTAGTATTCCTATTTGGAGAATCCACTCTTTGAGGGGCTGTCTATAAATTTTCAAAGCTAATGCAAACACAGCAAACACATCAAAAACACCAATAGCGACATATGTAAACATTCCGGCCCACCTTTGAGTTTAATACCACAATTATACATTCGACTGGTACTTTTTTACTACACACAATACGAAGAATTAGACAGGCAATAAATCGCAGTTCTCCGTTAACGTTCATTGACTTATAATGACTTTATCAACGAACTGCAGGAGGAACTATGGAAAAGGTGTGCATGTACCTGCGAAAGTCCAGGGCGGATATAGAAGCTGAGGCTCGCGGCGAAGGCGAAACTCTGATGAAGCACAAGAAGGCGCTGCTGAAAGTTGCTAAGCTGCAGGAATTGAACATTGTGAAGATCCGCGAGGAAATTGTTTCGGGGGAAAGTCTCTTTCACCGGCCGCAGATGCAAGAACTGCTCCGAGAGGTCACGGACGGCCTATATGACGCTGTGCTGGTCATGGATATGGATCGCCTGGGCCGGGGTGATATGGAAGAACAAGGCCTTATTCAGAAGGTCTTTCAGCAGAGCAAAACGAAGATCATCACGCCGCGCAAGGTCTATGACCTGACGGACGAGTGGGATGAAGAATACAGCGAGTTTGAAATGTTCATGGCTCGCAAGGAGCTTAAGATCATCAACCGCCGGCTGCAGGGCGGTCGCGTTCGCTCTGTCGAGGAAGGCAACTACATCGGCACCCGCCCTCCCTACGGTTATGAGATCCATAAGTCCGAGACTGGCCGGACTCTCGTTCCGCATCCAGAGCAAAAGGATATTGTCCGCATGATCTTCGACTGGTACACGAGTCCAGACAAGCAGTTGGGCAGCAACAAGATTGCCAACCGCCTCAATGATATGGGCATTAAAACATATACAGGGATTAAGTGGACGTCCCCGTCCGTCCTGACCATCCTAAAGAATGCCGTCTACAAGGGAACAATTGAGTGGAAGAAAAAAGAGAGCAAGAAATCCAAGGAGCCGGGTAAGGTTCGTACTGTTAAGATGCGCCCCCAGGAAGAAGTAATTAGCGTGAAGGGTAAGCATGAGCCGCTAGTCAGCGAAGAGGTCTTCAAACGGGCTCAGGAAGTCTTGGGAGCTAAGTACCACGTGCCCTACCAGCTGGAGAATGGAATTACAAATCCCCTAGCCGGTCTGATCCGTTGCGGAAAATGTGGTTCTTCGATGGTGTTGCGGCCCTACACCAATCAAAAGCCCCATCTGATGTGCTATAACAAGTTTTGCGACAATAAGAGTTCCCGTTTTGAATACGTCGAAGAAAAGTTTATTGAAGCTGTTCGCATTTGGCTTGAGCAATACAAAGTTGTTTGGGCTACTCGGAAGAAAAAGGACACAGGTAACGCTGAGATCCGACTTAAAGAATTGGCTATCAACTCGCTTGAAAAAGAACACTCGGAATTGGAGACACAAAAGAGTCGGCTGCATGATTTTCTGGAGCGAGGGATTTATGATGTCGATACCTACCTGGAGCGTTCGAAGAATCTTGCCGATCGGATGGATGAAATCAAGGTAAGCCTGGAAAAGACAAAAAAAGAACTCCACAGCGAAAAACAGACTGTGAAGTCCCAAAAGGAAATCAATCCGAGTGTCGTTGAAAATGCACTCAAGCTTTATCACCGGACTGAAGATCCGGCGAAACGAAATACGTTAATGAAATCCATTGTGCAGATCGCCACGTACACGAAAGAAAAGACACAACGCAACGATCAATTCAGCCTCGAAATAAGCCCGAGAATACGCGGAAATCAGGGTTAGTACAGATAACCACTAAGTGTTAATTCATTGCCTTCCTTGTCCGTACCGATGGGATCGTGCAGGGAAACGTCCTTGCGCGTTTTCTTCAGCGAGCGGAGATGCATCAGGATCTCGTTCTCGATGCATCGGGCCGCGAACGTCGCCAGCTTCGTCCCCTTGCCCGTCTGGAAGCTCTCGATCGCCTTGATCAGTCCGATCGTGCCGATGGAGATGAGGTCCTCCGCATCCTCGCCGGTGTTGTCGAACTTCTTGACGATGTGGGCGACAAGCCTCAGATTGTGCTCGATCAGCAAATTCCGGGATACGGGGTTGCCCTCGGCCATCAGCTTCAGATGGCGCAGCTCCTCATCCTCCTGCAGAGGCTGCGGAAAGGCGTTGTTTTTGACATAGGATACGAGCAGGCTGAGCTGCTTGATGAACAGGGCGATTGCGGCAAATAATCCAGGCATTTTTCGGGCCACCCCCATGCAGTATTACCGGCCCTGCCGAGGGCACCGGTGCAAGTGTACTGACAGTTTATGTGGGCGCCCGCCCATACGTGCCTGTACGGAGCAGACAGACGCAAAATATGTCGCATCCGTGAAAGGATTCAAAATCGCCTCAATCGGGTACATCTTCTCCGTCCCAGTAGAAAGAAGCCGATGAAAACAAATAAAATCATTTATTTACTAATATTTAAAGAAAAGGTATTCACTTCCCAAATCTTCCTGTCGATAAATTCATCGTTCTGACCATAGTTAAGGGGAGAGTTAAAAAGAATGGAATCCACCTTCCAACCGCCGGCAGGCCAGCAGCCTCCGGTACCGCCGGGATACGCGCCCTATGCAAGCGGCGAAGTCGTCAGCGTCAAATCCTGGCTCGGCTCGCTTGTCATTCTCATGATTCCCATCGTCAACATCGTCTTCCTGTTCGTCTGGGCGTTCGGCGACAGCGCGAACCTGAACCGGAAGTACTTTGCCCGGGCCTATCTGTTATGGGCGCTGATCGGCATCGTCCTCTACATCATCATGCTGGCTGTTTTCGGCGCGGTCATGTTCAGCGCCTTCAAATCCATGAACGATATGAACGTTTAAAAGGAGAACCCCTATGTCCTATCAACCGATTCCGACCGGCAACTCCGAAGTCATCCGCACCAGCTCCTGGATGGTGACGATGCTGCTGCTGGCTATTCCGATCGTCAACATCATCATGCTGTTCGTATGGGCGTTCGGATCCGGCGTCAATCTCAACAAGCGCAATCTGAGCCGGGCTTACCTGATCCTTATCCTCATTGTATTCGGGATCTCGCTGATCTTCTTCCTGTTGTCTCTCGCAGCCGCATCGGGTCAATAATCGACGCTTCCCGCCATCCTCAACCCAAAAAAAGCCCAGGCAGAGAATTCTCTGCCTGGGCTTTTCGCCTTCATGTGCAGGACGCATGCGAATCGTTCAACGAGGGTAAAGGGAGCCCAGCACGTCTCCGACATTACCGTCCGAAATATAGTTCGCATAAGAATCGAGCGGAGTCGGCGTCCGGTTGACGATAATAAGCTTGTCGCCGCGGTATAGGCTCACGAGGCCTGCAGCCGGATGCACCGTCAGCGACGTGCCTCCCACGATGAGCGTGTCGGCCTGCTCGATCTCGAACGCCGCACGGTCCAGGATATCCGTATCGAGGTTCTCCTGGTACAGCACGACATCCGGCTTGACGATGCCCCCGCAGGCCGTGCAGAGAGGAACCGGGCGCGGATCGCGCAGGACGGCGGACAACGGATATTTGAGACCGCAGTCCATGCAATCGTTGCGGTGGACCGATCCATGCAGCTCCAGCACGCTGCGGCTGCCGGCGAGCTGATGCAGGCCGTCGATATTCTGGGTGACGACCGCGCTCA
This sequence comes from Paenibacillus sp. RUD330, assembly GCF_002243345.2. NCBI lineage: Bacteria > Bacillati > Bacillota > Bacilli > Caryophanales > Paenibacillaceae > Paenibacillus > Paenibacillus sp. RUD330. The sequence continues at coordinate 3,765,001 of NZ_CP022655.2, forward strand.
GCCGGCCTTCCTGCTCCAGCCGGGCCAGGGCTCGATGAGCGGCATTGGGAAGCGCTTGGGGATAGACCATATGGGTCCGGTAAAAGGTATAGAAATCAGCCGGATGCTCCATGAAGAAGTCCCGGCTCAAAATCTCTTCCGGCAAATACGTTTTGCTCGTACGCTGCTCGTACAACCCGTCCGCCGAGCGGAAATCGGGAATCCCGCTTTCGGTCGAGGTTCCTGCCCCGCCGAAAAATACGATGCGCCGGCTGTCGGACAAAATCGTCTGCAGATCCGCCTGCTCCATGCGGCCACTCCCTCTTCAGGTTCATTTCCCACCTTTACCCCGCAGCTGCAGGGGCTGACGCCAATGCGGCCAAAACTAGCTGCCGGCTTCTACAAGCTGGTTTTGAAGATCGCCTTGTTTTCCAACCCGCGGATCATCGGCGTCCAGCTGTCGGCTTCCGGTGTAGAGCCGAGCGCGTCCTCGACCATCTGCAGCTTGGCGTCGAGCGAATCGATGAAATGGAGCGCGACCGCCTCGGCCATTTGCGGCTGCACGGGGCTCCCCCATTCCCCGAGGTTGTGATGGGACAGCACAAGATGCTGAAGCGCCGTTGCCTTGGCGGACTCCAGCTCGATGCCGAGCTTCAGCGCCGCTTCCGTAATCCAGCCGGATATGAGCGCCAGATGGCCGATCAGCCGGCCGCGATCGCTGTATTCGGAGACGATGCCGAGCTGCGCGTTCATTTCCTCCGGCTTGGCCAGATCATGCAGGATGATGCCCGCAATGAGAAGATCCCGGTTCAGGAACGGCCTCTGCATGCAGAGAAATTCTCCGATCTCCAGCATCCGCACCATATGGTAGGCAAGGCCCGCATAGTAGGCATGATGATGGCTTTTGGCCGCGGGGTAATGCTCCAGCCGATCTCCCGCCTTCACGACGCAATAAGCGGTTATTTCCCGAATCTGCACGTCCTGGATGGAGTCGACCTTGGCGCGGATGCTCTCCATCAAGGCGTCGGGAGCGACGGGAGCGGCACGGATGAAGTCCGTCAGCTGCAAATTGTCCTCCGGCGCGGCAGGCCGGATCCGGGATACCTTCAGCTGCAGGCGTTCCCTGTACAGCTGCACGGTCCCCTGTACTTTGGCCAGCATCATCGGCTTCAGCGTATCTTTCTCATGCGGCTTCAAATCCCAGTACTTGGCCGTAAGCTGGCCGCTTGAATCCGAGAGCACAAGATCCCAGTAATCCTTGGGAGGCGTCGAATTGGTCAGCTTGACATCGAGTTCCTTGACCAGATAGAACCCTGTAAATTCGTCCTTGTCGTTCAGACTGCTAATCAACGTCATGCAGCAGGCTCCTTCCGGGTGTTCATTCCTGTCTCCAGTATACTACGGAACGGCCCTGCCAGGCTCGTCATCGCTTTAGCGTGGCAAGCTGTTCGAAGCCCGCACCCTCGCCAACAGCTTCCTCTCCGTCAGGAAGCGTATGGACTGCCGGACGATTGGAAACCCTTGCAGCAGGGTATAAACTGCCTATCAAGTCAATCGTACAAGGCAAATCGAACGATAAGTGAAGATATGGGGAAGATCCATCAACCAGGAGGGGACAAGCATGGAAGACAAGAACAAGGAAGGTCTCGCGACGGAAAAAGACATCGATCCTCGATTCGGCATGTTCGAGGACCAGCGCGAAGGAAGCCGGGTGCAGAGCGCCGAGGAAGAGCTTTTGCGCACGTATCCTTCCGGTGAAGGCACTTATGGAACCGTCCAGGTCGACAGCTACACCGTATCTTCCTCCCAAGCGAACGCCGCGCTGGCGGATGATGTCGACGGGGCGGAAGCGCCGAGTCCGGATCAATACGCCAAGCAGCGCGACGGCGGCGACTATGCCGAGGAAGTTCCTGTCGGCGTGCGTTCTGTGAACGCCGATCCGGACCTGCTGGAGCTCGCCGACGATACGCCCGTCGATCCCGCCGCGCCGCCCGAGGAATTCCACGGCACCGATCTGTTGAACGGAGTCGGGGCTCACCCGGAGGAAGAAGACCGGGAATGACGGCCTCGATGACCAGGACATAAATTAAGCAGGGGCTGCGCGGCTATATGCCGTGCGGCCCCTGCTTCTGCTCGTCCGCTTCAATCCTCGAACGAAAATCCCTGTTCCCGCAAGAAATCCCCGTAGCTGCGCGATGGATACTCGGTGCGCCCTTTCATCTCGCGCGTCCACGACGATTCCCTGCCGCCGCCGGAACGGTTGCGGATGTATTCCGCATAGAGGCTGTCGTAGCGCTCCAGATCTTCGGCATAGCCATTTTCCCTATACCGGTTCTCGGCATACATGCTCTCCAACGGCAGCCGCGGCCGATGATCCGGCCGCTCGTCGGGAACGCCGATGCACATGCCGAATACAGGGTAGACGAGAGGCGGCAGTCCGAGCAGCTCCGACATCGCCCTCATGTCGTTGCGGATTCCGCCGATGTACACGATGCCGAGTCCCAGAGACTCGGCTGCGGCCGCCGCGTTCTGCGCCGCGAGCGAGGCGTCGACCGTCGCCACAAGGAAATACTCCGTCGTCGCGGAGAAGCTGCCTCCATGCATGGAGACCGCTTCTCCGAAGCGGCTTAGATCGGCGCACCAGACGAGGAAGACAGGCGCCTCCCGGACATGGCGCTGGCTGCCCGCGACATCGGCGATCTGGTTCCTCAGCTCGGGATCGGTGATTCCGATGACGCTGTACGCCTGCATATGGCTGGAAGAAGAAGCTTGACGGGCGCAGGCCAGAACGGCGTCCAGCTGTTCGCCGGTGACCGGCTCGTTCTTGTAGCGCCGGATGGAGCGGTGGTTCATGAGCAGCTTGATGGTCTCGTTGCTGTCGCCGGCTTGCATGATGCCAGCCTCCTTTCGGGGACGAAAAACCTCCTGTCCATTATAAGGGACAGGAGGTCGGGCTGCCAGCAGCCGCCGGAGCCATCAGGCTTGAGGGGAATCCGTCACTCCGACTGCAGATTGGCGATCATCCGGTCGAAATACCGGAGCATCTGCTCCATATCCGTCCCGTCCATTCCCTCGTACAGCTTATACATCAGCTTCTGCTTGGTCTTGCTCACCTGCTCGAGCAGCTGCTTGCCGTTCGCTTCGATATCGAGCAGCACGACTCTGCGGTCCTGCTCCCCGCGCTCTCTCGATATATAGCCCAGCTCGACCAGACGGTCGGGCAGTCCGGTCACCGCGCCGGAAGTAATTTGGAGCCGGTCCGCCAGCACCGATGCCTTCTGCGGACCTTCGGAGGACAACAGGCTGAGAATGCGGACATGCGTAAGGCCAAGTCCATGTTCGTTATCCCGGTTCCATTCGGAGTTGATGAGCTTGCGGACGAGCCTGAACCGGTCGTCCAGCTGCCTGATCAGCTCTTGCGATACCGCTTCATTGACCATGCTTCTTTCACCTCCAGACCCCTTTGGAAGTAAGTTGGGGTTATTATATCCTTTTCCTCTAAAAATCTTCAATGTAAAGCTAAAAAAAGAAACCTGACAGACGCAGCCCCGTTCGTTCAAGATGGGCAAGGGCTGCCTCAATCCTTGAACTACGCAGAGCAGGACGGTCAGGTTTCAAAAAGTTTAGTTCAAAGCTTTACGGAGCGGGTCCGGCAAATCCGGCCTCAGCAGCTTCCTCGCCGTCAGCCAGGCATGCTCAAGCGCCCGCTGCAGCGTCCATGCGCTGCGGGCGCCGGCCTGTACTACGAGGCCGCTTCTCCATGTCAGCGAGACGCCGCTGACGACCTCCCGTCCGGGCACCGGCTGGAGAGAATCCATCGCTTCGCGCAGCTTCTCCTCCAGGCGGCGGTCCACCAGCGACGAGAAGACGCAGAAGGTTCCCCAATGGGTCATTCCCTGCCAGCTTCCCGGCGCGCCGAGCAGCTGCTCGCCGGGAATAATGCGCTGGTTCTGGCGATAGATCAGTTGTCCACCCTCATAGACAGCAAGCTTGCTGTCCAGGCGGCGATAGCGGAATACTTCTCCGCGCAGCGTCCGGCCCGGACAGAGCACCTCGGCCTGCATCCAGCATGCGCCGGGAGCGAGCATCACTTCCGTATCCGAGGCGAAGGCCGCATCTGCGAACAGCATGACCGGCTCGGGCATATGCTCCATGACCGCATGCTCGCCGATGATGAACCGCTGCCGCAGCGATGCGCCGCCTCCTCCCGGACACGGATGCACCTTGAGGAACGACTGATTGGAAAGCTGGACCATCGTATTGCTGCCGGCCGTCCAATCCATCCGGTACGCATCGCCTTCCAGCATGCCCGGCGACACATCCATGACGAGAACACCCGCTCCGCTGCCGAGCGGAAAGCTTTTGGCGATCTTGATGGGCGAAGTATGGTAGCGCTCCTGCAGCCGCGTCGCGCCGGATCGATGCTCGAATGTTGCCCGAAGCTCGGATACCCGGATGCCGCCCGGCGCTGCCGCTTCCGGGACCGTACTCAATGGGAGTGTCCGTCTCCGCCGGAAGCCGTATCGGAGGCGGCGGCGCTCTCGCCATGAGCATGGCCGCGGTCGTGATGGGCATGGCTTCTGCCCTGCGCATGGGCGATCTCATGCTCCAGCCAAGCGGCGATCTCCGCCGTCCCTTCGCCTCCGAACAGATTGGAGAAGACGAACGGCCGGCCGCCGCGCATGCGGCGCGAGTCCGCCTCCATCACCTCGAGGCTTGCGCCAACATGAGGGGCAAGGTCGGTCTTGTTGATGACGAGCAGGTCGGAGCGCATGATGCCCGGACCGCCCTTGCGCGGTATTTTCTCCCCTTGGGCAACGTCGATGATGTAGATGAACCGGTCCGCCAGCTCGGGGCTGAACGCGGCGGCCAGATTGTCGCCGCCGCTCTCGATGAAGATGAGCTCCAGCGGGGAAAACCGGCTCTGCAGCTCCTCGATCGCCTCGAAATTCATCGAAGCGTCCTCGCGCACAGCCGTATGCGGGCAGCCGCCCGTCTCCACGCCGATGATCCGCTCTTCCGGCAGAACGCCTGTCGCCGCCAATATCCGCGCATCCTCCTTGGTATAGATGTCGTTGGTGATGACCGCCAGGCTGTACTTATCCTTCAGCGCTTCCGCCAGCCGCTCCACCAGCTTGGTCTTGCCGGAGCCGACCGGTCCGCCGATGCCGATCCGGATCGGCCTCCCGGCCGGGATCGGATTGGTCTCCCATTCCACATGCGTATGTCCTTGTCCTTGGCACATTCGTAACTCCTCCTAATGATCGTATGGATTGCGAATTGCTGACGAGCCGAAGCTCAAGCTTCCTCGCGCATGCCTGACCAACGTCGTCCATCCGTTCAAATCCACGCCGTCAGCCGATTTCTGTCCATCCTGAGCGAAGCCTTCCTGCCGGGGGTTCAGGACATGAACAACCGCGAGTACAGCGTCTCGTGGCGGATCATGGCCAGCTCGGCGTAAGGCATGTTGCTCCAAGCCTCTTCCGGCTCCATGCCGAGCGTTATCCCGGCGGCCCGCCCGGCATCCGCCGACAGCATGGCCAGCATGCGCTGGGCTTCCGTCTGCCCAATGGCCATCAGGCGAAGCGCGCTGTTCACCGCATTGCCGATGCTGCCGTACAGCCACCCCTGCACGGCCTGCTCCCGGCCGATGCCGCTCTGCCAGCAGATCCAGCCGAATACGAGCGGATGGGTCAGCAGGCATTCCCCTTCCCGGTATGCCTTCTCCAGCTCTTCCATGCGGCATCCCGGATAGATCGACGCCGCCAGCGCCAGCAGGCGCCGACCCATCTTCTCCATCCCGGAGCGGGTCTCGGTCCCGATGCGCTGGACATGCACGATGCGCTCGGCCGCCCATAACCGCCGATACTCCCCTGCCGGCGCATCCCGGTATACGGCGGAGACGACCAGCGCATCCGTCGTCGCCCAGCTCTGCTCCAGCATCGCGCGCAAATACTGCTCCAGATCGGCGGAGCTGCGGATGCCGCCTTCCTGGATCAGCGTCTCCAAGCCGAAGCTGTGCGAGAAGCCTCCGATCGGCAGCGCCGAGTCCAGCAGCTGCTGCAGCACGAGCCAGTTGGCCGGAGGGGAGGGGAGAGAACCGCCGCTTCCGTTGCCGGAGGTCAGAATAAGAAGTACCTTTGCGCCATCGGCACGATTTCCGCAGGCTCGCAGGTCGCATGGACACCGTCCACCGTCACCTTGTAGGTCTCCGGGTCGACCTCGATGACGGGGGTGGCGTCGTTATGGATCATGTCTTTTTTGGATACCGTCCGGCAGCCCTTGACCGGCTCCACCCGCTTCTGCAGGCCGAGCCGCTCCGCGATGCCGCTGTCATGGGCTGCTTGGGAGACGAATGTGATGCAGCTGCCGTACACCGCCCGGCCGTAAGCGGCGAACATCGGGCGGCCGAACACCGGCTGCGGCGTCGGAATCGAGGCGTTGGGATCGCCCATCTGCGCGAAGGCGATCATTCCGCCCTTCAGCACGAGATCGGGCTTCACTCCGAAGAACATCGGGCTCCAAAGCGCAAGATCGGCGAACTTTCCCGGCTCGACGGAGCCGACGAGATGGGAAACGCCATGGGTAATGGCCGGATTGATCGTGTATTTCGCCACATACCGCTTGATCCGGAAGTTGTCGCCATGCTCATCGTCCGGGGCCAGCGGCCCGCGCTGCCTTTTCATCTTGTCCGCCGTCTGCCAGGTTCGGATAATCACTTCGCCGACGCGTCCCATTGCCTGGGAATCGGAGCTCAGCATGCTGAACACCCCCATATCGTGCAGGATATCCTCGGCGGCGATCGTCTCGGGACGGATGCGCGAGTCGGCGAACGCCACATCCTCGGGGATGCGCGAATCCAGATGATGGCATACCATCAGCATGTCCAGATGCTCCTCGATCGTGTTGACCGTGAACGGACGGGTCGGATTCGTGGAGCTCGGCAGCACGTTGAGCTCTCCTGCCGCTGAGATGATGTCGGGGGCATGCCCTCCTCCCGCGCCTTCGGTATGGTAGGTATGGATCGTCCTGCCGCCGATGGCGGCCAGCGTATCCTCCAGGAAGCCGGATTCGTTGAGCGTATCGGTATGGATCGCAACCTGCACGTCGTATCGGTCCGCCGCCTTCAGGCAGGCGTCGATCGCGGCGGGAGTGGTTCCCCAGTCTTCATGCAGCTTGAGGCCGATCGCTCCCGCCTCGATCTGCTCGATCAGCGGCTCCGTGAAGCTGGCGTTGCCCTTGCCGGTGAAGCCGAGATTCATCGGGAAAGCTTCGGCGGCCTCCAGCATGCGCTGCATATGCCAGGCACCGGGAGTGCAGGTCGTGGCGTTGGTGCCCGTTGCCGGACCCGTGCCGCCGCCGATCATCGTCGTGACGCCGGAGGAGAGCGCCGTCTCGATCTGCTGGGGACAAATGTAATGGATATGGGCGTCGATGCCTCCCGCCGTGACGATCTTGCCTTCGGCGGCTATGACCTCCGTGCCCGCTCCGACGGTCATGCCGGGCGTGACGCCGTCCATGATGTCCGGATTGCCGGCCTTGCCGATCGCCACGATATGTCCGTCCCGGATGCCGATGTCGGCCTTGACGATGCCCCAGTGGTCGATGATGACGGCATTCGTGATCAGCGTGTCCAGCACTCCGTCGCTGCGGAGCGCCCGGCTCGACTGGCCCATGCCGTCGCGGATGACCTTGCCGCCGCCGAACTTGCATTCGTCGCCGTAGACGGTGTAATCCTTCTCGATGACCGCCCACAGCTCCGTATCGGCCAGCCTTACGGCGTCCCCGGCGGTAGGGCCGAACATGTCCGCGTAGCTTCTGCGGTCCATGTATCTCATGCCTGCTCCCCCTCCCAAGCCTTCAGGCGGGCTCTCACCTCATCCGGCATCGCGCCGGCAGCCGCCGGTCCTCTCGTCATGCCGCTCAGCCCGAAGCCAAGGCGGCTTCCGCCGAGCTCGACAAGCTCGACCGGCTTCTCCTCGCCCGGCTCGAACCGCACGGCCGTGCCGGCAGGTATGTTGAGCCTCATGCCGAAAGCCTGCTCGCGGTCGAAGCTCAGCCCGCGATTCACTTCGAAGAAATGGTAATGCGAGCCGACCTGGACCGGCCGGTCTCCTTGGTTGACGACAAACAGCTCCGCGGTCCGCCGGCCTTCGTTGAGCTTGATCTCTCCCGGCAATATCCGGTATTCCCCTGGTATCACGGGCATTCCCCTTTCCCTCAAAAGCATGGCGCCCGCAGCTCCCGAAGCCGTCTCGACCGGCCTCCGGCTGCTGCCGAACGATCAGCCCGATATGGGCTGGTGCACGGTCACGAGCTTCGTCCCGTCAGGGAATGTCGCCTCGACCTGAACCTCATGGATCATCTCCGGTATGCCCGCCATCACCTGGTCCCGGCGCAGGATCCGCGTGCCGTATTCCATCAGGCGCGCGACCGTAAGGCCGTCTCGGGCGCCCTCCATGATCTCGGAAGTAATGAGCGCGATGCTCTCGGGATAATTGAGCTTGACTCCCCGGTCAAGCCGCCTGCGAGCCACGTCGGCGGCCATTGTGATGAGCAGCTTCTCTTTTTCCCGCTCATTCAACTGCATCCCTTTCACCCCTTATGCCAGAATTAGTTCCATTATAGTCACGCCGGCGGCGGAAGTAAACATGTTATGTTAGTAAATCTAACATCAACAAGCCTTCGCTGCATGCAAAAAAAGAAGCTTCCGCCTTGGGCGAAGCTTCCTGATTCCATGCCGCTATGCTGTTCCTTCGATCACATCGCCGCTCTCCAGCGGCTGCTCTGCTACCAGATCCGCAGCAGAATATCGACTAATCCCACGTTTTTGCCGCCGTCTCCGCCTACCAGCAGAACGGCCATCAAGATAACCGCGCATGCCATGACCATCATCCACAGATGCCTCAAGGACGTCCCCTCCTCAGCGTCATTGTCTGCTCCTATTGTAGCCGAGCCGGGAGAGGCATACCGTAACGTAATCCTAAAAATTTCTTAAGAAATCCTAAAGAGCGTCTAATGCTGTCGCTTCGCGTCCCTTTTCCGCCTGCGGGACAGCGGCTCCGGCCAGCGGGAGCCTGACCTGGAAGCTCGTCATGAAGGGATCGCTCGCCGCGGATAGGGTTCCTCCATGCTGCTCCACAATGCCTTTGGCGATCGCCAGACCGAGTCCGGTGCCGCCGCTGCCGTCGCCTCTCGCCTTGTCGACCCGGTAGAACCGGTCGAACAGATGGGGCAGATCGATGGACGGAATCATTTCTCCGTAATTGACCACTTCGACTACGGCTTCGCCTCCGGACCCCGAAGCGATCAGATCGACTCTGCCTCCATCCTTGCCGTAGCGGATCGCGTTGGCGAGCAGATTCTCGAATACGCGCACCATTTTGTCGGAATCTCCCGTCACCATCAGCTTGTCGGCCGGCGCCCTCAGCTCCGTGTCCAGGCCCGCCTCCTCCAGCGGCACCCGGTACTGCAGCAGCAGCTGACGGAGCAGCTCCGTCAGATTGAAGGTCAGCTTGCGCTGCGGCGCGGTCTCATACCTCATCTTGGTGTAGTCGAACAGATCGTTGATCAGCACGTGGAGCCGCTTGGACTTCTCGTAAGCGATGCTGACATAATGGCGCAGCTCGACTTCATCCCTGCACCGGTCCTGCTGGATCAGCCCGAGGTACCCGATGATGGAGGTCAGCGGCGTGCGCAGGTCATGGGAGACATTCGTGATGAGCTCGCTCTTGGTCTGCTCCGCCCTGCGCTCCTCGTCCAGCGACAACTGCAGCTTGTGGACGAGATAGTTGATGTAGGAAGCGAGATCTCCCAGCTCGTTCTTCTGCCGGACGGGAACCTTGTAGCCGAAATGCCCGTCGGCGATATAGCGGACGCTGCGGCTGACGTCGCGGAAATACCGGAACTGCCTCTGCTGCAGCAGCAGCAAATAAACGAGGAACAGGATCAGGGCCAGAATGACGAGCGTGAAATCCCCCAGCTGGTCGATCATCAGATGGGCGAAGGAGCGCAGCGACGGGAACGTCACCGCCAGCCTCTCGGCGGCGATGACCATGAGCGCGGAGGTGATGACCGCCAGCGCCGCGCTCGCCGCCAGATGAACGAGCAGGCGGACCGTCATGTCCTTGACGATAGTGTCATCCTTCAATTTTGTAGCCTACCCCCCATACGGTCACGATGAACTTGTCTCCGGTTTCCTGCTCGAGCTTGTCCCTCAGCTTGCTGATATGGACCATCACCGTATTGTTGGACTCGTAGAACTTCTCTTTCCATACTTGCTGGAAGATGTCCTCCGCGCTGAATACCCGCCCCGGATGCGAGGCGAGCAGATGAAGAATGGCGAACTCTGTGCTCGTCAGATGCATCTGCCTGCCGTCCGCGCGCAGGACGACGGCATGGGTGCTCTTGTCGATGCGCAGCGGCCCGAGATCGACCGCCTCCTCCGCATCCGCGCCTCCGGCCTGCGAGGACTTGGGATATTGATAGGCCCGCCTAAGCAGGGATTTCACCCTTGCGACCAGCTCCAGCGGGTTGAACGGCTTGACCATGTAGTCGTCCGCTCCCGTCATGAGTCCCATGATCTTGTCCATGTCCTCGGCCTTGGCGCTCAGCATGAGGATCGGAACGGGAACCTCGTGGTCCTTGCGGATTCTGCGGCACACCTCGAGGCCGCTCAGCTTCGGCATCATGATATCGAGAACGACCAGATGGTAGGACCCGTCCGCAAGCAGCGCGAGCGCTTCCTCGCCGTCATGGGCGGTCGCCGTCTGGTAGCCTTCATTGGATAGATAAATTTGGATCAATTCCGCAATCTCGCGGTCGTCGTCGACGATCAGCAGCTTTTTCACAACCGATACCACCCCTTACAGCCACTATACCGCAGAGCCGGGCGGCTTGAAAGGCATGGCGGCCAATCGTCAGACAGGTTTAAGCTTTCCTTTAGGTTTCCTTTAACATGCAGCAGAAAGACCCCGCTCCTGCGCCATGCAGGGACGGGGTTCTCCATACGGCCGCGGATAGGCGGAAGGCGATCAGCTCTTGTCGCTGGCAGCCTTGTCCGTAATGTTGATCAGATTCTGATCCGGGTTGTACCAGCAATAGGCTCCGAGCGACTCCGATACAAATCGCAGCGGCACCATCGTCGCGCCGCTCAGGTTGCGCGCCGGCACGTCCAGCTCGACCTTGTTGCCATTGATGGAGGCCGCCGTCTTGTTGACGGTCAGCTCGATTGTGGTCGTCCCTTTCGTCGCCTTGATGCTCTGGTCGAACTGGTTCCAGTCCACCTGGGCTCCCATCGCTTCGAACACGCCGCGGAGCGGGACGAGGGTTCTGCCTTTCTCGATGACCGGATCATGGTTCATGTCGTACGACGTTCCGTTGATGATGATCCGCGGAAGCTCCTTGGCGGCATCGGCTTGAACGGGAGCCAGCAGTCCCGCTCCGGCAATAAGCGCGGCCGCTGCGACTGCGGCGGCTGGCTTCAGCTTGCGGAATCCTGGGGATGCAGGACGGGCGAAGAAACGGTGAATGGGACTCATGGATGGGTTTGCCTCCTTTGGCAATGGACGGAATGAACGGCTCTGATTGTTATTAAACCGCTTTCGGCCGGAAAAAACGGCGAAACGTCTTCATTTTGCGACCGCATCATCGAAGCGAAGCATCAATGCGGCAATCTGTAGTCAAGCCTTCCCCACTATGGTAGAATCATAGAATGACGTTATACCTGGGAGGGACAGACATGGCACCGAAGAAAATGCGTTCCGATATGATCAAGAAGGGCTTCGACCGCGCCCCGCACCGCAGCCTGCTGCGCGCTGCCGGCGTCAAGGAAGAAGATTTCGACAAGCCGTTCATCGCCGTCTGCAATTCATACATCGATATTATTCCGGGCCACGTGCATCTCCAGGAGTTCGGCAAAGTCGTCAAGGAAGCGATCCGCGAAGCCGGCGGCGTGCCGTTCGAGTTCAACACGATCGGCGTCGACGACGGCATCGCGATGGGCCACATCGGCATGCGCTACTCGCTCGCCAGCCGCGAGATCATCGCCGACTCCGTCGAGACGGTCGTCAACGCGCACTGGTTCGACGGCATGGTATGCATCCCTAACTGCGACAAGATCACCCCCGGCATGATGATGGGCATGCTGCGCGTCAACATCCCGTCCATCATGGTCAGCGGCGGTCCGATGAAGGCCGGCCGCACCAGCGACGGACGCGCGATCTCCCTGACGAGCGTATTCGAGGGCGTCGGCCAGTTCATGGCCGGCAAGATCGACGAGGTCGGCCTGACCGAGCTGGAGCAGTTCGGCTGTCCGACATGCGGCTCCTGTTCCGGCATGTTCACGGCCAACTCCATGAACTGCCTCGCCGAGGCGCTCGGACTCGCTCTTCCGGGCAACGGCTCCATTCTAGCCGTCTCGCCGGAGCGCAAGGATTTCGTCCGCGAATCCGCCCGCCAGCTCATGAAGCTGATCGAGCTCGATCTGCGTCCGCGCGATATCGTGACCGCCGAGGCCATCGACAACGCCTTCGCGCTGGACATGGCCATGGGCGGCTCCACGAACACCGTTCTGCATACGCTCGCCATCGCCCATGAAGCCGGCATCGACTACCCGATCGCCCGCATCAACGAAGTCGCCAACCGTGTGCCGCATCTGTCCAAGCTGGCCCCTGCCTCCGACCTCCACATGGAGGATGTGCATGATGCCGGCGGCGTAAGCGCCGTTCTGAACGAGCTGCTCAGGAAAGAAGGCGCGCTCCATACGGAATGCATGACCGTCACCGGCAAGACGATCCGCGAGAACGTCGAGAATACGGAAGTGAAGCGCCGCGACGTCGTCCGGCCTATCGAGGATCCGCATTCCGAGCGCGGCGGCCTGGCCGTCCTCTTCGGCAACCTGGCGCCGGACGGCGCGATCATCAAGGTCGGCGCCGTAGACAAATCCGTCGGCGGCTACCACCGCGGACCGGCCATCTGCTTCGACTCCCAGGACGCGGTTCTGGAAGGTCTCAGCAAGGGTCTCGTCAAGGAAGGCCATGTCGTCGTCATCCGCTACGAAGGACCGAAGGGCGGTCCCGGCATGCCGGAAATGCTCGCCCCCACCTCCCAGATCGTGGGCATGGGACTCGGTGCCAAGGTCGGCCTGATCACCGACGGCCGCTTCTCCGGCGCATCGCGCGGCATCAGCATCGGCCATATCTCGCCTGAGGCAGCCGACGGCGGCCCATTGGCCTTCGTCAACGACGGCGACATCATCGAGCTGGACATGAACAACCGGACGATCCAGCTGGAGATCAGCGACGAGGAAATGGCCAAGCGGCGTGCGGAATGGACCGGCTTCGAGCCGAAGATCAAGCGCGGCTACCTGGCCCGCTACTCCCATCTCGTCACTTCCGCCAGCACCGGCGGCGTCATGAGAATCTGATTCACGCCATAACCGAACAATCCCCCTGCGCTTGCCGCAGGGGGATTGTTTTTCGTTCGGCTTCCATGGTTCACATCAAGCCTTCAGGCCTCCGGCCATGACCATCGTTCCGCGCGGCGCGGTGCCGAACGCATCCGGCTCCAGTGTGATCGCCACCTGATCGAAGGAATCCGGCTTGAACGTGAACGTAATGGCGCCGGAGCCGTTCACCGGCTTGAACGTGCCGGCATTCACGGGCTTGTCGCCCTTGATGAGCCATACCTGGAAAGCCTGGCTGTCCTTAAGCGCGGGAAGCTTGCTGGCCTGCACGATCAAGTGCGTGCCCTTGGCATCCACGACGATATATGCCTGCCCTTTGGCGACCATATTTTTGACGGGCTTGAGCGAGATGATCTGGCTTACGGCCGCGTCGGCCGACGGCTTCATCACTTCCTGCAGCTCCGACTGGGCCTGCACCAGATTCTGCCTGGCCGCCTCGAGCTCGCCCGAGAGCAGTTCATTCCTTTTGCCGAGGCTGTCCATGCGCTGGGCGAGGGTGCCGCACACAAGCAGCATGACCGCTGCCGCTCCGGCCAGAAGCGCCACCAGACGAGGCCTGCGTCCGCCGGCTGCAGCAGTCCTTCTGCCGCTTCCGTCGCTCGAAGTCCAGGCTGTCGATCCTGCGTCCGCGCTTCGCTTGGTCGCGGAACCCGCTTCTGTCCGCCGGCTCCCGGAAGCAGCTGCCTCGGGGAGATCCACCTTCGCCCGAGCGGCAGCGGCTTCCCTTCTCAAGCCCGGCTCCTGAGCGTCGCTCCGGCCGAGCACCGCTCCCAGCACTCGTTTCTTCATTCCCTCGGGAGGATCGACCGGATCGACCGCCAGCGGCAGCAGATTCATCAGCTTCCGCAGCTCCTGCAGCTCCGCGCCGCATTCAGCGCACTGCTCCAGATGCTCTTCGAATGCGGCGCGCTCAGCGGCGTCAAGCGCTCCTGCGGCGTACAGCTCCACATTGTCGCATTCCGCGTTTTTGCCATGCGGCTGATTGGGCTGGCTTGTCATGATCGAACCCCCTCTCTCCAGACTTCCCCGAGACTTTTGCGCAGCTGCCTGAGCGCCAGCCGGACCCGGCTTTTGACTGTGCCCAGCGGAATATGATGCAGCTCGGATATTTCCTGCTGCGTGTATCCCCCGTAATAAACCCATTCCAGCACCCGCTTCTGCTCCTCGTTAAGCTCCGCCAGAGCTTCCTTCACATGCTCCGCCATGAGCCTGTCCATCGCAGCCTGCTCCGTCGTCTCCGGGTCCTTGACCCCCTGCCAGTCCTCCTCGGATCCCGAAGCCGCCGGACGGCGGTCGCGCTTGCGGATCCAGTCGATGGAGAGGTTGCGCGCGAGCGTGAACATCCATGTGCTCACTTTGCCTGTGCGCCGGTTCAGGTCAAACGATTCGGCATGATTCCATACTTTGAAAAAAAGCTCCTGCACGATTTCCTCCGACGCCATGACGTCTCCGACGATGCGGTAGACAAAGGCGTAGACGGGCCGCTCATATCGATCATACAGCTGCTCGAGAGCATCGCTGTCCTTCGCCGCTATCCGTTGGAGGAGCTGCTCCTCCCAAGCCGTTTCGCTCATTGTTTCCTCTCCTTCCCGCTTCTCCCATCATAGCCTTTCCCGCCCGAAAGTCCAGTGGATTTCCGGACACAAAAAAGACTGCTTCACGGAGAGCGGCGCTCCGAAAAGCAGTCTTGCCTCATCTGATGCGCCGAGCTTCAGGAAGCGCTGGGGCTTCCGCTTGCGATCGGTTCGACCGAGGCTCCCGACTCGGCAGCCGGAACAGCTCCGGAGCCCTTCGGCTGCCTGGCCGCTTCCCGGCCGTCCGCATCTCGTGAAGCGGACGGCGTCCGGGCTGCATGCCGCAGTATATCCTCGCGCGACATCAGCAGCATGCGGGGAGTCATCGGCTTTTTGTCTCTTTCCTTGCCTTTGCGGCCGGCGGCTTTCTTCTTCGGCCTTGCCGTGAGAACCCGGAACAGAATACGAAGATAAATTCGGGATGCTTTGGCAAATAAATTCTCAGGAAGGTCGAATACCTGGAACCCGAGCCTGTCGGTTCCCCTATGAATCATAGTGACTCCATAAATAGCCTTGACGGAGCTCGTTTCAGGATCGTTCAGAACCTGCCTCGACAAGGCGGGAAGCGCCGTCTCCATCTCCCGGATCAAGTGGATGATGACGGCCATGGGGGAGGTCGAGCGTCCCGACACCCTGCGCAGCATGTCGTTGTCGAGATGGATCTCGGCGACGGAGTCGCCTTTGCGGATGACCGCGCCTTCCTTCAGCTCCACCTCGGGACCGTTGTACGTCGTCTTGCGGTAGTAAAAGACCGTCCTGTCTCCCGAGCCCCGGACGGCCTTCAGCCGGAATACGAGGTGGAACAGCTTCTCGTACTGCAGCCATGTCCATGCCGCCGCTCGTCCGAGCAGGCCCGGCCTCGCTTCCTTGGCCTTGTCCGTGATCGCCATCATCTCCTCGATTCCGACAAATCGGAAGCCTCGGCGGCTTCCTTCCTCCAGATAGACGGTCAGCGCCTCCAGCATTTGCGCCGGTGCTTCCGCATCCGCGCCGAGAGTGAGTCCGCAGTCGTGCAGCAGCACCACCTCGCCCGGCCTCAGCTTCTTGAGCAGCCGTTCCGTAAGCCGATCGGCATTATCGTGGGCTTTCCAGTCTCCGAAGATGCCGGACCAGAGCACGATTTTGTACTGGCCTTTTTTGGAGAAATCGAACAGGTTCACGATTCCCCACGGCGGGCGGTAGTAGGCCGGCTTCAGCCCGGCTGCCGCTTCGATGATCTCCGCCGTCCGTTGTATCTGCTTCCTCACCGTGGCAGGCCTCATCAGCCAGTTGGTCTTGTGCACGTAGTTATGGATTCCGATCGTATGCCCTTCGTCCCGCATGCGCTGAAGAAGCTCAGGATGCCTCTCCGCATGGGATCCGACGACAAAAAAAGTCGCCTTGGCTCCGTGCCTGGCGAGCAAATCGAGAAGCTTGGGCGTATAAACGGGATCGGGCCCGTCATCGAACGTCAAGGCGATCTCTCGTTCCGTGAGGCCTTTTTTGAACACTCGGAATCCGAACATGCGGCTGACCAGCCCCGGGAGAAAAGCATACAGCGTCAAAAAGTAGAATCCCCAGACAAGCAAATTCTCCATGTTCTTTTCCCCACCATATTCTCTGTATTCTGTCGATTCCGGACACAAGCCTTCCGGAAGTCCATTGAAGTCAACATCCATTGTACCATAGTCCACGGGCAAAAAAAGCCTATCATCTCTAAAACTATAGTACAATACAGACAGAAATATGCTCGTACACCGCTATCTGGAGAAGGAGAACTCGACAGCATGCTGACCTTTTACCGCAAGTACTGGAGGACGGCTTTCGACATCGGCCTGATCGTCCTCACGGTTTACCTGATCATGCTATTATTCAGCTTTTTGTATTCCATCGCAGCCCCGATCTTCCTCTCGCTGCTCATCTTCGTCATCATCGAGCCTTTGGCCAAAGCCTTGAACCGGATCGGCATCAAGAAATCGCTCGCCTCGGCTGTTTCCATCCTGGTTTTCTCCGCGCTCGTTCTCGGCCTGTTTTTTGGAGCCGGCTATATCGTCGTCAAGGAAGCCACCGCGCTTGCGGACAAGCTTCCGGAGTACCAGAGCATGCTCGTCACCAAGGTGAATGCCGGATCGGATTGGCTCAAGGAGCAGGTAGGCGCCCTTCCTCCGGGCTCGGTCGACAAGCTGCAGGAATACGTCGACTCCCTTACCCTGTGGGGACAAAAAGTGGCCAAAGGCTTCCTCTTCAGCGCAGCGGGATACCTGTCCTCGGTCTCCGCCTTTATGTTTAACTTTATCGTCGGAATCATACTCGCTTATTTCCTCAGCATCGAAATCGGCGGCTGGAAAAAAATCGCCCGGGACAAAACGCCCCGGACGTTCAAGAAAGCCTTCGAATTTCTGCGCCTCAACGTCTTCTCAGGCATTACCGCTTATTTGAAGGCCCAGATGAAGCTGATCTCCATCACCTTCCTCGTCGTATTCGTGTCCCTCCTGCTGCTCGGGGTCGACAACGCGCTGACGATATCGGTGCTGGCCGCTGTGTTCGACATCCTGCCGCTCCTCGGGGTTGGAACGGTATTCATCCCCTGGATCATCTACCTGCTGGCTGTCGGGGACTTCAATCTGGCCATCTGGCTGACCATCCTGTTCCTCGTCATCGTGCTCGCCAGGCAGATTCTGGAGCCGCTCATTACCGGGGATACGCTCGGCGTCTCCGCCTTCACGATGCTGGCGTTCATGGTCATCTCCCTGTCGCTGTTCGGCGTCGCCGGCGTCATCCTCTCGCCCGTGCTGCTCATCCTTGTCAAAGCGTTGTACGACCAAGGCTATCTGAGCCGATGGATCACTCCGCCCAAGGATGAATATGATCTGCCGGACTATGGAAGGTCCGATCCGCCAGCAGAGGCGTGAGACCATCGGGGGGGCTCGGCAATCCGCTGGAATGAAGCTTGGCCTTGGCTCGGCCTTGGCTCAACTTTAACTCGCCTTGGCTCGGCCTCAGCTTGGCCGCAGCTCGGCCATTGAAATTCGGCTCGATCTCAGGCGATTCTCGTCAAGGGAGCCGCTCCGCGCCGGAGGCTTCCCAGGCAGCCAGCGTATCCATGACGCTGCCGAACAGCTTCGCCGCCTGGTTCGGGCTCCCCTCCGGCCTGTTCTCGGCCAGCACCGCTACGGCATAACGGGGGCTGCGGACAGGGCCGTAACCGACGAACCATTGATGGTTGCCCTGTCCCGGCCGTCCTGTCTCCGCTGTCCCGGATTTGCCCGCCAGCTGCCAAGACATGCGCTGCAGGGAACGCCCCGTCCCGCCGCTTACGACCGCCTCCATGCCTTTGCGCAGAGCTGCCGCCGTAGCCGGAGCGATGCGGCCGTACGGCGACTCCAGCTCATGGGCCGGCAGCCGGGCAAGCAGCTGCCCGTCGGCATATCGGACTTCTCGGAGCAGCCTCGGCTCGAGGACCTGCCCGCCATGCAGAAGGGTGACCATCAGATTGGCCGCCTGGAGCGGAGACGCCAGCACATCCTGCTGGCCGATTCCAGTCCGGGCAAGCTCGCCTCCCGACAGTTTGCCATTCGCTCCCCTTCGGGAGAACACTTGGCCCGATTCCTCTTCCCACAGAAGCCGCAGCGGCCCCTTGAGAGGCCCTGCGGCTTCTCCGTCCTCCAGGCTCCAGCCTACTCTCTTTCCGAGCCCGAGCCGGTCTGCGGTGATCTGGATCTGGGAGGGGGTCAGCCGCTCGGCGAGCCCGGCAAAAACGATATTGCAGGATTGCGCCAGTCCTTGCCGCAGCGTAACGAGCCCATGGCCTCCCTCTTTCCAGCAGGACAGTCCGTAACGGCCGTATTCGCCGGGACAGAAAAACTTCTCTCCCTCGCTCGTCACGCCTGCCTCCAGCGCCGCCGCTTCCGTAACCAACTTGAAGACCGAGCCGGGAGTGAACGCTTTGACAGCATGATTTTCCGTCCCGGACAGAGTGCCGTCGAGCTTGAGCGGGTCAAAGGAAGGCATCGACACCATCGCAACGATCTCGGCGCTGCGGACATCCAGCACCACGACCGCCCCTTTGGCGAGCCCTTCCAGACGCGCCTTCCTTTCCAGCTCCCGCTGCAAGGGAAGGCTGATGGTCGTGACGGCTTGGAGCGGGTAGAGAGGCGTAGACGGGCGCGTGAGCGTCATGTCCAGCCCCTTGAGCGGAGCCCCTCCTCCGTCCGTGAAATATCGCGCGTAGGACGGGCCCGTTCCCCGCAGCACTTTTTCAAGCGACAGCTCCAGACCCGCTCCACCCGTTCGATCGGAAAGGGCCGCCTTGCCCTGTCGCAGCTGCTTGGCGTACAATTCCCGAATCCGATCCGGGTTCTCGCTGACATAACCGATTGCTTGGATTCCGCTTTCCCCTTCCAGATAACGCGCCCGAACCGGAAGTACCGCTACCCCTTCGATCCGCAGGCCCGCCAGCTCCCGCTCCTGGGAAGCGCTCAGCCGGCGCGGAATTCCCGATCCGGGATCATGCCAGAATTCAGGCGAATTCAGGCCGGACAGCTTCTCTGTCAGCTCCACCCTCCCGATGCCCATGATCCGCGCGAGGACGGAGAGATCGCTTCCCGTTCCCCTGCTCTCCGAAGAAGGCAAGGGGAAAAGCGCAAGCGAGCGATAGGAGAAGCCGGTAAGCGGCAGTCCCGAACGGTCGCGGAAGTCTCCTCTCCCGGAATCAAGCTGAAGGCTTTGGCTGTGCAGCTGCAGCGGGCCGGCAGGCCGGCGCTGCCCTCCAGCCGGACTGCCGGAAGCGTGCCGGGAAGGAAGGAGATCAATCCAGGCAAGGCGTGCCATGCAGACAAGCATGACGATCGTAATCAGGCAAGCAGCGGTTCTCATGCGGCGTACGGACATAGGATGGCCTCCGAATTATCCAATCGATTGATTCTATATTCCAGCATTCCCCATCCACCGTTCGGCTAACAGCGGGAAAAAAGAAACAAAGCCAAAGAAGCCCCTTTGCTCTCGGCAAAGGGGCTTCTTGCTGCTTCTTGCTGCTTCTTGCTGCTTCTTGCTGCTTCTTGCTGCTTCTTGCTGCTTCTTGCTGCTTCTTGCTGCTTCTTGCTGCTTCTTGCTGCTTCTTGCTGCTTCTTGCTGCTTCTTGCTGCTTCTTGCTGCTTCTTGTCTCTTGCTTCCTGTTTCTTGCTGCTTCTTAAGCTGCCCTTGTCGCTATTCCGTCCGGAACCGCTCCAGAGATTTCTGCAGCGAGCGCGACACTTCCTCCAGCTCGGAGGATAGATTGACAAGCCCTTCGCTCACGCCGAGCTGCTCGCTGCTCAAAGACGCGACTTCCTCCGACGTCGCCGAAGACTGCTCCGCCACGGCGCTTACGCTGCCCATCGCCTCGCTCAGCTGCGCCTGCGTCTCGTCCAGCGTCCGGATCGCCTCCGTCACGCCGTCCAGGCTTCTCGCCAGATCCGCCATCCGCGTCTGCACGTCCAGGAAGATTCCGTTCGCTTCCCGCACCGATCCGATCTGCTCCTGGAAGATCGGCTGCGCCTCCGACAGCACCGATACCGTCTCGTCGATCTCGCGCTGGATCGTATCGGTGATGCCTTCCACCACGCTGATCGATTCCCGCGACTGCTCGGCCAGCTGCCGGATTTCCCCGGCTACGACCATGAATCCCTTGCCTGCCGCTCCCGCCCGCGCCGCCTCGATCGACGCGTTCAGCGACAGGATGTTCGTCTGCTTCGCCACGCTTCCGAGCACGTCCAGAATTTTGCGGATCGAGCGCGTGCTGTCCTTCAGCCGGTCGACCTTCTCCGCCATTCCGCGCACCATGCCCTCCGCCAGGCCGGTCTGGTCGATCAGCGCCGCCATATGGCCGGTCCCCTGCGCACCGGCCGCTTCCATCTCGCCGGCCGCCGCGATCATGCCGTCATTGGACAGCTTCACCCGGCGCATGCTCTCGTCCATGCCGCTCGTCAGGTCGCTGCCCTTCTCCGCTTCCATCGCCAGGCTGGTCGCCCCGCCTGCGATCTCCTCCGTCGCCGCCGCGATTTCCCGCGCCGCTCCGGCCGTACGGCGGGACGACTGCCCGACCTCTCCGGCCGTCGACAGCACCTGCTCCGCGCTTTCCCGCGCCTGCTGCACGAGGCCTGTGATCTGCTCCATCATCTCGTTGAAGCTCGACGACAGCTGTCCGATCTCATCCTTGGATCGATGGCCGGAACGGATCGCGAGATTGCCTTTCTTCCCTTCGTTCATCAGGTTGCGCATCAGCCGCAGCGGGCGTCCGACGGAGTAGATGACATAGAGCCCGACAAGCAAGGCGAGAACGGCCGCAGCTGCAGCGATGATCCAGGTCATGCGCGAGATTTGGTTGGCATCCTTCACCAGCTCCGCGGTAGGCAGCATCGCGACGACCTTCCAGTCGTTCACCCCGAGCTTGTTGTAAATCGTCAGCACTTGGCCCGCCGGACTGTCCGCGCGGAAGCTTCCGCTATCTGCGTCGGATGGCGCATTGAAGTTGAAGGTTTTGCCTTCGCCGCCTTCTGCGCCGTCCTCAGCCGCCATCGTATCCGACAGCACGGCCTTGTCCGCTCCCAACAGGGCTACCCGGCTGTCGCTGCCGAGATTGATCGCATTGAGCTGATCGGAGATCAGCGATTCCCGCAGCTCGATCAGCATGACGAAAGCGTTCGTGCCCGAAGGCGATTTGATGACGCGAGCGAGCCCGATGGAAGGCTTGTCGCCGTTCTCCTGGAATCCCTTCGGCTGCGTCGGAATCCAGATCGGAAGTCCGTTCTGCTCGATCGCCGCTTTGACCCAGGCCGATTCCTTGACCTTCTCGTAGTTGAGATTGCCTGTGCCCAGAACCTGTGTCTTCGCATGGGGGTCGATCGGGACGAAGTTGACATTGAGCACGCCCTTGTTGGACATGGCCATCCCCGAGAGCTTGTCCGTAAGGATGCGCTGCGCGGAGAACACTCCGTACTCATCGACCGTCGAACTGAAGAACTCCCCTACATTGGACTGGATTTCCTTGTCCGTAAGGAATTGGACGGAGTAATTGAGGTAGTTGTCCAAGATCAGATCCAGCTTTCCGGCGATCTGACTGACCGTCTCTTCCGTGGAAGCGCTAACCTTTTTTTCAATCACATTCTTGGAAATGCCATAAGAGATTTGACCTACGGACAGAACGCAAACGAGAATACTGACAAAAACGATCAAAAACAGCTTGGCGCTTACATAACGCAGCGGGTTCAGCTTCATGGCAATTTCCATCCTCCAGCTTAGCGGTTGTTTCCTTAATATCGGATTCTGGTGCTGAGAAGTTTACATTTAAAATAAAAACCTGCGTCCTGCGCACCTTGACAGCTTATTTTTCATCGTTCAAGTAAACAAAAGACGGGCTTCCGCTGGAAACCCGCCTCATGCCGATTATGATTGTTCGATCCGGAACCGCTCCAAAGCCTTCTGCAGCGAGCGCGACACTTCCTCCAGCTCGGAGGAAAGGTTGACAAGCCCTTC
The DNA here is from genome assembly GCF_002243345.2 of Paenibacillus sp. RUD330. Taxonomy (NCBI): domain Bacteria; kingdom Bacillati; phylum Bacillota; class Bacilli; order Caryophanales; family Paenibacillaceae; genus Paenibacillus; species Paenibacillus sp. RUD330. Next base: position 3,787,510 of record NZ_CP022655.2, read on the forward strand.
GCTCACGCCCAGCTGCTCGCTGCTCAAAGACGCGACTTCCTCCGACGTCGCCGAAGACTGCTCCGCCACGGCGCTTACGCTGCCCATCGCCTCGCTCAGCTGCGCCTGCGTCTCGTCCAGCGTCCGGATCGCCTCCGTCACGCCGTCCAGGCTTCTCGCCAGATCCGCCATCCGCGTCTGCACGTCCAGGAAGATTCCGTTCGCTTCCCGCACCGATCCGATCTGCCCCTGGAAGATCGGCTGCGCCTCCGACAGCACCGATACCGTCTCGTCGATCTCGCGCTGGATCGTATCGGTGATGCCTTCCACCACGCTGATCGATTCCCGCGACTGCTCGGCCAGCTGCCGGATTTCCCCGGCTACGACCATGAATCCCTTGCCTGCCGCTCCCGCCCGCGCCGCCTCGATCGACGCGTTCAGCGACAGGATGTTCGTCTGCTTCGCCACGCTTCCGAGCACGTCCAGAATTTTGCGGATTGAGCGCGTGCTGTCCTTCAGCCGGTCGACCTTCTCCGCCATTCCGCGCACCATGCCCTCCGCCAGGCCGGTCTGGTCGATCAGCGCCGCCATATGGCCCGTCCCCTGCGCACCCGCCGCTTGGACCTCGCCTGCCGCCGCGATCATGCTGTCATTGGACAGCTTCACCCGGCGCATGCTCTCGTCCATGCCGGTCGTCAGGTCGCTGCCCTTCTCCGCTTCCATCGCCAGGCTGGTCGCCCCGCCCGCGATCTCCTCCGTCGCCGCCGCGATTTCCCGCGCCGCTCCGGCCGTACGGCGGGACGACTGCCCGACCTCTCCGGCCGTCGACAGCACCTGCTCCGCGCTTTCCCGCGCCTGCTGCACGAGGCCTGTGATCTGCTCCATCATCTCGTTGAAGCTCGACGACAGCTGTCCGATCTCGTCCTGCGAGCGATGGCCCGAGCGGATCGTCAGATTGCCTTTTTTCCCTTCGTTCATCAGGTTGCGGAGACGGCGAAGCGGTATTCCGACCATCCTCATGACGACGAATCCGAGCAGAATGGCCACGAGAACCGCGCCGATGGAAACATATACCGTCAAAATGTAGATTTTCCGCGCGTCCTTCACCAGCTCGCCAACCGGTATCGTTCCCGCTGCCATCCAGGGGTTGGCGTTGAATCGGTTGTAGATCGCAAGCGACTTCGTTCCGCTCTCGTCTGTGACGAACATTCCCGAATCGCCGTCCTTGGCTTGAGCGCTGAAGGCTACCGCGGATTTCTTTCCGATGAAGTCCCTGCCGGAAGCATCCAGCAGAATTCCGTCTTGGCGGTCGAGAATCGTGACCGTGCCGCCGTCGCCAAGCTGGGCGCCCTGGAGCTGGTCTTGGATGACCCGGTCCTGGATCTCGACAAGCACGACATAGATCGGATCCGTCCCGCCGGGCTCCCTAAGCGCACGGGCCAATCCAAGCGTCGGTTTTCCCCCATCCTGGAAGCCTGCCGGCTGCGTCGGGATCCAGACGCCTTGACTGAGGTCTTTCAGCGCTTCCTGGTACCAGGAAGCCTGATGGACCTTCTCCAGCTCCAGCTTGCCCGTTCCAAGAACCCGCTCGCTCAGCTTGGAGCTGACCGGAATCAGATTGAGGTTCTCCACCCCCGACGTGCCGAGGACCATGCTCTGGAGCTTGTTGTTGAGCTCGCGCTCCGCATTGGTCCGGGCATTGTCATCCGAGGCGTACATCGTAGAGCCGATCATGTTCTGCAGCGTGACATCCGCGACGAACTGCAGCGAGAAATCATTGAATTTGTCGAATACGAGATCAAGCTTGTCCGACATCTGCTTGAGCGTCGCCTGCGACGATTCCGACACCTTGGTCTCGATGACGCTCTTTGAAATTTGGTAGGAGAAGTATCCCATGAGCAGCACGCATGCCAAAATGCCAGCAAAAAAAGTAAGGAAGAGCTTCAGTCCGACCGATCGTCCGATGTTCAAGGAGAGCTTGCCGGCGCTGCCGGCCTTCGCTGCGGCCTGCCCGCCTGCTCTGTCGCCGCTGTTGAGGTTGTCCTTGTTTTTCCGCTTTTCTATCCATTCTGCCAAACGATTCCCCATCACCGTTCACCATCCTGTGGTCGCAATCTCTTTCTTATTCTTATCGGAATGCTGGACACAGGTCTTTAGTCTCATGTCAGATAAATATTTTCTTTACAATGCCTATGTTGAGAGCCGTTCCGTTGGTACAGCTCTTGAATAATCAAAATTCGAGATCAACATAGGTACTTTATGGAAGATAGTGGGATCGCAATGGAAAGGAATGACGTTTTGTCAAATAAACCATATGAAACTGAAATTGCCTTTTTCGTCTTCTTTAGCATATCTTTTATCCTTTTCATGGCGCAATCTCTCATGATTCGAGCCGATTTCGTTGCCATCCGCAAGAATTTCTCATATCAACCCTCTGCGCATGAGCAAACCCTCCCGCCTCCTCGAAAAGCCGGGAAGAAAGCTCTCCAGGAGACTCTGCAGGTACGATAAGACTATCACCATGCTAAGGACCATCACAGAGTCAAAAAAAACAACCGTCAGGTATGCGGGGGACACCTGCGGCTGCGACAGGCCAATCCCTGCTACTGAGATTCAGGCATTGAAACGCGGTCGAGCTCTACGGCATTCGGAATCATTTGGAATTGGGCCTATCGAAAAAATCCCCCGCCGGCCTCAAGGCCAGCGGGGGATTAAGTTTACCGTATCCATGCTGCGAAGATTGGCAGCCGCAGGCGCCAAATGCGCATGGAAGGCTTGGGCCGATTGCTTTAGCGGATGCGCTTGCGCATCATATCCATCGGATGGACAGGCTGAGCCGTCCGGATCCGCACATGCTGCAGCGGATGCCGCGCGGCATCGAGCAGCTGTCCTTCCAAGTCGCGGATCTCCTCCACCGACTGTTTGAAGAAGGTTCCTCCCGGTCCGAAGAACTCCACCTCGGTGCCGGGCTTGAAATGGTTGCGCTGCTGGATGACCGCTTCGCCTGTCGCCTCGTCGTAGGAGAGGACAACGCCGGCGAAGTCGTACGGAGCGGCTTTTTGCTCCGGCTCGTAAATATGGTCTTCCGTGCCCGGCGTATCGAAGAAGAAGCCCGTATTGAGCGGCCGGTTGGCGGACTTGTTGATCTCATCCACCCATTCCGGCTTCAGCTCGTACCTGTCGGGATCGGCGAAGTAAGCATCGATGGCCTGGCGGTAAGCGTTGACGACGGTAGCTACGTAATGAAGGCTTTTCATCCGGCCCTCGATCTTGAAGCTGTCCACGCCGACCTCGATCAGCTCCGGCAGATGCGAGATCATGCACAGGTCCTTGGAGCCCATTGTGAACTGGCTGTCCTGCTCGCTGTTGACGGAATCGCCGTCCACGTACAGATCGTACTTCCAGCGGCAGGACTGGCAGCAGCCGCCGCGGTTGGAATCCCGGTCGGTGAAGTGGTTGGAGAGCACGCAGCGGCCGGAGAACGAGGAGCACATCGCGCCGTGGATGAACGCCTCGATCTCGATGTCGACATGGGCTTTCATCTCCGCGATTTCCTCCAGGCTCGTCTCCCGCGCAAGCACGACGCGCGGCAGCCCTTCATCCTTCCAGAACTTGACCGTGCGCCAGTTGAGCACCGACTGCTGGGTGCTGAGATGGACCTCCAGGCCGGGAGCGACCCGCTGGGCCGTCTCTACGATGGCGGGATCAGCCGCGATGATCGCGGCTATGCCGGCCTCTTCGAGGCCGCGCAGATAGTCCTCAAGCCCTTCGATGTCTTCGTTGTGGGCGTAGATGTTCGTCGCGACGAATACCTTCGCGCCATAACGGGCGGCGAACTCGACGCCTTCGCGCATTTCCTCGAAGCTGAAGTTGTCCGCACCCGAGCGGAGCCCGTACTTCTGCCCGCCGATATAGACGGCGTCGGCGCCGTAATGCACCGCGAACTTGAGCTTCTCCAGGTTGCCGGCCGGAGCGAGCAGCTCCGGCTTGTCCAGGCGATGGCGCTTTCCTTTGAGAAGGGGTTTGTTTGTAGTCATAGACATGATGTATTCACCTCCTGCTTGCATGGGATCAATAGACTTGCTCTTTGAAGAAGAAGCCGTAGCTCAGCTCCCGGCTCGGGTCCTGAAGCTCGCGGATGGCGTCCAGCCATTCTTCCTTGAACTCGTAGTTTTGCGGATCGGCGGCATACGCGTCGATTGCCGCGCGATAGGCGCGGATGACGGTCTCGTTGTACGCCGCCGTTTTCATCAAGCCCTCGACCCGCAGGCTGTCGATTCCCGCTTCCATCAGCTCATGCAGGTTCTCGATCATGCAGACGTCATCGGAGCTCATCATATAAGTCCCATGGGCATCCTGGTAGATCGGATAGCGCTCGTCCCTGCGCTCCTCCTCCATCAGATAGAGGCCTTGGCCGAGACGGCTGTCAAGCTCCGATGCTTCCTTGCCGAGATGGCCCATATAGCTGTCGACAAGAGAGCGCTTGGAATGGTAGATGTTCGTCATTCCGTGCACCTGGACCTGAACCTCCAGGCTGGTCCGCTGCTTGATCTCGATGATCTGCTCCATGTTCAGCTCGCGCGCGAGCACGATCCGCGACGCTCCCCTGCGGCCCCAGTAATCGGCCTGGGCGTAGCTCGTCGAGGTCATCTCGGCGTTCCAGTGCAGCGCCACGCCCGGCGCCGCCTCCCGCGCGGTCACCAGGACGGACGGATCGCCGAAGACGATCGCATCCACGCCGATTTGCGCCAGAGAGCCGAGATATTCGGGCAATGAGTCTGCGGCCGCATTGTCCAGCAAGTTGTTGACGGCGGCGTAAATCCGCACGGGACGGGCGAAGCCATGCGCCGCCTCGACGGCCTCGGCCATCTCCCCGAGTCCGAATTCGCCCGGCAGCCTCGCTCCGTATTTGGATTCTCCGATGATGAACGCATCCGCTCCGGCTTCCATGAGCTTGCGGAGCTCGCCCAAGGAAGCAGCTGTTGTCAATAGTTCCGGTTTGGTATTCAAGTTGCGTCGTTCCTCCTTGCCTTTTACTTCCCGCTCTGCTTGATGTTGTTCAGATGCTGCTCGTAGGTGACGGCGAACAGGTGACGGCTGCTGCCGTCCTTCTTCGTCACATAATAGTAGTATTCGTTCTTCTCCGGATGCAGCGCGGCATCGATGGACTTCAAGCTCGGGCTGCTGATCGGTCCCGGCGGCAGGCCGTCGCTGCGGTACGTGTTGTAGGGGCTCTGGACCTCGAGATCCTTCTCGTACAGCCTTTCCTTGGGCTTGTCCAGCAAGTACTGCACGGTGGCGTCGATCTGCAGGCGCATCGGCTTGGCCAGACGGTTGTAGATGACGCCGGCGACGGCAGCCCGCTCCGCGTCGACGACGACCTCGCGCTCGACCAGAGAGGCGACGGTAAGCAGCTCATGCAGCGACATGCCCCGCTCCTGCAGCGTCTCGTCCAGGTCGGGCAGCTCGGCAAGCTTGCGGTCGGTCTCCTCCACCATGCGGGTGAGGATATCCTCCTCGGTGCTGCCCTTCTTGAGCTCGTAGGTGTCCGGGAACAAATAGCCTTCCAGACGGTGGCGGATCCGGGAATCCTCCGGAATCGTCTTGACCGCTTCGGCGTCGCCCCAGGCTTTATTGGAATCGGCCAGCTCAAGGAAGCGGTTCTTGTCGATGATGCCTTCCTTCGACAGCTTGTCCGCGATCTGCAGCAGGGTGTATCCTTCCGGAATCGTGAACCGGATGACCGCTTCCTTCACCGTCGAGCCGCTGTTCAGCTTCTGGATGATCGATTCATGCTCCATGCCCGGCGCGAGCTCGTACGTTCCGGCCTGGAAGCTCCCGCCCTGTTCCTTGAATTTCAGGTAATATTTGAAAATGAAGGCATTCCGAATAATGCCTTCCCGCTCCAGAAGGTCGGCCACCTGAAACGGCGACATGCCCCGGGCGATCTGCACCTGCTTCATCTCGCCCGCGGCCGCAGGCCGCAGTCCGTTCCATATATACCCTGCGATTCCTGCAGCCGTCACGAGCAGCAGGGTTAGCAGCGTCAGCACTACCCAAAGCGTAATCCGGCTTCTCGCCGGCCCGGACGGCTGCCCGCCCGGCATGCCGCTCATTTCTTCGTTCCGCATCTCTATCCCTGTCCCCCGCTTCGCAAGTGTCGCCGGCCTCCGCTTCCATCGGCGCTTTCATGACACAACCAAAAGGGGCGGTGTCAGCCGCCCCTGCGTCAACTGCTATTCCTCGTTGTCTGAGCCTTCGAAAAGCAGGGCGTCATAGGATTCGGCCGCAAGCTCCCACTCTTCGTCATCCTCGATCGTCTCCAGCTCAGGAGTTCCATCCACGCCAAGCACGATCAGGAACATCTCCACTTCGCCTTCCTTGCGCAGGGCAGGAGATTGGAGAGCGGCGTAGCTGCGGTCGCCGAGGCTGAATTCCGCTTGGACCGTATAAGGAATTTCCTGTCCGCTGTCGTCGACGAGCAGAACTTCCCGGCCGAATGTTTCTTTAAGGAGCGTGATGCGCTCCGGCTGCGATATGCTCATTAACCTTGTTCTTCCTCCAGTTCGCCGAGCAAGGTATTGAACGTTTCCTCTACCATGCTCCACTCTTCTTCGTCTTCGATCGTGTACAGCTTGAGATCGTCGCCATCCTCCTCGTAACGGAAGGCGTACACCTCGTCCTCTTCATCCTCTTCTCCGGCTTCGGAGTTCAGGGGAACGACCATCATATATTTCTGGTCCGAGCCGTCAACCTCGAACTTCATGATTACCTCGAATTCCTCTTCGTTGCCGTCTTCGTCCGGAATATAGATGATTTCCGGCTCTTCGTACTGCATGTCGTCATTTGCCATCGTTACCCTCACCTTTTCATCTTAGAGTCGAGATAGTTTTGCAAAATAAGCGCGGCCGCCATCTTATCCACGACCTGCTTTCGTTTCTTGCGGCTGACATCCGCCTCGATGAGCGTCCGCTCTGCGGATACCGTCGTAAGTCTTTCGTCCCATAGGTGTACAGGTAAGTTCAGTACTTGCCCCAATTCCTCGGCAAATGCGATGCAAATTTCGCCACGCGGACCAATGCTGCCGTTCATGTTCTTGGGCAGCCCGACAACGATTCCAACCACTTCATGCTCAGCCGCAAGCGCGGCGAGACGCTGCATCTCGCTGCCGTCCCTGCGCTGCACCACTTCGAGCCCCTGGGCCGTCCAGCCCATTGGGTCGCTGAGGGCAACGCCGATTCGGCGGTCGCCGTAATCCAAGCCCATCAATCTCATCTGCCGCTACCCTCTCCAGTCGCCAGCCTGCCGTTCAATCAGCGGTGATTGGCCAGATAGGAGCGCACTAATTCCTCAATGAGCTCGTCTCGTTCCTTCTTGCGGATCAGGCTTCTTGCGTTGTTGTGCCTCGGGATGTAAGCGGGATCTCCGGACAGGAGATACCCGACGATCTGGTTGATCGGATTGTAGTCCTTGTCCACCAGCGCGTCGTACACCGTCAGCAGGATATCCTTCGAGGAAGCCTCAGGACCGTCCGCAACCACGTCAAACTTCATTGTCTTGTCCATGGAGCTCACCGCCAGCACCTCGCTTTCCTCTGGCCCCCGCTCAGGAGGCTCTTCGGAGTCGTATCGAATTCATTGAAATTCTCTACTTCCCTGCGCAAGCGCCGGCCGTCCTTCGACAGAACAGCCGGCTCCGCTTGAGATACATCCTTACTATATCACACTTGACTGCGCGAGAACCAGTTCTTCGACAAGTTTGAGCGCTTCCTCCAGCTTGGAAGGATCCTTGCCGCCGGCTTGAGCCATATCGGGCCTTCCGCCGCCTCCGCCGCCGCATACAGCCGCTGCCTCCTTGATGAGCTTGCCCGCATGGAAGCCCTTTTTTACGAGATCCTGAGACACGGATACGACCAGATTGACCTTGCCTTCGGCAGCCGCGCCGAGCGCGATGACCGCTTCCGGCAGCTTGAGCTTCAGCTCGTCGGCAATGCCGCGCAGCGCATCCATGGACGGAGCGCTGACTTGAGCGGCCAGCACGGTCACGCCGCCCAACGACACGGCTTTGGTCTCCAGCGAGCCCGCCTCGATGCGGGAGAGCTTGCTCTGCAGCGACTCGTTGTCCCGCTGCAGCTCGCGGACCTGGCCGAGCAGCGCCTCGATGCGCCGCGGCAGCTCGGATACGCCCGCCTTCACAAGCCCGGCCGCCTGCTCCAGCAGCTCGAGCCGGCCTTCCGTATACGCGTAGGCGAAGCGCCCGGTGACCGCCTCGATCCGGCGCACGCCGGATCCGATGCCCGTCTCGCCGGTGATTTTGAACAGCCCGATCCGGGACGTGTTCTCCACATGGCAGCCGCCGCACAGCTCGAGGCTGTAGTCGCCGACCTGGACGACGCGCACGACGTCTCCGTACTTCTCTCCGAAGAGAGCCATCGCTCCCATCGCCTTCGCTTCGGCGATCGGCTTGCTCTCGATGACGACGGCTGTGCCCCTCCAGATCTGCTCGTTGACGCGGCGCTCGATATCGGCCAGCTCCTCGGCGGAAATGGCGCCGATATGCGAGAAGTCGAAGCGCAGACGCTCCGGCTCGACCAGCGAGCCCGCTTGATTGACATGGCCGCCGAGCACGTCCTTGAGCGCTTTGTGCAGGAGATGGGTCGCGGTATGGTTCTTCACCGTATCGCCGCGCGACGTTACGGATACTTCGGCCTGCACCTTGGCGCCTTTATGGAGCGTTCCCTCCACGACAAGGGCGTGATGGACCGATTGGCCGTGGGGAGCTTTGGTGACATCCTCCACCTCAAGCTTCATTCCCGGCGCGCTGATGGTTCCCTTGTCTCCGATCTGGCCGCCGCTTTCGGCATAGAACGGCGTGCGGTCGAGAACGACCAGCACCCGGCTTCCTTCGCCGGCGATGTCCGCCAGCTCTCCGTCCGCGAAGATGCCCGTCACGACCGCTTCAGCGGACAGGCTGTCGTAGCCGATGAAGCTGCTCGGCTCGGTGAACTCGGACAGGGCGCCGCCCTGAACGCTCATTCCGCCGGTTTCGTGGCGTGCGGCGCGAGCGCGCTGGCGCTGGGCGTCCATCGCCTGGTCGAAGCCGCCGCGATCGACCGACAGGCCGTTCTCGGCTGCGAAGTCTTCCGTAAGGTCGAACGGGAAGCCGTACGTATCATACAGCTTGAAAGCGTCCTCGCCGCCGATTTCGGCGCGTCCGTCCTTCTTCGCCGCTTCCACAAGCTGCGCGAGCAGGCCGAGACCGCTGTCGAGCGTGCGGTGGAACTGCTCCTCCTCGCCGCGGATGACCTTCTCGATGAATTCGCGCTTGGCCTCGATCTCCGGATAGTAGACGCCCATGACGTCGCCGACCGTCTCGGTCAAGCGGTACAGGAACGGCTGGTCCACGCCGAGCGATTTGCCGTAGCGCACGGCGCGGCGCAGCAGGCGGCGGATGACGTAGCCGCGTCCTTCATTGGACGGCAGCACGCCGTCACCGGCTGCGAAGACGACGGTGCGGACATGGTCGGCGATGACCTTGAGCGCGACGTCCGTCTCCTCTTTTTCCTTGTATTTGACGCCGGCGATGGAGCAGGCCTTCTCGATGATCGGCACGAACAGGTCGGTGTCGAAGTTGGAGTCGACATCCTGCAGGATGGAGGCGAAGCGCTCCAGTCCGGCGCCGGTATCGATGTTCTTGTTCGGCAGCGGCGTGTAGCTGCCGTCCTTGTTCAGGTTGTACTGCGTGAACACGAGGTTCCATACTTCCAGGTAGCGCTCGTTCTCGCCGCCGGGATAGAGCTCGGGATCGGATGGATCGTTGCCGTACTTCTCGCCGCGGTCGTAGAAGATTTCCGTGCAGGGTCCGCAAGGCCCCTCGCCGATCTCCCAGAAGTTTCCTTCCAGCTTGATGATGCGCTCGGCGGGCAGTCCGACCGTCTCGTTCCAGAGCTTGAACGCTTCGTCATCCTCCGGATGGACCGTCACCGACAGCCGCTCCGGATCGAAGCCGATCCATTCCTTGGAGGTCAGGAATTCCCACGCCCAGACGATGACTTCGTCCTTGAAGTAGTCGCCGATCGAGAAGTTGCCGAGCATCTCGAAGAACGTATGGTGGCGGCGGGTTTTGCCGACATTTTCGATATCGTTCGTGCGGATGCATTTCTGCGCGTTCGTGATGCGCGGATTGTCCGGAATCTGGCGTCCGTCAAGATAAGGCTTGAGCGGGGCGATGCCCGCGTTGATCCACAGCAGGGAAGGATCGTTATGAGGCACGAGCGAAGCGCTCGGCTCGACTTTGTGGCCTTTGCTTTCAAAGAATTTCAGCCATTTGGAACGGATTTCTGCAGCTTTCATCGGAATTCCAGCCTTCCACTCGGGATTTTGGTCAACTCGTCTTGCTTGCGGATAAGCCTTGAAAAACATAAAAACGCCCCTGTCAGCCGACAGGGACGATTCATATCGCGGTACCACCCTGGTTACTGCCGCTCTCCAGCCGCCGCTAGGGCTTCCGAAGGGGCAATCTCCTTGAATGCGGAGGATAACGGCGCCGCTGCCGGTGGAGTTCATCCACGCTCCGAGACCAGCTTCGGCACGCTCTTCGGCACGGGGATTCTTGCAGCCGACCGGCGCCTGCCGGAAGGAATCCTCTCTCTGAATGCCGGGCTGCGGCTTACTTGTCGTCTCATCAACGCTGTGACTATGAAGCTGAAAACAGACCTATATGCCATGCATTATAAGAAAAAAACAGCCTTTTGTCAAATTCCCGCTCCTAGTATCAGACGGTACGCCGCCGGATGTAATAAGCGAACAAATGCTGCAGGATGACCTTCAGCGCAGCGAAGACGGGAACGGCCAAAATCATGCCGACGATGCCGGCAAGCTCTCCTCCGACCAGCAGGGCGAAAATAATCGACAGCGGGTGCATATGAAGCGTCCTGCCCACGACCTGGGGAGAGATGACGTTGCCCTCCAGAATCTGGCACAGCGTATTGACGACGACGACGAGCAGCATCATTTTGACCGATACCGTGGATGCCATCAGCAGCGCGGGCGCCGCTCCGATGAACGGGCCCAGATACGGAATGATGTTGGTTACGGCGACAATCGAGGCCAGCAGCAGCGCATAGGGCATCCCGATGATCAGATAGCCGGCGTAGGCCAGCAGCCCGACGATGACGCATACGAGAAATTGCCCGCGGATGTAGCTCCCAAGCGCCTCGTCGATGTCCTTGAACATCCGGACCAGATGCTTGCGGTGGGCTTTCGGCATGTAGGTGACGACCGTCCGCTCCATGACGTCGAAGTCCTTCAGAATATAAAAAACGAGAAACGGAATGATGAACGCCAGGAAAACGACATTCAGCATCGATCCGATGTTGTTCAGGAAGTCGGCGGTCGTTTCCGTCAGCTTCTTCTCCATCGTGACCAGCGCGCGCTCGATGCCGCTGCGCAGGCTGTCCGGCAGGAAGGAGGTGTTGTTGAAATCCTCCATCATGCCTTTGGCTCTCATCGTAAGCTCAGGCGCATGCTCTCCGAGCTCCTGCACCTGGCCGGCCACCATCGGAATGAGATTCATCAGGATGACGGCGAGAGCGGTGCAGAATACGGCGTAGATGAGCAGGACCGCGATCGTGCGCGGCACCCGCCTCACGCTGAGCAGGCTGACGACGGGATGAAGCACATACGAGATGACCATCGCGATGAGGAAAGGAGTCAGCACCGCGCGGACGAACCGGTACGCATCCATCAGCATCGGCTTGATGAGAAGCAGCAGAAACAGGGCCAGCAGCCCCAGAATGATGTATATGAGCGTCATCAGGACGCGGTTCTGCCTCAGCTTGTCCATGTTGCCGTCCTCCCCTGGCGCCTTGCTCGGGCCGGGAGCGATGCCTAAAGGGCCTGTCTTCCCCGGCAGGTCGTTACAGTATATGTCCTTCCGCCGCCTTCCATACCTTCCCCGCCCAGCCAAGCAAGCCGGCGGGATCGGCTCCGCAGCCCGGGGCTGGATGCGCGCATGCCTATGGCCGCGCGCCGGACGGCACTCCGGCATTTTGCGGGCAGAAGGCATGCCGCTGCAGACCGGGCTGTTTTCCCGATGATGCCAAAAAAAGCAAAAGCCCCTGCAGCGCGATGCGCTCAGGGGCGTGGATTCCGGTTGGACAAGCCGTCAGTTGGCGTGAAGCTCCGATGAGGCGATATCCTCTTCGAAGAACAGATCGTCGAGCGAGCTCAGCGTGCCGTCTTCCTCAACCTGGTAGACGCTCATCTTGTCGCCGTTCACCGTCAGCTCGATGTAGCAGCTCCAGCAATAGAACTGATGCGAGCCGATTTTGCCGATATCTCGGGAATTGCAGTTGGGGCATTTCATTGTCATTGGTCATTTCTCCCTACATGTACGGATCGGAAGCTGCGACGCGCTCCAGGGAACTCTCATCCATCGTCGGGACGATGATCGCATCTTCGCCAAGCAAGAAGACGTCGGAATCCCGGGGCGCTCTCAGCCATCTCCGTCCATCCATGAGATCGGAGACAAAACCGTCCGTCAGTTCAAAACCTACTAACTGTGTACCCAAGAACGGGTCGATATAAACATCGGACACTCGTCCGAGCTGGCTGCCGCCTGCCGTGACGACCGGAAGATCCTTCAGCCGCACGCATCCGTTCAGGAAAGAACGCTGCGCGATGGACACGCTCGACGTGCGGACCGATTCCTTGCCCCGGATGAAGACGCAGTCTTCGCCGCAGGTCAGCACCTCGTCCCAGAGAACGGTCCGGACGGTGCGCGGCTTCCAGCACCAGCCGTCCAGGACGAAGCCCTTCAGCTTCCAGTGCTCGTCGAACCAGGCATCCTTGATGCGTCCGGCCATCCGGCCGGTATGGGAGATCAGGACAGGCAGTCCGATGATATGCTGAAGCTTCATCACGGGATCGGCCGGAGTCGCCATGCGGCATCCGCCTCCTAAGAAGAATTACGATTACGGCGCAGAAAAGTTTCAACCTTTCGTGCGGCCCGCGCCATTTCCTCCTTAGTATTGCCCAATCCGAAGCTGAATCTAATCGCGGTCTGCAGACGCTCCTGCGGAAGCCCCATCGCCTGCAGCACATGGGAAGGCTCCAGCGCTCCCGCCGTGCAGGCGGAGCCCGCCGAAGCGGCGATTCCAGCCAGGTCGAGGTTCATGAGAAGAGCCTCGTTGTCCAATCCGGGAAAGCTCAGGTTGACGATTCCCGGCACCCGCTTCCCTTCATGTCCATTGACGACGACGCCGCCTTCGGCAGCCTCGTCCATGAGAGCGATCCATTCGCGGCGAAGCTCGTCGAGGCGAAGCGCATCGGACTCCAGCTTGGCCGCAGCCAGCTTGGCGGCTTCGGCAAATCCGGCGATGCCGGCCAGATTCTCCGTGCCGCCGCGGCGCTTCTTCTCTTGGGAGCCCCCGACGAGGAGCGGGTGAAGGAAAGTTCCTTGGCGGACGAACAAGGCGCCCGTTCCATGCGGCCCGTTGATCTTGTGGGCCGTGACGGAGAGGAGCTGGACGGGAAGGACCGCCAGATCGATCGGCAGCTTGCCGTAGGCTTGCACCGCATCGGTATGGAAAGGCACGCCTGCCGCGCCGGCCAATCCGGCAAGCTCGGCGATCGGCTGCACCGTGCCCGTCTCATTGTTCGCATAGATGATGCTTACGAGTCCCGTATCCGGGCGCAGCGCTTGCTTCAGGTCCTCTGCGGATATCAGGCCGGATTCGTCAACGGGCAGGTACGTCACGTCGATGCCTGTCCGCTCCAGGCGCTCGCATTCCCTGAGCACGGCGTGATGCTCCACCCGGCTTGTGATCAGATGGCGCTTGCCTGCCGCGGCCTGGGCCTCCATGACGCCGCGGACAGCCATATTGTCGGCTTCCGTACCGCCGGAGGTGAAGACGATCTCGGCCGGCTTGCAGCCCAGCGTAGCCGCGATGGCTTCGCGGGACTCGTTGACGAGGCGCCGCGCATCCCTGCCGAAGCTGTGGATGCTGGAGGCATTGCCCGGCGGGCCCTGCATGACGGCCAGCATCGCTTCAGCGGCAAGCGGATGCAGCGGGGTCGTCGCCGCATGGTCGTAATAGATGCGTTCCATTTGCCTCTCTCCCGGTCAGATATAGAACATATAACTGTCGTTCTCGCTCTTCTCCGTATACTGGATCAGATCCTTGAGCGTCGTGGAATCCAGCACCTCCGCGATGCTGTCGCGGATGCGCAGCCACAGGTTGCGCTTGGCCGGATCGTCCTCCTCCGTGAAGTCGACGGGCGAGATCGGGCCCTCCAGGATGCGGATGACGTCGCCTGCGGTGATCGTCTCGGGATCCTTGGACAGAATGTAGCCGCCGTAGGCTCCGCGGATGCTCTTGACCAGCCCGGCGTTGCGCAGCGGCGCGATCAGCTGCTCCAGATAATGCTCGGAGAGGGAGTTCTTCTCCGCGATGCTCTTCAAAGAAATCGGACCTTCGCCGAATTTGGCGGCGAGCTCCATCATAATCGTCAAGCCGTAACGGCCTTTGGTTGAAATTTTCAAGGCTGCACCTCTTTCCCTGATTGACAGATGTTGAAGACTAACCTTCGAGGCTGGAAGGCCGTTCCGAAATCGCGGTCTAAGCCCGGTAGATCCGGCATCCAAGGCGGTTTTTCCAGAAAACGGGCTCGAAAGCACAGCCTTGTCCGCGGCCTCCGCCTCTTGATCTCTATTCTGCAGGTTCACGGCTGCGTTGATTAATTCAAGGTATTCCCATTTCACTGCTATGTTAACATATTCCACCCCATTCGTCCGCTAAAATACGCGCAGAATGCATGATAAGCGGGCAGGAAATATGCTACAATGGGCTTTACGCTCCCCTTGCCCTGAGTGGATAGAACACAAGTTGTCAGATTAGCAGGGAAAGAGCAAGATTGTCAAGGTGGTGGAGATAAATGGAAGCACAAACGGGAGCACGCGTCGTCGTCGGCATGTCCGGAGGAGTCGACTCCTCGGTTACGGCTCTGCTGCTCAAGCAGCAGGGATACGACGTCATCGGCATCTTCATGAAAAATTGGGACGAGACCGACGAGAACGGCGTCTGCAGCGCGGACGAGGACGCCGAGGACGTGCGGAAGGTCTGCGAGCAGATCGGAATCCCTTATTATACGGTGAACTTTGAACGCCAATATTTCGACAAGGTGTTCAGCTATTTCCTGGACGAGTATCGCCGGGGCCGCACGCCGAATCCGGATGTGATGTGCAACCGCGAGATCAAGTTCGGCGAATTCCTCGCCAAGGCCAAATCGCTCGGTGCGGATTATCTCGCGACGGGCCATTACGCCCGCGTCGAGCGCGATGGAAACGGCGTCACCCGCCTGCTGCGGGGAGTCGATTCCAACAAGGACCAGACCTACTTCCTGCATCAGCTCAGCCAGGAGCAGCTGGCATCGGCGATGTTCCCGATCGGCGGTCTGCCGAAGCCGGAGGTCCGCCGCATCGCCGAGGAGCACGGCCTGGCGACCGCCCGCAAGAAGGACAGCACCGGCGTCTGCTTCATCGGCGAACGGAACTTCAAGCAGTTTTTGAGCGGCTATCTTCCCGCTCAGCCCGGACCGATGGTCGACCTGCGCAGCGGCGAGACCAAAGGACGCCACGACGGGCTCATGTACTACACGCTGGGACAGCGCCAAGGACTCGGCATCGGCGGATCCGGCAACGGAGAGCCTTGGTTCGTCGCCGACAAGGATCTGGAATCCAATATCCTGTACGTCGTCCAGGGCGAGTCGCATCCCCGCCTCTATTCCTCGTCGCTTACCGCGAGCGGCATCAACTGGATCTCGCCCGAGCTGCCGGCCGGCGAGATCCGCTGCGCCGCCAAGTTCCGCTACCGCCAGAGCGACCAAGGCGTGACGCTCAGGCTGTCGGCCGACGGAACGGCGGAGGTCGTCTTCGACCAGCCGCAGAAGGCGGTCACTCCAGGCCAAGCCGTCGTGTTCTATGACGGCGACGCCTGCCTCGGCGGAGGAACGATCGACAAGGTGCATCTCGTCCGCGAGGCGGATTATCCGGAAGGCCTTGCCGTCCGCTGATCCGCAGCCTCCAAAAAAAGCCCCGCAGCGCCGGTTGTCCGGCGCTGCGGGGCTTTTTTCGCATTCCTGAAATCTCCGTTACAAAGGCCAGGACAATCCGGCGCCCGGCTCGGCGCCTGCCGCTGTCTGGCGCTTGGCGGCAGCCGTCTCCTCCTCCGCTCCCGCAGGCCTCAGCAGCCTAAGAGCCACTCTGGAAATGCGCAGATGGTCGGTTTCCTCGATGACGAATTCAGCCTCATCCGACATGGCGACGGTCTGCCCCCGGGTCGGCGGAATCTCGATCCGAGAATAGAGCCAGCCGCCGAGCGTATCGTAATCCTCCGAGTCCAGCTCCAGCCCGAAGCGGCCGGCGACCTCGCCGAGCTGCATGAGCCCGCTGAGCGAATAGGCGGCTTCCCCCGTCTGCTCGACATCGGGCCTCTCCTCGTCGAATTCATCCTGGATCTCTCCGACGATCTCCTCCATGATGTCCTCCAGCGTCACAAGGCCGGATGTGCCTCCGTATTCGTCGATCAGAATCGCGATCTGGGTTCTGCGCTTCTGCATCAGCTTCAGCAGCGAGCTGATCTGCATCGATTCCGGAACCGTCGTCATCGGCCGCAGGATCTGCCTCAGATCGCGGAGGTCCGGACCCGCCTTGAGCAGGTCCTTGATATGGACGAATCCGATGATGTTGTCCTTGTCCCCGTCGCAGACGGGATACCTGGTATGCATCTGCTCCAGGGCGATGTCCCTGTTCTCGGCGAAGGGGGCCTGGATGGAGAGGCAGATCATCTCCGTGCGGGGGATCATGATCTCATGGGCATGCGTATCCGCAAAATCGAAGATGTTGTCGACTAGAGTCAGCTCCGTGTTGTCGATCAGCCCGCTTTTGTGGCTTTCCTTCATCAGGATGCGGATCTCTTCCTCCGTGTGGGCGGATTCATGCTCCGAAGCAGGCTCGATTCCGATCCACTTCAGCAGCAGGTTCGCCATACCGTTCAGCGCCCAGATAAAGGGATACATGATCCGATGGAACAGGACGAGCGGAGCGGCCGTCATGAGCGTCACCTGCTCCGCCTTGCGGATGGCGATCGTCTTGGGAGCCAGCTCGCCGAGGACGATATGCAGCAGCGTGATCAAGGTGAAGGCGATGATGAAGGAGACGGTGTTCAAGGCGAGGCCGCCGATTCCGAAGCGGGAAAAAAGCGGCTCAAGCAGGCGGGCGACGGCAGGCTCTCCTACCCACCCGAGACCGAGGGAGGCAAGCGTGATGCCGAGCTGGCATGCCGAGAGGAAAGCGTCGAGATTGTCCGTCAAGCGCATCGCGAAGCGGGCTCTGCCGTTGCCCTCCGAGACGAGGGAGCCGATGCGGCTGCCGCGGACTTTCACCATGGCGAATTCGGCCGCCACGAAAAAACCGTTCAGGAAAACCAATAAAAGAACCAGCACAATGCTCAGACTCAGCGGTAACGGGTCGTCGCTCACTCATTTGCCTGTCTCCCGGCGCCGATGTTCGGCAAGCTCAAGGACAGGCGCACCTCCCCGGCATCAAATCTATTATGAAGTACTGTAGTCCATGACGGCATTCCCGGTCAAACCGCCTGCGGCTCACGATAAGTCCGTTATCGGCGGCATGAGGACGATTTGTCTGATTATTTCCATTACTATGGCTCTCAGGAGCCCCATATGACACTTGAAGCCCGTCAGGACAAGCAAGGAGAAGAAAAAAAGGACTCTTCCCCCGTTGCCCGGCGAAGAGTCCTGCCTATCCTGCAATCTTCGTTCAAATCCAGCTGTAGATCGTAGCTCCGAGCAGATACAGATTGAGCACGGCGATCAGGCAGGCGCAAGTCCACGCCAGAGCTTTGGTCGCCGGCTTGTTGGCGAACTCGCCCATTTTCTTGCGGTCGCCCGTGAACAGAACGAGCGGGAATACGGCAAAGCTCAATTGGAAGCTGAGCACCACCTGGCTGAAAATGAGCAGGTCGGTCGTCCCTTTCTCCCCGTACATGGCGGTCACGATGACGGCCGGCACGACTGCGATCAGACGGGTGATCAGCCTCCGCAGCCAAGCCTTCATGCGGATGTTCAGAAAGCCTTCCATGACGATCTGTCCGGCCAGCGTTCCCGTCAAGGTCGAGTTCTGCCCGGCCGCCAGCAGCGCGACGCCGAACAGGATGCTGGCGATCGCCCCGCCCATGAGAGGCGTGAGCAGATGGTACGCATCGCCGATATCCGCGATGTCGGTATGTCCGGAAGTATGGAATACCGCTCCGGCGACGATCAGGATCGCCGCATTGATGAACAGCGCCAGAAAGAGGGCGATCGTCGAGTCCAGCGTAGCGAAGCGGATCGCTTCGCGCTTGCCGAGCGGTGTCTGCTCGAATTTCCTCGTCTGGACGATGGAGGAATGCAGATACAGATTATGCGGCATGACGGTCGCTCCCAGGATGCCGATGGCGATGTAGAGCATGGCCGGGTTGGAGACGATTTCGGCCCGGGGGATGAAGCCCTTCATGACATCGGCCATGACCGGCTGCGCCCACAGCAGCTCGATCAGGAAGCAGAGGCCGATCGTGCCGATCAGCGTAATGACGAGCGCCTCCATGTAGCGGAAGCCTTTGTTCTGCAGCATCAGGACGATGATGACGTCGAATGCCGTCAGGATGACGCCCCACAGGAGCGGCATGCCGAATAGAAGATTGAGGGCGATGGCGGTGCCGATCAGCTCCGCCAGGTCGCAAGCCGCGATCGCCAGCTCGCACAGCACCCACAGCGCGATGGATACAGGCTTGCTGTAATGGTCTCGGCAGGCCTGCGCCAAATCCCTGCCGGTGACGATGCCCAGCTTGCCGGCCAGCGCCTGCAGCAGGATCGCGATAAGATTGGACAGCAGGACGACCGACAGCAGCGTGTAGCCGAACAGCGAGCCTCCGGCCAGATCCGTCGCCCAGTTGCCGGGATCCATGTATCCGACGGCAACCAGATAGCCCGGTCCCATAAAGGCGAGCAGCTTCCGGAACCATCCGCCCTTCGTCGGAACGCTCAGGGAGCCGTTCACTTCGGCGAGCGAAGGCCTGCCGGATGCGCGGTTCCAGCCTTTATCGCGGGTAGTGATCAGGGCGCTTTCCTCGTTCATGATGTCTCTCCTCCTAAACTTGTATCCATCCATATATGTTGACCTAGGGAAACTTTTGGGGCAAAAAAAAGAGCCATTCGATCTTGATCCTGTTTTACTTGTATATGAACCCATCTCCGCAAATGTTCCTATACTTAAATCTTAGCACTAACCTTTTTATTTGAATAGCCCTTTTTTCTCGTTTCGAAACACGGGGAACAAAAAAAGAAAAGACCGGTCCATCCGATCTTTCCTTTTGGTTCCAGCCGCGCTGAATTTGCCGGGCCGACAACAGCGTTCCGCTTGCCGGCCTTTCCGCCCCTCTTATTTGGGACGCCTGTCCTGGTTCTGGCGGATCTTGTCCTCCATGCCCTGGCGGGTCGCCTCATACACGGACGAGCCGGCCAGCCGATCCGGGTAATACTGCTGCACGACGTAGTGGCCGGGGAAATCATGCGGGTATTTGTACCCTTCGTGGCCGAGCTTCTCGGCGCCCTTGTAGTGGGTATCCCTCAGGTGCATCGGCACGTCCGCCGTCCCTACCGCTTCGATCTTCTGCGCCGCTCTGGATATCGCCATGGCGGCCGCGTTGGACTTGGGGCTCTCTACGGCAAACAGAATCGCTTGCGCCACATTGTACTTGGCTTCCGGCCAGCCGATCTTGTGATAGGCGTCCATGCTCGTCACCGCCTGCACCATCGCCTGCGGATTCGCAAGCCCGATATCCTCGCTGCAGGCGACGATCAGCCTGCGGATGAACACCATCGGGTCCATCCCGAGCTTCTCCACCGCGTACAGAAACCAGAACAAGGCCGCATCGCTCGAACCCCGGATGCTTTTGTGGAAGGCCGACAGCACGTCGTATTGGGTCGATTCATCCGCTTGGACGGCTCTGCTGCGGATCGATTCCTGAGCGACCTCCAGCGTGACCACGACCGTGCCGTCCGGCTCCGACGGAGTCGTCACGGCCGCCAGCTCAAGCGCGTTGAGCGCGCGGCGGATATCTCCTCCCGCCATGGCCGCGATATGCTGAAGAGCCTCCTGCCGCACATCCAGCTTCATGAATCCGAGCCCGCGCTCCTTGTCCGCGATCGCCCGGGACATCGCCTCCAGCGCATGCCTGCTCTCCAGCGCGTGGAGCCGGAACAGCGTCGAGCGGGACAGCAGGGCGCCGTTGACGGAATGGAACGGATTTTCGGTCGTAGCCCCGATGAAAATGATGATTCCCTGCTCGACCGCCGGAAGCAGTGCATCCTGGCGCGAAGAGTTGAAGCGGTGCACCTCGTCGAGAAAGAGGATCGTCTTGCGCCCGTACAGAGACTTGGCGCTCTTCGCCCGCTCGATGACGTCCCGCACATCCTTGACCGACGCGTCGACGGCGTTGAGCTTCACGAACTCCCCCTCGGTACGGTTGGAGATGATGTTCGCCAGCGTCGTTTTGCCGCTGCCCGGAGGGCCGAACAGGAGCAGCGAGCTGACCTGGTCGCCTTCGATCGCGCGCCTCAGCAGCGTTCCCGGGCCGACGACATCCTCCTGGCCGATATATTCGTCCAGCGTCCGCGGACGCATGCGGTCCGCAAGCAGCCGCGCCCGCGGCTGCTCCTTTTCTTCTTTATAATCAAACAAGTCCATCTCGCAACATCCCCTGTACTATGCTGGGCTGAGGGATGTCCGGAAAGGCCGCAACCGGTTCCCGGACAGCCGGATTCCTGTAAAAAAGTGTATCACAGCTGCCGATAGGGCACAAACGTTCGCTATGAATCCATTCGCGTTTGAGCCGAAGGGGAACCTGGCGCCGCCCGTCCCGCTACTGGGCCTTTACGGAGGGATTCCAATGAGCGGCCGACAGCTGAACCTCCGACGCGCGAGAAAAAGGACAGACACGAAGTCTGTCCCCGTTTCAATCTGGGATTGCCTTCCCTTCATGCCTGCATTTTCAATCCATGCAGTTCTTATGCAATCAAGCCCTTCGACTGGAAATCCTCCGGTTATCGATGACTCGGCCCGGTAAGCTCAGGCTTCCGCCGCCAGCCCAAGCTCGGACCATTCGCGCTCGAACAGCTCCCGCAGCTGGCGCTTCCGGTCCTCGTCGACGAAAGCCGCATTGATGGCATGGCCTGCGACCTTGCGGATGTCCCCGGCGGAGAAGCGGAACCGGCGAGTCAGATTCTCGTACTCCCGCGTCAGGTTCGTGCCCGACACGGTCGGGTTGTCCGTATTGACCGTCACCAGCAGGCCGCTGTCCAGGTAGCTGCGGATCGGATGCGCCTCCATGCAGGATACCGCCTTCGTCTGCACATTGCTGATGACGCACAGCTCCAGGGGAATTCCCTTGACGCGGATGAGCTCCGTCACCTCCGCATCCTCGTGCAGCCTGACCCCGTGTCCGATCCGGCGCGCCCGCAGCTTCTCGACGGCGCAGCGGATGCTGCATGCCCCTGCAGCCTCGCCGGCATGGATCGTGATCGGCAGTCCGAGGCGGTCGGCCAGCTCGAATACTTCCGCATGCAGCTCGTTCGGATAGCCGGCCTCGTCGCCGGCCAAATCGACCCCGACGACCCCCTCTCCTTGGTAGCGCGCGGCTGCCCGCACGATCTCTTCGTTGTCCATCTGGCCATGATGCCTCATGCAGATCAGTATCATGCGCACGCAGTGGCCGTATTTCTGCTCCGCGGCGCGAAGGCCGGAGCGGACGGACTCGATGACCTCCTCGACGGTCAGCCCCCGCCGGGTATGCAGATGCGGCGCGAAGCGCACTTCCAGGTAGCGGACGTTGTCCAGTGCCGCATCCTCGGCGGCCTCGAACGCGATGCGCGACAGCGAGGACGCCGACTGCATCAGCAGCAGCGGGAGCTCGAACCGCTCCAAATATTCCACCAGGCTGCTGCAGGAAGGGGGAGCGGTCATGCGGTCCGTCAAATCCCGCAAATCGCGGCAGCTCAGCTCGATTCCTTCCTCATCGGCGATCTCCGCGGCTGTCGCCGGCCTGACGCTTCCGTCGAGATGGCAGTGCAATTCGATTTTCGGCAAACGCCTCATCAGATTCATCGTGACCATGATATGCACCATCCCGTAGATTAATTAGAGATGATGGTATCCAATTTGAAGCTTTATGTCAATATAGATTACGCAAAATAGGCCATTTCAATTGTGTATCTACCCTATACATAACTTAATATGTAATATTATGAATAGATATAAGAATAAGGCGGCCTCTAATCGAGGTCCGCCTTTGTCTATTGAACAGGAAAGCTTACAGAGAAATTCCGGATTTGGCGAGCAGCTCCCGAACGGCGACGCTGACCATGATCAGTCCCGCCACCGGCGGCACGAACGCATTGCTGGCAGGCGGCTGCTGGGCTTTGCGGATTTCCGGAGCGTTGTCCGGCACGATCCGCTGGGTGACGTCCTCGCGCGGCTTTTTAGGCTCCTCCGACGAGAAGACGACCTGGACCCCTTTCTTCACGCCTTCGCGGCGAAGCTTCTGGCGGACGACTCGCGCGACGGGATCCGTATGGGTTTTGGAAATATCCGTAACCTGAAACTTGGTCGGATCGACCTTGTTCGCAGCCCCCATGCTGGAGATGATCGGAATGTTCCGCTCCAGGCACTGCTTGATGAGGTGGACCTTGTAGGAGATCGTGTCGGATGCGTCGAGCACATAATCTAGCGGGTATTCGAACAGCTTCTCGTACGTCTCCTCGGTGTAGAACATCCTCAAGCTGATGACGTCGCACTCGGGGTTGATCAGCTTGATGCGGTCCCGCATGAGATCCGCCTTCGGCTCGCCGACCGTCGTCGTCAAGGCATGGATCTGCCGGTTGATATTGGTGATGTCCACGACATCCTTGTCGATCAGGATGATTCGGCCGACGCCGGTGCGGGCCAGAGCTTCGGCCGCGATCGAGCCGACGCCGCCGATGCCGAGCACGGCGACGGTGCTACGCTTCATCGCTTCGATGCCTTCAGGACCGAAGGCAAGCTCGGTTCGGGAAAATTGATTGAGCATGGCTATTTCCTCCTTTATCCTTTTCGTTTCCCTTTCAGGCAGGGCAAAACCGCACCGGTTCCGGTGCGGCCTGCTTTCATGCCTGTAATTTGCAGCGGTCTCCCGACTACGATTGAACGGCCGGGGCCGGGGCTGGCGCCGCTCCCGGAGCCGGCTTCGAGGCCGCTTTCGCAACCGTGCGGATATGCAGCTGCTGAAGCTGGGCGATATCCACCGGAGACGGAGCCGCCGTCAGCAGGTCGGTCGCGCTCGCCGTTTTCGGGAAGGCGATCGTCTCGCGCAGGTTGGTGCGGCCGGCCAGCAGCATGATCAAGCGGTCCAGGCCGAAAGCGATGCCGCCATGCGGAGGCGTGCCGTATTCGAAGGCGTCGAGCAGGAAGCCGAACTGCTCATGCGCTTCCTCCATGCTGAAGCCCAGAGCCGTGAACATCTTCTCCTGGATGTCCCGCTTGTAGATCCTCATCGAGCCCCCGCCGACTTCGTATCCGTTGAGCACCAGATCGTAGGCTTGAGCGCGGATCGCTCCGGGATCGCTGTCGAACAGATGCAGATCCTCATCCTTCGGACGGGTGAACGGATGATGCTCGGCGACATAACGCTTCGCTTCCTCATCCCAGCCGAGCAGCGGGAAGTCCACGACCCAGGCGAATTTGAAGACGGAGTCGTCGATCAGGTTCAGCTGGCGTCCGACCTTCAGCCTCAGGTTGCCCAGAACGTCGGCTGCGACCTTCTTCTTGTCGGCGGAGAACATCAGCAGATCGCCTTCTTCAACGCCCAGACGCTCGGTCAGAGCCTGGATTTCCTCCGGCTTGAGGAATTTCACGATCGGACCGCGCCATTCGCCTTCCTTCACCGTAATCCAGGCAAGTCCCTTGCCGCCGTAGCGGGCTGCGAACGGCTGCAGGTCGTCCAGCTCCTTGCGGCTCCATCCTGCGCAGCCTTTGGCGTTCAGCACGCGCACGACGCCTCCGGAAGCGGCCACGCTCGCGAATACCTTCACGTCGCTGTCCTTCACGATGTCCGTAATATCTTCAATTTCCAGACCGAAGCGCAGATCCGGCTTGTCGGAGCCGTATTTGTCCATCGCATCCGCATAGGTGATGCGCTGGAACGGCGCTGTGATTTCGGCGCCTACCGTTTCCTTGAACAGGCGCTGAGCCAGCTTCTCCATCATCGCGAGCAGCTGGTCCTGGGTCAGGAAGGAAGTCTCGATGTCGACCTGGGTGAATTCCGGCTGGCGGTCGGCGCGAAGATCCTCATCGCGGAAGCAGCGCGCGATCTGGTAGTAGCGCTCGACGCCGCCCACCATGAGCAGCTGCTTGAAGAGCTGCGGCGATTGCGGCAGCGCGTAGAACTCCTCCGGATGCACGCGGCTCGGCACGAGATAGTCGCGCGCTCCCTCCGGCGTGCTTTTGGTGAGGATCGGCGTTTCCACTTCGACGAATTCTTCTCCGTCGAGGAAGTCGCGGAAGATTTTGGACGCTTTGGAGCGGAGGAGCAGCGTTCGCTGCATCTCCGGACGGCGCAGGTCCAGGTAGCGGTACTTCAGGCGGAGAGGCTCGTCGACCTCGATGCCGTCCTCGATTGGAAACGGCGGCGTTTTGGCGGCGTTGAGAATCTCGATCTCGGTGATGCGGACCTCGATCTCGCCGGTGGCCAGATTCGGATTGCGAGTCTCCGCGTCGCGTTCAACGACGGTTCCCTTCACAGCGAGCACGTACTCGCTGCGCGCGCGGTCGGCGATGCCGAGCGCGTCGCCCGAATAAGCGGGATTGAAGACGATCTGCACGATGCCCGTGCGGTCGCGCAGGTCGATGAACAGCACGCCGCCGAGGTCGCGCCGGCGCTGCACCCATCCTTTCAGTTCCACGGTCTTGCCTACGTCGGCTTTGGTCAGCCGTCCGCATTGATAAGCTTGTTCGCTCATTTCTGTCACTCCTTCGGATGGTTGGCACGGGTTCCCATGCTCTATTTGAGGAGCCTTGAAATCGCTCATATTCCCGATTCCGCGGCTAAGGCCGAACATTCCAGGATGCGTTCGATCGGTCCATGCTTGAATTCCGAATGGGAATCAGCCTTTGATCTCAGAGGCCAGGCTTGCGAGAGGAACCATGCGCTGCTCGCCGGTATCCATCTCCTTGAGGGAAATCTGGCCGGCGGCCAGCTCGTCGTCGCCTAGAATCGCCGTATAACGCGCGGCGTAACGGTCGGCCGATTTCATCTGCGCCTTCATCTTGCGGCCCTGATAATCGCGCTCCGCGGACAAGCCGGCTTGGCGGAGCAGCTGAAGCTGCTTGGCCGTCTCGCGCTCCGCAGCTTCGCCTAGAGCGACCAGATACACGTCGATGCGCGGCTTGGCCGCCTCGCCGCCCTGCTGGTGCTCCAGAATCATGACGGTGCGCTCGATGCCGAGGCCGAATCCGACGCCGGGCTGGTCCGGCCCGCCGATTTCGCCGACGAGGCCGTTGTATCGGCCTCCTCCGCCGATCGTGTCGATGGCGCCGATTCCCTCCGCCTTGAACTCGAAGGCGGTATTCGTGTAATAATCAAGTCCTCGGACGAGCCGGGAGTTGATGTCGTACGGGATGTCCATATCGCCCAAATGCTGCTTCACCTTCTCGAAATGCGCGCTGCTGGCTTCGTCGAGGCTGTCGAGAATCGACGGCGCGCCCTCGAAGTGATGCTGGTCATGCTTGCAGTCCAGCACCCTGAGCGGATTGCGGTCCATGCGGGACTGGCAGTCCTTGCACAGAATGCTGCGCTTGGGCTCCAGGAACTCCAGCAGCTTGCCGCGGAACGCGGCTCGTACCTCTGGCGTCCCGACGGAGTTGATCTCCACGCGCACGTCTCTCAGGCCGACCTCCGTATAGAAGGTATATCCAAGCGCGATGACCTCCGCATCGAGCGCCGGATCGACCGACCCGAGCGCTTCCACGCCGAACTGGTGGAACTGGCGGTAGCGTCCGGCCTGCTGGCGCTCATAGCGGAACATCGGTCCGACATAGTACAGCTTCGTCAGATCGGGCTCGCCATAGAGCTTGTTCTCGACATAGGCGCGCACGACGCCGGCGGTTCCTTCGGGACGCAGCGTCAGGCTGCGCCCGCCGCGGTCCTCGAACGTGTACATTTCCTTCTCGACAATGTCCGTCGTCTCCCCGACGCCGCGCCGGAACAAGTCCGTCGACTCGAACATCGGCGTGCGGATTTCGCGGAAGTTGAATCTGCGGCATATTTCCCTCGCCTTGCTTTCGACGAACTGCCATCTCTCGACTTGTCCGGGCAGCAGATCCTGCGTGCCCGGCATTTTTTGAAATCCCATAACCGCCCCTCCTTGCTTTGGCTCAGCATCATCGCATTCCAACCTATCTTCATCGACAAAAAAAGCCCTCGTCCGCTGACGACCCCGTAAGGTCGTCAGGGACGAGAGCTCGATCTCCCGTGGTGCCACCCTGATTCCGGACGTAGGGCCTGAGGCCGGTCCATCCGCTTCAAAGAACGGTTAACGCCCGTCACACGCATGCCGTCTACGCAAAGGCTGCGCCGTCATGCGCGCAAAAGCCTTCTTCGCCGGATGTTCTCCGGGATGTCATTCCTCCCGCCACCATAAGGACGCTTGCAGCCGTAACGGCGTCCCTCTCTGGATACGTGCGCGCAGAGTACTTCTTCCCATCATCAAAGGTTGGTTTCAATTGAGATTCATTCTACCGCTGTAAAGGGATCAAGTCAAGCTTGCTCTCCCCGTGGGAACAAAAAAAAGAGCCCGGCAAGCGGGCTCTGAAGTCTTGCCATATTAAAAAGGGGGTCGAGATCAAGTATAGCCCGGCTGTGTTAAGCGATGATGTTGCCCAGATTACAATTGGATGACAAATCGCTTCTGCCGGCATGAAGGGTCACTTTTCTTCCCGATCATCCTTTTTGGGCGCAGCTCCGCCCCCTGCCCAGTCTTCCGCGAACTCAAGGTCTTCCTCCAGATCGTCCAGCAGCAGCGCTTCCCGCCTGTCCGCTTGCAGGATCCGGCTGGAAGCGCGGCTCAGCATCTGCATTTTGCGTCCCTGCCGCATGGCGGCCACTTCCTTTCTCGCCGTCAAATCGCTTATGAAGCGTCTGTCGAGGTGTCCGGTAAGTAGTGTTGCCGCATAACGGCTTCGTTAGTCCGGAAGCAGGGATTATTCCCGGCTGTCCACCAGGAGCGTGACCGGACCTTCATTGACGAGGGATACATCCATCATAGCTCCGAAACGGCCCGTCTCGACCTGGAGCCCGAGCGCTCGAAGCGCTCCGTTGAACGCTTCGTAGAGAGGCTCCGCATGCTCCGGCCGGGCTGCGGACATGAAGTTGGGACGCCTTCCCTTGCGGCAGTCGCCGTACAGGGTGAACTGGGACACCGACAGCACGGCCCCGCCTGAGTCGAGCACGCTCAGGTTCATCTTCCCGGCCCCGTCCTCGAAAATGCGCAGGTTCGCGATTTTGTCGGCCATCCAGGAGATGTCGGCCTCGCTGTCCTCATGGGTAATCCCGACAAGCAGCATGAGCCCATGCCCGATGCTGCCGACGGGCGCCCCCTCGACGGAGACCGATGCGCTGGAGCAGCGCTGAACCACGACTTTCACGATGAGCCACCGTCCTCTATCCTATTGCATGATGCGCTGCACCGAGTAGATGTCCTTGACGCGCTTGATCTTGTCCACGACAGACTGCAGATGCTCGATGTTGCGGATCAGGATGGTCATATGGATGATGACCATCTTGTTCTTGCCCGTGCGTCCCGTGACCGCGGATATGTTCGTCTTGCTCTCCGCGACGGCCTGCAGCACCTCGTTGAGCAGGCCTCGATGGTCGTAGCCGGTAATCTCGATGTCGACGCTGTAGTTCGACTCCGTCGACTGTTCCCATTCGACCTCGATGACGCGCTCCGCGTCGTCCTCCTGGCCTTCGACAGGAAGATTCGGGCAATCCTGCCGGTGAACGGACACTCCGCGTCCGCGCGTGATGTAACCGACGATTTCGTCGCCGGGAACCGGATTGCAGCAGCGGGCGAAGCGTACGAGCAGGTTGTCGATGCCTTTGACGGTCACGCCGCCGGTCGCCGCCTTCTTGCGGGTTCCCGGAGACTTCACCTCGGTCGGCTCGTTCGTAAGCTCGATCAGCTGCGCGGCTTCGGCTTCCCGCCGCATCTTCTCCGTCAGCTTGGTGCAGATCTGCGCGGCGGTGATGCCGCCGAACCCGATCGCGGACATCATGTCCTCGACATCATGGAAGCTGAACTTGGACGCGGCCTCCATGAGCTTGTCCTCGGCCATCCAGGCGGACGGCTCGAGGCCGAGCCGCTTCAGCTCGCGCTCCAGCATATCGCGGCCTTTGATGACGTTCTCCTCGCGCCGCTCTTTTTTGAACCAGGCCTTGATCTTCGTCCGGGCATGCGAGGACTTCGTGATCTTGATCCAGTCCTGGCTCGGGCCGTAGGAATGCTTCGAGGTCAGAATCTCCACGATGTCGCCGGTCTTGAGCTTATGGTCGAGCGGCACGATCCGGCCGTTCACCTTGGCCCCGATCGTCCGGTTGCCGACCTCCGTATGGATCCGGTAGGCGAAATCAAGCGGAACGGAACCGGCCGGCAGCTCGATCACCTCGCCTTTTGGCGTGAACACGAACACCAGATCCGAGAAGAAGTCCATCTTGAGCGACTCCATGAACTCGGAGGCGTCCTCGGCCTCGTTCTGCAGCTCCAGAATTTCGCGGAACCATCCCATCTTGTCCTCGATATTGCCGCTCGGCCCCGCCGAGCCTTCCTTGTAGGCCCAGTGGGCCGCGACGCCGTACTCGCTCGTGCGGTGCATCTCCCAGGTGCGGATCTGGACCTCGGTCGGCTCGCCGTTCGGTCCCACGACGGTCGTATGCAAGGACTGGTACATGTTGGCCTTGGGCATCGCGACATAGTCCTTGAAACGTCCGGGCATCGGCTTCCACAGCGTGTGGATGATGCCGAGCGTCGCGTAGCAGTCCTTGATGTTGTCCACGATGATGCGGATCGCCATCAGGTCATAGATTTCGTTGAACTGCTTGTTGCGCATCGTCATCTTGCGGTAAATGCTGTAAATATGCTTGGGGCGCCCCGAAATATCGCCGTCGATACCCATTTCCTCCAGCTTTTCCGTGATCCGGCCGATGACGACGGCGATATACTGCTCCCGCTCCGCCCGCTTTTTCTTCATCAGATTGGCGATCCGGTAATACTGCTGCGGATTGAGATAGCGCAGGGCGATATCCTCCATCTCCCACTTGATCGCGGAGATGCCGAGCCTGTGGGCGATCGGACAGAAAATCTCCAGCGTCTCGTAAGCGATGCGGCGCTGCGCTTCCTCCGATTGGAATTTCAGCGTGCGCATATTATGAAGCCGGTCCGCAAGCTTGATGAGAATGACGCGGATGTCCTGTGCCATCGCCACGAACATCTTGCGGTAGTTCTCGTTCTGCTGTTCTTCCTTGGACCGGAATTTGATCTTTTCCAGCTTGGTGAGGCCGTCGACCAGCATGGCGCAGGTATCTCCGAATCTCGCCCGGACCTGTTCCACCTCGACGGTCGTATCCTCCACTACGTCATGCAGCAGCGCCGCTATGATGGAAGTCACGTCCATCTCCATATTGACCAGGATTTCCGCCACGGCCACCGGATGGAGAATATAGGGCTCACCCGATTTGCGCACCTGCCCGTGATGGGCTTGGTCGGCAAATTCATAGGCCTCCCGGATCCTGTTGAGATCCTGGTCCCTCATATAAGTCGACGCCTTAGCGAGTAATTGCTCTATGCCCATGAAACGTCCCTTTCCATCCAAATGTCATCGTTCGACTTCTACCGTGTCCCAGTACCTATGAAATAAGTTTAACTCCTATTATGCCCCTACAATACGGGCGGCGTCAACTGAACTTCAAGCGATAAGGCCCTCCCTCTGGCTGCGGCACGGAACGACATCATAAACATTGGTTCATATTCCTTATTCTGTTATTCATCAGGTCGGATAGTGTCTATGCCGATAAAAAAAGACGGCCGTTTGACGGCCGCCATTATTTCCTGAGAAATAATTAATAATGAAGCGATTAGTATTTCATCAGAGAGAAGATGTCCAGGGCGCCAAGCTTGGCGCGTCCGTCCAAATAGCCGAGCTCGATCAGGAAGGAAGCACCTACGACCTCGCCGCCAAGCTGCTCGATCAGGTTGATCGTCGTCGCGATCGTGCCGCCGGTAGCAAGCAGATCGTCGGCGATGAGCACGCGCTGTCCCGGCTTGATGGCATCCTTGTGGACGGCGAGCGTGTCTTTGCCGTATTCAAGGTCATAACCGGCCTCCACGGTCTCTCCCGGAAGCTTGCCGCTTTTGCGGATCGGCACAAAACCGACTCCGAGTGCGATCGCCAGCGGAGCTCCGACGACGAAGCCGCGCGCCTCCGGACCGGCGATCAGGTCGATCTCTTTGCCGTGGGCCGCTTTTTTGAGCTCATCGATCGCCGCGCGGTAGACTTCGCCGTTGTTCAGCAGCGTCGTGATGTCCTTGAAGCGGATGCCTGGCTGAGGAAAATCTTCGATAACGCGGATATATTCTTTGAAGTTCATGGTAGTCGAGCTCCTTTTATTCCCTATGCGGGTAGTTCGGTATGATGGCTTGATGCCGGCAAGCCGGCTATCCAGGATTTGATGTCTTCGGCTGCGGAGTAGAGCTTGGACAGGATCTTCTCTTCTTCCAGCGCCTCCAGGTAAAGGGCGGATTCCGAGAGGTCCCTGCGGGCCGGAGCCTCGGCGGCTGTCCAGCCCTCGTCGCGCCGTTCGATGAAGCCCAGCTGATGAAACACTTCCAATGCCAGAGAGGCTCTCTCCGGCGGGCAGCCCGCAGCCTCGGCCAGCCTCCGTCCCGCCTGCCCGGCAGGCAGCGGTGACAGCTTGCGGATCCAGGCGTACAGCCTGCCCATGCCCGCGCGCTCCAGCCAGTCGGCGGAGCCTCTCGGATCAGCCGGATAGAGCAGATGCAGCGCCTCCAGTCCCTTGCTGAGCCGAAGAGCGTTCTCCAGCCTCGTGCAGGAGGACGGACTTCCATAAAGGATGACTTCCTGGCAGGTGAAGCCTCCAGCCGGAACCTCTTCGGGCAGGCAATGGGTCCACTCTGAGCTGCCGCTTCCTTCGCTCCCGGATGCGATCTCGCGAGCGCTTCCCGAGTGCAGCCTTTCCCTCGTCACGATGACGGCCGTTCTCTTTTCCTGCCGGAGCCTCTCGATGATCGAAGCAAGCCGGCCGCCGGGATCCCTGGTCCCTCTGAAGTCGTATACCCTCGGCTCTCTGACCCTCAGATCGCGGATCATCAGCTGCGGCTTGCGCTTCCCGTTCCATTCGTTCACCGACAGCTCCCCGACGATGTCCGCCCTCAAGGAAGCGGCCAGCGGATCGGCGAATTCTCCCATGCCGAATCCGATCGCATCCAGCTTCGCCGGGGTGATGCCGCTGCTTAGAGCGAGCTTGAGATGCGTCTTCTCCTTGCCGAGCAGGCGGACATCGCCGATGCCCGCCACGCTGATCAGCAGCTTCGGCACCGGATTGCCGCTGCCGTAAGGCTCAAGCAGCGCCAGCTCGCCGGCGGTCTCGATCGACGCCTCCTCGATGGGACAGACCAGGTCGATGTCGCAGACCGGAATGTAATCCTCCGGACGCAGCTGAAGCTCCGCTTGCGCGCACAGGGCTTCCTCCAGCTCGTCCAGCCGGGCGCGGTGAAGCGTCATGCCCGCAGCGGCCGCATGGCCGCCGTAATGCTCCATCAGCTCCTTGCAGGAGCTCAAAGCCTCGAACAGGTCATAACCCGGAATCGACCTTGCCGATCCTTTGCACATTCCCGATTGCTCGTCAAGGCCGAGCAGCACGGTCGGACGATAATGCTTCTCCAGCAGCTTGGAAGCCACGATGCCGACAACGCCGGGATTCCAGCCCGCACCGGCGAGCACGATCACCCCCGGATGGGGAGCGCCTTGCTCGTCGGCCCTGCGGCAGCGTTCCTGCCACATGGCTTCGGCTTCCTTAGCGATATCGGCGACAACCTCGCGGCGCTCGATGTTGAGCTCGTCCAGGCTCGAGGCGATCTCCTCGGCTTCCTCCCGGTCATCGGTGACAAGAAGGACAACGGCCGGAGCCGCATGATCGAGCCGGCCCGCGGCGTTGACTCTCGGCCCCATCTGGAAGCCGATATCGGATGCCGTGACCGCCTCCGTCCTGATGCCGCACGCTTCGGCCAAAGCCGCGAATCCGGGGCGAGGCGAGGTTCGGATGACATTCAGGCCGGAACGGACGATGATGCGGTTCTCGTCGGCCAACGGCATCAAGTCCGCAATCGTTCCCAGAGCGGCAATATCGCTCCATTCCAGGGGAACGCGGCCAAGCAGGCACTGGGCGAGCTTGAAAGCGACTCCGGCGCCGCACAGCCCCTTGAACGGATAAGAGCATCCGGGCTGCTTGGGATTCACGATGACATCGGCATCGGGAAGAACTTCGGGAGGCTCGTGATGATCCGTCACGACGACCGACAAGCCCAGCTTGCGGGCATGCGCGATCGGCTCGACGGCGCTGATTCCGTTGTCGACCGTGACGATGAGCGTGAATCCTGCTTCCGCAGCCTTGTCCACGGCCGGGATGTTCATGCCGTATCCTTCCCGGGTACGATGCGGAATATAATAGTCATGGCGAATGCCCAGCTCGCGCAGCAAAAGGATCATCAAGGCGGTGGAGGAAACTCCGTCCGCGTCGTAATCCCCGTATACAAGCACTTTCTCCCCGTCTGCCGCGGCCTTCCGGATGCGGGCGGCCGCTTCCTCCATTCCCTTGAGCAGATAGGGATCATGCATCGACTCGATTCCCGCCTCCATGAAGTCATGGGCCGTTTCCGGCGTCATGCACCCTCGTTGGACGAGCAGTTTCGCCGCCAGCGGATTCAGGCCCAGAGCAGCCTGAATCGATAGCGCGGCCTGGTTTTCCTCTTCATTCAGCTTTCTTATGTTCCAGCGGGTTTTGGACCCGATCACGTTGTACCCGCCTCCATCCTTGCCTTTCGGTGTCGAGCTTGCGCTTCTGTCTGCCGCTTGCCGTCACGGCTGGTTCTCAAACGAAATCCAAGCAGAGAAACGCTGCCCTCTGCGGCTGCGGGCCGTTCCGGAAGACCGGATCAGCCCGCAGCAGGCGGCGGCAGCGTTGTGCCCAAGACGGGGCAGCCGGCACTTACTGAAGCAGCGTCGGCATATGCTCCTGATTGGGATCATGATTGGATTTGTACGGATAGCCCGGATTGTAAGGCTCTACGCAGATCTTGACGTCATGGATATGCATGAACCGCTTGAGGACGAGCTGCTTGACCCTCCGCCCGATATCCGCCCCTTCGAGGACGGATATCCGAGGATTGACGCTGATGACGATCTCGGCGGATATCCGGCCTCCGCTCATATGCGGCTGGACCGCTTCCACCGTCACGACGCCGTCGACTCTTTGGATGATCTCCGTCATGTCCTCGGCCAGACCGGAATGGTCCGCGGGAGCGGTCTCCTTCTTCTTGCCGGTTCCGAGAAAAAGAAGATAGCCCTTGTAGACGATGAAAGCCCCGATGAGGACCGATGCGGCAGGATCCAGATACGTCATCCAGGTCAATCCGCCCTCGCCTCCGGCCCAGGCGCCTGCGGCTCCGGCGGCCGCCGTCAGCGAGACCGCCCATTCCCATCCGGGAATCGGACCTCTCATGAACAGCAGGCGCAGGGCAAGGCAGATCGGAATGACAAAGGCAGCCGGAAGCTGCGGATAGCCTTCAAGCGGCTCCATCATGCGGTTGAGAGCGAGCACGGCCATCTGCAGGCCGATGACGATGAGAAAAATGGAGAACACATAGGCGAAGGTATACTCTCTGCCCATATGCTGCACGTTGTTCCCGCTGCGGCGGCTGTTCTCCTTGCCGGAAACCTGCGCCGCATAGGAGGAGCATGCGTCCGAAGCGGAGCGGAAAGCATCCGACAGCAGAACGGAACTGCCGAAGAGGGTACCGGCCGTTCCCTTGATCACGACGAGCCCGATATGGACCCCGGTCTCCCTCCATCGGCCGGCCGCAGCTTGGCCGGATTGCGGTTGCTTGTCGGCCATGGCTTCAGCCTCCCGTTATGAAGCTGCCGGATTGCCTGCAGAAGCCGGCTTCGACTTGGAATTCTTCTTCATGAGCAGCCACAGCGGGCTTGCGATGAAGATGGAGGAGTACGCTCCGCTGAACAGGCCGACCAGCATGGCCAGCGAGAACAAGCGGATCGATTCGCTGCCGAAAATGAACAGCGCCGCGGCTGCGAACAGCACCGTAAGCGCCGTGTTGATCGAGCGCGTCATCGTCTGCCATACGCTGTCGTTGACGACGCGGATATAATCCTTGTACGTCTTGATCTTGGCGAAGCGCAGGTTTTCGCGGATCCGGTCGAAGATGACGATCGTATCGTTGATGGAGTAGCCGATGATCGTCAGGATGGCGACGATGAACGGCAGGTTGACCTCCAGACGGAAGATCGAGAAGACGCTGATGACAATGAAGGCATCGTGGACGAGAGCCACGACGGCCGCAAGGCCGAAGCGCCATTCAAAGCGGATGGCGATATAGATGATGATGCCGATGCAAGCCAGCAGCATCGCCTTGAGCGCGTTCCACTGAAGCTCGCGGGCGATCTCGACATCGACCGTGTTGACCTCGACCGAAGAGCCGGGATCGAACTTCGCTTTGAGATCCGTCTTGAGCTGTTCTTCCTTGTCCTGGCTGAGCACTTCGTCGAAACGGATCGTCATCCGGTTGTCGCCGAAGGTCGGGGCGTTGTGCTTGCCGAATTCTCCGGCCTGGAGATAGGATTCGATCTCCTGGCGCTGGGCGGACAAGTCCTTGGTCGACTTGACGTCCACGCTGGAGCCCGACTTGAAATCGACGCCGTAGTTGAGTCCCAGAGCCGCGATCGCCACGATGCCGGCGATCGTGATGACGATCGAGAAGATGTAGAAATACTTGCTGTAATGGACAAAATCGATCCGGGATTCCTTAGAGCGCACGGATTTCACTCTCCTTCACGCCGTAATAGCCCGGCTTGTTGAATTTGCCGCTTTTGATCATCAGCCAGAGCAGGTAGCGGGAAACGACTACGTTGGAGATCAGGCTGATGATGATGCTCAGAAGCAGCGTGATGGCGAATCCTTTGACGGATCCGACACCGATGAAGAACAGCACGCCGGCCGCGATGATCGTCGTGACGTGGGAGTCGATGATCGTGCGCAGGGACGTTTTGGAGCCGGCGCGGAACGCGCTCAGCAGGCTCTTGCCGGAACGCATCTCTTCCTTGATCCGCTCCGCCGTCAGGATGTTGGCGTCGACGGCGATGCCGATGCCGAGAATGAAGGCCGCGATGCCGGGAAGCGTAAGCGTCGCGTTGAGAGCGATATGCGCCGCAAGCAGCAGCCAGGTGTAGATAATCAGGGATACGCTGGCCGCGATGCCCGGCACCCGGTAGAACACGAGCATGAAGAGCACGATGAAGACGGTGCCGACCAGGCCGGCGAAAATCGTGTCGTCGAGCGACTGCTTGCCGAGCGAGGCGCCGACGGATTGCGTGTATTTCACTTCGAGCTTCAGCGGCAGGGCGCCGAGGTTGATCGTGTCGCGGATGTTCATCGCTTCTTCACGAGTGTAGCTGCCGGAAATCTCGGCGTCGCTGCTGTTGATCTCCCTTGCCACATTCGGAGCGGACAGCTGTTCCTCGTCCAGATAGATGGCGAGCTGGTTGTTGCCGGTCACGGCCAGCTTGGCCACTTCGGCCGTCACCTTGGCGAACTGGGCGGCATCCTTGAGCTTGATGTTGATCTTGTATTGGCCGAAATCGCCTTGCTGGATCGACGCTCCGCCTTCCTTGAAATCGCTGCCGGTCAGTTCGACCTTGCAGTAGCCGGCGTCCTTGGCGCAGCCGATGGCGCTGCGGAACGTCAGGTTCGCAGGCTTGACGAGGTCCTCGCGAAGCTTGGCTTCCTTGGCTTCGTCCATGCCCGCGATGCGGATGCGGATGCGGTCCGTGCCTTCGGTCGTGACTTCAGGCTCGGACACGCCGTCTTTGTTGACGCGCTTCTCGAGGCTTTTTGCCGTCTCCGTCAACGATTCGCGCGTCACTTTGCTGCCTTCGTTCAAAGGCTTGGCCTGGTAGAGGATTTCGAATCCGCCCTTGAGGTCCAGACCTAACCGGGTCTTATCCAAAAGGGAAGGGCTTGTCCAACCAATGACGCCGAAACTGACGACGACAATGATCAGGAATGCTAGCATCCGTTTCATAATTCCTGATGTTCCTCCTTAAGTTCACAATCGTTTCTATTATAACGATGCGGGAAATTTGAGTCAAAAAAAAGAAACCCTTGTCAAAATCAGGGTTCTTTCCACGCGCTCATCGTCAGATGGTTCATGAGCTGGGTCGCCTTAAGGGACAAGATGTCATTCACGAGCTTGTGCAGCAGCGGCTCACCCGACTTGATGTACCGGGCTTGAACGCATTCCCATACATCGGCCCCCGTCACCTGCTCGTAGCCGATCCAGCGGAACTCCTCCGCCTTGCTCTCGCACAGGGCGAAGATCTCCTCGCTCATTTCCTTTTCCGTCATGCGGCCACTCGCCTCCCCTGTTGACTATCCGCCTCAAGCCGTCGAACTGTTTTCATTCGACGCCAAGGCCCGCTTTCCTGCCTTGAACCTGCTTCTCCCCAAAAAAACATAGACATGCCGGGTGCCGGATGCCGCATAAACATGCTGTACGGACGTGCCCGCCCCTGCCGGGCCGGCACAATGAACACCGTTAGGGAAGAGGAAGGAATCTATGACGAAGCCGAACAAACAAACCAAGCAAACCTTTATCAAGGGAGCCATGATCCTGCTTGCGGCGGGCGTCATCAACCGGATTCTCGGTTTCGTCCCCCGCATCGCCCTTCCCCGCGTCATCGGAGCCGAAGGGGTCGGCATCTACCAGCTCAGCTACCCGTTCCTGGGCGTGCTGCTGACTCTCATTACGGGAGGCATCCCGCTGGCTGTAGCGAAATGGATCGCGGAGGCCGATTCCAAAGGAGAGGGGCACCGCGTCAAGCAGATTTTCCGCACCGCCATGCTGCTGACGGTCGTCCTTGCTCTCGCGATGACGGCTCTCATGCTGGCCGGCGCCGAATGGATCACGACC
Organism: Paenibacillus sp. RUD330; assembly: GCF_002243345.2. NCBI lineage: Bacteria > Bacillati > Bacillota > Bacilli > Caryophanales > Paenibacillaceae > Paenibacillus > Paenibacillus sp. RUD330. Next base: position 3,824,910 of record NZ_CP022655.2, read on the forward strand.
CGCGTCCTGACCGACAGCCGCGTGTACTGGCCATTCGTCATGATGGCGCCGATGCTGCTCATCATCGGAGTATCGTCCGTATACAGAGGTTATTTCCAAGGCAAGCAGAACATGATCCCGACCGCGCAGTCCCAGGTGGTGGAGACGGTGCTGCGGATCGCCGGGCAGCTGCTGCTGGCTTTCCTTCTGCTCCCATATGGACTGGAATGGGCAGCCGCAGGCGCGATGATGGGAACCGTTATCGGCGAGATCGCCGGCCTGCTGATCTTGTTCTGGCATGCCGCCAAAGACAAGGGGAAGAACGCTGCGGCAGTTCCCGCCCCGCCTGCCGGCGCTCCGCCCCTGTCCCAAGAAGCCAAGCACGAAGACCGCATTCCCGTGCTGAAAAGGCTGCTGCGCCTTTCCATCCCGGTTACCGGCAGCCGGCTGGTCGGGTCCCTGTCCTACCTGCTGGAATCGATCCTGACCGCCCGCAGCCTCGCCGCCGCGGGAATCGCGACCGGTGCCGCCACCGCGCAGTACGGCGCCCTGCAAGGGATGATCATTCCGCTGCTTCTGCTGCCGACGGCGCTCACCTACTCCTTGTCGGTATCTCTGATTCCATCCCTGTCGGCATCAGCGGCCAGAGGCGATATAGCCTCGATCCACAAGCGCCTCCATCAGTCCCTGCGCCTCGCTCTCGTCAGCGGCGCTCCCTTTGTCGTCGTCATGGGCCTGCTCGCGGAGCCGCTGTGCCGGCTGATGTACAATCACGGAGAGATCGCTCCGCTGCTTGCCCTGCTCGCCCCCGCCGGCATCTTCATCTACTTGCAAGGGCCGCTTCAGGCAGCCCTGCAGGCGCTGGACAAACCCGGGACCGCTCTGTTCAATACGACCGTCGGCGCCTGCGTGAAGCTGTATCTGATCGTCGAGCTCGCGTCGCGCCCCGAGCTCGGAATCTATGGCGCCGTCATCGCGATCGTCGTCAACATCATCCTCGTCACCGCCCTGCACGGCATCAGCGTCATGCGCTGCGCCGGATACCGCATGAAGCTGCCCGACTTCATCAAGGTCGGAAGCGCCATGATCATCATGGGAGCCTCCTGCAGATGGCTGATGAGCAGAGGGCCGCTGCCCGCCGAATGGCTCAATTTGATCGCCTCGTGCGCAGCCGGCGCGGCGGTCTATCTATTCCTGATGGGAGCCATGGGAATTATCGATCGGCATGATTTGTCCCGAATACCGGGCATCGGGCGCTGGTTCGGCTGAAGGCGCAAGAAGGGAGACAAAGCGAAAAGGCAGCTGCATCGCAGCTGCCCGCTTTTATTTTTTTCTGCGGTTCTCATCGACGAACAGCTCGCCTTTGTGGTCGATCGTACAGAAGAACACCTGATTCCACTCCGTAAGCCCTCTCTTGCGAAGCTGCTGCTTCAGCCAAAGACGGTTTTTCTCCAGCTTCTCCAGATTATGATCCATGACTCTGCCATCCATGATGAGCGGAACCGGCAGCGTTTCGAACCGATAAGCCGAAGGAAACGTAATTCCGCTTGACGATGAATCCTGCTGTTCCTTGCTCTTCCCTTGCTTGTCTTGCTTGTCTTGCTTGTCTTGCTTGTCTTGCTTGTCTTGCTTGTCTTGCTTGTCTTGCTTGTCTTGCTTTTTTTGCCCTCCGCCGGATGAGCTTGCCTGTCCGCTTTGTTGGTTTTGCTGTTGTTGGCCTTGTTGTTGGTTTTGTTGCTGTTGGCTTTGCTGGCCTTGCTGTTGGCTTTGCTGGCCTTGCTGGCTTTGGCCGGAAGACTGGGACTGGCTTTCCTTCGGGATGACGGACAGCTTGCCGCTCGTCTCGAGAATCGCGAACTCCACGTCCGCCACCCTCGCAACCTGGTTCTCCCTCAGCTGAAGCATAAGATCGTCGAGGTTGTAGCGCTGTTTCTTCATTTCCTTCTGGTTGAGCTTGCCGTCCGCGATGATGACGCTCGGCTTGCCGTCGAACAGCAGCCGGAGCTTGCGGTTTTTCAGGCCGATATAAGCGATCAGCACCTGAATGATCATCAGCACGGCCATCGGAACGATGCCCTCGATAACCGGCCGTTTCGTATCCTCGATGACAAGAACCGCGATTTCGGCGATCATGAACGAAATGACGAGGTCGAACACGCTCATTTTGCCGATTTCCCGCTTTCCCATCAATCTCATGATCAGGAACACGACAAAATAAATCAGGACGGTCCGCAGCAGCAGCGACCCATATTCCATGCTTTCGCCCCCCTTGGCCCAATCATCAAGCGTCAGATGGTATTGTCGCCCCCCCTGTCCGCAGCCATGCACAGCATGGCGCAATGAAATGTTGGCAATAAAGGCGAAACGAGGATTTGTCCTCTCCGCTGCAGGGCTGTACTAATTCCGGCGGCTTGACCATATGGTGAACTAAATACCATACCATCACTGGAGGGTGATTGCCGCATGAACCCGATTAAAAATGTGCAAAAAGTGCGTTTCGGCTCCCCCATGCTAGGAGGGCTGGCTTACTCCGGCTTATGGCTCGCTCTTGGAGCCCTGCTTCTGTCGCTCATGCTTTACGCGGGAAATCTCAGCGAGGATTCGCTTCCCGCCTGGGCGCTTGGCATTCACGGCACCGCGTCCTTATGCGGGGGCTTTACGTCCGGCAAGCGAAGCGGAGCCAAAGGCTGGTACCATGGCGGCCTGCTCGGCCTCGTCTACGGCCTTCTGGTGCTCGTGATCGGCTTTTTGGCAGCCGATGCAGGCATGTCGTCCAAAACCGGCATCCTTTTCCTCATTGTCGCTCTGGCCGGCGCATTCGGGGGCATGGTCGGCGTCAATTTGCGGAAATGACCCCCTGTGTAAACTTGTCTCGGGTATGCTATACTTGTTCTCGGTAATCGAACTGGTAACCAACTGGAATCGTCATCTTCCGGTGTATCAGGGGCAAGCTTAGGGGGAACCATAGTGGCAATCTTGACTTCAATGAATCAAATCACGCTGTATACGGTGCTGACATCCGCCGTATTGATCAGTTTCGGCACCGGCCGCAATCCGCTGCGCGCCGCTGGCGTCTTCGCCCGCAATCTCGCCGTCAATCCCAGATACTTGCTGCTGTTCGGCTCGCTGCTCGCCATCCTCTTCATGAACAAGCTCGAGCTGATCATCGAAAGCAAGATGAAGCATCAGACCGACTTCACGCCATTTGTCCAGCGGCTCGAAGGCGGCTTCGTGGAAGGATTCCAGCAGCTGTTCCATGCCGCATGGCTGACGCCGGTGCTGGCCTTTTTCTACGTTGTCGTCTTCCAGTCGCTGCTCGTCGCCTCGCTCGGCGTCTATATGTACCGCGACAAGACCGGACGGCAGTTCTCCGCGACCTGCTACGCGATCATGCTCAACTACCTGATTGCGATTCCGTTTTATCTGTTCATGCCCGTCAAGGAAGTTTGGGCTTTCAATCCAAACGTCCATTTCTATATGCTGGAGGCTTTTCCCGCTTTCGAAACGGTATACCGCGGCTTGTCCGGCCTGGACAACTGTTTCCCCAGCCTGCATACTTCCATCTCCGTGACGCTTGCCTTGCTGGGAGCCCGTTCCGGCATCAAGCGCTGGGCTTGGCTGACCGGCGTGACGGCAGCTGTCATTATTTTCACCATCTTCTATATGGGCATCCACTGGCTGACCGACATGCTCGGAGGCCTCTGCCTGGCAACCTTCGCCGTGTACATGGGCTATAAGCTGGCGGATTTGAAATCGCTGGCCAAACCGCTTCCATCCATTCATCCTTCGCGCTGAACCCCGTTCCGGCGTTGAATCCAGCTTTCAACAAGCACAAATAGGAGCCCTCGCGGCTCCTTTCGTGCTTTTACGGCTGATTCAGCAGCTTTTGCTCATGACGCCCCCAATGAGGCCGCGCTCCGTCCTCATCTGCAAATCCGTATCGTTCCGACAGCTCCCATGAGCTCAGATGCCTTCCGGACAGGTTCCCCTTCTCGGGGTCGGCCGCCAGGCAGGCCAGCGCCCTGCCTACATAAAGCGGAGTTTCCGACTGAAGGAAATTCGGATCCTTCCCGCCGGCGTCTCTCCAGTTCGCTTCCGTCACGCCGAAATGGGCCAGCATCTCCTCCGAACGCAAAAAACCCGGTGTCAACGAAACGGCGCTTATGCCGTAAGGCTTGAGCTCCTCCGCCAGTCCTGCCGCCATGTGGATGCCCCAGATCTTGGACAAGCTATAGGGCAGATTGCCCCGATACTTGTAATCGACGCCGTCGGTTATTTCCGCGATGAGGCCTGATGTGCTGCGGATCAGCAGCGGCATCGCCAAATGCGCCGCAATGTAATGGGTGTCGAGCACTCCGAGCTGCATGGCCAGCCCATCCTTCAGCGGAGATGCCCAGAAAGGCTTGCCCCAATGAGTCAGCCTTTCTCCTCCCCAAATATCGTTCACGAGGATATCCAGGCGTCCATGGGCCATTTCAATGCGCTTCATCAGCGCCTCCACTTCCTCCGGCACCGAATGATCGACTCGGACGGCAATCCCGATGCCGCCGCGGCTTTCAACCTTTTCAGCGGTCTCCTCGATCGTCTCCTTGCGGCCGATGGGGGAAGAGGACATCCGCGTCGTCCGCCCCGTCACGTATACCGTCGCTCCGGCTTCTCCGAGCGCCATCGCGATACCGCGGCCGGCTCCTCTCGTTCCTCCGGCTACGAGGGCGATCTTGTCCTTCAATGGCTTGTTCGGCGTCATGAATCCACTCTCCTTTTCCATATGAACCGCTCAGCGGCATTAGGTTCAGGTATAATCATATCCAACCATACACGACATCCTCTGTCTTATAGGATGAACCCTTATTGAAGGAGGCCTGTTCCATGCGCGGAGACCGGCTGCTTGCCATCCTGCTGACGCTCCAAGCCGAAGGAAAGCTGTCGCAGCGGGAGCTTGCCCGAAGGCTGGAGGTGTCCGAAAGAACGATCCAAAGGGATATGGACGCCTTGGGCTCGGCTGGAATTCCAGTCGTATCCGAACGGGGAAGCGCCGGCGGCTGGAAGCTGCTGGAGGGGTACCGCACGGATGCCACCGGCATGACCGGAGAAGAGTGGAAAGCCCTCATCCTGTCGTCGGGCAGCCGGGCGGCCCGCGATCTCGGTCTGGCGGATGCGCTCGAATCGGCGCTTCTCAAGCTGAGGGCAGCGGGTATGCCGGACAAGCCGGCCGTCGCCGCGAGCCTGACCGCCAAGCTTCATATCGACGCGGACGGCTGGCATGAGCTCCCGGAGCCGCAGCCGGAGCTCGCCCTCTTGTTCGAAGCCGTTTTGACCGATCAGCAAGTCGAGGCTTGGTACGAGCCGCGAAGCGGAGCCCAAGCCGGCCGCATGCGCTGCTTGCTGCCGCTCGGGCTGGTCATGAAGGGGAACGCTTGGTACCTGGCGGCCTCCGAGGGAGATGCCGTGAAAAGCTTCCGGACGTCCAGGCTGTCGGAAATCCGCTTGACGGGAACAGCTTTCGTGCGTCCTGCCGCATTCAGCCTGGCGGAATGGTGGCGGACTTCGGTGAGCCGCTTCCTCGATGGGCTTCCTTCCGTTCTTGTCACCTTGAAAGCTTCCCCGGAGGCTGTCGCCAGGATGCAAAAAATGAGGTATGCGCGGATTGCAGGCGTCCGATCCTCTGAACATGCGGTGTCTTCCGCCGAAATGGAGGAGACCGCTTCAAGCCCAGGCCAGCAGCTCGTCGATGTCCGCTTCGACACGCTGGACTATGCGGCCAGCGTTGTGCTCTCGCTGGCTCCCGAAGCCGAAGCGGTCGAGCCGCCGGAGCTGCGGCAGTGGGTATGCCGGCTGGCCGAGGCGGCTCTGGAAAAGCATCGAAACGCATAAAAAACCCTTCGGAGAACCGAAGGGTTTTTTGGAGCGTCGGGCTGCTGCTTAGAGCGTGCCTTCAGGATCCACTTTGTCGCTTTTGACTTCAAGCTTTTCTTCCGTCTTGGCTTCGACAGGAGCCGGAGCGCTGTTCAGGACGGATGCGATGGCGCTGCGTTCGAACGTCACTCGCGTCGTATCGTTGACCCGCAGAACGACCGTGTCGTCCGTCAGCTCCACGATCGTGCCGTGCATGCCGCCGATGGTGGCGATTTTGTCGCCTTTCTTGAGCGAGCCGAGCAGGGCGTTGCGCTGCTTTTGCTTCTTCTGCTGAGGACGGATCAGAAGGAAGTAGAAGACGACGAACATGAGGCCGAACATGAGCAGCATGGACATGCCGCCACCGCCGGCGCTACCGGAAGCCAGATACATATGTGTATACCCCTTTCAATATCGGAACGAGATTCTGGTTAAAACCCTTTGTCGTTGTCATGCAGGCCGTATTGGGTGAAGAATTCGTCCCGGAAATCAAGCAGCCTGTCCTCCATGATCGCCTGGCGCACTCCGCGCATCATCTCCAGCAGGAAATGCAGGTTATGGTAGGTCGTCAGCCTGATGCCGAACGTCTCGTCGGCCTTGATGAGATGCCGCAGATAAGCGCGGGAATAATTGCGGCAGGTGTAGCAGCCGCACTCCGGATCTAGCGGTCCGAGGTCCTCCGCGTACTTGGCGTTGCGGATGTTCACCCGCCCGCCGCTCGTCATCGTCGTGCCGTTGCGGGCAATGCGGGTCGGAAGCACGCAGTCGAACATGTCGACTCCGCGGATCGCGCCTTCGAGAAGCGCGTCGGGAGAACCGACGCCCATCAAATAACGCGGCTTGCCTGTCGGCAGGAGCGGAATCGTCTCCTCCAGCACCTCATACATGAGATGCTTCGGTTCTCCGACGCTCAAACCACCAATAGCATACCCCGGGAAATCCATGGAAGTCAAATCCGCCGCGCTCTGCTTGCGCAGATCGGCATGCATGCCTCCCTGGACGATGGCGAACAGCCCTTGGTCCTGCGGACGGGCATGGGCTTTGAGGCAGCGCTCCGCCCAGCGGGTCGTCCTCTCCAGCGAGTTTTTGATGTACTCGTATTCGGCCGGATACGGAGGGCACTCGTCGAATGCCATCATGATGTCGGAGCCGAGCGAGTTCTGGATCTCCATCGCCTTCTCCGGCGACAGGAACAAGCGGTCGCCGTTGAGATGGGAGCGGAATTCGACGCCTTCCTCGGTGATCTTGCGCATATTGCTCAGCGAGAACACCTGGAAGCCTCCGCTGTCCGTCAGAATCGGGCGGTCCCAGTTCATGAACTTGTGCAGGCCGCCGGCATTGCGGATCAGGTCGTGGCCCGGACGGAGCCACAGGTGATAGGTGTTGCTGAGAATGATATGGGCGTCCATCTCCTTCAGCTCTTCCGGGCTCATCGTCTTGACGGTGGCCTGGGTGCCGACGGGCATGAACGCCGGCGTCTCAATGACGCCGTGCGGGGTATGGACGCGGCCGAGCCGCGCCCCGGATTGCTTGCATACTTTGATCAGTTCGTAAGTTACAGCCACAGTTCACTCTTCCATTCCTAGTAGATAAACATCGCGTCGCCGAAGCTGAAAAACCGGTACTTCTCGTTGACTGCCTCCGCATAGGCTCGCAGGACATGCTCGCGCCCGGCAAGCGCGCTGACCAGCATGACCAGCGTCGACTTGGGCAGATGGAAATTCGTCAGGAGGGCGTCGACAGCCCGGAACTCATAGCCGGGATAGATGAAAATATCCGTCCAGCCGCTGCAAGCCTGAAGCCCGTCCGGATAACGCTGCGCCGCTGTCTCCAGCGTGCGGGCCGACGTGGTGCCGACGGCCACGATCCGGCCGCCGCGCTCCTTGGCGGCGCGGATCATCGCGGCGGATTCCTCGCTGAGCTCGTAATACTCGGAATGCATCACATGCTCCTCGATCGTGTCCGTGGACATCGGACGGAACGTGCCGAGACCGACATGCAGCGTCAGAGGAGCGATTCCGACTCCCATATCCCGCAGCTCCTGCAGGAATATCTGCGTGAAATGCAGTCCCGCGGTCGGAGCCGCCGCGGATCCCGCCTCGCGGGAATAGACGGTCTGATACCGCTCCCGGTCGTCCAGTCGCTCCTTGATATACGGCGGCAGCGGCATCTCGCCCAGCCTGTCCAGCAGCTCCTGGAAAATCCCGCTGTACTGGAACCGGACGACACGTCCGCCCATATCGCCTTCGCTTTCCACGACCGCGCGCAGCAGCGGCTCGCCGCCTTCGCCGGCGCCGAAAGCGATGACCGTGCCGGCCTTCAGCTTCTTGGCCGGCTTCGCCAGCGTCTCCCAGGCATCGCCTTCGAGCTGGCGGAGCAGCAGCAGCTCCGCCTTCGCTCCGGTATCCTCCTTGACGCCGAGCAGGCGGGCCGGCAGCACGCGGCTGTCGTTGATGACCAGCGTGTCTCCCTCGCGCAAATACTGCTTGAGATCCGTGAACCGATGATGGGCGATCTCTCCCGTGCGCTTGTCCAGAGCGAGCAGGCGCGAGGAGGTCCGGTCCGTCAAAGGGGTCTGGGCGATCAGCTCTTCCGGCAGGTGAAAATCATAATCTTCTACGTTCATGGCTTCAGCTTCCGTCCTTAGCGAGTTCAATCTCTTTGTAGTAGTATTTCAGAATGCGTTGGTAATCATACCCGGAATCGGCCAGGCTCTTGGCCCCGTATTGCGACATTCCGAGGCCGTGCCCGTTGCCGGTGCCCCGGATGAGCCATGTCTGCGACGCGGAGACGGGACGGATGGCGCCGGAGGCGTTCATGACCGTCAGACCGGCTCCGCCCGATGGCGATGCTTTGGCGCCGCCGGCTCCGAGCACCTGGACGGCCGCTCCCGTTTCCTTGACCGCCGAGGCGCCGCCGGCGCCGAGAAGCGACACCTGCCCGGCCGGCTCGATGGCGAACCTCGTGCTCGGCAGGCTGCCCATCACGGTCCGCAGGGAGTCCGGATACTTGACCGGAACGGCTTTGCCGTTCGCGTTCACCTGCATGACCCGCCCGGAAGGTCCGCGCGAGGCGACCTCCAGCGACTGGATCGGTCCGGATACGGCCGAGGTCGTCTTGCCCTTCATGGAATCCAGCAGCTGGGCCGAGGTGAACGGGCCGCGCATCCAGTTGAACTCATTGGACTGCGCGACCGTCTCCAGCACCGTGACCTTCGCCCCGGCGTCCAGCTTGTCCACCGGAGCCACGCCGTCCTGGATGAGAGGCAGCGGCCTCACATTCGTAGCGGCGGACTTGATGCGCGCGATGGCAGCCCCGGCCGCGTTCTTCTCGCCGGTCAGATCAGCCGTGTCGGACCGGATGAAGCCGGCGCCGCCGCTCGGAGCCATGACCCGGTACCATTTGTAGAGGCCGTTCTCGGAAGCATCGTCCGGGCTTTGGACCGGAGCCAGATACGCCACCTTGCTTCCCCATACTTCGGACGGATCCGCTGTATAACCTCCGGCGCTGGAAGAGAATACCGCCTCGATAGGCTTGCCCCCGCTGAGCATGACCAGCCCCTTCGTATCGTCGACCGCCTTGACGGTAGAGGCCTTCTCGGAGGCGACGCCGTTGTACGCCTGGCTGAGCGTCGTGTCGACGACGTGGGCGATGCCGAAGCCGGTCCCCTGATAGACGGCGTAGGAGCGGGCGGCCACGGCTTGCGCCTTAAGCGCCTCGATCGGCCAGGAGCCGGGCATTTCCCCGCCGACGACGGAATACAGATACTGCTCGAACGGAAGCTCGTTGATGACGGCAAGAGCGCTGTTGTAGCTGCTTAACTCGAACTGGCCTCTGTATGTACGGGCGTAGCGCTCGGCAAGTTTCACTCCTTGGGTCGAGGACGGCTGCACGACTGCCTTCGTGCCAGCCGGGAAGGTCAGCAGCATGCCGGCCGCACCTTCCTTCTGGGTGACGGACAAATCCCTCCGCTGCAGCAGATAATCCCCGGCAGCAGCCTGCTTCAGCCCGGCCGCCTCCGCGATTCCGGCCAGCCTGAGCTTCACGGCTTCCAGCGAAGCGCTGTCCGCCGCGGCTCCCACCATGACGGAATAACGGGTTCCGGAATCCGATGGCCGCAGGGCAAGGAAGGTATCCGTTCCGGAAGCGCTGAACGAAGCCATCGCGAGCCGCGCCTCCTGCTCGGACGCATAGGCGGCCGTCTCCAGGTGAAGCGGTCCGCGCACGGACGCGCCGCCGCCGAAGGCCTTCACCGTCGCGTTGGCGTTCCATTTGGCAAGAGCGGTCCCGGCCGCAGCTGCGGAGGAGTAGGAGCCTTCCGACACTTGGTAGGAAGTGCTTCCTCCGCGGTCCACCGCCTCCAGCACGGCGTTGCCTCCGGCTGTCTGAACGGCTTTGAATACGGCGAGCGCGGCCGCGAAGGAGCTGTTCTCTCCCAGCAGGACGGAGTGGTTCTCCAAGGCCACCCTCGCTGTCGCGCCGCCGACAACGGAAGTCAGCGGCTTGGGTGCGCCCCCCTGGCTGATTCCGACGGCGAGCCCGCCGTCCGAGCTGAATGTCGCCGCAGGAATCGAGAGCGTATATTTGTTCGGCACGGTGATGAACAAGCCGACGCGGATCGTGTCCATGACCTCGATCCCGTCCGCTTCCGCCTTGGGAGGCAAGTAGAGGCAGCCGCCCAGAACGGCGGCTGCCAGCAGGCCTTTGGGGAGAATTCGGGCTATCGGTCTGTTCATGGTTCTCTCCTTCCGTGTGCTCCGCGTTCTCTCGGCGATGAGCCGGAGCGCAGCGGGCACCTTACAGAGTCTTATCGGTCTTTGTCTCCGGAGGGGACTCGGCATTCGTCCGGGGAACAGGCTTCATCCGCCTTCCCGAACCAGTCATAGCGGCGATTGGCGATATAGCGGTATATCCGGTCTCCAAGACGGCTCATGCCCGGCAGCCGGTACAGCCAGCCTGCCGGTCCGAAGCCTGGAACCGTGCGCAGGATGCGCACGACGGCGTCGCTGCCCGCATACAAGCGCCCGGCGCCGTCAACGACATGCATCCTGTCCCTCAGAGCTTCCTCTCCGACGTCCATCATCCGCTCGGCGGCCAGGCCCTGGAGCCGGTCCAGATGCTGCAGCGGGACAAACGTCAGCTCCGCCCTCGAGCCCAGGCGCCCCAGCCTGTCGACCGAGGCGAGGCAGAGGTTGCACTGGCCGTCGTAGATGACGGTCAATGCGCTGTCTTTAGCGGCGCCGGGCCGTTGCTCCTTCATCGGCGGATCCTCCCTCCGGCCATGCGGGCATGTCTGCCTCAGCCTTTATTCCGGAACGGGCAAGCCCAGATGGCGATAGGCGAGCGGAGTGACGATGCGGCCCCGCGGGGTGCGCTGCAGGAAGCCGATCTGCATGAGATACGGTTCGTACACATCCTCGATCGTCTGGCTTTCCTCGCCGATCGTCGCCGCGATCGTATCGAGGCCGACGGGACCGCCGCGGTAGTTGGCGATCATCGCCTGCAGCATCTTGTGGTCGATCCGGTCGAGTCCGAGCGGATCGACCGCGATCAGCGACAGCGCCTGCTTGGCGAGCTCGTCGGTAATGATGCCGTTTCCGCGCACCTGCGCGAAATCGCGAACCCGCTTGAGCAGCCGGTTGGCGATCCGTGGGGTCCCCCGCGAGCGGAGGGCGATCTCGGAGGCCGCATCGCCGACCATGCCGACCTCCAGAATCTCGGCGGAGCGGGAAATGATGAACGCCAGCTCGTCCGTCCCATAAAACTCCAGCCGGCTGACGACTCCGAAGCGGTCGCGCAATGGGGCGCTGAGCAGCCCGGCGCGGGTCGTGGCTCCGATCAGCGTGAACGGGGGCAGGTCCAGCCGCACGGAGCGCGCGCTCGGACCTTTGCCGATCATGATGTCCAGGCAGAAATCCTCCATCGCCGGGTACAGCACTTCCTCCACGGAGCGGTTCAAGCGATGGATCTCGTCGATGAACAGCACGTCGCCCTCCTGAAGGTTCGTGAGCAGGGCGGCCAGATCTCCCGGCCGCTCGATCGCCGGGCCGGAAGTCGTGCGCAGGTTGACGCCGAGCTCGTTGGCGATGATGTTCGAGAGTGTCGTCTTGCCGAGTCCCGGCGGGCCGTAGAGCAGCACATGGTCGAGAGCTTCCTTGCGGAGCTTGGCCGCCTCGATGAATACCTTGAGGTTGTCCTTCACCTGCGACTGGCCGATGTATTCGGACAGATACCTCGGACGGAGGCTGTACTCGACTGCCTGGTCTTCCATCATCAGATTGGCGGAAATGATGCGATCGTCTTCCATGCAAAACCTTCCTTTCCGCTATCCCTTGAACAGCTGCTGCAGCGCCCGCTTCATGAGCGCGTCCACGGTCTCTCCGGGCTGCTGCGAGCCGCCCATGCCCGCCCAGGCGCGGTCCAGCTCCGAAGCCGTATAACCGAGGGCTCCAAGCGCTTCCCTCGCTTCGCCCCAGACGTTCTCGCCTGCGGCGGCTACCGCCGCACCGCCCGCGGCCTCCGCTTCCCATGCGAGCTCGATGGAAGCCGAGGTGATCTGCAGCTTGTCCTTGAGATCAAGGATCATCCGCTGGGCCGTCTTCTTGCCGATGCCGGGCAGCCTGGTGAGGAAGCTCAAGTCCTCGCGATGGATGGCGGAGATGACCGCCTCCGGGCGGCCGCCGGCCAGAATGCCGACCGCGACCCTAGGCCCGATGCCGGACACCTCGAGCAGCTTGCGGAACAGCGCCTGCTCCTCCCTCGTCTGGAAGCCGAACAGCTGAGCCGCGTCCTCGCGCACATGGTGGTGGCAGTAGACGGTGACAGGCTCCTCCCCGCGGGCGTACGCGTAAGGGTTGGGCGTATAAATCTGGTAGCCGACATCCCGGACGTCGACGACGATATAATCCGTATCCACATAGGCCACACGGCCTTTTACAAAATCGATCATCTGCGGCGCACCTCGTTTATCTTGGACATCATGCCGGAAGCATGGGCATGGCAGACGGCAACCGCCAGCGCATCGGCGACGTCGTCGGGCTTGGGCACCTTGGCCAGCTTGAGGAACATCCGCACCATCTCCTGCACCTGGCGCTTCTCGGCCTTGCCGTAGCCGACGACGGCCTGCTTGACCTGCATCGGCGTATATTCCGAAATGGGAAGCCCCCGCTGGGCGGCGGCCAGTATGATGACGCCCCTGGCTTCGCCGACCGTGAAGGCCGTCGTCACGTTGCGGTTGAAGAACAGCTTCTCGACGGCAACGGAGTCCGGCTTGTATTTGTCCATCAGAGCCGAAGCGGATTCGTAGACCTGCTTGAGCCGCACCTCATGGGGCGTGCCGGCTTCCGTCTCGATGGAGCCGTATTGGACCGGCGTAAGCTTCATGCCGTCCTTGTCGATGAACCCGAATCCCGCGATGGCGATGCCGGGGTCGATCCCTAAAATCCGCATCGCGCACTCTCCTTGTATGAAAGCTGGACAATGAAATCTATCTCTATGTAGCGAAAAACAGACTCTATCTATTATAACAGGAAGTGGATGACATGAGAACAAGCGTTTCAGACCGCGGCCGAAAAGCAAAAAAACGCCTTTTCGCAAAGGCGCTCGGAGAATGGGCATGCCGGACTGGAGGATATGCTTTCCCATCGTTCGAAGGAGCCGCTCTCCATGGTCCGAACGAACGGAATCAGTAGGCGCGCTTCATCGCTCCTCTGGATCTCTCCAGGGCAAAGTCGTTGTACGTCGACAAGACGCTGTTGAACTCGTCCCTGTCCTGGACGCGGATGCCGCTCAGCAGCTTGTCCCTTTCCTGCTTGGGCAGCGTGCTTTCCATGTACTGCAGATCGAGCTGGAAAAACGTCTTCATGACCTTCTCGTCGCTCGGAGGACCTTCGAACAACGTCAGGCTTCCCCCGTCGTCCACCCCGAAAGTCGCGCTTTGCTTGCAGGCTTCGGACAGATCGTCGACTCGCTCGGTCACGACGACGCCGCCTTTATCATCGATTCCGGCTTCCCAGCCGGGGTGGCTGCCGAGCAGCTTCAGCACGGAGGGCGGATCCATGACGCCGAGCGGACGGATCTCCTCGCCGCATAGATAGACCCTCTTCATCGTGACCGCGGCAGATGCCCCGCCCTCCAGAAAGGAAGAGATTCCCTCTTGCGCCATGTCCGGCACGCTCCCATCGGCCGCCTCGGCTCCGGAAGAGCCCAGCAGAAGCGCTGCGGGAAGCAGAAGCGCGCAGGCCAGGCTGAGCGGCGAGCGGCCGCGCCTGCGCCTCAAGTATTTCCGTTTCAGATGGTTCCAGATGCTGATTGACAACATGGTCATCCATAGCCCCTTCTTGGCATTTTCAGCTAGTCTGCCTTTCGGCTGGATGAATTATGCAAGCATAAAAAAGAACCGGGCTGCGAGCCCACCCGGTTCGGTTCCATGAACATTCCCATGCTCGGCTTCCGTCAGCGGTTGATCCAGGGCTTGCTGCCCTTGGAAGCTCGGGGAGCCGGCCGGGAAGCGCTGCGGATAACCGCTTTTTTGGGCTGCTTGCGCGCGGCCGCCGTGCCCGTTTTGGCCGGCTTCGCTTCAGCCTTCGACTTGGTCTCCGGCTTGCCTGCGCCTGCCTTCTCAGCCGCCTGCGCCTCCTCCTCGTCCCTGTCTCCGCAGCAGGAAGGCTGGACCGCTACCGGAGCAGCTTCCTGCAGCGCCGCCCCTCCATACCCCGGATTCACGCCGTAGCCCTGCACGGCGGCCGTCTGCGGCCAGCCTCCCGGAGAGGCTGGATACCCTTGAGCCTCCGCGCCCCAGCCCGGGTATCCAGGCCACTGGGCAGGACTTGCGCCGGCGCTTGCTCCCGCGGCATTCCACTTGCCGCCGCCGTCGTAATTGTACGGACCGGGAACGGCCGCTCCTGCCGCCGGCATGATTCCCTGAGGATAACCTCCCCCGCCATAGACATGCGCTCCGTTGTTCTGAGCGCCATATCCTGGATGGCCGTATCCGCCGCCATATCCTTGAACTTCCGCTCCATAACCCGGATGGCCGTATCCGTTGCCATACCCTTGCGCTTCCGCTCCATAACCCGGATGGCCGTATCCGCCATACCCTTGCGCTTCCGCTCCATAGCCCGGATGGCCGTATCCGCCGTATCCTTGCGCTTCTGCGCCATAACCCGGATGGCCGTATCCGCCATGTCCGTATGCGCCGTATCCGGGAGGGTAGCAATCCTGCATGCCGGCTAACGCAGTTCCATAACCGTCATACCCTGCGCTTCCCGCCTGGGAGCCATAACCGTCTCCCGGCGTCTGCGCGGCTCCCTGCACGATGCCTCCCGGGTGGCCGTACCCTTGCTGATGCCCCGCGATGCCATAGCCGGCCGGGTAGCCGGCCATCCAAGGAGAGGCGGCGGCATAAGGCTGCTCGACGGAAGCTCCGGCGGCCGGAGAGAATGCCGCCGGCCAGGCGTTATGCGCTCCGTAGCCATCCATTTGGCCGCCCAGTCCGGGGAGCTCTTGCCCGTATCCCGCGGAATGCGCGCCATGTCCGCCCTGCGGGTAGGCATTCCCGTACCCGGAGCCCTTGCCGTAAGACCCGGCTTCAGGCTTCGAATACCCGCTTCCGTAGGATGGAGCCGGAGCATATTCGGGCATTTTGGGAAGCTCATACAGCGGAGCGACCGCCTCGACGGCCGGAACCTTTTCCTGCGCGAAAGGATGGATCGCCTTCTCCGTATAATGGGATTCATAAGGCTTCGCGTATGTCTTCTCCTCGGCCGGAAGCGCAGGCGGCACAGGAGGGGCGGGCGGTAGGACAGGAACCGGCTCGGGCGGCTTCACAGCCGTCGGGGGCTTCACCGCGGCGGGAGGCTTCTCCTCGATGGGCGCCGTGTTCTTTTTGCCGTCGACGATCGGTCCCGTGAACGCTTTTCCTCCCGCATGGCCGTGATGCTCGGCCTTATGCTCGGGGGATAGTCCCGTCGATTCCTTCTGCTTTGGAATATTGACCGTATCCCCGACATGGAGCGCATCCGGATTCGTCAGCTGCGAGTTGGCCTTGATGAGCTCGTTCAGGGGCACTCCCCAAGCCTTCGACAGCTTCCAGAGCGTATCCCCCGCTTTCACCGTGTACTTGTGGATCAAGCCGCCGCTCCACGGCTTTTCCCCTTCCGAAGGAACCTTGATTTTGGCGCCGATCTGCAAATTCTTGTCATCGGTCACGGATGGGTTGAGCTTCTTCAGCTCCTCCACCGTCACCCCGTATTTCTGGCCGATGAGGTAAAAGGATTCTCCCTCTTTGACAATATGGATTTTCACTAGCCGACTCCCTCCTCTTCGCATGCTGTGCGCAGCGGCAGGACTGCAGCCTATCTGCCCGTCGTTACATCGTATGCAGCGATTGGGCGTCTGTCTCCCTTTTCAGCAAAAAAATACAAGCCCTGCCGGGAATCGCACCGAATATCCATGCGGATCGCAGCTGGCTCGTATTCCCGCGGCTTGGTCCCGAACGCAAAAAAGGGCTGTTCGCAAGCCAAGAAAATGGCCGCGGACAGCCCCTGCACTTATCGGAGCATCACGTACTCAGAGAATAACTAATGCTCAGGTTTCGAAAAAGGATCAATCCGCCGTGCTGCCGAAGCTCGGATAGGTGCCGAGCACCCTCACCTGGCAGCCGATCGCTTCGATCTCCTGCAGCGCCGCCGGCAGGAGGACCGTGTCCAGAGCCATCTCGATGTCGATGACGAAATGGTAGGTGCCCAGACGTTTTTTGGTCGGACGGGATTCGATCCTCCCGAGGTTGATCCTTCGCCAAGCGAAGGCCGACAGCACCTGATGGAGCGCTCCCGGGTAATCTTCCGGCAAGGTGACGAGAATGGACGTCTTGCGGACCGGGGACTGGCGCAGCTCGAACGGCTTCGGACCGGCCAGCAGGAAGCGGGTGTAGTTGTTGTCGTGATCCGTCACCCGCTCGCGCAGCACGTCCAGGCCGTAGTGGGCCGCCGCAAGCGTGAGTCCGATCGCAGCCCAGCCCTGGCCTGGATTCTCCGATACGATCCGCACCGCCTCCGCGGTGCTGCTGACCGGCTCCCACTGGGCATGCTGGAGATGGCCGCGCAGGAAGCTCTGGCACTGGGCCAGCGCGACGGGATGGCTGAACACCTTGACGATGCGGCCGTACTCCGGCTCTCCTCCCGCTCCAAGCAGCTCGTCCTTGCGGCCGATCAGCTGCTGGCGGGACGGATAGATCCATTCCGCCTGGATCGGCAGATCCACTTCGTGCAGCAGCCAGTCCATATGGAGGTTGACGGAGCCCTCGATCGTATTCTCGATCGGAATGACGCTGTAATCGGTCCTTCCTTCCGCCGTGGCAAGGAAGACATCGGATATCATCGGGTAATAGACTCTCTCGGCGTCCTCTCCGCACAGGCTGCGGGCAGCCTCGTCGGAGGTGGAGACGACCGGAAGCAATGCGACTTTGATCATGAATGAACTTCTCCTTTGATACGCTCTACGAAGGGCAGGGCGGGATCGCCGCCCTCAAGGACGGCAGCGCCGGCGGAATCGGGCTGCAGCAGCATCAAGTCCGCCTCAACGCCGGCAGCGGACAAGGTCGAGAGCAGGAACGCCTCCAGCTCTCTCGTTCGCGGGCTTCCGTTCTCGATCAGGGCGAGCAGCGTCGGACCGGCGCCGCTCAGCGCGGCTCCGAGCGCTCCATGATCCGCGGCGCCCTCGAGAACCTCCGCCATGCCCGGAATGAGCGCAGCCCGGTAAGGCTGATGCAGCTTGTCCTTCATCGCATGGCGGATCATGTCGAGCCGGCCGCCGGCAAGAGCGGCCACAAGCAGCGAGCTGCGGCCGATGTTATGCACCGCGTCGCTCATCGCCAGCCGCTCCGGCAATGCATGCCGGGCTTTCTCGGTCGAGAGCTGGAAGCGCGGAACGGCCACGAGAGCGGCAAGTCCGGCCGGCGGCTCGATGCGCAGGCAGTCCGCCCGCGTGCCGTCCCAGGCCGCCGCGATGATGCCGCCGAACAGCGAGGCTCCGACATTGTCGGGATGCCCTTCCAGGCGGGCGGCGATCTGGAGCAAGGCATCGCGGTCGAGGCCGCCTCCTGCCAGCTCGCTGGCGGCCGTCAGAGCGCCGACGATGGCGCTCGCGCTGCTGCCGAGGCCGCGGGTGAGAGGGATATCGCTGTACATGTCGATTTCCAGCTCCGGCAGATCGGTGCCCGTTTCCTGAAAGACGAGCTGCGCGACCTCGTAGATCAAATTGCTTTTGTCCAGCGGGATGCCTTCAAGCCCTTCCCCATGCAGCCGGATGACCGTAGCCTTCTCCGCCGGCTTCATCCCGATCCATGTATAGAGCGACAGCGCCATGCCCAGGCAGTCGAAGCCGGGTCCCAGATTCGCCGTGCTGGCCGGGACTCGCACCAGCACGCTTCGCATGCCCATCAGCCTTCCACCCGGTAGACGCTCTTCACGTTCTGGATGACGTCCAGCGTCTGGAAGGCGTCCAGCACTTTATTCATGGCGGCCTTGCTGGCATTATGGGTGATGACGATGATCTCCGCTTCCTTCAGCTCCGCATTCGGCTGCTGGATGACAGATTCGAGGCTGACTTCGTATTCGGCGAACACTTGCGTAATCTGGGCGAGAACGCCGGCTTTGTCCGCGACATGGAGCCGGAGGAAGTTCTTGGACGAGATCTGCTCGTCGGTCTTGAGCCGCTTCTCGTTGTAGGAAATGACGCCCTGCTGGCCGTTGACGCCGATCTTCAGGTTTTTCACCACGGACACGAGATCCGCCACGATCGAGGTCGCCGTCGGCAGCTCTCCGGCGCCCGCGCCGTAGAACATCGTTTCCCCGACAGCCTCGCCATGGACGTACACGGCGTTGAACACCCCGTTGACCGAGGCGATCGGATGGGTCGTCTTCACCATCGTCGGCTGCACGCTGACGCTGATCGACTCGTCCTGGCGCTCGGCGATGCCGAGCAGCTTGACCTCGTAGCCGAGCCGCTTCGCGTAGGCGATGTCTTCCTTGGAGACGGAGGAGATGCCCTTGACCGACACGTCTTCCAGATTGACTTCCGAGCGGAAGCCGAGCCGGGAAAGAATCGTCATCTTGCGGGCGGCATCCAGCCCTTCCACATCGGAGGTCGGGTCGGATTCGGCGTAGCCGAGATCCTGGGCCTCCTTCAGCACATCTCCGTAGGAAGCTCCCTCCTGGCTCATTTTCGTCAGGATGTAGTTGGTCGTGCCGTTGACGATGCCCATAATTTTGGTGATGCGGTCCGAGGAGAAGCCTTCGTTCAGCGTACGGATGATCGGAATGCCGCCAGCCACGCTGGCTTCGTACAGAACGTCGCAGCGCTGCTCGCTGGCTCTGGCAAGAATCTCGCGGCCATGCAGCGCCATCAGATCCTTGTTGGCCGTGACGATATGCTTGCCGCGCGAGAGCGCTTCGAGAATATACTCCTTCGTGCTCTCGATGCCGCCCATAACCTCTACGATGACATCGATCTCCGGATTGCGGATGATCTCCCATGGATCGGTCGTCAGCTTGGCCGCGTCGATGCCGATCGTCCTCGTCTTCTCGACATTCTGCACGAGCACCTTCTCGATCTCGATCGGAGATCCGACCTGGCTGCGCAGATCCGCCTGATGGCCCTCCACGATCCGCACGACTCCCGTGCCCACCGTTCCTAGTCCGAGCAATCCTACCTTAACCGGCTTCATCGCCATTCCCCCGTTCCTGTTCCTAGTCGCCGTGCTTAGCAGCCGATCCGGCATATAGAGCCGGACGCAGCGCTTTCCTATCCCTGGCCGATGACCGAAGCCCGCTTGACGCCCGGCACCAAGCGGAGTTCATCCACGAATGCGAACACTTCATCCTTCATCGGGGCCGTATCGACCGACAGCACCACATTGGCCGAGCCTTGCAGCGGAATGCTCTGATGGATCGTCAGCACGTTGCCGCCGCGGGCAGCGAACATACTGAGCACTTGGGACAGTATGCCGGCCCGGTGCTCCAGATCGATGGACACCGTAATGATCGACCCCCGCTCCAGCTCCCCCAGCGTCAACACGCCTTCCCGATACTTATAGAACGCGCTGCGCGACAGATCCGCCTTCTCCACCGCCTCATGGATGGTGGCCGCCTCGCCGCGCGCCAGCATCTCCTTGACCGCGATCGTCTTGATGATGGCTTCGGGCAGCAAATCCTCGCGGACGACATAATATCGCTCCGTCAACATTTCGTCCTCCCAGCGTAGACAGATGTACTCCCATAGAGGACATTATACGGAAAACCGATCCTTTCGGCAACCGTTGATTTCATGCCCGATGTTCGTTTTAACGAATTTATGTACATTATAACGCATAAACGGAAATTGGAAAAGCCGCCCGATCGCCAATCATTGGGCAGCTGCTCCCCTCTCGCTATTTATTCGCATGGTTCTTGGCAGTACAAAAATAACCGGTTCTTTATTTCACGGCGCAGAACACCGCAAAATCCCGATATCTATAGACGCAGTCGACGCTGGAGAAGCCCGCTTCCTCCATCCAGCGAAGCTGCTGGGACACTTTCGCGTTGATGTCGACTTCCCGTCGGAGCACGGAGGCGTCCGCCTCCTCCGCCGCCAAGCGGCCGTCATAAATATCCTTCAGCCACTGCTCCCGGTACAGACGGTCGAACAACGGGGACTCCGCCGCGGCTTGATCGGCATTGACGAAACGGCCTCCGTCCTCAAGCCGCGCCTTCACGCTGCCGAACAACAACCGCTTGTCCTCATGGCGCAGATGATGGATGGCCAGCGAGGAGACGATCAGGTCGTAAGGTCCATTCGGCAGCTCGCCCGTCATGTCCGCCTGCACGAAATCGACTCGGCTGTCGCCCACGAATCGTTCTCTCGCTTTGTCCAGCATGCTTGCCGTGAAATCCGCAAGCGTGATATGCGCTTTCGGGTACCGCTGCCTCATGAAGGAGGACATCAACCCCGTTCCCGCGCCTAAATCCAATATTCTCGGCTCCGCTGCGGAGCTGTCGGCGGCCCAGGCCGCCATCCCGTACAAATCGTCGAAGCAAGGAATCAGCATTCTCCGCTGTGCGTCATATCGGGAGGATACCGCATCGAACTGCTGCCGAACCCGATCTTCCATCGCTGCCACCCCTTTCTTTTCTTCGTCCCATCATAAGGGAATTCATTATTGTTTTGAAATATAAATTAACCATTAGTCTATAGGAACAGTCTATAACAATGCAAAAGAAAAGGCCCGGATTTCTCCCGGCCCGATTTCCTGCTTGCCTCTTATTCCGGAGAGTATTCGCCTCCCTCGAAAAATTCGAACACGAATTCGCCGAGATGCACCGTATCTCCATCCTTGGCTCCGATTTTCCGCAGCGCGGAATCGACGCCCATCTTGCGCAGCATGCGGCCGAAGCGGTTCACGGCGTCATACGAGTTGAGGTGGATCCGTTTGAGCTGACGCTCGAACGATTCGCTCTCCACGACGTAGTAGTCGTTCTCGCGGTAAACGCGGAACGGCTCTTCCTTCTTCTCGGTATGGCGGTAAATTTTCCGCTCCTCGACTTCCTTGACCTCCTCGAGCTCAGGCGCTTCCGGAATCTCATCCAGCTTCGCGGCTGCCTTGTAGAGCAGCTCCTGGATGCCTTCCTTGGTCAGCGACGAGATGGGAACGATATCGTAGGTCTGGCCTTCCTCATCGCGTTCCGCCAGCTTCTGACGGAACTGCTCCAGATTCGCGGCGGAATCGGGCATGTCCATCTTGTTGGCTGCGATGATCTGCGGACGCTCGGCGAGCTTGGCGTTGTAGAGCACGAGCTCCTCGTTGATCTTCAGCCAGTCCTCGAACGGATCGCGTCCCTCGGTGCCCGACATGTCGACGACATGGATGATGACCCGGGTGCGCTCGACATGGCGCAGGAACTCATGGCCGAGGCCGACGCCTTCATGCGCGCCTTCAATCAAGCCCGGCAAGTCGGCCATGACGAAGCTGCGGCCCTCTTCGACATCGACAACGCCGAGGTTGGGCGTAATCGTCGTGAAGTGGTAGGCGCCGATCTTCGGCCTGGCGGCGGATACGATCGACAGCAGCGTCGATTTGCCCACGCTCGGGAATCCGACGAGCCCGACATCGGCCATGACCTTGAGCTCCAGCACGAGCCAGCGCTCCTGGCCCTCCTCGCCCTTCTCCGCGATTTCGGGAGCGGGGTTGCTGATCGTCGCGAAGCGCGGGTTGCCCCGTCCGCCCCGTCCGCCTTTGCCGACGATGACCTGTTGTCCGTGGCGAGTCATATCCCCTACAATTTCGCCGGTGTCGTCATCGATGATGATCGTTCCCGGGGGGATGCGCACGATCGTATCCTCGGCTCCCGCTCCATGCATGCTCTTCGGACGGCCCCGCTCGCCGCGGTCGCCCTTGAAGTGCTTCTGATAGCGGAAGTCCATCAGCGTGCGCAAGCCCTCGTCCACACGGAAGATGACATTGCCTCCACGGCCGCCGTCCCCGCCGGCCGGACCGCCCTCGGGCACGTATTTCTCCCTCCGGAACGATACGATGCCGTCTCCGCCGTCTCCGCCTTTGACAAATATTTTTGCTTTATCGACAAACATGATTAGCCTCCAATTATGCGCAGAGCGGAGCCTTAAGCAGCACATGGCGGAACTGCTTCAGGCTGACGGCCTGCAGCGGGGTTCCGCGCAGACGCTGCTCCAATTTATCTACCAGCTCATCCCCGTCGCGCAGCTCGCCGGCGAACTCCAGCTCCACCATCAGCTCATCGGCTGCGCGGGACAGCTTCAGCACCAGGACGGCAGGATCGCCGATTCCGGGCTTGACGCCGAAGCGATAAGCGTTAATGACTTCGATCAGGGCATCAGCGGTCCGGTCTCTGTCCAGCTGGAGATCCTCCAGCGTGAGGTTGTCCTCGACATCCACCTCAAGCACCAGGTTGTGGCTGAGCGTGCGGAAAGATTGCAAGTAGGCGACGAGAGACGGAATGCCGAGGTGAGCGATCCTGCTCTCCACCGCCATCTTGTCCCGAATCCGTTCCACGCTGGCTGCAGCCCTCTCCAGCTTGCCGATGCGGATATAGCCGTACAGCACCTGCAAATCGTTCATCCAGTCATGCCGGTGATGATTCAGCGTACGGATGGAGGCTTGCTGCTGGAGCGCGGAGGCGCGCCTGGCGCGGTCCTCATGCTCCTTGCGCTCCTGGACGATCCAGAAGGCAGCTGCGGCAACGGCCCACAGAATGAACAAAATATGCGTCCATAGAAAGGAAGGCCGAATGATCACGCCTGCTGCAGGCAGCAGGACAGACCCCGCTGCATACAGCTTAGCCGATCCGATGCGATTCATACGTTTATCCCACTTTCTGCCTTAAGGATGCCCTGGCCAGCCAATTCCGTATGCAGCCGGCAATTTGTTGACAAAAAAACCCGGCCTGTTCAAATCAGGCCGGGTCGCGTCTCTCGTGAACTTAAGCTTCTACTGCTGCAGCTACCGGAGCCAGATCAACGGGGTAAACGCTGGCTTTCTTGCGGTCGCGTCCCCAACGCTCGAACTTGACGACGCCGTCGATCAGAGCGTACAGCGTGTCATCCTTGCCGATGCCCACGTTGTTGCCCGGGTGGATCTTCGTTCCGCGTTGACGGAACAGGATGCTGCCCGCGCTTACGACTTGGCCGTCAGCACGCTTGGCGCCGAGGCGCTTCGATTGGCTGTCGCGTCCGTTCTTCGTGGAGCCTACGCCCTTTTTGGAAGCGAACAACTGAAGATTCAGTTTCAACATGTCGGTGTCCTCCCTTCTCGTTAAACTAGCTCTTCGTTCAAGGTGATGAATCGGCTGTAGGAATCGGCGATTCCGCTCAGCATCACCACCATGGATTCCAGAAGCAGCTGAACCCGGCCATCGGCCGTCTCGTCCTGCAGGGCTGGAATTTCCGATTGGAGCCATCCATTCTTCATGACGGCCGGCAGGACGACGCCTGCCAAGGCCTCAATAGAATTCACGGTGCCCACCGTAACGGCGGATACACCTGCGCATACGATATCTTTGCCCGCTTTGGCATATTTCGCGTGCCCCTTGACGGAGAAGGCGGTAATATGCCGGTCACCGGACCTCCGGATAAACGTAACCACAATCATGAGAGCACCGGCTTACGCTTGGATGCTTTCGATCGTGACTTTCGTGTACGGCTGACGGTGGCCTTGCTTGCGGCGGTAGTTCTTCTTGGCTTTGTACTTGTAGACGATGATCTTCTTGCCTCTGCCGATTTTCTCGACCTTGCCGGAAACCGTAGCTCCGGAAACGATCGGGGAACCCGTCACGAGACCTCCGTCCTTGGATACGGCCAGGACGCGATCAAACGTTACCGTATCGCCTTCGCCGGCGTTCAGCTTCTCGATGTAGAGAACGTCGCCTTGCTGAACTTTGTATTGCTTGCCGCCTGTTTCGATAATTGCGAACATGGATGGTGCACCTCCTTGTAGTCGAAGACTCGCCTGGAAAAGGTGGGGAAATCGAGTAGCGAGATCCCAGCTTGAAAACCCGTCCGGTGCGGTACCATATATGTCCTCGGGGGACATACACCAAAGTAGTGTACCATATCCTAGGCGCTCATACAATAGCTATGTCGAAGCTCGTCCATCCTGGCCGCCCTTCGCGCGCGGGGAGAGACCGACGTACCGCTGCCCGCTCCCGCCGCAGCTGCCGCAGATCTCGTGGAACTTGGGCCCGATGCTCTTGCGCGTCTTCTTGCGGGTGATCTCGAGCAGGCCGAGCCGGGTCCAGCCGTGGACCTGGCATTTGCTGCGGTCGTCCCGCGAGGCGTCCTCGAGCTGATGGCGCACCTTCTCCCGATGGATGCCGTCCTCCATGTCGATGAAATCGACGATGATGATGCCGCCCACGTCGCGCAGCCGGAGCAGGCGGGCGATCTCGCGGGCCGCCTCCATGTTCGTGCGGAACACCGTATCCTCCAGCCCGCTTGTTCCGGTGAACTTGCCCGTGTTGACATCGATGACCGTAAGCGCCTCGGTCTGCTCCCAGACGAGGTAGCCGCCGCTGGGCAGCCAGATCCGTGTCTGGAAGGCCGCGCTCAGCTGCTCGGCGACCCCATGCTGCTCGAAGAGGGTCTTGCCGCCTTGCTTGTCCGCCAGATGAAGCCTCGCCTCGCTGCCCGGCGCCAGCTCATGAACCAGCTTGAGCGCCTCCTCGTAGCGGGACCGGTCGTCGAAGTACACCTCCGTGCCGGGCGTGAAGGCGTCGCGGAACGTCCGCCTCATCAATGCCGCCTCGCGAAGGACCGGCTGGGGCGACTTGAGCCCTTTGGCCTTCTTCACCACCGCTTCCCAGCTTTCCCGGAGCTGCATCAGGTCATGGCGCAGCGAATGCAGGTTCTCGCCGGCCGCCACGGTCCGCAGGATGATGCCCTCGCTGCCTCTGCGCAGCTCCTCGCCGACGCCTCGGAGCCTGCTGCGCTCGCTCTCGGCTCCGATCTTCTTGGATACGCCGACATAATCCGCGCCCGGCATGTAGACCAGCCATCTTCCCGGCAAGGAAAACTGAGTCGTTACCCGGGCTCCCTTGCCGCCGATCGGCTCCTTGATGACCTGCACGAGCAGCTCCTGGCCGACGCGGACCAGGTCCGCGATGGCCGGCTTGTCCTTGCCGTGATCGGCAGCAGGATGGAGCAGCTCGTCGATATACAGGAACGCGTTCTTGGCCAGGCCGATATCGACGAATGCCGCCTGCATGCCAGGCAGCACGTTGACGACGCGCCCTTTGTACATATTGCCGACCAAACCGCCCTCCGATGCATCCTCCATGAAAAACTCCATGACGCGCCCGCCCTGAAGCACCGCCGTCTGCAGCAGCGCACCGTTCGCCTGAATCAGCATTGTCCTCATGATATGACGGTGACACCTGCCCCCCGCGGTCTTTGCAAGACCGTTCGATTTGCCTCTTATTCTACCTCAAAAGGTCGGAAACTGCACGATCTCCCGTCAAATATCCTTCGATGATCCTCTGCTCCGGCAGCACCTTCACGATCCGGCCCCGCTCCTCCATCACGTAGACGAGATGATAATGGTCCCGCAGGAACATCCTCGCAGTCGTCCAGACCGGATGCCGCTGCGTCACGACGATCGGCCTCGACCGGACGCCTTCCCGGATCCGCCTTCTCGCCCCGCGTTCCCTGTTCACGAGAAACCGCAAGAATAGGAACGGGATATGCTTCCGGTAAGTCCAATTGGTCGCCAGCAGAAACAGCCCTACCGCCAGCAGATTGGCCTGGATGCCGCTGCTGCGGTGAAGCTGCGGCAGCAGCGCGTAACCGATCATGACGAGGCTGAACGCCATTCCGGTCCATGCGCTCAGCCTCAGCGTGGAATAGAAGGTCAAGCGGAGCCCGCAGGCGATCCGGAGCAGCCTGCCGCCGTCCAGCGGATAGATCGGCAGCAGATTGAAGGCGAGCAAGAGCAGGTTCGCGTGCACCAGATAGTCCGCCCAGCCCGCGTCCATCCATCCAAGCGAGCCCAGCACCCAGGCCGCGGCCGCCATCCATACATTCTGGAGCGGTCCGGCCAGCGCGATGACCGCCTCCTCGCGCGCCGGCGCTCCCGGCTTCTCCTCGAGCTCGGCTACGCCTCCGAACGGCAGCAGCTTGATTTCCCTGATTCTCCATCCGTATCCGTAGGCTGCCGCCGCATGTCCCAGTTCATGGACGAAAACGAGCGTGAAGAGGGTAAGGAGCTCGGCAAGATAACCTGTCATCACCGACAACAGCATCAGCACGGCGAACAAGGGATGAAGGCTCCACCTCACTCCCCGGATGTTAATCAAGCGGAACCACTTCCGCCGGGTCGACGTAGCGGTCGTTGTCCTTCACCGCAAAATAGAGCAGGGGCAAGCTTCCGTCCGCTGCCGCGGATCCCATCCTGCCGATCTCCTGCCCGGCCGTCACCCAATCGTTCACCTGCACGCCGGCCTCGCCGAGCTGGCCGTAATAGGTCGTGCGGCCGTCGGCATGCTGGATGACGATCGTCGGTCCCTTGGCGTCGTCGGCCGAGACGACCTGGACCCGTCCCTGCTCGGCCGCCCTTACCGCTTCTCCGGCCTGCCCCGCCATCTCCACGCCGCCCAGCGACTCGGCGAACGTCTTCACGACGGCGCCGCCTTCAAGCGGCGATACCGTTTCCGGCTTGACCGTTCCTCCAACGCTTGCCGTCTGCTCCCCGTCCCGGATGCCGAAGCCGGGAATGAAGGAAGGCGCCCCTGCGAACACCTGGCTGTACCAGCCCGCTATCCGCGTGAAATCCATCTGCTCGGTCAGCGCTTCGGTCACCAGCGCCTGCCCTTGCCTCGCGGCTCCGCCGCTGAGCTGGAACAGCCCCCACACAGCCCCGAACAAGGCAGCGGAGAGCAGCAGCTTCACCTGGAGCTCCCGGCGGAAGCCGCCGGTCCCGCCGCTTCCGCTCCGGCTCCCGCCGGAACCGGAGCGGCTCCCGGATGCGGGCGTCCTCCCTTCCCGCTTGCGGAAAGGAGCCGACAGGCTGCCGCTCGCCTCCTCCAGCCGCTGCCAAGGATTGGCGCTGCGCTTCCATTCCAGCTCGGGATCCTTCTCGGACGGGAGCGGCCAGGCTTCCTGCCACAGCTCGTCCGGCTCGGCGTCAAACGCTTCCGGCGGCGGAGCATACACCCGGGTGCCGTAAGGTCCTGCGCCGCCTGCGCCTCCGTTATTTGGGGCGGATGTCCCTCCGGAACCGAATGCCCCTTGCTTTCGAGAGGAGCCCGAGAAGGCGCGTCCAGCCTCCGCATCCTTCTCGTACCGCGAGGCAGCCGGACGCATCCCCGCGCCGGTTCCGCTCTCCGTCAACTCCCGGATCCTTTCCTGGCGGCGCTCGCGGTTGCCCGTCCCGATCGCCTCCGCTTCCTCATGCCTGCGGCCGCCGTTCAAGCGGCGCCGGGTCGAAAAATCGGCATCGAACCTTCCCTTGTTTCCCGCATCCATCCTTGTCCCGCTCCCTTCGGAATCTCCGCCGCCGGTTAGGATGGCGGAGGCTTGTTCCTTATCCTTATGAGCAGGCTTATCCAAGTATGCGGAAGGTGCGGGCCAGGCTCGGCACGCGCGTCACGGACAAAATGAAAAAGGATGCCGGGCAGAAGCTTGGCAGCTCCTGCTCCGGCATCCTCCAGGGATCATCCAACTAGAAATGGCGAGGTTGCAGTTGTTCTGTTATCTTCCGTGCTACTCGAGCTGATACTTCTCCTGATGCGCCCGGACGCTGAAAACGATGCCGATGCTGAGCATATTCAGCATCAGCGACGTGCCGCCGTAGCTGACGAACGGCAGCGTGATGCCGGTGATCGGCATGATGCCGATCATCATGCCGACGTTCTGGAACACCTGGAACACATACATGCACACGACCCCGATGATGATGAACGAGCCCTTCAGGTCCAGGCACTGGAAGGCGATGATGATCATCCGGTAGATGAGCAGGAAGTACAGGAGCAGCAGCACCGCCGAGCCCTGGAAGCCGAACTCCTCGCCGATGACGACGAAGATGGAGTCCGAGTACGTATAAGGAACGGCGCCGCGATTTTTGGAATCGCCCTGCAGGAAGCCGTCTCCCGTCAAGCCGCCGCTGCCGACGGCGATCTTGGCGTTGCGCGCCTGGTAAGCCTGGTCCTTGTCCGCGTTGGTCGGATCGACGAAGGTGTTGATCCGCTCATACCAGTGCTTGACGCCATGCTTCTCCGCATAGTCCTTGATTTCGGCATTGAAGGAAGTGAACAGCGTCACGAATAGAATGGCGCCGCCGATGACGGATACAAGCCCAATCAGGACATGCGAGTACTTGACGTTGCCGATCCACAGCATGCCGAGCAGGATGACCAGATAAATAACGGCAT
Organism: Paenibacillus sp. RUD330; assembly: GCF_002243345.2. NCBI lineage: Bacteria > Bacillati > Bacillota > Bacilli > Caryophanales > Paenibacillaceae > Paenibacillus > Paenibacillus sp. RUD330. Next base: position 3,853,715 of record NZ_CP022655.2, read on the forward strand.
TGCCGAGGTCGGGCTGGACGACGACAAGCATGAAGGGCAGCCCGACCAGCACCGCGATCGGCATGAGATCCTGCGTGAACAGCAGCTTGTCTCCCTGCCTTCGTCCCAGCATGTAGGCCACGACGATGATCATGATGATCTTGAACGCCTCGGCCGGCTGGAAGCTGAAGCCGCCAGGCAGCTTGAACCACCCGGTCGCTCCGTTCACCTTGGAGCCGAGGAAGAAGACGGCGACGAGCATGGCGATGCCGATGGCGTAAAAATAATACCAGAACTTGAGAATGATGCGGTAGTCCACCAAGGTGACGAAAGTCACCAGAATGTACCCCGCGACATAAAACTGCAGCATCTTCTTATAGTAGCCGGCATACTTTGGATCCCCGTCGCCGACGCTGTAGAGCAGCACCGCGCTGACCACCATGAAGCATACAAGCAGCGTCAGAATGCCGACATCCATTTTTTTGAGTCTATTGAGCACTTACGTTCATCCCATTCCCAAAAACTTCACGAGCCTGCGCAGCCTACCCGGCCTCTCTTCCAGCTGCATCAGCGGAACCATGTCCCCCAATATGCGCCTGGCGATGTTGCGGTAAGCGATCGCAGCCCGCGAGCTCGGATCCATGACGGTCGGTTCGCCGGAATTCGCCGCCTTGATGACTCTCTCATCGTCTGGAACGATGCCGAGCAGATCGACTGCCAGCACCTGGCAGATCTCGTCGATGTCCAGCATTTCCCCGTTCTTGACCATCGCGGGGCGGATGCGGTTGACGACGAGCTTGGCCGGAACCTTGGAGCCCTCCAGCAAGCCGATCACCCGGTCGGCATCGCGCACGGCGGCATTCTCGGGAGTCGTGACGACAATCGCCCGGTCGGCGCCGGCTACCGCGTTGCGGAAGCCCTGCTCGATGCCGGCCGGACAGTCGATGATGACATAATCGTATTCCCGCTTCAGCTCCAGGACGATGTCCTTGACCTGCTCCGGCGTGACGTCGGACTTGTCCTTCGTCTGCGCGGCGGGCAGCATGTACAGCTCCTCGAACCGCTTGTCCTTGACGAGCGCCTGCTGCAGGCGGCAGCGCCCCTCTGCAACGTCCACGAGATCGTAGATGATCCGGTTCTCAAGCCCCATGACGACGTCCAGATTGCGCAGGCCGATATCGGTATCGACCATGGCCACTTTTTTGCCCAGCAGAGCAAGGGCAGTGCCCAGATTGGCCGATGTCGTCGTCTTGCCGACCCCGCCTTTGCCCGATGTGATGACGATTGCTTCTCCCATGCCTTTACACCCCTTTGAACAGCATCGTCTCCTTGCGCATCCGCGCGAGCTGGTTCATCTTGTCGATCTGCATCCGCCCGTCCTCCAGGTAGGCATACTCCATGGAGGCGTCTCCCGACATCCACTCCTCGGGAGGACGGCTGATGACATCCCCAATGCGCAGCTGCGTCGGCCGCAGCAGCGATGCGGCGATAATGGCTTCTTCACGTCCCTCGCAGCCCGCATGGGCCATCCCGCGAAGAGCGCCGAGCACATATATATCCCCGGTGCAGCGGACCGTGCCGCCGGGGTTCACGTCGCCGAGCAGCAGCAGGCTTCCGTCATGCTCCACTGTCTGCCCGGAACGGATCATTCCCGTCATAAGCTTGAACGCCTGCATTCCGGCCGCGTCGCCTTCTTCGGCGGCGGCTTCGGATTCAATCGACTGGACAAGCAGGTTCCCCTTCTGGCGGATCAAGGAACGGATCCTCTCCTTGTCCTCCTCCTCCAGGCTGCGCGCGCCAAGCCTCACATGCACATGCACCAGCGGCCCGGAAAGCAGCTGCTGGTGGGATTTCTCCAGCTTGAACTGGAGCTCTTCCATCAATTCCGAAAGCTCGCACTGATCGTCAAAGAGGAAGATGAGACCGTCCTTGACTCCCTTAATCGTGATACGCTGTTTGTCGGTCACATCCGTCCCTCCTTGACGTACTCAATTCGGCTTGCGGAAGGCGGTTTCCTGCTTCCTTCATGCATGGCTTCATTCAGGCTCTTTCTTGCTGTACCGGTTCATGGCCAGGTTCTGGAACCATCGCCGCAGCGGGATGTACGCCGCCAGCGCGAATGCCAGCTGCAGGAACAGGCTGGGAAGAATATGGTCGACCAGCGCCCAGGACAGGGACTCCTGCGTGAACTGGAACACCTTGTAGACAAAATAAAGAGCTAGTTCATATAAGAGCGTGCCGAACGCGACGATGACAAGAGCCATCATCATCGTGCTGCGGCGCCTCTCGAGCAGCAGCCCGAACAGGTAGCCGATGAGAGCCATCGCATAGGCATGCAGGCCGAGCAGATGCCCTCGGAAGACGACATCCTGCAGCAGCCCGAAGCCCGCTCCGAGCAGCAGCGCGGAGTGCCGGCTGTGGTACATGGCCGCGAAGAGCACGACGGCGAGCGTGAAATGAGGAATGATGCGTCCGGCGAACTCTCCCGGAATGATCCACGGCATGATCGTCGACTGCACGACGAATGCAAGGAAGGTCAAGCCTACGATGCCTTGCATCCTCATTGGATCGCCTCTGGCTTCTGGACGACAAGCACCTCGTTCAGATGGTCGAAATCGGCAGCCAGCTTGATGCTGGCCGTCTTGGTCAGGCCGAAATCGCTGTCCTGAATGGACTCTACGGTCCCGATGACCAGCCCCTCCGGATAGACATTGTTCAGTCCGGAGGTCAGGATCGTATCGCCCTTGGTCATGGGGTCGTCCGCCGCGATCTTCGTCATCTGAAGCATCTGCGTCTCCTTGTTGTAGCTGCTGACGATGCCGAACGACTGCTGCTGCTTGCCGAGCGCCGTCGCCGATATTCCCGGCGCCTGATCGTTCAGCTCATGCAGCGGCATGATCGTGGAGGTGACCTCGGACACTTTGCTGATGATGCCGACCATGCCCTCGTCGGTGATGACGGCCATCTTTTCCTTGACCCCGTTCTTGGAGCCGAGGTTGATCGTCAGCGTCTGGTTGTAAGGATCCGGACTGACCGCGATGACCTGGGCGAACAGGAATTTGTAGTCGTTGATTTCCTCCTGGGCTTTGGTAAAATTCAGAAGCTTGTGCAGACGCTGATTCTCCTGCTCCATCGCATTGAATTTCACCTTGTCCCTCGCGTAAGCGGCTGTCGTCATGCGCAGCTGCTCATTCTCGTCATACACCGAGCGCAAGTTCCCGATATCCTGGAAGAAGCCCGCCATATAGCCAGCGGGCTTGTAGAACCATTGCTGCACGAATCCGGTCGTATCCCGAAGGAACTTCTCCGGCGCGGTCAGTCCCGAGCGGTTGCTGATCGACACGCCGATGACCGCGATGAAAAGAATGAAGCTGATCATGAGAACGAAGAGCCGCCTGTTCCGCAAATGCTTAAACAAACCGTTCACCCGCCCGTCTCATTCATCCGCTCCTCCTGCGACTTAACGCTTGGACCTGGAGCCGCCTCTGTTTTTGAATAAATGCAAGTTGTCGAGCGAGCGGCCGGTGCCGATCGCTACGCAGTCAAGGGGATTCTCGGCTACGATGACCGGCATGCCGGTCTCGCGGGAGAGCAGCTTGTCCAGGTTGCGAAGCAGCGCTCCGCCGCCGGTAAGCACGATCCCGCGGTCCATGATGTCCGCGGACAGCTCCGGCGGGCATTTCTCGAGCGTGATCTTCACGGCGTCGATGATCGCCGCGATCGTATCGGCGAGAGCTTCCGTAATCTCGTCGGAAGTGATGGACAGCGTCTTGGGCAGCCCCGTCACGAGGTCGCGGCCGCGGATCTCCATCGTCTCCGACTGCTCCAGCGCCATCGCGGTGCCGATCTCCATCTTCAGCTGCTCGGCCGTGCGCTCGCCGATCATCAGGTTGTACAGCCGCTTGATGTACTGGATGACGGCTTCATCCATCTCGTCTCCGGCGATGCGGACCGAACGGCTCGTCACGATGCCACCGAGCGAGATGACCGCGACTTCCGTCGTGCCGCCGCCGATATCGACGACCATGCTGCCGGTCGGCTCCCATACGGGCAGATCGGCTCCGATCGCCGCCGCGAACGGCTCCTCGATCGTGAACGCCTCGCGAGCTCCTGCTTGCTTGGCCGCGTCTTCGACGGCGCGCTTCTCGACGGAAGTGATTCCCGAAGGCACGCATATCATGACGTTGGGGTGGCGCGGGAACAAGGCGCGCTGCTTCTGCGCCTGGCGAATGAAATATTTGATCATGGTGGCTGTCGTCTCGAAATCCGCGATGACGCCATCCTTCATCGGACGGACAGCGCGGATGTTTCCGGGCGTGCGGCCGATCATTTTCTTGGCATGCTCGCCGACAGCTTCAATCGTTTTTGTATCCGTACGCAAGGCCACCACAGACGGCTCCCTGACAGCGATTCCTTTTCCTTTGACATACACGAGCGTATTGGCGGTACCCAGGTCAATCCCTAAATCCTTAGAGCCTCCGAACATGGTCAAACTCCCTTCTGAAATGCGGCAATCCTATTCATTATATTACAAGAGGCCTTGTTCCTTCAAACTAATGAAGACTCCATCGCCGATGACAATATGATCCAGCACGTCGATTCCGACCAGTTCTCCGGCTTCTGCAAGCCTCCGCGTGAGCGCCGCATCCTCCGGACTCGGAGACGGATCCCCGCTGGGATGGTTGTGGGCGCATACGATCGATGCCGCGCCGTGCCGGATCGCTGAGCGGAATACTTCACGAGGATGGACAAGAGACGCGTTCAGCGTTCCTACCGATATGGTCTCGCGGGCGATGATATGATTTTTGGTATTGAGAAAGAGGCAGACGAAATGCTCTACCTTATGATAGCGCAAGTCTTCCATGAGATAGTCCGCCGCGTCCTGAGGCCTCCGAACGACGGCAGCCTCCCCGCGCCGGCTCTGGGACAGCCGCCGGCCGAGCTCGATGCCGGCCCGGATCTGCAGCGCCTTGGCCGGTCCGATGCCTTTGATCCGCGTCAGCTCCGTCGTGCCCATGTCCACCAGTCCGCGCAGGCTGCCGCTCTGGGCTAGAATCCGCGAGGCGAGATGCACCGCCGTCTCCGACGCCGTCCCCGTCCGCAGAAGGATCGCCAGCAGCTCCGCATGGCTGAGCGCTTCCGCTCCGTACTTGATCATGCGCTCTCTCGGACGTTCTTCGCTTGGAAGCTCGCGCAAGCTTAACCTTTTCGATGGAACCGGCATTGGACCCGACCGCCTTCAAGCCCCCGTCCTGGCGCAGCGCGCAGGACGGGAGCAGCAGAATTAAATGACGTATATGCCGTATTCGGCCAGCATGTCCGCAAGCAGCGGCAGCGGCAAGCCGACGACATTGGTATAACAGCCTTCGATCTTCTCCACCAGCACGCCGCCCAGCCCTTGAATGCCGTAGGAGCCGGCCTTGTCGAGCGGTTCTCCCGTAGCCGCATAACGGCGGGCGCTCTCGATGCCGAACGGCTTCATCGTGACCAGCGTACGCTGCCAGCGGCTGACGGCATGATCTCCCGGGCAGGCAAGCAGGGTGACGCCGGTATAGACTTCATGGGTGCGGCCGCTCAGCGCCATCAGGGCAGACACGGCATCCTCGCGGTCCGCGGGCTTGCCCAGCACCGCCCCGTCCAGCACGACGATCGTATCGGCGCCGAGCACGAGATCGTTCCCTGCGGACGCTCCTGCGGATTTCTCGCCGCGAAGCGTGCCGGCAGCGGCCTCGGCCTTGCGCCGGCTGAGCTCAAGGACGATCTCTCCTGGAGAGAGCGTCCCGGCGACGGATTCATCCGCCCCGGTAGGAAGCAGGCGGACAGGAAGCTCAAGTCCAAGGACAGCGACCAGCTCCCGGCGCCGCGGGGAAGCCGAGGCCAGCACGAGCCGGTCGGGTATGACGACATCGTTCATGTTCGATAATGCTCCTCTTCGATAACGGTCCGCAACGCCCGGTCAGAGGCGGCGGTACAGCCACAGCGCAAGCACGAGCACAAGGACGCTGATCAGGCTGAATTGGATGGTGACGTCCAGACTGTAGCTGAGGACGCCCAGATCGGCGGCGGGAGACCAGCGGATATCCGTGGAGCGCGTCAGCGCCGAAACCCCCGGCACATCCTTCAGCCAGCGGTTCGCAAGCGCTCCTGCGACAAGTCCAAGCACGATAAAGAAGAGAAGCGTCCAGCCATTTTTCTTCATGGTTCAACGCCTCTCGCCAATGATTGACACCTGGCCTCATTATACGCGATCGCCTCCGTTCTTTACAATGTAAAGAACCTGTCTCCCCTTACGGCTGCAAGGTTTCGATCAACGTGCGCTGTCCGAAAAAGACATCCATCGACCGGCTCTGCACCGTCCACAAACGCGCCTTCGCGGGAGCCGCATTATAGGCATCCAGCTCTTTTGCAGCCAGATCGACTGCCGACTCCAGGCTATCGGCCGCGGCCGCCGCCTCCTTGCCCTGCACCCCGGGACGGAAGGCGGCATAGGCCAGCCGCCACGCGGCCAGCTGCTTGTCCCATTCCGCCATGGCTTCCTTGTCCGCAGCGCCAGGCTTCGCCTGACCCGCAAATGCCATCGTCATGTCGGCCAGCTGGACGATCAGCCCCGATGTCGCGGGTCCAAACGCCTTGGCATCCTTTTTGGAACCGGCGAAAGGAAACTTGCCGGCTGCAGGGAGCGAGACTTCCTTGATGTATACCTCCGTGCCGGAGATGGCGGCGGCGAGAACTTCCGCTCCGCTGCGCTTCGAGGAGATGCCGGCATATACGCGATAGCCGCCGTCCGCCTTTGCCGAGGCAGAGCCGAGTCCGCCGGCCTTCAGCTCGGATGCCGCCGCGGCGGCGCTGTCCTTGGCCGAGAAGACGCCGTACTGCAGCAGGCTGAAGGCCGTCTGCGGCCAATCCGCCTGAATGTCCGCCGCCATGCCGGCAGCAGCCGAAGCCCCGCCGGCGGATGATTCCTTGTTGACGGCGGGAGAGCCGGCGCCGCTGGCCGGAGGCGATGCCGCAGGAGCGGACGCCGGCTCCGCAGCCGTGTTTCCGGCGGCTCCGCCGTCTTTGGCGGGGAGAACGCTGCCGCCTGCGAAGAGTGCCAGGGCGATGTAGCCGAAGAGCGCTCCGGTCGCTATCGCGCCGGCGACCGACAGCAGGACCGCCGGCCAGGACGGCCCTCTGCGGCTGCCGCCCGCGCTTCCGCTTTCTATACGACGAGCGGGGACGGATTTAAGCTTCCTTGCAGCGCGAATTTCATCCAAGTCGATGACGGGGCCTTCGAAAAGCTCCGTCCCTGCCGCGGACACACGCTCCGCATCCGGCCATTGCGGCCATTCCGAGAGAATGCCCGGATCGGGGAGCGAGGGGCTGCGGCGCTCCCCGGGCCGGACAGCTCGGCCTTCGAGGAGCCCGTTCGTGGAGAGAGCCGGGCCTTCAGGGAAGCCATCCGTTGGGAGTGACGGGGCTTCGGGGAGCATGTCCGCTGCCGGTGCGGCGGCAGCCGGCCGCTGCCTTCCGGCCGGACGCCCGTCCTCCTTGCGGATGAGGCTTTCCAACGTATCGATGTCATCCTGAAAAGGGCTATTCCATGCTTTGTATTCGGCTGTGAATTCCATGGATGAAAGAGACTCCGCAGGCTCCGGACTCCAGTCCGCCGGCAGTGAAGCCTGCTTGCGCATGCCCGCCTGGCGCGCTCCCCCATGCCGGAACGGTTTTTCCTTCGCTTTCGTCTGCCCTTTTGCTTTCAGCTGCTCTCTTGACTGCAACGGCTCTCTCGACTGCATCGGCTCTCTTGCATTCATTTGCTCTCTTGCCTGCAATTGGCCTTTTGCTTGCAATGGGCTTCCAGCTTTCATATTCCCTATCGCTTCCAGCTGCTCTTTTGCTTGCGTCTGGCTTTGCCCGATTGCCTGCTCCTGCGAAGTCGCTTGGCCTTGCCCAAGCTCTCGATCTTTCCGCTGCCTATGCCCTTGGGCCAGCGCTTGCGCCTTGTCCGGAGCCTCCGCTCCGGCGGCGCCGTGACCGCTCCCTGCAGCCGGTGGCGATTTGCGTTGATGCTGCACCAGCTTCCCTTGACCGTCCGGACGATAGGTCATCCGCGATTTCGTCATGTTCCATTCCTCCTGCCATGCCGGGTTCTTACTCTAATCTATGTCCGAACGATAGAGTTATTCCTCGTTTTGGAAGAAAGAGATAAAGAGATTGATAGGCAGGATGGAATCGAGAAGCAGATGCCGCAGCAGATGGAAAGGAGAGAGGACTGGCATGTCTGCGAGAGCTGGATCCCGGCCAATAAAAAAACCTCCGAAAAAGCCTGCATCAGGCCGTTTCGAAGGTTCTTCCTTCTGCTACCAGTTCCGTTGTTATTGCCCGTGCCGCTCCCGCAGCTCGCGCGCGAGGCCGTCGGCAGCCTTCCAGATATCTCCGGCTCCCATCGTGATGATGAGATCGCCGGGCGCGGCCTGCTTCGACAGCTCGGCCTGCACCTCTTCCTTGGTCGGAAGATAGCGTGTATTGGCATTGCAGTTCTCCACGATCATCTCCACGAGCCGCTGCGAGCTGATGCCTTCGATCTGCTGCTCGCCGGCCGGGGAGTAGATGTCGGTGATGATCACCTCGTCGGCTTCGGCGAAAGCCCGGCTGAACTGCTCCAGCAGGAAGAAGGTGCGCGTGTAGCGCTGCGGCTGGAACACGGCCACGATTCGCTTGCCGGTCGCCTTGGCGGCGCTGATCGTCGCCTGGATCTCCGTCGGATGATGCGCGTAGTCGTCGATGACGAGGATGCCGTTCACGTCGCCGAGCACCTGGAAGCGGCGCTTGGCGCCGATGAATTCCTTGATCGCGGCGGCTGCCGCGCCGAACGGAATGCCGGCTTCCATGCATGTGATCAGCGTCGCCATCGCGTTGTATACGTTATGGCGTCCAGGAACGGACAGCTGCACGACGCCGAGCTCCTTGCCGGAACGGGATAGCTTGAACGCCACCTTGCGATCGCCGAGCACGATGTCCGATGCGCGGAATTCCGCTTCCTCGTCGATGCCGAAGGTCAGGATGCGCTCGGACGGCAGGGAGCCTGCCGCCTGCGGCAGCAGCTCGCGGACGATCGGATCGTCGAGGCATACGACTGCCCTTCCGTCGGGAGTGACCTGGGAGAGAAACTGGACGTAGGCCTTCTTCAGGTTGGCGAAATCGCCGTCGTAGTTCTCCAGATGATCCGGCTCGATGTTGGTCACGACCGCGATCGCCGGATGGTAATGCAGGAAGGAGCCGTCGCTCTCGTCGGCTTCCGCTACGACGTATTCGCCTTTGCCTGCTTTGGCGTTCGTGCCGACATTGACGATCTCGCCGCCGATGATGTAGGTCGGATCCGCTCCGCAGCTCTCCATGACGAGAGCGATCATCGAGGAGGTCGTCGTTTTGCCGTGCGCGCCGGCGACGGCGACCCCCTTGCCCGCATTCATGAGCCTGGCCAGCATCTGGGAGCGGTGGAGCACCGGGATCTTCAGCTCCTCCGCCGCGCGCCGCTCCACGTTGTCCTTGGACAGCGCCGTGCTGTAGACGACCAGATCGGCTCCCTTGACGTTGCCCGCGTCATGCCCGATATAGATGCTTGCACCCTTGGACGCCAGCTTTTCCGCCAGCTCCGCCCGCGCAACGTCGGATCCCGTCACCTTGTATCCCATCTCCAGCATGACGCGTGCGATCGCGCTCATGCCGTAGCCGCCGATTCCGATAAAATGTACGTGCTCTGCTGTAGTCGTCATGACGGTCACCAACCTTTTTCAGAATCCGGTAGCCCAAGCACCCGGGTGCGGACATCGGCGATTAAATAGAGAGTGCCGGTTGCGACGGACAGATCCTCCGGACCTGCCGCCTCTTCCAGGCGCCGCAGCGCAGCGGTCCAATCGGGCTCGACGACGATTTCCGGCGAAACCCCGAGCTCCGCCGCTTCCGAACGCGCAAGCTCGGCAAGAGCAGGGGCAGGCATCGCCTTGCGGAAAGCGGGCTCCGTAATGACAAAGGTATCCACTATAGGGAGTATATGCCGCAGCACATCCCGATGATTCTTGTTCTCCAGCATTCCCATCATGAGATGGAGCTTGCGGTACTTGAAGACATCCTTGAGCGCTGCCGCCAGCGACTCCGCTCCTTCGGGATTGTGCGCGCCGTCAAGCAGCAGCCGCGGCTCGCTCCTCACCATCTCGAGGCGGCCGGGCCAACCGGCCTCCTTGAGGCCGGCGCGGAGCTGCTCGTCGTCGACCAGCAAGGCATAGTACTGGCGCAGCACCTCGAGCGCCATGACCGCGGCAGCGGCATTGGTGCGCTGATGGGCGCCGCCAAGCGTCACCGTCAGCGGACTCACGGAGCGGAACGGGCCCTGGAACGCGAAGCTCTGCTCCGCCTCCGACACCTCCAGCGCTTCGATGGAGAACTGCTCGCCGAGCTGGTACAGCGTGCTCTTGCTGCGCTTTGCCGCCGCGCGGATGACCGCCAGCGCCTCCGGATCCTCGACGGTGCTTACGACCGGGACGCCGGGCTTGATGATGCCGGCTTTCTCCGAAGCGATTTCCGTTATGGAGCTGCCCAGCACGTCCATATGGTCATGACCGACGTTCGTGATGACCGAGATGACCGGCGTCACGATATTCGTCACGTCCAGCCGGCCTCCAAGGCCGGTTTCCCAGACGACGTAATCGGGGTAGGTCACCTTGGCAAAGTAGAGGATCGCCAGCGCCGTGGATACCTCGAACATCGTCGGGGAGCCGTGCTCGGTAGCCGCGATCTCATCCACGAGCGGCTTCAGCTCGTTGGCCAGCCGCAGCAGCGTCTCCTCCTCGATGTCTTGGCCGTTGTAGCGGAAGCGGTTGGTGAACTTGGTGATATACGGCGACGTGAACGTCCCCGTGTCGTAGCCTCCGCGCGTCAGCGCCTCGGTCAGGTAGGCGCAGACGGAGCCTTTGCCGTTCGTTCCCGCCACATGGATGAAGCGGAGCCGGCGCTCGGGATGTCCGAGACGCTCCATCATCAGCTTCATCCGATCCAGGCCCGGACGGATGCCGAAGCCGATGAGGCCTTCGATCCAACCCCGCGCTTCCTCGTACGATTCCAGCAGGCCTCCGGCCTGTCGATGCGTTTCCTGGTTGTCCATATCGTTTCGCTTCCTTTTATGTTTGACTTGCGCCGGCGAACGGCGCGGACGCCCTCGCCGGGCTCCCCCGTCCTCCAAGGACAATCGCAGCTCCGGTCAGCTCCGCAGCTCCTCGATCCGCGTCAGCACCTTCTCCAGCTTGGACTCGTAATCGGCCCTTTTGGCCTTTTCTTCCTCGATGACTTTGGCCGGAGCCTTGGCCGTGAAGCCTTCGTTCGAAAGCTTTTTGTCCACGCGCTCCACTTCGGAGCGGAGAACGGCGGCTTCCTTCGTCAGCCTCGCGATCTCCTGCTCGATGTCGATGAGCCCCGCGAGCGGCAAGTACAGTTCCGCCCCCGTCACAATGGCGGCCATCGCCTTGTCCGGCGCGGACAGCCCCATGTCGACTGCCAGGGAGGAAGTGCCGCAGAAGCGGCGCAGCAGCTCTTCGTTGCCGCTCAGGATGCCGGCTTCGAAGCTGCCGGAAGGCTTGATCTGCAGCTCGATCTTCTTGCTCATCGGCACGTTCACTTCGGCGCGGATGTTGCGCACGGAGCGGATCGTGCTCATGAGCAGCTCCATCTCGCGCACGGCCTCCGGCGCTTCCAGCGCAGCATCATAGGCCGGCCAGGCGGCCGTCGTGATGGACTCGCCTTCATGCGGCAGATGCTGCCAGATTTCCTCGCTGATGAACGGCATGAACGGATGGATCAGGCGCTGCGTCCGGTCCAGCACGTAGGCGAGCACGGATTGCGTCGCCTTTTTGGCGTCGGCATCCTGACCGTACAGATTCAGCTTGGCGACCTCGATGTACCAGTCGCACAGATCGTCCCAGATGAAATTGTACAGCAGGCGGCCTGTTTCGCCGAAGTCATAGGCGTCGATCAGTCTCGTCACATCGCGTGAAGTCTCGTTCAGACGATGCAGGATCCAGCGGTCGGCTGTGCCGAGCGGAACAGTTATATCGATATCATCATAATTGAAACCTTCCAGATTCATCAAGGCGAAGCGGGAAGCATTCCAGATCTTGTTGGCGAAGTTTCTCGCTTGCTCTACTTTCTCCAGCCGGAACCGCAAATCCTGCCCCGGCGTGCTGCCGGTGGACAGCATGAAGCGCATCGCGTCCGCGCCGTACTGCTCGATGATGTCCAGCGGATCGACGCCGTTGCCGAGCGACTTCGACATCTTCTTGCCGTCCGCGTCGCGCACCAGGCCGTGCATAAGCACGTCCTTGAACGGAATGCGGTCCGTGAATTCCAGCGCCGTGAAAATCATGCGGGCTACCCAGAAATAGATGATGTCGTAGCCGGTGACAAGCAGGTCGTTCGGATAATGGCGCTTGAAATCGGCGCTGTCCTCGTCCGGCCAGCCGAGCGTGGAGAACGGCCAAAGAGCGGAGCTGAACCAGGTGTCGAGCACATCCTCGTCCCGGCGCAGCTCTCCATGCCCGCAGTCCGGGCAGGCCTCGAGATCCTCGCGGGCGACATGCAGCTTGCCGCAGGAGTCGCAGTACCAGGCCGGAATGCGATGGCCCCACCACAGCTGACGGGAGATGCACCAGTCGCGGACGTTCTCGATCCAGTTCAGGTAGGTCTTCTCGAAGCGGTCCGGCACGAAGTTCACGCCTTCGCCGGACTTCTGGGCTTCGATCGCGCGCTCGGCGAGCGGCTTCATCGCCACGAACCACTGCGTGGACAAGTAAGGCTCGACAACGGCGCCGCTGCGCTCGCTATGCCCGACTTGATGCACATGGTCCTCGATGCGGACGAGAACGCCGCTCTCCTGAAGGTCCGCGACGAGCTTCTTGCGAGCTTCGGCGCGGTCGAGGCCCCGGTAAGGTCCGGCCTCGGCGTTCATGACGCCGCTCTCGTCCATGACGATGATCTTCGGCAGGCTGTGGCGCTCGCCGACTTCAAAGTCGTTCGGATCATGGGCAGGCGTAATCTTGACCGCTCCGGAGCCGAAATCCTTCTCGACATATTCGTCTGCGATGATCGGAATCTCGCGGCCGGTAACAGGAAGCACGAGCATCTTGCCGACGAGAGCGGCATAGCGCTCATCCTTCGGATGCACCGCTACAGCCGTGTCGCCGAGCATCGTCTCGGGACGGGTCGTCGCGACTATCACGTGGCCGGTTCCGTCCGCAAGCGGATATTTCAGGTGGTACAGGTGTCCGTTCACTTCCTTGTACTCCACCTCGATGTCGGACAAGGCCGTGCGCGCTGCCGGATCCCAATTGATGATTTTCGCGCCGCGATAGATCAGCCCTTTCTCGTACAGGCGGACGAACACCTCGCGAACGGCTTTGGAAAACCCTTCGTCCAGCGTGAAGCGCTCGCGGGAGTAGTCCAGGGAAAGGCCCATTTTGCTCCACTGGCTGCGGATCGTGTCCGCATACGTGTCCTTCCACTCCCATACCTGCTCCAGGAATTTCTCGCGGCCCAGATCGTGGCGCGTAATGCCTTGCTCGCGAATCTTCTTCTCTACTACGGTCTGCGTCGCGATGCCGGCATGGTCCATTCCCGGCAGCCACAGGGCGTCGTATCCCTGCATGCGCTTCGTGCGGATCATGATGTCCTGCAGCGTGAAATCGAGCGCGTGCCCGATATGGAGCATTCCCGTTACATTGGGAGGCGGGATGACGATCGTGTAAGGCTTCGCATCAGGCTTGCGGCCGGCTTGGAAAAAACCGCCCTTTTCCCAGAACTCGGTTCCTTTCTGCTCCGCCGTCTTCGGATCGTAGGTCGTCGGCATTTCCGTCGTGTGCTGCTGAGTCTCTGACATTTTGGATTCACCCTTATCAATGAAAGTCGTTTTTATGGCCTTCTTTTGGACAACGCCTCGGCTGGCCGGCCTGCGCGGAAGAGAGCGGACATCATCCTCCGGCCTGATGCCGGAGCCCGATGGGAGGCGAACGCCTTTTTTTTCGACAAAAAAAGCCTTTCATCCTCTTCGCAAAGGACGAAAGACTTCAGGCTTCCGCGGTACCACCTTTGTTCCGCAAGAAAGCTTCCTTGCGGCACTTTGGCGCAGGATATCGGCTGCGGCCGGCTCCGGCTTCCGCTGCGGACGCAGCATGACCGGAGCAACTCCGGGGCGACCCGCATCCGCTCCTTGCCTGCAGACCTTCCAGCGCTTGCGGTCTGCTCTCTGTAGGCGAGGCGAATGCTCTTCCCCTTCAACGTCGGCTATTCAAACTTCAAAAAAATAGGTAGCTTCATTTTAGCGTTCTTGAACGCTGGAGTCAACTTGGTTAGGCAGCAGCCTTGCCGAGGGCGGCCATATCGGACCCATGCGGGATCGGGCTGGAACGGCAGCCGAAGCCAAAAAAGGCGCCATCCCCCCGCAAAGCGGGGAAAGGCGCGGTATGGTAAGCCATGGACGGAGCCGGGATTGATTCGGGACGCTCCGGCTCAAGGGATGTAGAGAACCTGGCCTTCTGCGACGCCCTGATCGGCAAGGCGGTTGTAGAGAGCGAGCTCGCGGGCTTGAAGATGATAGCGGTCGGCGATCAGATCCAGCGTCTCTTCCCGCTGCACGATGCAGATCCGCACTTTGCGGAACGGCTTCTCTTCGCTGACCCTGCCGAGAAACAGCGACTGCCACTCCACCTCTTCCGCAGGCGCCGCCGGCTGGGATTCCTGGGATTGCCGGCTGCGCTCGGCCGCCTGCCGCTGCTCCCGCTCCCTCCGGCTGGAGCCGATCAGCGAAGAGGCAAGCTCCTGCCCGGGTTCCTCGATCGAAGCCGAGCGCTTGCTGCCGAACGCGATCCGCAGCTCCTGCTTCTCCTGCTCCTGCAGCGGCTCATGCCTCTCGAACGGCTCCGCGGCGAAGGCGGACGCGGACTCTCCGCCCCCGGCCGCTTCCGCCTCGGCGCGCTGAGGCTCCGAATCGGCCTCTTCGAGCGCCGGCAGTTCGGCAGCCGGGCGGCCGTACAGGACAGCGGCGGGATCTTCCTCCTGCGGAACAGCCGCCGCTTCCGGCTCTGCCGGAATGATTTCCCCGGCTATGTTCCGGAGCGCCGAAAAAGCCGATTGCCGCTCTTCGCGCTGGACCTGGGGAATCTCCGAAGCAGGCGGAATCGGCGCGCGGAACGGGCTGGAGCTTTCTCCGCTGTCCGCGAGAGCTTCGTTCTCCGCCTCGGCATCCTGCCTGGAGGAACTCTCCTCCTGCTGGAAGGAGGCGTTTTCCTGCTCCTCGCGAGCCCCGCTCGCCGAGCCGAGCTGCGTCCAGCCGGCCGCATAGGCGTACGGCTCGTTCTGCGCCTCCTCGACCGGATCGTAGCTCTGGCCGGCAACCGCCTCCGCGTCCCGATAAGGAGCCGCCTGATCGAATTCCCTTTCTCCTCCCGCTTTTCCCTGCGGCCCGTCTTCCTCTTCGTCCAGCTCCAGATATCGGACCGGAGAAATATCGCCCGTCGGCTGCGCTTCCTGGCGATGCACGACCGTATAAGGCTCTTCCTTCCACTCCCCCTCCTCCTCGGAGGAGGATTCCACCCGGATGCCGGACAACGACAGCACGCCGGTAATGTTCAGCGTACGCGCCGACAGGAGGTCGACGTCGAAGTTGTCGATCTCCACGGAGATGTCGTCCAGCCTCTCGATGCGGTTCATCGGAAGCGTAATCTCGACCGGTATCCGATGCTCCATCGACTGCGCCGACGCCGAACGGTCCGCCGTGCGGTACACTCCGCTCAGCAGCAGCTGGCCTCGCAGTATGGCTTGTTCTCCCTGCTGAACGACTTGGATGCGGGGAACGAGTTCGATTTCCTCCAGCTCGTCGATAGCGGGAACTTCCTCGGGCAGATGGACGCGTTCATACACGTCGAACCGCAGTCCTTGTGTTAGTTCGCTCACGCTTAAGCCTCCCTTCCCTAGCTATTGCTTGGGCATATGCCTTGCTCCATACCATCTATATGGCAGGGAGTCCCATAGCATGACTACTTGGGAAAGGGACTCGGCGACGGGAGCAGGCTGTACCTGCTTGGCGGCTGCCGCCGGCAAGGCCGGCTTCCGCGCGCATTCGCCGGGAAAACCGGCATAAAGGGCCGGAAAAGGCTGGATCGAGATCTGTTTCTCCCGGTGCAGAAACATGTTTCCTCCGCTTCATGTCCGGCGAGAAAAAAAACAGACCTGTATCGCTCTATATGGCGCTGGAACAGAAACCAGCCTGCATCGCTTGATTCCGAGTTGGAGGCGAAGCCGGGCGGCTTCGTTTCCATGCGTTTTGTAAAAGCCATGAAAAAAAACCGCCCTGCATCGCTCAAAACGATGCAGGGCGGCGGTTCCTAATCCGGGTCGGCCTCAAGCCGGCCAACGGGACGATGCCCTCCGGAACGGACCTGGAGGGCAGGCCGAATGCCCGGCACCGAGATCCCTTCCTGCCGCTTAAGGCTTTCCGGCGCGAAGCCGTGTCAGCAGACGCTCCATATCGGCGGGAAGGGCGGCCTCGATCTCCATCTCGGAGCCGGTCCATGGATGACGGAAGCGAAGCAGCCTTCCGTGCAGGGCTTGACGGCCGAGCAGCGGCGACGCCCCGCCGTACAGGCCGTCTCCAAGCAGCGGGTGGCCGATATGGCTCATATGAACGCGAATCTGATGCGTCCTTCCGGTGTCGAGCGCAAGCCGAACGAGAGCCGCCGAGCGCCAGGATTCCAGAACCTTGTAGAACGTGACCGCCCTGTCTCCGCCCGGCGATACTCTTCTCCGCGACGGATGATGCCGGTCCTTGCCGATCGGCTGGTCGATCTTGCCCTCAGGCGGATTCGGCACGCCGTGTACGGCAGCCCAATACTCGCGGCCGATTGCCTTCTCCCGCATCGCCGCATCGAGCACCTGCTGGGCCAGATCGTTTTTCGCATACAGCACCGGGCCGCTCGTATCGTCGTCGATGCGGTGGATATGCCTTGCCGGAAGCGGGTCCCCCGCCGCCAGGCAGCGGCAGGCGGCAGCTTCGTCCAGCGTGGCCGGGCTGGCGGCCGTCTTGCCCGCTGCGTCGGCATGGGAAGTCCTGCCTCCCGCTGGACGCTGCGCTTCTCCGCTGCCGTGGACCGGCAGGCCGGCCGGCTTGTTCAAGACGAGGCACCAATCGTCCTCGTGCAGCACTTCCGGCCAGTCCGGCGCATATGCGCCGCCGGATGCCGCAAGGACGGCCGCGGCACGCCGCTGCAGCGGATCGGCAGCCGCTGCGGCGGGAAACGCCCTCAGGCGCAGCTCGCCGTCCGGCGTCCAGCCGATGCCTCCGGTGGAGAAGAGGGAATTGATCCATTTGGCCGGCCAAAGGCCAAGAGCCAGAAGCTGCAGGCGCGTCTCATGCGCGTGGCTTCCGGCTCTCAGCTCTCCGGCATCTCCGTCCGGGGAGAGAGGCACATACAGCCATTCTCCGCGGCGATAAGCAGATTCCATCATCAGCTCCATGCCGGAATCCTCTCCTACAAGCGCCGGAGAGCTTCCCGGTTCGCGGCGATCGTCTCGTCGATCAGCTCCGCCGTATGGGCTGCCGAGACGAACATGCCTTCGAACTGCGAAGGCGCGACGCTTACGCCGAGCTCAAGCAGATTCGCGAAGTAGGCGCGGAATCGGCCCAGATCGCTCTGCTGCGCACTCTCGAAGTTGATGACGTGGCTCTCGTTGAAGAAAGGACAGACCATGGATCCGACGCGGTTGATCGTCACCGGTACGCCGGTCTCGCGCGCATTGTCCTCGAAGCCCGCCTGCAGCCGCACCGACATCTTCTCCAGCTGCTGATAGATTTCCGGCGTCAGCAGGCTAAGAGTCGTGTACCCGGCCGCCATGGCAAGCGGATTGCCGGACAGCGTGCCTGCCTGGTAGATCGGACCGGCCGGAGCCATGCGCTCCATGATGTCGCGGCGTCCGCCGTAGGCGCCGACGGGAAGGCCGCCGCCGATGACTTTGCCGAGGCAGGTCAAGTCGGGGGTGACGCCGAACAGGCCTTGCGCGCAGTTGTAATGGACGCGGAAGCCGGTCATGACCTCGTCGAAAATGAGCAGGCTGCCGTATTTGGCCGTGACGTCGCGCAGCCCTTGCAGGAACCCGGGCAACGGCGGAACGACGCCCATGTTGCCGGCTACCGGCTCCACGATGATGCAGGCGATCTCCTCGCCGAACTTCTCGAATGCCAGCTTGACCGATTCAAGGTCGTTGTACGGAACGGTAATCGTCTGGGACGCCACCGTCTCCGGCACTCCGGGGCTGTCGGGAAGGCCGAGCGTAGCGACGCCTGAGCCGGCTTTGATGAGCAGGCTGTCGGCATGGCCGTGATAGGAGCCCTCGAACTTGAGGATCTTGCTCCTTCCGGTGTAGCCGCGAGCAAGGCGAAGGGCGCTCATCGTCGCTTCCGTTCCGGAGTTGACCATGCGCACGATGTCGCAGGACGGCACGCGCTGACAGACGAGCTTCGCCATCTCCGTCTCGATCAGCGTCGGGGCGCCGAAGCTCGTGCCGCGCTCGGCGGCGTACTTGACCGCCTCGATGACTGCGGGATGGGCGTGGCCCATGATGAGCGGGCCCCAGGACCCGACATAGTCGATATAGGAGTTGCCGTCGATATCGTACACGATCGCCCCTTCGCCGCGCTCCATGTAAGCCGGCGTAAGGCCGACCGATTTGAAGGCGCGCACCGGGCTGTTGACGCCGCCCGGAATATAGCGCTTCGCTTCCTCGAAGGCCGCGCTGGACCTGCCGTCCGCTTTTCTGCCGTGAACGTTGTCCGCCATCAGTTCTGCACCTCCTGCAGCCAAAGGGCTGCGTCCTTGGCGTGATAGGTGATGATCATGTCCGCTCCGGCGCGCTTCATGCCGAGCAGCGTCTCCAGCACGATCTTGCGCTCATCGACCCAGCCGTTGGCTGCCGCTGCCTTCACCATCGCGTACTCGCCGCTGACGTTGTAGGCAACGAGCGGAAGGTCGAAGTTCTCCTTGAGCGCGCGCACGACGTCGAGGTAGGCGAGCGCCGGCTTGACCATGAGCATGTCCGCGCCTTCCGCGACGTCGCTGTCAGCTTCGCGGAGAGCCTCGCGGAAGTTGGCCGGATCCATCTGGTACGACTTGCGGTCTCCGTACTGCGGAGCGGAATTGGCCGCCTCGCGGAACGGTCCGTAATAAGCGGAGGCGTACTTGACCGAGTAGGACAGAATCGGGATGCCGCTGTAGCCGGCCTCATCCAGACCGGCGCGGATCGCGCCGACGAAGCCGTCCATCATGTTGGAAGGAGCGATGACGTCCGCTCCCGCCTCCGCCTGGGATACCGCCGTGCGCACGAGCAGCTCCAGCGAAGGATCGTTGTCGACCTCGGCTTCTCCGGTCCGCTCGTTCTGGTGCACGATGCCGCAGTGTCCGTGGTCCGTGAACTGGCACAGGCAAGTATCCGCCATGACGATCAGGCCCGGAGCCCATTCCTTGATCAGCCTTGTCGCCTGCTGCACGATGCCGTTGGCGTCGTAGGCGGAAGATCCGACCGGATCCTTGTGGTCCGGAAGCCCGAACAGCATGATGGAAGGAATGCCGAGCGAGACGATCTCGCGGATTTCCTGCTGCAGCAGATCGAGCGAGAAGCGGTATACGCCCGGCATGGAGGAGATCTCCTGCTTGATGCCGGTACCGTGGATGACGTAGATCGGGTAAATGAAATCGCTGGCCGTCAAAATCGTTTCGCGGACCATGGAGCGCATCGCCGCCGTGCGGCGAAGCCGGCGATGCCGGACGATCGGGTAACTCATGAGAATTCCTCCTTGTGTTCGTATGCAAAACAGGGGAAGGAGCACTCGGCGCCCTCCCTGATCCGACTTGTCGATGCCATAGAGCGGCCGGACTGCTTGCGGGCCAGCAGGAAGCCGCCGGCCGTTGCCGGCCCAGCGTGAAGTCTCCCATAGCCGCTGGCTGCTTGTCAGCGCTGCAAGCCGCCCGAAGGCCGCCCGCTATTGCCGACCCTTGCGTGGCGTCTCGCAAGCCGGCCGCTGCTTGTCAGCCCTGCGCGGCGTCCCGAAGCTCGGCCATCCGCCTTGCGATCGCCTCGGCCAGCGACGAGATCGTCGCTTCCTCGGGAATGATCGTAGGCGCAAGCCCCGCTTCCTCTGCCGTACGGGCCGTAACGGGACCGATGCAGGCGATTTCGCAGCCGCGGAGCAAGCCGACCGGATCGGATTCCCCGAAGCGCCTGAGCACTTCGAGCAGATTCGTCACGGTCGAGGAGCTTGTGAAGGTGACGACATGGACAGCGCCTTCGCGCAGCTGTTCGAGCGCCTGCTCATCCTGATCCCGAGGCACGATCGTCTCGTAGAGCGTGACGGCGTCCACGGAGATGGAGCGCGCGGCAAGATCCCGCGGCAGCGTTCCTCGCGCCAGATCGCCGCGCAGAAACAGCGCCCGCTGGCCCGGCTTTAGCGCCTCGTCGAGATGGTCCAGCATCCCCTCCGCCTGGTAGCCGCTCGGCAGCGCTTCATGCTGAAGCCCGCGCGAGCGGAGCGCATCGCCGGTCTTCGGCCCGACCGCGGCGATGCGCGCCCGGTGGAAGCGGCGGATATCGCCTCCGAGCTCGGCCAGCCCGCGGAAGAAATGCTCGACGCCATTGACGCTGGTGAAAAACAGCCAGTCATAGCTTTCCGCCTCGTCCAGAGCGGCGCGGAACGCTCTCGCATCGCTTTCTCCGCGCGCCGGCACGATCTCGATGACGGGGAACTCGCACGGCTCGCCGCCAAGCTCCTCGATGAGATCGGCCAGCTCGCTG
The DNA here is from genome assembly GCF_002243345.2 of Paenibacillus sp. RUD330. Taxonomy (NCBI): domain Bacteria; kingdom Bacillati; phylum Bacillota; class Bacilli; order Caryophanales; family Paenibacillaceae; genus Paenibacillus; species Paenibacillus sp. RUD330. The sequence continues at coordinate 3,874,559 of NZ_CP022655.2, forward strand.
GCCTGGCTGCGCGAGCGCGTCACGAGCGCTCGCGTGCCGAATAGCGGCTTCAAGTCGTACCAGCGCAGCGTCTGCCGCTGCTTGACGACATCGCCGACGACGATGACCGCCGGCGGCTCGAAGCCGGCCTCCCTGACCTTCGCCTCGATGTCCGCGAGCGTGCCCGTCAGCGTCTGCTGCTCGGGCCTCGTGCCCCAGCGGACGAGGGCTACCGGGGTGTCGGCCGCGCGTCCGTGCTTCATCAGCTGCTCGCTGATATACCCGATCTTGGCGACACCCATCAGAAAGATCAGCGTGCCCGTCGCATTGGTCACCTTGTCCCAATAGATGGAGCGGTCCAGCTTGTCCGGGCTCTCATGGCCCGTGACGATCGAGAGCGACGACGCATGGTCCCGGTGCGTCACGGGAATGCCGGCATAAGCCGGCACGGCGATCGCCGACGTGATTCCAGGCACGATCTCGAATGGAATGCCGTGCTCGGCCAGCAAGCCGGCTTCCTCGCCGACCCGTCCGAAAATGGTCGGATCGCCTCCTTTGAGACGAGTGACGGTCTTGCCCTGCAAGGCCAAATCGACCAGCAGCCGGTTGATCTCCTCCTGCTTCATCGTATGGCGGTCCGGCCGCTTGCCGACATAGATGCGCTCAGCCCCCGGCCTCAGTCCGCGCAGCAGGCGCGGGCTGGCCAGCCGGTCGTAGACGACGGCATCGCTCCGCGAGAGCACCTCCATGCCGCGCACCGTAATCAGCTTCGGGTCTCCCGGCCCGGCGCCGACAAGATACACGATCCCCTTCGACATGTTATCCCCCAATTTCCGCCAAAATCTCGTCCGCGCCCATCTCTCTCAGCGCCTGGGCGACTTCAAGCCCCAGTGCTTCCGGATCGCGTCCGACCCGCATTTCCTTCAGGATCGTCTCCCCGTCCGGAGAGCCTACCATCCCGGTCAGCTCCAGGACGAGCCCGCCGCCGTCGCGGGAGAGGATGACCGCATGGGCTCCGATAGGAATCTGGCAGCCTCCGTTGAGCGCGCCGAGGAAAGTCCTTTCTGCCGCTACGGTGCGTTCCGTATCGGAGTCGTTGAGCAGATCCAGCAAAGCGCGGACAGCGGCATCGTCCTCCCTGCATTCGATGCCAAGCGCCCCCTGGCCGACGGCAGGCAGGCAGACATCCTCGGAGACCGCTTCGGTGATGCGGTCCTCCCAGCCCATGCGCTTCAAGCCGGCAGCGGCGAGCACGATCGCATCCAGTCCTTCCGTCTCCAGCTTGCGGATCCGGGAGTCGATATTGCCGCGTATCGAGCGGATATCCAGGTCGGGCCGGTAAGCCTTCAGCTGGCTGGCCCGCCTGAGGCTGCTCGTTCCGACGGCGGCGCCGATCGGGAGCTTCTCCAGAGGAATGCCGCCGCGGGTGATGACGCAATCCCGAGGATCGACGCGGCGCGGCACCGCTCCGTTGATCAATCCCGGTGGCAGCTCGGACGGCATGTCCTTCATGCTGTGCACAGCCATATCGATCTCGCCGTCGAGAAGAGCCTGCTCGATTTCCTTGACGAACAAGCCCTTGCCGCCTACCTTGGACAGGGTCACATCCAGGATGCGGTCGCCTTTCGTGACGATCTTGTGGATTTCGAAGCCGTAATCCAAGCCATGCTCGTCCGCAAGACGCTGCAGCTCCTCTATGACCTGTCCGGTCTGCGTCAGCGCGAGCGCGCTCTGGCGCGTGCCGACGACAATGACTCTGCGGCCGTTCTCATCTGTTTTCAATATCCCCTTCTCCTTCCGCCCCGAATCGGGCATGATCCTCTAGTCCCCTGCTTGCGGCAGCCGCCCGGCTTGCCAGACGCTCCGCCTCGCTGCGGAGCAGCCGCCTTCGCTTGCCCGGATTCGGCTCCTCGGCCAGCAGCCTTCGCCTCAGAGCCGCATGCTGCCTTACAGCCTCCGCATACGGCTCCTTATATAAATCTTCAAGTTCCTCCCGGATGACCGAAGACAAGGCAGGCGAGCCGCCTCCCGTCGTGACGGCCAGCAGCAGCCCGCCCCGCCTTACCGCGCCAGCTGTCATGAAATCGCCTGATTGCCCGCTTGAGGCATGATTGAACAATGCGCCCGCCGCACCGGCATCCTCCATGACCGCGCTGTCGACTTCGACTGCGCCCGTGGCCGCCACGACGAGAAACATGCCTGCGGCGTCTCCCGGCCGGTAAACCCGCTCCAAATGCTTCAGCCGCCCCTGTCCGGCCCACGCCCGGATGCCCGCCGTGACCGCCGGGCTGACGACGACAAGCCTGTCCGCGCCGCCGTCAAGCAATCCGGCCGCCTTTCGTTCGGCAGCGGCTCCGCCTCCGACGATCAGGCAGCTTTTTCCCTCCAGCCGCAGCACGACCGGATATCCCGGCATCGCCATCTCCTCCTCCAAGCCGCCTTGACCTCAGCGGTGAAAATCCGATGCAGGACTGATCATCGTGTTCAGCACGAGAAAAGCGAAGCAGAACACGTTCCAGCGCGCCGTCTCCAGCGCGGTTTTGCGTAGAATCTTTTTCTGGATCAAATAAAAGCTGTACAAAATGAGGACCGCGAAGGAGGTGATAACCTTCCAATCGAGCAAATAGTGGAACCTGTTCTCGACGATGACGAGAGCGACAGCGACCGACAAGGAAAGGGCGAGCAGCGGAACGCCGATCATGACGAGACGATAGGCAAACCGATCGGCTTGCTCCAGGCTCGGCAGCCGCGCCGTCGTCCGATTCCATTTCCGCGACTTGAGCCTACCGTGCAGAAACAGGTACATGGCCGAGAACACGCTCGAAATGGCCAGCGCCGCGAAGGAGCACAGCACGAGGCTGATATGTAGAATGAGCAGTTCGTTGGCCAGCTTCCAGTCCGGCAGCGGAATTCCGCGGGAAGGTCCGCTGAACAGGTTGAGCGCCAGCACGCCGAAACCGATGATGTTGACGAGAAAGACGATGAATTCGATTCGGAAAAAACGGCTGATGACGAGCGATGTCGTCAGCAGGAGCCATGAAACGGCAAGCCAGTATTCGAATCGGGAAAACAGCGTCATGTCCAGATGGGACCAGATCCGGTACAGCACGTATCCAGTCTGCAGAACCCATACGAACACAAGCAGCCCTGCGCCCATCCGCTTCGCTCTCCGGTTCGCGTCGACGAAATCGGAGAAGTAGAACAGAAGGCTCAGGGCGTATAAATACAAAATCGTGTCGTAAATGGTGACCATGGCGCCCTCCTGACCTTGGAGACGAGGGCGATAATCCTGGCAGCCTAGCGCATGACCGCTGCAAAGGCGCCCTTGGACGGCTTGGCTTCTTCCGAGCCTTGACGGGACGTTTCCGCTGTCCTCGCCGCTTGGCTCTTGACGGTCTTGGACGGCGCGCCGTCCTCCAGGGCAAACAGCTTGGCGAACAGCTCCATCGCCTCATCCGCTTTCTTATCGCCCGCAAGCTCCTTAATGCTGTGAATCGGATTTTGCACCATCTGGTTCAGCATGCTCTTGGTCAGCTTATGGATGACCTTCAGCTGCTGCTCGTCCAGTCCGGGCAGCTTCTTGGAGAGGCTGTCCATCGTCTGGCTATGAATGTCCTCGGCCTTCTCCTGAAGGGAGCGGATCAGCGGCACGACGCCGAGCGTGCGGTACCACTGATGGAATTCCTGCAGGCCGGCGGCGATCATGACTCCGATCTTCTCCGCCTCCTGGCGGCGGTGCTCCATGTTCGACTCCACGATGCCTTCCAGATCGTCGATGTCGTACAGGAATACGTTCTCGACGGAAGCGATCGCGGGATCGAGGTCGCGAGGAACCGCGATGTCGATCATGAACAGCGGACGGGCTCTCCTGCGCTGCATGGCGGCCGCCACTTGCTCGCGGCTGAGCACATAGCCCTGTGCTCCGGTCGAGCTGATGATGATGTCGGCCTCATGCAGCCTCCGCTCCGCTTCTTCCATGGAGCAGGGAATGCCGCTGAATTTCTCCGCCAGCTCGGCCGCGCGCTCGAACGTCCGGTTGACGACGAGCACCTGGTCGGCTCCGTTCGCATACAAGTGCTTGGCCGTAAGCTCGCTCATCTTGCCGGCTCCGATGATCATGACCGTCTTGCGGTTGAACTGGCCGAAGATCCGCTTGCCGAGCTCGACGGCCGCATAGCTGACCGATACCGCCGACTCTCCGATCGACGTCTCGGTATGGGCGTTCTTGGCAAGAGTCACGGCTTGCTTGAAGAGCATGTTGAAGATCGTGCCTGTCGCGCGCTGCTGCTGGGCGAGCAGGAAAGCATTCCGCACTTGGCCAAGGATCTGCGTCTCCCCTATGACCATGGAATCCAAGCCGCTCGCCACCCGGAACAGATGCTCGATAGCCCGATCGTCCTCGTACATATATAGATGGCTGGTGAATTCCTGCCGCGGGAGGCGGAACCACTGCTCCATGAACGTGCGGATATGGTGGCCGCACAGATGATGCCGGTCAACGACCGCATACAGCTCCGTCCGGTTGCAGGTCGCGACGATGACACATTCCAGTATGCTTGGGGTCGCCTTGAGGGCTTCGACCGCACGGAGCAGATCGCTGTCCGCGATTGCGAAATTCTCCCTGATTTCGACAGGAGCCGTACGATAGTTGAGCCCGACCACAATAATATGCAAGTGACATCACCGCCTTATTTTCGTATCTAAGCTGCCTTGTCCGAGCAACTAATTTAGAATTATTATAACATAGTTTTTTGGGAGAGAAGACTCAAGTTATGACGTTTTTTTGACCGGCCCCTCCAAAAGGAAGGAAATCTCTTGACGGCATCAGACGAGTCGGCTTCCGCCGGGCAAGTCCGTCCCTGTCTCCGCTGCCCCGGGCAAGAAGCCCATTCCGGCAAGGACAATCCATTTCATCCATTGTCTAGTTTAGGCCCGCAGCCGCTTCTCTATTCCAGGCTTAAAAAAAATAACCATGGAGCCTTCCCATGGTTATTTGTACAGCAGGCTGGATTTTAAACCAGCTCGATTTGTTTCATTTCCGGTTCTACAACTTGCAGCTCACCCATTCCGCGAATCAGCTTCTTCGCGTGAGTGGCTTTAGGTTTCAGCACGGCCAGCATGTAATCGATCGCCAGCTGTGGGTCCACGGTCTCACCGCAGGTGTAGCAGTCAAGAGCAGCAAAGCCTCTTTCTGGATACGTGTGAATCGAGAGATGGCTTTCCGATAAGAGCACCAATACGGTTGCGCCTTGGGGCTCAAATTGTTTTGCCTGTACCGAGAGCACAGATGCTCCGCAGGCTTCAGCAGCCTCTACCATGTGGGCTTGCAGAAACTCTGCGTTGTTAATGAGTTCGAAGTCTACTCCCCAAGCATCAACCGCAACATGTCTTCCGAAAGTCGAATATTCCATCTTCCGGCTCCCCCTTCCTAGGAATAAAATGATTAAAAATTTCATCCGCTAGGACCTACGTCATTCACTTCCCGAGGGATAACTCTCTCTCGCAACATATCCATGTCCTGAGTGAATCCTGGTTCCTATATTGGGTTTTTTTCAACGAAATTAAAAATACCATCTATCTATAGGAAATGCAACCTTTTTTTCTGTTAAAAATCCCCCGTTTTCCCGCACGCGGACAGCCCTTCTCCAGCCGCATGTCCGAAGACGCCCCCCAAAAGGCGGAGGCATGAAAAAAGCCGCCCGCAGGCGGCATCGGAAAAAGCGGTCGGAATCAGGCCTCGAGAGCGAAAAGCCGGTCGGAATACAGCTTGAGGCTGCGGTCTATCTCCAGCTTCTCGGCTGCGCCTGCAGCATCGATGCGGCGATCGAGCAGCTCGTTGACGGCCTGCTGGATCCACTGGATCTCCCCCTCCACCGATTGGAGGCGGAAAGCCCGCTCAAGCTCGCCCAGCGTGTCCTTGAACTGGTACACGATGCGGCTGCCCTTGGCGGTCAGCTCGGCGATCTGATGCACGGCGCCTGCTACATACTGATACGACATCGTATAATGGCTGTAGATGCGTTTGACGACGGCGTCGCCCTTGAAGGCGGAGACGGCCTTGCGAAGCGCATTGGTGAGCGCGACGTTGGTGATGCGGCAGGACCACTCGCATACAAATCGATCTTCATCCTGCTGGAATACAAAGCGGACTTCTTCCCTCCCTGCACAGTCTTCGAGAACCGCCTCATGGCTGCCGTTATCGAGCACCTTGACGCCAAGGCGTACTTGCTGCTCGTCAAAAAAACGGAGGAATCGGGTCATCTCATCGCGTGTCAGTCGCAGTTTGGCTTGAACGTACTCGGTGGCTATCCGCTGAGCCATAAAAATCTCCTCAATTCTTTGTTCTTCGAAGCTATGGTTGCCATGTTCACTGCCCGCTGGCATTCGCTCCAAACCGTTCGAGCCTTCAATCGCTGTTGAACCCGGATTTCCTTGATTAGATTTCTAAGGAGGGAAATCCGTCTTCAAAGGCGACCGTTGCCACTATTCCGGCTTCGAACGCTTTTTCCGCATCCTCGGGCAAATAAATTACCTACAACCATTATACGGCATCGGCTCAAACGATTCCTGCCGGCCGGCCGCGATTATCCGCCGAATTTCAGAATTATCCGCAAGGAACCGTGATTGGCGTCAAGAAAGATGCAAAATGCTTACGATTCCGGCGTTCCTTGAAGTACTTCTCCCTCATATCCTGCCGCGGACGCGATTACGCTCCATAATTCGTCTCTTCCATTACCCTTTTCAGAGGAGAACAAAACGACCTGGTCGCCCGCGCTTGCGCCGAGCGTCTGCTTGACCAGCTTGATCTGCTTGTCCCATTGGCTCTTGGGAATCTTGTCCGCCTTCGTGCAGACGATGCAGAAAGGAATGTCATAATGCTTGAGCCAGTCGAACATGAGCACGTCGTCCTTGCTCGGCGCATGACGGATATCGACGACGAGCAGGACGAGCTTCAGCTCCTCGCGGCCCTGCAAATAACGTTCGATCATTTTGCCCCAGGCTTCGCGTTCGGTTTTGGATACCTTGGCATAGCCGTATCCCGGAAAATCGACGAAATAGACAGCCTCGTTGACCTTGTAATAATTCAGCTGCTGCGTTTTGCCCGGCTGGGAGCTTGTACGAGCCAGATTCTTGCGCATGATGAGTTTATTGATCAGAGAAGATTTTCCGACATTCGAACGCCCTGCCAGAGCAATCTCCGGCAAGGCGTCGATAGGATATTGATGCGGCTGAACCGCACTGATGATAAATTCTGCATTCGTAATCTTCATAAAATCGGGGTCCCTGCTTTCTCTTCTGCGGCGGCCTGGCCGCCGCTTGTTCCGTCCTCTACCGGCAGCAGCGCATGGCGGACGACTTCATCCATATGCGCGACGGGAACGAATTCCATATCTTCGCGCACGCTGTCCGGGATATCCCGCAGATCGCGCTCGTTGTCGAACGGCAGCAGCACCTTGCGGATGCCTGCCCGATGGGCGGCAAGCGATTTTTCCTTGAGGCCGCCGATCGGCAGCACACGGCCCCGGAGCGTGATCTCGCCGGTCATGGCGACTTTCTTATCCACCTTGCGGCCGGTAAGAGCCGATATCAGGGCAGTCGCCATCGTGATGCCCGCCGAAGGTCCATCCTTTGGAATCGCGCCTTCGGGAATATGGATGTGGATATCGTTCTTTTCATGGAACTGGGGATCGATGCCGAGCTCATCCGCCCGGGAGCGGGTATAGCTGAAGGCGGCTTGCGCCGATTCCTTCATGACATCGCCGAGCTTGCCGGTAAGCGTAAGCTTGCCCGTGCCCGGCAGCACCGTCACCTCGATGACGAGCGTATCGCCGCCGACCTCGGTCCAGGCAAGGCCGGTTACGGCGCCGATCTGGTCTTCCGCTTCGGCCATGCCGTAGCGGAACTTGGCCGGCCCCAGCCATTCCTTGATGACGGCCTCGTCGACCCGGATCGCTTCGCCTTCCGTCTGGGCTACGAGCCTTTTGGCCGCTTTGCGGGATATCGCCGCGATCTGCTGCTCGAGATTGCGGACGCCGGATTCCCGCGTATACTCGCGGATCAGCTGCAGGAGCGCCTCGGGCTCGATCTCCAGCTGCTCCTCCTTCAAGCCATGCTCCCTCTTCTGCTTCGGGATGAGATAGCGGCGCGCGATCTGGCTCTTCTCGAGCTCCGTGTACCCCGGGATATAGAGAACTTCCATCCGGTCGAGCAGCGGCCGCGGAATGTTGTGCAGCGCATTGGCCGTCGTCACGAACATGACCGAGCTAAGGTCGAACGGCACCTCGACGAAATGGTCGCTGAACGTCCCGTTCTGCTCCGGATCCAGCACCTCCAGCAGAGCGGAAGCCGGGTCGCCCCGGAAATCAGAAGCCATCTTGTCGATTTCATCGAGCAGGAATACCGGATTCATCGACCCGGCATTCTTCATTCCCTGGATGATCCGTCCCGGCATGGCGCCGACATACGTGCGCCTATGGCCGCGGATCTCCGCCTCATCCCGGACGCCGCCGAGAGATATGCGGACGAACTCCCGTCCGAGCGACTTGGCGATGGAGCGCGCGAGCGAAGTTTTGCCCACTCCGGGAGGCCCGACCAGGCAAAGGATCGGTCCCTTCAGCTTTTGGACGAGCTTCTGGACCGCCAAATATTCGAGCACCCGCTCCTTCGGCTTCTCCAGACCGTAATGGTCCTCGTCCAGCACTTCCTCCGCTTTGGCGAGATCAAGGTCGTCCTCGGTCGCTTTGCCCCAAGGCAGCGATAAGAGCCAATCGATATAATTGCGGATGACGCCGCCCTCGGCCGAGGACGCCGGCATCTTCTCCAGACGGTCGATTTCCTTCTCGACCTTCTCCTTCACCTTTTCGGGAAGCTCGGCGGTTTCCAGCTGGGAGCGCAGCTCCTCGACTTCTCCCGCACGGCCCTCGCGGTCTCCGAGTTCCTTCTGGATCGCCTTCATCTGCTCACGGAGATAGTATTCCTTCTGCGTCTTCTCCATCTGCTTCTTCACGCGCTGGCTGATCTTGCGCTCCAGCTCCAGCACCTCGCGCTCGTTGTTCAGGAAATCCAGCAGCTTCTCCAGCCGGGCGCGGACGTCCACCGTCTCGAGAATTTCCTGTTTGTCCTTGATCTTGAGCGACAGATGGCTCGTTATGACATCGGCCAGACGGCCGGGCTCGTCGATATCCGACACGGCGGCATGCGTTTCGGGAGTGACTTTCTTGGACAGCGTGATGTAATGCTCGAACTGGTTCAGCACCGTGCGCATGAGGGCGTCGATCTCCGGATCGGTCGATTCCTCTTCCGGAAGCTCCCGGATCGACACCTCGTAACACTCCTCGCGGGCGACGTAGTCCTGGATTTCCGCCCTCGTAACGCCTTCGACCAGCACCCGGATCGTGCCGTTGGGCAGCTTCAGCATCTGACGCACCCGGGCGATGGTGCCGATTCGGTAAATATCCTCTTCGGTCGGCTCTTCGATATTCACTTCCGATTGCGAGCAGAGGAGGATCATATGATCGTCGAGCATGGCCCGGTCAAGCGCCTTGACCGATTTCTCCCTTCCCACATCCAGATGAAGCACCATGCTAGGGTATACAAGCAGCCCCCGAAGCGGGAGCAGCGGCAGCCTGCGGCTTCTTCCTTTGGCAGGTCCCATGCCAACACCTCCCATTTAGATAGTCCCCCTATTGTATCATTCCCGAGAATCCGCCTGCAAATAGGGTACCTGCGGCGTCAGGAACAGATCGCTGATCGGAGCCGGCTCGGAAATGTCCTCCACGGCTTCCTCCGCCATGAATCCTTGCGGGAAGACCGTCTGGAACACTTCCTCCACCCGATCGACCGGGATCACCCGCAGTCCGTTCAAGCCCGCGAAAATCTCTTGCCAGTTGTCCTTCGGAATATAGACCGTGTCGGCACCGGCCTGGAAGGCGGCCTCCACCTTGGCCAGCACGCCGCCGACGGGCTTGACGTTGCCGTGGATTCCCACTTCCCCGGTCATCGCGATCCGGTGGTCCACCGGTATGCCGCGTATGGCGGATGTGATCGCGGTCGCCATGGCGATTCCCGCCGACGGTCCGTCGATCGGCGTGCCGCCCGGGAAGTTGATGTGGAGATCGAAGTCATGCGGCCTCATGCCGATGCGGCGAAGCATCGTGATGACATTTTCCACGGAGCCTTTGGCCATGCTCTTGCGCCGGAGCGTCCGCTGTCCGCCTCCAAGCTCTTCTTCGTCGACGACACCCGTAATGGTGAAGGCGCCTTTGCCGGAAGCGGCCGGGATCGCGCTGACTTCGATCTCCAGCAGGGTGCCCATATTGGGGCCGTATACGGCAAGGCCATTGACGAAGCCGACCTGCGGCGCAGCGGGAATCTTGCGGTCCGGACGCGGCGGGATCTGGCTGCTGTTCACGACCCACTCGATATCGGCGGCGCTGATGCCTTCCCGCTTCTCCGACAAGGCAAGGCCGGCGGCAAGCTGGATGATGTTGACCGCTTCGCGGCCGTTGGTCGCATAGCGCTTCACCACATCCACCGCCTCGGGGCAAGGAGCGAAGCCGATTTTTTTCACCGCGTTGTCGGCGATCTCTCCGATCTCCTCCGGCAGCAGCGGCCGGAAGTAAATCTCCATGCAGCGGGAACGGAGCGCCGGCGGCAAATCCTGCGGAGATCGGGTCGTCGCTCCGACAAGGCGGAAATCCGCCGGCAGGCCGTTTTGGAAAATATCGTGGATATACATCGGAATGTTGTGATCCTCGGAGTGGTAGTAGGCGCTCTCGAGGTAAACCTTGCGGTCCTCCAGAACCTTTAACAGTTTATTCATCTGGATGGGATGCAATTCCCCGATTTCGTCGATGAACAGCATGCCTCCATGCGCCTTCGTCACGGCGCCCGGCTTCGGCTGCGGAATGCCGGCCACGCCCATCGCTCCGGCCCCCTGGTAGATCGGATCATGCACGGAGCCGATCAGAGGATCGGCGATTCCGCGCTCGTCGAAGCGGGCCGTCGTGGCGTCGATCTCCGTGAATTTCGCTTCCGCGAGAAACGGGGAAGTCGGATTTTTCTTCGCTTCCTCCAGCACGACCCGGGCTGCGGCCGTCTTGCCGACTCCCGGCGGACCGTAGACGATGACATGCTGGGGATTGGCGCTGCAGAGCGCCGCCTTCATCGCGCGAAGGCCGTCGCGCTGCCCGACGATGTCCTGCATCGTCTGCGGACGCGTCTTCTCGGCAAGCGGCTTCGTCAGCGAGATGGAGCGAAGCTTCCGCAGCTTATCCATTTCCTTGCGCGATTCCTTGTCCACGGCGGACCGGTTCGTGCGCTGGCTGCGCAGCATATTCCAAAAGTAGACCCCGATTACGACAGCGAAAAATACCTGGACCAGCATCAAAAACAAGCTTAACGTCATGCTTACCCGCTCCTCTCAAGCGTTTCCGGAATAAAAGACCCATACCGGATAGTATTGCCTGCGGCGCCAGGTTTAAATCCGACCTTCCGAATTAGATTCAATCCGAATCGCAGCTCCGGACACCCTCGAATCCCTCTGCAGCTCTCGGGCAAGCCGGATTGAGCTTCGGCGAATCCAGCAGACGCAGCTGATAGGAGCATGCCGCTCATGCGGCCGATGCGTACGCCTGCTAAAAGAACATACCGGTCAGGGGGCCGATGCGTACGCCTGCTTAAAAGAGCATGCCGCTCAAGGGGTCGCTAATGGAAAACATCAAAAAGCATGCCCGCCGGCATGCGCTCCGTTGTCGTTAAGACGCCGCCGGCTTCGGGTTCGTCTTCTCTTTTTTACGTCCCGGCCCCCGGTTCACGAGCACGATGCTGGCCAGCACCAGCGCAAGCCCCGCGACGAGCCGAACCGTCACCTGCTCTCCCATGAACAGCACGCTGACGATCAAGGCCACGACCGGAATGAGGAAGGTGTATACCCCGACTGTACTCGCCTGCCCCGAACCGACCAGCGTGAAGAAAGTCAGCCACCCGAGCGCGATGACAAATACAGAGATAAAGACGAGCTCCAGCCAGAAGGTTCCCGTCCAGCGGATAGCGGCGTAAGATTCCGATGCGGCTGCGCCGGAAGCGAACAGCAGGACGCTGCCGATCAGAAGCTGCATGGCGGTCATCCATATGATATCGACCCGGCCCCCGACCCGCTTCATGTAGACCGTTCCGATGCACCAGCTCAGCGCCGAGGCGAGCGCCAGCAGCACGCCTTCGAGCGATAATCCGGAGCTGATGCTGCCGACGCTGATGACGGCCACGCCGGCGAAGCCGACCAGCAGGCCGGCCAGCTTGGACCCGTGCATGCCTTCACCCAGCCATAACCAGGCTGCGATTCCCAGCAGGACCGGCTGCAGGAATACGATCGCGGAGAAAATGCCGGCCGGCATGTATTGGAGAACCGACCGTCTGCAGCCCGTAGTACAACGTGATGTTGAGCACGCCGGCTGCCGCATAATAGATCCAGTTCGACTTCAGCCGCAGCTGCCTCCACCTGGGAGCGGCGACGGCGCACAGGATCAGTCCCCCGAGCAGCGTCCTCAGACCTGCGAACAGCAGAGGGGGGCTGAATTGAAGGGCCGCCTTGGACAGCGGCCAGTTGATGCCCCATACGAGAATGAGAAAAGCCATATAAAGGATAGTCTGTCTCTTCGAAAGCTTGCTCAAGATCAACCCTTCTCTCTTGGATCTGGTCACGAAAAAAACCGGCAGCGCTAGGGCTGGCCGGTCATGACCGTCTTCACGTGCAGCTTACGCAGGCAGATGCTCCTTGCGTCCCGGAATTTCTCCCGTCGCCTCGAACACGCGGACGATTTCGTCGATTTCCTTTTTGAGCTCCGAGAGCAGCTCCTGCTCGGGAACTTTGCGGATCATCTCTCCATACCGGAAAAGCATGCCTTCCCCGCGCGCGCCGGCGATGCCGATATCGGCTTCGCGGGCTTCGCCGGGACCGTTGACGGCGCAGCCGAGGACCGACACCTTGATCGGAACCTTGATCTTGGAGATGTACTCCTCCACTTCATTGGCGATGGAGAACAAGTCGATATCCAGCCTGCCGCAAGTGGGACAGGAGATGAGCGTCGCCGCATTGGTGATGAGTCCGAATGTCTTCAGCAGCTCGCGCGCGACCTTGACCTCTTCGACCGGGTCCGCGCTCAGCGAGATGCGCACGGTGTTGCCGATGCCGAGAGCGAGCAGGGCGCCGATGCCGGCCGAGCTCTTAATCGTGCCGGAATGGAGCGTGCCCGCTTCGGTAATGCCCAGATGGAGCGGATACTTGATTTTCTCGGCCGCCATGCTGTAGGCCGCGATCGCCATCGGCACGTCGGAAGCCTTGAGCGATACGATGATGTCATGGAAATCGAGCTCTTCCAGGATGCCGATATGGAAGAGCGCGCTCTCTACCATCGCTTCGGGAGTCGGATAGCCGTACTTCTCCAGCAGATGGTTTTCCAGGGAGCCTGCGTTGACACCGATCCGGATCGGAATGCCCTTGTCCTTGCAGGCTTTGACGACCGCTTCGACTTTCTCGCGGCGGCCGATGTTGCCGGGATTGATGCGGACCTTGTCCACCCCGTTCTCGATCGCCAGCAAGGCAAGCCGGTAATCAAAGTGAATGTCGGCGACGAGCGGAATATGGATGCGGCTCTTGATCTCCTTGATCGCTTCCGCCGCTTCCTTGTTGTTGACCGTAACCCGGACGATCTGGCAGCCGGCTTCCTCCAGACGGAGAATCTCCGCTACTGTGGCTTCAACATCCGCGGTCTTGGTCGTGCACATGCTCTGGATGATGACTTCGTTGCTGCCCCCGATCGTCAGATCCCCTACTCGGACGGGCACGGTGTCTTTGCGAGAATACATTATGATCTCTCCCTATGAAACGCCAAAGTCCACCCTGCGAGGACCTCTGAAAAAAAGGTCCGGCAGGGTGGAACGATGACGAGAGTTAAGGCTTGAAGCCCGTCATCGAAGGATGTTATGTCCCTTCAACTCAGGCGCTTTCTTCTTTTTTCTTGCCCTTTTTGGCGGTCAGCTCCGGAATGACCCGGTCTTGGACAACCTTCTCCGTGATGACGCAGGTGCTCATCTCCTCGCGTGAAGGAGCTTCGTACATGATCTCCAGCATGATGCCTTCGATGATGGCGCGGAGGCCGCGAGCGCCGGTGTTGCGCTTGATCGCTTCCTTCGCGATGGCGTCCAGGGCGCCTGCATCGAACTCCAGCTTCACATTGTCCATCTCCAGAAGCTTCTGGTACTGCTTCACGAGAGCATTCTTCGGTTCGGACAGGATGCGCACCAGAGCCGGCTCGTCAAGCGGCTCCAAAGTCGAGATGACCGGAAGCCGGCCGACGAATTCCGGAATCAAGCCGAATTTCAGCAGATCTTCCGGCAGCACGAGCGAAAGGTACTCCCCGGCTTTCATGTCTTTGGTGCCGTCCGCGCCGGTGCTGAAGCCGATCACTTTCTTGCCGATGCGGCGCTTGATGATCTGCTCCAGGCCGTCGAACGCGCCGCCGCAGATGAACAGGATATTCGTCGTGTCGATCTGGATGAATTCCTGATGCGGATGCTTGCGTCCGCCCTGTGGCGGAACGGATGCCACGGTGCCTTCGAGGATTTTGAGCAGCGCCTGCTGCACGCCTTCGCCGGACACGTCGCGGGTAATGGATGGATTTTCGGACTTGCGGGCCACTTTATCGATTTCGTCGATGTAGATGATGCCGCGCTCGGCCTTCTCGACGTCGTAATCGGCGGCCTGAATAAGCTTGAGAAGGATGTTCTCGACGTCCTCGCCCACATAGCCGGCTTCCGTGAGGGAAGTCGCGTCGGCAATCGCGAACGGAACGTTGAGGATCTTGGCCATCGTCTGCGCCAGAAGCGTCTTGCCGGAGCCTGTAGGACCGACGAGCATGATGTTGCTCTTCTGCAGCTCCACGTCTTCGAGCTTGTTCTGGGAATTGACGCGCTTGTAGTGGTTGTATACCGCTACGGACAGCGATTTTTTCGCGGCTTCCTGGCCGATGACGTAGGAGTCCAGGATGGCGCGGATATCCTTCGGCTTCGGAATATCCTTCAGATCGAGCTCTTCTTCGTGGCCGAGCTCTTCTTCGACGATCTCCGTGCACAGCTCGATGCATTCATCGCATATATAAACGCCGGGACCGGCAACCAGCTTGCGTACTTGATCCTGGGACTTGCCGCAGAACGAGCATTTGAGCTGGCCCTTTTCTTCGTTGAATTTAAACACTTGATCACCCCTTGGAGGAAGATGTTACAGAACTGCGGCTTCCGGAACGGCAATAACCTTGTCGATCAGACCGTATGCCTGAGCTTCGTCCGCGCTCATGAAGTTGTCGCGGTCGGTGTCGCGGTCGATTTTCTCGTAAGGCTGTCCTGTTCGGTCGACATAGATCTGGTTCAGCTTCTGCTTGGTCTTGAGAATCCAATCCGCATGGATCTTGATGTCCGAAGCCTGGCCTCGAACGCCGCCCAGCGGCTGATGGATCATGACCTCGCTGTTGGGAAGCGAGAAGCGCTTGCCCTTGGCTCCTGCGGTCAGCAGCAGGGACCCCATGCTGGCGGCCATGCCTACGCAGATTGTGGATACGTCCGGCTTGATGAATTGCATTGTATCATAAATACCCATGCCGGCCGTAACCGAACCGCCGGGCGAGTTGATGTACAGGTGGATATCCTTCTCCGGATCGTCAGCCGCAAGGAAGAGCAGCTGGGCGATGATGGAATTGGCGACGTCATCGTCGATGGCGCTGCCAAGAAAGATAATCCTGTCCTTGAGGAGACGGGAATAGATATCGTAAGATCGTTCACCGCGGTTTGTCTGTTCGACTACGATAGGGACCAAATTCATGCGACCAACCTACTTTCCATTGTGGAATTCAGATACACGACCATTTTATCACGTTCGGACATCCCCTGTCATTTTTGCAGGCAGGCCCGGGGAACGCGAAGTTCCGGCTGTGTTGAATCTTATGTATGGGGGAACTCCCCCATTCCTTCGGCAGCGCAATCCATGCCGAAGCGTTCACTCCTAAAGCTTATGTGGTAAAAATAAGGCACGTGCGAATGACGTGCCTTACGGGATGCTTCCTTTGCCGCCGGTTTATTAAGCGACTTCGGTTGCGACTTTGCTGTTGTCAAGAAGGAACTTGATCGTCTTGCGAAGCTTCAGGTCTTCCTTCATGTTGTCGAGGTTGCCGTTGCGCTCGAAGATCTCGCGCAGCTCGGCTGCCGGACGGTTGTACGATTTGGACAGGTTCTCGAGCTCTTCGCCGACTTCTTCCTCGGAGATCTCGATGTTCTCTTGCTTCGCGATGGCATCCAGAACAAGGTTGTTCAGGACGCGCTTCTGGGCATCGGCGCGCATCTGCTCGCGCAGAGCGGCTTCATCCTGGCCGGAGAACTGGTAGTACAGGTCCATGTTCAGGCCTTGCTGGCGGATGCGGTTCTCGAAGTCGCGGAGCAGGAAGTCCACTTCGCTGTTGATCATCGCTTCCGGAATTTCAACTTCGGCAGCTTCGGCGACCTTGTCGACGAGAGCGTTCTCGCGAGCCTGCTCGCTCTCTTGCTGCTTGCGCTCCTTGAGCTTGGAGGACAGATCCTGCTTGAACTCTTCAAGCGTATCGAACTCGCTCACGTCCTTGGCGAACTCGTCGTCCAGGGCAGGCAGGTTCTTGCGCTTGATTTCGTGCAGCTTGACCTTGAATACGGCAGGCTTGCCGGCCAGGTTCTCTGCATGGTATTCCTCGGGGAAGGTCACTTCAACGTCCTTGAAGTCTCCCGTCGCCATGCCCACGACTTGCTCCTCGAAGCCCGGGATGAAGGAGTTGGAGCCCAGCTCAAGCGTGTAACGCTCGGCTTGTCCGCCTTCGAAAGCTTCTCCGTCGACGAAGCCTTCGAAATCGATGACGGTAACGTCGCCGTTCTCGGAAGCGCCTTCTTCAACGACAACCAGCTCGGCATGGCGCTGCTGAAGGCGATCCAGCTCCGCGCTCAGCTCTTCCTCGGTTACTTCGGCATCAGCCGCAGCAACTTCGACGCCTTTGTAATCGCCAAGCTTCACTTCAGGCTTGACGGTTACTTTTGCCTTGAACTTGAAGGATTCGCCCTTGGCGAACTGCTCGATGTCGATCTCAGGGCGGTCAACCGGCTCTACGCCCGTTTCCTTGAGGGCATCGGCATAAGCCGTCGGAAGCAGGATGTCGATCGCGTCCTGGTAGAGGCTCTCCACGCCGAAGCGGGATTCGAACATGCCCCGCGGTACTTTGCCTTTGCGGAAGCCCGGAACGTTCACGCGGCCTACGACTTTCTTGAATGCTTGGTCGAGAGCGTCCTTGACTTGCTCCGCTCCGACTTCAACGTCGATCGAGACGACGTTCGTTTCTATTTTCTCCCAAGTAGCTGCCATTTATGCTGTCCCCTCCAAAAAATAGGCGCCTTGCGCCGAATATACACGTGTAATAAACCACTCCATTATAATGAATCCGCCCATCGATTACAAGAGAAGTCAGCGTTCGCCGTATCCTTCCTGCAAATCCGTTATTTGGCGCAGGGAGCGGCAAGCCTGCTCGTAACGGAATCGGAGCTCACCGGTAATGCCGTATGTATGCCTGATCTCGTCTTCATCCGCCGAGCCGTACACAGCCAGCAGCAGGGTGAGGTGAAGCGCCGCCGCATGGCTGTCGACTACGGCCTCTTCCTTGCTCAGCATGCGCTCGTAGGCCGAGCTGCCGTAGAGGTACTGCAGGCATTCCTTCCACAGCTCGCGGGCAAAATGCGGGAGCGTCGGATCCGCCGTCTCGGCCACCCCCTCCACCCTCTCCACGATGCGCCGCACCGGGACGGGGTAATCCTCAAGAGAGAGCGGGGTGCGCTCGATCTCCAGCTCGACCCGCTCGCCGAGCCGCTCCAGCCGGACGGTCCCGGCCACGCCTCTGCGCTTCAGGCACTGCAGCGCCTTGTACTGGACGGCGGGATGAAGCTTCTCTTCCTCCAGCCAGCCGATAATCGAGTCGTCGACCTCGGGGCTCCGCAGATGAGCCGCCCTCTCGAGCGCGAGCAGCTGCTGGTCGAGCATCGGGTGGTTCTTCATGATATACAGAACCTGCTGCACGTAAGATTCGTCCTGATCCCCGCCCGACAGCGCAGCCTGGCGAAGCTCCTCCTCGTCGGGATCTTCCTCCTCCCTGTCCCCCGTATCGGGAAAGGCCGCTTCCAGCCAAGCCAGAAGATTTTCCCATTCCTCATAGTTGCGCTGCTCGCCGCGCGTCTGCAGAAGGAACTGGAGCAGCCTCTTGGCCTCTCCATACTGCTCGGCTTCGAGCATCCGCGTCAGCTGCTCCTGATAGTGATCGAGCGTCCCGGGCAGCAGATAGACATTATGTTCTTTCTCCTCGCGGGGAAAATCGTTGGAAGTCGTAATGATACCACCGCCTTGTTGTCTCTGACGCCAATTATTCACCAAATTACGCGTCAATTATAACATGCCGTACTCAAAAGGAGAACTTTAGGCCTGCTCCAAGCGTTCGGAAGGCCTTGGGATGCCTCTGTGAAACCGGTTGAAAAAACAGTTCCCAAAAAGCTTGATTTATGCAAGTTATTCCTGTAGTATCAGGAAGTATCATTTTTCGAGGTCCGCAGCATCAGCTGTCCGGCTTCCCAATGTCCCGGTAGCTCAGTCGGATAGAGCATGCGCCTTCTAAGCGCACGGTCGGGGGTTCGAATCCCTTCCGGGACGCCATTTGCTCAAGATTGAATCAGTTTGGTAACCGTTCAAAATCCCGCAAACCCTTATATATCAAGGGATTGCGGGATTTTTTCTTTTAATTAGCTTTTTCGAGAATCTGGATGAATCGGCTTGATTCCATATTTTTTTTACACATTTTTTGCACACGTAAAGTCCAAATCATCAATTGATACGCTATAGATAGCCGCTAGAGCCAAAGCTATTGATGGGAGCATTGAGTCAGGCCGCCTTTCTAATCTTAGTAGAGTTGTCTTGGAGATATGCAATGTCTCCGCTACCGACTGAGCTGACAACCCCCTTGCCTTTCTGATTTCTCTTAGAATTAAAACGTTTGTCTTGATGTTCATCGAACCCATCCTTTAATGTATTATAATGTAGTCATCCTTTTGACTCATTAAAGATATGGAGAGGGTAACGTGACACTTGAGATCGTGAAGTGTCGGTTGCAATCCATTCGCCGAGCTGAAGGCATCACCCAGATAGAGCTATGTCAGCTTCTTGATTCAAAATTTGGAATCAAGGTCAAACAGAGCTTTATATCTAATCTGGAGAACAATCGAGGCGCTCCGGCAAACCATTTAATGTTGAAAGCACTATCCCTTATTTTTGAAAGGGATATGGGCGATTTCTACGTCTATAAATGGTGAGTGGCAATGTTGCAATCGACCTGCAGCGTAAGCTGCACTTCCGGTCCTAAATATCACTCCCAGTATATATCTCTATTCAGTACTTCGTATTTTGATTGCGCACATTTAGTCGAACTATGTCGAAGGTAAAAATATTTCTATTTGCATTGAGATATTTTATCAGTTTTAACTTCATTTAACAGGTCTTAGGACTCAGCAAAATAGTTCTTTAATCACTGAAAATCTCAAGCGCTTGGGAATTAATACATATCCACTCTTGCATTTTGATATCGTATGTGATATTATATATACAGGAGGTGAGACATGGCCAAGATAGAAAAACTCATCCAGAAGATGAGAAATCAACCGAAAGGAATTACCTTCGAAGAAGTGAAAAAAGTCCTCCTGCACGCCGGGTACGAGGAAGTACGAGTTCGGAGCTCGCACCACCACTTCCGGAATGCAAAAGGACTTCTCACAACGGTTAAGCGCGAAAATCCCGTCAACCCCAAGGCAGTACAGGACGCGCTCAGAAGGTACGAGGGTTAACCTCGCGGGGGAGAAATCCCCCGATTTCCTTCCCTTCTATCTTAGCCAACTTTATGGAAAAGAAAAAGGACTTAAATTACTACCTGTCCCTACCCTATACGTTTCAAGTCCGACTCGAACCTGACGAAAATGAGCCTTATTATTACGCAAACGTCAAAGAATTGGACGGCTGCCATACTACTGCTGCGACCTGGGCTGAAGCATATGAGGAACTGCAGACTGTATTGAAAGATCACATCGAAATTAAGCTTGAATACGGCGATCCGATCCCCGAGCCTCAGGATGACTTTAGCGGCAAGATTCTTCTCAGGCTGCCGAAATCCTTGCACCGGGAGCTTATTTCAAGAGCAAATCAAGAAGGGACGTCTCTTAATCAGTATTTGCTTTACAAATTGAGCCGCTGAACAAAAAAACCCGCCGACCTCAACGGTCAGCGGGCTTTTGTCATACATACAGCTTCTTTGTCGCGTTATCCCACTGGACTTTGATGCCCAGCGCCTGCAGCACGTCGGCCACCGGCGCGACTAGCTTGCCGTCCTCGATCCGGCCAATGGCCAGCAGCTTGTTGTCCGCGAGACGCACGACCTTCGGCACGATCTCAGCAGCTGGCGGCGCCGGATGAAACTGAGCCAGCAGCTCGGCGGGCGTGCCGGCGTATTCGTTCAAATCCACCGGACCGGCGATTCCTGCAACTTTCCGACCGCCGCTCGGCCGTGTCCCGCCGTCCTTGCCGTCCGAATACTGCCAGAACGTCCAGCGCGACCACCCCGACACGTCTGCCGGCGCCGCCGTGCTGTAGCGCGCCACCCATAGCGGATAGGCCGCCAGCTCGGCGCTGAAATTGCCGGCAAAGCTGTTGCCGGTGTACAGAATCGGCTTGCGGCCGGTCAGCCTCTCAATCTCCAGCAGGAACGCCTTGGCGACGCCCGTCAGCTCCGCCTTACTCAGCTTGCCGGGGTTGGACTCATGGTCCAGCACTGGGGGCAGGATGAACTTGTCCGGCCCGCCAACTGCTGTGATGGCGCTGTACAGGTTCTGCGCTTCCTTGATTGCTTCCGCGGGAGACTCGGCATCCAGGAAGTGATAGGCGCCGATGGCCAGGCCGGCCGCTCGGGCTCCCTGAACGTTGGCCAAGAACTGCGGATCCCGGTAGCTGACTCCCTGGCTGGCCTTGAGAAAGGCGAAGGAGATCCCGTCCGACGCCACCCTGTTCCAGTCGATCGTGCCTTGGTACCGTGATACGTCGATCCCCTGGGCGTTCTTATTATTTCGTGCCTGCATCTGCATCATCCCCTTTCACGGCTTGGGCCGTCTGTCTGTAGAGCTGATTGCCATAAACGGCCACGGCGCCGCACAGGACGCCCTGAATGATGCCCTCGACCGCCGAGCCGAGTAGCAGGCAGGTCATGAAGATCCCGACCGCTGTCACGGCGTAGACAATCGACCAGTCCGGTACCCTCGGCGTCCGCTTGAGTACATACCCCGCGATCCAGCATACGGCCAGCACGCCGGCCAGCTCCGGCCGGATAAGTCCATTGATAAGAGTCCAATCCATGTTCATCGCTCCCTATTGAACAAATTTAATAACAAGGCCCAGCAGCGACGCCGCCAGGCCAATGAGTCCGAATGATGTTGTGATTAGCCAGCGCTGTCCTTGCTTAATACCGTCGATGCTCGCCCGGACCTCGTCGATCCGATGATGCGCTGCCCTGGCCCGCTGATCTGCCTCCCGCGCCGTGTCGTCCGACTTGTCGAGCCGATCCACGAGCCGGCTGACGCTGCTGGCCATGTCGGTCAAGGCCTTGTTATTGACTTCCTGCAGCGTCTCCAACTTAACAACCTGATGTGCAATTGCCTGCAGCTGTGCTTCTGGGATACCCATGCTCACCTTCTCCTCTCAGCAAAAAGAGCGCCTATGCGGCGCTCTCTGCTCCAATGATCGTATCAGCCTGCTCCTGCGTGATTTTACCCAAGGTGACAAAGCGTTGCACCTGAGCTGGCGTGTAGCAGCTCAGGTCATAGTACCTCTTGATCGTTGCATACCAGTCCATGCCTATCTCACCTCCCCTTCAGCGAGCGCCAGCAGCAGCGCCGCATAGTCCTGTTCGGTTTGTTGCTGCCGGCACTCCAGCTCCGCAATCGTCAGGAGCTGGAGTGCATTGTCCTGCTCCGCCTGTGCCTGCCTGGCCTGTGTCTCCGCCAGGTCGAGCAGCAGCAAGGTATTGTCTGCCTGCAGTTGCTCGATCGGCGACGGCTTCGACGGCCCCGGCTGCAGCGCCTCGATCTCTTCCGGCGTCAGCCCCTCAGTCCAAAAGGCCGGGGTATCCGGCGCTGTCGGCGGGTCGCCTCGCTCGTCCTCCGGCAGTCCCTCCCAGGCCGCCAGATCGTCCGTGTACGCCTCCAGGGCTTCCAGGTGAACGTCATAGGCTTCGCGGTCGAAGCGCGGCCTGTGTAGCCCGCCAGGGACGGGCAGCGCGACGCGGTAGCCGCGCAGCTGCGGCTCGCCGTCGTCTGCTTGTGTATCGTAAATCGGCAAATAGCCCGTCTCGCGGTCGTCCACTAGGGCGACGTCTACGAGCAGGCCGTTAAGGTCTGTAATTATGGCTTCTTTCATTTGAACCTCCCTAATCCAATGGCAGGATTGCATTGATATAGTTATAGTTGTCTCCGGAAGTGGTTGTGGCCGCGTTAACGCTGATAAAGACTCTACCGTCAGGGTCTACGCAGAGGTTACTTGGCGTCACATAGGTACCATTTATAACAGCCGTAACGGGACCATGATACGTGGACACCGGGCGCATCTCTTTGGGCAGGTAGAAGATTGGGTTAAAAATAGCGCCCCCCCAAACAACCCCTTTTATTTGCAACGTATTCCCCACTTTTTTATACTGCGGTTTGTAACGATCTAAATTTGCGTATGGCTGCCACCCATTAAGCAGCGTTGGCGTTATCCATTGCGGCTGCTTGGCCTGCGCCGTTCCATTTTCCAACACCGCCACCCTCGTCGCCAGTTGCCCGGCAGCCTTGACCAATCCGTCCGTGACCTCTCGGGCATTTGGAGCGTACTGGCCTGAAACAAGCGAAGGAGCAATGCCGATCTGATAGGTGTCGAGAGCAAGATAGGTCACTTCGTAGACGGCCGACACGTCAATGTTGTTCTCGAAGATATCAGCCCTTGCAGAACCGTAAGCTGAGCCGTCCGAAATTCCAGCATAGGCAGTCCAAAGTTTATCGAGCAATCTATTTTTATATATAGCGATGATAGATTTAGCTCTATTCTTAAATTGGTTGCCTGACGGGATATTAACATTAGCGCCATCTTTAAAGTTCAGGTGTCGGTTTGAATAAATAGTAGCGCCTGATGGATTCGCTCGCTCTTTCACAACAGCCCCCGTACCGACCTCAATTGTATTGGTCCCCTCGTTGAGCATGATGGCGCCCTCGGAACGAGTCGGCTCGTCTGCTTGAGATGCGAGCTGGTATTGGAGACGGTAATTTTGCCAAGTAGAGTTTGGATCAATGTTTGATGACGGTGTTGTAGGAAGCGTCGATGTTTGATTGTAGTACCATCCATCTCGACGCGTCGTCCATGCTTTAGTTCCTGTACCGTTGTACACTGTCCCAGGGCTATCCCAGACCCCCATTTTCCATCCGTAGAAGTAGGCCTTGATCTCGTCCGTTGTTGGCGTGTAGTTGTCACCCCAACCGGAGTCAGTGTTGAAAATGGTAACGTGCAAATTGTTGGCAGATGTTATATACATCTGATCTGCCGCAACTGCGGGGTATAATTTCCCAATTATTGCGCCGTCAAACTTCGTGATAGTACCTATCCAAGCGCTTTGCGGCATGAGTGAGTATACCCTCTTTGCTCCTGTGAGCGATTCCCCAAATAACCAAGGCATATCACCCGACAAATCCATTGACTTAAACATCCGCTTAATCCGTGCATGTCCATTGCTGTCCGTGTACAGCTCGTCGTAGACGCTGCCGTCCACATTTGAGGCCAAATTGACATCAGGGTAAAAGACATACTGCTCGTCCTTTGGTACAAAAGCATAAGCAGACGAACCAAGGGACAGCATCAGATTTGACAGCGTATACGTGCCCGCGCCTAGGGCTGCGTTGGAGTAATAGATTCGAATCTGAGTGTTCGAGGCCGTATTAAACGTTTTCGCCACTCCGGAAGCTACTTGATTATAGGACATAATAGCTGAAGAGCCATCGGCAGTATAAATGCCGACGTAGCCTGTAAAATCCCCCATCAATGTGTAATCCGTATTCGGTACGACATCGACTAGCACGTAGGAAGTGTAGTTATTCCCCGCTGTGGTAAGCGTTAGCCTGTACGGTTC
This sequence comes from Paenibacillus sp. RUD330, assembly GCF_002243345.2. Classification (NCBI taxonomy): domain Bacteria; kingdom Bacillati; phylum Bacillota; class Bacilli; order Caryophanales; family Paenibacillaceae; genus Paenibacillus; species Paenibacillus sp. RUD330. The sequence goes on from NZ_CP022655.2 coordinate 3,898,834, forward strand.
CGTAAAACTCGCCGATGCATTGAGATTCCATTCGCTAAATGGAGGAATGAGGTTAAGGCCCGGTTTTCGAACATAAACCCCGTTTACGTTTTTGACGTCATCCACATACGGGTACTTGGCGGCGATCTGCGCCGGGGTCATGGACGATAGCGCATTGTACTCCGTTTGTGAGATTTCGTAGCAACGGATAGCATCGAACCCGACTCTACCTGCCACGTTATTGACAGTAGCGAACATCCCGATATGGGACTCGCCGCCCTCAGCCACAAAGTACAGACAGCTTGGGCTGGCCCCCGTTGAGATGATGTTCCCAGACCAGTACGCCCCTCCGGCGCGGCGCACGGCTAGTCGGCCTGTTATTCCCGATCCATCTGTTTTAACGTCCATCAGGGCTACGTATCGCTTGCCCGCCTCCAAGCTTGTAATAGGGCGGCCCCGAAAATAGGACGCTCCCATATTGGACGTACTCCAAGTAAGCCGGATTCCCAGTGTCCCGATAGTAGCGTCAGCCGAAGAGGTTGCGACTGTACTTGGCACGGCGGCTCCAGTTCCATAAGCAAACGGAGCGATGGATTCACAGTTGCCGTCTCGACCGAGCAGGTTAACCAGTGTGCGCCCCCTCATGCTCAGCACGTTAAAGGGCGTGTCCCGTGGCACGGTTACAATTTGCTGCCCAGGTGCCAAGGAGAGAGGAACCAAGGCAGTGTTGGCCAGATCGGCTTGCAGGGGCTGCACGGCCATGTCCACCGTGTCTTTGCGGGCTACCTCCGCAGCCAGCACAGGGGCCGCGACCTGGAAGCGCCCTGAAGCGTCCCGGATCGGAATCGTACTGGGGGTTGCGGCGTTAGTAGCGCCGTGTACGCCCATTGTCGCGTTTGCATGCGTATCAACGGTATCTTTTCGGGCGATATCATCGGCGGCTGCTGGAGCCGCTACCTTGGCACGGCCTGATGAATCCCGTTGCATGATGCGCGACGCTGTCGCTGCGCTCGTTGCGCCATGGGCAGAATTCGCAGTTGCATGCGTATCCAATACAGACTTTTCAGCAGCCTTTTCCTGCAACTCCTTGGTCACGAGGAAGGTCTGATGCTGCAACCAATTGAAATAATCTGCCGGCGGATGGTCATTCGGTTTCCACCCTTCCACCTTTTTGCTATCCGGCGGCTCCGTGCCGGGAGCATCCCACTTGGGCAGCTTTTCGTTAAATGCCATAGTCTCTCCTCCTAGATAGGTAAGTCGGTGCTGTTGCTCGGGGCATATACGGCACCGAGCGTGCCACCGGCGGCGCCGGATAGGTCAGCGAATCCTTGCGGAGACGATGTCACGTCATCGCCGGCGAATGAAAATGTCCCGCTTAACTCTATGGCTCCTACTCGAACGCCGGCTGCGACGGCGCGCTGTACGATCCGCGCGAATTGCATCAGATCCATGCCGGCTGCGTTGAGTTGTTTCATGGGTAGCTTGATGAGCGAGATCGTCGCCGGCTCCGGTGCTGCCGATGCCCACATCTCTTCGATTTGGATATCCGACGGCGGACACGACAAGGCGACCGACAGTACCCGGATGATTGTATTGATGTCTCCGGTCGACCGGTTGCGGGCGATCTTGGATTTGATGAGGATGCGGTAGACCTCATCGGTGGCGACCCCGCGTGGTTGGCCGACGTTGACGCCGATCCGGTCGAGCGTCGGCCCCCTGGCCGTCTCGATGTCGCGCCACTCGCGGATCTGGTTTTGCGTCGCCTCCAGCTCGGCCAGCTGCGCGGAGACGATCCCCAGCAGCCGGCCGAGCGTTGACTCGGCGCGCTTGTCAAAGTAGTCCGGCAGCCGGCGCAACAAGTCTTTGACCGAGATCATGGACGCGTCACCTCGATCCATTGGTACGAGGTCTGCGCGACCTCTTGCGCCGCCAGCGTCAGATTGCTGCCGGTCCAGCTCGCCCCATTGTTGCGCGAGAGCTGGACTTGCACGTCCGTCACGCCGGCGATGGAGAGCACCGAGCCGATCAGCTGCGACACTTTGACACTCTCGCCCATGTTGAGCCCGGTGAATAGTTGGCCGTCGCTGTCTTCGCCGCCGATGTACCGGATAGCCGCGCTGATGATGTCGCCATCTCCACCGGCCGGATACCGGTTGTTGACGGCGAGCGTCAGCCGGATTCGGATCGGCACCTCGGTCGCCCGGCTAAAGCGCATTGTGTGCGCAAAGCCGCCTTCGTCCAGCACCTGCACGGATACGGAGCCGTAAGGCTCGATACCGGCCGCCTTTTTGCCCAGCAACGTTTGCCCGATGTCCGCGTCGGCGCCGCCCAGGACGTACGCCTCGATGGATTTGGCCGGCCGGCCGGCAACCGGCTGCATCGTGTAGTTCTCGGCGACGATCGCCGCGCGGACGCCCGGCGTGTCCAGCAGCCCCGCCCGCAAGCTGTCCAGCGTGCTGGCGCCGCCGCTGGCGACCGACAAGTCCCAGCGCTGCCGAAGCTCAAAGTCGGTCTCGCGCTCGCGGCCCCCGCTGGCTGCCGCTGGGTTGGTCACGGCCGTGATGTCCGGATCTGGATTGGCCGGGATGGTGATCGTTCCGGCGCCCGTGTTGCCCGCCAGGCCGGCGCTGACAGCGCGCGCAGAGGCGAGGACATGGCCGCCGGCCGGAATCGTCACCTCGTCCGTCGTCTCAAAGTAGACGCCCGTTTCCGTGGCCGCTCGCCAGCCCGCGGGGACGATTTTGAGCGGCGTACCGGTGACCCGCAGCTGTACGGCCGCATAGTCTGCCCCTCGGCGCTCGATGCCCACGTATGGGCCGAGTCGGTCCAGGCTGACGCCCTCGGCCGTGTCCTTGTAGCCGCTGTTATAGACGTCCTCGGCGTTGCTCCACAGGTAGGCCAAGAACCACGCCACCACGCGCAGAAGAATGCCCAGGACGGAGCGCTCGGAGGTGTTGACGTCATCTCCATATGCCTCTTTGGCCTTGACCTCCATGTCCGTGATGAGATCCGCAAAGCGCTGCCGCTTAAAGCCGGCACTATCCAGCATCGATGCTCACCTCCGATGCGACCGATCCGTCGCGGCCGCTCGCCATAAAGGCCACGGCCACCGTCCGCGCGCGCCGGTAGCGTGTGATCATCACGGCGTCGACCGTCTCGATCCTCGGCTCCTGCAGCAGCGCCGCCGTCACCGCGTCGCGGATCTCATCATCAGTCGCCTTGCCCTGCACAGCCGCGAAATCAAGCCCTTGCGCGGGATTCAGCCACCACTCCCCCTGATTCGTCCCTAGCAGGATGCTGCAGCTCTGCGCAACCTCTTCGCGGCCGCTGACCGTCTCCAAGTCATCGCCAAGCAGCAGGTCACCGGCGGCTAGTCGCAAGTCCCTCATAAAAACACCCCCATGACGACGCCATCCATCAGGCTGTGCCGGCGCCCGCTGTCCGGTGCCGCCGCACGCCCCTGGAAGGCGTTTTTAATTTCCCGATCTGCAAACAGTACCATGACCGTGTCGCCGGCCATCAGGACCGTCCGGTACTCGACCGGCTGGCCGCCGGAGCTGAGGCGCTGAGACAACACCCGTGCGGTCACCGGCGCCGGCTCCTTGCCATCCTTGATGAGCGGCTGTACGGTGGCCGTCATCTTGGCCGTATCAAAGGAGACCACCTTGCACGGCAGCGCGACGCGCACCGCCGCCGCTGCCTGGTCACCGTACCGACGGATAAGCTGCGCGATGGCTGCTGCCGGGTCCGCTCGCTGGGTCATTGGATCGCCTCCATCTCCGTGATAAAATCGCCAGTCCGGGAAAAGCTGTGCTGTCCGCTGCGGACGTACAGGCGGCCCGTAAACGACTCGGATTTGAGATCGATGACCGAGGCCGTCGTGATACGATGCTGTAGCTGGCTGCGCACCGTGTAGCCGCTGATTGCTCCATCCTGCATCGGCTCCGGCGAGCCAATTAGGCCAGTCGCCTGCGACAGCGCGAACAGCTTGTCGGCGCCGCGCCTCAGGCTCCGGATGTAGAGCCGGCCCTTGTTGACGAATAGTGATGTGCCGCAGTCCTTGGCCACATCCTCCATCTTGTCGACGATCTCGCCATCGGCGGTGTAGCCATCCATGTACCGATAATCCTGCACGAGATCCAGTTGCGCGATCGGCAGACCAAGCATGCCGGCCAGATCCCGGAGAATGTAGCTGCCGAGTGTGCCCTTGGCGTAGGCCTTGCTCGTGATCTTGCGAACGGACAGGTCCGGGCCGTCCAGGACGTGGATCGTCGTCACCTTGTCCGCCCCGCTCCGGACCGTAACCACCTTGCTGATGTAGCCGTGGAGGATGGTGCCGACGTCCCCCGTGTAGCCGGCTTTGAGCAGCAACACCGCGCCGCGCTTGATCTTGCTGGCTGTACTGCTGGAGAGGTTCCAGACCTTGATCTCGGCCTCGTTTGGGACGGCGTCGTTATCAAAAGGAACGTTGCCTTCGATGTTGAAGTCGGCGCTCCGCAGCGTCATGCCGGCCGTCATGACCTCAATGACGCGCCCGAAGTTACTCATCGCCATCTGCCCCCTCGTACAGATACAAAAACACGCTCTCCCCCAGGTTGTCCCAGGTGATGCGTGTCTCCTTTTCCGCCAGGTCGTACGGTACGATGGCAACGTCCGGGAAGCGCTCGTCCCAGATTGCCCGCCACAGCGGTACGCCGTAAACGAGCTTTTGCCCGGTCGCGAGTAACTCGTCGCCACGGTAGAGATCGACCGTGAAAAAATCAAAGTCTGGGTTGTATTGGATCTCCATCCTGTACAGCTCGCCTGTCAGCTCAATCTCAAACTGGTACGGGATCTGGGCTTTGTCGATCTCGATGTACTCGTCCATGCTACCTCCTTAATCCGGCGTCGCCCACTTGCTGCCGGGTTTAAACGTCACGACCTGCGGGGGCTTTTTGGTGGCCTTGGCCTTTGTTTTGTCCTTGGTTTTGTCCTTGACTTGGCCGCTCTTGGTCTTGGTCTGCTTAGTGCCGGCGCTGTTGATGATCTTGGCCTGCACCTTAACTGGCGCGGGCAGCTCTCCTTGATAGGCGCCCGCCTTGGCGATCAGCACCTCGCGGAGCTCAAGCGAATAGGTAAACCCGTCCGCGACGGAATAGTTCCGATCGGACGAAAACGAGGCGATTAGCCCCCTGAACGCGACGCGGCCGGTATATTGGACCAGCTTGCCACCCTCATATGCCTGCATCAGATACTTGTGGATTTCCGCCGCCTGCGGGCCGACGACGCGGCCGGAGACGGACAGAGAGCGCGGCCCGCGCTGCACATGGTCCGTCAGGCTGACGCCCTGTTCGACCGGTTGCTCCGTAATTTCGGCCGAGAACCCTGACGACTCCGTTTCCGCCTGAATGTAATAACCATCAAGCTTAGCCATAGGACATCTCTCCATCCAGGTAAAGCCGGCGAATCGCGCTCTCCACGGCCTCTTGAACCAAACGCTTGACTCGCTCGTCCTCCGGCGCCGTTGCTGCAGTCGCTCCTGCAGCAGAACCGCCCATGTCAAGCTTGATGTAAAGCTCGGATCGGCTCTCCGCTCTGGCCGCCGGAAGCTGCCGCGCTGTTTGCGCTACTTCCGGCGTCTGAACAGCTGCACCAGCGACGTCGATCGACGCTCCCGCGACCATCTGCTCAGTCTCCGCAATTCCCTCGGCCAGTCCTTGCCCGGTAAAGAAGCCGACCTCCATCATGACGCGGGATGGGGAGTGGATATCGAGCATACCCTTGATGCCGCCGACGATGCCGCCCGCGATATCCTTGACTTTGTTGATGACAGCATCCTTCATATTAGCAATCCCGTTGACGAGACCCTGGATGATGTTCTTGCCGATCTCCAATAGGTCGATCCCCTTTAAAAAGCCTGTAATGGTATCCCAGATGGACTTGACCTTGTCCCATATGGCCGTCGCCTTGGACACGACCGCGCTCCGGATCGCCTCCCAGTTGTCAATGATGAAGCCGACGATCAGCCCCATCGGCCCCATCAGCAAGCCGATCGCATACGGCCAGTACGTGGCGAAAAAACTGCCGATTGCTGCAAAGATGCTCTTGATCCCGTCCCACAGCCATTGAAAGCCAGCCTTGATGCCGTCCCAGATGGCCACCATGGCCGCCTTGGCCGTGTCCCAGTTGCGAACCAGGAGCACGATGCCGGCAATCAGCGCCGCGATGCCGATTACAATCCAGGTCAGCGGGTTGGCGAGCAGCGCCCCGTTGAGGCCCCACGTCGTGAGCGTCGCCGCCATCGTGCCGGCGCGGTAGGCCAACATGAGCTTGTTGACCACGCCGATGATCTGCATTGCGACAAAATAGGTTTTGACCACAAGCAGCGCAGCGCCGAACGCCATCACGGCATCGGTGATGGTCGACCAGTTTCCAGCAACGTAGTCATAGACCGCCTTGGCGCCGTCCGCAATGGCCGTAAAGGCTTGGCCGACGCCTTCGGCGAGCGTGCCAGCCAGCGCCTCAATCTGAGGTTGATTGGCTGTCACCCAGTCTGAAAACTGCTTGATGTACGGCAGCAGTTTTTGCCCGAACGGGATGAGCAGATTGGTCTCGAGCTGCCGGCCCAGCATGGACAGCGCCTCTCCTGGCGAACTGATCTTTGCCGCGTTGAGCTCGTCCATCTTGCCAAGCGTCTGGTCAAACGTCTGCTTGGCCCCGCCCATCGCCGCGATAGTCGACGCCTCCAGGTCCTCGAACTGCGAGCCCATGAGCGCCACGCCGATCGTGTTGCGCGCGACCGGGTCCTCGATGTCTGCGATCATGGACATGACGTCGCCAAAGGCCTGCTTGGCTGCCGGGCCGCCGGATGCAAAGGTCTGCATCATCTTGTCCGCATTGAGGCCGAGCATCTGGAACGCCTCGGAAGAAGTTTTGCTGCCGTCCTTGCTCCGGATGTTGAACTCCTTGACCGCGTCTCCGACCTTGTCGAGGTTAAAGGCACCGTTTGCGGAGCCGGCCGCCAGCGTGTCGAACATTTCCTCTGCCGAAAAGCCGAGGCTCTGAAACTGGTTACTGTACTCGTTGGCCGTGTCCATCAGGTCACCGGACTTGTCGAGACCTGTCTGCGCGCCCTGCGCGAGCAAATTAAACGCCTCGTCAGACGTGATACCGAATTGTCGCATCATCGTATCGACCGAACGGACGGATTCGCCGACCTCGAAGCCAAACGCATCGCGCATGAGGAGCGCGTCCTTGGTCGTCTGCTGCAGCGCGCCGCCGGTCTGCCCGGTTACCTGCTGGACGGACGCGATTGCGCCGCCCAGATCGTCCCAGGACTCGCCAAAGTTTTGCTCATAGAGCTCTTTGGCGATGCCTCGTGTCTCCTCCATCTGAGCCGCAGACGCGCCGGTGGCCATCTGCAGCCCGCTCATGGCGCTCTCGTACTGGCCGGCCGCCGAGATGGCAGCCGCGCCGAAGCCAGCCACGGCCGCAACTGCTATGCCCGCAGCCACACCGGCAGCCGTAAAGCTTGAACTGAGGGACTGGACCTGCTCGTCCGCCTTGTCAATGCCCTTGGAATTGATTTTGAACCCAATCGCGTACATGAGGTTGCTTACGATGCCACCTGCCACTCCCACACCCCCTTAACCGCCAAAAAGACGCCCCGAGAGGCGCCTGTCATTTGGCTTTGCTATTCTTGCGCTGCTGCTTGATGTGGATGTCCAAGGCCGCATTGGCCTCGGCTAGATCCTCGTCATCCATCAGCAACAGGTCTGCGTAGGTAATTCCCATGTCGGAGAGCAACAAACGCCACTGGTTCCAGCGCTCGCGAGCTCTCCGGCTGGCCTCCGCCGGCGTCAGTCGTTTCCCGCTTCATCCTCGATGCCGGTCACGAACTTATACGCCTCTTGCACGACCTCGACGAGCTCGCGATAGGAGTCGAAATCGTCGACCTTGCGCTTAGGATCCACGACGACGTGCGCGAGCATCTCATCAGCCAGCTTTTCGTCGGACATGACACCGTACTTGTTTTTGACGCGGTCCGTGATTTTGGTCACCGCGCGCACACCCGGATGCTGCAGTGTGTACGCCTGGCCGGACTTGGTCGTGATGGTCTTTTGCTTAAAATTGGACATGTCAATCTCTCCTTTTAGGTCATCTGCATATCAAGGCATTGGATTTCAAACTCGCGCTCTCCCGACTCGCTGCCATACTCGCGGTCGGCGGGTTTTTTGACGTAGGCCTGCGACGCGCTGGCCGTTTCCTTGGGCGTACCGTTGTAGGCCACGCTGACCGGAAACAGCTTGCCGCTGTTGGCCAGTCCATCCAGGTAGGCGACGGATGGACTGGTCGCCTGCAGCGTGAGCGTAATCGTGCTCAGGCTGTTGTTGACTCGGCTACGCACGACGTCCCCTTGGGCGCCGACGGTCGTCGTCCAGTTTTCCTCGTCTTTGGCCACGCTGACCAGATCCTCGGCGAAGCCTGTCAGGTAGACGCCGGCCGCGATGACCGACACATCCTTGGCATCATAGGTTGTTCCTTCTGGCATGATTATCCCTCCTTAAAGTTACTCGAACGTGATGACGCCGGTGATGACAGCGGAGTGGATCGCGCCGGCAAGCACAAAGCTAAAGCGGCCGTCCGGATAGCTGCGCGCCGCGATGTTGGCCGGATCGACCGCGCTACGCGGCGGGAACGTCGTCGTAAACAGCGGTTGCCCATCCTCGTCCTTCGCAATCATGTTTTGGTTGTAGGCTCGCTGCAATACCGTCCGCACCGCGCTCTCGATCTGGGCAATGCCCGTGTTGTCATAGGCGATTTTTCTGTTTTGCGCCTGAGCCTGGTTGAACAGATCCTGCACCGCGTACTCGATGGACGCGACCAGGTAGTCCTTCGAGTGGACGAGGTCGATGTACTCCCCGCTCGCCGCGCTCCCGCCGCTAGTCACGGCCATGCCGGCCATCGTGACATAGGCGTTGACGCCGGCCGTGTGCGCGGCGTTAAGCTGCGTCTGCGTCATGTCGTCGGGCGCGATGCCGGTCAGCGTCCATCGCTTCCAGGTTACGCTGCCGGGCGGGAGCGACGCGACCGCACCGACCCATGCCGCATCCGGATACTTGGCCACCTCGGCCGGCAGCGAGTGGTAGATCACCGCGGTGCGGTCGTAGGCCTTGGCCTTGATCTGCGCCGCGTCCGTCAGGCTGCTTGTACGGGCGATGTACTGCCGCGTGCCGTCGGCTTCGATAACGTCGGCTGCCGCGATGATGTCGGCGACGGCCGTTGCCGTGGAGATCAGGAAGTGCCAGTCCTGCAGCAGCATCTCGCCCAGGTGCTCCGCAATGGTCTGCGACGCCGTCACACGCCGGGCGATGGCGATCTCGGCCGGGCGATTACGCTGCGCAAACAGCGCCCCCGCCGCCTTGTACTCCTCGGTGTTGGCTGGATAATCAGCTGCCACCGCTGCCAGATCCGCATAATTTTTATAGCCCGTGCCGGTCGTGCCAGAGCCGATGATGAGAGGCTTGCCGTAGCCCCCCAGGCTCGGCGTCGGCCGCTGCACGGAGATGACGACTTTTACATCAGATAGTGCCAATGCGATCACTCCTCGTGTGGTTTTGCTTGCTCGATCCAGTACAGCTCGGTCGTTATGCGATCGGTCGCCCGCAGCTCCGCGTCAAAACCGTAGCGCCGTTCCCACTCCTCGCCGATGTTTATGTCTCGGTTTTGGACGTCCTCGACGCGGACGACGACCACGTCCAGCGCCTTAAGCGCGTCGCGGCCGGCCGTCTTGAGCCAGTCCCGCGCCTGCAGCGCCTGCGTCAGGGCCACGCTGCGCGGGTCCGCGTACGACATGAGGGATACGGTGATGAGCGCCGGCTCCTCCGCGATGCGCTGGCTGGCCGTTTGCCGGATGACCGGCTGGCCGGCTGCTGACTCGGAGCCGAAGCCGTCGAAGTCGTACGTCATGAACGCTCCCGTCGGGACGGGGCCGCCGCTATTGAGATCAATGACTGGCACCGCAAGCGCAGCCTTGAGGCCGCGGGCGATGGCCGAGCGGATCTCAAGATAGGGGAGCATGGGCCACCACCTTACGTAAAACGTACTGGCTTACGTCGCTGTACTCGCGCTCGGTCGCCTCTACCACTCGGTAGCGCGTGCCGGCGTGCTCGATCCGCTCGTCGATCGCGTGTGCGTGGGTCGTGTACAGCATGCGGTCGCTTTCCAGGTACGTACCGCCTTCCCTGGCCTGCAGCCTCGCGGCCAGAGGCTGCACCATGCCGCTCAGCTGCAGGGGGGCTTGCGTGGCCGACTGCCATTCGCCGTCATCGTCGTAAGCGCCGCCGCTAGGCTGTACTCGCGTATACGGCTGTAGGTGCTGGCTCAGCACTCCTGCAAAGTAAAACGCCCTCAATGGGCATCACCTCTTCTTCTTGATGACGTAGGTCAACGATTCCCGTAGGTCCTTGTCGCGCTGTAGCAACTTCCGGCCGCCGCCCCGCTCTGCCTTGTACCTCGCGCTGAGTGGAGGCTGCTTGATCCGTTCAAAGTTCTTGATCGTCCGATCGAGTCCCGTTCGCCCGGCTTCCTCCAGCAACACTCCCGCCCGTTTGCGCCCAAAGGCGATCTCCGTCACGCCGGCGCGAACGATCTTGCCGACCGGAATCCTTGACTTCATTCGCCCGCTGCGGATGAACGATCGTGCCGGAATCCCCATCTTGGCAGATCCATACTCGTGGACGGCCGCAATCATCGCCAGCTCCGCATCGCCTTGCATGCCGACGTGGACTTCCTTCTTCGTCAGCCCCCAGAGCCGAAGCCGCAGCTTGTTGATGTCGTCGGTTCCGCTCATGCTCACTTTCACTCGACTTGATCGCGCCATAGTTCCTCCTTCACGTGAAGCGTCGATAGCCGTCCAGCAAGCTCCGCACGGCGCTGGACATCTTGCCGCCCTCATAGGTCACGGATAGATCCCCCACCCGCTCGGACACGACGCCAGGCTGCCGGAGCAAGCTTTGCACCTGAAGGATGCAGGCGAGCTCGATGTTCTCCGGCAGGTCCGCGCCTTCATCTCCCGGCAGGATGTAGCCGCCTCGGTAGGCGATCCTGACGTTGAAGACGCCCGCCGGCCAGCCATCCTCCTTGAGCAAACGGCCAACTTCAGGCATCAGGACTTCAAAATCCGCCAGCGCGGCTCCACCGGCTTCGATGGACGCGATGGACCGGACCGGATAGCGGCTCAGGTTGAGGAAGGGCCCTTGCGGTCCGTCCACCCGCTCCACGACGTCCTTCGCCTCCAGCTGCCGATTCAAATACGCCTCGATTTCGGCGGATGCCGCTTTGATGAGGAGGATGAGTACGTCATCGGGCTGGGCGGCGAGGGCCGACATGCTCTTCAGCCTCTCCAGTGTGGTCAGCATGTCTCACCCCGCAAAAAAAGAGGGCTCACGCCCTCCGAATTAAGGTACCGTAATTTGACCGTTGACGACGGCCGTCGCGTCGATGGTCTTCATATCGTCGCGGTAGATGGCGCGCGCCTCCGTGCTGTTGTTTCTCCAGGCGTTGCCGCCCTCCTGGGTCGTGTCGATGCGGTAGCCGGCGCGCTCGAAAATCGCGATGTAGTCGGCGTAGGAGCCGATGTACGCCGGCGCTTTCTTCGTCGTCGTGCCGGTTGTCGGCAGGATGGCGTTGGAGACGACGCGGACCGGCTTGCCGAGCAGGAGCTTGTTCGTCGGCTGGGTCGGGTCCGGCTGCAGCAGCGGCCGGCCCTGGCCGTCCGTCCAGTTGTCCAGCACGTTGAAGCCGTCCTGATTCGTGATGACGGACGAAGACTGCGCGATCGCCGGGTCAAGCGAGATGTTCATGATCTTCTTCAGATCAGGGAGACCCGCGACCGCGACCGGATTCGCAATCGCTGCGAGCATGGTCAGAATCTCGTCATTGCGCGTGCCGACGACGCCGCGCGCCACCCATTCGGCGATATACGCCATGATTTCCGCGTCGTCCCCGTCCTGGAGCAGGTCATTTGGAATCTGCATGAAACCGGCCTTGTCCGTGATGGCGTAGGAGATTTGCGCGAATTTCGGACTCTGCAGCTCCGGCATGGGTTGCAGCTCGCCGACTTTGACGAACTTCGTGTAGTTCGCGCCCGTCTCGATGTTCCGCGTACCCGAGAGCGACTTGACCGGGATGACGCGGCACAGCTCTTCCAGCTTCGGCAGATCCCGCTTCAGGCGGATGATTTCCGTATCGATATCCTTCGGAACGAGGAAGCCACCGTCCGCGCCCGTGAGCGCAGAGAGCGAGCGCGCCTCCTTGAGGATGCGGTAGTCGTCGCGCCCCGCGGCTCTCCTCAGATTGGCGAGAAAAGCCGCGCGGTACTCGTCCGATTTGACCAGCTCGTTCACGCGATGCAGGTTCCGGGCTTCGGCCGGCGTGGCAACCGGGTCGACGGGGCTTGCCGGCGGCTTCGGCTCCGGGTCTTCCAGGCGGTCGAGCTCTTCGAGTGTCTCGATCTCCTCTTTGACCGTTCGGATCTCCGCCGTCAGGCTGCGAAGCTCCTCCAGCTTGTCTTCCCCGGCCAGCTTCTCCGCTTGCGTCCGCTTTTCATGCAGTTGTTGTTTCCGTTCGTTGATCTTCTTGAGCAATTTCCCCATTGTCTCATACCTCCATAAGATGAATGTCGCAGAGCAGCTTCCGCATCTCTGCCTGTCGTGCTTGCTTCGTCATGAGGCCTGCCGCTTCCATCACGCTGCGCGCCTCCACCTCGCTGTCCGTGTAGGCCGGGAAGCCGGTCGGCGAGATTTCGAACAGGTCCACGTCGAGCAGCGTCCGAAGGTGGACGCCTTCGTCCGGCAGATAGATCCATTCCGCGTCCTGGACATAGAAGCCGAACGAGACGCCGTCCACATCGCCGCGCCGGACGGCGTCATACGCAAAACGGCCCCATTCGTTGTCCGGAAGGTCGATTTCCATGCGCAAACCGACGTCATCTTCCTCCAAGCGAAGGGTGCCGCTCTTGGTTGATCCGAGTACCAGGTCGAAATTGTGGTTCCACAGCGCCTTCACGGTGGTCTCAGCGAGCGACCGGGCAAAGGCGCCGGGGGCAATGAGCTCGTAGAATTCGCCGAAGAGCAGCGCCGAGCGCTCGTTGAACTTCGCGGCGTAGCCGGTCAGCATCAAGGACTTGGCATCATCCGGCGCCGCTCTCGTCTCCAGCCCCGTCACTTTCAGGAATCGGGTTTCCTTTTTGATTGTCTTCACCCCCCTTCACGCCGGCTTTGGCGTTCTGGTAGGTGTCCATGTTCGCCAGGTTCGCAAAGTTGAGGCTCATGAAGTGCTTGTCGCCGTCCGGGCCGATGCCGTCATCGTCTTCCATCGCGCGAACCTCGTTGATGGAGTAGACGCCGGCTTCGATCATCGTTTTGTAGTAGGCGGCGCGCGTCTGCATGTCGCCGCGCAGCTCGCTCGTCATGTTGGCCTTCACGTAGAACCGCTCCTGCTCCGGAAGCGTGAAGAGCTTGTCGTCGAGCTCCTGTTCCCAGTTGGTCACGAGGGGCTGAAGCGTGTTCTTCACGTATTCGAGCGACTGGTTCTCCATGTTGCTATACTTCAGGTCGGAGATGCCGAGCTTGTACCCCGGCACCTTGTAGATTTTCGCGATTTCCGCGATGCCGAACTTGGCCGAATCGATGAATTCCGCGTCCTTCAGCGGCATGCCGAGGGGCGTATACTTCATCGTTTTGTCCATGACGGCGACCCTCGCCGCGTTGTCGAGGCCGGCCGTGGCCTTCTCGAACTCCTCCCGGATGACATCTTTCGTGTCCTTGGTGAGCGGAACATCGCTCTGAACCTCCAAAATGCCACCAACCTGGGTCCCTTTGCTGTAAAACCGGCCCAAAAACCGCTTCTGCGCCTGCTGGATGCCGAGTTCCTCGCGAATGACCTCGATCGGCGTGATGCCGACGAGTCCGTTGCCAATGCTCTTGAAATGAACGACCTCGTCGGGCACCAGCTTGCGGATCTGCCCATTCGGCAGCCGGGTCAGGTAGTAGACCGCGCCGTCGACGTCCATATAGACCTGAGTGAGCGCCGGATCAAGCGGCCATAGGGCTTTGGGATAGCCGTTTCCGTCAAATTCGATGTTGGAATAGGCATTTCCCCACACGGCCATGTTCACCATCATGGTTTCTTTCCAGGTGTAGGCCGTCATATAGGGGTTCGCTTTCTTGCCGAGCAAGCGGGCGACCGGGTGCTTCGTGTCCCGCTTGATGCTGGACCCGCTCCGGCGGTACACCTGGAAGGGGAACTTGCCGATGTCCCCGCCGAGCACGGAAGCGACCGTGTACACGTTGCTGTTCAGGATCGCCCGGTTCGTCGGGACGAAGGGCGCGCCGGTCTTGCCCGAGCTGGACCGATAAGTGCGCCATCCGTCCGCTTCTGATCGGCGCTCCCAAAACCGCCACCATTTGCCGATGGTTCTCCTCTCCTTTCCTCCGCACTAGAACGTGAAGCCGCTCTCCACATGCTTGTTCATGTCCATCTCCTGTTCCACGAGCATGGCCCGGTGCAAGGCGTTGATGATGGCCGCGATGAGGTCGATGCGCTGGCTGTCGTCCTTGTGCTTCTTCGATAGCTTGATGTTGCCATTGGTGTCGACGATCTCGACCGCGTTCGAGAGGCACCAGGTGAGCAGCGGGCTGCCGTCGTGGACAATCCGGCCCTGAAGCACGAGCTCGCGGAAGAACTTCGTCGGCGAGGACAGGTAACGGGCTGTCTGCGGGATCTTCACCATGCCATAACCGTCCTGCTCCAGCTCCTGGACGAAGTGCGTCGCGTTGTAGTCGTCGTAGCACACCTCGCTCACGCGCCAGTCCTGGAGATCCTGAACGAGCTGCATGTGCTCGCGGACATAGCGGTAATCCGTCACCGCGCCTTCCGTGAGCGTACACCAGCCATCCGCCGCCCACGATCGGTACGGCACCCGGTCGGTCTGCTCGTGCCGGCTCGCCGTCTCCTCCGGCATATAGCCATGAGCTGTCACCGCAAAGCGCCCGTCCTCCAGCCGGAAGACGTAGCCGTCCGCCGTCAAGTCCGTCGTCTTGGACAAGTCGAGGCCGGCCGTCGTTTTCAAGCCGCGAACCAAAGCGAAAAAGGCCTCACGGGATACTGCCAAGGCCTTCCACTTGTCCATGATGCCGGACATGTATTTGTTTTCGCTGTCGGACTGCCACTTGTTTACCCGCTTCGTCAGCCACTCCCGAATCTTGGCCGGGTCGCCGGTGTTGTACGCATCGTCATGCTCGTCCCGGATCTGCTTGCGCAGCGTCTCGGCGTACTCGCTCTCCTCCTGAAGGATCGGGTTGGCTTTGACCCACACGCTCTCGTCATGCGGGTCGTCTTTTGCGTCCAGCTCGCGGATCATGGCAAAATAAGTCTCGTCCATCGCAATTTCCCCGCGCATCATCTTGCGCCGGGCATCATATTCCCGTTTACAAGGGCTGTTTTCGGCGTCCTTGCCCGCCGTCGAGATGATGAGCATGAGCGATTGGAGCCGCTTGCCGAAGCCAGAGAAGAGGACGTCGACGATTTCGGAGGACGGATGGGCATGGTATTCGTCGATGATGACGATGCAAGGCGCGCCGGAGTCCTTGTTTTTCGTGTCCTTGGACAGCGGCCGGAGCCATCCGCCGCGCGTGGCGTGCTCAATGTACGTCCGCTTAATTCGCAAGCGCTTGAGAATATCGGGGCTTGCCTCGCCCATCTTCTGGGCATCAAGCCACACCCGCTTCGCCTGCCCCTTGTCCACGGCCGCGCATTCGACTTCCGGGCTTTCCTCGTAGCGCTTCTTCTTGGCAGGCGCGTCGGGCGGATAGACACAGTCCGCGCACATGCCGTACAAGGCGAGCCCGCTCATCTCCGTTGACTTGACGTTTCCCCGTGCGCGCAGATGCAGCGCCTTCTTGAAGCGACGCTTGCCACTCTCCATGTGTACCCAGCCGAAAACACAGCCGAGGTCGAACATTTGGAAGGGAAGCAGCTCGATGAGCTGGCCGGAGTAGGGGCCGCGCACATGCCGGCAGCAGCGTTCGAACCAGTCAAAGATGCGATCGGCACGCGACTCATCGAAGACGTACGGAAAGCCGGGAGTCGCCTGGCGCTGCAAGTCGTTCAGATGGCGCGCGCACGCAAGCCGCTCCATTTCGCAGCTGGGCCGGATGCCCATGACGATCTCAGCCGCATAGCGGTTCGTCGGGTGGACGTCCTCCCAATCGACGTCAGTCAAAGAGCTCGGCATTCTCGTCTTGGCCTCCCTCGGCCATTTGTTTCGCGAGGCGAGCGCGCGCAGCTGCCGTTATGCCGAGCTTCTCGGCGAATTGGAGGACCAGCCGGGCATAATCCTGCGCCATCTTGACATGCGGACTGATGACTTCTTGGCCGCTTGCGCCTGTCGCCGTATATCCTTCGGCGTCAATCATCTCATTCGCGAACTGATGACGGGTGACGGCGTTGCAGTAGGCCGCGAGGACGTCTTCATCCACCGCATCGAAGATCTCGAACTCCGCCATGTCTCGGACGGTCTTGCGCCACACCTTGCGGGCCTCATCGTCGAGCCAAGCCGGAATCTTCAGGTTCCGCTTCTTCTTCCGTTCAAACCGTTTGCCGGCTTCCTCGCGCTTCTTCACCTCGTCGGCCGTCCAGTGCTTGCCGCCGCCCTTCGCGCCGACTCGCATATGATCGAACCTGACGACCTCATTCATTTCCAAATTCCTCCTTTCAGGGCCGACGGGATTTCCCAGACCGTTCGGGGACTTTTTTTCACATTAGAGGGACACGCGGTCTCGGCCGCGATCCCCAAAAATTTCTTACCCCCGGGGGGCCTTCTCCGTCTTGGGCTTCACAAGCCCTGCCTGTGCTTCTTGGAGGTACTGAACGACGTCCTCACGCGGCTGCGGCGAGGCTTGCTCGGCGGTAAGCAGCTGCCCGATGGATTCACCCGTCTGGTTCTCGCTGACAAGGGCCTTGATCTGGTCCAGCGTCAAGGCATCGTCCGATGTCGTGGCGCCTTCGCTCGGCTCATGATCCTCTTCCTTCGCCAGGACGGAGCGGGCATAGACAACGCTCTGGAAGGGCATCAGGTACTCGTGCCCCTCCGTGTCCTCGATGTGGACGGAGACGTTCGCGGTAGCGTTCTGAAGCACCTTGTTCCTCAGCTTGGCGGCGTTGTGCTCGTCGATCTCGATGACCGTGCCGTCGAACAGCTTGATCTCTGTATTCATGGGCAGTCCCCTCCGTTAACAGGACGCATTACCGCCTGCTTTTATTTATTAAGTCGTTGTATTCGTCTACCCAATCCATTGGAATTGGATATCCGGTTTGGAGATGATCTATTACGGCACGCGTGATTGCTCCGATTCTGATCTCTTCATGAATGTTTCTGGGCACAATGCCTAGCGGCGGCTTGCCTCTCCATCCCCCAGGAGGAGGTTTTATTGAAACGCTACATGCTCTTTCCATTCCCGAACCCCCCATCTTCTTGAGCGGTCTTCCGATCATGATGAAGCTTGCACAGCCCTTGCCAGTTATTCCGATCCCAGAAGAGGACCTTGTCGCCTTGATGCGGGACGATATGGTCGACAACCGTAGCAGCTCCGACGGCCCCTTCAGCCGTGCATGTCACACATAGCGGATGCTTGATTAGGAATCCGACGCGCGCCTTTCGCCATTTGCTGTCGTACCCTCGTTGCGCCGCCGTTCCACGCTGGCGATCATCCTGCTTGGTGTGAGATTGGCAAAAGCGCCCCGTCGTCAAGGCTGGGCAGCCTGGTTTCGAGCATGGTTTATTCGGACTCGCCGGCATAATTTGATCCCTCTCCCTAAGCCCTCTGGCGGCCGTCAGAGCGGCCAAATTGTGAACGAATGAGTTATCTACATGTATAAGGGAATGGAACTCGTACGGCGCCCTGGAGAGCGCGTGGCGACTGGCTTTGCGGCCAATCCTGAAAACCAGTTCCCGGTATCCTCAATATAAGGAACCCACTAGATTCGGAAGCCCTTGAGATGCGTATCCATCGTATCCTGCTCGATGCCGATATAGCGCAGCGTGACCTTTTCGCTCGAGTGGTTGAACAGCCGCATGAGCATCGCGACATCCTTATATTGCCGATAAAAGAAGTAGCCGAACGTCTTGCGGAGCGTGTGACAGCCGATCTCCTGCAGTCCGAAGTCGGCTGCGATCTCCCGCATGATCTTGTAGGCCATACTCGGTGTGATCGGCCGATTCGTTCCCTCACGGCTTTTGATCAGGTACTCGCTGAGCGGCTTGTCCTGAACATAATCCTTTAGCTCCCGCTTCAGCTCAGGCGTAATCAGCACGCGTTTGTGCTTGCCGGTCTTCTTCTCCCGGATGACGATATGCGTTCCCGTCACATCACGGATGCGAAGCTTTAAGATGTCCGAGATTCGAAGGCCCGTATTGAGGCCGGTCAGCACCATCATGTAATTCCGCCTGTGCGTTGTCTTCAGCAGCTCCTTGATGTCCTCCAGGATTTCCGGATCGCGGATCGGCTGGACGAAATTCACATGACCACCACCCCTCTCGATCGTTTGTCATACACGCTTACTTCTTCTGCTCAATTCCTCGAATGCACTTCGGCATGCTGCAGACTTGCTTGATGCCTGTCCACCTCCCCCATACACATCCCTTGCACGATTCCGGCTGTATGGGTCTGGGCGGCTCCATGATGGAAAACACAGGCTTTCGCATACGGCCACCTTCCTTAATTGTAGAAGCAAGAGAGTTGTCCTCTCTCCCATGATCCGGCTGGCGGCCGAGTCATGGGACAAAGGACAAGTCAACTTGTCCCCCGGATCGCACCCTTGCAATGCTGCTAAGGTCAGATGACCGTTCAGCGCGTCCGAGTGCCTACGATAAAAAGGGTACAGTAGGCATCACCCGAGCCGCATGATGCGGCTCTTATGTGATTCCACTGTACCCTGTGTTTGGTTCCGTATTTGTACCCTATCCATCCCGGTTTAGTCGCATTTTTAGGCGCGCTATCGAATGATCTTGAGCGAATTGGCGATGGACTCAATGCCCTTGGCCAGTTTCCGGTTCACGGTCGAGGTCGCCATTGATCCGCTGAAGTGAAGGATCGTAATCTTGTGCGGGTTGCCCCGGATATATCGCATCTCGAGAATGCGCCTGACTTCATCGTCCAGGATCAGGTTAACAGCCTGCTCCACTTCCTGCAAGCACTTCCGGCAGAACGCATCATAGCGCTGTTGCTTGTCGGATAGCTCCTCCATTTCACCGAACGCCTTGCGAATCGCGATCATTCGCCGGTACCTGGAGAGGAGTTGCTTCGCCTCGCGGATCTCGTCCGGGGAAGCCCGTTCCCATAGCTGCATCTGCATGTCTTCCATTGTTTCCCTCCATTATGGCGGTTTGCGCTTCGTCACCCAAGCAAAGCTGATCCCTCCAGGCGTGAGCGGTTTTTCCAGCAGGTATGCGTATCCTTTCGGGATGGCCGAGCTGGCTTCGATCTGCAGTGTTCCAAACGCGGTGCCGATGTCGGTCCGGCTGGCGATATCAGCTTCTTCGCTCACCATCAGGCGAATGGCTTCAATTCTCTTTCCAGATCGGACGACGGGCGCCAGCTTGTGCTCCACCCAGGCGGTCGTTCTAGCGTCCATATGGATGCGGGTCGCGGTCCAGGCTAACGAATTTATTGAAGTTCTTCAGGAAGGCAAGCTCGACGGTGCCAACCGGTCCATTGCGCTGCTTGGCTATGATGATTTCAATGATGTTCTTCTTCTCGGTGGACTTGTCGTAGTAGTCTTCGCGGTAGAGGAAGGCGACGATGTCGGCGTCCTGCTCGATGGCGCCGGATTCGCGTAGGTCGCTCATCATCGGGCGCTTGTCTTGGCGCTGCTCGACGGCGCGGCTGAGCTGGGAGAGGGCGATAACGGGGAGGTCGAGTTCACGGGCCAGCTGCTTGAGCGTCCGGGAGATGTCGGACACCTCTTGTTGCCGGTTGTCGCCGCTTTTACCTCGGCCGGCAATCAGCTGCAGGTAGTCGATCAGGATCATGTCGAGCCCCTCGCATTGCTTGTGCAGCCGGCGACATTTCGCGGCGATGTCCTGAACCGTCATGACGGGGCTATCGTCGATGTAGATGTCGGCCTCGGCCAGCGACCCCACAGCCAGCGTCAGGCGCTCCCAATCGTCGCCTTCCAGGTACCCGGTGCGCAGCTTGGACGCATCGACATTCTGCTCGGCGCTCATCATGCGCTGCACGAGCTGGGCCGAAGACATCTCCAGGCTGAAGACGGCGACCTTCTTTCCAGCTCGAACGCCAGCATGCTGGGCAACATTGAGCGCAAAGGCCGTCTTGCCCACTGATGGCCGGGCGGCGACGATGATCAGGTCGCTCTTCTGGAATCCTGAGGTCATTCGGTCAAGATCCGGGAAGCCCGATGGAATTCCGGTAACGCCGCCTTTGGAACGGTTCGCATAACGGTCTTCAATTTGCTCGAACGCCTCGACAAGCAGCACGCTGATCTTCTGAAATTCTTTTTTCGTTGCCGACTGATCGGCCAGAAGGATGGCACTCGCCTGCATGCCGGCAATGACCGCATGATGATCGTCTTCCCTAAGCGCATCCTCGTATTGCTGGCGAGCTGTCTCGATCAGCCTACGCTTCAGATGCCGGGAACGGATGATTTCTGCGTAGTACTCGAAGTTTCGTTCCGATGGAACACGCTGGGCAAGGTAGGAAAGATAGCTCACGTTGCCGCATGCCGCCAGCTCCTCTCGTGCTTGCAGACAGGCTGTCAACGTCACCAAGTCGATGACTTCGCCTTCTTCGGCCATCGCAAGCATGGCGCGATAAATGCGCTGGTGCTTCCGGTCGTAGAATTGCTCTGTCGAGACGAGCGATGCAGCTTCCTGGATGATGTTCGCGAGGATAATGGCGCCAAGAAGTGACTGCTCTGCCTCCGGGCTATGCGGCAACTCAATTGGCTCAGCGTTCGTCGCGTTTAGCAAGCTTCCTCACCCTCTCTCTCTGCTCGTCGGATGGCCCGACGGCCAGCGCCCGCATCCGTTCCCAATCTTCCAGCGTTTCTTCTCCCGCTGCCCGCATGCTACCGTGGTAGCGTTCAGCGTCTGTCTGCAGCGGCTTCTTTAGTGCCCCTGGATGAGGCGCAAATCGGTTTTCCGCGTTTGCCGTGTAGCGCTCCAGGTTGACCATCGCCGTATGAACATCGACGTCTGCCAGTACCTGATGCCAGTCCAGCAGCATGGCCCGCTTGTCCTCACCGACCCGAAACGACGGGTAGAAACGGACAATCCGGTCGAAGAGCATTCCGACTTCCTGCTTATTCATCTTCCAAATCCCTCCCCAAGTCTGAGAATGAACCTTGTAAACCCGGTGAGGCCGCGCCTCTGCGCTGACTTACCTTATCCACGACCCAAGACAGAATGGCGCGATAGTCTGACTTGTATTTCTTGCCTGATGAGCCTTTGTAGTTGTCCAACTCGGTGATGCAGGTATCGGCAAAGCTGGAGCCGTAATCTGCTGTCAGCTTGCCATATTCCATCTCGGTCATAGTGACGAATTCCCCATACCGTTTTTTGTTTGAGTTTAGGTCTAAATCTTTTAAATCTTTTAGGATGTCCATTTTGCTGCTCGTTTTGTTGCTCGTTTTGTTGCTCGTTTTGTTGCTCGTTTCGTTACACGTCTCGTTGTACGTTTTGGACAATCGAGGGATGATTCTATACTTCCCGGCGTTGTTCACCCGATGGGACAGCTTGTAGTGGACAAGCCCTCGCTCAATCAGGATTTGGCGCGCTCGGTCGAACTCTCGTCGGCTTAACCCGGCATTGGACTGCAGCACAGCGTTTGGAATCGTGAACTCCTCCGGCCACCCAGCCTTATTACAAACGGCCATGAGCTCATACCATAATGCAATTGCGCTGGCAGGCAGGGGGTTCAATTCTTTCCATCGGCTGAAGGCTACAATGTGCTCAAGGTAGTTCAAGCGCTCACCTTCTTGTTCTAATTCCAGCTCCGCTTGGAGACGGGCACAGCTTCAAGGACACTTAATTCATCGACTTGGTAAGGCGTTGTATTGCCACGTGGATCAAAATCCACGACACGCTGCCCCCTTCGATTGATGCGGTAGGTGACGGGCCTGTCGTCGTAGCACCAGGCCCATTCCCCCTGAACGGATACCACCACGACGCGCATTCCGATTCGGTCCGGATACAGGTTGGGCATCGTGGCATGCCTGGGATCGTTGCGGATGAACTCGCAGAGCGATCCCGGCTTGATCTCGTCATTCGTGAAGAGGAAGAACATGCGGCCGGATCAGAACTGGCTTCTCAAATCGTCAAGCGTCTGCCCGATGCGCGCCTTCATGGCTTCCTTCTGCTCGGGGTTCTCCAGCTCGCCAAGGCTCTGGAGAAGGAGCTGAGCGTCGGCGAGCATAGCTTCGAAGTGCATCTTGATCTTGATACCGGCGACGTTATTGTTCTTGCGCAGCTGCTCCTGCACATCGGCAAGCTGCTTGGCGACTTCATCCTCGCGCTTCCTCGCCTGCTCGACAAGCTCGGCCTTGATGCGCTCGACCTCAGCGGCGATCTTCACCTCGGCCTCAGTCTGTCCGTCCTGCGCCTTCTGATCCAGCTCGGCTTGCAGATCCGCGATGCGCTTCTCGGAGGCGCTGGCAGCCTTCTCTGCCTTCCGGAGATCGGCCTTGAGCTGTTTAAGGGCCTTGTCGTCTCCGGACGTCTGCGCCTGCTGGGACTGCTGCTCCAGCTCGCGGATCTGCTCTTCCTGGCGCTTCCTCAGCTCTTGCTCTTCCTCATACTTCGCGTAGAGCGCCGAGCGCATGCCCTCTTCTTCCTGACGAGCCAGCTGCTCTGCCGCAAGCTGCTCTTCCTTCTCTTTCAGCGCCTTCTCAGCTTCCTGCTTGGCCTTGATGGCCGCCTGGAGCTCGCGAGAGGACATCTCAGAGGCCTGGTTCTGCTCGACAAACTCCTCGCGCTCCTCGGCAGGCACGGCCAGCAGCGCGACGGCCTGTGTATAGCTCAAATTCGCGAGCGCTTGGCCGGAAGCTTCGTACTCCGTCGCCACGCGCATAAAGTTGTTGGCCGTGGACTGACTATAATTCACGTTGGCTTTCAGCCAGTCTCCCCACTCGCCGTGTCCCACGAGCGCCTTGGCCTCTGTCAGCCTCAGGCCGATCTGAATGGCGCCCTGCAGAGCTGCTTGCCGCGCCTGCTGATCGATGGTCCGAATCTCCGCCGCGATGACCTCGACCGTCCGAGTGGAGAGCGTCGTCGCTTCGCTTGCTGCGGGTTGAACGGCTGACTGTTTTGTTTTGGCTGTTGTCATATGGCTACCGCCTTTTTGGGCTTGGATTTTTTCATCATGTGTTTCATTCGATCTGCGAATCGATTCACAAAAACCATGACTTCATCGGGTACGTCGTAATTCATATACCGTCTGACCTGGCGGATGCTCCAGTCCTTGGGGCTTATCTCGCAGGTGTACAGCGGTTTATCTGGCTCATCCTGATTTCGGATAAGGAAGATGTTCGTCTCGCCATCCGCGTACCTCGTTGCATACGAACCGACGCAAATATTCAGGCGCTTGCCTTCCTGAAACAACTCTGCCGCTGAGACGGCTGGCCGGATAAGAAGGCCGCCTTCATCATAGGTTGCCTTTGCAAGTTCATTCTGCAGCCGAAGGAATATTTTCGCTTCATTGAGCTTGTTATCTTTGATCTTTACTTTGGAGCTGGTCTTCTGGTGCGCTCCATGCAGGTTATTGGGACGGAGGTATCGATCTTCCCCAAGGTCCATGCCGAGAACAATGCACTCCCCCAGGTAATCCCGATAGTCCTGGAACGCGTTTGTGATCGAGCGGTAAAAGGACCGGGGCCGATTCGTCTGCTTAAGCAGATAGGCGAACAAATCATCTGGCTTGATGAATCCATGGACGAACCGCTTATCAGCCTCCGTGGAGAACTTATAAAGCTGGTAACGATGGAGCATCACGTCGATCCCGTCCGTTGCGCCCTGGCGCCGTTCCTTTTGGAAGAAGGAAAGCACATCCGAGGTAAACTTCTCTTGAAGGTTTCGCTTCACGATGTCGCGGTAATCGGTTTTGCTTAGACGGAGCGCCTTGAAAATGGTTTTGCCTCTCCAGTGAACCGCGCCATGGGTCTGGCGGCCGTACAGCTTGTCCCAGATCAGATGCGCGAAGCCCGACTTGCTCATCGTCTCGATGCAAGGGTACTTGGCCGATAGATCGAAGAACTGGACCATATCCGAGACATGCCGGTGATTGTCGTACCCGACGTATTGCTCCCAGGTCGAATACTGGAACGGAGTGCCTTCTACCGCCTGCTTGATATTGTCGGTGCAATGGAAGCGAGGCCAGCTCGCTCCGCTGTAGCCTTTATCAAAATGAGAAAAGACCGTCTTCTGTTTTTGGCGGGACGAGACGTAATGAATACCACCTTCTCCAGGAAGGAAGAGATACATTGCTTCGACATGATACTTCGTCTCCACCTGCTCGGGGTCGCCGCTGTAGTCCCGCACGACGGAGATGGTTCGAGCCGTTATCGCCTGTGGAGCGACGATGCTTTTCTCATACCAGATGAGAACGGCTTGATCTCTCATGTATTTCCGTCCAAGACCGGATCCCTGAATCTTGCAAGTGGAACGGCAATTGGGACAAGTCGCTTCTGACTTATGTTTCAGAGTCTGCTCGTTCCGAAATTTCTGCTTGCAATGGGTACAGTATCCGTACTGGCGGCCGAATGCTGCTGAGCGGGTAAATATGTACCGGCTATTTAAAAGAGCGGTGCCGCTGACGAACTCGGCAAGTTGCTCGCTGATAGTCGTAGGGAAATGGATTTTGAATTCCTGGAAGTCCATCTTGTTGGCCTCCTATAGCAAGTCGTCCAGGGTGGACTTGAAGACCGGCGACGCGATGGCTGCGGCTACAGGCTCAGCCTCTGGCGGCTTGACGCCAAAATACTGCAGGACGATGGCGAAGCCCTCTTCATCCGTCAGAACGCCGACGCCGTTGCTTGCCTGCTTCTTTGCTTCAGCCTTCATAGCATCCAGGCTGCCCAGAATGGATTTCCCTTCCTCTATGATGCCGGTAGCATGCTCGGGATGGCTCTCCAGATGCTTCATCAGGAAAGCTCCGATGACTTGGATATACTTGTTCTTTTGGTTTGCGACTGTCTCGGCCTGCAGCTTCTGCATGGCTTGTTGGAGCATGGCAAAACGACCCCTTTCATATTGGAAGGGGGGCTGATTGCCCCCTAAAGTAAATTCACAAGCGTTTGGTAGTATTTTTGCGCTTGGACTCTGCACGGCCTTGCGGACGGCGGATGATGCGGGCGACATCGTCTTCAAATACGATGGAATTGCCTAGGCTTGTCCGAAGACGGAGCAGTGTTCGGGCCACGCCCCATACCTCCACTACCTCTCCTGTCTGCCCTTGGTTCGTCTCGACGATGTCCCCTTTCAAGACAATCAAACAGGAATCTTTCTTTGGCTGTATGTGTAGCGATGAACGAGATGAAGGCGCTGGGGCTCGGCTTTGAACACGAGCCAGTTTTCCGGATTGAGCTTGGAAGCCTCGATGGCTTCTTTCTGCCGGCGTGTCGGACGCTTTCCGTTCTTCATGTAAAAAAACCTACCTTATATGGATTGGCGATATTGGCGTTTCGTGTGGTAAGATAATTTCAAATGATTTATTTGGCCCTGAACGGCTCCTACCCCGTTCAGGGCTTTTTTCTTTGAATGCGCGACATGGCGTTTCGATATTGCACCCGGCAACCCTCGCGCAGCTTGGCCGATCCAGTTGTATCCAAGATTTGCTTCAAGTTGCCGCACGAGCGGATACGCTGTTTTCTGGTCATCTGTAATCACCTCCTTTAGTAAAGGCCCGCTCCGTTCAAAGCTGGTCAAAAATTTGAGCGAATTTCGTTTCGAGGAATTTAGACATTTTAACCGCTTGAAAAGACCACGTTTGCCCTTTGCACTTTGGATAAAAGACAAACCCGCCATTCTCAGAATCAAGAATCAATCTGAATTTAGATGGGAAAAGAATGTTCTCTTTAATCCAGTCCGTTTTTCGGTTGATTCTTCGCTCTAAGTCCTGCATTGACCAAAATACCCCTGCCAACTCCTGACTTCTGAGCTCTTCCAACTCAATTTTGCTGATTAATACAGAATCCGATGGAATCGGAATTGTCAGCTGTACATTCAGGTGCTGCAATCTGGATAACCTCCTTGCTCTGATTAACTTGCGCTTAACTAATTCTACTTAAAGTAGATTCAACTCCAAAAAAAATTTCATCCACATTTAAGTTAACAGATTCAGAGAATTTTTTAGCTTGCCCCACTGGCATGTTGTCGGGGTCTTTTTCCCACTTTATATAGGTTTGACGGTGAACGTTAAGCAAATCGGCCGTTTCTTGTTGAGTGAGCCCCGCGATTAGTCTCGCCTTCTTCATTGTCAAATTCACACGAATCGAACCTCCTTTTGTCGAATATACTCACATTTTATATCTACCTAAAGTAGATTGTCAACACCATAATGAACTAAAAGTAGACTTATAATGTTGATTTTCTTCGACATTGGCCCTATACTCTACTTATAATAGAGTGGAGGGGCAAAATAAACGTGGGAATAAGCGAAAACATCAAAATGTTGCGCGAGCGTTACCATCTGACTCAAGACGATTTGGCAGCCATTGCCGGCGTAACAAATAAAGCTGTCTCCACCTGGGAGACCGGAACCAAAGAACCTAGAATGGGAGTGATTGAAAAGATCACTCGTCACTTTGGTATTAAAAAAAGTAATCTCATTGAGGACGGCGGAATGGAAAGGTTGGATATGCCCGAGACACTGGCAGCTCATTTCGAGGGAGAAGAATATACCGAGGATGAAATGCAAGAAATCCTAGAGTATGCCAAGTACATTAAATCAAAACGCAAAGAAGGTTAGAGCATGAAGATGCTGGACGATTTGCTCGCAGAATCCCAGGCAGAGAACGTGCAAGTTGTCGAGTACCCATTCAAAACTATACGCCTAAAGGGACTATACTGCGATGGAGTCATCACGATTAACCAGGCAGCGAAATTGAACACAGTCGAAAAAACTTGTGTCATTGCTGAGGAGCTGGGTCATCATCATACTACTCAAGGAGTCATTCTCGATCAATCAAAAATCCTGCATAGGCAGAAAGAACGCCTCGCGAGACAATGGGCATACGAAAGGCTTGTACCTCTAGAGCGTTTCGTAGATGTTTTTCATGCAAGAATTAAAGAAAAACACGAGGTAGCTGAATTTCTTGGCGTCACGGAAGCATTCCTGTTGGATTTAATTGCTCGTTACAAAGAAATTTATGGTCAGTTTGCTTTTATAAATAATCGGTATATCGTTTCATTTGAACCATTGAGCGTAATAGAGATATTAAACTGGGAGGAATAGTGAGATGGCTTCCTTCACGAAACGCGGCAAGACATGGCAGTATACCGTCAGCCGAATGGTGAACGGTAAATCGGACCCTATCCGCAAGGGTGGATATGCTACCAAAAAAGAAGCCCAGGTCGCTGCCTCTGAAATTGAATCGCAACTTCAAAAAGGCATCACGCCGCATCTAAAGGCCGAGCCATTCGATCGGTATTTTGAGGAATGGCTTAAAGTTTTCAAGCCAAATATCAGCGGCAATACAAGAGCCAGGTATCTGAATTCGCTGGAGACGATCAAGGAGACCTTTTCTGGAGTCCCGATCCAGAACATTACTAAGCGGATTTATCAAGCGTTTTTAAATGAGTATGCTAAAACTCGATCAAAGGAAACAGCACGAAAAATCAACACTCATATACGGGCATGCGTAAGGGACGCTATAGACGAGGGGATACTTCATGTCGACTTTACTCGTGGAGTCGTTCTAACGGGCGCTGTGCCGCCTAAACGGGAGGAAGAGAAGCATCTTAGCCTGTTTGAGAGCAAACGCCTCCTGAACCATTTTAAGCAGCCTACAGCCCTATCTCATTATTTAATTTTGCTTGGCCTTACTTCCGGCCTGAGGTTTGGAGAACTCGTTGGCTTAACGAGAAAAGATTTTAACTTTAAAACTAATGAATTGAATGTTGATAAACAATGGGGATACACGAAGAAAATGAAACAAGGGTTTGGTCCGACTAAAAATGAACAGTCCGTTCGTAAAATTAAATTGGACGGTAACACGATGAAGCTATTTAAAGAACTCTTCAATCGCAGTCCCGACAACATTTACGGCCTTGTGTTCTTTACTCAGACATCAAAATATAAAGTTCTCTGCAATACAGCAGTAAATAAGGTTTTAAAAAAGACGCTTACGAATATGAATATCCAGCCGATAAGTGCACATGGGCTACGACACACTCACGCCAGCATTCTCCTCTACAAGCGCGCATCCATATACTACGTGTCCGAACGTCTGGGGCACTCCGACATAGAAACCACTAACAGCTATTACGCTCACATCATCAAAGAGCTGCGAGATCAGGATGACAAGATTGCTATCTCAACTTTCGAGGAATTAGTTGGCTAACCCAAATTACACATTCATTTTTTTATCACAAATTTTACACAAGAATACTGAGAGGCCTTTGTGCAGCGGGATTTTCTTGATGATTTGTACGTCCTTCCGGGACGCCATTTTCATGTTCCGACACAAGCCCCTTCTCCGAGAAGGGGCTTTTTTCTATGCCCGCGCATGGTTTATCCTTCCCCACGCACACTAGAGATATATGCCGGCTGAATCGGCAACCCTGGAGGTGCAAGCCCATGCTCTGGCTCCCGCTCGCCCTGCTCTCCGCGGCAGCAGCCGCCCTCGTCTCCGTATTCGGGAAGATCGGACTCCAAGATATGGATGCCAACAGCGCCACGGCCTTGCGCGCGGTCATCATGGCCCTGTTCCTGCTGGCGGTCGTCGCTGTACAGGGCAAATTCGGCCAGATGGCCGACATCGTCGCCCACAAGCGCTCGCTCGGCTTCATCGCCCTCAGCGGAACGGCCGGAGCGGTATCGTGGCTGTTCTACTTCCTCGCCTTGAAGGTCGGCAAGGTCGCGCAGGTCGGGCCCGTCGACAAGCTGAGCGTCGTACTCGCGATCGTCATCGCCGTCCTCTTTCTCGGAGAGAAGCTCACGCTCTGGAACGGTGTCGGAGTCGTCCTGATTGCGGCCGGGGCGATTTTGACCTCGCTCAAATAGCAAAAAGCCGAAAAAGCTGCGCCGGAATCTTCCGCTTCGGAAAGACATGGCGCAGCCTGGCGGAACTCCGCCTGCTTCCGGACCGGAATAGAGGCGGCCTCAGCCGACTATTTCGAGCAGCTGCCTGGCGGTAAAGGAATCCGTCACCACCGTGTTCGGATATCCCCCCCGCATAGCCGCATACATCGCTTCGACTTTTTTGATGCCTCCCGCAACGAGAATGGAATGCTCCTTGGATCGGAGCTCTTCGAGCCGGATGCCGATCGTGCGCGCATCGAGCTCCTCGTTGCAGATGTCCCCGTCGATGTCGATGAATCGGGAGCAAATATCCCCCTTGCCTGCCCGATGCACGGTCTCCAGCTCCTCCGGCCGCAAGTACTGGGCTTGCACCAGCACGGAATCGACGGTCGGCACGCCCACGGTGAACACGGCGATGTTGGCCTCCCTGCCGATCTCCAGAATCTTGGAGATGTGACGGTCCGCTTCAATTGCCCGGCGGACGACAGGCTCGTCGACGATGGCCGGAAGCGGCAGCAGATGCGGAGGCGTATTGAAAGCCCCTCCGAATAAATGCACGATCTCGGATGCGTATGTATTCGTCTCGGAATAACTGAGCCCGCCGTTCAGCTGGACGACGCGGACATCCTTGACGCTCTTCATGGGCAGCCGCTGGGCGACCTCGTACAGCGTCGTTCCCCATGTCACGGCGATCGTATCTCCGGCCTTGACGATCTCGTAGAGATGGGCCGCGGCCGCTTCGCCGATGTATTTCTTCACTACGGCATCGTCATGGGACGGGGTCGAGACGACAATGACCCGGTCGAGTCCGAACTGCTCCTCGAGCCGCCGGCAGATCCGGTCATGGTTCTCCTGAGGATCGTGAATCGTGATCTGGACGATGCCCTCCGTCTTGGCCTGCTGCAGGAACCTCGACACCGTCGGCCGGGATACGCCGAGCAGACGCGCGATATCCTGCTGGCTGTAGTCCATTTGATAATACAGCCTCGCGGCCTCCACCATTTTTTCTATTTTCTCCGACATAGAACCACTCCGTATCGCGCCCGCTCTTCATTTTGTCCATTATAGAATCCTTTAGCGGTTAAAAGCAATGAAAGATTGGCGAAACGGCCGCCCTTTGAAAAACGCTGCCGATTCATCGTTTTTGCTTGCCCCCGCCGGGGTAAGGACATGCAAATGCGCAGGCCAAGCGCCGCCGGCACCATGTCATGGCAAAGGACGTCTGCCCGGCGGACATAGAATGTAGGCTTGTGCCGTATCTATTTTACAGACTGAAAACGGAGGGGCCTGTTATGCCGATGAAACGGAAATTCAATCTAAAGGACTTCGTCAAGAATATGATCAGCCGCTTCCAGGACGACGAAGTGCCTGCCATGGGCGCCCAGCTTACCTACTACCTGCTGCTGGCCTTCTTCCCGTTCCTGATCTTCATCGTCAGCATCGTCAGCTTCATGGACATGTCCGGAGACGATGTGATCGAAAAATTGCTGCTGCTCATGCCGGAGGACGGGGGCAACACCGTCCGCGACATCATCCATGAAGTAGCGGGCAACCGCAACGGAGCCTTGCTCTCGATCGGGATGATCGCGACCATCTGGGCGGCCTCGAACGGCATCAATGCCGTCATCAAAGGGCTCAACAAAGCCTACGACGAAGAGGAGAACCGCCCCTTCTGGAAAGTCCGGGGCATCTCGATCATCGCCACCATCGTGCTGGCCGTCGTCATCATTCTCGTCATGCTCATGCTCGTCTTCGGAAAGACGATCGGCGAATATCTGTTCCAGCTCCTCGACTATCCGAGCGGATTCGAGCCGATCTGGAATATCGTCAGCTATCTCGTCCCCTTCGCCGCGATGATCATGGTGTTCACCCTGCTGTACTGGATCACGCCCAACCGCCGGCTCTGCTTCCGCGAGGTGCTGCCGGGCGCCGTCTTCGCGACGATCGGATGGATCGCGACCTCGCTCCTGTTCTCGATCTATGTGAATCAGTTCGGCAACTACAGCAAGACGTACGGCAGCCTGGGCGGGGTCATCGTCCTCCTCACCTGGCTGTACCTCAGCTCCATCATCATCATTCTCGGCGGCGAGATCAATGCGGCCTTGAAGTTCGGCCAGGACGGCGTCCAGAAGAAACCGCAGAAAACGTTCGGCCTGCACCTGCCCTTCACCCGCAAGAACGGAAAAGACAAGCGGATTCCGATGTAAAGGCTCCGGCGAATCCCCTGCAAGCCGATTCTTGCATTCTATGCAGCGAGCTGCCGGATCATCATGCTGGTGTCGTACCCGGTTTTCAGGGACAAGTGGATTCTTATTCAATCCTGTTTGCTTACAGGGAACCTCAACACGGTTTTCAACTTGGACGGTTCAGTCCTGCGGGGATCCGACAAATAAATTTCCCGATGAATTTTACTTGAACGGACATATCCCTGTTCCCTGCAGAACGCATCCATTCGCGCGAAGCTTTGCGGCTCATCCTCAAAGCTTCCCTTAACCATGGGGAAATCATCAGCTAAACCATGATGCCATCTCAATTATAGAACAAATGTTCTTATTCGGCAAATATAACCATCATTGCTCGACATATCCAAAAAAAACAGAAAGGGACTGCCCCCAAGTCATGAAATGACTTCCGGGACAGTCCCTTCTTGTTGTCTTGCCTGCGTCGCACTCAGCCGCCGAGCAGCCTGCCGAGCTCGGAGCGCACTTGGCCGCTGCTCAGAACCTGCTGCTTGAACGTTTCGCGGCGGCCCCAGTCGGTCTTGCCGCTTTCGTTTTCGAACCACTGCATCGTGATCTCTTCATAGGCGGTATGCATGCTGTTGTCGAACCAGTCTGTCAGCAGGTCCGCGTCGCTGCGCACGATGGAGACGAGGTCGTAGTCCTCGTCCCTGGACAGGCTGAAATACGCCAGAACCTGCTCGCACTGCGGATCGTCCGTGCTCACCTGCACCTCGCCGCAAGGGATTCCTTCCTTGTCGACGGAACGGACGACCTTGGCTTCGATCACATTCACCCCTTGAGTCCCCCGATCTCCATGTTCATGGATTCGATATGCTTCCGCGTCCCTTCGGTGCCGAGCCGGTAGATCAGTGTATAGATCTGCTTGATTAGCCCCTCGTAGCCCCGGTTCATTTCCTCCAGGCTGGCAGAGCCGAAGGGGCTGCTGTGGAAATGGGCCATCTCCGCCTCGTCCATGCTCGAGAGCTCCGCGAACAGCGCCTTCAGCCCGTCGCGCTCATGCTCGCTGGCGATGATCTCCAGCTCATAGGCGGCCGCCTCCTCATCCTCCAACACCTGTCCCGCTCCGACGGAGACATAGTAGGTCTTGCGCTGCCCTTCTTCTTCATAGACATTCACAGATGTCGACAGCTCCTTCCTTTAACCGTCAAATTCCTTTGTAGTGTCTCCCTGCGGACAGACATGTTATGCCTGAATTCCGCATATTCATGGTAGTACGTCGTTTCATGCCGCAAGCATCGATTCGGGGAGTGCAGGCGGACGAAGTACGGACGCCGCAAACGATATGAGGCGGATGATCTCTTGGTTTCCGCTTTTTTTGCCCGACCTTTTAGAACAAGAGAGGAATGAATAACCCATGTGCGGATTCACCGGATGGATCGATTGGAATCGCGACCTGACGCTGCACAGCGACGACCTGGAGCGGATGACGTCGACGCTTGCCCTGCGGGGACCCGACGCTTCGGGCACCTGGATCTCGGGACCTTGCGCGCTCGGGCAT
This sequence comes from Paenibacillus sp. RUD330, assembly GCF_002243345.2. Lineage (NCBI taxonomy): Bacteria > Bacillati > Bacillota > Bacilli > Caryophanales > Paenibacillaceae > Paenibacillus > Paenibacillus sp. RUD330. The sequence continues at coordinate 3,931,848 of NZ_CP022655.2, forward strand.
CGCAGGCTGTCGGTCATGGATCCCGAGAAGGGCGCACAGCCCATGATTCGCAATCAGGATGACGGCAAGTTCGTCATCGTTTATAACGGGGAACTGTACAACGCGCCGGAGCTCAAAAGAGAGCTGGAATCCAGAGGGCGCGTCTTCTCGACGACCTGCGACACCGAAGTGCTGCTGGCCTCTTATATGGAATGGGGAGCCGCCTCCGTCGAAAAGTTCAACGGCATCTTCGCCTTCGCCATTTGGGATGCCAAGGAGGAAAAGCTGTTCCTCGCCCGCGACCGGGTCGGAGTCAAGCCTCTGTTCATCAGCCAGGCTGGCGGCCAGTTCATTTTCGGCTCGGAGCCGAAGGCGCTGCTCGCCCATCCGGCCGTGAAGCCCGAGGTCGGCGCCCAGGGAATCGCCGAGCTGTTCATCGTCGGCCCGGCCCGGACTCCCGGAGTCGGCGTCTACAGCCAGCTCACCGAGCTGCTGCCGGGAAAAAGCATGACCGTCGACCGCAGCGGCGTCCGTACCCATACGTATTGGGAGCTTCGAAGCTACGAGCATGAGCACAGCGTCGAGCAGACGGCCGCGCATGTCGGCGAGCTGCTTCGCGATACGCTGGAGCGCCAGCTCGCCTCCGACGTGCCGATCGGCACGCTGCTGTCGGGCGGCTTGGATTCAAGCGCTCTGACCTCTCTCGCCGTGAGCTTCCTGAACCGCTCCGGCGGCGCGCAGCTGCATACGTTCTCCGTCGACTATGTCGACAACGACAAGCATTTCAAGTCCCATGCCTTCCAGCCCAACTCCGACGCCCCCTGGATTCAGAGAATGAGGGATTATCTCGGCACCGAGCATCACGACGTCTATTTCGACACGCCGGATCTGGTCGCCGCTCTGGATGACGCGCTGACCGCGCGCGACCTCCCCGGCATGGCGGATGTCGATGCTTCGCTGCTGCTGTTCTGCCGGGAAATCAAGAAGGATGTCACCGTGGCCATCTCGGGAGAGGCGGCGGATGAAGTATTCGGCGGCTATCCATGGTTCCACCGCGAGGAATCGCTGAATGCCTCCACGTTCCCTTGGGCGCTCGCCTCGGGGATGAGGGCCGGGCTGCTTTCGCCGGAGATGCGCGAATGGGTCCGCCCGCTGGAATACATCGGCGACCGGTATTCCGAAGCGGTCGCGGCCGTGCCCCATCTGAAGGGCGAAACGGAGAAGCAGCGCAAGATGCGCACGATGTCCTACCTCAACATCACCCGCTTCATGCCGACGCTTCTCGACCGGAAGGACCGGATGAGCATGGGCGCCGGGCTCGAGGTCCGGGTTCCGTTCTGCGACCATCGCCTCATCGATTACGTGTTCAACATTCCATGGGAGATCAAAACCTCCGGCGATCGCGAAAAGGGCATTCTGCGTCAATCGCTGCGCGGCGTCCTGCCCGATGACGTGCTTTTCCGCAAGAAGAGCCCTTATCCGAAAACCCACAATCCGGCCTACCTGAACGCGGTGCGCTCCAAGCTGCTGGATGTGCTCGACGATCCGTCCTCTCCGATCCTCCCTCTCATCGACACGGCCAAAGTCCGCGAGATCGCGGGCTCTGACGCTGCCAGCTCCAACATTCCCTGGTTCGGCCAACTCATGTCCGGCCCCCAGCTGTTCGCCTATCTCTATCAGGTCAACCGCTGGCTGAAGGAATACAAGGTGTCGATCCGATAACCAAAAAGCCGCTGCGGCATCGCTTGAAAAGCGATGCGGCGGCGGCTTTTTTTGAGGGTCTGCACATAACGATTGCGGCGGCGGCTGATTGTCAACGGAATCAGGCCTTATTATTCGTGTGAAACTGACATTCCCGATTTTTTAACGGACATCAGGTCCGTTATTTCCACCGAAACCACCATCCCAATTTTTTTAACGGACATCAGGTCCGTTATTCGAAGTCTCAATATCAGCATCCCGCTATTTGTTCACAAATAACGGATCGTATGTCCGATAAGCTAGCGAGGATGCACAAATATGCTCAAATAACGGATCGTATGTCCGGTATCGATCCAGCGCTCAATGAAGGGCTTAAACATTGCTCCTGCATCGAAATATTAAACCGGCTGCTCGGCTGCAGCTCGAACAACGGCTCGGCCGCATGCAATCTTTTGCACCAGCTTGCTTGGTTACTGTTCGAACAGCGGTTCTGCTGCACTTGATCTATTGCACCGGCTGCTTGATTACAGCCCGAACAGCAGTTCCTTCATCCATAAGCCTGCATCCGTTAAATTAAACCGGCTGCGCGGTCGCACCTTAACCTGCGGTTCCAGCATCCCTTGCAACTAACCTGCTGCTCGTTGAGCCTCGAACAACAACTCGTAGGACCGGAGCTGTACTCGCTGCTCGGTACCGCTTCAACTAAACGGTCGCTGACAATCGCTACAAGACTCCCGCCGAAACCGACGAAATCAGCCCTGAAGCTTCTCCAGCACACAGCCCTGAAGCTTCTGCTTCTCCAGCACGCAGCCCTGAAGCTTCTCCAGCAACCAGCCCCGAAGGCTCTCCAGCAATCAGCTCCGAAGGCTTCTCCAGCAACCAGCCCCGAAGGCTCTCCAGCAATCAGCCCCGAAGCTTCTCCAGCAGCGAGCGCAAGGCGGCGCCGCGATGGCTGGCGGCCTGCTTCTCTTCCATGCTCAGCTCCGCCGCCGTCCGGCCAAGGGCCGGAACCCAAAGCAGCGGGTCATAGCCGAAACCGCCCGAGCCGCGGGGGCTGTCGAGGACATACCCTTCCATCGCGCCCTCGCTTTCAATGAAGCGGTCTTCGGAAGGCATATAGAGGGCCAGAGCGCATTTGAAGCGCGCGGCGCTCAACAGGCATGCGCCTTCGGGACGAGGCGACTCTTCGCCCGGAACAGCCGCCCCCGCCGAAGCGAGCTCCGCCAGCAGCTTGGCGTTGTTGTCCGCATCCGCAGCGCCCGGTCCCGCATAACGCGCCGAGTAGATGCCAGGCGCTCCGCCGAGCGCATCCACGCATAAGCCGGAATCGTCCGCCAGCACCGGGATGCCGAGCAGACGCCCGATCTGGCCGGCCTTGATGCGGGCGTTGGCCGCGAAGCTGTCGCCGTCCTCGACGATTTCAGGCATTCCTTCATAGTCTTTCAAGCTCCGGACTTCAAGGCCCAGCGAAGCGAAGGCATGAGCGAATTCCTTGACCTTGCCGGGATTGCCGGTTGCGACGACGACAAGTCCGGAGCCTCCGAGAAGCCCGCTCATGCTTTGACCGTCCCTATCCGTGACCCTGCCTCTCCGAGCGCCAGCTTCTGGATTTCAATCAGCTCGCGGATTCCGGATTCTCCCAGAGCGAGAAGGGCATCCAGCTCCTCGCGCGAGAACGGCTCCTCTTCGCCTGTGCCTTGCAGCTCCACGAACTTGCCGGCTCCGGTCATGACGACGTTCATGTCGACCTTGGCTTTGGAATCCTCCTCGTAGTTGAGGTCGAGCCGCGGCTGGTCGGCGATGACGCCGACGCTCGTGGACGCAAGGTAGTCCGTGAGCGGATAGACGGAGAAGGACGACGTGCGGGCCAGCTTGTCCACCGCAAGCGCAAGCGCTACGAAGCTGCCGGTGATCGAGGCCGTGCGAGTCCCTCCGTCAGCCTGGAGCACGTCGCAGTCAAGCGTGATCGTCCGCTCTCCCAGCGCCTGCAGGTTGACGACCGAACGCAGCGCGCGGCCGATCAGCCGCTGGATCTCCATCGTGCGGCCTCCTACTTTTCCGCGCTGGGACTCGCGCTGGTTGCGGGTGTGCGTCGAGCGGGGCAGCATGGAATACTCGGCTGTAACCCAGCCTTTTCCTTGCCCTTTCATGAAAGAAGGGACACGCTCGTCCACAGTCGCCGTGACGAGCACCTTGGTGTCTCCCGCCTCGATCAGCACGGAGCCCTCCGCATATTTATTGACGCCGGTCGTGATCGTCACAGGGCGAAGCTGCCCGAAATGTCTTCCGTCCGTTCTCATTGATCCAACATCCTCCTTCAAGCCGTATCCGGCAATAGCCCTCATTGTAGCAGACGGGAAGAGGAAAATCATCCCGGCGGAAGCCGCTTCCGCCAACGCCAAAAGAGAGCGGGCATATTGCCCGCTCCCTGGCCGTGCATGAATAGGACCGCTTTCGGGTTCCGCCCTCGCGGCGCCGCTTTTACGATTTGAATGCGTTCAGATGCTCCGGACGGCTGACCGGCTCGGTATAGGATACGTTGCGGCTGTCCTTGAAGTCGGACTGTCCGTTGAGCTTGATCTGGACTTTGCCCGCGCCGCTGTTTTCCGTCAGCGACAGGACGACGGCTTGCAGCATTTCGGAAGGCGCCGCTTCTCCTTTTTTGTACTGGGCATCGGACAGGTCGACCGTGACCGTTCCCTTGGACTGCTCCAGGGTTTTGACCGAAACGTCCGGCACCCACACAGGAGTAAGGCTGCTTCCGTCGAGCGGCCCTTCGGCCAGCTGCTTCATGGCCGACGCCAGCTTATTGGACGTACGGGGAACAAGGCGCGTAACCGGGACATAATATTGGGCATCCTGATCCGTAATGCCGGAGAAGTACAGCGTCACCGGCGTCGAAAGGCTGTAGTCGACTCCGTCCTGGGCTTCAAGATTGATGCCGACCGCACGCGTCAGCGGACGATCGAGCGGGAAGGCGCCTACAGGCATTTCCTGAAGCTTCTCGCCTTCCTCCCACAAGCTGACGCCGCTTACGCCTTCCATGCCGGTAAGCGTCCAGGTGACGGCTTCGACGATGCTGCGCTCTTCCTGCTCGTTGTAGTCGTAGAATTGCTTGGAGAAATCAACCGATGCAAGGCCTGTCTTTTTGTCGATCTGCACGTTGCGGATCTCGGTTCCTTGGGGCAGCACGCCCGTGAAGCCTTCAGGCAGGAGCTTGGCGTAAGGTCCTCCGCTCACGAGCAGCTCCAACGCCTGGGCCTCCGGCGTCAGCTTGCTGTCCAGCTTGGCCTGAATCGTGACAGGCGCCAAATAGCCGTTTTTGTCTTTGAGATAAACGGTGAGACCGCTTGCCGCCGTCTGGTCGGCGACCGTGGCCGCTCCGTCCGAGGAAGCCGAGATGACAGCGTCCGTGCCGGGAAGGACCGATCCCGTCACTCCTTGCGGCGGATCGATGTCCTTGCTTTCGGACGGCGAGAACCAGCCGCAGCCCGCCGTGACGACCGGCAGGGTAAGGGCGCCCGTGAGAGCTGCCCGGCGAATCCATTTGTAGCGCTGCTTTTTCATTGTCGATATCCTCCCTTGGGTTAACCGGCCGCTTGCCGCAGCCTGGTGGTACTGGCTCTTTTTGTAGTACTATGTGTATGGGTTGTACCATCCTTTTAGACCAAGCTTGGCTCAAAATGATGTTAGGAGGCAGAGACATGTCCGATCCCGGAACCTATGCGCTCAACAGCAGGGCGGTGGCGGAAGCGACCGCCGTATGGCTGGAGAAGCGCGGCGTCAATAAAACCCAGATCGCCGAATTGGCCCTGTTCCTGCAAAAGGACTACTATCCGGATCTGTCCCTCGCGGAGTGCGAGGAGAACGTGGATGCCGTCCTGGCCAAAAGAGAAGTGCAGAACGCCATCCTGACCGGCATCCAGCTCGACGTGCTCGCCGAGGAAGGCAAGCTGATCCCTCCCCTGCAGGACATGATCGGCAACGACGAAGGGCTCTACGGCTGCGACGAGATTCTGGCCCTTTCCATCGTCAACGTATACGGCAGCATCGGCCTTACTAACTTCGGGTACATCGACAAGCTCAAGCCCGGCATTCTCGTGCGCCTGAACGATAAGAACGACGGGCAGATCCACACGTTCCTCGATGACATCGTCGGCGCGATCGCGGCATCCGCGGCGAGCCGGATCGCCCACCGCAAGCAAGCCCAGCGCGAGATCGACCGGGACGAGCACAGCGATGAGGTTCCTCTGGCGTAATCGCCGCTCCACATAAAAAAAGAAGCTCTTGCCCCCATAACGGGAAGAGCTTCTTTTTTTTGCCGTGCACCCGGTCCATCTTCAACCGGATCGACGCCTCCCGCCTACAGCGAGGCCAGCTCCTGCATCTCGATGACCAGTTCCTCTCCTTCGACGAGCAGGACGGTCATTCCGCTCCGCGAACCGGATTCATGGCTTTCGCCGGGCTCCCAGAAAGCGGCCTGTCCGGTGCGAATCGCATAATGCTGCCCGTCCGGTCCGCTGACCCATCCTTCCCCGTCGACGACGAGGAACAGCTGGCTGACCGGCGCCGGGTGACGCCCGACGATTCCGTCCGGCTCGATGCGGAAGCTGCTGAACTGGATGCGGCCGTCATGCCGCGTAATGCCGGAAAACATCGCTCCCTTGCTGCCGTATGCTTCGACCGACCGTTCTTTTCCCGGAAGGGCAAAAAATTTCATCCATGTTCCTCCTCGTATGTATGCTTTGTCAGGCGCAAGTCTCCCGCCCGCCCTCGCTATTCGGGGACAGGCGGCACGGGGCGGCTCCCTATCCTTCTCTTTTCTGGCGATCAGCACGGATCCGCGCCTCATCCATCTACATGATCGGATGTCCTCGGCTCAAGCTGAAGCATACATCCACGGTCCGCCGTCCGGACCGGAAACGGCTGCTTCGCCGCGCCTCGCCAGCCAGGCCAGATGCGCGAGCGTCTCGGACATCGCGAAGCGCAGGTTATGGATGTTATGCCGGAGATGGGTTCCGAATTCCCGCTCGCACAGGTCGAACGCGCTGGCCGGCCCTTCCGCCAGCAAGCGGCGCAGATGCTCCAGACGCCGCTCGTGGTGGGCTATGATCTCCATGGCCCGGCGGCCGGCATCCGCGAACGGGTCGCGATGGCCCGGCAGCACCCGCTTCGTCTCGAGGCCCGACAGCCCTCGGAGACTGTCCAGATAGGAAGCAAGCGGATCGGGATCCTCCTCCGTGCCGGGAATCAGGCTGATATTCGGCGTGATGCGCGGCAGCACCTGATCCCCGGCGATCAGCGTCAAGCTGGCGGCGCTGTACAGGCATACTCCGCCGCCGGCATGTCCCGGCGCGTCGATGATCTCCCAGCTCTCCCCGCCCATATCCAGCCGGCTTCCCGGCTCCAGATCCGTGAGCCGCGGCTGCGGCTCCACCCGTTCGCGAAAAGACGCCAGATGCGGGCCGAGCTGGTCCAGCAGCTCCTCCGGCATGCCGTGATTCCGGAACCAGCCGGTCAATTCGGCCGCAAAGCCGCTGCCGCTTCCCCACAGCCTGCGGGCATACCGTCCCGCCTCGGCCGTCATCAGCACCGGGCAGCCCGCCTGCTGCTGGAACCAGCCGGCCAGGCCGTAATGGTCGGGATGCTGGTGGGTCAGCAGAATGCGGCCGATGTCGCGGATGCGGATTCCGAGGCGGTCCAGCTCCTGCAGCCAGATGTCCCGGCATTCTGCCGTATGGAGACCCGGATCGATCAGCGTCCAGCTGCCGTCCGTCTCGGGAACGAGATAGCTGTTCACATAGCGCAGCGAATAGGGCAGCGGCACTTTCACCCGGAACCAGCCGTTATCAAGCCGTTCCGCCACCGCCGCCTCGCGTTCCGCTCCGTGTTCCGCCGCCTTTCCGGCTGCCGGCTTGCCTCCCTCCTCCCGTTCCAGCCTCTCTCCGCCTTGATCGGGTGTTCCCTTTGCCGTTCCACTCACGCTATCAGCCACGCTTTCTTCGCTCGACGCCGCATGCTCCCGGCCGGCTCGGATGATGCCCGGCAAGCCGGCCATGCCTTTTCCAGCCGGGAGGAGTCCGTCCTCGAGCCCTAGTTGTCCCCTCATTGTAAAGCATCCCGCGGCCGGCCGGCAAAAGATCACATAATTTCTTCCTCCCTCAGGCATACTAGCCCTTACTTGGAAAATGGAGGAGACGCCCGTGCTGCAGCGGATCAACGAGCTGTTCGCTACATCCAACGATGTGAAGACGCATCGGATCAGCAACGGCTCGCTCATACTCGAGGTCGCGTACATCGCTACCCTCGTCGAAGAAAACAAGCTGTACGACGCCATTTTCGTCCCGTTCTCCAGAGAGCTGAAGCCGTTCGCCGACGTCGTGAGGAGCGACCCGTCCTTCAAGCCGGTGGAGGATCCCGCCATCTGGACCGACCTAATGCTGAGAGGATATGTGCTTCTTAAGGTCGAGCAGAGCTACTTCTGCTATTTCGCAGCCAAGGTCATCCGCAACACCTCGCCGCAAACGAGCGTGGAGAGCTCCATCGAAGGGCCGCAAATCGCGCTGAGCGAGGATCTATCGGATTCGGCCAACATCATCCGCGCCCGCTACGCCACCCCGGATCTCCAGGTGGAGGAATATACGGTCGGTTATTTGTCCAAAACCCAAGTCCTCATGATGTTCGATCAGCGCAAGGCCGACCCCAAGGTGCTGAGCCTCGCCCGGGCCAAGCTGCGCGGCATCCAGACCGATATCCTGAGCGCTACCGGAGAGCTGGCCAAGGCGCTGAACGACAACCGCAAGCGGCTCTTTCCGATGGAGCTCATCACCGAAAGGGTCGACCGCGTATCCCGGGGGCTGGCCAACGGCAAAGTCATCATCATGATGCAGGGAAGCATGTTCGCCATCATCCTGCCCATCACGTTTTTCGACCTCATGGTCGCCACGGAAGACCGGTACGAGAATTACTGGATGTCGATCCTGCTTCTGTCGCTCCGTTTCTGCGCTCTGCTGCTCACGACGACGCTGCCGGCCCTTTATATCGCCATCGTCTCCTACAACCCGGAGCTGTTCCGGGTGCAGCTCGCCTTCTCCATCGCGGGCAGCCGGGCGGCCGTCCCGTATCCTTCCTTCGTGGAAGTGTTCATCATGCTCTTCATGATCGAGATGCTCGTGGAAGCGAGCGTCAGGCTGCCCAAATACATCGGCTCCACCGCTACGACAGTCGGCGGCCTCATTCTCGGCCAGGCCGCCCAGCAGGCGGGCCTGGTCAGCAGCATCATGATCATCGTCACATCCGTGATGGCCATATCCAATTTCGTCATACCGGTCTATTCCCTCTCGCTGTCGGTCCGTTTCATCAAATACCCGCTCATCCTGCTCGCCATCTTCTTCGGGCTGCCTGGCGTCGCCTGCGGGCTCTTCTACTTCGTCATCTACTTATGCAGCCAGCGAAGCTTCGGCAGGCCCTATTTCCGGCTGATCCTTCCCGGGGATCTGAAGCATGCCGACATCGGGGAGGCGAAACACGAATGAACCGCTATTTCTATTACAGCTTCATCATGGTGGCGATGCTCAATCTCATGCTCTACGTGCCCTCCGTCCTGCTCAAGGACCGGATGAACGGAGCGGTATCCGGCCTTATCGTCTCCCTGATCGTCGGAACGGCGATCGGATATGCCTCGACCAGCGCGCTGGCCAGGTTCCCGGGCATGGGCCTGCCGGAGATTCTGAGGCTCTTCTTGCCCGAATGGCTCGTCAAGCTGCTGCTGCCGATATATGCGTTCATGTGGTTCTTCGCATCCAGCTTCGCGCTGATCGGCTTCACCTTGCTCATGAACCGCGTGCTGACCCCGGATCAGCCCGCGTGGAACATGCTGCTCATCCTCGGCTTGCTCTGCGTATACGGAGCGACCCGCTCGGCGCTGACGATCCTATATCTGCTCGAGATCACGATGCTGCTGGTCGCCCCGCTCGTGCTGCTCATTATCTTCAAAGGCATCCGAAGCCCGGATCTGAGCTGGGACGCCATCTTCACGATCGCTCAATACGTGAACCACTTTCCGACCTTGTCGAGCGTCGGGGCGGGAACGTTTATTTTCACCGGGTATATCAACATGGCCATCTTCAACCGGGTCAATCCCCCCAACTTCCGGCTGAAGGGGCGGTGGATCATTCCGGTCACGGGCACGCTGATCCTGCTGGCCACCTTCTTCCTGCCGATCGGCTTCCACGGCACGATGGGGGTGGACCGCTACCTGTACGTATGGACGCAGACCGCGGATTCGATGACGATGAGATACGGCTTCATCGAGCGCGTCGTGTTCGTCTTCCTGTTTCTGTACCTGGGGCTGTCCATCGTCTATACGATTACGGGATGGAACCAGGCGATGGAGTTCATTCTCAGCATCAGAAAGAACTATGAATTCAAAGTCGATTACAGCGTCGCCCCGGCGGCCAACTGGTGGATATGCGGGGCCTTTTTCGTCCTCTCGTTCGTGTCGCTTCTGTTCCTGAACGAAAGGATCGATTTTGAAGTCGCGGAAATATGGCTCATCGTCCGCATGTTCCTCGAGGCGGCGACCGTGCTGTTCCTGTTCATCATCTCGCGGCGAAGGAAAACGCCGATATGAAGGGTTCATCGGCAAGAAAGCGGAAAATGCCGCTCCGATCCTGGCTGCTGGCGGCCATGGCGCTGCTCCTGCTGCCGCTCGGCGGCTGCGGCTTCGTCGATATCGACAAGCGTTTTTTTGTCGTCGCCGTCGCGATCGACAAGTCCGGCAACGAGCAGAAGCCTTACCGCATCACGCTCCGCCTGTCCATCCCGAATTCCAAAATCGAGCCCGGCATGGAGAAATCGCAGGTGGAAACGATCGAGGCTGCCGAAATCTCGGAAGGCGTCCGGCGGATCAAGGCTTTGCTGGACAAGGAGCTCGACCTCGGGCACTGCAAAATGTTCGTGCTCGGAAAGAAGCTGAGCCATGACGATATCAGCGAAACGGTGGACTGGATGGTCAGGCGCCGCGATATTCAAGGCTCGGCGTATATCGCCATGGCCGGCAGCCAGGGATACGACATTTTGAAGAAGATGCCCCTGTCCGAAAGGTACTCCGGCAACTCGCTGTTCCTCACCTTCGGAGGGGACGGCAGCCGCTCCTCCTATATCCGGACGGAGCATCTGTTCGATCTGCAGCGCAGAAGGACGGAAAGAGGGATGGATCCCTACCTCCCCGTCATCCGCACGACCGGAAACGGTTACGAGGTCGACCGCCTCGCATTGCTGGACAAGAACAAGGTCCGGACCATCCTCACGCCGGAAGAAACCCAGCTGTTCAACCAGCTGGACCAGCAGTATGTGAACTCCATCATCAAGACCAAACTCGACGGCCATCCCATCATCCTCACCGTGACCGACATCTCCTCGCGATATTCCGTCAGCAGCAGCGGCACGCTGAAGATGAAGGTGACCATAGCCGGCTCGATCGAGGAAGCGCCGAACAACGTGTTCAACCAGGACTGGAACGAGCTGCAGAACATGTTCGAGCGCGACGTCGAGAAGGATGCGATCGCGCTCTTCCAGAAAATCCAGAAGGCGGGCGTCGACCCGTTCGGCTTCGGCCTCCGCTACCGGGCTACCCATCTCAGCTCCAAGGCGTTCCAGGACTGGGAGCGGATGTACCCGACGCTGAATTTCGAAGTCCAGGCGAAGGTGAAGATCCAAGGAACGGGTTTGATCAAATAGAACGGAGCCCCATCTGAAAAAAGAAGCCTGTCCGTCCCCTCAGGGATGGACAGGCTTCAGCCGTTCATGGCCGCGGAGCTGCGCGAGATCGCCGGCTCCGATGCCGAACATCGCCGTCCGCAGCTCGAATTCGATCCGCTCCATCTGGCCGGCGATGGCCTCCGCCGCGTCCGCTCCGCTCGCGGCTCCCGGCAGGAGCGCCCGGCCGTAGCCCGCAAGATCGGCTCCAAGCGCGAGCGCCTTGGCCGCTTCGACTCCATTGGCCAATCCGCCTGAAGCGATGAGCTTCAGGCCGGGCAGCCGGCGGCGGATTCCGAGGACGGACTCGGCCGTCGGAATGCCCCAATCGGCGAAAGCCTCGGCCGCCTGGGCGCGGAGAGGACTGCGCGAGCGGAACTTCTCCACCTGGCTCCAGGAAGTGCCTCCGGCGCCGGCGGCGTCGATGAATGAGGCGCCGGCTTCCGCCAGGCGGACGGCGGTGTCCGGATCGATGCCCCAGCCGACCTCCTTCACGCCGACCGGGACGCCCGCATTCCGGCAGAGCGCCTCGATCTTGGCCAGCAAGCCCGAGAAGGAGGTGTCGCCCTCCGGCTGGAACACTTCCTGCAAGGAATTGAGATGAAGCACGAGAGCATCCGCCTCCGCGGCGTCGACCAGCCTGCGGCAGGCATCGGCATCGAGGCCGTAATTGAGCTGCACCGCTCCGACATTCGCGATGATCGGAACGCTTGGCGCCTCCTTGCGGATCCGGAACGAATCGGCCAGCTCCGGCTTTTCCCAAACGGCTCTCATCGAGCCCAGCCCGATCGCCCAGCCGCGCTCCTCGGCCGCTTCGGCTAGGCCCCGGTTGATCCGGCCCGCAGCGTCCGTCCCGCCCGTCATCGAGCTCACGAGCAGCGGCGCCTTCATGGGGATGCCCAGCCAGTCCGTATCCAGCGAAATGCTCGCCCAGTCCAGCTCGGGCAAGGCGTTGTGAAGGAAGCGGTAACGATCCAGTCCGTTGCCGGCTCCCGTTCCCTGCACCTGCTCCTCGAGACAGATGCGGATATGCTCCGCCTTGCGCTGCTCCGTCCCGCCGCCGGAAGTATCCTGATATCGTGAGCTGCTCATCCTTCGACTCCTTCATCTATATCGGTCATGGTTGTTCCCTGTGGTTCAAGTTCCCTGTGGTTCAAGTCTACTTATCATACCCCGCTCGGACATTCCCCGGCAAACAGGCGGGGGCAAAAATGACCATTGATTAAAATGCTCATTTTTATGTTCGTCATGATCATTTTCATTGTCAGGGAATCAAAAAAAGCGTAGACTAAAGAAAACGAACAGCCGCTGACTGGGAGGATGAACGATCATGGAAATTCGCGTGTTTCAAGATAACCAAGAGCTGGATGCCGCTGCAGCCTCGCTCATTGCGGAGCTCGTCGCCGCCAAGCCGAATGCCGTTCTCGGCCTTGCCACGGGCTCGACGCCGGTAGGCATCTACAGGAGCCTTGTCGATACGGCCGCCCGCTCCGGAATCTCCTTCAAGTCGGTCTCGACCTATAATCTTGACGAGTATGTGGGATTGACGCCGGACAACGAGCAGAGCTACGCTTATTACATGAACCAGCATCTGTTCTCCAAGATCGACATTCCGCTCAACCGGACCTTCCTGCCCGACGGCATGTCGGGCGATCTGGAAGCCCACTGCGCCGCATACGACGTCATGCTTGAGCAGGCGGGCATCGACCTGCAGCTGCTCGGACTGGGGCATAACGGCCATATCGGCTTCAACGAGCCGGACAGACAGCTCAGCGCCGGCACCCATGTCGTGACGCTGGACGAAGCGACCCGCGAAGCCAACGCGCGCTTTTTCGCCTCCATCGACGAGGTGCCCCGGCAAGCGGTGACGATGGGCGTCGGCTCCATTCTGAAAGCCTATCGCATCCTGCTCGTCGTGCGCGGCGCGGACAAGGCCGAGATCGTGAAGCGGGCGCTCACCGGCCCGATCACGACCGATTGCCCCGCTTCCCTGCTGCAGACCCATGCAAGGGTGACGGTACTGCTCGATCGGGAGGCAGCAAGCTTGCTGGCAACAGGAGGGACTGAAGGATGCAGCACTTTCGCGTCAGCCATGTAAATATCGCCGTCGGCGATGATTCGCTATACGGCTCCGTCACCGTCAAGAACGGCCGCATCGCGGCCATCGAGCCGGACGGGCAAGCCGGCGGCAGTGATATCCCGAGTATCGACGGCCGCGGGGGCTGGCTGCTCCCGGGCTTCATCGATCTGCATGTCCACGGCGGCTACGGAGCCGATTTCATGGACGCCACCCGAAAATCTTTCGACACGATCACGAAGTTCCACGCCTCGCATGGAACGACGACGCTTCTCGCCACGACGATGACGGCTTCGGAGGAGCACATCTCCCGCGTCCTCGAAGCGGCCGACGAATACCGCAGCGCCCCGATGCCGCATGCGCGCATCGGCGGGGTGCATCTGGAGGGGCCGTTCCTCAGCCCCAAATGGATGGGCGCCCAAAACCCCGAATTCCGCGTCGATCCCCGCCTCGAATGGCTGCAGCAATGGAACGCTGCTTATCCGGGGCTGATCAAGCAGCTGTCGCTCGCTCCGGAGCTGGCCGGCTCCATCGAATTGATCGCCTGGCTGTCGGAGCATGGCATCATCGCCGCCGCCGCCCATACGGATGCCACCTATGACCAGGTGGAAGCGGCCGCGGACGTCGGCCTCCGCAGCGCGGTCCATGCGTTCAACGCGAGCCGGGGCCTCCACCACCGCGAGCCCGGCACGGTCGGAGCCATCCTGACGGACGACCGCATCCATGCGGAGCTCATCGCGGACGGCCATCACGTGCATCCGGCCGCGATGCGGCTGCTCGCCCGCGCCAAGCCGGCTGACAAGCTCTCGCTCATTACGGATGCGATCTCGGCTGCCGGCCTCTCCGACGGCCAGTATGAGCTCGGCGGCCAGCCGGTGACGATGAAGGACGGCATCTGCCGCCTGACCGGAGCCGGCAATCTGGCCGGCAGCACGCTCACGATGGCCGGCGCGCTCCGCCTGTTCAAGGAAGCCAGCGGCTGGAGCGTGCCGATGGTCAGCCGGCTGTGCAGCGGCAATCCCGCCGCGCTGCTGGGCTTGTCCGCCCAGACCGGCAGCATCGCCGAAGGCAAGTGGGCCGATCTCGTGCTGCTTGACGGGAGCCTCGATGTCGCCGCGACCTGGGTCGGCGGCGAGGCGGTCTACGAGCGCTGATCCTACTTTCCCGTCCTTCCTTGCGCTGCAGGCGGCCTGTGCCAACAGGCCGCCTTTTCGTATTGAGAACGAACAATTTCGTCTTGATAATGAAAAAACATCCCGGAGCCCCCAGGCTCCGGGATGTTGACGATGAATGCTGTGCCGCTCTCGCTTAGCTTTGTGCCGGCGATCTGGACTCAGCCTTGTTCCGCGGCTTCCTCCTCTTCATCGGCTTCGCCGGCCACATAGACCGCGACGCCGCAGCGCCGGGCCGCGTCGGCCAGGCTCCCGTGAAGATGGCGGTCCGTGATGACCGCCTCCAGATCCTTGAGCTGGGCGATAGAGAACAAGGATGTCCGGCCCACCTTGCTCTGGTCGAAGACCGCATAGGTAATCTGGGACCGGCTCATCAGCGCCTTGGCGATCTGGGCTTCCTGCTCCGAGTAGGTCGTGATGCCGCCGTTTTCCGATATGCCGTCGACGCCGATGAACATCTTGCCGATGTTGAGATGGGACACCATGCCTTCTCCGAGCGGACCGCACAGCTCGAAGCTGTTGTGCCGCATCATGCCGCCGGTTACGACGACCTGGATCTCGCTTCCTGCAAGCTCCATCGCGATGTTGACCGCATTGGTCACGACCGTGATGCCTTTGCGGGTTTTGAGCAGCTTGGCGATGAGATAATTGGTCGTTCCTCCGGAGAGGCCGACCACGTCCCCCTCCACGATATGCCGTGCGGCCTCCTGGGCAATATGCTCCTTCTCGAGCAGGGAAATGCCCTGCCGCTCGGCGAAGGAGCTGTCCCGGACGGGATTCATGCCGTCGTACATGGCCCCTCCGATCGTGCGCACGAGCGGTCCGGTGCGTTCCAGCAGCTCCAGATCCCGCCGCGCCGTCGCCTCGGAGCAGCCGAACTTCTCTACGATCTCGGAGATCGTTATGCGTCCTTGCTGCTTGAGCACGGTCAGAATGCCGTCCCGCCGCCGCTCGCCCTTGTTCGGTAATTCCGTCATCGGATCAACGCTCCACCCATACCGAATTATCCAGCCGCTGCTGGACTGCTGCCCAGCTCGGCAGCGCTTCCCAGTCTCCTCTTCCTTGCACGACAAGAGCGCCGCAAATGCTGGCGATCCTCGCCGCTTCGCGGGCGCTCATGCCCTTCAGCAGACCGGCGAGGAAGCCCGCGCCGAAGCCGTCTCCGGCTCCGACCGTGTCGACGACCTTGTCCGCCGGGTAAAAAGGAATCGCCTCCGCGGCTCCGTTCTCCATGAGAAGCGAAGCGCCGTCCTTGCCTTTGATGACCGTGACCGCCTTCAGCTCGGCCAGGCGCGACAGGATGAGGGCCTCGTCCTCCGTATCGTAGAGAAGCTTGAGCTCGTCCCAGCCCGGGAGGAAATAATCCGCCATCGCCGCCGCCCGCAGGATGCTGTCCCGCGCTTCGTCCACCGACCATAGCTTCAGGCGGAGATTCGGATCGAAGCTGATCTTGACTCCCGCCCCGGCTGCGATTTCCATCGCGCGGAACACGGTCTCGCGGGCTTCGGCCGACAGCGCCATCGTGATGCCCGTCACATGCAGCAGCCGGGCTCCCCCGATGTAAGCGCCATCCAAATGATCCGGCAGCATCCTGCTCGCCGCGGAGCCTTTGCGGGAATAGTGGACGGCGAGCCGTCCGGCCTCTTCCTCGCGGAACATCATTCCCGTCGGAGCCTCCTTGCTGAGGGCCGCCCTCGACACATCGACGCCTTCGCCCCGCAGCGCCTTCCGGATTCTCCGCCCGAACGGATCGTCGCCGAGGGCGCCGAACCATCCGACGCTGCAGCCGAGCCGAGCAACCCCGATCGCCGTATTGCTCTCGGCGCCTCCGAAGGCGATCTCGAGCGTAGAAGCATGCTCCAGCGAGCGCTGCTCGGCAGGCATGAACAGCGCCATGCTCTCTCCGAACGTAAGCAGCTCCGGAGTTCTGTTATCCATTTGCCGCTCCCCCTGTCACTGGATGTTGCCGCCATTCAGGCATGGCCAGGCCGACGGCTGAATCATTTGTAGAAAGGATTCACCATCAGGTAAAGCGTCACGATGTAAAGAACGAGCAGAATGAAGCTGAACATGCGCACTTTGCCGATCTCCGCCGTAGCGCTCTGGCCTGCCTGGATCTGGCTGACGATTCTCTTCAGCGGCTTGGTCTGGATGCCGCCGAGCGCCGCGATGGCGAGGAACAGCACGATGACGCCGACCATCCACAGCACCGTGTAATCCGCCTGGGAGATCAAATAGCCGCCCGTCAGGAATTGCAGGATCAGGAAATACTGGGCGATCCGGTTGCCGGCGATCAGCCCTTCGGCCAGCCCTTGCTGTCCCGCTCCCGCGAGGCGGGATGCACGGCCTACGAGAAACGGAAGAATCAAGTAGAAGCCGACTCCCCCCGCCCCGAGCACATGCAGAAAAATCATGATTGAATTCATTTATTTACCTCCTTGGCCTATCTAACGTTCAGTATACTAAATCGATGTTCGCTTTACAAAACTAACCTGCGAAAAAGCGCATAAAACGCCTCAACGCTAGCTCTGGCTTTTATTTTCTTCCCTTTCTCCTCTCGCCCCCGCTTTCCGGCCCCGCCTGCGCGGCATCCCGCTGCGAGCCGCCATCCGGCACAGCCGCTTCCGAATTCCAGCCTTCCCTTCCGCCGATCCTTCCCGCTCCGGATCCAGCACGCCAGTGCCGCGGCGGTCGGCTAATCAAGCGCCACGCCTCCATCAAAAAAGAGCGGTCCGCGGGGGCTTCACTCCGCCCCTTCCGGACCGCTCTTTTCGTGCCGAGCCTTCTATGCTGCCTCCTTGCAGGCTGCAGCAGCCTCCGGCTCTCAGCCATGCGAAGCCTCCGTTTGGCGATCGCAGGCCTGCCGGTCCGGCTAGCCTTTGCTGATGCCATGCTTGCGGAGCACGCCATGGATGGCGAAATAGTCCACCTCCGGCGGCAGGGCGTCCTTGAGCGGACGCAGCTTGTCGCCGCCAAGCCGCTGCACGGCTTCGAGAATGAGCGGCTCCTGCTCCTCGGGAATGATCCGGCTCCAGTCCAGCTCGGCTCCCTCGTCGGCGCAGCGCATGAGATGGTTCTCCACCGTCACGCGGCTGAGGCCGCGCTCCTGCGCGATATCCTCCACATCCTTGCCCGCCGCGAACAGGTCATAGGTGGCGGTATGGCTGCCCGCTCCGCCCGAGGCCGCATCGCCGCTCCGCCTGGAGGAGCCGGGCGCCGGCTGCGCGCCCCCAGCCTGGCTGAACAGATCCGGCTCCCCGGAGAGATCCGCGGCCGCACCGGCCGTGATCGCGAGCAGCTCCTCGCCGTACTTGCCCGCCTTGGCGGCGCCGATTCCCTTCACACCCATCAGCTCGTCCATCGAAGACGGCCGCGCCGCCGCCAGCTCGCGCAGCGTCGCGTCGAAGAAGAGCATGAACGGCGGCACCCCTTCGCGGGCAGCGGCTGCCCGACGCCAGTCGCGCAGCGCCTCGAACAGCGGCGAGGACTCGCCTCCGCCGCTCTGGGCGGCCTTGCGCACCGTCGTGATCTTGCGGCGCACGACCGTCTTGCTGCCCTCGAGCACCGGCAGCGCCTCCGCCGTCAGCGACACCGTCGGATACTGGCCCTCGCTCATGCGGAGGTAGCCTTCTGCGACGAGCCAGTAGAGCCAGTCGGAGACCTCCTTCTCCGGCCATTCCCTCATGAGGCCGTAGGTGGAGAGCCGGTCCAGCCCGAACTGGATGATCTTCTTGTCGCGGGAGCCCTTCAGCACCTTCGCCGCCATCGCGACGCCGAAGCGCCCTTTCATGCGGCCGACGCAGCTGAGCGCCTTCTGCGCCTCGGACGTCATGTCGAGCCGCTCGCTCTTGTCGAGGCAGTTGGCGCATTTGCCGCAAGGCTGCACGCCCTTCTCGCCGAAATAGTCGACGATGAACTGCTGCAGGCAGCGCTCCGTACGGGCGTAGTTCATCATAGAATACAGCTTGGACAGCTGCACGCTCTTGCGTCCGTCGTCGCCCGCTCCCTGCTCGATGAGAAAGCGCTGGATCTGGACATCCTGCGGCTCGAACAAGAGGAGGCATTCGCTCTCCTCGCCGTCGCGTCCGGCGCGCCCCGCCTCCTGGTAGTAGGATTCCAGGTCGCCGGGCATCTGCCAGTGCAGGACGAAGCGGACGTTCGGCTTGTCGATGCCCATGCCGAAGGCGTTGGTGGCGACCATGACGCGCGTCTCGTCGAAGCGGAACTTCTCCTGCGCATCGGCGCGCTCCTCGTCGCCTAGGCCGCCATGGTATTTGCCGGCGGGTATGCCTTGCCGCAGCAGCTCCGCGTGGACCGCCTCCGTCTCCTTGCGCGTCGCGGCATAGATGATGCCGGATTGGTCCGGGCGCTCCTGCAGGAAGCGGGTCAGGAACCGTTTCTTGTCGGCGCCGGCAACGACCGACAGGGACAGGTTCTCCCTCGCGAAGCCGTTGATGAAGATGCTCGGATCGCGCAGGGCGAGCATGTCCGCGATATCTTGCGACACTTCCGGCGTCGCCGTCGCCGTGAAGGCGGCGACGAGCGGCCGGTCTTCCATCCGCGTGATCCAGCCGGCCAGCTGCCGGTAGCTCGGGCGGAAATCATGCCCCCACTGGGACACGCAGTGAGCCTCGTCGATGGCGATGAGCGGAATGCGCATCCGCTCCGACAGCTCCCCGAACATGGGAGCGTCGAGCCTCTCCGGAGCCACATACAGCAGCTTGTACTCGCCGTTCAGGGCGGCCCTCAGCACCTCGCGGTATTCCGCAGCGCCAAGGGAGCTGTTCAGGAAGGCTGCGGGAACGCCGACCCTGCGCAAGGCGTCGACCTGGTCCTTCATGAGGGAGATGAGCGGCGACACGACAATCGTCGTGCCGGAGAGCAGCATCGCCGGTATCTGGTAGCAGACCGACTTGCCGCCGCCGGTCGGCAGAATCGCCAGCGTATCGCTGCCTCCCGTTATGGCCGCGATGATGTCCTCCTGTCCCTGACGGAAAGAATCGTAGCCGTAGACGCGCTTCAGCAAATCGCGCGCTTCCTCCAGCATTATCATGGATGAACCCCCTTCTTGCGCCGTCCCCGACGGCGCGGCCATGCTGTTATCGTTCAAGCTCCCCTCCGGCATAACCGGCGGCGAGCATCGCTTGTTCATGATTGCGGTACAGGCCGCATATAACAGCCGCATGCAGCGCGGCCCCGGCGGCGCTTTCCTCCTCCGCCGCCGACATCCGGAGCGTCAGGCCGGTCCTTGCGGCGAGCAGCCGCCGCATGGCCGGATTGCGCCGGATTCCGTTGCCCGTGCCTGCGATGCGGACGATGCCCGCACGCAGTCCGGCAGGCAGCGGAGTCAGCATGCCGAGCAGCTCGTCGACCGTTCCCTGCAAAAATCCGGCGATCAGGCCCGGAACCGTGAAGCCGCCCTCGCGGATGCCGGCGATGCTGCCGGACGCCTCCGGATCGCTCCGGCTTCCGAGCCACAACGGCGAGACGGCCAGTTCCGGCTTGGTTCCCTCCCGTTCCAGCCGATCCAGCTCGGCTGCGGCCGCTTCATTCATGCGGCTGTACAACCGCTCCGGCACAACGCCTCCGGCCAGCTCCGCCGCTTCCCGAAGGAAGCGCTCCAGCAGCTCGTAGCTCTTGCCTCCCGCGAGAGCCGCGCCTGTCAAAAGCCAGCCTCCGCCGGGCATCGGCCTCGATTCCAGCCCTTGCGCCGCTGCCCGCTCCTCGCTGTGGAGCGCGATCTGGGCGCCCGTGCCGATCGTAACGAGCAGCGTTCCCCTCAGGATGCCGGCGCCGCCGATGAAGCCCGCCTGGCTGTCGCCGATCGCGGCATAGACCGGCATGCCGTCAGGCATGCTGCCGACCGGCGCTTCCTCCGCGGCCGCTGCGATCCGGGGGAACATGGCCGGATCCATGCCCGCTGAAACGATGGCGGCAGCGTCGAAGCGGCCCGCCTCCAGGTCGAACAAGCCGATCCCGGCGGCCTGGGTGGCGTCCATGACAGGCTCGCGGGCTCCGCACAGCCTCATCGCCACATAGTCGCCGATCGTGCACAGCGAGGCCGCTCCACCCGGAACCAGGCCGTTTTCCCTATTATAGCTGTGCGTAGCCGACCCATAACCGCTGTAGACGCCGCTTCCCGACAGGCGGGACAGCCAGGAGGCGTGAGACTCTCCTCCCGCTCCATCCCCCGCCCGAGCTCTTCCTCCTCGCGCGTCCTGCCACGTATACAACGGACTGACCGCTCTTCCATACCCGTCTATATAGAGGATGCCGTGCATCTGCGCGGAAATCCCTATTCCGGCGAGCCTGCCGCGCCAGTGCCCGCACTGCTCCAGCAGCATGGCGGCATCGCTGGCGATCCGCTCCGGATCCTGAAGCTTTTCCCACGGATGCTCCGCCGGAAGCCATGCCCGGTTCGGCGCGGTCGCGGTGTGCACGGCGAGCCCGGACGACGCGTCCCAGACCGTCACGGCGAGCGAGGTCGTGCCGATGTCTATGCCGGCCGTATGCGTGCGGAAGCCGGCTTCCGCCTCTAGGTGCCCAACAGCTGTATCCATACTGACCTCCCGGCCGTCCAGCCCTTTGATTCTATCGGTGAAGTCTATTATAGCATGGACCCGCCGCATGCCGCTCAGCCGGAACGATCGGCCGGCTGGGAAATGTCCGGAATCGACAAACAGGCGGACCGCGCGGTTCTTTGCCGCTCGGTCAACGCCTGCTTGTCTTCGGGATCGCCGCGAAGGCTCCTCTTCTCCTGAACGGCGGGCGGAAGCCTTCCTTCCGGATGGCGCGGGTTCCGCCAACGCCGTCTATTCCTCGTCGTCGACAGCCGCACTCGCGTCTGCCTGCGGCTCTTCGAGCCTTGTCCTGAGCTCGTGCAGCTCCCGGTACAGCAGCTGCAGCTCCGCCTCCTTGGCCTTGATGAGGATGTGGACCCTGTCCATCGCTTCCAGCAGGCTTTGCCTGACCTCGCCCGCCTCCGGCGAGTAGGATACTCCGAAGGTCGCTTCGACCCATTTGTCGGCGGCTTCCCTGCCTTCTCGCCGATAGATTTCGGCGTAGACGTCGAACATGGCGGCGACCGTCTTGCGGCAGTTCCAGCCGAGGATGACGATGCTGTCGGTCGCCTTGCTCACCGCCTGCATGAGCTGGAAGTCGTTGAGCCGGCCCCGGCGGGCCTCCACTCTCTCCACCTCTGCCGCGAATGTCGGGAATGCCGAGCGGAAAAGCTCCGCGGATGTCAAATATTCTTCATGCGTAATCAAGGACTCCTCTTCCATCTTCAGCCTCCTTCAGCCGGTGCTCGCGTGTTCTATATGCTTCGGAGGATCGACACCCGTTTAAGACCTTACCTGAAACCGGATCCTCTTAAAAATTCTCTCATTCGCGGACGTGCGAATGCAATGGACTTGGTGCGAACCGCCTCCGGAGGGGCAATCGCAAGCCCCTTTTCCGGGGACCCGTCTTCACAAAGGATGATCCGGATCCATCGGAATCCATGCAAAATCATTCCGTCGATGTGGAGGCGGGTTCAAAAGAAAAAATCCCGGAACCCGAAGGCCCCAGGATATTGTTCCGGATCTGACCCGCGACGAGTACCGCTTACGCGTTCGTGCCGGCTACAACCTTCACGACGTTGCGCACGGACTCGGCGGATTTGTCGAGCGCCGCTTTTTCTTCGGCCGTCAGCTCGAGCTCGAATACCTTCTCGATGCCGTCGCCGCCGAGGATCGCAGGGACGCCGAGGAAGAGGCCGTCATAGCCGTACTCGCCTTCCAGCAGGGCGATGACCGGCAGGATGCGTTTTTTGTCCTTCAGGATCGCTTCGGTCATTTGCACGAGCGATGCCGCCGGAGCGTAATATGCGCTGCCGTTGCCGAGCAGGCCTACGATTTCGCCGCCTCCGACACGGGTGCGCTGCACGATCGCCTCGATGCGGTCGGCCGGAATGAGCTTCTCAATCGGGATACCGCCGACATTGGAGTAGCGGACGAGCGGAACCATGTCGTCACCGTGTCCGCCGAGCACGAAGCCGCGCACGTCTTCGACGGATACGCTGAGCTCCTGCGCGATGAACGTGCAGTAGCGGGCCGTATCGAGCACCCCGGATTGGCCGATGACACGGTTTTTCGGGAAGCCGAGCGTCTCGAAGGCCGCATAGGTCATCGCGTCCACCGGGTTGGAGAGGATGATGACATAGGCGTTCGGGCTCGACAGCCTGATATTCTCGCACACGGAACGCACGATGCCGGCGTTCGTGTTCACGAGATCGTCGCGGCTCATGCCCGGCTTGCGGGCGATGCCGGCCGTGATGATGACGATGTCGGAATCCTTTGTATCGTCATAGTTGGACGTGCCGATGATGTTGGCATCGAAGCCTTGAACCGGGGAAGCCTGGAGCATGTCGAGCGACTTGCCCTTCGTCGGGTTTTCGAGCTGCGGAATGTCGACGAGAACGACGTCGCCCAGCTCTTTTTGAGCCAGCATGAGAGCCGTCGTCGCTCCGGTGAAGCCTGCGCCTACAACCGTGATCTTGTTGCGCTTAATTGCCATGTGAATAACCTCCATCGGATTGGAATGCCGAACTATGACGCCACCTCGCTGCAGCCATCCTCGCCGCTTGCAGGCCAACGCTCTCTCCCGGCCGAATGCCGTTGGTCGCGGATGCGCCGGAAGAGTGGAAAAGCCCGCCGAAGCGGGCTTTGGTAAGTCTTACATGTTGGCGATGACTTGATCGGCGAACTCGGAGCACTTGACTTCTTTTGCGCCTTCCATGAGGCGGGCGAAGTCGTACGTAACCGTCTTGTTGTTGATCGAAGCTTCCATACCTTTGTAGATGAGGTCGGCAGCTTCCTGCCAGCCCAGGTGCTCCAGCATCATGACGCCCGACAGGATGACGGAACCAGGGTTCACGACGTCTTTGTCGGCATACTTCGGAGCCGTGCCGTGCGTAGCTTCGAAGATCGCGTGGCCCGTCAGGTAGTTGATGTTGGCGCCCGGAGCGATGCCGATGCCGCCGACTTGGGCAGCGAGGGCGTCGGAGAGGTAGTCGCCGTTCAGGTTCAGCGTCGCGATGACGTCGAAGTCGGTCGGACGGGTCAGAACCTGCTGGAGGGCGATGTCGGCGATGGCATCCTTCACAAGGATTTTGCCGGCTGCGAGAGCTTCTTCCTGCGCTTTGTTGGCCGCATCCGTTCCTTGCTCTTCCTTGATGCGGTCGTATTGATCCCAAGTAAACACCTTGTCGCCGAACTCGGCTTCAGCCACTTCGTAGCCCCAGTTCTTGAAGGCTCCCTCGGTGAATTTCATGATGTTGCCCTTGTGGACCAGCGTCACGGATTTGCGGCCATGCTCGATCGCGTATTCGATCGCAGCGCGCACCAGGCGCTTGGAGCCTTCAGCCGATACCGGCTTGATGCCGATGCCGGAAGTTTCCGGGAAGCGGATCTTGTTGACGCCCATCTCGTTCTGCAGGAAGGACAGCACCTTCTTCACTGCATCCGTTCCTTCCTGGTACTCGATGCCGGCATAGATGTCTTCCGTGTTCTCGCGGAAGATGACCATGTCCACGAGCTCAGGACGCTTCACCGGGGAAGGAACGCCGTCGAAGTAGCGCACAGGGCGCAGGCAGACGTACAGATCGAGCTCTTGGCGGAGAGCGACGTTCAGGGAGCGGATGCCGCCGCCGATCGGCGTCGTCAGAGGACCTTTGATCGCGACGATGTATTCGCGGATCGCAGTCAGCGTATCGGCAGGAAGCCATTCGCCATATTGGTTGAACGCTTTTTCGCCGGCGAACACTTCGTACCAGGCGATTTTCTTCTCGCCTTTATAAGCTTTCTCAACAGCGGCGTCAAGTACGCGCTTGGATGCGCGCCAGATGTCGCGGCCGGTGCCGTCGCCTTCAATGAAAGGAACGATCGGGTTGCTTGGAACCTGCAGCTTTCCGTCTTGAATCGTAATTTGTTCGCCTTCAGTCGGAAGCGCGAATTTTTCGAGTTGCGGCATGAGTGGGTATTCCTCCTCTAATATGAATGCGGTCTTGCTATGATGCCCGACCATATGCGGCTCGTCCAGGTCAAGGACCAAGCGCATGAAGCCTGCCCCGGCGACGGGCCGGGGCATGGGGCCATGGATCAGCGCTGGTCGATCGGAATGAACTTGGCGTTCGATGGACCGGTGTATTCCGCGCGGGGGCGGATCAGTCGGTTATTATCATACTGCTCGAGAATATGCGCCGTCCAGCCGGACAAGCGGCTGATCGCGAAGATCGGGGTGAACAGGTCGCGCTGGATGCCGAGGGTCGTGTAGACGGAAGCGGAATAGAAGTCCACGTTCGGCTTCAGGCCCTTCTGTCCCGTCACGATGTCTTCGATGTGCACGGACATGTTGTACAGGTCCATGTTGCCCTTCAGCTTGCCGAGCTCCTGCGACATTTTCTGAAGATGCTTGGCGCGCGGGTCGCCGTTTTTGTAGACGCGATGGCCGAAGCCCATGATCTTCTCTTTGTTGGCGAGCTTCTCGTTGATGACGGATTCCACGTTGTCCGGGGATCCGATCTCCTCGAGCATGACCATGACGGCTTCGTTGGCGCCTCCGTGCAGAGGTCCCTTCAGCGCGCCGATGGCGGACACGACGCCGGAGTAGATGTCGGACAGCGTGGCGACCGTGACGCGGGCTGCGAACGTCGACGCGTTGAGCTCATGGTCCGCATGGAGAACGAGAGCCTGGTCAAGCGCCTTGACGGCGACCTCGTCCGGCTCGTCGCCGGAGAGCATGTAGAGGAAGTTGGCGGCGACGGACAGGCCGGCCTTCGGAGCGACGGGCTCCTTGCCTTCCCGGATGCGCGCGAACGCCGCGATGACGGTCGGCAGCTGAGCCTGCAGGCGGATCGCTTTGTCTACGTTGGCTTCCTTGGACATATCCTGGGCGGCAGGATCGTACAGCGCCAGCGAAGAAACGGCGGTGCGGAGAGCAGCCATGGAGTTCGTGTCCTTCGGATACAGCTTGATGCCTTCCACGACTTCGGAAGGGATCGCGGCATACTGATCCAGCTTGGATTTAAGCTGCTCCAGCTCGGATGCGGTCGGAAGCTTGCCGTACCAAAGCAGGTAGGCCACTTCTTCGAAGGTTGCGTTCTCAGCGAGATCGTCGATGTCGATGCCGCGGTAAGTCAGCACGCCGTCGATGATGGAGCTGATGGACGAGGTTGTGGCTACGATGCCTTCAAGACCTTTGGTAGCTGTCATAGTTATCTCTCCTTTGGCTTCGGCCTGGGTAGCAGGGCGAATAGTAGTATGCGGACATGGGATTACAGATGCAGGACGGAAGTCCGCATCTTGGCAGCGCCTTCATGCTGCGCCTCGGCAGTGTGATGAGAGGCTGGAAGAGATCCACGAAAAACCGAATGAATCAGTCGTCCTTATTATCATAACGAATTTTGCGTCCGAATCCAACTTGTTGCGACATAAAATTGCTTTATCGGTATCATAGAATTATCTTGTTGCTGAACAATTTCCTTTCCTGCCGCCTTTTTGCCGCCGCGATTGGAAAGGCCGGCTGCCGAAATGGTACACTGGACTGACTATGCCGCCGGGACCGACCGGCGGCTTCAAGGAGGATAAGGTCATGAACGAGCAGAGAACCGGCATCATCGACATCGGCTCCAACTCCATCCGCCTCGTCGTCTACGAGCAGACGGCTTCGGGAGCGCATCGCGTCATCGACGGCAGCAAGCGGCCGGCGAGGCTCAGCTCGAGAATCACCGCGGACGGAACGATCGATGAAGCCACGACGCGGGAGCTGGTCGAGATTCTCGGCCACTTCCGCCTGATCTGCGCCCACCACCGGACGGGAACGATCCGCGCGGTAGCGACGGCCGCCCTCCGCAATGCGGCCAACGGGGAGGAGGTCATCGCCGTGCTGAACGCCGAAACCGGCCTGCACGTCGAGCTGCTTCCGGGCGAGCAGGAAGCCTCCTGCGGATTTCTCGGCATGGTCAACACGATGGATATCCAGGACGGCTTCCTCATCGACATCGGGGGCGGCAGCACGGAAATTTCCCTGTTCCGCGACCGCACGCTCGTCCAGAGCGTCTCCTTCCCGTTCGGCTGCGTCAGCCTCTCCCGCCGCTTCCTCAAGGGGGGCATGCTGGACGATGAAGGGCTGAAGGCGCTGGAGGCCGAGGTAACCGCCGCCGCAGGCAAGGAGCCTTGGCTCGCTTGGTCTCCCGGCCTCCCGATGGTCGGCGTCGGCGGGACGATCCGCTCCTTGGCGAAGATCCATCAAGCGGTGCGGAAATATCCTTTCCCGCAAACCCATAACTATTCCATGCCTTCCGAGGACGCGGAGCGCCTGTTCGGCACGCTGCGGGAGATGCCGATGGACAAGAGGCGCAAATTCCCCGGACTGTCCAAGGACAGGGTCGACCTCATCCTGCCCGGACTGGCCGTTCTGATGCTGTTCCGCAGGCTGACGGGAGCGACCGAGTACAGGGTGTGCGCGGCCGGACTTCGGGACGGGCTGTTCTTCGCCTCCCAGTTCCCCGATCGGCCGCGGCTCGACGACGTGCTCGGCTACAGCGTGAGCAATACGTACGCCCTCTATCCCGAGGCTCCGCTTGCCCATGTCAACCAGGTCAACCGGCTGTCGCTGGAGCTGCTGGACAGCCTCAAGGACACGCAGGCGGCGTCCAGCCTGCAGTCGCTCGGCGGGAGGGCGGCGGTCGTGCTCGACGCGGCTTCCATCCTGTACCGGATCGGCGCCTCCATCGACCATGCGGCCTATCCGAAGCATACGTTCTACCTGCTCACCAACTGCAGCCTGAACGGCATGACGCATCGCGAAAACGTCCTGACGGCCGCCGTCGCCTCCTTCCACGGCCGCAGCCGCCTGAAGTCCCAGCTGGAGCCCTTCGCGTCCCTCCTTGAGGACAGCGACGCCGAAGCGGCCGCGCTGCTCGGCTCGCTTCTCCAGCTGGCGGCGACGCTCGACCGGAGCGAGACGCAGCCGGTCAGCCGCCTCGACATCTCCATCAAGGGATCCTCCTTGCTGCTGCAGGCGATCCGCCCTTCCGGGTCGCTTGCGCTGGAAAGCCAGGAAATCGAGGACGGCGGGCGGGAATTCGCCAAGATATGGGGCCTGACGCCCACTTTGTCCATCCGCTGACCGAAATTCCGGATCTTCTCTTCATGCGGACGGGAAGGCTGCCCCTTCTCTTGCGCAGAGCCGAATCCTCTCCATAACCGAAACAGCCGTCCCGCTTGCGCCGGGACGGCTGTCTTTCATTGGAAAGGAGGACTAGGAATGGATCAGGCCGGCATCGTCCGTGCCCGGCTGCTTCCAGGAGGAGATCTTCTCCGCGACGAACTGGCTCCGCAGAGGAGGCCGGTCCGCGTCGGGAACTTTCTCGTAGCTCCCCGACGGCTTCAGCTCGCGGAGCTTGACATTGTCGCTCAGAATAAGCTCCAGCATCGCCACCAGGCTGTCCCTCAGACTGGCGTCGAACACCGGGCACATGAGCTCAATCCGGCGCGTCAGGTTGCGCGTCATCCAGTCGGCGCTGGACAGGTACACTTCCTCATCCCCGCCGTTGCGGACATAGAGCAGCCGCGAATGCTCCAGATGCCTGTCGACCAGGCTGAAGACGCGGATATTCTCGCTCAGCCCCTCCACGCTCGGCCGCAAGCAGCAGACGCCGCGAATGATGAGATCGATCTTGACGCCGGCCTGGGAAGCCTCGTACAGCTTGTCGATCATTTCCTGATTGGACAGGGAGTTCATCTTGGCCGCAATATAACCGCCGCGCCCTGCCAAGGCATGCTCCTTCTCGCGGTCGATCAGGCGGAACAGCTTATCCATCAGGTCGGTCGGCGCGACGGCGAACGCCTGCCACTCGTACGGGGAGGAATACCCTGTCATCTCGTTGAACAGCGCCGAGGCGTCGGCGCCGATGACAGGATGGCAGGTGAACAGGCCGACGTCGGTATACGCCTTGGCCGTGCTGTCGTTGTAGTTGCCCGTTCCGACGTGGACGTAGCGGCGCAGCATCCCCTCTTCCCGGCGCACGACGAGCAGGATCTTCGCATGCGTCTTGAGTCCGACGAGGCCGTAGACGACATGGCAGCCCGCCTTCTCCAGCTGCCGTGCCCAGGCGATATTGCGCTCCTCGTCGAACCTGGCCTTCAGCTCGACGACGACGGTCACCTGCTTGCCGGATTCGGCCGCCGCCGCGAGCGCCCGCACGATCTCGGACTGGCCGCTGACGCGGTACAGGGTCATCTTGACGGCAAGCACGTTCGGATCCTCCGCTGCCTGCTGCACGAAATCGGCGATCGGCTCGAACGATTCGTACGGGTGATGGAGCAGCACGTCCCGGCGCCGGATGGCGTCGAACAGGCTGTCGTCCTCCTCGAGCTCCGGCGGATAGATCGGCTCCAGCCTCGGGAAGCGCAGGCTGTCCCTGCCCTGCAGCGCGGAGGAGAACTTCATGAGGAAGCCGAGATCAAGCGGACCTCCGATCTCCAGAATATGATCCTCGATCTCGAGCTCCTCCTTGAGCAGCTCCAGCGCATAAGGATGGAAGCCTTCCTCGACCTCCAGCCGGACCGGCATGCCCCAGCGGCGGCGGCGCAGCTCCTTCTCGATCTCTTCCAGCAGATCCTCCGCGCCCTCCTCGTTGAGCGTCAAGTCGGCGTTGCGGATCAGGCGGAACGAGTGGACGGCAAAGGGTATGTATCCGTTGAACAGCGTATGGATATGGGCTTGAATCAGGTCTTCCAGCAGCACGTATTCCATCTTCTTGCTGTTGCCCCGCGACGGCACCGGCACGAAGCGCGGCAATATCGACGGCACCTGCACGATCGCGAAATAAGGATCGGCCTCGCTGTCTCCGCTGTCGTCCTTGAGCAGGACAGCCAAATACAGCTCGCGGGTATGCAGCAGCGGGAAAGGCCGGCTCTGGTCGACCGCCATCGGCGTCAGGACGGGGAAGACGATCGTCCGGAAATATTCGTCCATGGCCGCTTCCTGGGCAACGCTCAGATCCGCCATTTCCTTGAATCCGATTCCTTCGCGGGACAATCCCCGCATCACCTCGCGGTAAGTCCGGTACTGCTCGGCCACCATCTGTCCGGTGCGCTTGATCAGTCTTTTCCACAATCCCTGGGGGGTGTAGCCGGTAAAGTCGACCTTGGCGTACCCGGCCTTGAGCTGATCCTGGATGCCGGCCATCCTCACGCTCGTGAATTCATCCAGATTGCTCGATACGATCGCGAGAAACTTCGCTCTTTCGAGGAGAGGCGTCGAGGCGTCCTGGGCTTCGCCCAGAACCCTCCGGTTGAATTCGATCCAGCTGAGGTCCCGGTTCACATAGGGGGACAATGCTTTTGTCATCGGTCAGAAGCCTCCTTGCTCGTTGTCCCTATTATGCGGCGCAACTGTTTCTTCTATATTAAGATGCTGTAAAAGGACGGTAAATGCGCATCATTTCGAATGCGCGTCCCCGGCTCAGCGGCCGATGATGAAAAATTTCCCTCCGCCGCCTCCGCGGAAGAGGCGTTCCAGCAGCCGGTACAGCCTTGCCCGATAGAAGCCTCTCGTGAACGGCAGCAGCATCGTCAACCCGACGATGTCCCCGATGAAGCCCGGCAGCACAAGGAGCAAGCCGCCTCCAAGGATGCACAGTCCGTCGAGCAGCGCATGGCCCGGCGGCTCTCCCCTGCCCATCCGCAGCCTCATCTCCTCCCAAGCCTTGCGTCCGCGGGTGCGGGCGAGCACGCCTCCGAGCACCGCCGTTCCGGCCATCAGCAGCACCACTCCGGCGCCTCCGATCCAGCGGGACACGAGCATGATGACGATGACCTCCGCCACGATATAAGCCGCAATCCCGAGCATGAACCTCTGCATGAATCCCCATTGCCTGGCCTTGTTCATCGATTCGCCCCTTTCCGGGCCGGTTCGCCCGCATGCTGCTTCAGAAAAGCGTAAAGCTCGGGAAGCCGCCTATCCAGCCTCGCAGGCTTGAAATCCCTGCCGACCCATACATGGCGCGTTCCTCCGGACACCAGCAGTTCGCCGGGCAATCCTGCTCCGTCTGCATCCGCCTCGAGCGGGGGATACCCGTTCGGGAGCGGTTCGCCGGGTTCGACCGGAAGACGGCGAATCTGCGTGCGGAAAGCCATTCTCATCGGCGTGTAGCTCTCCACCCGGGTACAGATCAGAAGGCAGTCATCGTAACGGGCCGGGGAGTGAAAGGCGCAATCGATGTCCACGACCGGCAGCAGCAGCCCTTCCTCCTCGATCCGTCGGTACGGATATCCGGCGGAGCGGATCAGCTCGGTACGGCCGATCTCGAACCAGACCATATAGTTCGTATGGAAGACGATGCCCATGGCATCCGTTTCCTTGTACCTCACCCGAATCGGATGAAGATGCCAAGCTTCAGCTTTCATGCTCTTGCCATCCTTTCTGTCCCCGCTTGCCGTCATGGTCTGCAAAAAAAGAAAAAGCCGTGCAAAACGCGCCGCCCCTGCCGGTCCCTCGCGGGTCGGAAGGGCGCGGATGCGGCCTGCACAGCTCTATCTGGTCGTCCCGAGCGGCCGGACCTCTCGGATGACGGACCGCTTTAGAGGACTTGGGATTGTCCGGTGTAAATAACGCCCATCTCTCCGTACACGGTCACTTCCATGCCGTCCTGGAACAGCTCGAAGGCGTCTTCGATGCCGATGACGGCCGGGATGCCGAGGTTGAGGCCGACGACAGCCGCATGACTCGTGATGCCGCCTGTAACCGTCAGGATCGCCGCCGCTTTCTCGATGGCGGGCATGAAGTCCTTGTCGGTCGATACGGTCACGAGGATGGAGCCCGGCTTCGTTTTGGCGATCGCTTCTTCCGGCGTGCGGGCGAGCACGATTTTGCCGGTCGCCGTCTGGCTGCCGATGCCTTGGCCTTTGGCCACGAGCTCGCCGATATGGTGAACCTTGATCAGATTCGTCGTTCCGGCGCGTCCGACAGGAACGCCGGCCGTAATGACGATCGTGTCGCCGAGGCTCACAAGGCCGGTGTTGAGCGCGCCTTCGACGGCAATGTTGAACATTTCATCCGTCGTGTCGGCGTTCGCTCCCTTGGCCGGGATGACTCCCCAGGTCAGCGCGAGGCGGCGCATGATGCGCTCATCCGTCGTAACCGCGATGATCGGAGCCTTAGGACGGTATTTGGATACCATGCGTGCCGTATAACCGCTCTCCGTGGAGGAAACGATCGCCTTGGCCTGCAGATCCAGGGCGGAGTTGGCGACAGCCTGGCTGATCGCTTCCGTGACGGACGTCTGCTGGGCGCTCGCCTGCTTGACCAGAATCTCGCGGTAGTCCAGAGCGGATTCCGCGCGCTCGGCGATGCGGGACATCGTCAGGACGGATTCCATCGGGTACTTGCCTGCGGCCGTCTCGCCGGAGAGCATGATCGCATCGGTGCCGTCGAAGATCGCGTTGGCCACGTCGCTCGCCTCTGCGCGCGTCGGGCGTGGATTGCGCTGCATGGAATCCAGCATCTGCGTCGCCGTGATGACCGGCTTGCCGGCCAGGTTGGCCTTTTGGATCATGTTCTTCTGAACGAGAGGCACTTCCTCGGCCGGAATCTCCACGCCGAGGTCGCCGCGCGCGACCATGAGGCCGTCGGACACTTCGAGGATCTCGTCGAGGTTGTCTACGCCCTGCTGGTTCTCGATCTTGGAAATGATCTGGATGTGGCTCGCGTTGTGGCGCTCCAGCAGCTCGCGGATCTCAAGCACGTCGGAAGCCTTGCGCACGAAGGAAGCGGCGATGAAATCGACGCCCTGCTCGATGCCGAAGACGATGTCGTTCGCATCCTTCTCGGTGATGCCCGGCAGGGAGATATGCACGCCCGGCACGTTGACGCCCTTCTTGCTCTTGATCTGGCCGCTGTTGACGATGCGGCAGTTGATCTCCGTGCCCTGGATGTCGGCGACGGTGAGGCCGATGAGGCCGTCGTCGATGAGCACTGTGGAGCCGACTTTCAGGTCGGCAGGGAGATTCTTATAGGTAACCGGAATCCGGTGGCGGTCTCCGAGAATTTCTTCCGTCGTCAGCACGATGTAGTCGTCCTGGACAAGCTCGATCGGCTCTTCCTTCAGCTTGCCCAAGCGGATCTCGGGACCCTTGGTGTCGAGCAGGATCGCGACCGTCTTGCCGAGCTCCGCGCATGCCTGGCGGATGTTGGTGATGCGCGCGCCATGCTCCTCGAAATCTCCGTGGGAGAAGTTCAGGCGGGCGACGTTCATGCCGGCAAGGATCAGTTTCTTGGTATTTTCCAGAGACTCGCTGGACGGGCCGATGGTGCAGACGATTTTTGTTTTGCGCATGGGTATGAATTCCTCCATCAATATAGCTAGCTTGTGAACACTATCAATCATTCTACCACAATCGGCAGAAATATAGACATGGCTTTTGGAGCTTGGCCTGGACCGCGGGAACTAGGCTCCCGGTCCTCACGGCCTATGCGTGTCGACATGGCACCGGGCGCTGCCGAGGCGGCAGCGCCCGTCATGGCCTGGCAGGTTCCCTTAATGGACCCGCGCGGATTCCGCAGCTGCGGAGGGAGAGCTCTCTCCCGCCTCCGGCGAGCCCGCTTCGACCGGAGCGGCTCCGGT
Source organism: Paenibacillus sp. RUD330 (assembly GCF_002243345.2). Lineage (NCBI taxonomy): Bacteria > Bacillati > Bacillota > Bacilli > Caryophanales > Paenibacillaceae > Paenibacillus > Paenibacillus sp. RUD330. Next base: position 3,965,206 of record NZ_CP022655.2, read on the forward strand.
CTCGACCGCCGCCTCGCCGCGCAAGCGCTCCTGCGAGTCGCCTCCGGCCTGGGGCTCGTGCCCCTGCGGCCCTTCGACGGCCGGAGCCGACGGGGCGAATGCGAAGCGTCCGATCTTGCGGAACTTCGCGTAGCGGTCCTCCACCAGCTGCTCCGAGGTCAGCAGCGACAGCTCCTGCAGATGGCGCCACAGGGCGTCCTTGATGAACGCCGACTGCTCCGCCTGGCCGCGGTGCGCGCCTCCCTTGGGCTCGGGCACGATCTCTTCGATGATGCCGAACGAGAGCAGATCCTTCGCCGTGATTTTCATCGCTTCGGCCGCCTGGTCCGCCTTGGAGGCGTCCTTCCAGAGGATGGACGCGGCTCCGTTGGGTGAAATGACGGAGTAGATGGCGTTTTCCAGCATCAGGACGCGGTTGCCGACGCCAAGCGCCAAAGCTCCGCCGCTGCCGCCCTCGCCGATGACGACGCAGATGACCGGCACGCCGAGCAGAGCCATCTCGCGCAGGTTGCGCGCGATCGCCTCCGACTGGCCCCGTTCCTCGGCCGTGTTGCCGGGGTAGGCGCCCTTCGTGTCGATGAAGGTGATGATCGGCCGCTTGAACTTGTCGGCCTGCTGCATCAGCCTCAGCGCCTTGCGGAAGCCCTCCGGATGGGGACTGCCGAAGAAGCGGGCGATGTTGTCCTTCGTATCCTTGCCGCGCTGATGGCCGATGACCGTAACCGGCACGCCGTTCAGCTTGGCCAGGCCGCCGACGATCGCCAGATCATCCGCGAACAGCCGGTCGCCGTGAAGCTCCAGGAAATCCGTGAAGATGTCATGGATGAAGTCAAGCGAGGTCGGACGCTGATGATGGCGGGCCAGATGCATCTTCTGGGCAGGGCTGAGCTCGCTGTACATCTCGTCCTCCAGCTGCTTGCAGCGGGCTTCCAGACGGGCGATCTCGTCGGTGAAGTCGATGCCCGTATCCTGGCTGAGCCCTTTCAGCTCCTGGATTTTGCGGCGAAGGTCGCCGAGCGGCTTCTCAAAAGGCAATTCAGACGCCATGGGCTGTCTCCTCCTTCACGGGGGCATGCATGTCCAGCACGCGGGTCAGCGTCGATTTCATGTCCTTGCGGTGAACGACGCGGTCCAGCTGACCGTGCTGCAGGTTGAATTCCGCCGTCTGGAAATTGTCCGGCAGCTTCTGGCGGATCGTCTGTTCGATGACGATCCGGCCTGCGAAGCCGATGAGGGCGCCGGGCTCGGCCAGATTGTAGTCGCCAAGGCTCGCGAAGCTGGCCGTGACGCCGCCGGTGGTCGGATCGGTCATGACGGAGATGTAGAGGCCGCCGTCCGACTGGAACTTGGCCAGCGCGGCGCTCGTCTTGGCCATCTGCATCAGGCTCAGGATGCTCTCCTGCATGCGGGCGCCGCCCGAGGTCGAGAAGATGATCATGGGCAGCCGGCGCTCATGCGCCTGCTCGATCGCCCGGGTGATCTTCTCCCCGACGACCGAGCCCATGCTGCCGCTGAAGAAGTCGAAGCTCATGACCGCGACGACGACGGGGAATCCGCCGATCTCGCCGGTGCCCGTCACGACAGCGTCCTTCAGGCCGGAGTTTTTCTTCTGGGTCTCCAGCTTGGGGGCGTAGCCCGGGAACTCCAGCGGATCCTCGGAAATCATATCGGCGTCGAATTCAGACAAACGTCCGTCATCGAGCGTCATTCCGATACGCTCCCAGGCGCTCAGCCGGAAATGATGCCCGCATGACGGACATACTTTCAGGTTTTTCTCCAGTTCCTTGGAGAATTGAATCGTCCCACACTTGGGACACTTGTTCATCAGCCCTTCGGGAATGTCCCGTTTGGGACGCTCCTGGCTGTCGCTGCGCTCACGTTCCGACGGAACGGTCGCGTATTTGCGTTTATGAAATAAGTCCTTGAACACGAGTGACACCTCTCAAGACGCTAAAGTATAGTCGAACCGGCCATCACGAATGAAGAATGGAGCTCAGGACCTCCTGGACTTCCTCCAGCTCTCCGGACGGAACGAGAATCTCGTATTGCTGCTTGGACATGTTTATCGGACGTGTCTGTACGAGAAAGCCTTCTTCCGTCAGCCGTTTTTGGATCCTCTCCGCGATTCTCGCGGTAGGCGCGATGTAGATGACCGTCCACATGAAAGGTACCTCCTGATATTCCGGAAACAGGCCACATGATCTCACAATCATAGCATAGGAAAATAATTTCCCGCAAGAAACAGGACTGTCGGATCGGCGCGTTCGGCCCGGATTGCGGGTTGGAAAAGGGTCGGAAGGAGTATTTCTGCGGCCGCGGGGGCCTTGCCAGGCTTGTCCTCCGTCCCGAGAGGAAGGGGAAGGAAACGTCTTGAAAACATGCGAAGAAGCCTGCGGCGACTCCGATCGATCTCGGCCGGTCCGGCTTGCTTCGGGCATTCCGGCGCCTCGCGGCGCACGGACTGAAGGGACATGCCGGAGCTTCAGCAGGTACATTCGTCCCCGGCATGCGGAATCCCTCTTTTTCAATCCGAGGTTTCGCTCCCGTCCAAGGCGCTGTAGCGCAGCGCATTGGGATCCTGATGGGCGATCCGGGCGGAAGCGGCGGCGGCCAGCCCCGCTACGAGATCGTCCAGGAAGACATGCACCTTGCCTGTCGTCTTGTCGTTCAGATGGCTGATGATGCCGGGTTTGACCTTGTCGAGATACCCGAAGCTGGTCAAGCCGATCATTCCGTATACGTTCGTTATGCCCATCGCCAGCGTCTCGTCGACGCCGTAGAGCGATTCGTCCTTCTCCATGATGGCCTGCAAAGGATGCGGCAGCAGCTTGCGCTCCGCCAGCTCATCCAAGGCGATGCCCGTGTAGAGCACGTACTGGACCTCCCGCTTGCCCAGCACCGTGCGCACGCTTTCCGTGCATTCCTCCATCGTGAGCAGAGGATTGTAGGGACGCTGCAGGGAAAGCACGATTGACGCCACATCATCGACGGTTACGCCGCGCCGGCCGAGCCAGCGCTCCATTTCGGAACTCATCCGCATTCCCTCCCGCAAATATTGCCGTGAGAGCGGGGGCCGCAAGCGGAGACACGAGTAGAGGCGCGGCCAGCCGGCCGCCCCTCTTCCCCTGGTCCTTCGCCCCGGCCCGACCGCCATGGTAGCCCAAGCCTGACGACTTGTGTTTCCTACTCTATGCGCGTGTCCCGGGAAATGTTCCGTTAATTTCCGGTGAGGGAAGCGGCGCAACGGGGCTGCGGCGAGGCTTGCGGCCGGGAGCGTACCGCAGCGGGAGCAAGCCCGGACAGCCGTCGACGGGCGGTCCCGCACGCCGGACAAGCCCGGCCGCGGCGGCGGCAAGGCGCATATCCGGTGCAAGCTCGGAGCGGCGCACATACGCTGTTGTAAAACAAGCGAAACGCGCGATAAGGAGGAGCTTTCCCCTTTGTCCAGTCCGTTGGTATCGATCATCATTCCGTTCTACAACGACCCCTATATAGGCAGCGCGATCCAAAGCGCGATGGAGCAAACCTATCCCCACAAGGAAATCGTCGTCGTGGACGACGGATCCACGCTGCACAGAGAGCTGCTGCTCCCTTATTTGCAGTTTCCAGGAGTCTATCTGTGCGAGAAATCAAACGGGGGCACGGCCAGCGCCTTGAATGCCGGCATAGCGATCGCCGCGGGCGAATACATCGCCTGGCTGAGCTCCGACGACCGCTTCTATCCGGGCAAGCTGGAGAAGCAGCTGGCGTATATGATTCCCAGGAACGGAGAAATTTCCTTCAGCGATTACGACGTCATTGACGGCGCCGGCAATGTCACGAGCCGGAACGTAGCGCACAAATATGTCCATGTCAGCGAATTTCTCCAGGCCTTCGAGCGCTACTGCCCGATCAATGGCTGCACGGTTGTAGCCCGCAAAAAGCTGCTGCTGGATCTCGGCCTGTTCGACGAGTCGCTGCCTTACACCCATGACTACGACTTATGGTTCCGCGCCGTCCTGAGCGGGGCCGATCTCCATTATGTGGATGAGGCGCTGATCCAATACCGGGTCCACGAAGCGATGGGCACGGTCCGCAATCTTCCGGTCATCGAGCTGGAAGCCGAAACGACCCGGCGGCGCTGGTGGCCGCTGCTGGATCAATGGATCAAGAGCAGGCTGCGGACTTGATGCCGGGCCGTCTGGAAAGGAGGCGCTCCCCATCGCGATCGAGGTAAGCATCATCATGCCGACCCACAACCGCTATCCGCTTAATCTGCTTACGCTGCATTCTCTCGAAGCGCAGACGTACGACCTGTCCAAGGTCGAGGTCATCATGATCGACGACGCTTCGGACGACGAGACGCCCGGCATCGCCTCCGGCCGCTCTTTCCCGTTTCAATTCCGGTACTACCGCATGACGACGAACATCGGCCGGCCCCGAGCCCGGAATATGGGCATCCATGCGTCGCGCGGACAGCATCTTATTTTTCTCGATGCGGAGATCATCGTGCCTCCGGGATTCATCGAAGCCCATATGAGCCTTCACAGGCAGCATAGCCGCCTCATCGCGGGGGGACTGTATGCGGTCCGCAAAACCTACACCCGGCTGGATCCGCAGCTGTCCCCCGCCCAGCTGCAGCAGGCGGAGGAGCTCATCGTCCGCCATCCGGACCTGTACGGCAGGTGGCTGCGCACCCGGATGCTTCCCGATCCGCCGGCGCTTTTCGCGCGCGAAGACATCCTGCAGGGACGGTATCTCGACATGACGGCGGAAAATCCGCATGGGAACTATTTCATGAAGAACGTGCTCGGCCTGTACGGAGATTGGTTCCGCGGCTTCCATCTGCCCTGGATCATGGCCGGGACGGGAAATCTCTCGATGGAGAGGGCTGCCTTCGAGGTTCACGGCCTGTTCGAGGAGTACGAGGGCTGGGGAGCGGACGATATCGAGATGGGCTACCGCCTGTTCATGAACGGATACCGCTTCGTCCATCTGAGCTCCGTCCCGACCTATCACCAGGAGCATCCGCTCCAGACGTCCATCGGGCAGGAGGGCAAGATCAATTTCTACTTGTTCCAGCAAAAATACCGGACGGTAAGCATGCTTGCCCTGCTGCTCGCCCATCCTCCGATCGCGATGTCCTACCAGGACGTCAGCAGCGTGCTGGATGATATCTATGCCCTCGGCCGGAACGAGTCCGAGCGCCCCTACTCCCATCTGACCAGCTCCTTCAGGGCGATGCTGGAATCCGTCGGACGCCTGACGCGGTACGATCAGCCCGTGCGGAATTTGATCGGGGAATGCGGCTTCCTCGTTCCGAGCGCGGAGGAGAAGCTGTTTTTCGAGGAGAAGCGGGCTCTCGAGGCTTTGGGAAAGCATCCGCATCTATGCCGAGCCCTGGATCGGCTGCTGTCGCTATGAATGCCCACCCGGATGCCGCTGCCCGCTGGCTCGCGGCTCCGTCCGCATGGCCTGGAAAAAAGGCCGTTCCCCTCTGGAAGCGGGAACGGCCTTTTTCAAGAGACGCAGGAAGGCGCCGGTGCAGACCGGCCAGGGACGGCTGTCATTTGACGACGGCGGAGCCTCGGCCGAGCAAGCCTTCGATTCCGCCCATGAGCTCGGGAGAAGGCTTGACCTTGTAACGCTCGCTGAGCGCGATCGTCCTGCCCTCGCTCTCGTAGAAAAGTACGGTCCCAAGCGGACCCGGATGGTCGGCCAGCAGCGCCTTGAGGCGCTCCAGGACGGCGGGATGCTCCCGGTACGCCGCGATTTTGATGTACAGCCGCTGAGCCCCGCGAGGGGCGGTTGTACGTCGGGGAGCGGCTCCGCCGGGAGCGGCTGCGCCGGGAGCGGCTGCGCCGGGAGCGGCTGCGCCGGGAGCGGCTCCGCCGGCAGCGGCTGCGCCGGGAGCGGCTCCGCCGGGAGCGGCTGCGCCGGGAGCGGCTGCGCGAGGAGCGGCTCCGCCGGAGCGGCTCCGCCGGGAGCGGCTCCGCCGGCAGCGGCTGCGCGAGGAGCGGCTCCGCCGGCAGCGGCTGCGCGAGGAGCGGCTCCGCCGGCAGCGGCTCCGCCGCGCGCCGGAGCGGAGCCGGGCGCAGCCCCGGCCGCCTGCGGCGCGGCCGCGCGCGCGCGCTGCGGGCGCGCGCCTGGCGGCGCGGGGCGACCCCGGCGGCGAAGCCGGGATCGCCCGGGTCAAGGGGGACGAGGTCATCGACGATGAGCTTGAAGTCCTCGTCCCCCTGCTGCACGGCGGCCTGCATGATGACCAGGCTGCCGGCTTCGAGCTTGGCCCCGAAGCGGGACCATGCCGTAGGGAACAGCACCGCCTCGGCGCGCACGATGCGGTCCTCCGCCTCCGCGAAAGCCATCTGCTGGCCCTTGCGGGTGCGCAGCTGCTTCAGCGACACGACGCGCACGGCGGCGACGCAGGACGATCCATCCGGCGCCTCGGCCAGGTCGACCAGACGGTCGAGCTCCAGCCCGTCGAGAACATGCTCGACGGCGTCGAGCGGATGGCCGGTCAAGTACAGGCCGAGCAGCTCCCGCTCCAGCTCCAGCTGCTGCGCGGCGGAATAGGGCTGCACGGCCGGCAGCTCCACGTCCCAGTTCTGCACTTCCTCGAAGCCGAACAGCTCGATCTGCAGCTCCTCGCGCTCCTTGCGCCACTTCTGCGCCGTCTCCACCGACTCGTCGAGCGCCGCGAGCTGCTGCGCCCGGTGGCCGGGCATCGATTCCAGAGCGCCGGAGCCGATCAGGCATTCCAGGACGCGCTTGTTCACGACGCGCAGGTCGACGCGCCGGCACAGGTCGATGAGGCTCGCGAAGGGGCGCTCCTTCCGTTCCCGCAGGATGGACTCGATCGCCTGGGTGCCGACGTTCTTGATCGAAGCAAGGCCGAAGCGGACCGCTCCGCCGTCCGGCGCGAAGGTGACTCCGCTATGGTTGACGTCAGGGGGCAGCACGGGGATGCCCATCCGCCGGCATTCGTCGATATACTCTCCGGTCTTGCGCTGGTTGCCCGTCACGGATGCCAGCATCGAGGCCATGAAGGCGACCGGATGATGGCGCTTGAGCCAGGCCGTCTGGAACGCCAGCACGCCGTAAGCCGCCGCATGGGCCCGCGGGAAGCCGTAGTCGGCGAAGCGCAGGATCATGTCGTAGACCCGGTCCGCCTCCTCTTCGAGATAGCCTTGGCCGAGGCTGCCTCTGACGAAGGCCGCTCTCTGCTCATCGAGAATCTCGCGCTTCTTCTTGGAGACGGCCCGCCGCAGCAGGTCGGACTCCCCCAGCGAGAAGCCGGCCATCGAAGAGGCGATCTGCATGATCTGCTCCTGGTAGACGATGATGCCGTGCGTGTCCTTCAGGATCGGCTCCAGCGAAGGATGCGGATATTGCACCTCCGCAAGCCCGTGCTTGCCCCGGATGAACTGCGGAATGAACTCCATCGGACCCGGCCTGTACAGAGCCAGCACCGAGACGATGTCCTCGAACGAGGAAGGCTTCAGCTCCCGCAGCACGCGGCGCATGCCGCTGGATTCCAGCTGGAAGATGCCCGTCGTATCCCCGCGCCCGAGCATCTCGTACGTCGCCGGGTCGTCGTCGGCGATGGCGCGGAAATCGATATCCGTGCCTTCGCTTTCGCGGATCCAGTTCAGCGTGCGCTCCAGGATGGACAGCGTGCGCAAGCCGAGGAAGTCCATCTTGAGCAGGCCGACCGCCTCGACGTTCTCCATGGAATACTGCGTGAGCGGAGCCGCTTCGGAGCCGGCCTGCAGCGGCACGTAGTCCGTCAGCGGACGTCCGGCGATGACGACGCCCGCGGCGTGCGTGGAGGCATGCCGGGGCATGCCCTCCACCTTAAGCGCCATCGCGATGAGATCGCGGGTAGCCGGGTGATCCGCGCTTTCGCGCAGCTGCGGCACGGAAGCCATCGCCGATTCCAGCGTCGTGCCCGGCTGGCCCGGAATGAGCTTGGCGACGCGGTCCACGTCGCCGGGCGGCACGTCCAGCGCCCGGCCGACGTCGCGGACGGCCGCCTTGGCGGCCAGCGTGCCGAAGGTGATGATCTGGGCGACATGCCCGGCCCCGTACTTGCGGCTTACATAGGCGATGACCTCGTCGCGCCGCTCGTCGTTGAAGTCGATGTCGATATCCGGCATGCTGATCCGCTCCGGATTGAGGAACCGCTCGAACAGCAGCCTGTGCTTCAGCGGATCCACATCGGTGATCCTCAGGCAGTAGGCGACGAGGCTGCCCGCCGACGAGCCGCGGCCCGGACCGGTACGGATGCCCTGCCCGTGGGCGAAGCGGATGAAATCCCAGACGATGAGGAAATAGTCGCTGAAGCCCATCCGCTCGATGACGGACAGCTCGTAGCGCAGCCTCTCCTCCGCCTTCCGCAGGAAGCCGCCGCCATCGGCCGGAGAAGCCGTCCCGCCCGCTCCTCCAGCCTTCGCCATGGAAGACAAGGATCCCGCTCCCCGGTCTCCCGGCGCTCCGTCAACCGCTCTGGTCGAGACTGTCGTTCCCGGAGCGTCCGCGGCGTACCGTTCAGCCAAGCCCTGCAGGCACAGCTCCTCCAGATAAGCCGCCGCTGTCATGCCCTCCGGCAGCGGGCTGTACTCCGGCAGCGCGTGCTCGCCGAGCCTCAGCTCCAGATTGCAGCGCTCGGCGATGCGGACCGTGTTCTCCAGCGCCTGAGGCATGTGGCGGAACAGCCGTCCCATCTCCTCCGGGCTCTTGAGGTAGTTCTGATCGCCGTGCATATGCATGCGGTCCGGATCGCCGACGCTTTTGCCGGTGCCGATGCAGATGAGCACATCCTGCACGGCGGCATCCTCCTGCCGCAGGTAGTGGGCGTCATTGGTCGCGACGAGCGGGATGCCCGTCTCTTCCGCCAGCGCCGTCATGCCGGCCATCACTTTTTTTTGCTCCGCCATGCCGTGATCCTGGATTTCCAGGAAAAAGTCCTCGCCGAAAGCGCTGCGGTAACGGAGCGCCGCCCTCCGCGCTTCCTCCGGACGGTCGTAGAGCAGATGCTGCGCCACCTCGCCCTGCAGGCAGGAGCTGAGGCAGATCAGTCCCTCCGAATGCCGGGCGAGCGCCTCGTGGTCGATCCGCGGCTTGTAGTGGAACCCTTCCAGATGGCCGATCGAGCACAGCTTCATGAGATTCCGGTAGCCGGCTTCGTTTTTGGCGAGCAGGATCAGATGATAGATCGGATTGTCCCTGCGCGTTCCTTTGTCCGCCCTCGAGCCTGCCGTCATGTACATCTCGCAGCCGATGATCGGCTTGATGCCGTGCTTCAGGCAGGACTTGTAGAAGGGAACCGCCCCGTACATGACGCCGTGATCGGTCAGAGCCAGCGAGGTCATGCCGAGCTCCGCCGCGCGCGCCGTCAGGTCGCGGATCCGCGCCGCTCCGTCCAGCAGGCTGTATTCGCTGTGCACATGCAGGTGCACGAAACTCTCGCTTCCGCTCATCGGCTCTCTCCCTCTCCCCATGCGGGGCACACTTGTTCGCTCTTTCCGTCTATCTTATCATAAATGACCCTGCCAAGCCCATAGAATGGAGGAAGGGAGACAAGCGCTCCCTACTATGAGACGAAACAGGTGAGGCGGATGAGTCGAATGAACATGATCTTGACCAAAGCCCTGATCGATTGCTTCATTGCCTTCGGAGTCGTAGTCGGAGGCACGCTGCTCGCGGGCATCGCCTCCGTGCTGGCTTCCTCGCCGCCGTCCCTGATGATGATCGATACGGCGTCGCGTCTGAAAATATGGGCTCTGGTCGCCGCAGTCGGCGGCACGATCGACCCCATGCGGGTCATCGAGAGCAACATTTCCCAAGGCCATCTGTCCCCGGTGGCCCAGCAGCTGCTGTTCATCTTCTGCGCTTTCATCGGAGCGCATGCCGGCACGGAGCTGATCCGCATGATCTGCCGGGACGGGGTGTGAGGAGCCTCCATGCGCATGCCTCCTTTCGCCCGCTTCGCCAGACTGACTCAGGCGCTCGGCCTCGTCATCTGCGGCATCGTCATCGGCGCCGCCCTCTATCAGGCTCTCTTCCAGGCCCAGTTCGACCGGATCGCCAATCTCAAGAGCGAGCTGGAGGGCCAGCTCAACGAACGGGACAACGAGATCGAGAAGCTGACCAAGTTCAACCAGCAGAGCTCCATCATCAAATCGCTTCAGATCCGCTTCGAGGACGGTCCCGTGACGGCGTCGCTCGACGAGCCCGCCAAAACGCGGCTGCGGAAGATGCTGCATGACGATCTGAAGGTGCTTGAGGGCCACAGCATCTACGACATCGACCGCGAATCGAGGCTGGCCCGCGAGCTGCTCGCCGGCAAGATCTATAAAGACAAGGACAAAAACCTGCTGCTCGAGATCAAAACCGTGCTCGTCGTCCAAAACCGGCTGCAGGTATGGGTCAGCGTGAGCCAGAAGGGACCGGAAATGAACAGCAGCGCCAAGCAGGACAGCTCCGGCTGAAGGCCGCCATTTCGAAAAAGTCCACCAGGAGATGAAGGAGTCCGTCGGCGGAAGCCTCTCCGCGGTCGGGGCGGCAGGCGGGGCGGCAGGCGAGGCGGCAGGCGGGGCGACGCTCGTTGCCGAGCATGATTCCGGAATCGGACCGGCAAGCGCGCCGCATCGGCGGCCGCTATCGCAATCAGGAGGCCTTCACCTTCACGTCTCCATCATCCGTGCAAGCCGGTTCCTTCGCCCGGCCCCCGCCGCAGCCTGTTCGCGATTGCATCCGCATTCATGGTACAATGGCCAAAAACGGACCTCGCGTCCGCAAGTTGAAAAAAGGAGCAGCACTCGACCATGAACGATCCCGTCGTATGGCTTCAGTGGATTCTCATCGCAGGCATCGTCCTGACCTCTGCGATGTCCGTCGTCTACAGCTTCAAGTCCCGCCGTTCCTCCGACCCGCGCCAGCGCGCCCTGCACGCCGCCCGCATGAACATCAGCATGGGCAGCATGCTCCTGTTCATCTCGCTGATCCAGATGTTCATGTACAGCGGCTCCACGCTGCGTGTCATCATCGGCTCTCTCTTCATGGTTCTCGGGCTGTTCAACATCTTTGCCGGCCTGCGCAACCGCAGCATGATCCGCGCCGCCATGGAACGCAGCGGCAGCTGAAGCTTGCCCCTTCCGGAACAGCAAAGCCGGCCTGCACCGCCGTATATACGGCGGAGTGCAGGCCGGCTTTTGTCCTTTCCCCAACACGGCGATGCGGATCGAAGATGCTTGGAGCTTCCGCCGCCGCTCCGGGCAGCCTGGCGCCCGGACATCGCGGCTTCAGCGGGCTGTCCCCCTTTGGAACCGGCTCAGCCTCCTCGTGAAGACTGCGCGGCGTCCAGAATGGGGGCGACCATGTACAGCCGTCCTTCGTCATCGGGTACGGTGATCCGGATCGGCTTCTGCCGCCCCCCGATGGCCAGCGATAGCCGGGGAAAGTCGATGGCATGCACGATTTCCCTCATGCCCCCTCCATGGAACAGCACCTGCCAGGCCGGTTCAGCGCCGGCGGTCCGTTCTACCCCGAGCAGCCTCTGCCGGGTTTCGCCTATTCCTGCCGTCCTTGCGGACAGGAAGGCGGATTCCGCATCCACGCTCAGTCTCACCGCGCCCGACGGTCCCGCGATCAGGCAGGCTCGGTCGAGCGCTTGGCGGAAAGCAGCCGAATCCAGGGAAATGCCTTGGACCCCCTCCCCGGAAATGTCCTCCTTGATGAACGGCAGGCGGCCTTCCAGCCTCGGGAGCTGAACCTTTGCCCTGCCTGCAGACAGCTGCACCTGGGAAGGAAGGATCGCGAGGACAAGGGAGGCTCCCTTCTCCATTCCGAGCGTCTTGAGCGAGTCGTGAAGCGGCTTGGCCGGGATCAGGCAGCTCCAGCCGGCTCCGCCGTCGCCCCAGGCGCCCATGCGGCAGCTGGCATAACGGATTCCGTCCGTCGCCGACAGCTTCCAGGACGGTCCTTCCGCTTCGATCCGTATGCCGGTCAACGGCAGTCTCGAGCCCGAAGCCGCGGCGGCGAAAAAAACCTGCTTCAGCCTGGAATGGAAGCTGCCGGCCTCCAAAACGAAAGCAGGATGGCCGGCGGCATCGGCCAGAACGGGGAGTTCTCCGGATTCGGCAACGGCCAGCCGATGCTCCGACTGCCCGGCCTTGATGCGAGCCATGCCGCCCGACGGGCCTTCAAGCTCGAGCCATTCCCCGTCCGCCTGGCGAATGACGCCAAGGAAATAGCGGGCTGGCAGAGCCAGACGTCCGGTATGCTCGATCTTCAGCGAGCCGGCATCAACCGGCAATACGGCTTGATGCGCGATCCTCCCGGCAGCCGAGCTCACGGCGAGTTCACCCGCGCCCGCGTCCAAATGCAGCTCCCCGCTGCGGAATCCGCCCCCAGCCGGAACAACCTGGTCACATGCTTCCATCAATAGATCCCTCTTGATCATGAGCCGCATCTGCCCGCCACCTGCGCCTTCATCCATTATTTTCGCTTTCTTCCGTCTCTTCCGCTTCCCGGTTCTTCAGCCCTGGTTCTTCATCGTCTCCTGGTTCTTCATCGTCTTCTTCAGCCTCTTCAGCGTTTTCTTCAGTCTCAAAGGCCCCGGCCGCGACAGCCGCTTCCAGGAGTTCCCGCAGAACCTCCGACCTGGACCGGCCCGTCCGGCCGCAGCGCCTGTCGATCTCGGCCCACAACGGCTCGCTCAGCGTGAGCGATACCTTGCGCGTCGTTCCGATCGCTTTCCGGCCTGCGCCGGAACGATTGCCTCCGCGCGCAAACATCATGGACAGCTGGCCGTCCGGCTCCCGTGGAGCTATTTTCGTGAATTTGCGGTCCATGCCCAGACCCCTTTCTTTTGAATAAAGTTACTAAAATCAAATATCCACTCCATTTAGTGTATCACGAGCGCTTTTGGTTTGTAAATGAATGGAAAACCGAATGGGGCGGATCCGGTTCGATCTGAAGGCGCCAAGGCTATGCGGCGGCAAAGCTCGGCTGGCTCGGGACGCAAAAAAAGGCCGCTTTCTCCAAGAGCGCCGGGAAGGCGGCGGCTCATGGAAAAGCGGCCTGTCTTGAAAATGGAACGGCATCAGGAAGACAAGCGCAAGCATCCTCCCTGACGAGCGTGCATCGGGGACGTCATGCCAGTCATCGGATCCCTGCCATGCAGATGCAAGCGAGCCTGAATCCTGTCAATACCCGTCCATCAGCTGCATGGACAGAATCGCCTTGGCCGCCACGCCGGAGGAATCGCTGAGCTTGATTTCCAGCTTGGCCGACTTGCGGCTCATCTCCAGCACCGCAGGCTCCAGATGCAGCTGCGAATCGATGGCGACCGGCCGCATGAAGTACGATGTCACGCTCTCGATCATATGGTCGCTCCGTCCGCTCTCCCGGACCATACGCCGGGACGCCTGGATCATGAGCGTCGCAAGGACGCCCTCGGAGACGGTTCCCGGCGTGCCGGACATCTGCGCCGCGGCTACGCCGGAATACCGGAACGAGCCCTCGTCCTCCCGGCGCTCGAAGCCCGCGCCGATGAGCTCGTCGAACGTCTCTCCCGACTCGCCCTGGCGGCCGGTGATCCGCATCGCTTCAAGCACCTCCTGGCGGGTGATGACGCCGAGCAGCTTCCGGTGGCGGTCGACGACGGGCAGCAGGTCGATGCCTTCGGCCGCCATCGTATGAGCGGCCGAGGTGACGGTGATATTTGGGGCGGCCGTGATGGGATGACGGGTCATCAGCCGCTCCAGCGGCGTCTGCGGATCCGATCCGGCCGCATCCTTGGCCGTCATCATGCCCGTGACGCGCCCCCGCTCGTCCAGGACCGGAAAGCGGAAGCTGCCGGTAATGCCTGCAAGCCGGTGGAAATCCGCCGCCGTATCCTTCGCGCCCAGCACGTCCGCCGGCCGCCCGAAGCTCATGATATCCTCGATCAGCACGATCTTCTGCTTGATCAGCCGGTCGTACATGGCCCGATTGATCATCGAGGCCACGGTGAAGGTGTCGTGGCGGGAGACGATAATCGGAAGCCCCCGCTCGTCGGCCAGGGCGATGACCTCCTCGCCCGTGCCGAAGCCGCCCGTAATGAGCACGCCCGCGCCTTGCAGCAGCGCGGTCCGGTGGGCCTCCTGCCTGTTGCCGACGATGAGCAGGCTGTCTTCGTTGATATAACGGCTCATCGCTTCCAGCTCCATAGCGCCGATGACGAACTTATGCAGCGTCCGCTGCAGGCCTTCCGCGCCTCCGAGCAGCTGTCCCTCCACGATATCGGCCACGTCGCCGAAGGTGAGCCCTTCGAGCGATCCTCTGCGGGAGCGGTGCACGCGCACGGTTCCGATTCTTTTTTTGGTCGCGACAAGGCCCGTCTGCTCGGCTTCCTTGATCGCCTTGTAGGCCGTCCCCTCGCTGACTCCATGCTCCTTGGCGATGCCCCGGACCGATATCCGGACTCCCGGCTCCAGCTCCTCGATATGGCGGATCAGCTGTTCGTGCTTCGTTAGTGCTTCCATGGATGGTTTGCCGCTGCTGTCTGAGGCCACCTGCTTCGCCGCCTTTCCCCGATAAAATCGATGTGTTCATTTTAGCAAAAAGCCGCTAAAGTAGAAATGAACGCCTGAACCGATACGTAAACGATCCGACAAGGAGAGCCAAGTGTGAATATCGATTACAGCCTGCTCATGCGCTCCGCCACTCTCTATGTGTTCGTATCCTTTCCTCAGAGCCTCATCTTCACGTGCTTCACCTTTCAATTTCTCGGCATCCGGACCGAAGGCTCCTGGAAGCGGATGATTGGATTCGTCGCGGCGTCCTCCCTATATACCGATCTTTTCTTCTTCGAGCTTCCCGCCTGGGCGCATTTCAGCAATACGATCCTTTCCATCGCTTTTTTTCTCTGGCTGTTTTTCCGGAAAATGAGTCTGCGGCAGCGCCTCGTGACGCAGGCGCTGCTTCTTGTCTTCGTCATCCTGTCGGATATGGTTACAATGGGCGCCGCGGTTCAATTCACCGCCTACGAGAGCGTCCTGAGCGGACCCGTCTGGCTGAAGATCGCCGTCTGCTGGCCCTCCTTCGCCTTGTTCGCGCTGGCGGCGCTGCTGATGGAGCGCCGGAATATCCATCCCGGAGCCATGCTGAAAAAGGGCTTGTCAAAAGCGGCAGGGTCGTCGATGTTCTATTTCATCCTGGTCGTCTCCCTGCAGTTCATGCTGCTGGCGCTCCTGTTTCTCGAGCATTATGTCGTCAGCGGCGTCCGGCAAACCTCATCGCTCCTTCTCGTTCTGAGCGTCTCGACGACCGCCCCGGTCATCTTCATGGCGCTCCGGCTGATCGCCCAGGCACGCCGCGAAGGGGAAGACAAGGGCGGACAGGCATTCGAAGGCGATCTCGTCCGGATGCTCGCTACGATCCGGGGACAGCGGCATGATTTCATCAATCATGTCCAGACGATGCATCTCATGCTGAAGCTCGGCAAGCGGGAAGAGCTGACGGCTTATATGGGAGAGGTGCTGGAGGAGATCGAGGCCGTCAACCGGGTCGCAGCCGATCTCGCCGCCTTGCCGTTTCCGGCCGTCGCCGCCCTTCTCAGCGTCAAGGAAGAGGCGGCCAAGTGCCTCGGCATCTCGCTGGACTACGAGATCGCCGATCTGCTTCGGGCAGCCGCGCTGCCTCCACTCAAGAGCATCGATCTCGTCCGCATTACGGCGAACCTGCTCGACAACGCCTTCGACGAGGCCGCGGAGCTGCCGGCGGGACAGCGCGAAGTCCGGCTCGAAGCCTCCCTCGGCGTGCGCGGCATGACCATCGCCGTCTCCAACCGCTGCCGGGCCGGAGCGGATCCGGCGCTCCTTCAAAAAATGTTCCGGGCGGGATATTCCACCAAGCCGTCCGGCTCGGGCCACTCCGGACTCGGGCTTTCCATCGTGGCGGAGCGCGCCAGACACTACAGGGGAACCGCTTCCGCCCGGCTCGAGGGCTCCTTCCTCTGCGTCAGCGTCGTCCTTCCTTGCTCGCCTGTGCCGTCCGGCGGCGGAGAGGCAGCGTCAGGAACGGACCGGGCAGGCGCGGGAACCGAAACTGCCATGGGGACCCGATGATGGTGGCCGAAATCCTTCCGGTTCAGACGCCAAAAAAAGACCGGATGCGGTAAGAGCTGGCTCCAGCTCCTGCATCCGGTCTTTTTGACGTCCTCCGAAGACTGCCGCCTCTCAGCCGCGGTAGCGGCGTTCCGGCTTCCTCTCCAGCAGCTTGCGGTTCTGCATCGCCCGCTGCCGCCGTATGGCGGCTACGCGCCTGCGTTCCCGCTCGCGGTCGCTGAGCAGGACGCGCAGGTTGGCCGCGATGACGAGCAGAGCCAGCGCCGACCACAACACCCCGAACACCGTGGCGAAGCTCCACGGGCTGCCGAGCTCCAGGCGCGGCAGCGCATAGAGGAGCATGCCGAGCGCCGCGAGCAGGTAGATTCCATGCTTCCATTTGCCGGAATTCATCCGCAATCCTTCCCCCTAACTCTCCTAATAGGCTGCTTGTCTGTCTAGCCTATGCGGACGAGCGGGCGAACATGCCCTCCAGGAAGGAATAGGTGGCGTTAAGGAAGCAGCACGGATTGCATGGAGTTGCCGATGATCCGGTTCACATCCTCATACACGACGCCAAGGCGCTTCTCGGCCTCGAAGTAGTCCTGAACGAGCGGATTGAGGCTCAGCAGCTCGTACAGCTTGCCGAGGCCGTCCAGCTCTTCGGCGGACGGCTCCTCGCCGCCCATCATGCGCTGCTGCAGCTCGAGCTGGCGCCGCTGGAAGTCGGCCAGCATCCGCCGGGCATCGGGATCCCGGTCCGCCGCCGCGCGGGCTTCCATGACCTGCTTGGCCTCCAGACTGCCCTGCAGGGCTTGGGCCAGCTCGTAAGCACGATCATATACGTTCATGACTTCATCTCCCTCGTGTTTCCTGCGCCCATCATACCATCATGGAAGAGGCGCTGGCAAAAAAGCATGGCGGCTGCAGGCGGACCGGAAAAAGGGATTGCTGCTTGTTCTGCAGCCCCTTCCCTGCATCCCCTCTCCGCATGTCCCTTGCGGACGGGACTGACGCGCCTCCGCGCTCCGGGCATCCGCCCAATCAGGCCAAAACGCCCCGTCCTTATTGGCGGCGCCTATCACCAAGGTATAGATGTCCTCATATGATGAATTAATTCGTTTCATTCACCTATACCCATCCGACCGCCAACCCGCACTACCCTTCGCTCTGGAAGGAGATTCGTCGATGCTTAAATCCAAAATCACCGTCCAGGTGCCGCAGGCAGGCACCTTGGCCGAGGATACCATCCTGCTGGGCGATGCTTATGTCAAGCAATACAAACTGCCGCCCGGCCACCCTGTCACCTTGAAGTTCGGCTCGTTCCGGACCACGGTGCGCATCTCATCCGGAGGCAAAGGCGACGTCATGAAAATCGGCGCCTCGCTCGCCCGCCAAATGGGCATACCGGGAGGAGCCGTCCTGCGATCGAGCTACAAGCAGAGCTCGAGCACCTTGTCGCTCGGCCCTCTGATCGGCGTCCTCATCAGCCGGGATTATCCGCAGCAGACGGACCGGCCGTTCGGGGCGATCACGATGTTCTGCCGGGAGCTGGTGGACGCCTGCGCCGCCCAAGGCGCCTCCGTCTACTTCCTGACTCCCGATGCGGCGGTATCGGGCTCGCGCATCGAGGGGTGGATCTACAACGGCGGCTGGCGGAAAACGAGCATGCCCGTACCGGATGTGGTCAACAACCGGCTTACCGCGCGCAAGCTGGAGAACCGCCCTTCGGTGCAGCAGTTTTTCAAGGAAGCGAAATCACGATACGGAACTCAAGTATTCAACGAGAAATTTCTGGATAAAAACGAGGTGTTCGGCGCTCTCGGCCACGAAAGCAGCCTCGCCAAGTACCTCCCGGATTCCAGGCTGCTGCGCAGCTACGCCGATCTCAAGTCGATGGCGGCGCGGCATCCCGTCCTGTTCCTCAAGCCCGAACGCGGAAGCCTCGGCAAAGGGATCATCCGGGTGAGCAAGCTCGAGGGCGAAAGCGTGCTGGCCACCTATACGGCGCCGGCCGGCATCCGCCGCCAATCGTATCCCAGCCTGGCTAAGCTGTATTCCTCGCTGGGCGGCAAGCTGAAAACCGTGCGCTACCAGCTGCAGCAAGGCCTCACCCTCATCGATATCGGCAAGCGGCCCGTCGACTTCCGGGCGCTCGTGCAGAAAAACCATAGCGGCAGCTGGGCGCTCACTTCCATCGTCGCCCGTACGGCGGGCAGCAATCACTTCGTATCGAACCTCGCCCGCGGCGGCACGCTCAGCCGGGTCAAGGAAGCGGTGGCGCGGAGCAATCTGGCTCCCGGCTACAAGGCCGGCGCCGGCTCCAAGCTGCAAAAAGCCGCGCTCGATATCGCGCAAGGCATCGACGCCCGGATACCGGCCCACTTCGGCGAGCTGGGCATCGACCTGGCCCTCGATACCGGGGGCAGGGTATGGCTGCTGGAGGTCAACTCCAAGCCTTCCAAAAACGACAACACGCCGCTGAACGAAGGCAAGATTCGTCCTTCGGTACGCAACATGATCCAGTATTCCCGCTACCTGGCGGGATTCTGACGGAATAAAGGGGGCGGTCCATATGAGAGGCAACCGAAGCAGCGTCGGCGTCCTGGTATCGGATATCCATGAAGGAGAGGACGGCCGGGAGCAGCGCAGGACGTTTCCGGAAGACAGCTTTCTCGCCGCCCTCAGCAGCCGGGCCGAAGAGCTCGGAGTGGATCTGTACGTGTTCACTCCGGGAGGCCTGGATCCGGACAGCGGCATTCTTACGGGCTATGTAAGGGAGAGCTGCGGCTGGTCCGAAAGGGAGGTCCCTTGGCCTGCCGTCATCTACGACCGCTGCGGCCCTCTCGTCGCCGGCCGCATCCGCCCCTATAGAAATACATTGAGCCGGCTCGCTGCCCTGCAGCCCCATGTCGTCCTGAACGGCTGGCTGCCCGGCAAATCCGCCCAGTACGATGCTCTGCGCCGCAGCGGCGCCGAGCTCGCCGAGCTCGTGCCTCCAAGCCGGCCGCTGGCCGGCAGGCAGGCGCTGTGCGAGACAGCCGAGAGCTACGGATCCCTCTTCCTCAAGCCGGACGGAGGCATGCAAGGCCGCGGCGTCATCAGCGCGGCTCCCGCAGCCGAAGGCGGCTGGCTCGTCCGAGGCCGGGACGGCGGCAGCCGCCCCTTCCGCAGCCTCCAGCCGGATCTGGATGCGGCCGCAGCGCTGATCTGCCGGCTGGCCGGCCGCACCCGCTACGTCGTCCAGCCCTGCCTGCCGCTCTGCGACCGCCTAGGCCGGCCCTTCGACATCCGCGCTCTCGTCCAGAAGGACGGCCGCGGCGAATGGCGGCTGACGGGAACGGCGATGCGCCGGGGAAGGCCCGGAGGCGTCGCCTCCAACCTCCACGGAGGAGGCGAAGCGATTCCGGCCCGTGACGGTCTGTCCATGCAGCTCGGGCCTGCTGCCGCAGACGCGGTCGCAGCCCGCATCGACAGGCTGGCGCTGGCGGCGGCCGAAGCGGCGGAAAGCTCTTTCGGCCGCTTCGCCGAGCTTGGCCTCGACTTCGGCGTCGAGCCGGACGGAAGGCTGTGGCTGCTGGAGATGAACTCCAGGCCGGGGCGCGAAGCCTTTTCCGGCTTCGCCGGCGGAACCGCCCGCACGGCGGTGGAACGGCCGCTGCTCTATGCCCGGCTCCTGTGCGGAGGACCGAGTCCTACGCCCGCAGGAAGCAGCCTCGTCCGCAATTGAACCATCATCCATTGACATAGATCCGCTATCCTAGCGACAGAACGCCCAGGAGGTTCCTCATGAGTCTTACTTTATGCAATGTGCATTTCTCCGGCAAGAACGACCGGGTGGTCTATGTGTCGGGACCGTTGTACCGGTCGCTGAAGCTGTCCGGAAAAAAGAAGCTGTCGATCAAGCTGGGAAGGGAAACGGTGACGGCCTCGGTGAAGTCCGTCAAGGGGGAAGGCAACCATGTATACCTCGGCTCCGCCATCCGCCAGCATATCCGCGTTCCGAAGTCCGGCAACGTGTTCATGCTGCACGCGAACGAAGACGAGGTCCAATTCGGGCCGCTCGTCGGCATCCTGAGCGACGGCTATGTGTCCTCCACCTCGCCGTTCGGCACCCGCACCGGCTTCATCAAGGAACTGATCCGCATCGGAGACAAGAAAGCCTACTTCTTCGGGTTCGCCCCGCGCGACATCAACTGGCAGCAGGAGACGGTGAACGGCTACTTCCTGAACTCCGACGGCAGCTGGTACCGCAAGACCGTGCCTCTCCCGGATGTCGTCTACAACCGCCTGCCGAGCCGCAAGGCCGAGACCGGCACCTATATTTCCACGCTCCGCGAACGCTTCGTGCGCAAGGGAATCCCCTTCTTCAACTGGAGCTTCTTCAATAAATCCGATGTCTACAAGCTGCTCGACAAGGATGTCGAGGCGCTCCGCCATCTGCCGGAGTCGGTATCCGCTCCGACGGAGGAGAAGATCAAGGAGCTGCTGAGCAAGCACAGCTTCGTCTACTTCAAGCCATCCGGCGGCAGCCTCGGAGCCGGCATCTACCGCCTCACCTACCAGCCGAAAAAGGGTTATTTCGCCCGCTACCGCAGCGGCGGCAAAAACGTGCTGCTTCGATTCGGCACCTTCCAGGGCCTCATGAAGACGCTGCATGCCCGCATCGGCAGCTCCTTCAGCGGTTATGTGGTGCAGCAGGGCATCCGGCTCGTGGAAATCGACGCCTGCCCGATCGACTTCCGCTTCCACATGCACAAGAACGGCCGCAACGAATGGGTGACCGCCGGCATCGGCGCCAAAAAAGCGGGACGCGGCAGCGTCACGACGCATATCAAGAACGGCGGCTCCCTGATGACGCCGGCAAACGCCCTCTCGCGCGCATTCGGCGGCGAGACGAGCGAAGTGCTCGAGAAAGCGAAAAAAGTGGCCGTGAAGATGTCGGAGGCGATCGAGCGCAACTATCCTCACCGCCTAGGCGAGCTCGGTCTGGATATCGGCATCGACAAGGACGGCGACGTCTGGATGTTCGAGGCCAACGCCAAGCCCGGACGGTCCATTTTCAAGCATCCCGCCCTGAAGACGGAAGGCCGCGCCTCTCTGGAATATATTCTGGAGCATTGCCTGTACCTGAGCCGCTTCCGGGGGAGGGACAGCTGATGGAGCTCGAGCAATTTCCCGGCTATCCTCCTGCCGACCTGGCTTCCAAGCGGCCGGTTCTGGCTATCCTGACGATGTCGGACCGCCTGCTCGGGTTCAGAGGCAATCGCGAAAACTTCGCCGACGTGGCCAAAACCGGACGCGATATGGGCTTCACCGTCTATGTCCTGACCTGCAAATGCCTGAATTTCACCGATCCGATGCTGAGCGGCTACGGCTTGAACGACAAGACGGGGGAATGGGTCAAGGGCCGCTTTCCCTTCCCCGACCTCGTCTACAACCGGATTCCCCAGCGCGAGGACGAAATGCGGCCGAAGGTGCAGCAAAAGCTCCGGATGTGCCAGCAGCATCCCCGGATCAAGGGCGTCTTCAACCCTTCCTTCTTCAACAAATGGGAGCTGTTCGAGTGGCTGAAGAAATCCCAGGCGACGAAGCGCTATATTCCGTCCACCCGCAAAATGGTTTCGGTCACCGGCCTCGGCCGGATGATCAGCAAGCATCCCTATCTCTACCTGAAGCCGGTGAGCGGCAAGGCGGGCAAGGGAATCATGACCATCCGGGTGATGGAAGGCAAGACGCTGCCTTACCGGCTGCGCATCCAGCAAAAGAAAAAAAGCAGCACGTATAATTGCGCGACGATAAGCAAGCTGTGGTCGCGTATTCTAAGAGAGAGCGGCGGCGTGTCGTACATCGCTCAGCAGGGCATCGATCTCGCGCTCTATCAGGAGCGCCGGTTCGACCTCCGCGCGCTCGTGCAGAAAAACGGAAGCGGCCAATGGGCCGTCTCCGGCATCGGCGCCCGCCTCGCGGGCTCCCGCAGCATTACGACCCATGTCCCCCGCGGAGGCAGCATCGAGGATCCGGAGAAGCTGCTCCAGCATGCTTTCGGCACCCAGGAAGCCCGCGAGCTCATGAGCAAGGCAAGGAGCGCCTGCGTGCAGCTGGCCCGCCAGATCGAGACGGCCAGCGGACAAAGCCATGGCGAAATGTCGATGGATCTCGGCGTCGACGCGGAAGGCGGCCTGTGGTTTTTCGAGGCCAACGCCAAACCGATGAAGTTCGACGAGCCCCACATCCGCAAAAAATCGCTCGAGCGCATATTCCAATACGGATCGTACCTGATGCGCTCGCCGAAACAGGGGAAGGCTGGAGGCGCATAAACAGATGAACGTACAGCTGCTCACATCGGCGCAATGGAGCCGGCACCGGGACCGGTTGATTCGGCTCATCAAGTCTTGGGGCAGCGGCAGGCTGACCGGAGCGGGACTCGCCGCGCTGGAAGCGTTGCAGCCGGCCGATCTCGAGCCGAGGCAGCTTGGCGGCGGCCGGTCCGCGCCGGCGGCCGCGATCGCCGTGGTCACGACGGAGGACGGCAAAACGGCGGGCGCCGCTTTCGCCCGCGAGGCGGGCCTGGAGGCCTGCCTTGTCGCCGTTGCTCCTCCCCTGCGCGGGCGCGGAGCCGGCAGCCTGCTCCTGAAGGTGCTGCAGGAGCGCTGGGGGCATCTCTCCTGCAGAGTCGCCGCGGACAATACCGCGAGCATGAAAATGTGCTTCCGTGCCGGCTTTGCGGCGACATCCCTGCAGGACGGCCCCACCGGCAAAGCGACGCTCGTGTTCCAAAGCGTCGCTTCGCCGGTTGCCGCAGCGGAAGCCGCCGCCGCTCTCGCGGCCGATGCTCCTTCCGCGGCCAGGCGCGGAAGCTCAGCCTCCCCGCGGCTTCGAAGCGGCACGGCCGGTTCCCGGCCGGCTTCGCCGCTTATCCAACATCCGGGGGGAACAAGCCGACCGCCGGACGCATCAAGGAGAGATGACAGTGGCCCGACCCGTACTCGGCATTTTAACGTTATACCTCAATGACCAGAAGCAGCTCGAGGAGAGGCCCATCTACCAGCGGATGATCGTCGCGGGCAAGCGCCTCGGCATGGACGTGATGGTGTTCACCCCGGCGGATGTCGATTATGAAGGAAACCGGATAAACGCCATGTACTACGACCCTTCGACGAAAATATGGTCGCGGCGCTGGTCCGCCTTTCCGCATCTCATCTTCGACCGCTGCCGCATCCAGAATTCGCCCCGGTTCGAGCAGCTGAAGAAATTCCGCTCCCGCTACGGGCATCTCGGATTTCTGAACCGTCCGCTGAGGAACAAATGGACGATCTACAAAACGCTTCAGTCGCAGCCGCGCTTCCAGAACAAGCAGCCCCAGACGCTGCTGTACGTCTCCCACCGGGATCTGACCGACATGCTGAAAAAGCATCCGCTCGTCTTCCTGAAGCCGATCAACGGCACAGGCGGGCGCGGCATCCTGCGAATCGAAAGGCTTGGGGGCGGCATGTATTCCATCCAGGGACGCGACCAGGCGCGGAAGATCATCCGGCCCCAGAAAGTCGGCGCAAGCGGTCTGCAGAGCCGTCTGAGCTCCTGGAGCCTCGGCGGAGGACGTTATATCGTCCAGCAGGGCATCCAGCTGAAGCTTCCGAGCGGACGCGTCCATGACTACCGCATGCTCGTGCAGAAAAACGGACGCGGCGAATGGGAGCCGACCGGCTGCGCGGGTCGGATCGGAGCGGCCGGCAGCATCACCTCCAACCTGCACGGGGGCGGCAAGGCGGCGAAAATGGAAGAGCTGCTGGATTCCTGGATCGACGAAGGGCTGCAGGCATCCGAGGTCAGGCTCGAGGCCGAGCAGTTCTCGATCGAGGTGGCGGAATACCTGGAAAGGCAGTACGGCAGGCTGTGCGAGCTCGCGCTCGACCTGGCGATCGACCGGCAGGGCGGCATCTGGCTGCTGGAGGTCAATCCCAAGCCGGCGCGCGAAGTGTTCAAGCAGAGCGGAGATGGGGATACCTATGACCGGGCGATCGTCAAGCCCCTTGAATACGCCCTGTACCTCTATAACCGCAGGGCGCAGCGCAAGTCGGGCGGCCGCACGACCGGCAGCCGGCTCAAGGACAGCAGGCCCGGCGGTTCCGGCAAGGCCGGCAAGCGGGGCAGCGGCGACCGGACGAAGGAAAGCCGGCCGGCTGAGCAGCGGAAAGGCCGTTCGGAAAAAGCTCCCGCCGAAAGCGGCAAGGCCGGCAGCCTTTCGGTCCGGAAGAAGCCTTCGGCAAAGGAAAGCTCCGGCAAAACCATTCAGCCGCGCGTCCGGGTTCCCGGCGGGTTCCTGAGGCGCGGCCCCATCCTGCCCGGCAAGCCTCTGGCCGCCGATCGGCCGGTGGTCCGGTCCGTCCAACGGCTTCCGGAGCTTGAAGAAGACTTGACGCCCGCAAGCCAGGCGCCGGAGCTCGAACCGTCCTCCGGAGCGCCGGACGAGACGGAGTATCCGGGTTCTATGTCTTCCGAAGGTCCGGCTGAGTCATAGGCTTTCATGCAAAAAGGAATCGGACACGGGAAAACCGTGCTCGACTCCTTTTTTTGATGCGGCTTCTGTGCCTGCCTCGTTGAATGGAAACGAAAAAAAGCGGCATCCCGATGGGCTGCCGCCGACAGGAGCCGCTCAAGCTTGAGGGAGCAGCTCCAGCAGCTCGGCGAAGCCGGCGATGCGCACGTCGCTGCCGTCCAGCTCGCCGCTGTCGCCGAAGCCTGCGTAGGCGCAGCCCACGACGGCGAGACCGTTGCCGGCTCCCGCCTGCACGTCGGAGGAGCGGTCGCCGACCATCCAGGCGCTGCCGATGCCGTTCTCTTCCAGCAGCAGGCGCACGAGATCCGTCTTGGAAGCCGTTCCCCGGCCGCCGGCGCTGTACAGTCCGTCGAACAGCCCGCCGAGACGCTTATGCAGCACGATGCCCTCCACATAATCCTGGAGACCGTTGCTGGCGACGAACAGCCGGACGCCCTGCCGCTTCAGCTCCGCCAGCGTCTCCGGCACGCCTTCGTACAACAGTCCGTCTCCGGCCGACAGGCCTTCCAGCTCGTATTGAAGCATCAGCACATCCGCGCGCCGCCTCGCCGCCTCGGAGGCATCCGGCATCAGCTTGCGCCATATGTCCTCCAGCAGCATGCCCAGACAGCCGAGCAGCGCCTCGACGGGCGGTTCGGGCTGCGTATACAAGCCTTCGTCGCGGAGGGCGCCGAACAGCCTTCCGTGCACGAGCCGCAGCAGCGTCTCCGTCTGGAACAGCGTGCCGTCCATATCGAAAATGACCGCCTCGGGCCTATGCAGCTTGTTGATGCCGATATCCTTCGCCATGCTCCCACCCTTTGCCTGATTGATTGCCATCATCATACGGGAAGCACCCGCAATAGGCAACCTACCATTTGGAGGCGTCGATGTCTCCCGGCTTCAGCCCTTGCCATACATTGGGAATGCTGGCCGCATCGGGATCGTCGAACACGAGGAACGCGGTCGGCAAATACCGTTCGCCGTGCTGGGAAGACGGATTGTTGACAATCTCTCCGCCGTTCACCAGTACGGTGGACGAGCCGCCGTCGAGATTGGCCGCAATGACCGCGCCGCGATCCAGCAAAATCTTCTGCACGTCGTACAGATCAGCGCCGATGCTGTAGCCCGGCTGGCGGCCGTCGATGACGACGAACAGGATCGATCCGTCCGCCTTCTGGCCCATCGCGGTGCGGGGAGCGATGCCCCAGCCGTCGGCATGGTTTTTGACGAGCCCCTTGCCGTTCACGATGATGCGCGGCTGGAACGTGACGCCTTCCTGAATGCCCAGGTCCTCCAGCTGCTTCAGCGTGTAATGCCCGGCGATCATCTTGCCGCTCTTGTCGAGGCCGACGATCTGGGTGCTCTTGGATTTGTCGAGATCCTGGTAGAGCACCTTGCCGCGGGAAATGACGACGCCGATCGGCTGGAAGCCGTTGCCCTTCCAGTTCGGGTCCGCGAAGCCGCCGGCGTTGACTCCCGCGATCGCTCCGTAGCGCTTCACCATGCTCGTGACCTTTTCCCCCTTGCCCTTGGCGGCAGGAATGCCGAGCCTGATCTTGGTCGGATCGCTGACCGTCATTACGAAGCCCTTGTAGGATTTGCCGGATATCGGCTCGACGGAGACCAGCTCCTTCGGCTTGTCGGAAGCCGTCGACGAACCGGCCGGCCGCACGATCTCATGATGATCGGCCTCCTGGCCCATCTTGTCGAAGGACTGCTGGTAAGCGGCGACGCGCTTGTCCAGCTCCTCCTGGCCGATGAGATATTTGGCCCAGATGCGATGCTGCGTCGTAATCAGCGTATCCGCCGCCAGATAACGGTATTCGTTTCCGCTGGGAGTATAGAACAGCCATGCGGCCAAACCACCGGCTGCGACGATTCCGGCCGCGCCCAACATCAGGCACAGGCGGAACAGACTTGCGAAAAATCCCCGTTTCTTGCGGCTCCGCTTCTTGCGGGCCTGCGTGCGGGGAGCTAATTGAGCCAACGTCATCCCTCTCTCCACCATCATAGTCAACGACTCAGACGAAGGGAGCGGGATGAAAGTTTCAGGAATAAATGGAAGCCGCGCCGCTGCTGCCGGGCAGGCTCCCCTCTACCCCTCCTTGGCTTCGGCTCTATCCGTGCGGAAGGAGCCGCTTCGCGGGCGGGAGGCGTAGCTGTGCAGAACCATTCCGGCCATGACGACGCCCATTCCGATCCAGGAGACCGGAGAAGGATAGGCGCTTCCGAGCAGCAGCATCTCCCCTCCCGCCGCGAACAGCACCTCCAGGGATTGGGTGGCCTCGACGGAAGCCATCTTCTCCGTGCTGCCTCGGGCCAGATCGGTGGCGTGGAAAAAGAGCACCGTAGCCGCCACTCCGGCAAACACGGCGATGAGCAGCGACTGAAGCAGCTGGCCGCCGGACGGCGGTCCATCCATCGTCCAGCCGAGAGCGGCCAGCAGCAGCCAAAAAGGCAGGCTGGCAATCGTCATTCCCAACACGCGCTGGTAGGCGTCCAGCCGGCCTCCGCACAGCTCCATCATCTTGCGGTTGCCGAGCGGATAGGCAAAGGAGGCCGCGGCGACGGCCATGACCCCCAGCCATGCTTCTCCGCCGTGCAGCGGGCTCGCATATCCGATCTGCATCAGCGCTACGCCCGCAAGGATGATCAGCGACAATGCCAATCCTCTCAGCGGAAGCTTCTGGCGCCTTCTGCGGGCTCCTTCCGCAGTCATGACCGTCTCGTAGAAGAAAGGAACCAGCAACGATCCCGATACGATCGTGATCTGCCACACCCCGGCCGTCAGCCAGCCGGGACTGTAGGCGGCCGCAAAGCAGATCGGGGCGTAGAACAGCCCGAAGCCGACAAAGCTCCACAGCAGCCAGCTGCTTGGTCTGAGCCTCATCTCGCGGAACAGGGGACGCAGCCTGCCTCTCGCGCCAACGAGAAGCAGAAGCAGCGGAACCATGAAGAAATAACGGAGCGATGCGCTCCAGAGCCAGCTGCCCCCCGCAAGCTCCATCCCGCGGTTGAGCACGAACGTGACCGCGAACAATAATGCCGATGCGGCGCCGAGCGCGATAGGACGCATGACGGCTCTCCTCCCTATTTGAACAACTCGATAGCCTACTGTCATTAAACCGCTTTTGGGCCGAGTAGGCCAGTGTCCGTTCCGCCCGTGCCGGCATAGGCTATAGCATCCTTAATCCATCGGAGGCATGCCGCATGTCATTTGTACCCGCAGGTCCCGGCTACCCGCCTTATCCGTATCCCTATCCTTATCCATACCCCTATCCGCCCTATCCGGACGTTGTTCCTCTCCCCATTCCGTTCCCGATCGGCGGGTTCGGTCCCGGATTCGGACCCGGATTCGGACCCGGGTTCGGTCCCGGCTTCGGTCCCGGATTCCACGGCCCGGGCTTCGGTCCCGGATTCCACGGCCCGGGCTTCGGCCCCGGCTTCCACGGCGGCGGCTTCCATGGCGGCGGACACCGTCCCCCTTCCATTTTCGACCGCTGATGCCGTCCAAACCAAAAACGCCGGGGGCTTCCCCGGCGCTTTTTTTCCTATGTTCCTGTACATTCTTCTCGGATTCCGATATGTCGCGTTTCGTTCAGTACATCTTCTTTTGTCCCATGTCCGCCTTGATGATTTCCACGGATTCCTTGAACCTCATCGCATGGACGATTTCCCGTTCGCGAAGGAACTTCAAGCTGTCCTGCAGATCGACGTCGTCCGTATAATCGATCAGCCATTGATAGGTGGCGCGGGCTTTTTCCTCTGCCGCGATATCCTCGTACAGATTCGTAAGCGGATCTCCCTTGGCCGCGATGTAAGTCGCCGTCCAAGGAACCCCGGCGGCGTTCTCGTAGAACAAGTCCCCGCCATGATTGACGAAATCGGCCCCCAGCCCCGCCGCTCTCAGCTGGTCGGGCGTCGCGTCCTTGGTGAGCTTGTAGATCATCGTCGCGATCATTTCCAGATGGGCGAATTCCTCCGTGCCGATATCGTTCAGGACTCCGATGACCTTATCGGGAATCGTATAGCGCTGGTTCAGGTAGCGCAGCGCCGCCGCCAGCTCCCCGTCCGCTCCCCCGTACTGCTCCGTCAGGAATTTCGCCATCATGGGATCGCATTTGCTTACTCGAACCGGGTACTGAAGCTTCTTTTCATAGAGCCACATTTTACCACCCCGCTTTCCCTCAAATGGGCAGACGCCGCTGCCTTCTCCCGCTCCGCTTCATGCCCGGCTGTCCATTCAGCCGGCGGCGACAGGGAGTGCCTTGGCGGCTCCTCCTTCTTCACCGCTGATGCGCATCCGCTGCACCTGCGCTGACAGCCCGCACCGGCTCTCTTGTCTGCTTGCCGCATTTCCGACCCCGCCGAACACATGCGGTCATACCTGCCACGGCCATGGAGTCTCGCTCCACTGCCATGGATACCGGGAGTAGCTGTTGCCGAAGTTCACGAGCGGGCCGAACTGCATTTCGAACTGCTGGGCGCAAGCCTGCCGCTTCTGGGCCAGCTGGTTGAACTGCTGGATCGCCTGCATGTCTCCCGGATGGGTGTTGAGATACAGATTCAGCTCCACAAGCGCGAAATCCAGCGTCTGGAGCTCCTTCAGCTGGACATAGTAGGCTTCCGTGTCAAACGCCTGCTTCTCCTCGCTCATAAGTCCCGGTCAGCTCCTTCCGCATCTGGATTCGTAAGGACTGTAGAGCGCCGGCCACAGCGTGCCCAGCCGAAGCGCTTCCTCGAGCGGATACTGGGGCAGCCCCATCGGCTGATAGGGAATATACTGGTTGGGAGGAATGACATACGTCTTCACCTGAATGGGCGGACAAGGGTCGAACGGGCCATGGAACGGGAACCACTCCCGGTAGCCGGCTCCGGGCACGCCCGGAGGAGGAATTTCTCCGCCTTGATAGCCTGCCGGCTGGACGGCGCCGTATCCCTGGGCTTGATTGCCGCCTTGATAGCCTGCCGGCTGAACGGCGCCGTACCCTGCTTGAGCTTGATTGCCGCCGTATCCGCCCTGAGCTCCGTAGCCTCCCTGGACAGGAGCCTGGAACTCGGGCTCATTGCGATAAGTTCCGGGAGAAAAGCCTTGATTCCCGATGACGCCGCCGTATGGACCCGGTGCAGCGCCGTACGAAGCCGGAGCCCCCGCTCCCTGCCTGCCTGCCTGCATGTTCATGCCATCATCCCTTCTGACTGACCTGGGCGCGTCGGCTCGTCAAGCCGGGACATTCGGCGCCCTGCTGTTATGCTCGTTTAAAAGGTATGTAGGATGGCTTTTCCAACTTGCCATCTTTTTAAAAACCTCGCCGTCCGGCTTGAAGGGCAGGGCGGCTCCTACGCGCCGCCTCGCATGGACTTCCCGTCCTTCGGACCCGCTCGTTGCCCGCTCCTCGAGCTCGGCGTCCCGATCCGGCGCTTGCCGGGCAAGCATATCCGGTACGGGGCGGCGATCGTCATCTTCCCGCAGCTGGAGGGCCATCGACAACGCGGGCTATAGCCGCGAACAAACGGGCCGCATCGACTCCGGATGCCGCCATATGCTCCTCTCCGGCTTTGTCCAAGCCCATCCATACGGATGCGGTATAACGGGCCGTATACCCGACGAACCAGGCATCCCGGCTCGATCCCGGAGGACCGCCTTCCAGCTGGGTCGTACCGGTCTTGCCGGCCACTCCCGGACCCAAGCCCGCCTTCCTGCCGGTTCCTTCCTGAGCGGCGCCTTGCAGCATCGAGGTCATGGCGGCCGCCGTTTGCGCCGACATCGCCCTCTTGCCGGCCGGCTGGAAGGCGTAGACGATGTTGCCGTGCCGATCCGCGATGCTGCGGATGAGATGCGCTTCCTCAAAGCTTCCTCCAGCCGCGAACGCCCGGTAGGCCTGGGCCATCTCGACCGGCGTGACTCCGGAAGACAGGCCTCCCAGCGCAATCGCCAGATGCCGGTCTTCCTTCCGGAGCCGGATTCCGAGTCCAGACGCGAAATTCACCGAGGCATTCAGGCCGATCTGCTGAAGAAGCCATACGGCGGGAGCATTGACCGAATTCTGGACGGCCTGCCGCATCGAGATGCTCCCTCTGTACACCCCTCCCGGATTTCTCGGCGCATAGCTGCCGTAACGGGCTTTGCGGTCCTCCAGCATGGAATCCGGCGCATACAAGCCCGTCTCCAGCGCCGGCCCGTATACGGAGATCGGCTTGAATGCCGAGCCGGGCTGGCGGCGGGCGAAAGCCCGGTTGAAGCCGCCCGGAGTCGCGCCGCTCCCCCCTGCGAAGGCCATGATTTCCGCGGTGCCGTTGTCCAGTACAACGGCAGCGGCTTGAACCGGCCGGCCGAAAGAGCTCTTGGGAAAACCGGCATCCAGCGAGGACAGGTTCTCAAGGCCGGCCTGCAAGCCGGCATCCAGTCCGATGGCGACCGTATATCCCCCGCCGAGCAGCTCTTCCTCGGTCAGCGAAGCTCTCTCCTCCGCCTCCCGGAAGACGACCTCCGCGAGAGAAGCGCTCGCCGTCTTTTTCGGAGCTGCCGGCGCCGTGTAATCGACGGCGCCTGCCGCCTCCATTTGCCGCTGCGTAATATATCCTTGCTCGCGCATGAGCCGCAGGACGACCTGGCGCCGCTCCTTGCTGCGCTCCGGATAGTCGATCGGATTGTACAGCGCCGGTCCCTTCGGCATGGCGGCAAGCGTCGCGATCTGCCACAGCTCCAGGCTCTCCAGCCTGGACACGCCGAAATAGCGCTCGGCCGCCGCCTTCACGCCGTACAGCTGCTTCCCCATATAGACCCGGCCCAAATACTGGCGCAGCAGCTCTTCTTTGGAATACCGCCGTTCCAAGGACAGCGCGGCGGCCATTTCGAGAGCTTTGCGCAGCAAGCTCTTCTCATTGGACAGGTAGGCCGTCCTGGCGAGCTGCTGCGTGATGCTGCTGCCTCCCTCGACGATCCGGCCGCTGGAGACATTGGCTGCCGCGGCTCTGAGCAAGGCGCGAAAGTCAACGCCTCCATGCGAATAGAACCTTTTGTCCTCCGTCGCCACGAAGGCCTCCTTCAACAGGGAAGGAAGCTGCCGCTCCAGCTCTCCTCCACGATATCCGTACTGCGGGCTCGTCAGCACGCCCAGCTGCTTGCCCTGGCGATCGATCAGAAGCGAGGGCGCGACCGGCTCGCCAAGGGCGCGCGCACCGTCCGTGACGACGTCTCCCGCCCAATGCAGCGCTGCGATTCCGAGCATGCATAAGGCTGCCGCAAGCGCCGCCGCATCGAACCAGAAGCGGCTTTGCCCCAAGGGAAGGCGGCTCCACAGCTTCTTAAGATCTCCTTTCATCCGGCGCATCGGACGAGTCCGCCCTTTCTCCATTCCTCCGCTCCCAACGCTGCATGCGCCACCGAATGTCGGCCAGCTGCTTCTCCGCTTCAAGCAGGGAGCTCCTCAGCAGCGCCTCTTCCGGCAGCCTCTCCGCAGCCGGCAGGCAGGCTTCGTATTCTTCCCGCAGCTTGCCGGAGCGCCAATGGAAAAAGCATAGGAACAGAGCGGCGCACGCCATCAGCAGCGCAGGTTTGGCGCCGACATGGTTGACGATCCAGGCAGCCGACCGGGCCGGCAGGCTCTCTCCTGCCATCCCGCTTGGCCGGGTCATGAATCTCAGCAGACGCAGCAGCAAGTATCCGCACGCTCCGCTGAGAATGGCCGATGAAACGCATGCGAGATAGAACTTTCTTCGGATAGCTTCAAATGGCATGCCGCAATCCCTCCCTATGATTACGACCTTAACAAGAAGATCTTAATAATCGCGGGAGATGCGGCTTAGGAAATTCTTAACTTTCCGGCACGAGATAAATATTCACGCGCGAGAAGAATCTCCAGCATCGTTCCGAAGCAGCCCGGGTATCCCGGGATCCTTTCCCTGCCGGGAAAAGGGCTTCGAAATTTCATTCCGTGCCGGAAAAAGGGCCCGAGTCCCGCAGCTTGCGGGGCTGTGCTACAATGGTGGGAAAAAATTCAAAAATGGGGGTTCCTCATGTTCGGAACGGATGTGGAAGCGAGATTCGCGCCTTTCGGGGTCGCCCATCTGGCCAGCCTGCTGCTCATTGCCGCCGTCGTGCTGGCCGTCTATCTGCTTCGCCGCAAGCTCGCCCTCAGGCCGGCTCCCGGACGCTTCATCCTGGCGGCGCTTCTGGCGGCATGCGAGATTCTGCTCAATGTCTGGTATGTACGGGGAGATGTATACCGCCCTTCCTCCACGCTGCCGCTCGAGCTGTGCAGCATCTCCTTGTACCTGTCCGTCCCCATGCTGCTGCTGCGCAGCCGCTTTCTGTTCGGCATCGTCTACTTCACGGCGATCGGCGGCGCCCTCCAGGCACTGGCCACGCCTGTGCTCGCATACGATTACCCGCATTTCCGTTTCCTCGAGTTTTTCATCGCGCACGGCCTGCTGATCGTCTCCGCCCTCTACATGGTCTGGGTGGAAGGATTCCGGCCGACGCTGCGCTCCGTCTTCACCGCCTGGACAGCCGTCAATGTCATCGCCGCCTTCGTTTATGCCGTCGACAGGCTGACGGGAGCCAACTACATGTTCCTGGCACGCAAGCCTCCGTCCTCCTCCTTGCTGGATGTTCTCGGTCCTTATCCTTGGTACATCCTTTCGCTCGAGCTGGTCGCGCTGCTGCTCTTTTTCCTGCTGTATCTTCCCTTCGCCCGCTTCAAACGCACGGAGGACAGGAAGCAGCCGGCCGCCTCCTGATCTTGAATGGGAAGCCTGCATCCCTTTCCGCAACCACCCGCATTCGCGTTTAAAATAAAACAAGCTGCTCCGGTTCCATACCGGAGCAGCTTGTCGGGCAAAGGTTTTATTCCGTTCCGCATTGTTTTTACAGCCGAATCCGGAGCTTGAACAGTCCGGCCTTGCGGGCGGCCATGTAGATGATGACGACCAGCGGTCCGATGAACACGCCGATGACCCCGACCAGCTTGAAGCCCACATACAGGCTGACCAGCGCGGAAATCGAGCCGATGCCGACGGAATCTCCGAGAATCTTCGGCTCGATGATCCGCCTGACAACCGTAATGACGAGGAACAGCACCAGCAGGCCGACGCCCTTCCCGACTTGTCCCGTCATCATGAGGTAGGCCGCCCAAGGAACGAGCACGGACCCGGTGCCGAGAATCGGCAGGATATCCACGACGACGATCAGCAGCGCGATGGCCAGGGAATAGTTGATTCCGAGAATGACGAGGCCGAGCAGCGTGATGATGTACGTGACGAGGCTGAGCAGCAGCTGGGAACGCAGAAACCCGAAGATGGACGACTTGAGATTGTCCAGCACCGATCCGACCTGCAGCTGGGAATCCTCGTGGAACTGCGACAGGAATGACTTGCGCATCGTATTCAGGCTGAAGCTGAACATGTACACGGCCACGATGAACACGATGAAGAAGATGAACATTCCGGGCAGCCCCGAGGCGAACTGGACGACGGACTTGGAGAAGCCCGTCACGACGGACATCAGCGTCCCGGTCAGGCCGCCCAGCACCTTCTCGAGCTGCGCCGCCGCATCGGGAGGCATGTTCGTGTACAGATCCTTGGCGTTGTCGATCGTATGCAGGAAGTACTGATTGGCATCCGCCACCATGCCCGGCACGCGATCCCAGAAGGCGATGAGCTCGGCGATCAGCTTGAAGCCGATGCCTCCCGCCAGCGCAAGCAGCGCAAGCGTGAACAGCGTGCAGGAGACGATCGCCGCGGACAGCCGGTTCATCCGCGCCCGGCGCATCAGCAGGCCGTTCAGCGGCTCCAGGAAGATCGCCACGACGAGGGCGAGCAGGAACGGAGCCCCGACGGTGAAGCTCAAGTACAGAAGCAGCAGCCCTACGGCGATGAAAACAAGGGTTTTGACAGACATCGGCTTCTCTCCCCAAGGGGTGCGGCGCCCCTGGCTGATCCCGGCCGCATCCCCGGCAAGAGCTGTGTCCAGCCTCTCAGGGTTCAGCTGTCGGCCTGCTCCGCCTCTGCGGGAAGGGCTTCGGCTGCGGGATCGCGGTAGATATGTACGCGCAGCACGCGAAGTCGCTGGCAATCTGCTATCTCAAATACATATTCGCCATAAACGACTTTCTTGCCTCTTGCAGGATTTCCTTCCAGCCGGATGAAGAGCCAGCCTCCGATGGAATCGACATCCTCATCCTCGATGTCCAGGCGGAACATATCGTTGATATCGTCGATGAGCATGCGCCCCTCGACGGTCGTCACCTGATCCTTGACGACGACGCTCGGCTGGTCCTGGTCGAATTCGTCATGGATCTCGCCCACGATCTCCTCGAGAATCATCTCCGTCGTCAGCATGCCGGCCGTGCCGCCGTATTCGTCCACGACGATGGCCAGCTGCGAATGGCGCCGCTGCATCAGCTGCAGCACCTGGCTGATCTCCATCGATTCCGGCACGTTCAGCACCGGCCGGATCAGCTCGCGGACATTATGGTCGCGTCCCGCATCCGCCGTCAACAGGTCGGTGATATGGACGAATCCGATGATCTGATCCTTGTCCTCGAGACCGACCGGATAGCGCGTATGCTTGGTGCGGTAGACGATGTTCAGGTTGTCCCCGAAGGACAGGTTGGCGAAAAGGCAATCCATATCCGTCCGTGGCAGCATGACCTCGCGCGCCACCATGTCGGAGAAGTCGAAAATATTGTCGACGAGCTTCATTTCGTTGGAATCGATGACGCCGCTCTTGGCGCTCTGGTTGACGAGCAGGCGGATCTCCTCTTCGGTATGGGCCGTCTCATGCTCGCTTGCCGGAGAGATGCCGAACAGCTTCAGCAGGCCGTTGGCCGCTCCGTTCAGCACGACGATCGCCGGCTTGAACACCTTGTAGAAGAACATGAGCGGTCCGGACAGCCAGAGGGACACGCCCTCCGCCTTCTGGATGGCCAGCGACTTGGGAGCGAGCTCGCCGAGCACGATGTGCAGGAAGGTGATGACCAGGAACCCGATGATCAGGGACACCGTCGAGATGACCGACTCGCTCGTGACTCCGAACTTGAACAGCAGAGGCTCCACGATCATATGCGAGACGGCCGGCTCGCCGACCCAGCCGAGTCCAAGCGAAGCCAGCGTAATGCCGAGCTGGGTCGCCGAGAGGTAAGCGTCGAGGCGATGCGTGACCCGCAGCGCGTAATCGGCTTTTTTGTTGCCTTCGGAGCGCAGCTGCGTCAGCCGCGTCGAGCGCACCTTGACGAGCGCGAACTCGGCCGCAACGAAAAATCCGTTGAGCAGCACGAGAACGGCGACAATGGCAAGGTTGAGAATAATTTCGCCAGGAACGAATTCTTTGGTCATTTCGGATACCCTCCATCAATAGTAAGCAGGCGTGGAGCCTTTTTCACCCCTATTCCCCGAAATCGGCCGGACCGAAGCAGTCTGCGCAGCCGCGGGAAGGCTACAAAATCGCTTTTTTCGACAAGAAGTCGGTATCCCGGTAATACATGTCCTTCACGAGCAGGTTCGGTCCGCAGCAAGCGGCGGCCGGACAATGGCAGTTCACGCTGCGGCTCAGCGGATGCTCCAGCCAGCGGCCGAACACGTCGTCCAGCCGGTCGCGGCCGATATTGCCGAAGGCCGGAATATCGCTGAAGTCCGTGACGAACACATCGCCTGTGAACAGGTTGACGTTGAGACGGCTGCGTCCGTCCGGATCGTTGCGCACGGTGACGCGGGATTCGCCGCGCAGCCTGGCAAGCAGCTTGCGGTCCTCCTCATCCTCGCTGCAGGAATAGAACGGGAGCGTGCCGAACAGCATCCACATCGATTCGTCGCGGCAATCCAGCAGATCCGATACGGCCGCCCTCATCTCTTCCTTGGACAGCGCGGGCAGATCGCTCGCCCATGCGCTCGGGTACATCGGGTGCACCTCGTGGCGGGCGCAGCCCATCTCCCGGATCAGCTGGTGGATTTCGGGCATTTTGCGGTGGGTCCGGTAATTGATCATGGATTCGGCGGACACAAGCACGCCGTCTTCGCCGAGCCTGCGCGCATTGTCCATCATCCTCTCGTACATGCGGACCGCCGCTGTCTTCGGTACGGAATGCCCCGAACGGGCGAAGCCGACCTCATGGAAATCTTCCGCGGAAGTATAGTTGAAGGAGATGTGCATCACGTCCAGATAAGGAGCGATAAGGGCATAGCGGCCGTAATCGAGCGTCACGTTGGAATTGAGCTGCGAACGGATGCCCCGGCTGCGCGCATACTGCAGGATAGGCACGATATACTCCTTGACCGTGCGCTCCGAGTAGGACGGCTCGCCCCCGGTTATGCTGATCGTCCGCAGCTGCTCGACTTCGTCGAGGCGGCTGAGCAGCAGCTGCAGAGGCAGCTTGTCCGGCTCGCGCATCGTCAGCGTGTCGCCGACCGCGCAGTGCTCGCAGCGCATATTGCATAGGTTGGTGACCGTGAACTCCACGCTTGTCAGCGCATGGCTGCCATGCCGGACGAGGCTCTCCAGCGGATCCCAAGGATCGTTGGCGGGAGAGAGGGGAGCTAACGTTTGTTGCAGGTTGGAAGTCATTTCTAACAGCACCTTACTTCTTCGTAGTAGACATCTGGGTCTATTGTACTTCTACGGCTTGGACATATCAAACGGCTCCCGGCCGTTCGGAAGCAAAAAAAAGAAGGCCTCTCTCGAGGCCTGGACACGATGGGCTTCATTCATGCGGCTTAGGGGAAACTGCCGGCCGCCCTTCCGGCCGCGCCGTCGAATGCCGCAGCTATACGCCGACGGCGGCGGTCTCCTCCGGCTGCTCGTCGTTGACGCCCGCGATCATGCGGGTGAGCTGCAGGCTCATGTCGATCTCGTAAGGAGCGTTCAGCCGCATCCCGACTTCATCCTGCAGCACCCTGACGATCGGGCGATGCGGACAGGAGGCCCGGACGTCGACGACGACGCCGACCTCTCCGGTCTGCAGGCGTACGGTCATGCCGATGGGATAGATCGCGACCTTGTCGCGGAACAGCTGCACCATCGACTGCTCGTACTGCGTTCCCGTACCCGCATACAATGCCTCCACCGCCTGATGGGGCAGCATCGGGTTGCGGTAGATCCTGTTGGTCGTCATGGCGTCGTAGGAATCCACCACTCCGATCCATTTGGAGAAGTCGTGGATCTCCTTGCCCGCCAGTCCGTGAGGGTAACCGCTTCCGTCCAGCCGTTCATGGTGCTGGAGAGCGCAAAGAGCCGCGAGAGGAGGGATGTTCGGCTCATTGGCCAGCAGTTCATGCCCGTACAGCGTATGGCGCTTCATTTCCTCATATTCTTCTCGAGTAAGCGATCCAGGCTTCTTCAGCACTTCCAAGGAGATTCGCGTCTTGCCGACGTCGTGGAGCAGCGCTCCCATGCCGAGCATCATGAGCTTGTCCCTGGAGTAGCCATGCGATATTCCAAGCATCGTCGTATATACGCATACATTGAGCGAGTGCTGATAGAGGTAATGGTCGATCGAGGCCATGTTCATCAGCATGACGACGGATTCCTTATGGGAGGTCAGATCGTCGATGACCCGGTTCATCACATCGGCAAGCTGCTTGCCGACAAAGGGATAGGCGACCCCGCGCTTGCGCGGAGGCGCGTCCATCATCTGGCGGAAGCTGCTGCGGATCTCGGTCATCGCTACCCTCATCGTGTCTTCGCTGATCAGCTCCGGCACGATGATGTCTTCCGTGAATTCATCCTGTATATAAAGGAAATTGATCTGGCATTCCTTGAGCCGCTCTATGATCCGGGCGGTCAGCTCCATTCGTTCTCCAAGGAGTACGATCCCTTCTTCGGAAAGAATCTTCTTGGCCAGGATCATCCCCGGCCTGCACATGCTGAGAGGCATCAGAATCATTGCCAGGTCGCTCCTGCCGTCCATAAATTTCACGAGTCGATGATGCTGAGCATACGTAATCGGTTTATCGGCAAGTCCGAACCGGATTGTTATGCTTCTCCGGCTGCCCGCATCAAGAACGCAGCCGGGTGCGCTTGAGGAAGCAGCCGTCCAGGCCGTCGGGGCTCCGCAGCTCTCCGGCCAGCACATGGCGCAGGAATTCCGGCAGGAAATACTTGATGTCCCGGCCTTCTTTCAAGGACAGGTAGCCGACGCCGAACGTGAACATGTCCAGCGTTCCGACGGAGTACTCCCTCTCGTCGTCGAGATCGCTCCCGCCCGCCCTCAGCATGGTGATGCGGCTGCCGGCAGGACGGCGCTCATCCCATTCCAGCTCGAGTCCGTCCATGGCCAGGCATCCGAGCACCCTGCCGCGGAAGCCGAAGCCGCGAATCTCCATCCGGGTGTATGCCTCCAGCAGGGACTGCTCCAGAGCCAGCCGGATCTGGCCGCCCTTCAACAGGATGCGGCAAGGGTTGACCGGAGAGGGGCAGAACGAATGGAGCAACCCGTCGCTGATCTCGCCCGCCGCCAAGCCGCCGAGCAGCTGTCCGGAATTGACGAGGCCGATATCGGCTCCGGTCCAGCGGCGCACTCCGGCCGCCAGCAGGTTGGCGAGCGGGGATTCGCGGTCCGTATCGAGAGGGAGCGGCCGGTCCAGCACCGCGCAGGTTCGGGACATGTTGAGGCGCGAGGACTCCTTGAAGCGCTCGAGAAGCATGGCCGCCGTCGGCTCCTCCCTCATGGATGCCGTCGCGACGAGCCGGGCCGCATAGGTCAGCCGGCCGCTCGCCGCATCCCTTCCGATCTCGATCCTGCCCACATGCTCGCCGAATTTCCCGGTTCCGCACAGCAGGGTCGTCCCGACTGCCATCGGCTCGTCCAGCTGATGATGGGTGTGGCCGCCCAGAATGAGGTCGATGCCGGGAATCTCTTCCGCCAGCCTGCGGTCTACCGGAAGGCCAAGATGGGACAGCACGACCAGGACATCGACCGTTGGACGCAGCTGCTCCGCCTGCTTCCGGATCGCTTCGACCGGCTCCTTGACCGTCCATCCGAGCAGGCCGTAGAAGTTC
Organism: Paenibacillus sp. RUD330; assembly: GCF_002243345.2. NCBI lineage: Bacteria > Bacillati > Bacillota > Bacilli > Caryophanales > Paenibacillaceae > Paenibacillus > Paenibacillus sp. RUD330. Next base: position 4,004,816 of record NZ_CP022655.2, read on the forward strand.
GGATAGGGCGCCGTAGCACCGATCAGTCCGACGGCCAGACCGTTTTTAGGGATGACCAGGGAGGGCAGCAGCCATTCCGGAAGGCCGCCGGCATCGGCGTCCTCCAGATTGCAGCAGAGCACCGGGAATCTCGCTTCGCAGCCGTACAGCCGCTCCAGCTCTTCCTTGGTGTACGTCAGCCCTTCGTTGTTGCCCGGCACGCCGGCTTCATAGCCGGCGGCGTTGAGGAGCTCGATATTGACGCTGCCTCCGCTTCCTTCCGTCTCCGGCCTCATCCGGTCGAGATGGTCGCCGATGTCGACGGCCATGACCCGATCCGCCCCCCATATCCGCCGGGTATCCGCGATATAATCCGATATTCGGGCCGCCTCTTCCAGACGGCTGTGGATATCGTTGGTGTGGAGCAGCACGACGAGCGGCTCCCGATCTATGATTCTCTCATCCATGGACATCCTCCCGCTGAGCTCCAGGTTATGATCGATGAATGGCGTCTTCGAACAGCCGCCGATGTTGGGTCCGGAGCCCTTCAGCCGCCGATCTGGGACATCCGCCGGGCAGTAGGGGTATGGCTCAGCATTTCTCCATGCAGCTTGGCCGCCATCTCGTGGTTCTCCGGCTTGAGCCGGGCCGCGCGGCGGAACAGCTCGCGCATGGCAGCCGGATCCCCCAGCGCCTGCTTGACGTTCAGCTCATCCACCCAGTACAGGCAAGGCTGCAGGCTTCCGTCAGCAGTCAGGCGGAGCCTGTTGCAGGCGGCGCAGAAGCGGTCGCTGACGGGATGGATCAGCCCGAACGAGCCGGAAGCTCCCGAGAACGCCCAATTGTCCGAAGGACCGTTGCCGGCAAGCCGCGACACCGGCGCATAGGGAATGCCGAGCCCGCCCGCTTCCTCCATGACTCGGCCAAGAGGAAGATAAGCGTTTCTCCACTGCTCGTCGTCATGGCCGATCGGCATGTATTCAATGAAGCGGACATGCAGGGGATGGTCAATCGACATCTGCAGGAACGATCGGATCTCATCCTCGTTGATGCCCTTGAGCAGGACGCAGTTGAGCTTGATCGGGCCCAGTCCTGCCCGCGCGGCCGCCTCGATGCCCGCCATGACCTGCTCCAGCCCGCCGCGCCTGGCGATGAACCGGAAGCGCGCCGGATCCAGCGTGTCCAGGCTGATGTTGACGCGGTCCAGGCCCGCATCGCGGAGCACCTCCGCATGTCTGGAGAGCAGCATCCCGTTGGTCGTCATGGAAATCTCCTCGATGCCCTCGATGGCCTTGAGACTGCGGATGAGGCCGTCCAGACCCGGACGCACGAGCGGCTCTCCTCCGGTGATGCGCAGCTTGCGGAAGCCGAGGGCCGCCGCCGACTGGACGACCTCGACGATATGGTCGTAGCTCAGCAGCGTGTCGGAGTCTGCGAACGGCATGCCTTCTTCAGGCATGCAGTAGAGGCAGCGCAGGTTGCAGCGGTCCGTGACCGATATGCGCAAATAGTCGTGGATCCGGCCGAATACATCGCTCAGCATCTCGCTCTCCCCCTCCTGATTGTTCTATCAGTTTAACATTTTTGCAGGACATATGATATGCTGGAAGCAAACTAGCCGCTAAAGACAGGTGAGATCAGCTCCATGAAATATCCATGGAAAATCGCTTTATTCGCCGGGCTGCCGGAGAGAATCGGCATGCCGGAAATCACGCTTGAGCTGCCTGGGGACAGCATGGCCGCAGGCAGCCTCAAAGCCGCCGTCGCCGCCGCTTATCCGGCTCATGCGGGCCTCATCGGCGTCAGCTTTGTCGCCTGCAACGAGGCATACGCCGCAGACGGGCAGATCGTGGGCTGCGGCGACCGGCTCGCCCTGCTTCCTCCCGTCTCCGGCGGGGAAGACAAGCCCGCCGGCCAGGAGAACGGCAGCTCCGCCAAGCCATACGTCATCACCTCGGCGCCGCTCGACGCGGGCCGGGTCTCCTCCCTCGTCCTTCACCCCGATCACGGAGCCGCCCTCGTGTTCATCGGCACGACGCGGGAGTGGACGCATGGCAAACGGACCGTCCTGCTGGAGTATGAAGCCTATGAGCCGATGGCGCTGCGGATGCTGGAGCAGATCGGCGCGGAGCTGGCCGAACGATGGCCCGGCACCGTCAGCGCCATCCACCACCGCATCGGTCCCGTCGCCGTCGGCGAGGCCAGCGTCGTCATCGCCGTCTCCTCGCCGCATCGGGACGGAGGCTATGAGGCGAGCCGCTACGCCATCGAACGGCTCAAGCAGATCGTGCCGATCTGGAAAAAAGAGATTTGGGAAGACGGATCGGAATGGAAGGGACCTCAGCAGGGTCCTTGGGATCCACTCGCCGGCATTCCGTCATCGCCCGTGGAGGGATAGTCATGGACGAAGCCGCTGCAGACGAAGCCATCGACGCCGGACAGCTCCCCCCTTCCTCCACCCGCTATGCGCGCCAGATCCGTTTTGCTCCTGTCGGAGAGACAGGCCAGAATTCTCTCGCCTCCTCGCGGGCAGCCGTCGCGGGAATGGGCGCTCTCGGCTGCGTCATCGCCTCCCATCTGGTCCGCAGCGGAGTCGGGGAAGTCGTGCTGATCGACCGGGATATCGTGGAATGGAGCAACCTGCAGCGGCAGATGCTCTACTCCGAGCGGGACGCGGCGCTCGGCACGCCCAAGGCGGCGGCTGCGGCCGTGCGTCTGCGGGAAGCCAACAGCTCGGTCCGCGTCCTTGCCGAAATCGCCGATCTGACCTCGGCCAACGCGCCGAGCCTGCTGGCCGGAGCGGATATCATCGTGGACGGCACCGACAACTTCTCGACCCGCTATCTCATCAACGACTATGCCGTCAAACACGGCATTCCGTGGGTGTATGGCGGAGCCGTAGCCGCAAGCGGAATGACGCTGACCGTCATTCCCGGAGAGACGCCTTGCTACCGCTGCCTGTTCCCCTCTCCGCCCGCGGGCGGGACTGCCGACACCTGCGAGACGGCCGGAGTGCTCTCCCCGCTTGTCGACATCGTCGGTTCCCTGCAGGCGATGGAAGCCATCAAATGGCTGACGGGGAACCGGGAAGCGCTGGGCGGATCGCTGCTCCAGCTGGATGTATGGCGCAACTCCTGGATGCAGGTATCGGCGGGCAGCGCCAGGAAAGCCGATTGTCCCTGCTGTTCCAAAAGGCAGTTCGACTTCCTGGAAGAGGTGCGGCAGGAGTCGTCCGCCGTCCTGTGCGGAGCCTCTTCCGTGCAGGTCACGCCTTCGCGCGTGCTGGAGCTCGATCTCCCGCAGCTCGCTTCGCGGCTGGCATCGAGCGGCCGCGCGGAGCTCGGTCCCTATTCGCTCCGCTACCGGTCCGAGAGTGGATTGACGGCCATTATTTTCCCGGATGGAAGAGCATTAGTCCAAGGTACTCATGACCCTATTAAAGCAAAGGGCCTTTATACCGATATATTAGGTGATTAGAATCAACTTTCGCCCTATGCTTCCTGTATTTAGGATTATTTAGATAAGGGTGGGCAGCAGAATATAAACACTGTCGAGGTGCAGCATGAGGGTGCATGTATCGGAAATCAAGGAAGGCGATCGGCTCAGCAGCGACGCCTTCAACCAGTTCGGACTGAACGTCATGTCCAGCGGCACGATGCTGCGGTCATACGAAATCAGCAAGCTGTTGCAGCACGGAATCGATTACGTGGATTTGGCGGAGCCGCCGGCGGCAGAGGCTGCCGGATTCGGACACAGGACGATTGAGTCCGGTTTGTCGCCCAAATGGCTGCCGGCCATGAAGCCGCTTTATGAGAGCGCTATTTCCGGATGCGAGGATTTGTTCCGCCAGGCCGCGGAGGATGGAAAAGTAACGGAAGAGGACGTCGAGCGCACGTTTCAGCCGCTCATGTCCGGCTTTCAGATGGAACGCGATGTCGTCTCCATGCTGCTCCTGCTGAATACGACCGATGACTATACGTACCAGCACTCGGTGCAGGTCGGCATGCTGTCCTACTACCTCTCCTCCTGGATGGGGTACGAAGAGCAGGAATCGCTGCGCATCGGCAAGGCCGGCTTCCTCCATGACATCGGCAAATGCAGGATTCCCAAGAGCATCCTGAACAAGCCCGGAAAGCTGACCCCGGAAGAATACAAGGAAATCAAGCGCCATACCCTGTACGGAGAAGAAATCATCCTTAATTCCTACGAAGACCCCTACCTCTCCACGGCTGCCCTGCAGCATCACGAACGCATGAACGGGAGCGGCTATCCCCATGGGATCAGCAACGAAGACATCTCCCCGATCGCCAAGATCGTGGCCGTCGCGGATGTGTACAGCGCCATGATCTCATCCCGCGTCTACCAGGAAAAGCGCGACTTGCTCTATGTGCTTCGGGAGCTGTACCGGATGAGCTTCCATGAGCTCGACCCGATGACGACCCATACGTTCATCCGGCATATGATTCCTAACTTCATCGGCAAGCGGGTCGACCTCGACTCCGGGCAATCCGGCATCATCGTCATGACTCATCCAACGGAATTCTTCCGCCCTCTCGTTCAGATGGAGGAAGAGTTCATCGACCTGACGCTCGAACGCGAGTATGAGATTACCCAGGTTTATATGTAAAAAAGACCGCCTCCGGATGTCCCGGCGGCGGTCTTTTGGCTAGATGGGCAAGCTCGGGATGAGCTGCTCGTTGTCTTCGTCACAAGCTGCTGATTCCGAAGATGGCCTTGAAGGCCTTTCTGCCTTTCCGGATCCGCTTGAAGCCTTCCCGGGTGTCCAGGATGAATACCGTCCTCCGGATCCAGATGCGAATGTAGGCGGAGCGCGGCTTCAGAGGTCCGAGAACGCCCCTTTGCTCGTGTTCCGTACCGTCCGCAAGCTCGGTTTCCGTCCGGACAAGCCAGCTGTTTCCGAATCCGAATTCAATGTATTTCATTTGAAAGCGGCCTCCCTTCAAAGCGGACATGAGCGCCGGCTGCCGCAAGCCGCAACAGGCGATTATGGAACCGGTCGAAGTTGTCATGTCCGCTTCCATTATGCAAGCTGCGGAGCTCGGTTGTAAATATCAGGCAAGAAGCCGTATTCGGGAAGCTGGTCCCAAAGGGGTCAAAGAGACGGAATTCCGGCGCAGGCCCGCAAAGCCTCCGCCATGACATGATACTTGGCAGGATCGCGGCCTTCGGCCTTGGCCCTGTGCCAAGCCGGCGACAGCCAGTTGTAGACGATTTCCTGGCAGTTGCTTTTCGGGAGAGACTGCCCGGCTGCTGCCCCTCGCACATTGGCGGCCAGCCGCTCGTAATGGCTGGCTGCCGCTTCATCCCCCGCGACGAGCATGGAATGACGGGCAGGCTGGATATAAGACACGATGAGGAAGGAGCACATTTCCTGCGGCAGCTTAGGCTGCGGTTGCGGTTGCGGCAACGGTTGCGGTTTGGATGGATGCATGGATGCCGGCTGCTCCGGCAGGGAGGGGCTGGATGCCGCCAGGACTTTTCGCACATCGGCTATGAGCTCTGCGAACGACTTTCCGCCCCAAGCCAGCGATTGCTCGCAATCCTGCTTCCGCATCGGATCCAGCTGACGGTGAGTTACGATATGAGAAGACGGATTCAGTCCCCACTTGCGGCAGCAGAAGGCCAGATACCAGACATAGCGGCCGTACGCGGCCTCGAAGCCGATTCCTCCTCCGTAGCAGAGCTCGACTCCGAGCGCGGCGTCGTTAGCGTCATACCCGAATCTTTCATTGTCCGTAGTCACGTTCCGTATGACATGCCATGCTTTTTCGGCCGCCTGTTCGCCCGTCCCCGCCGGGATGATTTCCAGAATCCGTCTGTCGTCGATGAAGACATGCGCGGATGCCGTTCGGTCCCTCAAAGTATCGAAGTAACGAAAATGCGCATCGGCGCCCGCGCCGGGATTGCCGGTATCATGCGCAACTAAAAAAGCCGGGCAGCCGGTGATGAGCCGGGCGCCTGGCCTTGTGTTGGAACGAACCGCGATGTAGCGGCGTTCGATCGGATAGCTAGTATCGTCCATGGGAATCCTCACTGCCGGCGACGGCCTCCGCCGTCTGCCGGTACATCTGGTTGCCGTACACGGCAACGGCCGCGCATAAGACGCCTTGCACGGCCGTGTTCGGGCTCCAGCCCAGCGAAGCGCCAGCCATGGCGACTCCGACGACGGTAACGGCGTAGATGATGCTCCAGCCTGGAATTTTAGGCGTGCGCTTGAGGATGTAGCCGGAAATCCAGCAGAGGAGAAGCACCCCTCCAAGCTTCGGCGAGATCCATTGGCTTGCGAGCGTCCAGTCCATCCTCTCAGCTCCCTTCGATGAATTTAAGGACCAGTCCGAGCAGCGTCGCGGCCAGTCCAATGAGTCCAAATGACGTCGTGATGATCCAGCGCTGCCCTTGCTTCATCGCTTCGAGCTGCCCGCGCAGCTCGTCGATCCGATGATGCGCGGCCCGGGCTCGCTGGCCCGCCTCGCGGGCCATGTCATCCGACTTTTCCAATCGCTCCACGAGTCGGCTGACGCTGCCAGCCATATCCGTGAGGGCTTTCGTGTTTACTTCCTGGAGAGTCTCCAGTTTTATGACCTGAGAGGAGATCGACTGCAGCTGCGCGGCTGGAATGTCTATGAGTATTCTCCTTTCAGCAAAAAGAGCGCCTAAGCGGCGCTCTCTGCTCCTGTGATTTCAACGGGTTGCTCTCGATTAATCTGTGTAAACAAGCTCACCCTAATTCAAATAGTTCGGCTAAAACCGGGCGATTGAGAATGTCCGGGTTAAGCATCAAAACCTCATCATATACCTCCTGCATGATAGTCCCAGCATCCAAAGCATTTTTTATTTCATCCAAAAAGTAAGATCCTGCAGCGTATTTAATTGTTCCTTCTCTCTGCGAAACTGGTACGCTGCTCAGTGTCCGAGACTGATTCAGAAAGACTGCCTTTGCATATTGCCGAGTAATTGCTGAAATATCTGCCACTCATGCTCACCATCCTTCAATCAATTTTGATTAAGATAAACAGTTTCGTATAGCTCCAACAGCAGGGTGGTCATATCTGCGTTGTCAGATATGATCTTATCCAAATCGGCTTGCAGTTTTTCATTTCGAGCTTTTACAGCCCACAACTGTTTTTCGGTGCTGGGTGGCACCCGCATGTTTCGCTCATACGCTGCACGCAATTCGTCATAATTGCTCCTCTTAGTTAAAGTAGCGTTCGTTACCTGATAATAGAGCGGATTCATAAATGCGTCCTCAACCAATTCATCATCATTTAATGGCCCGATAACTCCGCAACCATTTGGAATGTTTGTCCACTCGTCGGCATCACCGCAATAGTTCTGTGTAATTTCCCCATCTGTAAGTGAATACAAAAACCAATATTTCATGCGTCCAATCCTCCTTTCTTTTTTATCCGACAGCGAACCATTTAAACTTCAAGGTTCCGCCAAGGTAAGAAGCAGCCGATATATGAAAACCTGTGTTGGTTACCGATGATTGGTCAACCCACACGTTTATATAGCCAGACCCTGCAGGTACGCCCCCCCCATAAACCGCATATACTAGCGGTCTAGTCCCAGATGCATAGTATATCGGGAAGTTGACCCATACGTTATTCTGGTTTCCTCCAGTACCTGTATCTAAAGTTCCTTCACCGCTGGATATTACCGAGGCCCCTGTTAACGCTCTAACAACTCGTATACCAAAAAACCAAGACTCCTGTGTTGCTAACTTGAACTGAAATGGGAAAATCGTCCCACCGTTACGATAGGACGCGTATGTCCTCAATTCCTCGTTATATAAGTCCATCCAAACTTGGGTTTTGTTCACCGTATCGTTAAAATTTATATCAGGAGTATCAATAGTTCCATTTTGCAATGTCAAACCGCTGTTAGCTACGATGGGACTGGAGAACAGTGCGGATTTGTCTGCTTTAATCGTTATGCTATCTGAGGTTGTCGATCCAATATGAAAATCCCCTTCGGAACCGGAGTATATTCCATACGTTTTCCCGTTCGAGGCCGTGTTCTCGAAGATGATGCCGGATCCCCAGCCATTACTACTGGAAGTCACTTTAAGTGCATTGGTATTCGTCGCAGCACGGTTTAGAACCAACGATGTAAAGCTAGGGCTGGATGTCATTCGAACGTCCTGGTCAAAGCTTCTGCCATTTACAGTGGCAGCATCACCTGCCTTTATTCGGCCAAAAGACAGCGCCGTCGTTCCCAATGTGGGGGCACTTGCGTTTATTAATGTCCACCACTGCGAGCCGTTTGCCGCTCCCTCTTTGATGAAAACTAGAGCGCCATTAACAATATCTAAAGAGGAATCAAAGTCCGCCGTCCGTAGCCAGGCACCAGCCGTAATCACGACGTAGATTCCATTCTGGCTTCCTGTCGCTTGATCTTTGACTAGTACTCGGTCGCCAGATGCGGTAACGATGCCATCAATGGTTTGGGCACCGGAAAGTGTAATATTCAACGTTGTCGCTAGTCGCACGGAATCCTTTATAGGTAGTCCGTTTTCAATTCCATCGACGTAACCTTTAGTAGCAGCATCGGCATTCACAATGGGGTCACCGAATTGTGTACGACCTGCCCCATCCCGATTAACGATGGTATTTGGACCAGCAACTGCTGTAGCCCCGTGAATGCCAGCCCCAACAGCGATAATGTGACTGTCCAGCTTCGACTTTTCTTCAGTCGTATAGTCATTCGTAGAAAGCCCTTTACCCGCCGCTTTATCAACCTTTCCCCCCACTGCCGCATCGAGCTTATCCCAGTTATTATTGAGCATCGTCTCGATGTTGAAAGTATCCTCGCCGTCAGTCAGCGGATTCTTCTTGTAGAGATTCAAATTCGGTGTTTGACCAGGCATGCCCTCATTCCTTTCCTACCTACTTTTAAGAACGATGAAAATTAGCGCTTCCTTACTGTGGCTCGAACACCCTGAGTTACCAGATCCCTGTCGCATCTTGACGAATCGATACCTGCCGCCATTCAAAGCCGCATCATCATCTCGTTTCATACCAGCAGCATTCATTTCCCCTTTTCCTCCAGAAAAGGTGCAAAATCAGAAAGCTTCCTAAGCTCCAGATTCTGAAGCTTGAGCCCTTGTACCTCTCTCACCAATAAATACCGAAAAACATACTTCACCAGCAAATGAGCCGGCAGAACATCGCCGACCGCCGCCTTGAGATCCGCCAGGTTGGGCGGCAGCCCCAGCGTGCTGACGAAGCGGATCGTGAAGGTGCTGACCGCCGGATCGTAGCCGACCTCGATCTGTCCGTTCTCGTACGCTTGGGCGACCGACTTGAGCAGCTGCCCGCTGAACTTGCCGAAGCCGCGGATCTTGGACCGCACAACGGCCCTGCGCTGCTCCAGCGGCATGACCGATTGCGCGGTTATGCCCAGCTCCCGCTCCCAATCCTCCAGCCCCCAGGTTGCGGTCGAGGCGAAGCGCTGCTGCAGCTGCTCCGCCAGCTCGGCGCGCAGCCGGTCCAGCTGGCTCCCCTCGGCAGCCGCGAGAGCCTGCATCTCCCCCACATCCTGATAATACTCCGGCCATTCCGCCATCAGCTCGGACGTCGCGTCAGATAGCCCGATCCTCTCCTCCATTGCGACGCTGCCGTCATTCACGCAGCGTCACCGCCTTAACCGCTGCCACGGATCCGGCCGGAACCGCTACATTGACGCTGCCGGAATTCAGCGTCAAGGAGGAGTAATCCTGGACGCCCGGAGTGTCGAACAGCAGCGTTCCGATCCGCGCGAACTTGACGCTGCGATCATCGCCATAGGCGATATCCGCCAGATGGGAGCGGACGGCCTCCGTGAATTCCGCCTGGATTTGGGCCAGGGACCTGGTGCCTGTCCGGGCAACCGTTGCCGCGATCTCCACATTTACGAGGGGAGCCGCCTCCACCGTCACGACCGCGCCGGCCGGAGCGGCTCCCTCGCCCATACCCTCGCCCAGCCCGGTGACAGGATCGATGTAGCTTTTGACCGCCTTCACGATATCGGGTGAAGCGGGAACCTTATTTTTGTCCAGCAGCAGAACCTTCACGGTATTCGGACCCTTCCACGCCGGCACCACATAGGCATCCCCGACTCCAGCCGTCTCCAGCGCCCAGCTGCGATAGGCCGCGCGGTTGCCGCTCGTCGGCGGCGTGCGGACATGCGCAAAAAAGCGTTCACGGAACGCTTCGTCATCCTCCTCGTCCTTGCCCGGCTTCAGCACTCCGCCAAGGGAGGCGGAAGCAAGTCCGTCCACATATTCCAGCGGCAGCAGCGGACCGGCCGGAAGATTGCCTTGTTCCCCTGCGCTCTCGCATACAAGCTCCCATCGTCCCGGTCCAAGCCGCCCCCGCACGCGGAACAGCAGGCCGCCGGCTCCGAACAGGCTGCCTGCAGCCACATCAAGCGGAGCTCCGGCACCATCCGCGAATACTCCCTCTCGCACGGCGGACTCCGCAGGCAGCGGATCGACGCCGAAGTCCGCCCCCCTTGCCCGCAGCTCTTCTCCGCTGGATGTATGCGCATAGCCGAGCAGGTTCTGCCGGCCCATCTCGGCATAAGCCTCCGCCAGCTTGCGCGCGGCCGGAGCCAGCGCGTCAAAGAGGATGCTGCCCTCCCTCTTGTCCAGCTCATCCGGCGCCAAGGCCAGCATTTCCTCCAGAATCGTCTCGAAATTGCGGTCTTCGTACAGCTTCATTCCGGCTTCCTCCCATAAGAGACGGATAGGCTCCCGAACACGGACCGTACCCGGAATGAAACATGCGCCTCGTCCCCGGACGCTTCCATGCGGAACTCCTCGACCCCCGTAATGCGGTCGTCCGCCAGCAGCGCTTCGGTCACGAGGCGTTCCAGATCATGCACGATCCTCTGTCCCAGCTGTCTCTCCATCCCGTAATTATCCGAATAAATGAAATGAGCAAACCGGTCCGTGTCCAAAATCTTGTACACGGCCTGCTCCATCGCATCCAGGGAATCGATCCTCCCGGCGATGCGCCCGTTGTCCAGATCCAGCCGATAAGTGCGGCTCGTCTGAAGCTCTTCGTCGATGGCGGCTCCGAGCGAGGCGCCTTCCACCTTCATCATGGCGCCAGCCTCCCTGCCACGTAGAAATTCAAAGCTCCCTGCTGCCGGATCAGCACGACCCGATCCCCGTCTTCGAGACCTTTGCGCAGCAGAATCTCCGATCCTCCGACCATGATCTTCTGCTCGGTCAGATGCTCCGGCACAATCAGGAAATCGTCATCGAGATTCAGCCGCTGATCGGCGCGGACGACCAGCGGCTCAGCCGACATGACGACTCCCGGCATGACGTCGGCCAGCTTCATGGCGTTGACGCAGCCCTCGGCAATGGCTTTGACGGAATCATTCAGGCCCATCGGCAACCACCTTCATTTCCAATGACATCGTATGCTTGTTCCCATCGAGCTTGTGGGTGCATTCCTCGATCAGGAAAAACCGGCTCAGCCCCAGCTTGTCCACCGTGACCTGGACCTTCATGCCTGCCCGGAGTCCCGGATAGCCGAGCGCTTCGAGCGAGAACTTCTGCTGCTCCCGGTTCTTCACGGCGAGGAGCCGCTTCGCCATCTCCCTGATCTGCTGCTCGTTCAATTTCTCGTCGACCTTTTGATAATATTGCAGCTTGCCCCATCTGCTCATGGAGACTTTATCCGGCTCCACGAACTCCTGCCGGACGCCGTCTTTATTGTCCCGGGCCAGCTTGATGAAGTTGAACGTATCGTCCTCGATGCTTTTCTTGCGCTTGTAGCCGTATACGAGGCTCTCGTCTCCAAGCACGACATCCGCCGCCATATCGCGCACATGAGTCAGCGTCACCTTGCCGAAATCATCATAAAGCACATACAGGTCTCCGCTGGCCATCAACGTCGAATCCAGAGCCCGGCTGACGATGTCGATGCGCTTCTGCCCATCCTCGGAAACCTTCGGAATGCGGTGGACCGTGTTCGCCAGCTTGCCGACCGTCAGTCCGATCGCCTTGCATTGGTCGAGGATGACCTCGTCCGCCCGAATGTTTTTGCGGATATACGTGTCGCTCTCGCTCAGATAGCGCAGCTGATCATAGGCGAGCAGTTCAATCGAGGCTTCCTCGCTGTCGTCCACCGAGAAGATCCGCCCCAGAAAAAAGCCTTTGCCGTCCAGCTTGACTTGGATGGGATTCCCGTTTTCGGCCTTGAAGCCGCCTCTATCCATTCCTTTCGCATAAACGAGAGTCGCTTCCAAAGAGGAAGGCTTGCCGATCCGGCTTGTCTTCCAGGTCATTTGGGAGATGGATTCCGTCACGTTCCATAACGTGCCGTCCAGATTGTCGATCAACACTTCGTACAGCGCCCTCACCTCTTTTTCGGCGGCAGCTGCAGCGTGCGTCCGGTCTGCAGCCGATTCAGCTCGGAATCCTTAATGCCGTTGAGCTTTTGGATTTCACGCCAGCGGCCGGAATCGCCCAGCTGCGACTTGGCCACTCCGATCAGCGTATCGCCGGCACGCAGGACGTACTTCTGCGCCGGGATTCTTTCATCCGAGCGGGCGGAAGCCTCCTTGCGCAGCGCCGTCTGCCCGTTTTTCTGGACCGCCTTAACTTTGCGAGGAGAGAAGAAGGCATATTCCTTGAGCTTCAGGGAGTAGAACACATCTCCCACCGAGCCCGCCTCCTCGTAACGCTCGAACGATTCGATCGTCATCGGCAGATTGACGATATTGCCTTTGTTCGCATTGGCGCCGATGTAGATGACCCGGATCGGATACCCGCTGGCCATCCATTTATTCATGGATTGGACGTAGGAGCTTGGCGGCAGAAGCTCGAAGTATTGCTTGATGATGACCTCGTCCTTCATCACTTCCTTTTCCTTTTTCGAATAGTAAGGGTGAATGAACGGGTAGGTATCCTGCTGCGGAAAAAAGCTCTCGAAGCTGATTTCGGCGAGCTCGGGACTCTCCGGCACCGAAACGCTCCCGATCCCGAGCACTTGAAAGTCGCTCGACCTGCCGCCGCGGCTGATGCTGATCTTTTCCGGCATGACCGGAAGCGGAAATCCCTCCTTGCCATTGTCCCAGCTGAGCCAGATCGTGTAGGGAAGCAGAACCGGTATGACTTTCTCGCTGACTCCGGGATCTTCCGCTGTTTTTACCGATGGAATGCTCACTCCCAACCTCCTTTGCGACTTTATGCCGTCTTTCTCTTATTCCACGGCCAAGCGGGCTTAAACGCCAAAGCTTCCCTGCGCCGAGGCGCTCAGCTCCTGCACCATGTAGGCGTCGATTTTGCCGATGATCTGATCGACATCCATCTCCTTCATGACAGGGCCGGTCGTGACCTGAACGGTCGGCGTCAAGGTGACGAAGTTCTGGAGCGCCTTGATCTCGGCCATGTCGCGCATGACCTTGAGATCCTCGCTGCCGATGTTCACCTCATCCTTGACGCTGCCGACTTCGCCGACCTTGTCGATGGTGCCGATGCCGCCCTTGCCGGCAGCCCCGAAGCCGGTCAGCGCTTCCGTTTTGGCTTGGGCGCCGTTTTTGTCCTGCGGAGGGAAGTTGGTTGCGCCTTTGTATTTGTCTGCATCCTTGGGACCGGCCGAAAAGTCGAAGCTGCCGGCAAATTTAGCGACTTTGCCCGTCAGGTTTATCCCCGTATCCATCCCTTTTTTGTTGAGGTCCTGCAGATTCGCCATATCCATTCTTGGGAGGTGTTTTTTGCTTTTCCCTTCCGGCTCCTTCAGGTACTTGCCCATCATATCCTTGTATTTGTCGCTGATCGCATGGATATTATCCGTTTTGAACGGATCCACCGGCTTGATGTCGGAGCCGGTAAGCTTGTTGTACAGGCCGAGAAGCCCGTTGAATCCATCCAGAACAACGTTGATTCCTTCCAGAATGACCTTCATGAAGCCTCCGGCAAAAGTTTCGGCGCCGTAAAGCATCTGGTACATGGCATTGCCGAAGAAGGCGGCCAGATCATAGAACAGCTTCTGGACCGTAAATACCGGGTCGACGAACAGATTGATGATGAAATCGGCGAAGCTGGCAAAGAGATTCCAACAAACCGCGATGATGTTGTAAATGGCTCCGCCCAGCATATAGAAGGCTCCGATGACGCCTCCGATGATTTCTCCCACCGTCGCCCCCATGCTCAGCATGAGGTACACGAGCCCGCCGATGACAGCTATGATCAGCAGGATTGGCCAGTTCATCGCCAGCCAGGCTGCCGCCGTCGACAGCACCGGAGCGACCATCGCCCACAAGGCCGGCAGCATCGCCCATAATTGGCCGATCATCAGCGGAATAACGACTGCCCCCAGACCGGCGAGAATGGCAATGACGGCATCGCCGTTGTTCGCGAACACATCCATCAGGAAAAAGGCCGCATCCGCCGCAAGGCTGAGCAGCTCCGCCACCACCCACAGACCGGCTGAAAGCGCCTCGAAGAACGGATCGAACTTGCCGGCGTTGAAAGCCTCGCTCAGCTTGTCGAGCGTAGGCATGAGAGCCTCGAGAGCCGGCATGCCGGCTTGCGCCTTGCCGTCATTGATGTGCTGCTTGAAGCCTTCCACTTGGGCAGCCGGAGTGTTCGTCACCTTCTCAAAGCTTTCCTGGCTCATCCCTTGCTTGCTCAGCAAGCTGTCCATCGAAGCGAGAAAGCCGGTCAGATCCCCTTCCGCCGCCTTTTTCATGGCGCCGCTGTCGTCCAGTTTGTTCTGGCTGATGCCCGAGCCTTCCAGAAAAGCCTTGGAATCGCCGTTCATCAACCCTTTGAGCGAGCCGGTAGCCGACTCCAGATTTTTGGACGGGTTCAGCTTCTGCATTCTCATGGCGATGCCGTTGAGCGCCGTCAGCATCGCCGGATCGGTTGTCGTTCCGATCATCGACATCGCCGATTTATGGGCTTCGGCCGGATCGTAATTGGCCTTCAAGGCCTGCTTATTGACGGCATCGAAAATGACCTGGCCGCCGGTATCGCTTCCGGCACGGGCCGAATAAGCATCGATTTGCCGTTTGCGCTCCATAGCCCCGCCGACCGATTCCTTGAAGATCGGAGCGATTTTATCGAACGCTCCCTTGAGCCCGGACCAGACCCCCTTGAGCGCGGAGCCTATACCGCTCCCCGAAGACGCCCCGCCGCCCGGGCTGGATACATCGGCCGCCAGCTTGATCTTGAACGGCCCCGAATCCAGCACGGCTTGAATTTGGGAACGCAGCGCAGCCCCGTCGATTCGGATTCGGACTCCGTTCAGAACGAGGTTGCTTTTATTCATCGCCATGATCCGCTTCTGCATCGAATTCAGCTGCCGCGAGGCCGAATCGGTCCGGATCCGCACATCCAGCGTTTTTCCCAGCTTGGCCTGCAGCTTGTCGGTCAGCTTGATCGTCTGCTCCAGCGTTTTGTTCACCTGCTTCAGGGTGGCGGAGAACCGGTCGTACAGCACCAATGTCGCCTGTAAAGTCGCCATTTCATTCCTCCTTTCCTTGCTGCTAACGTCTGCGGGAACCGGCGGACGACTGGAGCCGCGATCTCTTCTCGGCTTCCAGACGCGCCCGCACCATCCCGATCAGCGCCCCTTTTTGCCGCGCGGTCAGCGCGGCGAATTCCCAAGGCATCAGCTTGTATTCATTGAGGGCGAAGTAGGCGTAATTCCACTCCGCATCGCCCTCGTCGATCAGTTTTTTACTTCATCGGAAATCTCGCTGACATCGCGGTCGAAGCCGTTGATTTCCTGCACCTTGGCCGCCAGGTTGGCGAACTCGCCCGCGAGCAGCATTTTGCGCACGACGGACGAAGCCCCCCGGACGCCGTAGGATTGCTGCAGCTCGGCGTCGTTCAGGTCGGGGTAGACGACGCAAGCGGCGACCATCCGGCCGAGGTAGGCGTTGTAGTCGAGCTCGGGCACGCCCGAGCTCCCTTTTCCTTTTGTCCGCTTGGTCGAGGCGCTGCGGATCTCTTCATTCAGCTCTTCGGAGATCGCGCGCAGCTTCCAGGCGACCGGACGCCCGGAGGCATCGAGATAACGGTCCGAAACGACGACATCCTGCGGCTCCGCCTTGACGGCGCTGTCGGCAAAAAACAGTTTCATGCTCATGAATGCTTCCTCCTTTGGATTAGCCCGGGATCGGGTCGGTGAACGTGTCGGTGATCAGAACGTTATGGAATGTGAACGGCACTTCCTCGTCCAGCGCGTCGGACTCCACATCGAGGGCGGCCATGACGATCTCGTCGAGATTGACGCCGATCAGGGAGACGACCTGCTTGCCGATGGTGGATGCCGGGTCCTCGTTCGTGATGGTGATGTCGAAGTACGTGTCGATACCCTTGTGGATATATTTCTCCATCATCTCGCGGAATCGGGAAGTGACGTAATAGATCGTCATCGTCCCGGTGCCCTCCCAGCCGGTCGCTTTTTTCTGCGTGTTGCGGTTGCCGAGCGTCTTGATGTCGGCCTTGTTTTTCTTCGCCGTGGCACGGAGGTTTTTGACAAAGAACATTTCGACGTTCTGTCCGTCGATCGTGGCGAATGCCGTACCCGAATATCCGGAAAGAGTATCCCCGGCTCTCAGAAAAGAAGTCGTCATTTTACTTCACCTGTACTTTCATGTAGATTTTTTCGATCGAGTCGACCGGCTGGACGGATGCGTTCACGACGACCGTATCCGGCTCCGCTCCCTGCGACACGCCGATATCCTGGGCGGAATCGAAGTTCTGGATGGCGCCGATGGACTGATACTGCTCCATCAGCTTCACGCAGTCCTTGCGGAAGAGGGAGCGGCCGTTGTCGTTGTTGGCCATTTTCCCGATATAGAAGCTCTCGAACGTGTTCTTGAAATCGTTGGCCAGCCCGTCCAGCACGCGCAAAGCCGCATTTTTGCCGAACACCTTGCCCTTCTGCGCCGTCGGCGTCCGGTAGGAGTTGATGTCCTGCTCCACCACGACGCCGCCGCCGCGTGCCGTGAACAGGAATTCGCCGCCTTGCAGGGCGGCGGTCGTCGCCGAGCTCGTCAGGCGCGGCGACGCATCGACCGCTCCCTCGTAGCGGGAATAGGTCAGCGATTCATTCGCCGCTGCCGCAGCCGTAGCGGCTGCTGCCCACACCGCGGTCTGGCCGGCGCTGAGTACGGTTCCGTTGTCCAGCTTGACGCCGTTTTTGACGCTGATGACGCCTTCGTCATTGGCTGTCGTGTAATTTTCCAGCACAGTCTGGATCTTGCGTCCTTCATCCTCTCGCATGCGGCGGACGAAGGCGGCGAAGAGGCCCTTGATGACGGCATCGGTTCCCGTATACACGACCGTATTGAAATCCTGCAGCTCGATGGCCGCGAGGAAATCCGTATAGTTCTGGTTCGTCACCGTTCCGTCGGCGCCGCCGATCAGCGGCGCTCCCGCTGTCGCAGCCAGCTCGCCGGTCCCGCTCCAGACGATCCAGTCGGTCGCCGCCAGCCCGGCGATGTTCGCCACCGTCTGCTTGTTCACAGTGGCGCCTTCGAGCATCGTCGTGACGTCGAATTGGCCGACCTTGTCCACGCTCGCCGCAATGACAATCGACAGAGCGTTGCCGCGGACGCCGGCGTATTTGGCTGTGGCGGTCAGCGTGCCGCTCGTCACCTTGGCCGCCGTGCCGCCGTTCAGGCGGTACAGCAGCAGCCGGCTGGCGCGCTTGAACGCCTCGCGGACCAGCAGCATTTCCGGAGCCGCCAGACTGTAGCCGAGCTTCGCCGTCGTATCCTCTCCCGCATCCAGCACCGTCAGCGCGGTCGGAGCTCCCCAGGACAGCGGAAGCGCGAGCGCTACCGTTCCCCGCTCTCCGAGAACAACCGGAGCTCCGCTCGTTGCGAAATTGATATAGACGCCAGGCCTTACCTTGTTCATTGCTGTGAATGTGCCTCCTGCCATGTTATACGGCCTCCCTTTTCATGAACTGATCCACTTTTTCCGCTACTTGCTCTTTCGTATAAGAAGCTCCGTCCTCCAGCAGCACGGTCAGCAGATCGCGCAGCGGGAAGTAGAGCTCGCTTGCCAGCAGCTGTTCCTTGCCGTAGGCGGCCTGCTCTTCCGGCACGCCGTTCTCATCCTTGTTTTGTCGGGCCAATCGGCTCAACCTCCTCCATTAATTTGTGCATCATGATGCCCGGCTCTTGCTGCTCCACGCCGAATGAAACATAGGCGGCCTTGGCATACAGCATGCCGTCCGCCAGCTCGTGGCTGATGCCGCTCCCCCTGGCAGCCGTTCCGTCCGGCAGGACGACAAGGTCCAGCAGGCGGTAAAGGGAATCCGCCGGCGTCGCCGCCTGCGCGCCTTCGGCCGGACGGTGGGCG
This sequence comes from Paenibacillus sp. RUD330, assembly GCF_002243345.2. Lineage (NCBI taxonomy): Bacteria > Bacillati > Bacillota > Bacilli > Caryophanales > Paenibacillaceae > Paenibacillus > Paenibacillus sp. RUD330. Next base: position 4,023,138 of record NZ_CP022655.2, read on the forward strand.
ACGAGCAGAGTGTCCGATTGCCGCCAGCGCCCTCCGAGCTGGCGCTGACGGCTTCCTGCCAGCAGCCTCACCTCGAAATACGCTCCCGCGGCCGGAGGCCCGCCGCCCGGCTCCTCGGCGCTGATGACGGGAATGCCGGGAAATTCGGCCTGCAGCGAACGGGAAACGGCCAGCGCCACTTGCTTCATCGCTGTCATCCTCGTCCCGCTCCTCCCTCGCCGCTGAGCACGGCATCAAGCGCTTGTCCGAGCGTTGCGGGCCATTCCCTTTCCAGCCGGGACAAAGCCAGCGCCAGCATGAAGCGGCCTTGCTGCCGGACGCCGCTATCGCGGCTCCCATATTCAAGCTTCGCAGCCGCGGGATCCGGGTGGTAGACATCCACGCTCATCTGCGCCCCGCCCCTCTTGACGACACCGGTTTTCCAGCCTCGGCGGCTGCCCGCCCATAAGGGCGGAGTACGTTCCGCAGCCATGTCGGCCAGCTTGCCGGCTTCCTCGGCCAGCATTCGGTCCATCAGCGCCGGCCACTCCTTCTCCAGAGCCTTCAACCGTTTTTGAAGGCCTTCCGGATCGTCTACGGTTATCGCGCCCATAGCGGACATGGCCATTCCTCCTTTCGTCCAGATCAGTCATCAGGCTTGGAAGAAACGAAAGGAAGCCGTCCTGTATGCCGGACGGCTTCCCTCTTTTCATCGTTCCTGATACTAGCATATTAGCACGTCCAAACCCGCCTCAAAGGCTCATATCCGTCTCATTCCCGTCTCGAAACCGTCTCATCCCGATTCAAGTCCGCCATTCCGCCTGTCTAGCGCAATGAAAAAGGCAAGCTCCGAAATCCGGAAGCTTGCCTTGGTTGTTCCCTGTCATGCCCCTCGCCGTTTCGGAATGGGTGACCTTCTCTTGCCTGTTCGTTTCCTTGCTCCCTAAGTTTCCTTGCTCCCTTAATTCTTTCACTCCAAGACGCCCTCTCCTTCAAGCTCCCTTCACCCCCGCTGCCATTCCAGCACCCGGAGAAACATCCTGGCCGCCTGCGGCTTCCAGCGGAAGAAGGTCGGCCTCGAGACGCATAGAGACATGGCTGCGGAGTCCGCCGTCCTTTGCTCCATATAATACAGCCGAATCAGCCGGCCGAAGCCTTCCCGCTCCTCCTCCACAAGCCGGACCGCTTCGTCCGTCTGCTCCTTCTCCTCCAGCAGCGCCTGCAGCTTCGCCATTCTTTCGAGCACCGCGTCATAATCTCCCTGCCGCCCCGCTCTCGCCTCGACCACCTTCTCGACTTTGCTTCTCAGCTCCCGCAGCAGCCGGTCATCCTCCAGATCGGCGCCCTTTTTCGGGATGGCGGCCAGCTGAGCTTTCGTGCCCGACGGGTACTTGTCCAGGTAGGCGTGGGCAACCGTCTCCAGCTTTTGCTCATGAGCGTTCAAATACATATAGGAAGGCATGGAGCGCAGACGCTTGTGCAAATCCTGAAGCTGATCCTCCTGGTTGAGACGGCTGACCGTCATGCCGCCGCCAATCGAGTAATTGCCCAGAGCCTTCGCTTGAACGCCGATCGATCGGTATCGTCTGGCCGCATCCCGGACGAGGCTCTCGACCTGCTTGTTGTCCAGCTCCCCGACCTGTTCCTCGATCGGCTTGCGGGCGAGTGCGGCGGCCGGCATCCTTTCGCCTTGCTTTCCGATTTCCATCTGAATTCCCCCTTGGATTTCTCAAACTAAATTTGAGTTCGGTGCAGACATGGCCTCTTTTGACCGGCCTGCTTGTGCTTTCGGCGCTTTCCTTTTATAATCGAGGCTGTAAGTAAAATATAATTTGAGTGGATGCGAGACACTATCCTTTGCAGCTCCTTGTCCTTCTTCATTCGAAGACAGCATTCCTTGACTGCATCCAGACCGTCCAAATGCTGGTTATCCGCGAAACGTATCCCTACTATAGCACTCAAATTATATTTGAGCAAGAGCTGAAACATGAGAGGACGGAGGTCGCTGACATGTCATTAGGCAAACGAATACGGGAATACCGGATCAAACGAGGGCTGACGCAAATGCAGCTTGCCGCCAGGCTGCAAATGACGGAGGCCAATATTTCCAGCTATGAACGGGACAAGAGCGCTCCCCCGAGCGACAAGCTCAACCAGCTGTCCGATATTCTCGGCGTTTCGTCCGATTATTTGCTTGGGAGGCCGACAGGCCGCTTTGAAGCCGCTCCTGCAGGAGAGGCCGGTCCGAGGGCAGCGTCGGAAGGCGGCCTGCGGACGCTCGAGAACGATTTCAGCGATGATGAGATCCTGACTCTGGCCGCTCACCGGATCGGCCATGAAGGACCGCTGTCCAGCCAGGAGCTGGAGCAGATCAAGCTGGCGATGCGCATCGCCTTGTCCAAAAAATAGCATTCGGTTTAGGAGAGAGGGTTCATGACGAAATATGAAAGCCTGCTGCGGGAAACGCCCGTCTTTCTGAGTGAAAAGGCCGATTTGCCGGAAAAAATCAAAGGACTCTATATCGAGAGCAAATCCAGCCAGGCCATCCTGCTGAACCGGAATATCCCCACCGCAGCCGAGAAGGGCTGCATTCTCGCCGAGGAGCTGGGCCATTATCATACGACGGCGGGCGACATCACCGATCAGTCCAAGCTGGTCAACCGCAAGCAGGAAAAGAGAGCCCGCAATTGGGCTTACGAGAAGCTGATTCCTTTGGACGACTTTGTCGACGCCTACCGCGCGGGCTGCCGCAACGCCTTCGAGATTGCGGACTATCTCGAGGTTACGGAGGAGTTCCTGGGGAGATCGATCGTCCATTACCAGGAAAAATACGGACAGATGGTCATGCTGGGAAGCTGCTGCCTCTACTTCGATCCGCTCGGCATCGCGGAAATGTTCGGCAAATGAATCCTTCCATGCAAGCAAAGAGGCCGGCGCCATGAAGGCGCCGGCCTCTTTGCTGTCCTGCACAACGGTGCAGCCGACATATGCCCGCATTCACGAGTCGCAGCATCGCTTCTTGTCAATAATGTCGCCATGCAGAGGCTATCCCTCACAGAGAAGAAGCCAAGAAGAATCAAACAGCTGGAAAAAGATCAAACTAAACGGTCGATATCTTACGCTTCCGAGGAGGATGGCCCCCATGTATTTCTACAAAGAAGATCTGATCAACATGATCGTGCCCGACAAGCCGGATCCGGCCGCTGCCAAGGTTCTGCAAGAAGCTTTGGGCGGGCAGTTCGGCGAGATGAGGACGATGATGCAGTACTTTTTCCAAAGCAGCAACTTCCGGGGAAAAGCGACCCAGTACCGGGACTTGATCCGCGGCGTCTTCCTGGAGGAAATCGCCCATGTCGAGCTCGTCCAGACGACGATCAACCAGCTGCTCACCGGCGCGGGAGAGGAAACTCCGGGTCGGGCCGGCGTCGATGGAGCGCCTCTGGACGAAGCCATCAAGCATGCCAATCCGCATCATTACATCATGGGCGCCCAAGGCTCCCTCCCGGTCGATGCCGCAGGCAATCCATGGCTGGGCAGCTATGTATACAACCACGGGAACCTGATCGCCGATCTGCTCAACAACGTCGTCCTGGAATCGACCGGCGTCCTTCAAAAATCCCGCATCTATGAGATGAGCTCCAACAAGACGTTCCGGGAGACGCTCGGATTTCTGATCGTGCGGGACAACGCGCATCAGAACGCGTTCGCCAAGGCGCTTGAGACCCTCGGCGTCAGCTGGGGCAAGCTGTTCCCGGTGCCGAACTACGATCTCAATAAATATCCGGAATGCCGGAAGTATGTGGAGATGGGCTTCCACAACGCGCAGTTCAACTACCGCCTCGACGACACCCGCATCGGAGAGATTTTCAGCGGACAGACGCCAAGCCGCAACGGCGGCGAGCTGCAGGTCACGCCTCCGCCGCAAGGTTATCCGGTGCCTTTCAACCCCGATATGCCGAACGAGCATGCACCGGGAATAACGGATATGAGCAACTGATAAGTCCCGAAAAAAACAGCCGTCCCGGGTGGGATGGCTGTTTTTGGCTTGGATATGAAAGGAGGAGCGAGTTACCCGATCGAGCCTTCCATCTCGAACTTGATGAGACGGTTCATCTCGACCGCGTATTCCATCGGCAACTCCTTGGTGAACGGCTCGATGAAGCCCATGACGATCATCTGCGTCGCCTCGGCTTCCGTCAGGCCGCGGCTCATCAGGTAGAAGAGCTGGTCCTCGGAAACTTTGGAGACGGTCGCCTCATGCTCGAGCGTCACGTTGTCGTTCATGATCTCGTTGTACGGGATCGTGTCGGAGGTGGACTGGTTGTCGAGAATGAGCGTATCGCATTTGATGTTGGCTTTGGCGCCCTCGGCGTTGCGTCCGAAGGAGCAGAGGCCCCGGTAGGAAACCTTGCCGCCGTGCTTGGAGATCGACTTGGAGACGATCGTCGACGTCGTGTCCGGCGCCAGGTGGATCATCTTCGCGCCGGCATCCTGATGCTGGCCTTTGCCTGCGACGGCGATGGACAGAACCATGCCTTTCGCTCCGCGGCCCTTCAGGACGACAGCCGGGTATTTCATCGTCAGCTTGGAGCCGATGTTGCCGTCGACCCACTCCATCGTGGCGTTCTCTTCGGCAACGGCGCGTTTGGTGACGAGGTTGTAGATGTTCGGAGCCCAGTTCTGGATCGTCGTGTAGCGGACGCGAGCGTTCTTCTTCACGATGATCTCGACGACTGCGCTGTGCAGCGAGTTCGTGCTGTAGACCGGAGCCGTGCAGCCCTCGACGTAGTGCACGAAGCTGTCTTCGTCGGCGATGATGAGCGTGCGCTCGAATTGGCCCATGTTCTCGGAGTTGATGCGGAAGTAAGCCTGCAGAGGCACCTCGCATTTGACGCCTTTAGGCACATAGATGAAGCTGCCGCCGGACCATACCGCGCTGTTCAGCGCCGCGAACTTGTTGTCCGCCGGAGGAATGACCGTACCGAAGTGCTCGCGGAAAATCTCGGGATGCTCGCGGATAGCCGAGTCGGTATCCATGAAGATGACGCCCTGCTTCTCGAGGTCTTCCTGCATGCTGTGGTAGACGACCTCGGACTCGTACTGGGCGGATACGCCGGCGAGGAACTTCTGCTCGGCTTCCGGAATGCCCAGCTTGTCGAACGTCTCCTTGATTTCCTGCGGCACCTCTTCCCATGTCTTGCCTTGCTTCTCGGAAGGCTTGACGTAGTACTGGATGTCGTTGAAATCAAGATCGTCCATGTTGCCGCCCCATGTCGGCATCGGCATTTTGTTGAATTGCTCCAAGGACTTGAGGCGGAATTTAAGCATCCATTCCGGCTCGCCTTTCATTTCGGAGATCGTGCGGACGATTTCCGGCGTCAGGCCTTTGCCCGACTGGAAAATTGATTTGTGCTCGTCGCGGAATCCGTATTTGTATTCTTCCATTTCCGGCATCGATTTTGCCATGGTTTTCACGCTCCTTGTTATGGGATTGGAACTCTCTATTGCACAGTATTCACTCCGAAAACAAACTCATTGCTTTCTGCGTTGTCCTGCCTAACGGAAAGTCGCCAACCAAAGCCGCCGCAAAAGCGGGCTGCAATCAAGCCTACTTGCCCTGAGCCTCGACGCCCTTGCGGAGGGCGTTCCAAGCCAGAGTGGCGCACTTGATGCGCGCCGGGAATTTGTTCACGCCCGACAGGGACTCTATATCTTCAAGCTCCTCGAATTCCACCGGCTCGCCCTTCATGAGGGAAGAGAACCTGTCGGCCATGGCGTAAGCTTCTTCAAGCGTACGGCCCTTGACCGCCTCCGTCATCATGGAAGCCGAGCTCATGCTGATCGAACAGCCTTCACCGGTGAACTTCGCCTGCTTCACCACGTCGCCTTCCAGCTGGAGCTGGAGGGAGATGCGGTCGCCGCAGGTCGGATTGTTGAGGTTGATCGTAACTGCGTCTTCGTCCATCGTACCACGGTTGCGCGGGTTTTTATAGTGATCCATGATGACCCGGCGGTACAAATCATCCAATTGCATGTCCGAAGAACTCCTTTGTCCGCAGCAATGAAGCCGCCAGAGCGTCGACATCCTGCTCGGTATTGTACAGATAGAAGCTTGCCCTCGCAGTGGCCGACACATCCAGCCAGCGCATCAGCGGCTGGCAGCAATGGTGGCCGGCCCGCACGGCGATGCCTTCGGAGTCGAGCGCCGTCGCCACGTCATGCGGATGCACGTCGTCCAGATTGAACGTAATCAGGCCGACGCGGCCCTCGCGCGGTCCGTAGATCGTGATGCCGTCGATCTCCGACAGCTTGCCGTAGGCATAGGCCGCAAGCTCCTTCTCGTGACGGTCGATGTTGTCGAGGCCGATCTCTTCCAGGAAGTCGATCGCCGCCGCAAGGCCGATCGCGCCCGCGATGATCGGAGTGCCGGCCTCGAAGCGCCAAGGAATCTCTTTCCAGGTGGAATCCTGCAGGTCGACGAAGTCGATCATTTCGCCGCCGAACTCGATCGGCTCCATGTTCTCCAGCAGCGACTTGCGTCCGTAGAGCGCCCCGATGCCGGTTGGCCCGCACATCTTGTGGCCGGAAAGGGCATAGAAGTCACAGTCGAGCGCCTGCACGTCGATCTTCATATGCGGCGTGCTCTGCGCGCCGTCCACAACCATTACGGCGCCGCTGCGGTGCGCGATCTCGGTGATCTCCTTGATCGGATTGATGACGCCGAGCACGTTGGAGACGTACATGACGGATACGATCTTCGTACGGTCCGTGATCGTCTTCTCCACGTCCTCGAGCGAGATCGAGCCGTCCGGCTGCAGCGGAATATACTTCAGCACGGCGCCGGAGCGCTTGGCCGCCTGCTGCCAAGGAATCAGATTGCTGTGATGCTCCATCGGCGTGATGACGATCTCGTCGCCTTCCTCCAATACGGACGGGGCATATCCCGAGGCGACCAGATTCAGCGCGGAAGTCGTGCCGCGGGTGAAGATGATCTGCTCCGGCGATGGCGAGCCGATGAACTCCGCTACGCGCGCCCGTGCGCCCTCGTAGGCGTCCGTAGCCCGGGAACCCAGCGTGTGGACGCCGCGGTGCACGTTGGAGTTGTCATACTCGTAATAACGCTTGACGGCCTCAATGACGGAACGCGGCTTCTGGGAAGTCGCCGCGTTGTCGAGGTAAACGAGCGGATGCCCGTTGACCTCTTGATGAAGAATCGGGAACTGCTTCCTGATCTCCTCGATATTCATTAGGCGTTCAGCTTCCTTTCGAGCAGTTGCTGCAGCTGCTCGCGGACCGCGTCGATCGGAATTTCGGTTACAACCGGCGCCAGGAATCCGTAGATGATGAGCCGCTCCGCATCCTGCTTGGAAATGCCCCGGCTCATCAAGTAGTAGACTTGCTCGGGGTTGACTTGCCCTACGCTCGCAGCATGGCCTGCCGTTACGTCATCCTCGTCGATGAGCAGGATCGGGTTCGCGTCTCCGCGGGCTTTCGGATTCAGCATGAGAACTTTCTCCGTCTGAACGCCGTTGGCCTTGGTCGCGCCCTTCTCGATCTTGGTGATGCCGTTGATAATCGCCGTCGCCTCGTCTCTCATGACGGCGCGGGTGACCATGTTGCTGTCGGAGTTCAGGCCGAAGTGCTTCGCCTGAGTCGTCAGGCTCATGCGCTGCTTGCCCGCGCCGATGCTGACGACGGCCGCATCCGAGGAGGATCCGTTGCCCTTGAGGACGGACAGCGTGTCGGACATGACGTTGCCGTCGTTGAGATCGCCGATCACCCATTGGATGCGCGCGTCGTTCTCAAGCACGGCACGGCGCACGGACATGTCGATCACGTTGGAGCCCAGCTGGTGGATCGAGGCGAAGTCGACGTGGGCGCCGGCTTCAACGAAGATCTCCACCATGGAATGGTGGACCGCGTCGGCTCCGCCGCCTACGGTAAGGGCGTTGTCGACGTAAGTCACGCGGCTGTGGCGTTCGGCCACGATGACGATATGCGGAGCGAACGATACCGATGCGTCCTCGTTGTAGAAGAGGGCTTGCAGCGGAACTTCGACCTCGACATTTTTGGGCACGTACAGGAATACGCCGCCGTTCCACAGCGCCGCGTGCAGCGCCGTCAGCTTGTTCTCGTCCTTGGCGATCGCCTTGAACAGGTATTTTTGCAGCAGCTCGGAATGCTCCGAGGCAGCCGTCTCGAGATCCGTGAAGATGACGCCTTTGGCAGCCAGCTCCTCCGGCAGGCGGCGCAGGACATTGCCCGATCCGCGCTGCACCAGCAGCGCTTGCGCGCCGGCTACGAGCGATGCCGCCTGCTCAGGCAGCTCGTTCTCGGAGGCAAGAGGCGTGTTCTGGCCATGCCGGCCAAGAGCGCCAAGATTCCAGCGGTCGATGCGGGTCTTCTCCGGCTTCGGCCATTCCAGGCTCGCCGACAGCTCGGCCGCTTCGCCGCGCAGGGCGGTCAGCCATGCCGGCTCGCCCTTGCCGCGGGATACTTCTTCCGCATATGCCCGTTCAACGGGGTTCGATACTTCTGTGCTCATCTGGTTCCCTCCCGTCTTAGGCTTGGCCGACTGTTTCGTCTTCGATGCCAAGCTCAGCCTTAACCCAGTCATAACCTTCCGCTTCGAGACGCTCAGCCAGCTCAGGACCGCCGGATTTGACGATGCGGCCTTGCATCATGACATGCACGAAGTCAGGCTTGACATAGTTCAGCAGGCGCTGGTAGTGAGTGATGACCAGGAAGGCGCGGTCTTCGGAACGCATCGCGTTGACGCCTTGAGCGACGATCTTCAGGGCATCGATGTCGAGGCCGGAGTCGATTTCGTCCAGGATGACGATCTTCGGATCCAGCAGCATCATCTGCAGAATCTCGTTGCGCTTCTTCTCGCCGCCGGAGAAGCCTTCGTTGAGGTAGCGGTGCGCGAACTCGGGGTTCATGTCCAGCTCTTTCATCTTGCCGTCCATCTGGCGGATGAACTTGATGAGGGAAATCTCGCTGCCTTCCTCGCGGCGGGCGTTGATCGCGCTGCGCAGGAAGTCGGAGTTCGTCACGCCGGAAATCTCGCTCGGGTACTGCATCGCCAGGAACAGGCCGGCGCGGGCGCGCTCGTCCACGGCCATTTCCATGAGGTCCTCGTCGTTCAGCGTCGCGGTGCCTTCGGTCACTTCATACTTCGGATGCCCCATGAGAGCGGAAGCCAGCGTGCTTTTGCCCGTTCCGTTCGGTCCCATGATCGCGTGGATTTCTCCACCCTTCATGCTGAGGTTGATGCCTTTGAGAATTTCCTTGCCTTCGATCGTTGCCTTGAGTCCGTCAATGACGAATTGCGTTGCCATCTTTGAAATGCTCCCTTCAAATATGAGTACTTCCGGCGGCGGTGTCCCGCTGGGCGGATTCCGCCGTGGAAGCTGTCTGCTTTGCGAGTCTCCGGGAGCAATTGCGCCCGAAGTTCATTCTCAGTCGTTCTCAATAATAATTTTAGTATAAAACTCGTTATAAATCAATCAATCGCGGCTGCGCCGAGCAAGCTTCGGATTTCCATTCTCATCCGGCCGAACTGCTCGTCTCCAAGCACAGGCTCCGATTGTTGGCCGTCCAGCCCCTCGGGCAAGGAAATCCACGACTTGCAGCCGGTGAAGGCCGGCTCCATCGGCAGCCGCAGCGGCTGCCTCAGCTTGTACACCCGAAGCAGCAGCACATGCAGCGGATCCCGCTTCTTCCATCTCAGGCGTTCCTCGGCGAAGGAATCCGTCCAGATATGCCGCTCCCTGATCCGCTCCAGAACTTCCGGGTCCGCAACGGGAATGTCCTCGACCGCATGCGCACAGCTCGATATCGACACCGTGCCGGCACCCGGGCCGGCCCATTCTCCGAGCACCTCGTCCAGTAGCGGGCGCGCCTCCTCCTTGAGAAGCTCCGGCCGCTGATGCTCATAGGCCGGAAGCAGATAGAAATCCGGCCGCTCCAGCCGGAAGCGCCGGGTCTCCTCGGCTATGCCGCCCTTGCGCAGGACGACGATCTGGCGCCCTTGCTCGAGCGCCCGGACCGCGACGGCCCATTCCTTCAGCGCGGCGGCTCCTGCGCCGGCTCCGTCAGGTACGTTCACTTCGGCCACACCTCCTTTCACCCGTCAAGCATTTTCGCCTCATTATATCAAACGAGCCTATTTCAAGTCTAAAAAAGATGGGCTATAATTAGGGCTTATGTAGAACAAGAGCCTGGCGTACGCACGCGGCCGCAAGCGATTCTCATGAATTGTTCCTTCTTTTATTATGCTACCCATGAAAGGTGGAAATCACTAATGCCAGCATATCATCCCTACAGCGAGGCGGAAGCGGTCGAGCTCGCCCGCACGGTGGGAGGCGTCTTCGCTCCCGGAGCGGAGCTGGAATGCACCGAGATCGGCGACGGCAACCTGAATCTCGTCTTCCATATTACCGAACCTGCGACCGGCAAAGGGCTCATCGTGAAGCAGGCGCTGCCTTATGTCAAAGTATTCGGCGAGTCCTGGCCGCTGTCGGTCGACCGCGCGCGGATCGAGGGCGAAGCCCTCAAGATCCAGCACAGCCTGGCGCCCGAGCTGGTGCCGCAAGTCTATTTCACCGACCACGAGCAGGCCATCACCGTCATGGAAGACCTCAGCAGCCATGTCATCATGCGCAAGGGACTGATGGAAGGCACTCTGTATCCGCGGTTCGCGAGCGACATCTCCACCTTCCTCGCCCAGACGCTGTTCTTCACGTCGGATCTCGGCATGAGCCAGCAGGAGAAGAAGCTGCGCCAGCAGTCGTTCGTCAACGTGGAGCTGTGCCAGATCACGGAAGACCTCATCTTCGACGAGCCTTACCGCGAGCATGAGCGCAACAGCTGCGAGGATTCCATCGCCGACGAGGCGCTGGCGCTCCGCACGGACGCCGCGCTCCATCTGGAAATCGCCGTGTTGAGGGAGAAGTTCCTCACCCGCGGAGAGGCGCTGATCCACGGAGACCTGCATACCGGCAGCATCTTCGCCCTACCCGACTCCACCAAGGTGATCGATCCCGAATTCGCCTTCTACGGCCCGATGGGCTTCGATATCGGCGCGGTCATCGCGAACCTGCTGCTCAACTTTGCCGGACAGGAGCACTGGAGCCCGGAGGCGGATTCCCGCAAGCAGTACCGGGAATTCCTCGCGGAGACCGTTCGCGGCGTATGGACGCAGTTCGCCGCCAAGTTCCGCACGCTGTGGGACGAGCACGGCAAGGATCCCGTCTTCTCCGCCGCGGAGGGCTTCCAGGATCTCTATATGAGCCGGCTGCTGGAGGATACGGCCGGATTCGCCGGAGCCAAGATGATCCGCCGCGTCGTCGGCTTCGCCCATGTCGCCGATCTGGACGCGATTCCGGACGACGCCGTCCGCGAGCGCGCGAAGCGCATGGCGCTGGCGATCGGCAAGGAGCTCGTCAAGCGCCACCGCACCATCGCCTCGATCGAGGAAGTCATCGACATCGCCCTTACGGCATCCGCGCGCTAGGCGCGGGTGGCGCAACGACACCTTGCCCGGAAAGCCGGCTCCGCCGGCGAGATTCCCGGACAGGGAATAATGAACGGAGGAACCATCATGACCGACAGCGCAGCCTCGTACCCCGGCCTGCAATCCCTCATTTGGGCGGGCAGCCAGCTTCAGCTGCTTGACCAGCGCCTGCTTCCGGAGGAGACCGTCTATCTTCCCTTGACCGATGCCGAAGGCGTCTGGGAAGCGATCCGACATATGAAAGTAAGGGGAGCTCCCGCCATCGGCATCGCCGCCGCCTACGGGCTCGTGCTCGGCAGCGGACTGCCGGGCCAGCCCTTCCAGGCGGACGACAGCCTCGCCGCCTGGCTTGGCCGCGTAGCCGAGAAGGCCGGCTATCTGGCGACGAGCCGTCCGACGGCCGTCAACCTGTTCTGGGCGCTGGACCGCCTGAAAGCACGCGCGGCGGTGCTCGCCCAAAGCGCCGCCTCCCTCGATGAGGCCAAGCAAAGCCTGCTCGACGAGGCGATCGCCATCCAAAGCGAGGACGAGGCGACGAACCGGAGGATCGGCGAGCATGCGCTGGAGCTCATGCGCGACGGCATGGGCGTCCTGACCCACTGCAACGCGGGCGGACTCGCCACCGCGAAGTACGGGACGGCGCTGGCTCCGTTCTATCTGGCTCAGGAGCGCGGAATCTCGCTCAAAGTATTCGCGGACGAGACCCGGCCTGTCCTTCAGGGAGCGAGGCTGACCGCCTTCGAGCTGCAGCAGGCCGGCGTCGACGTGACGCTCATCTGCGACAATATGGCCGGCATGGTCATGAGCAAGGGCTGGATCGACGCCGTCATCGTCGGGACCGACCGCGTCGCCGCGAACGGCGACGTCGCCAACAAGATCGGCACGTACAGCGTGGCGGTGCTCGCCAAAGCCCATGGAATTCCTTTTTATGTCGCATGCCCTCTCTCCACCATCGATCTCGGCACGCCGACCGGAGCGGAGATTCCGATCGAAGAGCGCCACGCGGAGGAAGTGACCGAGGGCTTCGGCAAGCGCACCGCGCCTCATGGCGTCAAGGTGTACAATCCCGCCTTCGATGTGACGCCTGCCGAATATATCACCGCCATCATTACCGAAAAAGGCGTCATTCGGCCGCCCTACGGCGAAAACCTCAAGAAGCTGTTCGAGGAGCTCCGCCAGGGATAGGCCGCCAGACAGCAGCAAGCCGCCATGGAGATCTCCATGGCGGCTTTTTGCGTTCAGCTCCGATCGGCAATGATACCGCTGCGGGTGGAAGCCTGTGCAAATCAAGCATTGCTTCCGGCCTCAAGCTGCGTTTCCGGACAGCGGGCCCTCAGCACCTCAGGCTCCGCTCCCGGTCTGCGGAATTCCTCAGCCTCCATCGCCTGTCCGGTCGCCGTCCAGCGGCAGCCGGATCACGATCGTCGTTCCTTTGTTCTCCTCGCTGTGCACGGCGACCGTGCCGCCATGGTTTTCGACGATCTTTTTGCTGACCATGAAGCCGAGACCGGTTCCTTTTTCCTTGGTCGTATAGAACGGCTGGCCGAGCCTCTCCAGCAAATGGGCCGGAATGCCGCAGCCCTCATCGATGAAGCTGACCATCACGCCTCGTCCGTACGGCTTCATCATCCGGGCGTCGATAATCAGGCTGCCGCCTCTCGGCATCGCCTCGATCGCATTTTTGATCATGTTGATGCACACCTGCTTCAGCTGGTTTTCCTCGCACATGATCCTCATCTCCTCGTCGCTGAAGGAAGTGACGATCTGCACGTCGTTGAGAATCGCCTGCGCGTTCAGCAGCGTGACGACATCCTCCAGCAGAAGCCGGATATCCTTGGCTTCAAAGTGGACAGCCTGAGGCTTCGCCAGCATGAGCAGCTCGCTGAGAATCTGCTCGATCCGGCGGATTTCCGAAGCCATGATCTCATAGAAATAATCCCGCTTCTCCGTGCTCCCGGACTGAAGGAGCTGCAGGAAGCCCTTGAGCGCCGTGACCGGATTGCGGATTTCATGGGCGATGCCGGCCGCCAGCTCTCCCGCGATCGACAGCTTCTCCGAGCGGATCAGCAGCTCCTGGGCCTGCATTCTCTCCGTAATGTCCCGGATGATGACCGCTCTGCCCCGAATCACATCCTCGGCGTCGTGAAGCGGAAAGCTCGACACCATGACATGGAGGCGGACGCCGCTTTTCGTCACCCGCTCCGACTCATAGCCCTCGATGCTTCCCCCGGCCGTGATGATGGTTTTGTTGCGTCCCACCTCGAAGGCTCTCTCGTCCGGGAGCAGAGGCAGCGAATGGCCCGGCATGCCGACCAGCTCATCCATCGTCCAGCCGAATGTCGTCTCGAATGCCTGGTTGACGCTGACGGTCAGGTCATGGTCGTCCAGAATGAGCACCGGATCCAGGTTCCGGGTGATGAAGGACTCCAGCTGATGCTTCGTCGCCAGCAGCTGGCTCCGCATCAGGCTCGCTTCCTGCTTGCTGCGGTCCATGTCGATCTGCTGCTCGTTCTGCACGGCCAGGGACGGGTAAATGTCGGAGCGCCGCAGGTACAGGCTGGACCCGACGAATTCCTCGTCGGTCATGTGATATTCGTGGCTCCTCAGCAGCGCAAGCTGGAAGGCGGCCGATATTTGCCTGCCGTCATAGGCGCATACGGAGATCAGCCCGTTTCCGCCTACGCATTCATCCGCCAGATGCTCCATGGCATCGAGCTCGAGGCTGATCTCTTGCACATCCTTGAGCGGAATATTGCCCCATGTGCGCAGGAACAGGCCTTGGCTCTGATAGGCTTCCACCGCGCGGGAGAATCTCTCCATGAAGACGCCGCTCCGGAACCCTCCGTCCATCCGGTACAGCTCTTCCCGATCGATATGATGGACAAGGGCAAGCTGGCTCTCATCCATCTGCCGGGAGAGCAGCCTGCGGATGGTTTCATAGAGCGCCGCGGATTCGATGATCGCGGTCTGATGCCCCTGCTGGATTCCCATGCGGACAAACGCAACCGCATTCTGGATGTAGCGGTCCACATTTTCGTAAATGTATAGGATATGGCCGTGACCCGAAATGCTCATCATTCCGCTCAACGGCACGTTGGAATTCGGAAGGATCGCAGAAAACCACTCTTCATTGGCAAATGGACGCATTCATTCTCCCTCCAGGAAGTCGATTGTGTCTATTTCATCAACGAACGGATCAATCCCTTTAGCGAGACGGCCGATTTTCCAAAAAAACAACAAAAAAGGGCAGCATCCCCGCCGCCCTCTCTTGCCATCCTGCTTCATTCCCTATTCGGGAATCCTCCTGCCGATCCGTCAAGCCAGCTGCCGGACGGCTTCGATTCCCTTCATGCCGACATAGAGGCCGGCCTCCCGGGCCGCCTCCGTCACCGATTCCAGCGGAGCGTCCAGAAGCTCCTCCAGCGTCCGGACGCCGACGGCGCGAGCGGCGACGACTCCCCGTTCCTTCAGCTTGGGGTTGCTGTCGAACAAAGCGACGTCCAGCGCTCCGCACATGATGTATCCTTTATCCGTCGTAACAGCGAGCAGCGTCGTCTTAGGCAGCTTCACCTCGATGCCGAGCGCGGTTTTTCCGTCTCCGAGAGCAACCGGTACCATCTGCATCATGACAATGGGCCACCTCCCTTCTCAGCACTCCCGTATTGTATGCGCGGCGGGTCGGGGAAGGTGAATGCCGGCTCTCGGAGCATGGCGCCGACAGCAAAAGACCGCCGTCAAGAGCGACAGCGGCCTCGTTCATCGGTCCAGGCTCAGCGTCCCGCCACCCGGATACGGTTTATGCCTTCGGTTTATGCCTTCGGTTTTTGGCCTGGACCGGTCCTTGCCGCAGTCCGAAATCGCCTTCCGTCAGAAGGGTTCTGTCCAGCAGCTCATGCCCATTCGCGTTACCGTCCTCTTTCATTGCCGCTCAGGCCTCCCGCCCTCTGTGCTGTACAGCCTGCTCTTGGAGGCGGGCATGAATCCAGGCATCCAGAAGAGTGAACGTCTCTTTTGCCGCATCGATCATTTCGCCGCCCTGCCGCGGGTCGGAGCCTTCCCGAACGAGCAGCTCCCTCATCTCGCCCCATCTCGCTCTCGTGTCGGGGCCGTAGGCGTAGAAGTACGACATTCCCGATTCGGGACCGAGCTGCAGGCCGGAAGCCAGCTTCCTGCTGATGACCTGTCCGCCGAGCGTGGAGCCTTCCATGACATACAGATAGCCGAGCATGCGCGCCGGGACCGAGACATCCGGAAGGGAAGCGCAGACGGGAATGAAGCCGATGTCCGTCCTCGAGTAGCCCAGCTCCTTGAAATCCCGCTCCAGCAAAGGCAGCTTGGCGAGCCTTGAGGGATCGATGCCCCATGCCTCCGCTGCCGGGCCGGCCAGCACGATGGCCTCCATCGGCTTGACGAAGCCATAGAACAGCTCCAAATATTGCTTGTATTGCTGGAGAGACATCGTCTGATCCATGATGGCTCTGGCATAGGCGTTGCTTTCCAGCTTCTCGTGGCTTGGCGCCGTTTCCTCGCGCAATCGTTCCAATATGCCTGTGGACATTCGGAAAACCTCCTCTATGAATTGACTACCTTTTTGCTCCAGAATATCCCTCATTTTCATCTCTTTCCAAGATTCGGTCGCCATGGACATCTGTCTTATTACCCAAATCACACAACCGATTTCATGACAGATCTCCGCTTCAAAAATAGGTCTATGTCATTAGGTTATCTGATGATATAGTTATATTATTATCTCTATCAAGTTCGGAGGAACTACATACATCATGAACGGTAAAGGACCTAATACCTATTCCTTCCAAACGGATCTCATCATTGATGCGGTTACCCGGGACCTTGCCGAGGCCAGGCTCAGGCAGCTGCTGCAGTCGGCAGGGATAAGCAGCTACAAGATCGGCAAGAGCTCCCTCGTCGGCGCTTCGTTCCCCGAGGAAGACATTCCATCCGGGATGATGCAGGCCGGCTCCGGAGCGCCCGAGGCCGCACAGCCTTCCAGCGGCTCCGAATCCTCCGGCGTCACGTCCACCCTGGTGCATCATATGGAACAAAAAACTCTCGTCCGGCTCAGCATCAACAAAGGCAAAGGCGTCCGCATGAGCATTCCGGGAAGAATCCTCAACATCGAGGGCGATCTCATCACTGTCTATCATGTCGACGAGAAGCAGGTCTACACGTTCCTGCTCCAGGAAATCGACGACTTCAGCTAACAGGCCGGCAAGGACGGCGGGCCGCATGCTCTGCCCGCCGCTCTTCCTGTTTTTGCAAATGCGGCGGCACCTCCAAGGTGCCGCCGCATTTTTTTGCTTAAAAGACCTCGATCCGCGGACGGTTGCCCGTTCTCAAGAACGGCCCCTTGCGCTCCATGCGGCCCAGGCGGTCAGCGCCCAGCCGGCGATGAAGCAGAGTCCTCCGAGCGGCGTGATGGCTCCGAGCCAGGTGACTCCGCTCATGCTCAGCACGTACAGGCTTCCCGAGAAGAGGAAGATGCCGGCATTGATGAGCCGGCCGCCGTTGCGCAAGGCCCGGATCTCTCCCAGACGGCTGGCGGCGAAGGCGATGAGGATAAGGGCAATGGCATGATACATCTGATAACGGACGCCGGTCTCGAATACGTCCAGCATGTCGCTCGTAAGGCGGTCCTTGAGCCCATGGGCGCCGAACGCTCCGAGCGCGACGGAGATCAGGGCGTGGACCGAGCCGTAGGCGATATAACGGGGAAACATGATGCGGCTTCACCTCTTCTTGCAAGCACTTGATCCGGCTTGCGGATGTTCCTATTATACCATATCCCCTTCAAGGCTCGTCCAGCGCCGGCAGACGCCTGACCCCGGCGCCGGCATTCGGTAATGAATCCCCTCCCCATGAATATACTTGGAGAACAGGTCCTACAGGCTCTGAAATACACATAGTGGGGTGAGCGGCTATGACGGAACCGCTGTCCATCGTCTCCCGCGAGGATTGGTCCCTGCATCGCAAAGGCTATCAGGACCAGACCCGCCATCAGCAGAAGGTGCGCGAGGCCATCAAGCAAAATCTGAAAGATATCGTCACCGACGAGAGCATCATCCTCTCGAATGGGCGCGAAACCGTCAAGGTGCCGGTAAAAAGCATCGACGAGTACCGCTTCGTCTACAATCACAACAAGCAGCAGCATGTCGGACAAGGAGACGGGGACTCCCAGGTGGGCGACGTTCTCGGCGTGGACCCTTCCGCAGCCAAGGGCAAAGGCAAGGGCCAAGGGGCCGGCGATCAGGCCGGAGAGGATTACTTCGAGACCGAGGTCACCATGGATGAGCTGGAGGATCTGCTGTTCGAGGAGCTGGAGCTGCCGAGGCTGGAGCAGAAGCAGAAGGAGAACGTCCAAGCCGCCGACATCGTGTTTCAGGATATCCGCAAAAAAGGCATCATGAGCAACATCGACAAGAAGCGGACGCTGCTCGAGAATCTTCGGCGCAACGCCAACGCGGGACGCCAAGGCATCGGTGGGATCACCCCGGAGGATCTGCGCTACAAAACGTGGCAGGAGGTCATGAAGCCCCACTCCAACGCCGTCGTGCTCGCCCTCATGGATACATCCGGAAGCATGGGCTCGTTCGAGAAATACTGCGCCCGCAGCTTCTTCTTCTGGATGACCAAGTTCCTGCGCCGCAAATACGAGCATGTCGAGATCGTATTCGTCGCCCACCACACGGAAGCGAAGGAAGTGACCGAGGAGGAGTTCTTCACCCGCGGCGAGAGCGGCGGCACGATCTGCTCGTCCGCCTATCAGAAGGCGCTCGACATCATCGACAGCCGCTACCCTTCCGCCAATTGGAATATCTACCCGTTCCACTTCTCCGACGGCGACAACCTGACCTCCGACAATGAGAAATGCATCAAGCTGATCGACGAGCTGATGAAGCGGTCCAACCTGTTCGGCTATGGCGAGGTCAACCAGTACAACCGGAGCAGCACCCTGATGTCCGCC
Source organism: Paenibacillus sp. RUD330 (assembly GCF_002243345.2). NCBI lineage: Bacteria > Bacillati > Bacillota > Bacilli > Caryophanales > Paenibacillaceae > Paenibacillus > Paenibacillus sp. RUD330. The sequence continues at coordinate 4,041,617 of NZ_CP022655.2, forward strand.
TACAAGCATATCCAGGACAAGAAATTCCTGTTCTCCGTCATCCGCGACAAAAGCGAGGTCTACGATGCCCTCAAGCGGTTCTTCGCGAAGCCGGCAGGCTGAAGCCCGGCAGGCCGGCTCGAGGCGTTCATGCCATCGGCCGCTTCGCGGCGCCATGCCGTTGGCTGCCTCGCGGCGCCATGCCGTCGCCCAACTTGCGGCATCATGCATTTGCCGCCTCGCGGCGCCATGCCATCTTGCTGCCTCGCGGCGCGCTCACGCTATAGGCCGTCTCTTGGCGGCAGGCATTCGCCGCCTCGAGACGTGCCAAAAGGGCTGCGCCCCGCCGGACCTCGTGTGGTCCGGCGGTCGGCACAGCCCTTTGCCTGCGGCAGGACGCCTCCCGGCATCCCGCCCTTCATGCCGCTGCTCGCGTTATACGAACCAGACTCGGCTGACGATGACAAGCAGAATGAACAGGACAAGAATGATGCTTGTGCTGGTCCATCCGGCTCCTCCGGCATACGACATGGCTTTCAACTCCTTTTGCGACCGTATGGTTCAATCTATGCGGTACACGGCGCGCGCGATTGGACGAGTGCCTCCGGCGCGATGAATAATCTTGCTGAAACCGAGGTGAGACGACATGAAATGGAGCGGACAGGCGAAGGAAACGGCAGACCGGCTCCGGGTAGAGCTCCTGGAGCGGCAAAGTCCCGACGGCGCATGGCGGCTGTGCTGCGAGAGCGGCGTCATGAGCGATGCTTTTTTGCTCATCCTGCTGCAGGCGATGGATTGGATGGAGGAACATCGGGAGCTGGCTCGGCGGATCGCGCAGCGCATCGCCGTGCTTCAGGAGAACGGCGGAGGCTGGAAGCTGCATGAGGATCAGAAGGAAGGCCATCTGGAGTCGACTGTGGAAGCCTATTACGCGCTGCTCGCATCCGGCTACTACGAATACGGCGATCCTCGGATGGTCAACGCCCGCCGCTTCATTCTCGCTCGAGGCGGGCTTGGAGAAGTACGGACGATGATGACCCAGGTGCTGCTCTGCATGACCGGCCAGCTGGATTGGCCGCGGGTTTTGCGCATTCCGGTCGAGACGCTGCTCGCCCCGTCCTGGCTGCCGCTCAGCCTGTTCGATCTGTCCGGCCATGCCCGCGTCCATCTCGTGCCGGTGCTCATGCTGGCCTCCGGCAGCTTCAAGCTGGGCGAAGGACGGCTGCCCAATCTCTCGGAGCTCGTGGCCGGAGAGAGCAGAAGCTTCCTGAAGCCCCCCGCTCTTCCGGGACCGCTCGCCGGCATGGCCGAGGCGCTCGCCGCGGGCCATTCCCCTCTCTACCCGGCGTCGCTGGACAAGGGAGAAAAATTCATGCTCGAACGGATAGAGCCGAACGGCACTCTGCTCACCTATTCGACCGCCACCATCCTCATGATCGCAGCTCTTGTCTCCATCGGCTACGCGCCGGGCCATGAGGTCATAAGGCGCGGTCTGGAAGGAATCCGGTCGCTCGTATGGGATGATCCGCGGCATGAGATCTCCCATCTGCAGATCGCTTCCTCGACCGTATGGGACACGGCGATGCTGGGCTGCGTGCTGCATGAAAGCGGACTTCCCGGAGACCATGGCGCGCTGCAGCGGGCGGCCGGATATATAGCCTCCCGCCAGCAGACGGCCAAAGGCGACTGGGCCCGCCGCAATCGCCGCACGCCTCCGGGAGGCTGGGGGTTCTCGGATGTGAACACCCGATACCCGGATATCGACGATACGACGGCTTCCCTATCGATGCTCCAACGGATACATGCGGGAGATGCTTTTCCGGATGAAGCCCGGGAGCGAGGAGACCGCTGGGTATGGTCGATGCAGAACAGAAGCGGCGGCTGGCCTGCCTTCGAGCGCGAATCCGGAAGCCCTCTGATCGGGCTGATCCAGTTCGAGCAGGCCTCGCAGATCGTGACCGATCCGCCGACCGTCGATCTGACCGCCCGCACGCTGGTATGGGCAAGCCGCCGGGACGCCCCGGCGCCTTCATGGGTCAGCGCGGCGATCGGCGCCGAGGAAGGCGGAGACGATCCGGACGGCGACGCCGCCGCCCGTGCTGCCGCCTGGATCCTGAAGCAGCAGCAGCGCCCCGGGTGCTGGCCGGGCCGCTGGGGAATCGCCTATGTGCACGGTACCGGCGCAGCGCTCGCCGGCCTTATGGCCATGCGTGCCAAGCGCAGCGCTTCCGCCCTCTACCGCGGCATGAACTGGCTCCTCTCCGTGCAGAATGCGGATGGCGGCTGGGGCGAATCCTGCCTCAGCGATGTCGCCGCAGAATACCGCGCGCTCGGAGCGAGCACGCCCTCGCAAACCGCCTGGGCGCTGGAAGGGTTGATGGCTCATCCCTCCTCGCCCCCCGCCGCCATCGATCGGGGCATCGAATGCCTGATCGAGCTATTGGAGGCGGATGACTGGCGCAGCCGCTATCCGACCGGAGGCGGCTTGCCCGGCCATGTGTACCTGAACTATCATAGCAGCCGGTACATATGGCCGCTGCGGGTGCTGTCCGCTTATGCGGCAAGCGCGTCCTCCGTCCCGGATCGGAGCTGAGCCTCAGGCTTGAGCGCTCGGAGGACCGCTTTAGCTGGCAGATGATTAACCGTCTTGTTCTCCGCGAGCCTAGGCTGGCGAAAATCGATCCTATGCCGCAGCCATGGCAATAAATAGCTAAACCCGGCTCTCTCGGAGCCGGGTTTAGCCGGTGTTTATTTGAAATGCCGTTCCTGCTCCCTCTGCCGCAGTATATCCGATCTCACCTCCATCCCCAGTGCAAGTGGAGGACTTGGTTCGCCCCGAGGGCTGGGGCCGGATGAGCGAATAAGACGGTTTTCTCGGCTCATTCCGGCTTTAAATCCGGTTGAAAGGTCTAGGAAGCGGCTTGCGGAACAATCCTCCGCTTGACTCTATTGCTGCCAGCGTCCCTCGTTGATCGTCCGGATCGTCTCCAGCGGCAGCTTGGGCTGGCGGTCGTACGTCAGCAGGCCGTTGATCTCCTGCTCCACGTCCGTCAGCTGCGTATAGCAATACCCCTGCACGCATCCGGACAGAAGCAGCGGCGAAATGACTGCGTTCAGCCGGGCCGCGAAGTCCTCGTCGTTCTCCGCACCGGAATACCCCCAGCCTTCCCAGTCGCTTTTCTTGTAGGCGATGCCGCCGAACTCCGTCACGAGGATCGGCTGTCCGCGGTACGGGAAGCCTTCCACCGCCAGCACGCGCCCGGCCGGCGTTGCCGAGACGGCGTTGTCCGCCGTGGAATATCTTTTCTCCAGCACTTCCCGGCGCCATTCGTAATCGTGGATATTGAACAAGTCGGTGCTCACCATCTCCCAGCCGTCGTTGGAGATGACCGGACGCGTCGCGTCAAGCGACCTTGTCAGATGGTACATCGCCTGGGCATGCTCCTGCTGACGCTTGTCGACGGCGATGTTCGGCACGCCCCAGCTCTCGTTGAGCGGCACCCAGACGACGACCGACGGATGATTGTAGTCCCTCTCGATGCTCTCCTGCCATTCCTGAGCGAAGCGCCGCACGTACTCCTCCGAGTATTCGTACGCGTTGGCCGCCTCGCCCCATACGAGCAAGCCCAGCTTGTCGCACCAGTACAAATAGCGCGGATCCTCCAGCTTCTGGTGCTTGCGGGCTCCGTTGAAGCCCATCTCCTTGGTCAGCTCGACATCGCGCCGGATCGCCTCGTCGCTCGGCGGCGTAAGGTTGCCGTCCGGGAAATAACCCTGGTCCAGAACCAGCTTCATGAAATAAGGCCGGTTGTTCAGGCACAGCCTGCCGCTCTCGATCGAGATCTTGCGCATTCCGAAGTAGCTCGTCACCTCGTCGAGCAGCTCTTCCTTGTCCAGCAGCCGGAATCGGACGTCGTACAGATGCGGCCGCTCCGGCGACCACCAGCGGCCGAGGCCGTGGTCGTTGAAGTCCGCCAGCGTGATGCTGCGGGCTTCATGCGGGCCGCGCACCGAGAACGTATCGCTGGCAACCGGCTCGCCCTGGAACGAAATGTCCACCTGCAGCGTCAACCCCTCTCTCAGAGGCCCCTGCATCCAGGAGCGGATTTCCACCGTTTGGCGGTCGATATCCGGCGTGAATCTCACCTTGCCCAGCGAGGTCTCGGACACCGCCTCCATCCATACCGTCTGCCAAATGCCGGTCGTGCGGGTGTAGAAGATGCTGGCCGAATCGCTTTTCCAATACTGCTTGCCGCGCGGCAGCGTGACGTCCTTGCTGTAGTCGGCCGCCTTCACGACGAGCCGGCTGCTTCGACCGTCCTTATGCAGGGCATCGGTGATATCCGCGCTGAACGGCGTATGCCCTCCCTCGTGGCGGGCGACGAGAATGCCGTTCACCCAGACCGAGGCGTCGTAGTCGACCGCTCCGAAATGGAGCCGAATCCTCCTGCCTGCCATCGGCTCGGGAAGCTCCAGCTCCCGGCGGTACCAGACGATGTCGTGAAAGTCCGGATCTCCGATGCCGCTCAGCTTGCTTTGGAAGGCGAACGGCACCTGAATGACGCGCTCCAAAGGCGTCTCGCCCTTATGCCACCCTTTTCCCTCTCCTTCTCCGGCGTCGTCGAAGCCGAACTCCCATGGCCCGTTCAGATTGATCCAGTTGTCTCTGGCGAATTGCGGCCTCGGATACTCCGCGCGATGCTGCTCTCCCATAACCATAACCCTCCGCTCCTATTTTGGACCTGCTGCTATCACTGGACAGAATTCATGCGTTCTTTTTCAGACAGAATTCATGCGCTCTTCAACAGACTTCATGGTCCAGCCCTTCAATGGACTTCACGAGCTCTTCAATAAACCTCGCGCTCTTATCGGCCATGGCAAATTGAAGACTCGGCCTCCCGCATCATCCCTGTCTTCCCCGCCGCAAGCCTCATGCCAGCGGGCGATCGCCGCCCGCGCGCATGCTGTCCCTATATTCTTTGGGCGAGACGCCGAGCCGGCTTTTGAATACCCGGTTGAAATGCCGCACATGGGCGAATCCGGTCTCCTCGGCGATCGCATTGATCTTCTCGTTGGTGAAGGCGAGCTTGCGCTGGGCCTCTCTCGTGCGGACGCGGGTCAGCTGCTCGATGAAGGTGACGCCCGTCCGCTGCTTGAACAGATTGCTGAAGTAAGCCGGGTTCAAAAACACCTCGTCCGCGACGTCCTTCAGCGTCAGCGCCTCCCGGAAGTTCGCCTCGATGTAGCGGCTGGCCGCCGCGATCGGATCCCGGTCCTGCTGCTCCCTCGACTGCTGGATCGCCTCCGCAAGCCGGCACAGCAGCTCCTCCAGCCGCTCCGCCAGCTCCTGCCGGGAGGTGATGGCGCAAATCTCGACGAGCATCCTGCCGATATCCGAGCGGTCCAGCCAGGCGCCCGCCGCCCCGAGCTCCTCCGCCAGCTCGTAGTAGCGGATCAGCAGCTTGCACAGCTGCTGGTGGATGCTCTCCGGCGTGCGGGCCGTGCCGCACAGCTCGTCGATCCACTGCCGCGCCATGGCCGCGATGATTCCGCGCCGGCCTTCCATGACCGCCTTCTCCAGGCTGTCGGCGGAACGCTTCGCGGCCTCGTCGTCCGGCCGGCTGCTCCCGGCGACCGCGGCGTAGTCCAGCACGCTGTCGCCCCCGACGATGAGCCGGTGCAGCAGCGCGATCTCGGCTTCGCCGTACGCCTTCGGAATGCCGGCCAGCCCCTCTGCAGGCCGTCCGACCCCGATCGTCACCGTCAGCCGCGACAGGGAAGAGATCTGCCTGCGGATCATGTCCGCCAGCGAATCCGAACGGCTGGGCAGCGGCTCGGGCCGCTCCAGATTGATGAGCGCGACCACCTTGGAGTCCGACAGCACGAAGCTGAGCCCCTTGGCGTGCCGGTCCAGCATTTCCTGCACGAACTGCTGGATGTACAGCTGGAACAGCGAAGCGTCGCCGCTCCGGTAGCGCTCCTCTCCGACCGACTGCTTGTCGAGCTTGATGACCATGCAGACGAAGTACGGATGCGGGAGCGCGATGCCCATCTGCTCCAGCAGCCGCAGCTCGCTCTCGTCCACCCTGCCCGACAGCAGCGATTCGGCCAGATGCTCCGTCATATGGCGCCGCACCGCCGGCTGCGCATCCCAGCCCGCCTCCGAACGCGCGGACTTCCGGCGCCGCTCCACCTCCGCCTTGAGCCTCTCCAGCACCTGAGACAGCTCCTCGCGCTCGACCGGCTTCATCAGATAGTCCATCGCCCCCTGGCGCATCGACTGCTGGACGTAGGCAAAGTCGTCGTAGCCGCTGACGACGACGGTCAGCAGCTCCTGGCGCCGGCTGCCCGCCATCTGCTGCAGCTGAATGCCGTCCATGCGAGGCATGCGGATATCCGTCAGCAGGACATCGGGAGCGAGCTCCTCGATTTTGTCAAGCGCTTCGTAGCCGTCGCAGGCTTCGCCGACGATCTCCCAGCTCTCGTCGAGGCCGGCGATCATCTTGCGGAGCCCCCTGCGGAAGATCGACTCGTCATCGACAATCAATAGTTTCGGCATTTACCCGATCTCCTCCAATCTGGCGCCTGCATGATGGAGCAGCGGAAACCGGAGCACGACCTTGAAGCCCTGATAGGGCATGCTCTCCAAGGTCAGGCCGTATTCCTCGCCATAGTGCAGCACGATCCGCCGGTGGACGTTGAGCAGGCCGTTGCCCGACTGCCCGCCGAGCTCCCTGGTGCTCTGCAGATGGGCTCGAAGCGCCTCCAGCGCCTCCGCGTTCATGCCGATTCCGTCATCGGCCACCGTAATCTCCAGCACCTGCCCCGCCGCCTCCGCCGTCAGCGCGATCCGTCCTTGGCCCGCGCCCTTGTCCAGGGCATGGTTGATCGCGTTCTCCACGAGCGGCTGAATGATGAGCGGGATGGCCTCGCAGTCCAGCAGCGAGGGATCGGCTTCCATCGTGAACTTGATCCGCTCCTCGTAGCGCATCTGCTGAATCTTCATGTACCCGGAGACATGGTCGAGCTCGTCCTTCAGCGTCACCCGCTCCTTGCGTCCGCTCAGGCTGTAGCGCAGGAGACGGCTCAGATTGTTCGACATCGTGATGATTTCGCGGCTGCCCTCCATCTCCGCATACATGCTGATCGACCCGAGCGTGTTGTAGAGAAAATGCGGGTTGATCTTGCTCTGCAAAGCCGCAATCTGGGCATCCTTCTCGCGGATCTCGGTCTCGTAGAGCAGGTAGCCGAGCTCGCTCAGCTTGGCGACCATCTCGTTGAAGGAGCGGCCGAGCGCACCGATCTCGTCCCGCCCCTCCGCATGGAAGCTCTGGCCGAGCTCTCCCCGCTCGACGTTCCGCATGAGACGGCTCAGCTTGCGCAGCGGCCGGGTGATTCGGTAAGCGATGAACACGTACAGCAGCAGCGCAAGTCCGACGCTCGTAGCGCCGATGCCGATGATGAACGTCCGCAGCGTATCCGTATCCTTCATCAGGCTCGCCACCGGCACGATGCCGACCGTCGTCCAGCCGGTCACCTCCGAGGTGAAATGCGAGACCAGCAGCCCTCGTCCGTCATTGCGGACATGGCTGACGCCTTCCCCGGTTCGGCCGAGGTACAGCCCGGGCGCCATCTCTCTTCCCCCGTCGTCCTTGCGGATGACGAGGTTGCCGGACCGGTCGGCGATGTAGAGCGACTCCTCCGGGTCCAGCTTCACCTTGGACAGAATCTCGCGGATGAACTTCGGATCCACGTCGATTACGATATAGCCGAGCGACTGGCCGCTGTCGAAGCTGCGCAGCTCGCGGGCGATCGAGAACGCCTGGTACACATTGCCGCCGGTCGACCGGACGTCATGGGTCGCGATGAACACCGGCTCGCCGTATTGGCCCTTGAACCGGTCCAGCCACTCCGCGCTTTCGTCCAGCTTGTAGGTCGTCACGTACTGGCTCTCCGGAAGGACGACGTACGACGCTCCGCCCTGGCCGTAGAGGGAAACGCCGAGAATGTCGACGCGCCCGTTCAGGAACACCTGGGTGACGAAGCTGTTCAGCTCGTTGATCTCCTCCAGCGACAGCGCCTGTCCCGGAGCCCGCTTCGACTCCAGATAAGCCGTCACCTTGGGATACTGGTAAGGCATCACCGTCAGGCGGTTGAGCTCGTTCATATAGGTGTCGATATTCAGCGTCATCTGCTTCAGCGTCTGGAGCTGATAATCGCCCACCTTGCCTTCCGTCGTAGCGGAGAAGCGGGAGAAGGCGAGATACCCCATCAGGCCAAGCGGCAGCACGATGAAAACGACATTGATGAGAATCAGCTTGCGCGCCAGCTCCAGATTGCGGAACCAATTGCCGAATGCCTTCAAATTCCTTGCTCCCCTTCCGCCGCGATGCCTACTTGCCCAGCTGAGAATCCACGCTCGCCGCCGCCCGCTCCAGCGCCTGCGCCGGAGTCTGCTGACGGTAGATCATCTTCTCCCACTCGGATATCAGCTTCTCGATCATCGTCCACTGCTTGACATGACGAGGCCAGTAGACGACGTAGTTGGCGGTAGCCGCATAGTCGCTGCGGAACTTGAGCGCCGAGAACGCTTCGCCCGCCACGACCTTCTTGGAGCTCGGGACATGCCCGGCCTCCGCCCACATGACGCCGTTGTCGACCGCCCACTTGGCGAACGTCAGCGCGGCTTTCCGCTTCTCCGGCGACAGGCCGGCCTTGGCAGGCAGAGCCAGCGTATGCGTGTCTCCCCATACCGCAGGATGATCGTATATGACGGGAAAAGGAATGACCCCGAGCTCCAGGCCCTCGGCCTTCTCGAATGCTCCGGTGCCCCACATGCCGGTGATCAGCGCCGCCGCTTCTCCGTCGTGGAACATCTTGAAGGCATCGTTGATGCCGGGAGGAACAAGCTCCCGCTTGTAGAGGCTGTCCACGAACTCCAGCGCGCGCAGCGAATCGGAGTTGTCGAAGACGGCCTTCGTCCCGTCCGCACTGAAAAACCGGCCGCCGCCGTCGATCTGGTTGTACAGGCTCCACCACAGCCAGACGGAATCGATCCTCGTGCTCGGCAGCGCAAGCGGAGCGATGCCGGAGGGAACGCGCTCCTTGATCCGCTCCAGGAAGCTCGCGAAGCCCTTCTCTCCAGGCTCCAGAACCGGCTTGCCCTCCGCATCGAGAAGCCCGGCCTGCCGCAGGAACTTCTTGTTGTAGTAGAGCACCAAGGCATGCGTATCGAGCGGAACCGCGTAATGGCTGCCGCCGTACAGAGTCGATTCCGCGATATTCGCATTGAACATGCTCCAGTCCAGCCCCGTCTCCGCGGCCGGCTCGTCCAGCTTCTCGATGTAACCGTTCTGGACGAATTGCGGCAGGTTCGTCGCATGGACAATGGCCAGATCCGGCGCGTTGCCGGCCAGGATGGCGGTCCGAAGGCGCGAGTAATAGTCGTCCAGCCGGGAATTGATCTGCTCGACCCGGATGTCCTCATGCTCCGCGTTGAACTTCTCGACGAGCTCCGTCATGAAAATATTGTCCCCGCCGCTGAAGGGGGTCCAATACTCCAGCACGACCGGCTGGACGGGATCCGGCAGCTTCTCGGCCGGCTTCTCTCCGGAGCAGCCCGCGGCGGCCGCCGCCGCGATGGAAGCGCCCAGCAGCAGCGCGATCCGCCTTTTCGTCATATTCCCATATCCGATCACACTGTCCCGACTGCTCCTGTTGCTTCGGCTGCCTGTCATGCTGCATGCTCCTCCGTCTCGCGCTGGTCTTCAAGTGGAATGAACCGGCGGCATCCTTCCCGGCATCGTTCCGGATCCTGCCGCCTGTGAACGTTCCTATTCGGACCGCTGTCCCGGGAAGGCCCGTCAGCCGGGCCTTCTCCATATATCCACATAATCTATAATGAAGCTTCCTCGGCTGTCAAAGAGAACAAGCTCGTTCTCCCCGGCCTTCAGCTCCAGCTCCGCCTCGTACACGCCTGCCGCATTGCGCTCCTGCGGCTTCAGCTTTACGGCCGACCCGCGTCCCCCGTTCGCGGCAAGCGACAGCTCCGCGCCGTCCGCAGGATTCAGGACGCTCACCGATACCGTGTACTTTCCGCCGCGAGGCACGCTCACATGGCTGAACCGCAGGAAGTCGCCCTCGCCGTACAATCCGGCGGCAGCGCCCCTGGAGGCATACGGATTCTCTTCCTCGGCCGCAGCGCCTCCGAACGCCGCCCACTCGGCTTCATAGCGGGGGATTTCTACGGCAAGCACCTCCACGCCGCTTCCCGCCGCTTCCACCGCCAGCTCGTTCATTCCTTCGCGCAATCCAACCCGTCCATAGACGTAGCCGATGCTGTCCGCAGCCGTCGGCGCCAGCTTCAGCTCCGCCGGTTCTCCCGCATCGGCGGTTCCGATGCGCGCGGCAGCCTCGCTTCCTCCGGCATTCCGGTAATGGACCAGCACCGGAGCGCCGGCTTCCACCGTCGACGGAATGGCTCCGAAGCTGAGCCGGTCTCCGTCCCGGACCGCGTCCTTCGCCTGGAAGACTCCCATTCCCGCAGGCATCCGGATCGGCGTCTCCAGCGCCTGCGGCTTGCCGAAGAGCGGCAGTCCGTTCTTGTCCCATTCCACCCGCGCAGCCCGCGCCTTGCGGTTGTTCCAGCCGTCGGCCGGGCCGGAGGTGGCATGGTAGACAAGCCATGTCTCGCTTCCGTCCGGCGAGGGGACGAAGGAATTATGGCCGGGTCCGTAGACGCCCGCCTCCTCGTCCATGGCGAGCAGCGGCTCCTGCGCCTTGGTCCAGTCGGAAGGCTCCAGAGGATTGCCGCCCGGCTTCAGCGCAAGCAGCCCGAGGCTGTAGAGCGGCGTCCAGCTGCCCGCTCCCGAATACACGATGAAGACGCGGCCATCCTTGTACAGCAGCGACTGGCCTTCGTTGATATAAGGGGGTCCGCCGCCCCTTTCCCAGTCCAGCTCCGGCCGGCTCAGCAGCACCCGGGGCCCGCTGATCGTCCACGGATCGCTCATCGGCGCGATATACGTGTTCTGGGCCTCGTTCACGTCGCCTTCCCATCCCGACCAGACGAAGTAGAGCTTGCCCTCATGCTCCATCGCCAGCCCGTCGATCGCCCATTTGCCGGCATCGTCCTCGAGCTGCCCCTTCAAAACATAGCCGCCCATGGGATCGTCGCCCTCTCCTTCCAGCACATACATCCGGTGGTTGGCGTTGTCTCCGTCGTCGGCGGCGAAGTAGATGTACCACTTCCCTTGCAGATGCTGGATCTCCGGCGCCCACAGATTCGCCGAATAAGCCGTTTCCGCCGGCGGATACCAGACGACCTTGCGCTCGGCGGAGCGGAAATCCAGCGTCCGGGATTTCATGACCATGATGTCGGCTCCGTTATGCGTGAACGTCATATAGTAGAAGCCGTTTCGATAGACCACGCTCGGGTCCGGCGTATCGATCTCGGCGAGCGTGTTCTTGAACATGCCTCCATGCCCATTATACGAAAGCGTTTTCCCGTCGTCTCCCTGCTGCTGCATCCAATAGATTCCTCCTGCGATCAGCACCAGAAGCACTCCCGCCGCTAGCAGGAAAGCTCTTTTGCCTCGTATTGACATCGGTTGTCTCCTTGCTCTCATGTTGTCCGGCCCGAAGCCGGCAGCACGGCGTTATTTCACGCCGGCGCTCGTGATCGCCCGGACGAAGGATTTCTGTCCCAGGATGAAAATAAGCACGACCGGAAGCGCCGCGATCGTCGTCATCGCCATCAGCTTGCCGTAGCTCTGCGTATAGCTGCCGGTCGCCATCATCGCGATGCCGGCCGTGATGGTGCGCATCTCCGGCGAGGTCGTGGCGTACAGCGGCCAGACGAAGTCGTTGTAGATGCCCATGAACGTGAAGATGCCGAGCGTCGCCATGATCGGCACGGCCGACGGCAGCAGGATGCGGGCGTACAGCTGCCATTTGTTCACTCCATCGATTCGTCCCGCCTCCTCGATTTCCTTCGGGAAGGACACGAAGAACTGGTACAGCAGGAACACGCCGAAGGCTCCGGCCGTCGCAGGCAGGATGAGAGCCGGGTACGTGTTGATCAGGCCGAGCGAGTTGAACTCCATATACATCGGCAGGAACGTCAGCACGCCCGGGATCATCAGCGAGGCGATGAACATCGGCAGCAGCACCCGCCGCAGCGGCAGGTCGTTCAGCCTCGCCAGCGCGAAGGCCGCCATGGAATCGATCAGCAGCACAAGTCCCGTCCCGATGACGCCGACGGACAGCGAGTTCGCGATCCAGCGCAGCACGGGCGTATTCATCAGCTCGCCGCCCAGCCCTTGCCTGAAGTTGTCGAGAGTCGGCTTGCGCGGGAGGAAATCCATCCTTCCCGAGAGCGCCTCGAAGTCGTTCTTGAACGCGGTCGACAGCATCCATACGAGCGGCAGGACCATGACCAGGGCGATGACGGCCGCGAGCAGGAGAAGAATTGCTTTTTTGGTTTTCGGATTCGCCATCTATGCCTTCTCCTTCCGGTTGGTGAGCTTGAACTGGACGACGGATACGGCCATGATCAGCACGGCCATCAGGATCGCCATCGCCGAGGCCGAGCCGACATCCTTGCGCGCGAACGCCTGGTCGAGCACATTGATCAGCAGCACCCGGGTCGTATCGCCGGGACCGCCGCGCGTGAGCAGGAACGGCTGCGCATAGATGTTGAAGGAGGCGATCGTCGAGGTGATCATGACGAACAGCATGACAGGCCGGATCGTCGGCAGCGTGATGGAGACGAAACGGGACCATGGCCCGGCTCCGTCGATCGAGGCTGCCTCGTAATATTCCTCCGGCACCTCGTTGAGCGCATTGATGAAAATGATCATATTGAATCCGATCGTCCACCAGATCGTCGTGGAGACCAGCGATATCCAGGCCCAGGGAGTATCGGTGAGCCACGGGATTCCCGCCATGCCCAGCTTGGCGAGCAGGCTGTTGAGGAATCCGGCGTTCGTGTCGAACATCATGAGCCAGATGACGGCCATGACCGAGGCGGACAGGGCGTACGGGAGGAAATAGAACGTGCGGAACAAGCCGCGCACACGGGCGGGCAGCGCGTTCAGCAGCATCGCGAGGCCGAGCCCGATGACGATGAGCAGCGGCACGGAATACAGGACGAACTGAGCCGTCGTCCACAGGCCCTTGAAGAACAGGCTGTTCTCGTAGGTGCCGGGCGTGAAGATCGTCACGTAATTGCTTAGGCCGACGAAGGCATGCTCCGCCGACAGCAGCTCGAAGTCCTGAAGGCTGATGACGACGCCGTACAGGATCGGGAAGAGCAGGAACAGCCCGAAGGCGGCCAGATAGGGCAGTATGAACAGGAACGAGGTCAGCCGGGAAGTCCAGGCGCTTTTCATAGGCGATGCCTCCATTTCATCTTTCCGAGAGTCGCGGACGGAAGGAGGGACGGGAAGCCGGCTCCCGCGCTTCCCGTCCCTTCCGCCCCATACGTTTGGAAAGCCGTTATTTTTTGATGGCCTGGCGCGACTTCGCCACGGCATCGTCCATCGCTTGCTGAGGAGATTTCTTGCCCAGGATCGCGTTGCTCAGCTCGCCCCACAGCGGCTCGACGATCGTGCCCCAATTCAGCACGTTCGGCGCGAATTGAACGGACGGGAAGCTTTGGGCGACCGTGCTCTGGAATTCCATCGCCTTGAACTCGGCGCTCTCAAGCACCTTGTGCGAGGCGACCGCCTGGCCGGATTCGGCCCAGTCGAGCGAGTTGCCGGCGACATACTTCAGGAAGTCGCCGATGCCGGCGAGCTTGCCCGCGTCCGTCACGGCCTTCGGCACGACAAAGCCGTGGGAGCCGGCATAGACCGCCTGCTTCGCCTTGCCGATCTGAGGAACGACGGCGACGCCGTAGTTGAGGCCGGCCTCGTCGAATTGGGACTTCATCCACGGACCATTGAACTGGATGGCGTTTTTGCCCTGGAGGAACAGCGTGTTCTCGCCGTCCTGCTGCACGTTGCCCGGAGAGATGCCCTTCTCGACCATGCCGCGCAGCCACTGCACCATCTCGACCGCTTCCGGAGAGTTGTAGGCGACGTCGCTGCCGTTCCACAGCTCGCCCCCGTTCTGCCAGACGAGCGACGGGAAGATGAACTGCTGCGGCCACAGGCTCGGCACCACGTAGCCGTAGACCCCCTTCGACTTGTCGGTCAGCTTCTCCACCGCCGAGTCGAATTCCGCGCGGTTCGTCGGAGGCGCGCCGATGCCGGCCTTCTCGAACAGATCCTTGTTGTAGTACATGACGAGCGGATGGATGTCCAGCGGAATCGAGTACAGCTTGCTGTCGATCGTCGCGTACTTGACCGGCGCTTCCGCGAAGTCCGCCGGATTGATGCCCGCCGAAGCGGCCAGCTCATCGACCGGCTGCAGCTGGTCCTTGCTCTGGTAGGTCGGCACGCTGTCCACATGCATGATCATCAGGTCCGGGCGCTCCTTGCCGGTGCTCAGCGCCACGTCCAGCTGCTTGTAGTACTCGCCGTTCGGCTGGATGACGAAGTTGACCTTGTAGCTGTCCTGGGAGCTGTTGTATTTGTCCACGATCTTTTTCATGAACGGGCCGTCGGAGCCGGAGAACGGCGACCAGAACAAAATTTCCGTCTTTTTGCCGCCGCCGCTTTTCTGGCCTTCTCCGGCCGGCGCGTTGTCGCCGCCGTTGCTGGAGCAAGCGGTTGCAAGAAGCGGAACCATCATCGTCATGGCAAGGATCGAAGCTTTCTTGAACTTCGGAGTCTTCATCTGTTTCTAATCCCCTTTTGCCTGGTAGTTCAAGGCGCGAGCGCTTTGATAGCTCTATCGTAAGGGAAGGGATGCGGTGAAAAAATGCCGCTTATACAGGAACAGTGGACATATTTACAGGTCACCCGGCGGGGAAGATGTCCATGCAATCGATCTCGGCGTAATTGCTGGAGCCGGTGAAGCGGATCGTATTGTTGCCGGCGTTCAGGTACACCTTGGCCGTCGAGGCGCCCCAGTTGTTCCAGCCGGAATAGGCCACGTAGAAGCCGGACGCCGCGCCGCCGTTGACGGACAGCGAGTGGATCGCCCAAGGCTGTCCGCTCGTGCCGTTGCCGTTGCGTACGGCCAGGACGTACCAGCCGGCAGACTGGGCAGAGACGGTGAACTGGGCATAACTGCTCGTCGTATCGAGATAGCCGACCTTCTTGCCGCCCGAGGCGCTGGCTTCGTTCGCAACGGCCGCGCCTCCTGACAGCAGCGCGCTCTCCGCCTCATACCGGTCCCGGCTAGGCTCGCCGGCAGGCTTGGCGATCGGAGCGTTGGGATTGACCGGCGCGCCGAGATTCGGCGTGTTGTCGGCATTCCACCCGAACGGCTGGGTACGGACATTGCGGGTCCAGCCGGAACCTTGCCACCTGGCGGCGTGATAGACGAGCCAGTCCTGGGTGCCGTCAGGCGACTTGGTGAAGCTGTGATGGCCGGGACCGTAGACGCCGTTCGCGCTGGCGAAGAGCGGCACGCTCTTTTTCGTCCAGGAGGCGGCGTTCAGCAGGTTCGCGGATGTGCCCGCCGTCACGAGGCCGAGGCAGTAGCCGTCCGTCCAGCTGCCGCTGGCGGAGTAGACGAGGCTGATCGTGCTTCCCCTGACGATGACCTGCGGGCCTTCGTTGACCTGAGGGACCGAATTCGTTTCCCATGCGTAGACAGGAGTCGCGATCCGCGTCCGTGCGGAAGAGATCGTCCACGGATTGCTCATCTGGGCGATGTACAGATGCTGCTTGTCGTTGACCGCGCCTTCCCAGCCCGACCAGATGAAGTAGCGGCTCGCTCCGACCGTCAGCACCGTTCCGTCGATCGCCCAGCGGTCGGCCGCATCGGCGATCTTGCCCTTGAACGTCCAGCCTCCCGCGAGCGGATTCGCGTTCGCGTTCTCCAGCACGTACATGCGATGGTTCTCGTTGCTGCCGTTGTCGGCGGCGAAGTAGACGTACCATTTGCCGTCGAGGTAGTGCAGCTCCGGCGCCCAGATGTTGGAGCTGTACATCGTTCCCGCCGGCGGCGTCCAGACGACCGCGCTGTCGCCCGCGTCGATGCCGCTGATCGTCTTGGAGCGCCACAGCGTGATGTTGCTGCCGGTCGTCTGGGTGTAGTAGTAATAACCGTCCGTATGCTTGTACATCCACGGATCGGCTCCGTCCTGCTTGATGACGTTGAAGAAGGTCGAGACCGGAGCGGCCTCGGCCCTGCCGCCGCCCATCGGGAGCGTCAAGGCCAAGGCCAGGCTGAAGGCAAGCAGAAACAGGGACCATCTTTTCAACATAATGCATTCCTCCTTTGACTGTCTGCGGCTTCTGCCGCAGCGCCTCCATTTTATGGGGATTGCGGGAGCGCTCCCATGACATTTCTTTTGGAGTTGTGGTCCTTTGGCTAGGAGGGCCGGCATCGGTCTCGCACGAGACCCGAGGAATGCCAAAAAAGCGGCAGCCAGATATCCTGGCTGCCGCTTGGCGCTAAATGGTTGTGATGCTTTCCGGCTTATAACCCGCCCTTTTGCCTGCCGATTAACGCCTCCCGTCCAAGACCGGTCTCAAGCCGGCTGGAGATCCTCTTCTCCCTTGCGGGAGAACGAGGAGGCCGCCTTGGCCTCGGCAAGCTCCGCAGCGAGACGGCGGCGCTTGCGCTCGAACTGCTTCAGATGCAGGACGGCCATCTCGTCCTCGGGGTTGCGCTTCAGATAGAATCGCAGTTCATATAATGTATGGTCAAGCTCCATCAGCTGCTCCTGAAGATCCGCAGGATCGACGAGGGCGGGCTGGAAGGCTTCGCGTTCATGGCATAGGTTTGCTTCGATCATCATGTCGGTTAAATCCTCCTGCTGGGGGTTGCGGTATTCGCGGGCTGCGGCGGGCTCTGCCCTGCAGAACCGCCGTCCGCTTCCTTTATTACCACCCAGGCGCATCCTCAAACCGGACGGGACCTTCTTACTTGAACTTCTTCCAATCCATGCTGCTGTTGTCGAGCAGATACTCCATGCTGCTCTCGTTGCGCTTCTGCTCGGCCTTGCGGGCTTCCTCCGCCCGGCGGCGCTCCTCCTCGCGGGCGCGCTCCTGCTCGGCCTTCATGCCGTCGGCCTGCGACTTCAGCCGCTGGACCATATCCGCCGGCAGCAGATCCTTGAGCGTCGCCGGCTTGGCGGCTTCCGCTCCCGGCTCGGGACGCCGAACAGGCGCCTGCTTTTTCTTCGCCATTTCCGGATCCTCCCCTTTCTACTTGCGTCATGGCCGATTATAGCACAAAGCCGGCGACGGCTCCGCCTGGAAGTCTCATCGACGAAGAAGCGGGAGCTGAAAGCGCCCGCCTCCCCTTCATAAGCACCAGCTTGCCTGCCGATAGCGTGGCCTCGCATCTACGCGCCATACTTGCCGTTCTGAATGGCCTCGCACCTGCAAGCCTCGCCCATTCAACCTGGCCTCGCAATTGCAAGCCTTGCCGGCCGTTCAGCCTGGCCTCACGCCCGCTTCGCGGCGCTCGCCAGGCGCAGCCGGATTCCCGAAGGATCGGTCACTTCGCCGCCTTCCGCCACGTCCCTGACCTCCGCTCCGCCGTCGCGGAGCCTGCTCACGGCGGCCGCCAGCGATTCGGCATCCGGATAGAGGATCGTGGAATAGGCAAGCCCCGTTCCGCGCTCCGGCGCAGGCGGAGCTCCTTTGCCCGCCCATATATTCAAGCCGATATGATGATGGTAGCCGCCCGCCGATACAAAAAGCGCGCCCATCGACTGCCAGCCGTCGGCGATCAGGTCGAAGCCGAGCAGGCCGCAATAGAAGTCGTAGGCGGCTTGCAGATCGGAGACATGGAAGTGAACGTGGCCGATGACCGTTCCGGCCGGCAGCCCTTGCCATTCATGTCCTTGGGCGAGCTGCAGCAAGCCCTCGACATCGACAGGATCGGTCCCCATGAGCACGTGGCCTTCGGCGTCATGCTTCCAATCGCTGCGCGGCCGGTCGCGGTAGATCTCGATGCCGTTGCCGTCGGGATCGTCGAGGTACAAGGCTTCGCTCACCCAGTGATCCCCTTGTCCGACCGGAAGCCTTGCTTCCGCCAGACGGCGCAGGACAAGGCCGAGCGACAAGCGGTCCGGCACGAGAATAGCGAAATGGTACAGGCCGGCGGTGCGACCCGCCGCCGGGACGGCATCCGGGCGTTCCTCCAGCAGCAGCAAAGGCTCCGGGCCGCCTGCTGTCAGCCAGACGCCCTCCTCGTCCCTGCGCAGCACCTGAAAGCCGATGATATCGGTATAAAACCGGACGGAACGATCGATCTCTTTGACTTTCAGCTTCACGAGACCGATCGAGACGCCGGGATGGATGGATCGATGCGGTTGAGTCAATCTGATTGCCCCCTTGAATAAGTTACTTATTAAAAGTAAGTATAATGCCGGCGGCAACGAAATTCAAGCGGGCGGTCCAAATCGGATCCGCCCGCCTTCCGTTTGCTGTTCTTGCAGGACCTAATGCTTCAGATGGTACGGCACCGTGGCGATGACGATGTCCTTGTTGCTGAACAGATAGGCCCGCAGCAGCAGGCCCGTCTGGTTGTGCAGGATATGCTGCCACCAGTGCTTGGTGATGAACTGCGGAATGAGAATCGTAATATGGTCATGCTCGCCCGTTTTCCATTCCACGGTATCGATGAACTTCAGAATCGGCCTCGTGATGCTCCGGTAGCTGGAGCGAAGCGTGATGAGGCGGACGCCCGGGTTCCACTCTTCCCATTTCTTCTCCATCCGGGCGATGTCTTCTTCGTTGAAGCCGACATAGACGGCGACGACGTTGTCGGTGAGCGACTTGGCATAGCCGAGCGAGTTGGCGACGACGCGCGTGATGCCGGCGACCGGCACGACGACCGTGCTGCCCTTGATGATCGGCTTGTCGACCTCCGGGTTGATCCGCAGCTCGGCGGCCACCTTCGTGTAGTGCTTGTGGATGCGATGGAAAAGCAGCATGACGATGGGCAGGAATACGAATACCATCCAGACATGCGCGAACTTCGTGAAGATGAAGATCAGCGTAATGCCGAGCGTCGTCAGCATGCCGATCGTGTTGATGGCGAGCTTGCCGATCCAGCCCTTCGGCTTCAGCCTGACCCAGCGGATCATCATCCCGAGCTGCGACAGCGTGAACGGGATGAACACGCCGACCGCATAGAGCGGAATCAGGTTCTCGGTGTCGCCCCCGAACACCACGACAAGGATGATCGAGAATACCGCCAGGAAGATGATGCCGTTCGAGAAGCCGAGCCGGTCGCCGCGCACCATGAAGGCATGCGGCATGTATTTGTCCTTGGCCAGCATGAACGCCAGCAGCGGAAAGGCCGAGTAGGCCGTGTTGGCGGCCAGGAACAGGATCAGCGCCGTAACGCCTTGGATGAAGTAGTACAGGATGCCCCGTCCGAATGTGCCGGCGGCAATCTGCGATACGACGGTCTCGCTCGCCTTCGGCGTGATTCCGTACCAATAAGCCAGCAAGCTGATGCCGAGGAACATCGAGCCGAGAATGACGCCCATCATGACCAGGGTGGACGCGGCATTCTTCTCCGCCGGCTGCTTGAAGTTCGGAATCGCGTTGGAGACGGCTTCCACGCCTGTGAGCGCGGAGCAGCCCGAGCTGAACGCCTTGAGGAGCAGGAACAGGCTGATGTTGCTCACCGTCGCGCCGATCTCCGGAACATCGGCATGGGCGCCGCCGAAGGCGTATTTGAGGACGCCGGAAATGATGAGCACGAATATGGATACGACGAACAGGTAGATCGGCACGGCAAGCACCGAAGCCGATTCCGTCACGCCCCTCAGGTTCATGATCGTCAGCAGGACGATGACGATGATCGAGATCAGGATCCGGCTGTCGTGCAGCGAAGGGAAGGCGGAGGTGATGGCGTCGGTTCCCGCGGAAGCGCTGACCGCTACCGTCAGAATATAATCGATGAGAAGCGAGCCGCCGGCCAGCAGGCCGGTCGTCGTGCCGATATTGTCCTTGGCGACGACATAGGCCCCGCCACCCATCGGGTAGGCATAGATCGTTTGGCGGTAAGACAGGATGAGGATGAGCAGCAGGCCGAGCACGGCGAGCGAGATCGGAATGGAGTACCATACGGCGGCGAAGCCGGCCACCATAAGGGCGATCAGGATTTGCTCCGTACCGTAGGCGACGGAAGACAAGGCGTCCGAGGACAGGACGGCCAGCGCCTTCAGCTTGGTGAGCTTCTCGCCCTCGAGCTCGCGGCTCTTCATCGGGCGTCCGATCAGAAGGCGTTTCATCCGGTTGACCATGATTCTTTTTGCTCCTTTGCGCCTCATGCGCAGTGTGATGATTACTTTGCCCTCTTGGAGAAACATCATGTATCGTACACCCGAAGCCGGCTTCTGTAAACGGGTTTTTTCCCGATGCGCAAGCTGCTTGAAGGACGGAAAATCTTGCGTTTCTCCCTCGGCCTCCACGCCAAATTACCCCGGTTGCTTTAATCCCGAACCATTCAGACAAAAAACATCGCGAGATAAAGCAATCGCTTGAATGGAACGGACAAGATCAGCGCAAAAACAGCCTCGGCCGCTGAAGGCCAAGGCTGTTTGCTGCGAGCGATATCCGGCCGGTCATGACCCATCATCTACGGATCCGGCCGGAAGTTCCGCCTTTTTACCGGCTGCTTCGGTCCCGATCCGTCAACATGGCGCTGTCTCGTACAACTCCTCAGGCAGCGCCTGTACGAACGGCGACCACTCGCCCGTCGAGTAGAGATGAAGCCGGTGCATGGCCCGCGTGCACGCCGTGTACAGAAGCTTCCGTTCGCTGTCCCGGCCGTAAGCTTCGGACGAGGCCTCGTAGACCAGGACGGCATCGAACTCGACCCCCTTGGCGAGATACACGGGAAGGATCATCACTCGTTTTTCATAACCCGGCGTGTCCTTCCCAATGAGCTGGAGCTCCTCCCCTCCAAGGTTGCGCAACGATTCATAGGCTTCCCGGCTTTCGGCTGCCGTCTTCGCAATGACGGCGATGGAATCGAAGCCCTCGGACCTGAGCGCCGCGATGTCAGCCAGTAGCTGCGCATCGCGCTTCTCCCGGCTGTCCAGCCTGTTCAGAAGGGGCTTGAGGCCTCTCCTCTCAAACGATTCGATCTCATCCCCGCCCGGCAGCATCGATTTTGTAAACTCAACCATATCCCTCGTTGAGCGATAGCTGCGCACAAGACGGACAAGGCTCGTGTCGGCTTCTCCGAAAAGGCGGAGCAGCGGCGAATCGGATGCGTCCAAGCTTGTCGCCTGAACGAAGATCGCTTGCCCGAAATCGCCGAGCACCGTCATACAAGCTCGTGGAAACAGCTTCTTCAAATATTCATATTGAAACATCGAGTAGTCCTGGCCCTCATCGACGAAGACATGCCGGATCTCCGTGTTCGTCCGGACCCCTTCGATCAGCTCTCTCAGATACAAGTACGGCGTCGCATCCTCGTGGAGCAGCTCGTTCCGGAGCAGCGCTTCCTTCGTTTGCTTGCATATTTCGGGCCATAATGGAGGGGTGGCCCCTCCGTTCGTCCGCTCCGGATAAGCGGCTTCGTCGGCAAACAATTGCCCGTAAATGCCTTCGACATCGATGAACGCGAATTTCCTCGCGCTTTTCCTCAGCGGCTTGAACTGCTCCTTCACAATGCGGCGGCGGAGCAGCTCCTCCTCCTTCTGGGCGAAGTCGAAGTCGCTCTCATCCTCCCGGCGCTTCTTGATGATTTTTTCGCGTACTGCGGCGTAATGCTCCGCAAGGTCGAACAGCTCCCGTTCTTTATGAAGCATCTCGAAGACCTCCGCGTACTGATCGGAATCGAGATCATCCAGCTCCTCCTGGACCCAAGGCGCATATCGTTCCTTGCGTTCCAGCGAAGCCAGCTCGCTCAGAAGCCATTCCTGCAGCAAAACGACTCGATTGTACAAAGGCAGCGAACGGTCATATCCGTAAAATTCCGCTTCCATCCGCTCCGCGGCAATCAGCTCGCGTTCCCGAAGCCGAATGCCGTTGAATCGCATGCCTTCCTCTCCCAACCAAGCCCCATAATTCCGCAGAGCTTGCAGGAAAGCTTCGGAAGCTTTGTATCCGATTCCCTGAAGACGAGCCTCATGTCCCGCCTCACCATGAGCGGTGAGCACATATTCGATCTGGTCAAAGGGATCCTCCGGGCGGAGCGATGGACCCAGCCAATAGTCGAGATACTCCTGAAAGGTCGTCTGCTGCATGTTCTCTTCGCCGAGCTCCGGAAGGACCGTGGAGACATAGCTGGCAAACATCGGATTGGGAGAAAAAAGAACGATCTGGTCGGCCTTGATCGTCTGGCGATGCTTGTAGAGCAAGTACGCCACCCGCTGCAGGGCCGCGGAAGTTTTGCCGCTGCCGGCCGCTCCCTGAACGATCAGCATCCGGCTTTTGTCATTGCGGATGATTTCATTTTGTTCCTTCTGGATGGTGGCGACGATGCTCTTCATTTGCGGGTTCGCGCCTTTGCCCAGCACCTGCTGCAGCAGCTCGTCTCCGATCGTTTCGCTCGCGTCGAACATGTTGCGGATGTGCCCTTCTTGTATGTGAAACTGCCTTTTGAGCTCCATCGCCCCATCGATGGACCCGGCGGGCGTTACATAAGAAGCCCGACCGGGGGAATGGTCGTAATATAGGCTTGCGATCGGCGTCCGCCAATCATAGATCAGGAAGCTCAATCCGTCCTCGTCGACAAAGGAAGCTACGCCGATGTAGATCTGCTCGGCGACTTCAAGCCCTTCTTCCTTGAAATCTATGCGTCCGAAATACGGCGACGGAAGCAGACGTTTCACGCTTTTCCACTGCTGCGCCAACAGCTTGTGGCCGCGCTCCCGTTCGGCCAACACCGCGGACTGCTGGTTAATCGTATGGAACGTCTCTTCAAAATCCTCATCCGTGCTCGTATTGATCGTCACATCTTCCCAAAACCGCTTGCGGATGTCTGCAGCTTGACCGCGCAGTCCGGCGACTTCCGGCTCCAGTTCGTCTATTCTCGCCTGCAGCTTGTTCCGGACCCCTTCCAGCCGCTCCTGTTCCAGCTTCCAATCCTTCGTTTCCATCTCTCCCTCAACACACTCCTCGTCTTCCTTTTTCTGGGGCAAAAAAGAGCATTGACAGAACAGAGTTCCAGATGTAAAATTAGATTAGGAATAGAATGGATACATCCACAACTTCATTTA
The DNA here is from genome assembly GCF_002243345.2 of Paenibacillus sp. RUD330. Lineage (NCBI taxonomy): Bacteria > Bacillati > Bacillota > Bacilli > Caryophanales > Paenibacillaceae > Paenibacillus > Paenibacillus sp. RUD330. Next base: position 4,064,853 of record NZ_CP022655.2, read on the forward strand.
ATTCAATGCCGCTATAGATTGTATCATAGCGTTTTTTTGCGTTCAATATGTTTTACTTGTGTTTCTGCAGCGTCGTAAGCTGACTTTGACTACGGACCGGACCGATCAATGAATCAACCGAGGACTTGAGCGGGCTGGAGAGATGACCTATGCTTTCATCAAGGGCCGTCTTTTTACGTTTTCCGTCCCTCCCGTCACAAAGACACAGGAACGGAAGAGCTGGCCATTTGCGTCTGAACCGAGGCTGCAATGAAATGTCATGCAACTGAAATGTGGTTTTCAGCTTTTTTTAAGAAAGCGGTTTTATAATAAGCACATGACCCCCCTTTGAATATAGCAGCACCTTGGACCCCCCGGCTTACATGCCGGAGGGTCATTTTTTTGCCGGCATGGCCCGCTCTTCTTGAGCCAAGGCCTCCCCCCATTCCGGCCTCTCCGGCCCTGATTCATTGCCTGCCTTCATGGAAGAAAGCCCGGATGCTCTCCACGGTCTCCATATCCCCGCTCATAGTCCCGTCCACCGCCGCATACAGTGGGTATGAACCTTACTTATCTCGGCACGGAGGGATCGAGCTTATGACTCAGGACGACATCCGCCAGCTGGAGCGGGCGATCGACGAGATTACGGAAATCGCCACAGGCTTCGGCCTGGACTTCTATCCCATGAGGTATGAAATCTGCCCGGCAGACATCATCTATACGTTCGGCGCTTACGGCATGCCGACCCGCTTCAGCCATTGGAGCTTCGGGAAGTGGAAACACAACAATAATGAAGACAGGTAGACAAAAAGAAAGGGCCCCTCGAAGGGCCCTTTTATATTGCTTGTTGCTCGTCTGGGGTACCGGCCTCATCCTCTTCATCGGGGATGTATGTGCCGTTCGCAATTGCTCTCAACGCCGCTTTGACGTAGAGTTCGTGGAGGAAGTCCTCCACATCGGGCGGAAAGACAACGTTCTTGGCTGCCATATTGGTTCCCTCCCCTGAGTGATGTATATGCCGGCTGGTGCTGATAAATATCAGATCAATTTTCGTCGTATACCTCAATTCCGAGGTATAGCGCCAGGTGCTCGAAAGCCCTCCAACGAAGCTTATCGTAAGTCGGTGCTGATATTTCCATGTCGTTGTAAATCGTAAAATCCATGATATATCGTGACTCCCGATCAAAGTACCTGCGTTTGATCAAGTCCCGTTCCTTCTCGGGCAGTTCCTCGACAGCCGCTTCCACTTCCAAGCAGTAAAGCCGGCGCCGCTCCGGCTCGTCGATGTTGTACGCCGCTATGCTACCTGTCTGGTCGCTCGTTACGCCTGTGTCGCTGCGTGGCATATTGGAATAGCTGGCTGTCATGCTGACCTGGCGCCGCTGAAAACTGGTAAATTTGAAGAGTCGGTATTGCTCAAGAGCTGCTTCGACCCTCTCCTTGGTTGCCTTCTTGTCGATGTCAGAGCTGGACCGCGGCTGATTCACTTCAACTCCCCCTCATTCTAATGACGCAGCCATCGCCGCGCCCTTCACGCGAGATCGTTGGCGTCCTCTCCCTCTTCGAACTCCCATTGAACCGACTTCCGCTTCCTGCAGGTCAGCATGCCGCCGAGCTGCTGCAGCTTAATTCCATGGGAGCATTCCGATTTGCAATATCTATCGATTCGTGCCAGATGCCCCCGGGACGCCCGGATGAAATTCTTCTTAATCGGGCAGTCCATGCAATGTCCATCCAGAATGGCACTGATTCTTTCCAACACGTCAACCCGGTTAACGCTCACCGCCCCCGCCCCCTGTAAGGACCCACCTTGCAAATCTCGCGGTATCCGGATCTGCGGTCATTTCCTCTATTGAGTTTAAGCCCTTGAGCAGTTCGGCGATTCGTCCTTCAAGCTTTCTAATGATGCGACGCTGCTCAATGATGGTCTTAAACACTCCGGCCCTTTGGGTCGCAGCATCGTCCCGCTCCCGCTCAAGGCGCTGTATCTTTTGTCCTGCTGTCTCTTTCAAATTCTGTCCCCTCCATCACTAGAAACTCATAGCTATCTGCTGCGGGCGGCTTTCTCGTTCCAGGCGCAGGCGTTTGGCTTCCTCCCGCTCCAACTCCTCTTTTCCCCAAAAGGAGAGGCGGATATAGTCTCGGTATTCCTCGACTAGCTTGTCGTATTTGGAGTGAGCAACCGGAAGCTTTGGATCGCCCGGAGCCAGCGATTCAATGAAATGGGCACCGGCCAATATCCGCGCATGCAAATCCTTATAGTACCTCTCGTCCTGCATGGCCAACGCCGTCTTTCAGATATTCCATCGGCCAGCGCCGGCGCGACTCGTGGTATTCGCGTACTCCCTCGGCAATTCCGCCCGGATCCGCTCCTGGGATAACCTGCGAGATGAGCCGGACCTTTTGCATGTATGTCGCTCCGTTCAAGTCGACATGGTCGAGTTCGGCCAGTTCATAAAGCGCTTTGCATAGCTCGTATACCAGCCAATTGATTTCACCGCGGCAGGAACGAATTGCATACTGCCTGTTCCAGACAAGGGAAATGGCCTCATCGCGAAGAAGTCTGTTCCGTTCAGAATCTACGGCATTCCGCAGTCTATCGAGCCTCGCGATATAGTCGGTACGATCAGATCGGATTTTATGAATAGCTTCCATGAGGGCAAGTTCAGAATGTGCTGTTTTGAGTACCGCCCTTTGGCTTTCTTCTTTGAACGCTCTAATCATTGCCGGTTCCCCTCTTCCGCTTTTGATAATGACACAAATTTATTGAAGTTCTTGAGGAATGCGAGCTCCACCGTTCCGACCGGGCCGTTACGCTGCTTGGCGATGATGATCTCGATGATGTTCTTCTTCTCGGTCTCCTTGTCGTAATAATCATCCCGGTATAGGAAAGCGACGATGTCGGCATCCTGCTCCAACGATCCCGATTCCCGGAGATCGCTCATCATTGGACGCTTATCCTGCCGCTGCTCGACGCCCCGACTCAGCTGGGACAGAGCAATGACGGGCACTTCGAGCTCCCTGGCTATCTGCTTCAACGTCCGGGAGATGTGGGAAATCTCTTCCTGCCTGTTTTCCCCCGATTTCCCGCGTCCTTGAATCAACTGTAGATAGTCGATCAGGATCAATCCCAGGCCTTTTTCCTTTTTGATTCTCCGGCATTTGCTTCGTATTTCTGAGACAGTCACAGCAGGCGTGTCATCGATGTGGATGGGCAAATTTCCAAGGATGCTGATGGCGCTCGTCATCTTCTCCCAGTCCGACGCCTCGAAGTTTCCCGTGCGGAACCGGCCGGCATCCACATTGCCTTCCGCACACACCATCCGACCGACCAACTGCTTCTCGGACATTTCGAGACTAAAGATTGCAACTGTCTCTCTAATTTCCACAGCAACGTTTCGAGCCACATTAAGAGCAAATGCCGTTTTACCTACGGAAGGGCGGGCTCCGACGAGAATGAAGTCACTTTTTTGGAAACCAGCCGTCATGCGATCAAGCTCGGTGAATCCGGAAGATGCGCCAGTCACTTCCCCGTGCGACCTCTTCACGTATCTCTTTTCCGCGTCTTCAAAAACGTCGATTAAGATTTGTTCAATCGGCCTGCCGCCTTTTTTCTCATCCCGCAACTCATTGATTGCCTCGAGTTTGCTTTGAGTATCTGAAATCACTTCGTTAGGATCTACCAGCTGCTCCGCCTGTGCCAGCTGCTCCCTTAAATCTTCGATCAGTTGCCGCTGGGAATAGCTTTTTTTAAGCATGCCGACGTAATATCCCACTTCCCTTGGCGTTATGACCGTCCGTGTCAAATTAGACAAGTAACCAACCCCGCCAACTTGATCTAGCCATCCTTTATCTTTCAGCCGGGAAGTCACAGTAACGAGGTTAATGGGGCTGTGGTCGCTTGCGAGTTCTTCCATGCAGGCATAGATTTTTCGATGCTGCCCCTGGTAGAATTCCGGCCCCTTCAACCGATCAAAGACTTCATCCATGGCATATTCCGAATCAATAAGAATCGAGCCCAGGACCACTTGCTCAGCTTCGCTATTCTCCGGCATCCGGTAATCGTCGTTGTGATTCAAGCATCTTCACCGCCTTACGGAATGAATCCGGGATGCCTACGCTTGATTGCAACTGTCTTTCTTGAGCATCCAGCATGTCCCTTGTCTCCTTTGCATTCGGGACGTGGGGACCGACGGCACTTTGCGAAGGCTTCTCGGCAAGAACCCCTGGATGAGGGGGGAATCCATTGGCTGGGTTACGGATGTATCGCCAGAGATTCTTGTGGGCTTGTTCAAACGAAACGTCTTCCAGCAGCTTCGTCCAAATAAACACCTTGTCATCATCCTGCTGGAAGGTGCTATACGTGTTCTGCATTATCAGAAAGAGCTTCCTGACTTCCACCTCTTTCAAGCTCCATCAACTCCCTTATTTTCTGCTTGGCCTCGGCGTTCTTATCTTCCAGTGCCCCGGTGCGCTTGACCGGCTTACTTTTACCAGCAGCCTTCACAGCCAACTCGGTATATTTCTTGCGCAGGCTCGCCGGGCTCAGAATGTTCTGCTGCCAGAACGGATCCGCTGTGGCCCAATCAATGACGCGCTTTACCTCTTGCGGATCTCGTTTGTCCAATTCAAGTAGCTTGCGGCAATCATCAGCCCAGCTCTGGATGTTTGCTCCTTCAACCAAATGGGCAAGACCCAGTGCGCCTGCGAAGCTCATGATCTTCTCATGGAGATAAACTGCGAGCTTGTATGGACGGCTGTCCTCGGCATACGCTTTGCGTTGACGAGAAGAAGTCTTTTTCTTGTCATTCTTGTCATTCTTGTTTGTATTGTCCGGGTTCGTAGGGGTCCCGTGAGGGTCCCGCGAGGGCGCCATGTCGTTTTCATCGTTGCTTTCGCCGTTGCTTTCGTAATTGTCGAAAGTCTGATAAAAGCCGTAGTTATCAATGGTTATTAGGTATCCGTGCGTTGCTTTCGTAGTTGTGATCATGGTCGTCCCCGCGTTGCTTTCGCGTTGCTTTCGCGTTGCTTTCGCGTTGCTTTCGGAATCGCCTTTTTCAGGGTTTCTCAACCATTCGATAATATTGAAGATTTGATCTTTTGTGGGCTTCTCCCAACGCGCTCCTACACGCCATTTACAGTTATCAATAATTTCAGGGATGGATGTGTAAAGCTGCCCGCGACGGAGGCCTTTGTACGGCTTGTGCTGTGCTTTAGAGAGGAGGTATACCCACACCTTTATATACAAGGGGGGCTTCTCCCAAATGGAGCTCTCGATGACTTTCCTGGCCAAAAGGATACAGCCGCCCGGTATCAAAGGTTCGTTCACTACCTCACCCTCTTATTCGTTGTTCAGTTCCTTGAGGAACCGGTAGCCTGCCAGGAAGCCGGCGACATAGCCGCAGTCGTGCATCGTGAAGGCGTAGCGCTTGGATGCCTCCAGAAACTCAGATAGCTTAGGGACGACGGCTTTGGGAAGCTCAGATAAAAGAGTGTCGAAGTCCGATTCAAGAACGGTCGCTTCCTCTTCTTCCTCTTTGTAAATTGCACCGCTCATTACATGCGTGAAGCGAAGGCTTGCAGTTGCCAGTTCAACCAACACTGCCTCCATCCCAGCTTCAAACATCAGCATTTCGTTTTTGCTGGCAGGCGAATTCGTTTTGAGCCCCTTCTCTTTGGAAGCCTTATGAATAGCCTCATACCCAACCATCGATTGCAGAGATCCGTTACCCATTGCAATGCCCTCCTTTAGTTTTTGAAGATGGCGCAGCCGGCCTGAATTCCATCGAGGTATCCGAGTTTAAAGAAGCGCTGGGTCCGCTCTGCTTCCTGCCGGGCGACGAGATCGGCGACCTTTTCGTAAATCGCGGACTGCTCCGGCGTGAGCGATTACACGAACAAAGCTTCAGCTTCACCGACCAAATTGCCTCCCAGGGTAGAGCCTTCTTTCTCGAGCAGTTCATAGTAACGCTCGGCCAGCTCTTCAGAGAGTTTGGCCACCGTTTTTTCCATGGACATTTAAATTCATCCCTTCTTGTCGCCAGCTCGGCGCCCGTAGTATAATGGCTGCAACAGTTTTTTTCTTTTCGGCCAGACCTTGCGGCTCCTACCCCGCGAGGTCTTTTCAGTTCTTAATAGGCATAAGAGCGAAGATTTCTTCTGCAGAGTGAATGAATCGAGGACTGCTGTAGATTTTGTTTATCCATTCATCGCGTTCAATTACGCTCATTCTCCTTACTTCTTGCTTGATTGCCGCCGCCGTTTTTCCATAACGACGATTCTCGAGAAGACGGAAGAAATTATTCATGAATTCTGTAGCACCAGGATTCTTTTCTTCGACCATCATCCTGTAACTCACCATGATAAGCCCGCGAGCAGAAATTAATTTGCCGCCTTGTCCGTCTTCTTGAAAGTCCTCATCGTGACGTTGGAGCGCCTGCCGTCGCCGTTCATCCTCTTTATTCAACCTTCGAAGTGTTACATGCCCTTTCATTTGGGCTTCACTCGAGATGAAACGAACGTTCCGGCTGTAATCCGAATCCAGCCCTTCCGCTTCAAGTGCCTCCAGAAAGACCTTAATGTAAGCAGCTGCCTCTTCCACCGGAACCGGCTTTTCATAAACAAAGAACTTCTTCCCGTCATGAATGCAAACAGCATATAGGCTGATAGGATTCAGTTCGTCGATCGGAAAGACAATAACGTTGCCTCCGAGCTGTTCCCGATAGCTGATAGCTCTTTTTTCAATTTCCGCTTTATTCATCTCTGAATCCTCCATTTCCCGGATCGCTTGTCCGTCCTAATAAATAGTCACACGAAACGCCGAGGGTGTCTGCGAAGCTTGCAATCAGAGTCAAGCTTGGCTCTCGGCGCCCCTTCTCGTAATGGCTCAAAGCTGCCCTGCTGATTTTGAGCTTGTCCGAAAATTGATGCTGGTCCATTCCTCGGCGGTGCCGCTCGCCTGTCAACCGCTCTCCGAGTTTCTGTCCGACTTGAGTCATTGCGAACGCTCTCGCATCTCAATTTCCAACTCGAGAGTTGCGATCTCTTTATCCAGCCAACGTTTCGCCGATCCGGCCACGGCGCCGCTTTGACGAAAGACATGTAGCTTGTTCAGATGCCGAATCGCCTCAACGTTCGTTTTCTCAGGCATTCACTTCACCTCCCCCCAATGAGTTCAACGCAGCTTCTGCAGACTTTCTTTTCGTGTACCATTTTGGTTACTTGGAGATTGCCGCAGAAGCAGCAGCCGGGAGCGTATTTCTGAAGCACGATACGGCCGCCGTCAGTGAAGATCTCAATGCTATCAGCCGAATTGATTTCCAGGTTATCCCGAAGCTCCTTGGGCAGTACAATTCGTCCTAGATCGTCCACTTTGCGAAGCATTCCGGTCGATTTCATCATTTGATCTCTTCTCCTTTTGGTATAAAATTAAGTCGTTTTGAATATCATAATTGTAAAATTGTCATTAATAATGACATTTGGGTGAAAAAAATATTCATAACGGGACAAACCATTCCTTCACTTGGAGAATGTCACTGTTACGAACATACCTTCGCTTGCGCGATCATCAAGCACAAATTATAATAGGAGCAGAAAGAAATCCACCATTTAGGTAATTGTTCCAACTAATGCAATTAAAGAGATTATCCTTAAGAGGCCAAAGAAAGTACCGAACTTAATATTTCACATCACGCTCCTTCAAAGAAACTTGTTGGGGCTTTTCGTCCGCCTCTTGGTTATATCTGGCTTCCGTGTTCAGAATATACCATGTCTCCCAAAAAGACGTCAACACATTTTTGTCATTCAAAATGACATTTTATTTAGGAGAGAAATATGATTATGACTAATTCCATGGGTAGCAGGGTCAAAAACCTTCGAAAAAAGCACGGCCTTAGCCAAGAGCAACTTGCCGCCAGAATCGGCATGACGAGGTCTGCGTTGGGAAATTATGAAGTTGATCGCATCGTTCCGTCCAGTGATGTACTGGGAAAAATCGCTTTAGCCTTACAAACGTCCACAGACTACCTTTTGGGACTAACAGATAGTTCAATGCCGACGGAGGCCGAGGTTAGATTTGTGGATTCCCTTGATCTAGACAATGAAGAACTGATGCGAAAATTTGATTTAAAGATAAACGGGGAAGTTATCCCCTCAGAGCATCTCGAGTTGGCTTTGGGGCTCCTTCGCTCGCTCCAACAACAGAAGAATTCGGGAAAATAACTCGTTGCAGTTGGCGTAGATGCTTAACTGCTTCTTCTTTATTTCCGATGATTAGAATCAGTGCATTGAGTACGTCAATTGTCTCTTTTGCCATACTGCCCACCCCGCTTCGACAAATTTATAGGACAAAGGTGATCAGGAAAAATGCGCGTCTCCCGTGGGAGATGCCGGCTACAGGAGTGGCTTGATATTCGCGGCTTTTCTCAGATCGATTTTGCAGAAAAGACAGGACTTTCCGCACGCATGGTGTCTTACTACTGCACCAGCACAAGGCCGATGACTCCAGAAGCTCAATACCTAGCGCACAAGGCTCTTCACATTCACATGGAAGACTTGTACGAATGGATTATTGAGGAATAAGAGCTGGCACTGCCGGTTAGCCGGCACTCCCCGGGATCAACAGAACAACTGTTGTTCTGAAAAATTTTCATCCCTGAATCTCTTGTCCCTATTATATCCAGAATCTACCTTTACAGGAAGAGTAGAGTTCACAGGATAGATTTCGCTTGACTTGCGATACAAATTGTATTATGTGATGATACATTTAGTTACAAAAAAGCCCAAAACACGACTATTTTCGACGTGTTTCGGGCTTCTCTTCTTTATGACGAATGAGGTGCTTCACCTTGCTTCGTTTACTCCAGGCGACGTTTGCCGTCTTGTCCGAATCCTTAAAGTAGGCAAGGATGACATTGTGACCGACGATTTCACAATGATCAATCTTATCGAGATCAATTAGATTACTGGAATCCAACAGATCTAGATGAGAGAAGATTTCCTTGCACTGGGCAAATGAGTTGATCATCGTAAACATGCCTTTTGTTGTGTGGAAGCGAGGTATACAATGGTTGCTTTTAGGATATGGATACCAATTGTCAATGAAGACAATGTCTCCACCCCTAAATGTCTCCCATGCCCCATTCTCTTTCTCATTGATGATCCGAATGCCCAGCATCTCAATATCTCTGCTGTCCATGGCTGCCACCTATTTCTTCAGCTCGGCCGGAATATTTTTAGCGCCGATGTTCGTCTTCACGAACTTCGCCATGACTTTAGCGCTTTTCTCCAAGCCGGCGGAGATCATGCTTGCTGCGGAACGTTCCATATGTCGCTCACCTCCTCCCCTTGAAAGGTATGACAAGCACAGCCAAAACCAAGAGCACTAGCGCAAAAAGCTTTGACATGAAAAGCAGATTGAAAGCTGCAAGCAAGACAGAAATGATTTTCCATGTCGGGTAGAACTTTGCGTCCAGCGTCGAAGTCTTGGGGTCGATGTTAGGCGCGAACTGAGCGAGCAGAATTAGCGCCGTTATAGTGAATACTAGCACGTACGTTCGACTTGCATCAACAAATGGCAGGACACTGAAAATAGCTGTAGAAAGAATAACGCACGCGGTGTGGGGCAAATGAAATCCGCCGCTGAAAATACGCACGACATTAAACAACGCGAGGCATATTAATGATTCCCATACCATCCCGGTTATTGCGCCAATGGACGCGGTCAAAACGGCCGTTATGGCGAAGTTTAAATACCCGCCAATGGCAAACTCCATGACTTCAACGCTACTCGTATTTTCTGGATCAGCTGCCTTTATCCGCAGCGATATGTTTCTTGACCAAGTATCAATCATTCAAATTCCTCCTATGCGAGAGGTAATAGACTCCGCCTGTCGAGACAAGTGAAAAAACAAGGGCGAGTGGATAAATCCAAAGATACGTCATGTGGAAGAGCAGTATGGCGTTAATACATATAAATACGATCCCGCCCACAAGTCCCAGCGCTAAAACGCGGTTCTTCCCGGAAAATATAGGGCTCTTGACGGCAAAGTAATGAGGCGGCCTGACGATAAATGCAAATCCGAGATTCATGTAGAAGAACAGCCAGGCGGTAAAATAAACTGCGAGGATGGTGCCGATCCAGAGTACGTATGTTTCAAAGCCTTCGATTCCAGAGGCAGCAGCTGCGTAATCCAACAGCCCGGTAACCATAAGAATGAAATAAATAAAATACTGGATAGATAAATATACAAGTAAGCCAGTAACAATTATCAAAGTCGATTCAAAAGTCCGAATTTTTATCAATATTCTTAATGCCACAATATATATGATTAATTGGATAGCTAGATCAAATTGGGGAATATCGAAAATTACGCGGTTTAAAAATGATATTATTGCTATGACAATTGAAGTTATGATGATTTGCTTTTTATATTCCAGAAAGGGCATGCGGAAAAGCTTAAACGATATTGCTAATACAGACAGAGCATCGAATATACTCAACACAATGAACACGAGATCCCCCAGCTTCAACCCTCAACACCATCACTTTCCGACTTTTTTTTCCGGATGTAGTCTTCAGCTTTCTTTTTTAGCCAGATCGGCGTACCTTCATCGAGGGTTGCATCTGGTTTGATGAAGTCCCCTCGATAGTTTGGATTCAAGGCGCGGCGGCCGGCTAGAGAAATGTTCTGACTGGTCGTGTTGAGGGCTTTGGCGATCCATGATGCTGTTACATATTCCTTGATAAGCTCAATCTCCTTTCATGCTTCAGCGAAATTCCTTCCAATCCTATCTCTGAGATCGGTATGCTCCTTAATTCTGTTTTCATAGGAAGTAATGAGCCGCGTCTTTTCTTCTGGGGTAAGGTTCATTGCCTGCGAGTCTTGAATCTCACTGATGATTTTCTTGAACTGCTTAATCTCTGAATCTAAAGCCATTTTGATTATGACGACTTCATCAAGATTCAGTTCTTCGAGGTACATTCGCATTTGCAATTCCCTCCCGGTTTCAAGTCCGCCGCTTTACATTTCTAATTATATCCAATAGCTTTCACATTGCAAGCGAATATTTGTTCTAATTTAAAAGAAATCCCCATTAACGACTAGGGCTGACGGGTCTTGGAAGTCGCGTTATGAATCTAGCATACCCGTCTTGGTTTTTGATCAGGTTCAGGCTGTGGAACCTCGGCAGCTTGAGAAGGTCCTCTTCCTGGTACGGAAGAAGCTCGCTTCGTAGCTCCGCATGGTTTTGCTTGTCGCAGCCGCTTATCAGCATATAGCTCGCGTTGGCGGATCGTAGCTCCTCTCGGATGTGCTTGATCTGGTTGAGGTAGTGCGCCGAGATGATCGGCTTGAGCCCGAACTTGGCGTACTGCGATAGCTTCGACCGCATGAACTGCTCGGTGTGCAGGACCTGATAGAGCTCGTCGACGATTAGGTTGACCTTGACCATCTTGGACCGGTCACCCCCGAGTCGCTTACTCCGCATCTGCAGCGCAAGCCATATCTTGGTGCTCCAATAGGTCGTGTAGACGTCCCGCTCCGAGTCCGTGCCGAACATGTCGGACGGCATGCGGATGCAGATCAACTGGTTCCGCTGCATCTCCGCGACCAGGTCGACATTGCCGGCGGTGCCCTTATCGAGCATCCGTTCCATGTAGGCGTTTTGCTCGAGCTGGTTGAGCCTGTCGATGATGCCGACGACATATGTCTCCTTGGTGCCGACGACGGCGCCGCCCTTGTCGCGGTCGTCCAACTCGCCGAGCGATCGGATGTATTTGCGGAGGTTGTCACGCTGGGCAGCTGGCACAGCCTTGATAAGGCGCTCCCGCGTCTCGTGATCCTGCAGGCAGTCAAATACGTCCCGGACGCTGCCGCCGCTGATAAAGGCGACCAGGGCCGCGCTGACCAGATATCGCTGCATCTTGGCCGACAGTTTGGTTTCCTCGGCGTTGATGGAGTTGACCAGCGTCAGCAGCTGCGTCGTCTGCTTCTTGGCGCCGTCGTAAGCCTCGAACGGGTCCGCGCTTTTGCCCACCTCATTGTAGCCGATGCCCTGCAGCCGGCGCGGGTCGGCGCAGTCGATGACGAGCGTCTTGTCAGGCGGGATCGCTGCGGCAACCTCCCTCGACAGCTCGCACTGGCCCACGAAATCGAAGATGATGACGCACTCCCCGGCCGCGATGGCGTCTCGGCTCAGGTTGCCGATCAGCGTCGACTTGCCGGCCCGCGTCGGCCCGATCAGCACCGTGGTAAGGTTTTGATACTCCCGATCTGTCGACAGGAAGGCTTGCTGCTCGTGACCTCTGTAGGTATTGGTGCCGATGCACATAACGCCTTGTTTGAGATCGTCCGGAACCTCCGTCTCCTGCGTTTCGACTCTCTCTATAAAATTGTACCGCTCCAGCACGTCGCGGCCGGCCAGAGCGATAAAGGACTGCGCCTCCTCGTCTCCGATCTTGTTACGCCCGGCGCGGATGTCCCTGGCCGTCATATCGAGGACTCGGCGAAATGGCCGAGTCGTCAGCCGATTATCCTCACTCACTGTGTCAAAGGACTGCGCCAGGCTCCGAGCCGCGTTGCGCTGCCGCATGCCGTCCGTGCTTTCGGCCATGACCACAATCTGTGTGTCGAGGACGGTTGCCGTGGCCTTTTTGGCCGTACTCTCGCTGACCCGGCGCGCCCCGTTGAGCCGATCGAGCAGGGCGTCCATATAGTCGCCGCCCCCGGACGCTCCGAACGTCTTGCGACCGCTGCCGAGCGCCTCGCCGATCTCCTTGAAGATGACATTGCCGGCAGCCAAGAGGTATTTGAACGCATAAGCCGTGCCCATCTTGTTTCGCTCGACCGGCATCCGGCGGTTGACCTTGTCGATCGTGGCGCGGTAAAGGTGCCGCCAGCTGATTTGGCTGCCGGGCAGGAAATTATAGAAAACCCCGAGCCGGTCGCCTTCCTCCAGAAGTTCCACGGCGTTGAGGTTGCTGTTCAGCAAGTCATTGCTCCTTCGGTCGACAGCAAGGCTCAGGGCATCCTCCTTCTCGTAGACGAGTTCGTAGCGTGTCGCATCCGCACCGAACACCGGAAGCTCCGGTACCTCCTCGATCGTCACCTGCCCCCACACGTCCGACATCTTCTCGCGCAGATAGGAGAGGTGAGTCCGAGGCACGATGAAGAAGAACTCCACCTTTCGCTGCTCCATGTAGATGTAATAGGAGACCTTGGCCGGCAGCGTCCAGCTGTACCGGGTGCCGACGACGAACTCCCGACCGAGCGCCTTGATGACGCGCTGCTCCTCTGCTTTGATGTTGGCCAGAGCGCCCTTGTAAAGCGCGGCGATGGCGCGGGCGATCCTGTGCGTACCTTGGTTGCGTACGGCGTTGTTGGGCTTGATGCGCAGAAAGGCGTACTCCGGCCGGACTACCTGCAACAGCTGTGTAAATGGAATGCCTTTCATCGACTCAACCCTCCTCCGAGTAGTCGGATAAGAGAGTAAGCCCCGAAGACCAGCCCCGACCAGCGGTAGCCATCTCGCATGCCGAGCGCTCCAAGGATGATGAGCACGCTGCAGCCGATCAGGCCGATGCCGTAGCTGAGATCCACAAGTACCCCGCCAGCCTCAGCAAGCCAATGGAGGATATGGTCCCGAGCGCCGTGCGCAACATGCTCCGCCGCATGATCCACGACCTTGTCGGCCATCCAGCCCGCCGGCCCCTTAATGCCGAGGATCGAGGGTCCGGCGATCTCACCGCTGTAACGCTGCAGGTCCGGGATCAGGCCAGTCGGATCAGCAAAGCCGCCGTCTTTAATCAACCCAAAGTGGAGATGCGGACCGCTGCTGTGCCCCGTATTGCCGCTCATGCCAAGGAGCTCGCCGGGGAATACCCGCTCGCCGGCATGCACCGCGACGCTGTCCATGTGGCCGTATACGTGCAGCTCGCCTGTATCTGTCCGGACAATGACGCCGCGGCCGATATTGTCGGCTCCATGATCGACGATCCGCTCCACCGTACCGGACGTGATGCTGTGCAACTCCGTCCCCTGCGGCATCGCAAGATCGACACCATGATGCTCCCGGCCGCCGCGGATCTCCTCGAGAACGCCGTATTCCGAACTGACGCGAAATTTCATATGAGGCATGCGTATCACATCCCTTCGAAAAGCTGCTCGACTTGCCCGAATGCCCACGGTAGCCCGAGCAGAATGGCGTAGACCATGAGATAAGCGAGTCCGGATTTGCGAGCCTGAACAAAATCGCCTTGAACTGTCGCCTGGATCGTGTCGAAGGCTCCTTTAATGATGATGACCCACTTTCCAATACTGATGAGTTTGTGATAGAGCTTTTGAGCGCCAACATCCAGACCGATCCCGGAGGCGTCACTGGCCGCGAAGACTTGATCCAATCCGCCGGCGCCGAGAAGCACCATGATGGTAATAGCGCCGACCCGGTAGATCAGCTTGTGACGCTCGACGTGCTCGACAACGATCGTTACGCCAGCCTGCAGCCGCTCCATAAGCATGCGCCTTGTCGGCTCCGGCAGAGAAACCGCAGCAGCCGGGCGCAGGTCGATCCGGTAGCCGGTCGGCCGCATGGTTAAAGTCGCCATAAAATATCCTCCTCGCAAATCGTGATGTACTGGCATCTTTTCTGATCCTGCCGCATATGCTGAGGGTAAACCGCCCGCAGCGCCCTAGCCGGACTCTGCCCAGGCGGTTTTTCTATTTCCGGACGCTCCGCAGCAGCCACACGACCGCCCGCCCCGGGCTGATAATGATCGCCCAAAAGTCCTCGATGACCTCACTTCGGCGCCGCTCTTCAGCCGCCAGTTCCGCCGGGTCCTTGCCGTTGATGATCGTCTTCATATTTAATCCTCCTCGTTTTCCCAACAAGCTGGGAAAGGTCTTACCATGATGGGAATACCTTGCAGAGCGACGGTAGGATTCAGACAAACCCTGCAGCATCAAAGCTCAAACTCGCCGACGTCGGAGAATTCAACGACGTCGTTGAAACTAAGAGTGGGGACGTCCCCACTTGTGGGGATGAAGCATCCATATCCCGCTGAATCAGCCGCTTGAGATACCCTGATCGATTTTTCTTCGTCTGCACCCATTTGAAAAGAGCGACCTGGTCAGGATCGTCCTGGCTAAAGTAGACAGGTATTTTCTCGATTCGCTTATCTCCCATCTCCATACAACCCCTTTGCGATCAGGTGGAACGCCTCGACGTTCGCATAGAGGCTCATGCCGGGCTTGAGCAGCTGTGCGGACGTGAAATGCATCCTGATGTCGGGTAGCAACGCTTCAGCTCCACCGCCGCATAATACGCAGACGTCTGCGCTTTTCCACTTCAAGCGGATTGCATGTGCAATGATTGCTCGTGCAAAAGCTGCTGGATCCGGATTTCGCAACGTCTCCATGCCGTTCACCAGCGTATCGCTCGCTCGATCGACGAAGCGCCTATCCTGCAGCGTGCCGAGGTTGACTGTGCCGCTCCCGACGTCAATCACCCGCACGATGCCGAGGCTTGGAACAAGGAGGCCTGCTGCTACTCCTTCGGCCGCCACTTCGCATCGGCGGATGACAATGACGCGCCGCTCCCCGTTGATGGTGATCTCGTGCCGGCCCTGCAGCATCTCCTTGATCTGAAGCTTCTGCTCCGGCGTGTGCGTTCGAATCGGCTGCCCAACGACGATCTGATGCTCCGCGCCAAGTGCATATTGGTGGAGTGCGATCAAGACGCGCAGCCGTGCGTCCGGATGGGCCTTCGTGTCGCCCTTGGTGCTCTCCGCCAGCTCGCTCTCGAACATCGCCAGAGTCCCAGCAAAACCGCGCTGCCCGCCGTACTCCCATTCGAAGTCATGCTCACCGTGGGTTTGCTGAAGATTTCGTTCCCGCCAGTCATAACCGATGGGGGAGGGGAACTGTTTGAACTGCCGACCGTCGTACAGCTTAACCGCGCTGCCGCCGGCGTCGATGCCAATGATACTCATGCTGTCATCCCCTTCTGGCGCTACTGGTGGCCCTAGTCGGTTTTGAAACCGAGTTTGTAGGGTCACTAGTAGCGCTACTTGATATGTCACTAGCCTATGGGGATGGCTCGGGCATATTTACTGTTTTCCAAATAGGGACAGGTATAAAATTTTGTAGACTCGGCCATATTGGGAATACGAAATAGATGGAAAGGCCTGAATAACATGACCGGAATAGGGAAAAGGCGGACTGATTATGGAGCTTTCTTGGATAAACACGGAGTCAAACAGGAGAGAATCCGCGAAGAAACAGGGTTGAACCCTGGAACGGTGTCGCGGGCATGCAGCGAGGAAGGATATAAGCCGACAAGAAGTGTGCAAAAGATCCTGGTTGAAGCAGCTCGCCGGCTTACGGGAAAGAGCGCGCAGCCCAAAGATTTCTGGATGTGAAAATTCTGTATCATAGATAGATACATTTCGTATATTCTAGAATTAAACACCATGATGAGGAGAGGATACGAATGTACGTGGTAGGATTGATCGGCGGAATTATAGGAGCCGTCTTCAGTGCATTTGCTCTTATGATTGCAATGATCGGGGTTTCAATGGGACTAGGAAGCGATGCCGGTTCCGCTAGTAGTTCAGTCGTGGTAACGGGAAGCATTGTTGCTTGCTTGGTTAGTGTGCTCGCCATCTTTGGGGCTGTCATTTCAAAACGAAGACCTCGAACCGCTGGGATTTTTCATTTCGTAGCTGCGGTAGTCGGAGTAATTGGGATCAGCATGTTTTACTTCATCCCCGCAATTTTGTTAATTGTATCCGGATTCATGGGTGTTCTTAAAAAGGATTCTGTAACATCGGAAATGTAAAAAATCCCCCACCAGCCGCGAAGGCCAGTGGGGGGTTTGCTTTTATTCAAGGGGGATTCCGGCGCACGTCCTAAGGGCATTTGCCATTTGATTGTACCGACCGGGGTCTCGTCCGCCAGCCTTGGCCTTGTGCCATGCAGGGGAGAGCCAGTTGTAGATGATTTCCTGCGCATTGCTCTTAGGCAGTCCGGATCCGGCCGCCGCGGCGCGAACGTTGGCCGCCAGACGCTCGAAGTGTCCAGCCTCCTCGCTCAGCCCCTGCTGCAGCGCCGCGTGCCGCGCTGGCTGGATATAGGAGATGATGACGTGGTCGCAGACGTCTGCCGGTAGTTTGGCCGCCGCCGGCACCGGCCGGACCTGTATCGTCATCTCGGTCGTCACGTCTCGGATCAGGTCGCCGAGTGTCTTGCCGCCAGTCGCAAGTGCCTGGTCGATGTCCGACTTGCGGGCCGGGTCCAGCTGCTTATGGCTGACGATGTGAGTCGATGGCGTCTTATTCCATTTAGTACAGCACATCGCGAAATACCAGACAAGGCGAGCGTAGGCAGCGGCGAAATTAATCGTACCGCCGTAGCATAGTTCAATCCCCAGGGCGGCATGGTTAGCATCGTAGCCAAACAGCTCGTTGTCCGTGGTTACATTGCGGATGACGTGAAAAGCCTGCTCCGCCGGATCCGGACCGGTGCCGGCGGGGAGGATTTCAAGGATGCGTTTGTCGTCGATGAAGACCTGTGCCGACGCCGATCGGTCCGTCTGCGTATTGAAATAGGAAAAATGGTTTTCGGCGGAAGCTCCGGGGTTCCCGGTATCGTGGGCAACTAAAAAGGCCGGGCTTCCGGTGACTAGCCGGATGCCTGGCCTGACGTTGGGGCGCTTATTGATGTAACGCCGCTCGATCTGATATTTATTACTGTCCATGTTGCACCCCAACCTGCGGGGTGACGATGCCCGCTTTGAGCTCGTACAATGCCTTTTCGATCGCCGCCTGAATCTCCTTGTCCTTGAGCGCATCGACGATTGGAGCCGGCAGGTTATCCTGTAGGTACTGTCGCGCCTCCAGGAACTTGTTTCGTGCTCCAGGGCTGTCAGCCGTTGCCTCGACATAAGCAACGGCCTCGGCGGCCATTTTGTGCAGCACAGCACGCTGCTGCTCGGTCGTGCGGGCATCCAGCCACGCCTCCACGCGCTTACGCGTCATTGCTACCCATGCGACCACAGCGGCGGCCAGAAGGCCGATAATGGACTGGACGACTGCATCGATTGCGGGTTGAATACTCATTTCGAATCATCCTTTCTCCCCATCCTCCGAAGGAACAGGTACAGGTCATATTTCTTGGTCTTGGTCTGATAGGCGAGCAGCAGCAAGCCGACAGCCGTGCCGGATGTAGCAATCAGCCAGCAGAGCAGTTGCGCCAGCTCAACGCCTGGCGTGCGAAAGCCGAAGACTTGGCTGGCGCGGATCCAGATGGCGACGAGCATCTTAATGTCATAGGCGGCCAAAAAAAAGAGCATCGCCAGCATAAATGCGCTGACCACGCCTGTGCGGAACCGCTCATGGAAATATTTTCGATGTGCGGCGATGATGTAGGTTGCCATGGTGATTATGACCGTGTAAACGATCAACAAAGCCACATCAATGATATGGAGGAGCATGGCTCACTCTCCCTTGTCGTGAATAAGATATCGTGCAAATCCATTCTTCGCGATTTCTTCTTGCAGCTCCCTCGAAGCATTCCGGTAACTTTTAATACTTAGGCTGACTCTTTCAGACGCTTCATCGAGATTGCTCGACATTGCCCGGAATGTGGGGAGGAGCTCCAGCAGCTTTTTGAGCATGTCGGTTATCCTCCTTTGCCCTCGTCCTTTTTATATGATTTAACCACATCAAGGAGAGGGCCCATCATGCCGGCACGTTCGTTGTCCAAAATATCCTGCAGACGGTCCCGGTCCTCCTCTGCTTTATCGAGCAAAGAGCGCGGAACCAGGCGGCCGCTTGTCAACATCCACAAGAAGGCAAGGACAACCCCTAGCAAAATAAGCATGAGAATCAACGAGAGGCCATATTTCTCAGCCATCTGCGCAATCCTCTCTGTGGCATCCAGTTGGGTTTCATCCACCCCGGCTCACCTTCTCTCTCTATTGAGGGATAATTTGCCCTTGTTCCTCTTCCGAATCCATGAGATCAATAATGTAGAACAGGTCTGCTTCGCGGTATTCATTCTTCTGCTTATTCGGCGAATATGGAGGATTAGCCGCCATCAGGAGGGCGTAATAATTTCCCGTGATGACATACCTTTTGCCGCCAACATTGACCTCGTTTTCATCGAAAAATCCAACCGTGACGTCGACCGTTTGAGTATCCTTGTTTTCATAGATGATCGTGAATGTCTCGTGATGCACCCTTGTCGGAATGTGCGTTACCGTTTGCTTGTTGTAGACCTTCAGTGATGGCCTGCTCATGCTTGTCCCCTCCTTATGTCAATCCGATCGTGACGCCGCTTTGAACCCAGTACGTGCCGTCGAACTGGAATTCGATGGTGTTGATTTTGTTCGGTCCTGTGTCAGGAGTCCAGTTCCGTTTGTAGAAGGATTGGAAGTATACGTTCCGCCCCCCGACGCTGTCCTGCTTCAAGATGAACTTCATCTTCATTCCTTTGTGTGCGCGGATCGGTTCAACCATCGTCAGGTTATTGGTCAGGCTGATCGTGATCGTCCCGCCGTTGTATGGGTCTGGAGTGACAATGGATGAGTAGTCGATGGTCTGCACACCGCTCTGACCGTTAACAGTGATAGAATTCCCATTTGACGTACTACTTTCGACAATATGGCCGTTTGCATTGTTGCTGGAAATCAGCTTAACTGTGTTGTTCCCGGACGTCCCGGCGAATTCAACGCCGTATCGCTGCGGGGAAACTCCTGTCTCGCGGTTCATTGTGGTTACGTCAATGTTACAGTTAGAGCTGCTGTCCAGTCTGACGCCATTCCCGCCGCCGTTACGTCCGTTTGAATCTGCGATGCATCCGGAAAGTGTCACCTCTTTGGTTCCAAGAATCAAGAAACCGTGCCCGGCGTTGTCCTGGGCTTCGCAGGCCGTTAACGAGATGCGCGGCTGTCTGATCATGAATCCGTAGGTATTCCCCGCCAACGCCAGCCGGCCAGAACCGTACGCCTTGCAGGCCGAGAATCGAGAATTCGGGCTCGCAATTCGGAACCCCGACATACCTGCCGCTCCGGTCGTACATCCCTCGTAGATAGAATCCGTTCCCGCAAGATCGAATCCATACATATCGGCACCAGTGACAAATACCCGTTTCGCATTGAGCTCGCGAACGTTTGCCGTCGTTGCAATACCTGACTTCTTGGGGATGTAGATGATGACGTTCTCGATGGTGTGAAGGGTGTCATAAAACGAGAATTTCCCGTCCGTGTTGTCGTAAAAGATAGCGTTCCCGCCTGCGCCATTTTGGTTGTCCTTGTTGCCGTGAATGAACAAGTCTCGAAGCGTTGTGTGCTCTACCGATGTGTTATCGAAGACAATAAAATCCACATTGCTGTTCGGCGCCTGGATAATTCGACTTCGCTTCCCCACGCCGCGCAATGTGATTTTTGTCTTCAGCCTTACCTGGGTGGCCTGGAACTGAACATCTGGAGGAATGAAGACGGCGCCGCCTCCGTAATTGTCATACAGAAAAGTGATGGCATCGTTGATGGCCTTGGTGTAATCGACGCCCGCGTAAGTCTTGAACCACTTGATATTCATCTCGCGATCCGCAAATTCTGTATCCACTTTGTTGAAGTTGCCGCTAATCTCCGCCCGTTTCGGACTATCGGTCCCAATCCAGTCGTCCATCCCCATCCGTGGCGTTTTAAGTGATGCCATTTCTTCTAAGCACCTCCTCGACTGGAATTAAAAACGTGGTCTCAAGTTGATCCCATGAAGGGATTTGCTCAACCTGATTCCACGTAAGAGAAACTTCTTCGATTTCGTCCCAAGGAAGGAATGTTGGAATGATTTCATAGTCAAGGTGAGCGGGCAACGTGCTGCCCACGACTTCATCCATCTCGACAATGTCTTCCGGTACCCCACGAACGCTCAAAATAGTGGTGGTGACTTTGTAATCTGCCGGAGATTGTGTCACCAGGCTGCCGTGAAACCGATTGACCACAGTCTTGAATACATCCGAAGTGATCGGTTCAGGGGTCTGCCCTTGACCGGCAAACATGTCCCTTCGCAATTGCTCAATCTTGGCCAGCAGCCGGATCATCTCCACCGACTGAATCACCTGAGCCTTAGAAAAAAGGCTCGAACCTCGCAAGAAATCCGGAACATAACCCCTAATGGCTTCTGAAACATCTCGATCAGATACGAACGTTTCAACTTCGGCACTTCCCGCCGACTTTCCCGACATGATGATGTAACGGGAAGTGGTTGGAGAAGAGACGGCTGCGCTCCCTCTCGACTCACCGGTAAACGTCAAGATATTCAAGATATCTGCTGTTGCCGAAGCTGAACCATCAGAAGAAGCTGCCGAGATCATAATCACTACTGGAGAAACGTCATTCAAGGATCCTGACCCTAAGGAAGTACCAGAGACAGTAACAATTAGAACCGTTGCAGCACTTGCACTCGATGCGCATGAAATGCTGCCGCTGACTTCATAGACGGCCATTGATCAGCACCTCAATCCTCTGTAACGATGATGGTCCCAGCGCTGAGTTTCAGTTGGTTGGAAGTGCTGATGGACTGTGTAGGCGTGACTGTCCCGTAATACAGCAGTTTGCCGGCGGTCGCAGCGTCAAAAATACCGAAATGAGTTATCGTGCCCCACGCAGCCGTCGCTACCGGGAATAGGACGTCTGCAAAGTTGCTGACAGACCCGGTTGTAGCTGAAGTGAATGTAACCGCCTGGCGGGCGTAAGATCCCCCAGAAACCTCGGTTCCAGTGGCTGCATCGGTCGGATCGCTCGTAAACAGACCGATGTACAGGGCGGATGGCGGCGTGTATACGGTACCGCGTAATACGTGATTCAACAGTTGATTTTCAAGCCAATCTGTTTTCCCTGCCATGCTTGATCACCTCATATAGTTAGATTAATGGCACCCATTACAGGCACTTGGTCTTGCTGCAGCTGAAGGTTTCCTGTCGTTCCGTTAATCATCAATGTGCCGTATTCATAGTCAGAGACGCTATCAGCCGATAGAATCGCTTCTCCGATCCGATTCATCCGGACAACCGTTTCATCATAAGCCAAGTCCTTGAGGTAAGAGGCGGTGGCGTCTTTTACTTGAGGAATCGCCTCGGCCAACGTTCCGCCATTCGCAAGAATCAGCTTGGCAGACACATCGATTAGCACTTCGGATACCCCGACTACCGTGACGACCGCGTTCACCGTTGCCATCGACTGAATGAGGGCATCCGCTGCAGCAACTGCAGATGCGCCTGGTGTCCGCTTTTCTGCCGAGATCAGAACGACCTTTACCGTCCCCCCTCCAGCCCAAGCGCGAAATACCCTGGCATCGGCAATTCCCGGAACGGTCTTGGCAAGCTGCTTGTATTGAGCGGGATTGCCGCTGACAGCCGGCTGGTCACGCTTTTCGATCGCTCTGGCCAGCAGCGCTTCTTTGCTCTCCACATCTGCGCCACCACGAGTTTCTTCGAGATTGGTCACTGTGACCCCTGGGATAGAGCATTGCGTAATTGATCCGGCCGGCACGTTGCCGGATGTCCCAGCGATTCGAGCTATGACGTTAAGAGACAAGACTCCGGAAATAGGAATCGTGGCTCCCGTCCCTTGAATGTCAAAGACCGTGCCGCTTTGGGTGGAAACGGTGGCGCCAGCTGTGACCGCAGTACCAGAGGGGCCATTGATCCGGACATTACCTTCAGATTTGACCGATGGCTTCCTGGTTACGCCCTGCTCAGCTGCGATCATGTCGACTTCCTCTTCTGATGCGTCCTCTACACTACCTGCCCTGACTCGTTTGATCCGTTCAATCTCCTCGTAGGCCTGGGCCACTTCGAGAGCTACCGGCGCGAGGGCGTCATAGGTGAATGTTCCCTCACCTTTTGCTACGCCGCTCGTCGTATTGCCAAGCATGCGGGCTAAGAGCGTCTCATAATCTATAGCCATCTATCCTCACCTCCCCATAGACCGTTTCTGCAGTAAAGCTTAGGTTAAGAACGTCATCCGACTGTTCGATTTCAAAGTCAGAGAACGCCAAAACGTAAGGGCTGCTCAAGGCTTCCCGGACGAACCTCTCCGCTTCGGACTTATCCGGCGCGCTGCGCTGACCGAGAAGGCTATCGAGCTCGTGCCCATACTCCCAGCTGTAGGCAAGATAGCGGAAACGTTCGGTCCGCATGGTTTTGTACATCCAGATTTCAAGCGCCGGCAGCCCTTCCAGTCGGACAGGGTTTCCGTCGACAAGAACAAAATCATTCGTCGAAAAGTCCCAGGCATATTCCCGCCAGATCGGCAAATCTGCTTGAGCCGTCTGGTCGATGGCCGTTCCGGTTGCTTCCTCCGAAATGCCATCGATAAAAGGGAACGGGCTATCAGCCATCTGCAGGCACCACCCTCGTCACTGCCCAACGCCCTCCGACCGGCTGAAGCACGACTTGCTCGCCGTTCTGATGCGTCCAGTTTGGCGGGATATAGAGGTCATCAGCCTCCAGTGTGAGATCGGAGGAAAGTACGGTGATCGGGGACGGCCATGCGCTGGTCACGATCCCGAGAGACGCACCGGTCCGCTCCGCTTCCTGCTTTGCGACCTCACGGATATACGAAGTTATCCAGGCTATATCCCGTACTCCCGGCGCCGCTACTGCTCGCTTTGCTGGATCCACTGTCTACCTCTCCCCCTTCCTGCTCATCCATGAGATTTTGAAAATTGACCGTGAGCGTGATCGTCTGCATGCCGTTTTCCCAGACATGCTCGTCGCTGTCTACGTAAAAAAGACCCACCAAGCCGGTGAGTTGGTCCTGAATTCTGACGGCATTGCCTGTAATGAGATCGACCTGCCCATTGCCAAAAACAGTAACGTTCGCCGTCCTTTCCGCCCCTTTCAGCATGGCACGAGCAGGAGCGTAGGGGTCCTTTTTTTCTTCTTGTTGATAAATCTCTTGGAGCCGGCCGTATCGCTTCAAATTATCCGCTGCCGTGACCTCGCCAACATAGTTGTCGTTCTTGTCAACGATTTTGACAGCCGTCACAGCGTCCTCAATGCTCTCGGTGTACGAAGCCTCCGTGAGATTGGTATCAGCCGTCAGCATAACTGCCGCTGTCCTGGCGCCCTTGCGGATGACGCTTAGCCGGCCTGCTGACATGCGGGGGATGTATTTATGCCCTGTCGTCTTAGAAGCACCGGTGTAGCCGATCATGATGGCCTCATATGCACTCCTGTTGAGGGCCGCGAAGCGCTGGTTCCCTCCGGCATCCTCCAGGTATCCGACTGGCACGCCGATTTCAGCGCAGACTGTTCGTGCCACCGAAGCCGCCGTCGCCGCTTTGAATATTCGGTTGACCTTGGACTGCGTCAGATACCTAAGCCCGTCATAGGCTGTGTACTCGATGCTGCTGCCTGAGAGCGACTTCGACATCTTGAAGAGGTACCCTCGGAAAATCTCCTTGCCATCGTCATCGTAGACGAAGATCATCTCCCCGAGCTCCATAGGCACCTTCGGAATGTTTTTGTCATTCGGTGCAAACAAGACAGAGAAAGTCACCGATCGGGCAGCCGTTGACTTGTCTCCGGACCAGGAGAGCCGGAGGAAGAGACCGGAAAGGTCCGTCTTCACCCCGGCTCTGGAAACGTGCTTAAGGGAGATCATATTTTCAACACCTGCCCGATCTGTAACTTACGGTCATCTGTAATCCCGTTCTTCTTTTTGATTTCCGGCCAACGGCTGCCGTCGCCGTAGACCCTCTTGGCAATCAAAAATCCGGTATCGCCTTTTTTGACGGTGTATGTCTTCGGCGGTGTTTTGGTCGATGTGCGTGCCGCACTGGCGCTATTCGCCGAGGCAGTTATCGCTGGGGCTGACGCGGCCTGCTGGGCAGTGACAAAGCGGTATTCTCGTAACGTCAATGTAAAATAGACGTCCAGCGGTCCCGGACGATGACCGTAGGCGAATTCCTCAATTGCCATTACTTGATTGAGGCTGAGCCCCCTCGCCGTGATGAGCAGGCGCAGAGGCTTGCCGCTCTCCTTCCAACGGTTGAGGGTGTTGACGAAAGTGACCGGCGGCGGGAAGTCCTTATAAACGCACAAGCCATCGTCTTGAATGGGGAAATAGCTTTCTAGTGTGATGCTATTTAGCTTCCGCTTGCCCATTACCAATACCTCACCAAGGTTGTGGACGTTTACTGTGCTATGAGCCATTCCGGTTTGCAGGTCATATGACGTTGGCGGCACCGGTAGCCGTAGTGTCTCCGTGCCGTTGTTATAAGACAAAACTACATCAATCGGCATGAACTGCTCCTCCATTCAAACTGACCTGCTCAATGGCTTGTCTAAGCATTTGGGCAAGTCGCTGGAAGTCGGATTCGTCTCTTACCACTGGGTTATGGATGTTGACGGTGATGGATTGACCGCCTCCGCCGCTCCTCCGCTGGTTCGCTTCCTGGGCTGTAAGGACTTGCTCTCCTTGGTGCAGCAAGGTCGGATAGTTGTCGTATGGAACTCGAGCTTTCCCCCAGGCGTTGGCCGTTGGCCTGAATCCAAACCATCCAGCAGCCCCGTTCGTCAAAGAATCCTTCCAGGAGGAGAACATATCTTTCCATCCTTGAATTCCTGTAGTTATAGTGGATATTCCAAGCCCAATAGGTCCCGAAAACCTTGCCGCAACCGCCCCGCCTACATTGCCGACCAGTCCGATGTTGTCCCAAATCGCTTTTACAAGTCCGTCCATGATTCCTTTACCGATATTCGTTCCCATAACGACGGCAGCGTCAACAATCGGCTTGCTGTTCTTAAGTCCCTCACCGATTACATCGCCGATGCGCGTCGCTACTTTGGTCAGCTCCGCCTTGCCCTCCTTCTCATACCATCCTTCGAACTGAGTCCTGAGCTGCGCGAAACCAAACTTCACTTTCCCCTCGAAGGACATGTTCTGAAATTCCGGATTGTCAATAAACGTCTTTTGCACATAGGCCCAAGCCGATTTGCCTTTTTCCACAACTGCACGAGCCAACGAAGCCATCATCTTGCTGCCGGCATCGAACATTTTTGTGGCGCCGCCACCACTCAGATAATCGGCCCAACGCTTGAGTTCTGGCTTCAGGTATTCGAGTGTTCGTGTGCCCATATTGGTTACGCCGGAGCTCATTGTGCCTGTAACCGTCGACCATAGGCCATAGGCAGATTGCCCGAGTTTATCGGCGCCGCCGCGGAACATCTGCGTCAGTCCGATTCCCGATCCATTTTTGAGCTTGGACCAATCGCCGCCAGAAGCCTTAATTTGCGCTTGGCTGATTTTAAATCCAAACTCCTTCATCCGCTCCGTCTCGCCCGTCGCTAGGTCAGCAAGGGCTTCGATAGAGTCGCTAAGAGTCTTGCCAGGGGTAAGAGCCGTCATATCCTCAGCAAGCCTCAGAAGGCTCATAGCTGGCTTGGTTTTGCCCCCAGCTATACCGAGGGCCCTTGTGCCGGTGGAAATGACCTCGTCCGTATCGAACGGGGTGATGTCCGCATTTTTCCGGAGATCAGCGATGAATCGTTGCGCTTCCTCGCCGGCCCATGATTTCCCCTGCTTGGGGTTATTGACGCCAAGGAAGTGCGTCATAGAAATCATCTGCCGCTCCAGCATAGAGGCGCCTTCGAGGCTCTTTTTGATTAACGCGATTCCGCCCGCAGCAACGATTCCTCCCCCGATCAGTAACGGCTTGCTGAGCATCCCTACGATGCTCGTCAATCCGCGGAGCCCTGTTGAAGCCATATCCACGGCTCTAACTGAAACCTTGAAAGGCGCTTTAGTCATCCACTTGAGAGTGTTGACCGCCGGCTTGATCTGGGCACTGAAGCGCTGTGCATGAGCCGTCACCACTACCGCAGCGTTACGGATAGCCTTGGTCCGCTGTTCCACCGCCTTGATTGCCTTCATGGCTGGTGAATTATTAATCCTAATCTGCCGTTGTTTTTTGGCTTCGGCATCCAGCTGCTTCTTTACCGTCTGAACGGATCGGTTAAACGAATCGGTATTTTTCTTGACCCGCTGCATGACAGCGGAGTAATTGTCCCGCAGGCTGATAACCGATGTAAGTCGCGCCACCTCTACTCTCACCTCACATTACTGGGTACACCGGCCAGGCGGCACCTTTTTCAAGTCGTTCCCGCTCTTCCCTCTCATACTCGTAAAAAGCCCGGATGAGCAACTGTTCCCCGGGCGGCATGTTATATATTTCGCTCGGTCGAATGCCACGCCGGGACCAGTAATAATACAGCATCCCGGTGTGCCCATCCGACTCTATCCGTTTTTTACTTCAGTCACCGCATCTTCGCCAAACCCAGAAAGATCAGAGATTTCCGAGTAAAGCTGAAAAAGTTCGCCTGGAAGGAGGAAGTTTGTCTGAAGCAGCAACTCTTTCGGTGTCGCTACTCCCTGATGCTTCAAGAGCTCACTAGACTTCAGCGAAGGATCAAGCAGTCCCTTAATGACTGTATGCGCACGGATAGCACCTTGGTCAATTTCGCCGTCACTGGCGGAGATTTCAGAAATTTCCTCCTGTTCTTCATAGGTGAGCGCCTGCAGCGTGAAAATCACAGCCTCGCCGGCGAGTGCAGAGAGCCGCGGAAGTTCGACCTTCTTTGTTGGCCTGACCACTTTGGTTCGGTCAATTTTCAGCAGCAAATCGAGTGTAGACATTTAAATTCCTCCGCCCGTAATAAGATCATTGGTTTCCCATTTTGTGAATGTGAATGGCGCTTCCGTCTCACCTTTAACGCCGGCTTCCCAGTCGGCCAAGGTGAGGTCGTTGAAACTGGCATCCGAGACAGTAACCCTTTCGGCCCCGAATGCTGCTGGATCATTCAACGAGCTCAGGATGGTCGCTCTAGGCAGAATGCCTTTTTGGATGGCGGCACTGTACTTCTTAATCATCCGCGAGTTAACCTTGTGCAGCCTGACACTGCCATTTCCTTTATAGCCCATGAATTTCGAATCGACGCCCATATTCCCCGCCAACTGCACATCCTCTTTGTTGAACTCAAGCTTGGCTTGGAATGCTTTGACCTCAGCGACATAGTCGCCATCGATCCAGAGCTCACCACCCGTACCGCTGATAATCCTTTCGCCATTAAAGCCTGCTGGCATGGTTCATTCCCTCCTAGAGGTAAATTTGCATATCGAAGTCCTCAATGGCGTCGAGTGCCCGCAGCGGGCCGCCGAGAAATACTTTGTCCCTGGTATTGGCTTCTTTGACTTGCTGATCATTCATGGCAGCAACTGCATCGGCACCGAGGATCGTCTTGAGGTATGCCCGTTGAGCAGCTATATTGATGTCTGCCCGGCTGAGCCCCGGATCCAGAATACCTTGCAACTCCATTTCCTCGTAGTAAGCATTCACCGCATTTAGCAGCAGGAGCTTATTGGTGTACGAGTTGGAGACCTTGCCGATATAGTTGTCCTCGATCGTCTGCTTGATGTCCGTATAGATTTTGTTGAACACCCGGACCAGTTTGATTTTTTGCCATTCGGCACCAAACGGATCGGCCAGCGTCGTAAGGGACGTCACCCCTCGAGCAATCTTGACCTTTTCACCGTCATTGATCAGGACCAGCTTGCCGGCGGCAATGGCTGTGTTGGCCTCGGTTTTCGTAAGCTTCGGCACATCCGTCACATCTGGCAGCACCTGATAGGTTGGGGCCACGGTGAGCGATAGGCCGGCGAGCAGTCCGGCAATCCGGGCCAGAAAATTGGTCGTTGTGTAGCTCGTGGCACCAACATAGATGTTGTCGGTAGCAAAATTCACGATAGCCGGGTGGTCACCGGCGTGGTTCGGCAATACGAACATGATCTTCCGATCCTTGGCGTCATACATGCCCTTGGCCCATGTAGCCGCTGAGGACACATCTCCGGCGGCGATTCCGGGGACAGTCCCGACATTCCATGGAATGGTTTCCAGGTAGTTGTACGCAGCGGAATAGTCCGACGCGGTCGATGGTATTACGACGACCTTCACCATTGCAGGCGTGCCTATCATTGCCAGAGCGATATGGTTTTTGTTGACCACCGTCAGTCCGGCCGGGATTTCATCGCCTGGGCGCAGCTTGTACTCAACGAGGCCTGTCGAGACGGACGTGTCCTTGAGTACAATCGCCAACACGCCCGCGCCGCCCTGCTGAATCGCTGCGGTGGCAATGGATTTGAACACGATATTTACATTAGGCAAACCGAGTGCCATTGGTCATCCTCCTTCTTGGTCCAAGTGGACCTCTTGCATGGTGTCGTATTCCGGCAGCTGCCGGTTGGTCTGACCCTCCAGGACAACGGTGATATAGACTTCATCGTCCCTCGGCCCGCCGTCGATGCTTGCGATCGTGTAGAAAGCACCGTCAGGGGCTTTCAATGCAGGTGATTCCTGCAATGCCGTCATAAGGCGGTCCGAAACGTCGATTTGATCGAATGCGTCCGGTTCTTGCCCGCGGGCGAGTTTGGGGAAGTAGACGATCTGCCAGGTCATCCGCTGCTGTCGGTAATTTAGGTTCAAAAACTCGCCCGAATGGGTCGCCAATTGCACGAAAAAAGACGGCTGTTTAAAGCCGTCCGGAACCGTGTTGACGTATGTGGTCGTGACCTCGGGAATCGTGTCCTTCAGGAGGCGCCTTATGGCGTCCAGGCTGCTACGAAACATCGAAGCCCGCCTCCTTCCCGATCTCCTGGATGAAGTCGTCGACCATTTCAGGAATGTCTCGGTTCGTCTTCTCCAACGCCCGCTTGAAGAAATGAGTACCGGGGACAAAGCCGAGATTCTTCTTGGTTCTCCGAATCCGGCCGTTCTTCATCTTCTTGCGTGTCACTTTTACCAGCTTGTGGCCATCTTCAACCATGCGAGCGTACCAGACTTTGGTGCCGACTTCGATCGTCTCGCTAGGATCCACAAACAGGATCCATTCCTTCTGTCCCTTATAGGCCTCACGATTGAAAGAAGCCCGGAGACGCCCGGAGCTGACCGGCACCTCGGCAGCACAATTCTTTAGGTGCTGCTTCCCGACATCGTAGCGAAGCTCGTTGTAACGATTTTTGTCTCGAGCCGCATGCCCCAGCGCCTTGGAAAGGTGGTCGAGACCTTCGATCTTGAAACTCATGCCGAACCCTCCCGCTCCACCTGAACCTCCGTATGGTGATTATTGGGCCGATACGGTTCGCCCGCCCGGTACTCGCCGGCCCCGTTGACCTTCAGCAGGTCCCCTGCTTGCACGTCGGCTGCCGCGGGCATATAGAGCATGTAGATTTCCACGATTTCCGTATCCGGTTCTCCGCGATTCGCCTCGATGCTTTTACGAGACAGTCGGCATGGGTATGGGTGAAGGTTAACCTGCTGATAATCGTCAGCCCCGTTAAGGGGCGTATTGTACTCGTCCTTTTGCGGTAGCGAGCGCCAAACGGTGCAGCGCTGCGACATCAGTCGTCGGCTCATAAACTGCCCCCTCACATATCTGGACGGATGTGAGGACCGATCAAGGCCTTCACAGCGCCTGGCATGTCGGATTCCCCAGCCGCATAAGTCACGGAGGCGTCTCCAAGTCGCTCAGTTTGGACGCCCGGCTCCCTCTGAAGGTGCTTCATCAGCATGATGCAAGCGAATTCCAGTGTCTCCGGCAGCGTGCGGGGGCTTTGCTCAGTCGCCTCGTCCGGCAGAACATACCCCGCGGAGTATGTGACGCTGATAGCACGGTCGCCACAGGGCCAGCCGCATTCCCGGAAGAGGATGCCGAAATCCAGTATTTCGACGCCCGAGAGCGTTGCGCCAGCGCCGGATATGCTGGATATGGACTGAATTGGGTAGTTCGGGAGCCGGATATACTTCCCCGGCAGTCCCGTGATCCTGCTGCTATGGGTCTGGAGCTTGAATTGACGCCTGCAAGCCTCCTCAATCATCGTCGAGGCGACCGCGATCAGCTCCAGCAGCTCGATGTCCTGGGAATCGTCCTCGGGATCAAGCCCCATCATCGTCTTTGCTTTGCTCAGCGTGGTCAGCATGCCGCGTCAGCCTCCATTAGGACAGCGTGACTTGAGCGAAGACGACGGACTCTGCATCCCACTTCTGAATGTCGTCACGAATGACAGCGCGGAGTTCCGTCGTGCGACGTCTCCAGGCGTCTCCGCCCTCTTTGGTAGTGTCCAGTTCATAGAACATGCGGCTGAAGAGTACGATCGCTTGCTTCAGATCGCCGATGAACATAGGAGCTTTGATCGTCGTCGTGCCTTCGCTCGGAAGGTATCGGTTTGCAACAACGATGACCTGACGTCCGCGGAACAGTTTTCGGCCTGGCTGCGTGATGTCATCGGTGAGAAGGTACCTGCCGGTCGAATCCTTTTGCGTATCCAACCAGTCATAGCCGTCCTGGTTCGTCAAGATGACGGCGTTAGCACTGATTGCCGGGTCGAGCCCAACGTTCAAGACCTTCTTGATCGGATCCAGACCCGACATCGCCTGCTTTGTCCAGGTAGTGAGCAGGTTCGTAATCAGCGTATTCCGCGTTACGACGGCTTTGCGGCCGATCCAGTTTGTGATGTATGCCAGCAGGTTTTGGTCTGTATCTTGGAGCAAATTGTTGGTGATTGGCAGGAATCCGCCGCGATCCTTCAGCTTGTAGTTGACCGGCGTGAACGTAGGTCCGCCGATTTCAGGAACTGGAGCGTATTCATCCATGACCGCGAAAGGCGTCATCGTTCCGTAGTTTTCGAGGACCCGGGATCCGGAAAGCGCCGTGACAGGCTCAACCGTTACGAATTCGGAAAGGTCATCTAGGCTCCGAGAGACCTTGTGAATCATCGTTTGGACGTCTTTCGGCACCAGAATGGACAGGTCTCCATCCGGAATAGCCGGGTTCGTTTGTCCTTCATTCAGAACCGTCCGACGCTGGTACTCGGAAATGACGCTCTGCATATCAGCCGTTATGTGCTGCCGGCGCACGCCGCGCAGGAAGATTCCCCGATACTCGGTCTCCAGCTCCGCATCTTCGCGGCTTTCCAGCCCTTTTTGGCCGCCAATTTCCGCTCCAGAACCACCGACGCCGAGGTTTTCGCGGTCCTCCGTGTCCAGTTGCGTCAGCAGGTCGACTTTCTTCTGCAAGCTGCGGACTTCTTCCATCCGTTTATCAGCCTCATCGACCTTGTTCTGGCCGATCATGGAGCGCACTTCCGTTTTTGCTTGGTTCAGTTGGGCCAGCAGTTCGCGCAGTTCTCTCGTCAATTCAATCACCTCATAGGTTTATTTGGGCACAAAAAAAGAACCAGATCAGAGATCCAGTTCCATCAGCAGCAGCTTTTTGCGATATTCGTCAGCAGCTCGCCGTTCCTCAGCTTTGAAATCACCCAGGGACCGGGCGGAAACTTCATTGGCCGGGTAGGCTGGGAAGGCAACGGGAGAGATTTCGTAGAGCTCGGCGTTCAGGATGGTCCGCTTGTAGAGCTTCCCGCCGCCCTCCCGAGACTCCGAGGCCCACTTTTCCTTGGTGACCAGCATCCCGAAGGAAACGCCGTCCACATCGCCACGTCTTATTGTCTCGAAAGCGTCATTCCCATGCGTTGTGTTGGGCAAGTCCAGCTCGAAACGGAGCT
The DNA here is from genome assembly GCF_002243345.2 of Paenibacillus sp. RUD330. Lineage (NCBI taxonomy): Bacteria > Bacillati > Bacillota > Bacilli > Caryophanales > Paenibacillaceae > Paenibacillus > Paenibacillus sp. RUD330. The sequence goes on from NZ_CP022655.2 coordinate 4,097,451, forward strand.
CTGTCTTGTCGCTGGTAACGCGCAGCGTGCCGCTCCTGGTGTTCCCGAGCACCTGAGATGTGTCGTGCGACCACAGACCGACGACTCCGCGAGCAGCAAGGCTCTCGTCGAAGGCGCCTGCCGCGATCTGCTCAACGAAGGAGTCGCCATAGTAATCGCGCATTTCTTCGCTGTCAGTATCGTACTTGATGGCCCCTGTGATGGTCCGTTTACTCGACTCCGTCTCCGTCGCTTCCGTCTCCCTGATCTCCATCCGGATCGGCAGGGTTCTCTTCTCCTTGGTCTTCGTCATCGTTTCCACTTGGCTCAGCTTGTTCACCTCCCTTCACATATTGCTCGCCGGCCATTTCAAGCGGGATGACGTTGCCATTCGCATACAAACGATCGCCTCCAGCTGCCGGCCCCATTTCCTCCTTGGCTCGAGCTTCGTTAGGCATAAGAAAACCAGCCTGGATACCGGTTCGGTAGGCTTCATATCTAGTTTTGATGTCAGCCCGGACGATGGCGTCGATATTGAACTTGGAATAGTATCCTGCATCAAGCTCCCGATCCATGAACAGCTTGTACGTGAGCTCCTGCTCGTATGTCGTGAGTATCGGCTGCTGCGTATCCGTGTAGAAGGCCATCTGCTGTTGCTCGACGTTGCTGAACGTGGCCTTGGAGAGGTCGTTCAGCTGATGCATCTTGACCCCGAAGGCGTTGGCGATCTGCCGGAACGTCATCTCCGTGTTCTGCAGGAACTGTGCGTCGGTCATGTCCAAAGCTATTGGAGTAAACTGATAGCCTATTGGCAGAAGCGAAATCCGATGGCTGTTGTCCAGCCCGGAGGACATGCTTTCGAACTGCTCTCGAAACACTTTCTTGGCTGGTTCATCCAGCGTGCCGGTATACTGGATCAGCCCCTTGGTTTGGAGCCCCTCTTTGTAAAAATTGTTGAGAAATTTCCCAGCCGATCCCGCGTTCTCCACGGAACACCGGAGATAATCCATTGTCCGGACGCCAACAAGCCCATCTAGGGTAATCGACCCCTTGAAGTGGAGCATTTCATCCGGCATCACCTTCCGTTTTTGGCCGCCGCCGAGATCGACTTCATACCACATGCGCGTGCGCTGGCTGAGGACCGTGCCCAAATTGTTTGTGATCAGACCGGCGTCATCAACCCAAACCTTCACCCGCTGCGAATCAATGGGCCAAAGCGCAACGACCGCTCCGGATTTGCGATCGAATTCAATGTTGGCGTAGGCATTTCCGAAAGCGCGATGCGCCTCCATGGTCTTCCAGAAGTCAGAAGCCGACATGAAAGGGTTAGGACGCAGCTTCAGGATTCGCGCAAGGCTATGCTTGGCAGCCTTGCCGATTCCCTGTTCATCCTCGCGGTAGACTTTCAAGGGCAGCTTGGAAAGCGAATCGGATAGGATTTTGACGCACGCGAACACCGTATCCACCTTCAGGGCGTTCCAGCCCTTCACGTTGATTTCACCCGGTTTGACGTCTAATCCGAGGTATTCGAGCAGCCTGCGATCCTGCAGCCCTATTTCCTCGGAACGCTTCTCCCGCCTCCGTAGCCCTGGTGGCCATAATTTCACATGTTCACCCCCTTCATCTCCGCCATAATTTCTTGAGGAATTCCTCTTCGCTGAACTCGGACACGTCCTCTGTATTCTCTTCGTTGAACATGGCTCGGACAAAGGCGTTGATGATGCAAGCAATCGGGTCGATCCGTTGCCTGGACTTGGCTTTGTCTAGCATGATGTTGAGGTTGGCGTCTGCTTTTGAGATAGCATTGCCGAGAGCCCATGCGATAACAGGATTTCCATCGTGAATGATCCGACCTTCAAGCACCGCGTCCCGGAATCCCTTTGTCGGTTCTCCAAGCGTCTTGATGCCCTGCCGGATCTCAACCGGCACAAAGCCCTCAGACTCCATGTCCTGAGCGAACTGAGTGGCGTTGTAAGGGTCGAAGCAGTTCTCCGTGATCTTCCACCCTTGCTTATCGATCTGATCAAGGACGTAAGCCTTAATGAACCGATAGTCTACGACAGAGCCCGGCGTCGTCGTTATCCAACCGTCCCTGACCCAGCGACTATAGGGAACCTTGTCCGTCTTCTCCTTCTGAGAGAGGGCGTTTTCCGGCATGAACGAGTGGCCTTTGACGGCATACCAACCATTTTCCAGCGGGAAGACGAAACCGACGCTCGTAAGGTCAATCTTAGAGGACAAATCGACTCCGAGGAATCCAGTCATCCCTTCGAGCGATGGGAACGGGCGCTCATCGCTGGCCGTGCATGCCTTCCAGCGGTCCGGGCGAACGAACTTCTTTTCGCCGGTGGCCATCCAAACGTTCATGTTCTTCGTGAGGAAGTCGTCCATCGCTTCCGGCTTCTCAAGCGCCTCCTGCAGCCTGGCGCGGATATTGTTGATGCCTGCCGGATAAGACGCTGCGATCGGGTTCGCCTTGATCCAGGCGGATTCATCGCGGATGTCGTCAATCAGATTTCCTTCTTCGTCCTTGTCCAGCTCATTCACCATAGCGTAATACTGTTCGTTCTCCGCTGGATCGTCCGGGTCCAGAAGCCGGGAAACGTAATCATACTCGACGCGGTAGCATGGGCCGTTGATGTCGCCGGCTGTCGTGATCGTCATCAGCAACGGCTGCGGCCGCGCCACCATGCCGGAGTCAAGGACGTCGTAAATCTCCGTGGTCTCATGGGCATGGTACTCGTCTATGATGGCCGCTTGAGGATTCAATCCGTCTCCGGTTTTCCCGTCATCTTTGGAAAGTGGACGGATGACCGACTCCGTCTTTAAATGGGTGATGCGGCCGTATGCTTCCTTCCATTTGCCGGCCAGCTCCGGGCAGTTGGCGAGCATTGCCTTGGATTCGCGGTACACGATCTTGGCCTGCTCGGTCTTCGTTGCCCCGATGTACACCTCAGACATGCCCTCGCCGAAGGCCATCGCCTCGTAGGTGGCGACGCAGCCAAGGGATTGCGACTTGGCATTCTTCCGGCCGACCTGCCAATAGGCCTTTCGGAACCGCCGATAGCCAGTTTCCGGGTCGATCCATCCGTAGATATTGCCGAAAACAAACACCTGAATGTCATGCGGTTCTATGCGCTGGTCCTTGAGGACGCCTTTGGTGTGCCGGAACAGGCTCATCCACTCAAAGAACCGCATCGCCTTGTCCTCGTCGAACACATAGGGGAAGGCGGACGTTCCGGACCGGTCAATGTCACGCAAGAACCGCTCGCATGCCTGTTTGTGCTTGACGCAGGCCGGAACGTCGCCCTTCAGGACATCATGGCAGTAATGGATCATCCAATGCTTCAATCCAAGCGTCATACGTCGCCAAACCTCGATTCGAAGGAAGATGGCTGCCCTTTCTCCGGCGCCTTCGGGACCACCAAACGACAACGGGAGGCAATGGTGAGACCAAGATCCGCAGCAGCTTGCCGGCATTGCTTGAATAACTTGTCCTGATTGAGGAGTAGGTCCGCAAATACAGCGCTCGCCACCTCAATCAAGGTCGTGTTAGGGATCTGTTCCCCGTCGATGTCGTCCGAATCTTTGACTTCGTATTGCCGCACCGGTTCCCGGTTGAGCAGCTGATCCGTCACCTTCAGGTAGAGAGCACGAGCAACAATGTACCGGGCCAGCGCATCCACGTCCAAATTGGAAATGATGCCGATTTTCTGGAGCTCAGCAGCGATTTTGTTGAATTCCCGCTTGTGTTCCTTGGACAAATAAGAAGGCGCCCGGACTTTGTCGGCGGGCGCCTTAATCTCTTGCTTCTCGCGTTCTTCAATTTCCTGTTTCGTCAGGTGCTTTTTGCCTTTGACGAGGAGTAGTTTGACCGGTTGCCTCTGACCTGCCATTTTCAGGACCTCCTATCATGGGAATTTTTCGTGGGGAACTTTTTTCAAGGAAAGCTGACCGGCGGTCTATAGGGTCCTACCTGAAATGTTTTTGGGGTGCCCCCGGGGGTCTGTAGTCGACTTGCTCATAACTGCTCCTGTTCATCGACAATCAGACCAAAGGACACCAGCCGTTGAAGTACCCTTTCTTTCATTGGTCCTTCGTTGAGATGTTCGTAAGCCATTATCATTGTGTCTGCCATCTCGACGTATATTTCCATCCCTTGAACGCTAATCACTGCTTGCAGGCCGTCGAATCCTTCCTCGTCAGTGATAGGGCCGTCAACTGCAGCAACTTCGATGACCGTCCACTTGCTCGCCGAAAACCTCGAATGCCATCCACCTGAGAGCCGTTGAGTCATGTCATGGCGCACGTAGTAGCGCTTGCCCAGCGTCTCAAGCGCCTGGCAAGCATTCAACATCTGCGCCTTATCCCTGAACTCCCTGCTAAAAGTCTCCATCCTTATTCCCCCTCAATGGGTGCTACTTCAACCCTGACAGCTTCCATGATTAGCTTCTCCAACATTCCTGTCATAGCTTGATTCATTAAATCCGGATGGGCGCCGCTGGCAACGGCTGCACGAGTAATGTTGCTCTGCGCTTCTACAAAAGGTTGAAACCATTCAGCCAGCCGAACATTCACTTTCACTTTCCCAACCCCGTTAACTTCATCCATCCAAACCACTCCTTTGTGGATAATATTGTGAATAAATCAGGGCTTCCTAACTCCACTTCCTCCGATGGGAGGAGGAAGTATATGGTAAGGCGCGATATACCGGTTTCCAGCAACCCGCTGCACCATGGCTTCCATGCGTTCCGTCTTCTCGTTCTCCCGCTTGCATCGTTCCTCTTGCTTTTGAAGCTCTGCGCGGAGCTTTTCCTCTAGTGTCCTGCCCAATAGGGCGTCCCTGATTCCGCGTCGAACGATTACCTTGTCCTGCTGGTTGATACCAGGAATATGCAGTTCAATGAGTGCCGTTCCTTCCCCGACATAGCGGACGCTGCGAATGCCCCATTCGTTGAGGCGAAATGTTTTAGCCATTACCGAACCCTCCATCCTCTCGTACAGTCTTCGAATCATGACACGACTTACACAGCGGCTGCCAGTTCCTTGTGTCCCAGAACAGCGCCTTGTCTCCCTTGTGCGGGATAATATGGTCGACAACGGTAGCCGCCGTGACGATGCCTCGCTGATAGCAATAGAGGCACATGGGATGCCGCTTCAGGTAGTCGGCCCGTGCCGCCCGCCATCGGGCATCGTATCCGCGCTTGCTGGCCGATCCCCGCTCCCGGTCGTACCGATGGCGGTCCTTTGTATGGTCGGTGCAGAATCGTTCCCTGGACAGTTGCCTGCAGCCGGTATGCCCACATGGCTTCAGCGGCCGCTCCGGCATATCAGATCAGACCTTCCGCATGCCAGGCGTCGAAGTATGACTTGTAACCCAGCTCTTCTCCCGTACGTGTCACGGATTCGCCGTTCCATTGGAACGTTTGCGGTCCCAGGAGAGCGAGGTACTTGTCCTTTTTCTTGTCGTCCTCGATCGAGGCGCCGAAGAAAGTGACGAATGTCTCGATATCGACCGATGCTCCCAAATCCCCCAATATGATTTGACCGTCAACGATCTTGGAGCCGAGTTTTTCGTTTACCCATTCCGTTGCTGATGCCGCCATTTTATATTCCTCCCTTTTCCTTTACATGAATGCTCTGCGTTTCAGTACAAATGTTCTAGCAACGGTGTCGTTGTTCTTCACGTAATTCCGGTAATAACGCATCCTCGCTTCGATCGATCCGCCAGCGCTCGCTGCATTTGTGAGCGTAGCCATCCCGACGGTGTGGAACTTGTTGCCGGTGTTCGCATCCGAAAACTGATGTTCGACATACCAAGATGTCGTAACTCCCGAAGTCTCGGCCGTCGTGACGAAAACCGACCTATGTCCATCCGTGTCATTCCAAGTCGGCTCCGTGTACGCAGCTCCTGCTGCTAAGGAAATCGTCACAAGGTCGGGTAGTTCTTTCGTCATCCCCACGAACCGAACGTTTCTGCTACCGTCAGGGTTGATTCCGTCCCCTTCGTTGGCAATCGTTCCATTCGTCCGATATAAATCGCCTCCACGAGGCGAATACCCATTTGCCATATTGCATCAACCTTCCTATTGTGAAATTCGGCCTTGCCGTCGTTCCTGTCGATTTCTCGGCTGCGGAGCGGCCTGCCGCAAAAACCAACGAATGAACCTCTTCATCTATTCACCTCCCCATTTAGGCATAAAAAAAAGCCCCGATGTGGGGCTTGCCGTGTTTTATTCGCGCTCTTCTTCTGGAATTCTTTGGCCGAAAATAAAAAGGTCTTGAGCCTCAGGGTCATCTTTGATCTTTTGTATGTATTCATTCGCTTGCTGGACAGCCTTTTCACTTCTCAAGGTAAAGAACTGTCGGCCATCTTGGAGAACAAACTTCAGCAGTTCAGGCTCCTCAGGGTTCTCTTCTTCAATGTAGTGGACGTCCTTGATATAAACGACTTGAAAATTCCCATCTTCATCTTCCATGAAATTAACGGCTTTCTCTGGTCCTGTATACCCAGTATTGTAAAGCCTTCGTTTTTCAACAGTCATTTCCTCGCCTCCCGCCTCGTACTTTCGACGCATACCCACTAATTCCCTTTAATCGATGATGCCGATCGGCGCTCAGCTAAGGCAGCTTATCAGGCTCCCTCTTTGGCGCAACACCCTCCCGGTTGGGTCGATCAACAGCATCGATTAAAGGGTGACGATTACTTGCGCTCGTCACAGGCGCTCCCGAGCCGAACCTTGTCCTGTTGGGATCACAGGTGAAAGGAGGAAAGGTTGAGCCGATGGGAATGTCAGTTGAGACTTCCCAAGGACTCCGCAGGCCGGCGTGATTGATGCTCCGGGGGAACGGAGAGAGCGGGTTCCCGGAATCGAACCAGGAAGGGCCAGTACCCGCATGAAAAGTCCGCTCCAGCTGAACCGAGTGAAACTCGACCGTCAACGCTGGAGCAGACAAGCAGAGGCTGCCCGGAGCAGCTTGCTGTATATGTGATGCACCGGCGAATCGCTATAGGTCCGGCCTATTACATCCGGCACATGTTCGGCGGGAGCGCGGCGCTTGTCACCGATAAAAAGCAGACGCCCGAGAATGGCTCCAAACAGGCGCTCTTAGTTTGACCCCTTCCAAGGAGAGGGAGAACGGGCTGGAACGCGAATTTGGGGCCATTCTGAGCGCCTGAGAAAGCATTGCGCCTGATGCTAGACCTACATCGGCGTTGAAGCAGCGATCACGAGAGGAGCTTTGCACCGGAATGTAAAAAGCCGACCACATTGGGCCGGCTGTCGGGTTAGAGCGTTCACGCTCCGTTGGTGTCTCTCTCGATATCTCACAATACCAATTTACCACGGACGGAACCAAACGGTTTAAGGGTCTTTGAAAACTTTTCGGAGGAAAAATTAAATAGTTTTTCAATTTGTCTTTCGCATCAAAGCATACATGGTGTATTATATGGACAGACAATGGTTGATACTGTATTTATACACTAAATTAAGGGAGTGTACATGCATGGTCGTTCGAGCTTCCAAGGGGATTGAAGCGCCGGTTCGCCAGAAGGTCGCGCTCTATATCCGAGTGTCATCGGAAGAGCAGGCTGTCAGCGGCTTCGGCCTTGACGTTCAACGCGAGCGCCTGACGGCCTTCGCAAAGTCCCAAGGCTGGGATGATGTTGAACTATATATGGACGATGGCTACACAGGGACCAACACGAACAGGCCAGCATTAAAGCGTCTCATCCGCCATGTTGAGGCAGGAAAGATTCATACAGTCGTAGTATATAAACTGGACCGTCTCGGTCGGAAGCAGAAAGACGTGCTTGAACTATTGGAGGACGTGTTTGAAAAGAATGGCGTTGCCTTCAAGTCAGCCACCGAACCGTTCGACACATCGACGCCGCTCGGGAAAGCCATGCTTGGGATCCTGGCCGTCTTTGGGCAGTTGGAACGCGACATGATTATTGAACGGACGACATCGGGCCGGCGCGAGCGAGTAAATCAAGGCATGTGGCACGGTGGCCGCATCCCCTTCGGCTACCATTGGAACAAGGAAGCAAAGGAGCTTGAAATCAAGCCGGATGAAGCAGCCATAATCCGGGAAATATACAAGCGGTTCCTCCAGGGACAATCGAGGTTAGCTATTGCGGAGTGGGCGCAGTCCAGAACGACAGCTCGCAAGATGACTCATACAGATATCCGCGATATCCTTGTCCGCCCTCTCTATGCGGGCAAACTGCTGAACGCCGGCCTGATCGTCGAAGGAAACCATGACGCCATAATAGACGAGGACACCTGGAACATGGTTCAGGCCGAAAACGTAAGACGGAAAGAAGGGGCGACTCCAGTGGGAGAATACTTGCTGACAGGACTCTTGCAATGCGGAATATGCGGCGGTCCGGTGGTCCATGTGAAGCGTCGTACGAAGCGGAACGGCAAGGATTATCTTTACGAGTTGTATGCCTGCCAGAAGCAGCATATACGAACCAAGGATAGAGCGGCGAGTTGCAAGAACAAGTACCACAATCGTGCCAAGGTCGAGGCCTTCGTCATAGAGGACATCCGGAACTTGTCGCTTCTGGATCCCAAGCGGCTAGATGCTATACTTGAACAGCAAACCAACACCCAGGATTCCACCGATACACGCAACGCCCTGCAGCACCGTTTGGAGACGATTGAGACGGGAATTGAAAATCTGTATGACGCCATTCAAAGCGGGGCCGTTAAAGCGTCGGCGTTGGGAAATAGAATTACCCGGCTGGAGGAGGAACGCGAGTCGGTCCAGTTGCAGCTTGATGATCTTGACGATGCACCGGAGATAAAGAACACGGCGGCTGCTCGCAAGATGCTTCAGGATCTCCACAAGATGTGGGACTTCCTTACGGAAGAAGAACAGAAGCAGTTAATCCGGAAAGTCGTAACGCGGGTCGTCCTCCATTCAGATTCCTCGCCCGAAATAGTGCTCAACCTCGCGAAATAGTTTTCTTCATTTTATCTGTGTTTTGGCAAGACGTTCAACAAAATGAAGCTGCAGTACGACCTCGGGCTCAGCAAGATCTACGAGCTCGTCATCAACTCGAACCCTTGCTATGCCTTCCTGCTCGACGGAAACTCGCTCATCCAAAACAAGCTCATCGTCGCCCATGTGCTGGCCCATTGCGACTTCTTCAAGAACAATGCCCGCTTCTCCGGCACGAACCGCGACATGGTCGAGAGCATGTCCGCGACGGCCGAGCGCGTCAGCCAGTATGAGATGCTCTATGGGACGGAAACTGTCGAGCGCTTCATCGACTCGGTGCTCGCGATCCAGGAGCATATCGATCCAACGCTCGTCAAGCCCCGCCAGCTCGACAAGTCGAAGCGCGACGAATACCTGCGCCGGGAAGCCGAGAACGCGGAGGAGCGCCCAGCGGGAGAGTACGACGACCTATGGGGGCTGGAAAATGTCATGTCGGAGGAAGAGGCAGGACCGCCGGAGCCGCCGAAGTTCCCCCTTCGTCCCGAGAAGGACCTCGTCTGGTTTATCGAGGAGCATTCGGCTCACCTCGCCGACTGGCAGCGGGACATCATGAGCATGCTGCGCGAGGAGATGCTGTATTTCTGGCCGCAGATGGAAACCAAGATCATGAACGAAGGCTGGGCATCCTACTGGCATCAGCGGATCATCCGGGAGATGGATTTGGACAGCGAGGAGACGATCGAGTTCGCCAAGCTGAACGCTTCCGTCGTCGTGCCCGGCCGCGGCAGCCTGAATCCTTATTACCTGGGGCTGAAAATTTTCGAGGATATCGAGAAGCGCTGGGAGAAGCCGACGGAGGAAGACCAGCGCCGCTTCGGCTACGAGCCGGGAAGGGGTCGGGAGAAGATCTTCGAGGTCCGGGAGCTGGACTCCGACACCTCCTTCCTCCGCAATTATCTGACCAAGCAGCTGGTCGACGATCTCGACCTGTACATTTTCGAGAAGAAAGGCCCCGAATGGAAGATCACCGACAAGGCATGGAAGAATATCCGCGAGCAGCTCGTCTACTCCCGCGTCAACGGCGGCTTCCCCGTCATCGAGGTTCACAACGGCGATTTCAACCGTGTCGGCGAGCTCTACCTGATCCACCATTACGAAGCCGTCGAGCTGGATCTCAAGTATGTCGAGCGCACGCTCCCTCATGTCGTCGCTCTCTGGGGCAAGTCCGTGCATCTGGAGACCGTCGTCGAAGACAAGAAAATCGTCTTCAGCTGCGACGGGAAAAAGACGAGCCGAAAGTTCATTTGAAGGAACTCGATATCGAAACAACGGAAAACAGCCGGCTCCTGAAGGGCCGGCTGTTCATGCGGCATCGATGCATGCAGCTTGGGATGGCATCGTCCGTCAAGGGCGCCGCTTCATGTACGTGAACGCGAGCAGCCAAAAGAGGCAGCCCAGCAGGATATGGCTTCCGCTTTCCTGAATATGGATGCGTTTCCGCTGAGCAAGATGCCCGTGAAGAAGCCCAAAATGAACGCGATGAGAACTTCAAGCGCTTTAGATGCCATGCTGAATCTCCTTTGCGTTCGAATGGATCTGCCCTATTTCAGCAGAGGAGCAAGGTTTCCAGAAAAGCCTTCGCATGCGTCCGCAGCGGATAAGGAAACCTAAAAAGGCAGGAATTCACTTCACTTTGTTTAGTTGCATTATTTTCGTTATCGATGTATACTGTCACTATTGCAAACACAATTTAAAGACATAAGGAGAGACACTTCCATCATGGCATCCATTCTTTTCGTCAAAGCAAACGACCGCCCGGCTGATCAAGCCATCAGCGTCCAAATGTACAATACGTTCCTCGAATCCTATAAAGCGGCTCACCCGAACGATACGGTAATCGAGCTCGATCTGTATGAGGAAGTGCTTCCTTTCTACGGCAATACGGCCATGACCGGCATGTTCAAGGCTGGACAAGGCATGGACACGACTCCTGAAGAGCAAGCGGCAGTCGAGCTTGTCACAAAATATGTCAACCAATTCCTCGAAGTCGACAAAGTCGTCATCACCGTTCCGCTCTGGAACTATGCCGCTCCGGCTCCGCTGATCAACTATATGGCTTACCTAGCGCAAGCAGGCAAAACTTTCCGCTACACGGCCGAAGGTCCTGTCGGCCTGGCAGGCGGCAAGAAAGTCGCTCTGCTGACCGCTCGCGGCGGCGTGTACTCCTCGGCTCCCATGGCTGACTTCGAATCCGCCATCCGTCCTCTCAAAGGCGCATTCGGCCTGTTCGGCGTACAAGCCCAGGAGATCGTCATTGAAGGCCACAACCAATTCCGCGACCGCGCTGCCGACATCGTGCGCGAAGGTCTGGACAAAGTCAAAGCTGAAGCAGCCGCTTTCTAAGAGCTCTTCGACGCTGAAGCCCCTTACCGGATATCCGGTAAGGGGCTTCATGCATTTCCAATCCTATCGATTGAATCATGTATTTCTATTCCACAGGTACACAAGGATACCCGTTCGCTTGCTCGGTCATTCCTATCCATGCCAGGTTGTCTCCTTGCCTTTTTCATCGGTCTTCATCGGGCCGTCCCGCATGGATGCGTTGTTCGGACAGCTTCCCCTACTTATAAAAAAGAGAAGGTTTTGTACGCGAGTTGTTCATCGTATCGTTCCCTCTGCCGTCCGCGTATTCTGCATCCGACCGGGCAGCAGCTTGCCGAAGCTGCTGTGTCGTGCCTTGAATAAAACTTCTGATTTTATGAATGTAGGAAAAAGCTTCCGTCGAGGAAGCTGAATGTCTGAGCAGTATTTGATGGCATAGATTAACAGCCGAGGACAGCGGAGCAAGCCACTCCGGTTGAATACGGCTTATTCGCGTTGACGTTGCTGGCAACGCGCACAAGGAAGCATAGCGGTATCGGATCGTATCATAGCTTTCCAGCAAATCCCATGCTGTACTTAAAAGCTGCGTCAGCAGGAAATTCGGACAGATCTGTTCGCCCTCATTTTCTACCGGCTTGCCCTTATCCGATCGGGCATGTTTGTTAAATGTCTCCGATTGCAAGAAGGAGTTGTAAAAATACGGATTGTAGATATGAATTCTCATGTCCGGTAGCGGCTTGGCCGCTTGTCGGACACCTCCTGTCCTTTCTCCTCAGACGCCGTTTCTCCCCTTCTCCCCTTCAGCTACGTTTTAGTATTCTTTTAAAATCTCTCTTAAACAATGAACAATCTCGTTCCGCTCCATGCTCCCGACTTCGCCGATCCGAGCCGCCAGTGCAGGAGCCATCCACTCTTCGACAGCCTTCCTTCCCATGCCGGACAGAAGCAAGTATTCTTTCATATACTCATCATGAAACAGCTTCCGCAGCACTCCCAGCAGCCAACCGGGAGCATCTGGCGGTACGGCATGAGAGAGCAGCATCATAGAGGTTCTGGCGATATCCGCCTCTTCATTCCCCACCAATGCATTTATCCAATCGATAATAACCGGCCCATTGGCAGATAGAATAATATTGCCTGGATGAAAATCGTAATGGCATAACTTGTTGCCTTCCGGCAGGTTTTTCACCCTCGAGAGCACGGCTTGCTTTTCGGCTTCGTTCAGAAGCGGAGCCGTTTGAATTTGATGAGAGAGCTCCCTTTTAAGATTGGGGTCAAACGGAACCTCGGCTTGGTGAATTTCAAACTGAAGCTGCGCCATCAGCCTGGCATAGCGGATAACGCTTGAGTCCGTCATCTCAATCCGGTTCAGCATCGTAGGACCGTCTATCCGTTCATAAATCAGACAGGTCTTGCCTTCAATTTCCACTAATCCACCGAAAGCCGGCGTTTTAAGACCTAAGGCTTGAACGGCTTCCGCATTCCGCGCTTCTTTTTCAGCCTCATGCCCGGAATGCTCGCGTTGATGAAGGATTTTGACGACTTCCGTGCGCCCCCAACGATAAACGTCGGCTGTGTTTCCTTTTCCAAGCAGTTCTCCAATTTTTTTCATATCCTTTTCCTTTCTTCAAGAACGATATTCGATTCGGATGCCTCTATATCGATCTATTCTTTTCGAAGCATCGTTCGCATCACCGATTACGGCAATGGAATGAGAACCGCTCCATTCCGCCTGGAATGCTTTCGTTGAAACAAGCACATTCCCCGAAAGATCTGATTCTGAGCCGCGCTTAAGGATGGACAGATGATAGCTGTAACCCGTTGTCGCTCCGCAATCCCGTCGGAATACGACCAGCTCCAAGCTGCCATTCGGCTGGAACGATCTATGGAGAATTTCATTTCCGCATATGCCGGATAAGAGACTTCCTCCCAGATGGCAGAGCCAGTAAACGGCAATGCCGAATAGGACGGCGGAACTAATGAAACTGATCCTCACAGCCCGCTTGTTGGTTTCTCTTTGTTGAAGTTTGACTTCCTGATCGGAAGGCCAATGGGAAAGATTCAACTGTGATTTCCTATCCAAGCTTTTCACTTTCCTTCCCAATCACATCTCTTGCTCCCATACCAAATAACGTCTCTTCGTTTCCATACCAACTATACCATTACCTAAAAATAACGATAATGACTAAATAAGGTTTTATTCGTTTTTTCTTTACATACAGCCTTTTCCCGTTCATACACGGTGCATTCCGGGACTTGCTGCGTACTTCCAAATACCCTTTTCGAGCGCCCCTCTGGCCGAACGATTTTCCTATTGACAGCGATGCCAAAGATTTCTTATGATGACTGGGCCAACCTTAATTTGAGGGCTATGCTTTTTAAACCAGATGGTTTAAGACAACCCCGGTTACTCCGCCATCGGAGAGAACCGGGGTTTATTTGTGCAGAGAGGAGGCTGCCTTTCCGGAATCGTCAAGGCCTTGACAGCATATGTAAGCGCTTCATATTAATCACTAGAAAGGCGGTTTTATTGATGAACGTAATGGTGAAACGAATCCTTGCGGGAGCGGCCATCGCCACAATGCTTGCGGGAGCACAGCTGACTCCTGCAGCACCGATGGGCATCGCTTCCGCCGCGCCGGACACGGCGGTCGGGAACAAGCAGAATTACAGCACGGACGTCATCTACCAGCTCTTCACGGACAGGTTCTCCGACGGCAATGCCGCCAACAATCCGACGGGAGCGGCCTTCAGCTCCGGTTGCGCCAACAAGCGTGTCTATTGCGGCGGCGACTGGCAAGGCATCGTCAACAAGATCAACGACAATTACTTTACCGGAATGGGCGTGACGGCGCTCTGGATTTCCCAGCCTGTGGAGAACATCTACTCCGTCATCAACTACTCCGGGGTGACCAATACCGCCTACCACGGCTACTGGGCCCGCGACTTCAAGAAGACGAACCCTGCCTTCGGCAGCTTCACGGACTTCCAGAACCTGATCAACGCCGCTCATGCGAAAGGCATCAAAGTCATCATCGACTTCGCGCCGAACCACACGTCGCCGGCCATGGAGACGGATACCTCCTTCGCGGAGAACGGCAAGCTCTACAACAACGGCGCGCTGCTCGGCGGATATACCAACGATACGAACGGCTTCTTCCACCATAACGGCGGCTCTGACTTCTCCACGCTTGAGAACGGCATCTACAAAAATCTGTATGATCTGGCGGATCTCGAGCAGAACAACAGCACGATCGACACCTACTTCAAGGATGCGATCAAGGTATGGCTCGATCTCGGCATTGACGGCATCCGCGTCGACGCGGCCAAGCATATGTCCATGGGCTGGCAGAAAAACTGGCTCGCCTCCATCTATGGGTACAAGCCGGTCTTCGTCTTCGGGGAATGGTTCATGGGATCGGCCGCCGCAGAGGCGGACAACACCAAGTTCGCCAACGAATCCGGAATGAGCCTGCTCGACTTCCGCTTCAACCAGGAAGTCCGCAGCGTCTTCCGCGACGGCACGGACACGATGTACGGCCTGGACGCCATGGTCGCGGCGACCGGCTCCGACTACGCGCAGGTATCCGATCAGGTCACATTCATCGACAACCATGACATGGAACGTTTCAAAACCGGTTCCTTGAGCAACCGCCGTCTCGAGCAGGCGCTGGCGTTCACGCTGACCTCGCGCGGCGTACCGGCGATCTACTACGGCACCGAGCAATATATGACGGGCGGAACGGATCCCGACAACCGCGCCATGATGCCGTCGTTCTCCACGACGACGACCGCATACAAGGTCAGCGGACTGCTGGGACCTCTGCGCAAATCCAATCCGGCTATCGCCTACGGCACGACCCAGCAGCGTTGGATCAACAACGACGTCTACATCTATGAGCGCAAATTCGGCAACAATGTCGCGGTCGTAGCCGTCAACCGCAACCTGTCCACGGCGGCATCCATCAGCGGCTTGGCCACCTCGCTTCCGGCGGGAACCTACAATGACGTTCTCGGCGGACTGCTCGGAGGCAACAGCGTTACGGCGGTATCCAGCGGAGCTGTCGGCACATTCACCCTGGCTGCGGGCGGTACGGCCGTATGGCAATATACGGCGGCGGCGACTGCTCCGGTCGTCGGCCATGCCGGCCCGGTCATGGGCAAGCCCGGCAATACCGTCACGATCGACGGCCGCGGCTTCGGCTCCTCCAAGGGCACCGTATACTTCGGCAGCACGGCCGTAACGGGAACCGGCATCGTCTCCTGGGAAGATACCCAGATCAAGGTCGCCGTTCCTTCCGTCGCCGCAGGCAGCTACGGAATCAAGATCCGCACCTCCGGAGCGGTCGACAGCAATGTGTACAACGGCTTCAACATCCTGACCGGCAATCAGGTCTCGGTCCGCTTCGTGGTGCAGAACGCCACGACGGCGCTGGGAGAGAACGTATACCTCTCCGGCAGCGTATCCGAGCTCGGCAACTGGGCTCCAGCCGCCGCCATCGGGCCGATCTTCAACAAGATCCTGTACGCTTACCCGACTTGGTATTATGATGTCAGCGTGCCGGCAGGCACCGCTCTCCAGTTCAAGTTCTTGAAGAAGAACGGAACGGCGGTCACTTGGGAAGGCGGCTCCAATCATACCTTCACGACTCCCGCTACCGGAACGGCGACGGTTGTTGTGAACTGGCAGTAGCTTTTCGGCAGACGAAAAAACCCGAAGGCCGGCTCCCCTGGGTCCGTACTTCGGGTCTTTCGTTTTATTCTAGAGCTTGACGAACTGTCCGGTTCTCTGGGATTCAAAGGCTGCCAGAATGACCTGCAGCGACTTCAAGCCCTCTTCCCCCGAAATTGCCGGAGGCGTGTTCGTCACGATGGAATCCACGAATGCATCGATGACTCCGCTCGGCACTTGCTTCTCGTTCGTCGCCATGGCGCCGACCTTGTAGGTTTCCACCAAGCCGTCGACAGGCTCGACGATGACCTCGTCGCCGTCCACCGTGCCGATCTTCATGACGCCGCGCTCGCACCACAGCACCGTGCTGTTGTCTCCGCCTTTGTACTGCGTCCAGCTTGCGACCAGCGTTCCGATCGCTCCGCCCTTCATGCGCAGAAGGCAGGCGGCGTTGTCATCGACATCCGTGCCTTCCTTGTCCAAGGTGCCGATGAAGCCGGCGACTTCCGCCACCTCGTCGTTCAGCAAATACCGGATGAAATCGGATTTATGCACGCCGAGATCGCCCATGGCGCCCATGATGGCTTCGTCCTTGCGGAAGAACCAGCTCTCCGCGCCGTCCACGCTCCAAGCCTCCGGCCCGGGATGGCCGAAGGAGGTGCGGAAGGTGAGCACCTTGCCGAGCTCTCCGGAATCCAGAATTTCCTTGGCTTTCACATGCGGAGGCATCAGGCGCTGGTTATGCCCGACCATCAGGAATACGCCGTTGCTCCGGGCGGCCTCGATCATCCGCTCCCCTTCCTCCTGAGTCGTAGCCATCGGCTTCTCGACCAGGACATGCTTGCCTGCGTTGGCGGCCGCAATCGCCATGGAGGCATGGAGATGGTTGGGCGTGCATACGCTCACCGCGTCCACGTCCGCCTTGGCGAGCAGCTCCTCGAAGGAAGCAAAGGCTTGGCCGCCATAAGTCTCGACCATGCTCTCGGCCCTCTCCAGAATAGGATCGGCGAATGCGACCAGCTCTACATTCCCGTTATCGGCATACTCCGGAATATGTCTGCGCTGGGCGATGGCGCCGCAGCCGATGACAGCGATTTTGATTTTGCTCATAGCTTCTCTTCCTCCTTAATTAGACGTTCAAGTAGTTGCTTTTCAGCCACTCGTAGCTGTTCGAGATGCTTTCCAGCGGAGGATTCTGGCAGACATCCTGCTCCACGATCAGCCACTGCACGCCCGCATCGGCCGCAGCCCCGATGACGGCAGGCAGATCGACGGTGCCTTGTCCCAGCTCCAGCGTTTTCATCTGTCCCTGCTCATCCGTGCTGAAATCCTTCAAATGCAGCAGCGGCAGGCGGCCGGCATAGCTGCCGATGTACTCGACCGGATTCCGGCCTGCGAATTGAACCCAGCATACGTCCATCTCGACCTGAACCGCTTCAGGTGCCGTCTCCTTGAACATGGCGTCGAAAGCGTTGTCGTCGCCGACTTGGCCATGGAATTCGAAATCATGATTGTGGTAGCCGAAGATCAAACCCTGCTTGCCGGCTTCAATGCCGAATCCCTGCAGCTCGGCGAACAGCCGGCTCCATTCCTCGCCGGTTTGGGGACGGTCCTCCGGCATCAGATAAGGGCAGATCATGTATTTGGCGCCGATCGCCTTCAGATAGTCGATTTCTTTTTGCAGATCCTCGCGCAGAGCTTGCAGGGATACGTGGCTGCTGAAGCCCTGCAGGCCCAGCTCGTCGAGCAGCGCTTTCATTTTATCGGCGCTCAGATCGCCATAACCGGCGAACTCGACGCCTTTGTAGCCAAGCTCCGCGACTTTGCGAAGCGTACCCTCGAAATCTCTGGCGGTTTCATCCCGCAGCGTGAACAATTGAAGTCCGATGTTAAGTTTTCCCATAATGGCAAGCTCCTCTGCAGACATGTTTTATCCTCTGGTTTCATTCTAGGGGATTAGAGCCTAAAATGAACATATACAATTTCGTTAGAACATGAACGATTTGCTCGGAATTCCAAGGGGAGGGTTTCTTTTTGGACACATCTTTGCTCATCTGCGACTATTCCAATCACTATAAACCCTTTACTCAGGACTTGAAGAGCGGGCTGCAGCATTACCTGTTCCGCCTTCAGACGGAAGGCGCCAGCCGGGTTTTCTCTGGCGGCCAGGAGCATATCCTGAACGGAGGCGATCTGCTGCTGCTCCGGCCAGGCGACGATTACCATCTCGTCGTGGAGGAGCCTTCAAGAAAGGGGCGCTTGTCTAGCGCAGATTATTACCTGTTTTGCCAAGGCTCCTGGATAGATCAGTGGTGGGATCGCAAGGTCCGCCCGACGGTCAGCCGGGTCGGCTCCGACGACAATCTGATCGGGTTGTGGCGCAGCCTTATGCTGGAGAAGCGCCGAGGCTCAATGGAAGGAAACGACGAGCTCAGGGACGTTCTTCTGCGCAGCCTCTGCCTGTCTATCGACCGTGCCATCGCCGAGAATGTCCAGACGGACCGCAAGGGCATGGCGACACTGAAAATCAAGAGATTCATCGAAGAGCATGCCATGGCCACCTTCAAGCTGGAGGAAGCAGCCGCTTACGGAGGCCTCAGCTTGTCGCGGGCCGTGCGGCTGTTCAAGGAGCATTATGGCAAGACCATGATCCAGTATGCGATCGAAATCCGCCTCAATGCCGCCGTGGAGCAGATCAAGTACAGCGAGCTTAAACTGGAGCAGATCGCCGAGGCTTGCGGCTTCGCCAGCTACTCTTATTTTCACCGGGTGTTTCGCGCCCGCTTCGGCATCTCGCCCTACCTTTATCGCTCCCGGCAGTCGCTGGCCGGATTGGAGCCCGAACGGAATTAGAGTTTTGAGGGTCCAATTTACAACCGTTGATCTAAAAATTCATCGTACAGATGCAAAGAATGAATTGAAGATAAAGAAGGCTGCCGAGCTTTCCCCGGCAGCCTCAGCCGGATTCGCTCGGTACGGTTTCTTACTTTTTTAAGAAGGCTATGTTTATCTTGACTGATGATATTTGAACACTGCTAACAAGCTAAACGGAGGAACGGCCAGGAATTTTTAATTTGTGGAGGTGAAATATGGACTACAATTCACGGAAGGAAGCGGTGTTTGAGACGAAAAGATTGCCTAACGATACCATAGCGGCGGGTCGTCGTCATACCGTTGGTCTTAAAACTGACGGAATGGTAGTGGCTGTGGGTGATAATAAATACGGTCAATGTAGTGTAAGCGATTGGTGCCATATCGTCGCGGTTGTTGCTGGCAATGTTCATATGGCAACGAACACCGGTAATGCTCATACAATCGGCCTTAAATCTGACGGTACGGTGACAGCTGTGGGATGGAACAGACATGGACAATGCGATGTCAACGACTGGCGCGATATTGCAGCAGTTTCGGCAGGCTGGTGCCGTACCATTGGAGTTAAATCGGATGGCACGGTGGTGGCTGTAGGTCGAAATAATGAAGGTGAATGCGATGTAAGCGGATGGCATGATATTGTAGCGGTTACGGCGGGTGACTGGCATTCAGTCGGTCTAAAATTAGACGGAACGGTAACGGCTGTGGGTAATAATAAGTATCGCCAGTGCAATGTAATCGGCTGGCGCAACATGGTGGCTCTCTCGGCGGGGTATCTTCATACTGTTGGGCTTAAATTGGATGGCGCGGTTTCGGCTGTCGGTTGGAATAAGCATGACCAATGCAATGTAGGCGACTGGCGCAATATTGTAGCAGTTTCGGCAGGTAGTTATCATACCGTGGGTCTTAAATCTGACGGTACGGTGGTGGCTGTGGGTTTGAATAAGCATGACCAATGCGATGTAAGTGGTTGGCACGACATTAAGGCTGTTGCGGCGGGGTGTGCCCATACTCTCGGACTTAAATCGGACGGTACGGTGGTGGCTGTGGGTGATAATGATTATGGACAATGTGATGTAAGCGGATGGAGCAGCATCCAACAATAAACCGCCCTTAACAGGGCGGTTATATTTTTGGCTGGCAATCAGCATTGAGATTTAACCTAGCCATAAAGAATGAGGAAGATCAACGCTTCCCCAAGTATCCGTACAAATAAGGGCTGCAACTATAAACCTCCCTGTCCGGGCCAGCTTCAAGCTGCGACTATCGTCTCGACGTGATTTCCTTCTTGTTCTCAAGCCGGCTCTATTCCCTTAGATTGTGTTCCTTTTCATATTCCATCGCTCTCTCCGCGAGCGCTTTTTTATATCTTGCCAGTGCATGCGGGAAATAAAGCTCGATCAACAAAATAAGGCTGCCCCCAATCATAAACAGGATGGAGACAAGGTTGGCCGCATAACCTCCTGTTTCTCGCAACGCTGTTCCATATTTCCCCGGAGGTGTCGACCATGCCGTAGTGTGGGGAAGATGCATGGCCGCCGCAAGATGCACCCCTAAATAAAGCAGCACTCCGCTGAACAGAATAAATCCGCCTGCAAGAATCCTTTTCACCCCATCCACAACCTTTCCGAATAGACTATCCCTTCTTTATCCTATTCCGGCACGTCTCTGTTTCTTTCTCAACAATCGGATTTGTCCCCTATGATTGAGCTCATCTTCAAAAACATGAAACCAGTGAAAGTAATGGTTCGACGGCTTATGATTCAATGGCTTTTCGATATCCAACCAGCTATCCTCTCTCGTTCGAAAACAATCCAAGGTTTTGGACCGTTCTTCTTTCAGCAAATCTAAATAATAGGCTAGGTCCTTTCCTTTAACCTGCTCTCTGCCCAGCTCACCGAGCTTTAATCCCGGATCCCAGAATTGCTTCTCTTCCAGATTGAGATTCCTTTCCTCAAAGGTCCATGTCCGGTAAAAAAACTCCATGGAGGCGATATGAAACAATAACGCCCCGATGGAATTGCTGTCATCATCGTCTAGATGATCCAATTGACGGATGGATAGATCCTTGACGCTATCATGCGTCGTGCATCGAGCGTAGTTCATCATGGAAATGAGTCTGCCGATTTGAGGCGAATAGCCTTCCACTTCCGAAATTAGATAAGCGTCCAAGATGTTCACCTCCCCTTAGCCATTATACAATATTAGGAAGTGATTACTTTATCTATAGAGAATATTCAGCCTTATGCCTCTCAAAACGGCATCATTCCACAACTAAAGGGAGGATTTTCTATGGCTCTGCTAGGAGGACTATTTGGAAACCACTCTGCGGTCTCCGTGCAGGAGCTTCAAAATCAGTACGGAGCGTTAAAACTCCAAGCCCGGAAGAGGCTCCGCATGCCCGCCTTCTTTTTTGAACAGCTCCAGGAAGTTTTGGGGCCGTGTTGGACAAACGATGGTTTTTCAGCCATATGATTCCTAGCGGAGAAGACATTCCAGCTGCAGGTGAGATTTTGTGTGCGTGGATGGCGCTGCCACGATGCCGATTCAGCAGCGTTTCCGGAACAATGGAAGAGCAGGAGCCGGAGGAAACCATATCCATCAGCAGCCCGATGTCGGAGCATATGGTCTTGCTGCAAGCCTCCTGTTCCGCTGAAGCCATTGCAAGAAGATCGGCATGTATGGCCACGATATTTAAAGGAAGAATTGTTTCCGGCTCTGTGTAGAGTCGTTTTCCGAATGGATGGAATCTCCGAAAAAAAATGACGGCATGAGTCAAGGAACCGGCACCGAATAAGCCGCAGGTCCGGCCTCACTATCTGCGTGAGTCGGCGCTGCGGCTTATACGAGTTATTTAAATTCAGCTATCTCTCCCCGTGCTCTTCGCAACCATCTCATATCCAGCATGCCGCCGCTCATTGATGCTTCTATTGCTTTTTCTCCCAGATATCTTTTTTTCCAAAAGCTGAAAAGAGGGTCCTTGGAAGAGGAATAAAATGAATACGCGCAAAGAGCCAGGCATGCGCCGCCGGGTAAATCCAATCATTCCGCTTCCGCCATCTATGACTTTTACCGTTGAAACATTGTGCAAGGAACCGGCCTGACTAGAGAGGATTTTTTGCATCCAGGGGGTTAAAAGTCTTTTGATTTGAGGGCAATTCGACAGCTCGTTCGGTTCCAGGACAGGCACTTGGAATCCGCTTACAGTCCAATCAAAAATGATTTCAGGTATACTATTCGTACAATGCATGTTGTGCGTCTTTTCGACAACTTATGACATCATTTTACATAAGAAGATATTGCCATTTTAACATATTCTAGTGAGGGTGAACATGCTGATTAGGAAGAAATACCTATAGGATGTCTTTCAAATGTTCGCCCACGTAATCCGATGCGGTCTTTTTGAGCTGGTTCACCGTGTGCAGATATCGTTGCGTCGTATTCATATGGGAATGCCCCAGCATCTCCTGCACTTGCTGCAAGCTCGCCCCGCTCAATAGAGCCAGCGTTGCATTCGTATGCCTTAACCAGTGAGGCGTCACTTTCTTGGTCAGCCCGCTGGCGTCGCGGGCGTTTCCGATGATCTTCTCCACCCATCTGGCCGATATCGGAAACACTCGATGCCCTTCCTCCATGACGTCCTTCGGGTAAAAAGACCTGTATTGGCCTAATACATCCCATAACACACCGGGGACTTTGATCTCGCGAATCTTGTCCCCTTTCCCCTTTTTGACGGTCAGCCAGACGGACGATTCCAGCGGATCCGTATGGAAATCCTCCCACCTCATGGCGACCAGCTCGGATACCCTCAGACCAAGCATGGCAAGCGATAATCCCAGCGCATAGTTCCGAATCCCTTGCTTTTTCAGCTGCCGAAACAGGATGGAGAGCTCTCGTTTAGTCAAATAATGCTGGGCGCTTGTTATTTGAACCTTTGGATTTTTGGTGTTCGCCGTAGGGTTGTCTTTCATCATTCCGATCTGGGGGTGGCAGCACCATCGGAACAAAGAACGCAGCGCGGACAGGATGCCTGCGACCGTAGCCGGTTCATAGGGCCTGCCTGTTTCCGCATTGATTTCCTTCATTAGCCGCAGCTTGAAGGCTTCGATTTCTCTCCAGGTCACGTCGCGAAGCGGAGCGTACGAAGTATAGGCTCTGAACATCTCAATCGCTTTTTTATAGTTTCTATGAGTAAAACGCGAGCTGCTGCAAGTTTCTAAAAATATGGCGATCAGTTGCTCATCGGTGAGCTCTTCGGCGTTTTTTTTCTTCGTCAACAGAGATAAATGCGGATCTTGGCCCGGAATCGTAATCATGCTCGGGTTTCCACCAACTTCCATTTTCGCTTCGCACAACATGCATTGTACGAACTTATCATAACTCGTCGCTCGGCATTTTAGACAGACTCATTATTCCGTCTTTTTAAGGCAGGTGGCGTTGCATGGATTTAGATGAAGAAGCTTTGATTGAATTGATTGAATCGACAAGGGATCGTCTGCTGGAGGTCTATCAGATCCACCCTACTTTTCTGCATCCGCTAGTCATTCAATACAGCACGGAATTGGACAGGCTGCTGGATCTGTATATGCACAAAACCCAGACTGCGCCGAGCCATACACCCAGAGGAGGTACGTAAATGCCGTTTGTTCATCGCCCTTTTCATTCTTACCTGTGGGGGAGCCTATTTCTATGCCTTGCCGTAATTTCTCTGGGAGAATGGCTGATTCCTGCGCCCGGCTCCCAGATGGTCTGGCTGATTTTCTTGATTCCGATCTTTGTCTTTTCCTATGAATTCGGTTATAAGGGCGGGATATCGTTCACCTTCATCGGCCTCCTCTGCGAAGTGCTGATTACTTGGAATGATTTCACGGACGGAGATCTCCGTGCCTCCCAGCTGATTCGGATCTTTGAAGCCATGATTGTCCTGCTGGCTTTTGCGGTCGCGATCAGCGCCCTTGCCCATCGCCTGCATAAAAAGCGCAAAAGACTGGAGCAGATGGATTTCCGCGATCCTTTGACCAACCTTTACAACCGTACCGCCATCCAGTTGGAGCTTGTGCGTCTCGTCGATGCGGGCCGCGCCCATCCGCCGACGATATCCTGCATCTTCATCGATGTCGATGATTTCAACTATATCAACGATACCTTCGGCCACGATGTTGGCGATGAATGCCTCAAAGAAATCGCCTTGAGACTGCGAGAGGAGCTTCCGGAAAACTCGCAGCTGTGCGCCAGACTTGGCGGAGACGAATTCATCGTCGTCCTCCTCGATTGCGAAAAAAAACAAGCGGAGGAATGGGCTCGAAACCTGATCTCAACATTGTCGGGCTACACTTACCTGCACTCGCTGAATCCGACCTTCAGCGCGGGGATTTCCAATTACCCTGCTGACTGCCAGTCCGTCACCGAGATTTTCCAGCACTCGGATATCGCGATGTACCAAGCCAAGCGCGAAGGCAAAAACCGGGTCCGGACGTATATCAAGGAAAACAAGCTTGAGCTGCTCAGCGACATGCGGATGGAGCAGGAGCTGCGCGCATCCTGGAGCAGGCGGGACTTCCAGCTTGTCTATCAGCCGCAAGCCGAGGTAGCCTCAGGAAAAATAATCGGCCTGGAAGCGCTGCTGCGCTGGGACCATCCGGAATACGGAAGCATACCTCCCGATACCTTCATCCCCATTCTCGAGCGTACCGATCTCATCGTGCCGATCGGCGAATGGGTGCTCCTCGAAGCATGCCGCATGGGCAGATTCTGGCAGAGAGCGGGCTTTCATGATTTGCGGATGGCCGTCAATATTTCCCCGGTCCAGCTGAAGGAGCCTCTGTTCGCTTCGGCCGTCAGCAACGCGCTGCGCCTTACTACCCTGTCCCCGCAATCGTTGGAGCTCGAGATTACCGAGAGGATCGCCATGATCCACAGCGAGACCTGCATCCAGAAGCTCCTGGAGCTGAAGGACATCGGCATCCGGCTCGCGATGGACGACTTCGGCAGCGGGTACTCGTCCTTGAATTATTTGATCCGTTATCCCCTCGATAGGATCAAGCTGGACAAGGAGTTCGTGCAGGCCTTGAACGATTCGGCCAATGACGCCGTATTGTTCGAATCCCTGATCGGTCTCCTGCATCGCTTGAATCTGAGCGTAGTGGCCGAGGGAGTCGAAACGCAGGAGCAGCTTCAATTCTGCAAGCTTCACGCATGCGATTTTGTCCAAGGATACTTGATCGGACGACCGATGAACGCAGAGCAGCTGGCGCATTATTTTCACGGAATGCTCGAACAGCCGTCAATAAGGGAAGGACATGAAAGGACTGGACATGAACATTCTGCCGGCAAGCTCGAGGCATCGACGCCGGTTCTACATAGAAATGAAGTCACTTGCTAGGGGGGAGAAGCTCGGTTCCCCACAACTCTGCACGGAAACCCCCTCCTCGCTGACCGAGACAAATGCAGGCTGTACAAGCCAAAAAAACCGCAAGGACGGACATGTGACATGTCCATCCTTGCGGAATCCGGTCTGGCCGCTCTCCGATTCTCCTTGCGACCCTCAGCCTCTCGTTCCCTTTCATACTCCTGCGTCTCTTTTTATTGGTTCGATCCCTTACTTTTGCGCGCTCAGGCTTTCCAGCTTCTCGATCTGCTTCTCATAGAGCGGGAGCAGCTTGGCAAGCGCTTCCTTGATCGCTGCTGCATCCTTGGATTCGGCGGCCTTGTCCAATTCGATCCGGGCATTGAAGAACCCGGATTCGGCCGAAGACGATGAAGTGACGCTGCTCCACGGAACTTGTACCGGGGAGGCCTCTCCCGCCGAATCGGCGATAACTTTTTCGGCTTGAAGGGCCGGCACGGCGATTACGGCGCTTTTGCCCTCCTTGCCGCTTGGCTCGGAGTCCTCCAGCCCCCGGATGGCAAAGCTCGTCTGGCCGGATTCCGGGCCTTCAAGCTTGAAGGCCGCCGTGCCGGATGGCGATATGACCGCCGGCTGGGTCCGGATCGTGAAGGAAACGCCGTCCTTCGTCGACTGGAATTCTCCGCCGCCTGCCGGGACGAGGGCAGCTGCCTCGCCGGACTTCAGCGTCACGGTATCGGCCTGAACGGCTGAGGCTCCGCTCTTGGCCAGCTTTTTCATGGCGGAGTCGTACTTGTCCAGCGTCTCCTTCCAGGCGTCCGCCGTTTCCGGGGCATACTGGCGGGCAAGCTCCAGCGGATCGGCGAGCTTGATCGCCTTCATCGTCGCGACAGCTTTATCCGACGTGGATGCTGCGGTGACTGCCTCTGCCGACAGGACGGCTGCCTTGCCGGCCGTTGCGGGCTTGCTGCCAGCTCCAGCCTTTTCCAGGGAAGCGGCATACTGCTTGGTCAGCGTCGGGCTGATCGCGGCATTGGCCGCAACCGGGCTTGCCACGGCGGCGAGCAGGACGGCTGACAGGGCGACACGGCTGGCGATTTGGTTTCGTTTCATGGTTGAACACTCCTTGGGATATGGGATGGCTGGTACCGTTCCCACTTTACGCCGAGGGTGTGGCAGCCGATTGGTGAATTTGTGGAAAAACGATGGCACGGGACCATCCATCCGAACGGGTTGCTATAATAGGGACAGAATTCCACCCGTTCAGGAGGGTTACCGTGCAGGAATATACGATTGCCGTCGTGGATGACGATCCCCATATACGCGAATTAGTCGAAGCTTATCTGCGCAAGGAAAATTACCGTACGATCGGGCTCGGCTCGGGCGAGGCCGCCTTGGAGCTGCTTGAAGGCGATCCCCCTCATATGTGGGTGCTCGATCTCATGCTGCCCGGCATGGATGGCTACGAGCTGTGCCGCCGCATCCGCGACACGGCGGAGGTGCCGATCATCATGATCTCCGCCAAGGACAACGAGGTCGACAAAATTCTCGGACTCGAGCTCGGCAGCGACGATTATCTCGTCAAGCCGTTCAGCCCGCGCGAGCTCGTCGCCCGCGTCAAGCGCCAGCTGCAGCGGCTCCGCCGGCTGCAAGGCATGGAGGAAGCGCCGGCATCCGCCGTCCGCATCGATGCGGGGCCGCTGCTTCTTTTGCCCGAGGAAAGAAGGGTATTCTGGCATCGCGAGGAGGTCGACCTCACCTCCAAGGAATATGCGCTGCTCCAGCTGTTCGCCGAGCGCCCGAACCGCGCCTACACGAGAGAAGAGCTGCTCGTGCAAGTATGGGGCGACGATTATTTCGGCAGCGACCGGGCGGTCGACCATCTGCTCAAGAGACTCCGCAAAAAGATCGCCGGGCTGCCCGTCGAGGCGGTCTGGGGACACGGCTACCGGCTGCGCGCCGAGGAAGGGGGAGCCCGCCATGAAGCTGCTCCATCAAATTAACCTCGCCTTCGGAGCGGTGCTGATCGTCGTGCTCGGGACGGCCGCGCTCCTGATCCATTTCGTTCTGCTCGACCATTTCATCGGCTCGCAGAAACAGGAGCTGCGGACGATGGGAGCGAGCATCGCCTCTTCCCTGGAGGTCACGCAGGCACAGGCTTCCTTCAGCAGCACCGGGATGGCCGCGGTCCGTCCGACGGATACGATGAAGCCCGATTTGTCGATCGGGAGCATCGGGAAGAGCCCGCTGATCGCCACGGCCAGGGACAATTCCGGAAGCAGCGAGACGGGCGCGAAGACCTACAGGCCGCAGCCTCGGTCAACGGTTCTGACTGCGGCCGACGTGCAGGCGATCGTGACCGATCCAAGCGGCAAAATCGTGACCGACAGCGTCGCCCTCCCCTCCGGCATGGCCGCCTCGTTCGTGCCGGCCGAGCTGCAGGGAGTCCGTCTTTCCTCGCAATCTGCGCAGGCCATGCAAGCGACCATGACGCTGAAGGAGCTGTGGACAGGCGCGGACAGCCGCTACATGGTCCAGGTCAATGAGGTTCCGCAGGGCACGCTCACCCTGCTCGCGCCGATGAGCAAGGTGAAGGCGCTGGAGAAAGCGCTGTTCGGACGCCTGCTCTTTGTGCTGGCAGGCGGAGGCGTCCTCGTCCTGCTGCTCAGCCTGTTCATTACGAAGAAGCTCATCCGTCCTCTCATGGAGCTGCGGGAGGAGCTTAAGAAGGTCAAGCAGCGCCAGTTCGCCGAAGTCCGGCTGATCCGAGCCGGCGGCGAGATCGGCTCCGTCGCCCGCACCGTCCATGAGCTAGCCGGGGAACTGGACCGCTACAACCGCGTGCAGAAGCAGTTTTTCCAGAACGCGTCCCATGAGCTCAAGACTCCGCTCATGTCGATCGCCGGTTATGCCGAGGGCATCCGCGACGGCGTATTCGAAGGCGAGGGCTCCCGGCGCGGCCTCGACATCATTCTCAGCGAGAGCGGACGGCTCAAGAAGCTCGTCTCCGAGATGACGCTGCTCGCCAAGCTCGACAGCGAGGAGGATATATTCCGCTCCGCTCCGGTGCCGCTGCGGGAGCTGGTCGACGAGGCGCGCGAGCGGATGAACCCGATGCTGATGAAGAAAGGGCTCAAGCTTGTCGTGGAAGCCGGGCCGGATGCGGCCGAAGCGCTGACGGTCGAGGCGGACAAGGACAAGCTGCTGCAGGCGCTGCTCAACATCGTCGCCAATGCGGCCCGGCATGCCCGAAGCATCATTACGATCCGGATCGAGTCCGACTCCAAGGGCATCCAGCTCACGGTCGCGGACGACGGCTCCGGCTTTCCCGAATCGCTGCTTCCCCAGCTGTTCCACCGCTTCGTCAAAGGCAAGGACGGCGACACCGGCCTCGGCCTCGCCATCTCCCGCGCCATTGTGGAACGCTCCGGCGGATTCATCCGGGCCGGGAACCAGGCAAGCGGCGGAGCCGTCATCTCCATGGGCTTCCCTCCTTCCGGCTAGCCATGCCAAAAAAGAGCCTCCTTCCGCCCGGGAAAGAGGCTCTTGCTTATCCACACAGCCTTGGTCCATGCGGCTTTAGTCCATAGGCTTAAGACCGCGAGGCTTTTATGCTTCCGGACTTTATTTCATGCCCGAAATATTGTAATTCTCGATGATATGCTTCTGGAAGAAGACGAAGATGATCATGATCGGAACGACCATGAATGCCGCTCCCGCCATCTGCAGCGCGAAGTTGGTTCCGTGCTGGCCCTTCAGCAGCGACAGGCCGACCGAGAGGGTGTACAGCTTCTCGTCGTTGGCGATGATGAGCGGCCACAGGAAGCTGTTCCAGCCCCCGATGAACGTGAGGATCGCCTGCACGGCCAGAATCGGCTTGGACATCGGCAGGACGATCTGGGCGAACAGCCGGAATTCGCTCGCCCCGTCGAGGCGTGTCGCCTCCATGATCTCATCGGGCAGCGTCGACATGAACTGCCGGAACAGGAAGATGCCGAAGGCGCTCGTGAAGCCCGGCAGCACGATGCCGAGCATCGTGTTGGTGAGGCTCACGCTGTTCAGGATCAGGTAGACCGGAATCATCGTCACCTGGCCCGGTATCATCATCGTGGCGAGCACGAGCAGGAACATTTTCTCGCGTCCCTTGAAGCTGTACTTGGCGAAGCCGAAGCCGGCCATCGCGTTCAGCAGCAGCCCGACGAAGGAGAACAGCGTGATGAGCAGCGTGTTGGTCAGGTAGGTGCCGAAGTCCATCTCGGTGAACAGCTTGCCGAAGTTGTCGAACGTGAAGGCTTCCGGCCACAGAGTCGGCGGAATGCGCTTGATCTCCCCTTCCGTCTTGAACGAGGAGAGCAGCATCCAGATGAACGGCAAAATCATCGCGACGCCGAATACGGTCAGCACGATGCCGGCGGCCCACTGCTGCAGCTTATCCCGCGAGCGGCCGGTCGGGGCTGCCGATTGCGCTTGTTTAGGTGTCAAGGACATGACGGTAAGCCTCCTATTCCTCGGCTTGCTTCCGCTGGAGTCTCAGCTGGAGCAGGGTGACGGCGATGATGATGAAGAAGAGCACGAACGATCCGGCGGCGGCATAGCCGAAGTTGCTGAACTGGAAGCCGTTCTGGTAAATGAACAGAGACGCGGATACGGTGCCGTTGAGCGGCCCGCCCTGGGTCATGACGAAAGGCTCTTCGAAGAACTGCAGCCAGCCGATCATCGTCGTCACGCTGACGAAGAAGATGGCGAAGCGCATCATCGGAATCGTAATCCGGGTCAGCTGCTGCCAGTTGCTGGCGCCGTCCAGCTGCGCCGCCTCGTAGTACGAGCGGTCGATGCCCTGCAGCGCCGCGATGAAGATGATCATGTTGAGGCCGATGCTGCGCCACAGCGCCAGCAGGATGAGCGACAGCTTGGCGATCGTCGGGTCGGTCAGCCAGGCCACCTTGCCGAAGCCGAGCGACGTCAGGACGTAATTGAAGAGGCCGATGCCCGGATTGTACAGATAGCTCCAGACGACGGCCACGGCCACGACGTTCGTCACGGACGGCAGGTAATAGACGACCCTGAATACCTTGAACGCGCGCGAGCGTCCGAAGTTGATCAGCAGGGCGGCTCCGAGCGAGCAGGCGATGACGAGCGGCACCCCGATGACGACGTAGAACAGCGTGTTGCGCAGCGCCAGCAGGAAGACGGGATCGCCCAGCACATCGGCATAATTCTGCAGGCCGACGAACTTGATGCTGGAGTAGTTGGCCAGCCCCGCCAGGTCCATGTCGGTCAAGCTGATGTAGACCGCGACGAGAATGGGCAGCAGGGAGAACACGGCTAGCAGGATGAGGGTCGGTCCGATGAAGACGTACGGCGCAGCCCTTGAAGGTCCTTTCATCCATTTCACTTCCTTTACGGGTCCTGACGGAAGGCGGAGTGCAGATCAGCCGGCTGCCGGAGATTCCGGCAGCCGGCCCCTGGCCGTCAGCGATTTATTTGTCCAGCAGCTGCTGGGATTGCGCGTTGAAGTCTTTGAGCTGGGCATCGATATTTCCGTTCGCGCGGTAGATCTGCTCGAAGGTTTTCACGAAGTTTTGGGAGATGTTGTCCCAGGCTTTGACCAGCGGCATCGGCTCGGCGTTTTTCAGCTGCTCGCCGACGACGCTCATGTTGGCATCCCCGCTCAGCTGCGGATCTTCCCATGCCTTCATGTTGGCCGGCAGCTCGCCGGTCTGCTTCATCCATTCCAGCTGGTTTTCCGGCTTGCTCAGGAAGGAGACGAACTTCATCGCTTCCGCCTTGTGGTCGGTGAAGTTGAACACGGTCAGGTTGGAGCCGCCGAGCGAGCTCATGTTGTTCTCCTTGGCGGGAAGAACGGCCGTCGCCCATTTGCCGTCGATGTCCGGAATCTGGTCCTTGATCGTCTTGATCATCCAAGGCCCGCTGATGAACATCGGCACCATGCCGTCGCCGCCGAACGTCTGGGACGTATCGAGGCCGAGATCGATCGGAGCGTATCCGTTCTTGAAGAAGCTGTCCAGGTAAGCGACCGTGTCGCGGTATTGCGGCTGGTCGAATTGCGCTTTGTTGCCCTCGATCAGCTTGGCGCCGTTCTGGCGGGCGAACATGAAGCTGAGCGTCGGCTCCTTCGGGTCGAACCCGATGCCGTATTTGTCCTTGCCCCGCTCGGTCAGCTTCTTGGAGGCGTCAAGCAGCTCATCCCAGGTTTTCGGAGCGTGGTCGTAGCCGACGGACTTCAGCACATCGGTGCGGTAGAACAGGATTCTCGTTTCAGCCAGCCAGGGCACGCCGACGGTTTTGCCGTCGAACTGGGTGGAGGTGACGGTGCCCTTGAAGAAATTGTCCGCTGCAAGCTCGGGGTAGCTGCCGAGGTCGGCCGTCAGATCGGCGAGAGCTCCAGCCGCAGCGAACTCCGGCATCCAGGTTGTGCCCATCTGCAGCACGTCGGGACCTTTCTTGGAAGCGACCGCCGTCAGCAGCTTGTCATGGGCGCTGCCCCAAGGGATCGCCTGAACCTTGACCGTGACGTTCGGATTTTCTTTGGTGAAGGCGGCTGCCATCTGCTCCATCGGCTTGCTGCTGTCTCCCATCGCCCAGACGGAGAGAGTGACCTTGCCTCCGTCAGCGGAGTCGCTGCCGCCCGAAGAGCATCCCGCCAAAGCGGTTCCTGCGAGCATGACGGCCGCGATGGCGGCGCTTGCAGTTTTCGTTTTCATTTGTATTTCCTCCCCTGGTTAAGTTGCCCTTTGCTCAATTGAAACGTTTCGAATTGAATTATAGATCAACTTGAAATCGCATTCAAGGCTTTTTTGATGAAGATATTCCCCTTCATATATAGCCGAATAGGCCCCCCTTCCCTAAAGAATTCGCTTACATTGATTTTCAACTAAGGTTTGACTTCATTTCCCACCTTTGTTTATACTCGGATTACGTGTTGTCGAAACGTTTTTATTATCTTTTTTCCAGATAAGCAGGCGTTTCTTGTCTATCGAAAGGAGGAAACACCCTATGCCTACCCCGCAAACAAATGTCCAGCCAGCCTTGTGGAGACTGGAATCCGGGTCTTTATCCTTCGCCTTCCATGCTTCCGGCGACCTGTACGAGGCGCTCGGCGGCGGAATGATGCTCAATCAGCTCTTGTCCAGTCCGCTGGACGGATCGCTCAACAATCTGTACCTGCGGATCCGCCGTCCGGACGGCTTCTCCGTCCATCCTCTGCTGGGCGTCTCCTCGCGAAGCGCCGTCAGCCGCCAAGGGCAGCGCATCACCTGGAGCGGCAACGCGGAAGAAGTCGGGTACGAGGTCTCCTTCCTGATGTCCTCCAGCGGCAGCTGGTTCTGGGAGATCAAGCTCGACTCCGCCGGCGTTTCCCTGCAGACCGATATCATTTACGGCCAGGATATCGGCCTCGGCGCCCCGGCTGCAGTCCGCAGCAACGAAGCCTACTGCTCGCAGTACATCGACCATTCGGCCTACCGCGACGAGCGTTACGGCTGGAGGGTCTGCTCGCGCCAGAACCAGCCGCAAGGCGGATCGTTCCCTTATATGCAGCAGGGCTGCCTCACGGGAGCCGAATCGTACTCGACCGACGGCTTCCAATTTTTCGGCCTCTCCTTCAAGGACAGCCACCGGCCCGAGGCGCTGAGCCTGGATCGGCTTCCCTCCGAGGTCTACCAATACGAATTCGCCTATACCGCTCTGCAGTCGAAAACGCTTGATCCGGCGAATGGCGCCGAGGCCGTCTTCTACGGGATGTTCCGGGAGCATCATCCGGAAGCCGTCACGGAAGCGGCCTATTCCGATCAGTTGGAGGAAGCTTGGCGGGAAGCCAGCCGTCTCCCCGCAGCAGAAGGCCCAGCCGTGCCGGTTCCGCTCCGCTCCGCCGATCTCGGCGATCCGCTGCTCTCCCGGCCGCTTTCTCCAGCCGAGCTGGCGCAGCTCTACCCGGTCCGGCTGGAGGAAGAATATTCCGGCGGCGAGCTGCTGTCCTTTTTTACCCCGGATTACGAGCATGTCGTGCTGAAGGCCAAGGAGCTCTCCATGGAGCGGCCGCATGGCCATATCCTGATGAGCGGAGCTCCGGACCGGGCAGCAGCCGAGATGCTCACCTCGACCGCTTACATGTACGGAGTGTTCCACTCCCAGCTGGTCGTCGGGAACACTTCCTTCAACAAGCTGATCGGCCATGTGCGCAGCGCTCTTAACGCCGCTCATGCTTCCGGCTTGCGCCTGTACGCCGAGGTCGACGGACACTACCGCCTGCTCGCCATGCCTAGCCTGTTCGAGATCGGCTTCAACTATGCCCGCTGGCTCTATGTCCTCGATGACGACACGCTGGAAATCACGAGCTTCGCAAGCTCTTCCGCGCCGGATGCCGTGCTGGAGATCAGATCCGCCAGCCGGCTGTCCCGCCGTTATCTGGTTACGGCGCAGATCACGATGAACGACCGCGACTACGAGATTCCATACGAGCTCCGGCAGCAGGACGGCAGCCTCATCGTCTCCGCCTCCGAGGGATCGCCGATCCGGGAAGCTTACCCGGCGCTCTCCTACCGCATCAGCGCACAGGGCACCGAAACGGCCCTCAAGGATGAGCGGAGGCTCATGCCCGGCCTTGCTCCGAGCGCCGCCCCTCTGCTCGTGCTGGAGACGGCACCGTCGGCAGCCTGGAGCCTCCGCATCGGAGGCCGGCTGGACGGCTGGAGAGGCTCCGAGCCGGACCCTGCCGAGCCATTGGTCTTTGAAAGCGAAAAAAACCGCTACCGCGGCGGCATGGCAGAGCTCATGAACCACTTCCGGCTGGAGCATCCGCAGGACATCGCCTCCGTACGGCGCCTCGACATGCTCGCCTGGTGGTACACGCACAACATGCG
This sequence comes from Paenibacillus sp. RUD330, assembly GCF_002243345.2. NCBI lineage: Bacteria > Bacillati > Bacillota > Bacilli > Caryophanales > Paenibacillaceae > Paenibacillus > Paenibacillus sp. RUD330. Next base: position 4,131,532 of record NZ_CP022655.2, read on the forward strand.
GGTTCATTTCGCCGTTCCGCACGGGCTGGAGCAATACGGCGGCGCCGCCTGGGGAACGAGGGACGTCTGCCAGGGGCCGGCGGAATACTTCCTCGCCGTGCAGCATTACGAGGCCGTGAAGGACATTATCCGAACCGTCTACGCCCACCAGTACGAGGCAAGCGGAGGCTGGCCGCAGTGGTTCATGTTCGACCGCTATTACCGCGTCCAGCAGGAGGAGAGCCACGGCGACATCATCGTCTGGCCGCTGAAGCTGCTCGGCGACTATATCGCCGCGACCGGCGACCTCTCTATTTTGGACACCGAGCTTCCCTATACCGGAGAGGACAGCTTCGAGCCTACGCGGCAAAAGCATTCCCTGTACGACCACGTCCTCAAGCAGATGGACTACATCCGCTCCCGCTTCCTGCACGGCACGTCCCTCTCCTCCTACGGAGACGGCGACTGGGACGATACGCTGCAGCCGGCTAGCGCCGAGCTGCGCGCCTATATGGTCAGTAGCTGGACCGTCGCGCTGACCTATCAGGCCGTCCGGCAGCTCGGCGGCTTGCTGGCCGCGGCTGACGGCGGACCACGCTCCTCGCAGCATGCCGCCTTCGGGGCGGGACTGCTGAAGCTGGCGGAGGGCATCCGCGAGGACTTCCACCGGTACATGAATCCGGACGAGGTCATCCCCGGATTCCTCTACATGGAGGACGCCCGGCATCCCGACAAATGGCTGCATCCGTCAGATGAGCGCACCGGCATCCGGTACCGCCTGCTGCCGATGACTCGCAGCATGATTGCCGGGCTCATCACTCCGGAGCAGGCCGAAGCGCATTACGCGCTGATCAAGCGCGAGCTGAGCTTCCCCGACGGCGTGCGCCTGATGAGCCGGCCCGCCGCCTATGAGGGCGGAGTCAGCACCCTCTTCAAGCGCGCGGAGCAGGCGGCCAACTTCGGCCGCGAGATCGGCCTGCAGTATGTCCACGCCCATATCCGCTTCATCGAGGCGATGGCCAAGCTGGGCAAGCCTGACGAAGCCTGGCAGGCGCTGCAGGTCATCAACCCGATCGGAATCGCCGATGCGGTTCCGAACGCGGAGATTCGGCAGAGCAACGCCTACTTCAGCAGCTCGGACGGACGCTTCGCGACCCGGTACGAGGCCACCGCACGCTTCGAGGAGCTGCGGCGGGGAACCGCCGCCGTCAAGGGCGGCTGGCGCATCTACTCCAGCGGCCCGGGAATCTATATGAACCAGCTCATCTCGAATGTGCTCGGCATCCGCGTGGCGGCGGATGTCCTGCAGCTGGATCCCGTCCTCCCAGCCGAGCTGGACGGCATGAGCTTCCGCTTCGCGGCCGCAGGCCGCTCCGTGCGGATTCTCTACTCCCTCTCCGGCAGCGGCGGAGAAATCCGGCGCATCGCCGTCAACGGCAAGGAAGCTTCATTCGGCCGTCTGGCCGGATCCTACCGCAGCACCGGGGCGGAGCTGCCGCTGGCGGGGCTGGAGCCGCTGTGGCTGTCCGACGCCGAGGCCGTGAACGAGATTGTCATTGAAGCCTGAGGCGTGCCGACAGATAACGCTTACGAATAGGAAAGTTGTGGTATAGTTGAAAAAAAAACCTTCTCCAGGAGGAATCTCGGTGGTCAGCATCAAGGATATCGCCAAGCAGGCCGGAGTGTCGATATCGACGGTCTCTTATGCGCTGAACGGCAGTCCGAAGGTCACATCCGAAACCAGCGCCAAGATTCTGGCCATCGCCAAGGAGCTGAACTATATTCCCAATGCGGCGGCCCGCCAGCTCAAGAAGCAGGAATCCCGGATCATCGGGGCGTTCCTGACCGACTTCACGGGCGCCTTCTACGGCGATCTGCTGCAGGGAATGAAGGAAGTGCTCAACCGCAAGGGCTATGACCTGATCGTCTGCAGCGGCATGCAGTCGCATCGCCTGCTGCCGGAGCGGATGATCGACGGAGCCATCATTCTCGACTCCACCTTCTCGGACGAGGAGCTGCTCGACTATGCCGACCGCGGTCACAAGCTGGTCGTGCTCGACCGGGAGCTCAACCATCCCGCCGTGAATCAGGTGCTGCTCGACAACAAGGCCGGCGCGAACCTCGCCATGGACTATCTCATCGGCACGGGGCACCGCAAGCTGTACGTCGTGTCGGGGCCGGCCGACACCTTCGACTCGCGCCAGAGGATGATCGCCGTCCGGCAGACGCTCGACCGCCATCCGGAGCTGGAAGCCGTCATTATCGAAGGCGACTTCAACAAAGGCTCCGGCGAGGAAGCCGGACGCGTCATTCTGGAGCGGAACGAGGGCCCGGCGGGCGTGTTCTGCCTCAACGACGAAATGGCCATCGGCCTGTACAACTACGCCGCCAGCCAAGGCGTCCGGATCGGCGAGGAGCTCTCGCTCGTCGGCTTCGACAACATCGACCTGACCCAGTATCTCGAGCCTCGCCTCGCCACCATCGATTACTCCAAGTACCGGTGGGGAGCGATGGCGTCGGAGCAGCTGCTCCGGATCATAGGCGGCGAAGAAGTCGAGCATGAGCGGATCTACGTCTCTCTGATCGAGGCGGATTCCGTGCGGCGACGTTAGGCCGACTGACCGGCACCGCCCTTCGGGCGGCATGACGGGTCGCGGTGCGCAGGCCGCCCTTCTGTTTCGCATCGATAGAGTCGCCGCTTTCCGTTCCGCGCTTACGGGCGGCAAGCACATCCGGCTCCGTTCCGAACCAAGCAGCAAAAGGCAGCATCCCGTTCGGCTCCGTTCAGGAACCAAGCAGCAAAAGGCAGCATCCCGTTCGGCTCCGGCCGAAGGGATGCTGCCTTTTTTCACAGCCAACTGTTAATTTAAGGATACGGAACCGAAATATTGCTCATCCTAGCTGTACCAATCCATATAGGAAATCAGGTGACGGGATGACGAATCAGACGCCTGCAGGGACCTCCGGTGCGCTCAGCCCCGCCCTGAACATCAACGCCGGGATCATCCACGCCGCCTTCGGCAGCAGCCCCGACCTGATCCATCGGGACTTCCAGGCCAGCCTCAGCGACGGCACTTCCGTTGAAGGCGCCGTCTGGTACATCGAGGGCATGTCCAATTCCACCTTCATGATGCAATCGCTGTTCTCGCGCGGCGGCAGCCATTCCGAATGCGCGACCGTGGAGGAATGGATCCTTTATTGCAAAACCCGGGTCATCACGGAAGGCTCCGTCAAGATGCTCCATACGTTCGACGAGCTGTACGACAAGCTCCTGGACGGCCACAGCATCCTCATGCTGGAGGGCTCCCCCTCCGCCCTGTCGGTTGCGACGAAGGAAGTGAAGGCCCGCTCGGTCGAGGAGCCCAACGTGCAGTCCGTCGTACGCGGCCCGCGCGAGGGCTTCACGGAGGTGCTCGGCTGGAATACGGCGATGCTGCGGCGGAAAATCGCGAATCCGACCTTGTGGTTCGAGTCGACGACGCTCGGCACCGTGACCAAAACGGCGGTGGCTGTCGCTTACGTGAAGGACCTTGTCGCTCCCGCCGTTCTGGACCAGGTCAGGGAAAGGCTTGCCCAGATCGACATCGACGGCGTTCTGGAAAGCAACTACATCGAGGAATACATCCAGGACAAGACCTTCAGTCCTTTCCCGACCATCTTCAATACGGAGAGGCCCGATGTGGTCGCCGCCGCGCTGCTGGAAGGCCGGGTCGCGATCATGGTGGACGGCACCCCCTTCGTGCTGCTCGTCCCGGCTCTCTTCACCCAGTTTTTCCAGTCCAGCGAGGATTACTATCAGCGGGCGGATTTCAGCACGCTCATCCGCCTGCTCCGGTTCGCGGCTTTTTTCCTGGCGACGCTGACTCCGTCGTTCTACATCGCAATCTCGACGTTCCACCAGGAAATGCTGCCGACAACGCTGCTGTACAACCTGGCCAGCCAAAGGGAAGGGGTGCCCTTCCCGGCGTTCATCGAAGCGCTCATCATGGAAGTGACCTTCGAGATTCTGCGGGAAGCGAGCGTGCGCATGCCCAAGACGATCGGCCAGTCGATCTCCATCGTCGGCACGCTCGTCGTCGGCCAGGCCGCCGTCGATGCCGGACTTGTCAGCGCGGCGATGGTCATCGTCGTGTCGATCACCGCGATCGCCAACTTCGTCCTGCCCGCCTTCAACATGGGCATCGCCGCCCGCATCATCCGCTTCGGACTGATGCTGCTGGCAGCATCGTTCGGACTGTATGGCGTCTTCCTCGGCATCATCGCCATCGTGCTGCATCTGTGCAGCCTCCGCTCCTTCGGAGTGCCCTACATGTCGCCGATGGCTCCTTTCATCATGGGCGATCAAAAGGACACGCTGTTCCGGATTGCGATTCCACGGATGAAGAACAGGCCCCGCAGCCTCCACCCGCAAAAGCTGAGGAGGCAGAAATGATCCGGAAGCCGCGCATCACCAGGCTCGCGCCTGCCTTGCTCTGCCTGCTGCTGCTCCTGCCTCTAGCCGGCTGCTGGAGCCGCCACGAGCTCAACGATATCAGCATCGTCGTCGGCATGGGCATCGACAAGAAGAACGGCCGCTACCAGGTATCGGCCCAGATCGTGAACCCGGGACAGGTGACCCAGAAAAAAAACGGCGGCGGAAGCTTCAGCCCCGTCGTCACCTATCAGGCCAGCGGGCTCACCATCCCGGACGCCCTTGCCCGGATGACGGTCAAGGCGGCGAGAGAGCTGTACCTTTCCCATCTGCGCATTCTCATCCTCGGAGAGGAGGTCGCGCGCGGCGGCATCAGCAAGCCGCTCGACTTCATCTCCCGCAACCGGGAGCTGCGGACCGACTTTTTTCTCATCGTGGCCAAAAACGCTTCGGCATCGGAAATTCTGGACATGTACAGCCCGATCGATCCGATTCCATCGAACAGCTTGTTCACGAAGCTGGAAACGTCGGACAACACCTGGTCGGCTACGGGCAAGGTCACGCTGGACCGGCTGATCCAGGATTTGTCCAAGGAAGGCAAAGGTCCGGCCCTGACGACGATCGAGCTCGTCGGCAAGCCTCTGGCCGGAGACAAAATATCGAGCGCACAGGAAATAAATCCGGCTGTCGTGCTGAAATATGACGGCATGGCCGCCTTCAAATACGATCGGATGGCGGGATGGATGGACGAGAACGATGCTCGCGTGCTCAACTTCATCCAGAATTCCACGTACATGACCACGCTGACGGCCCCGTGCCCCAGCAGCAAGGGACTCGTCTCCTATCAGGTGCTGCGCTCCCATGCGAAGATCCGCTCCCTTGCCCCGGACGAATTCGAGGTCGTGCTGCATACGCAGCAGGACATCGCGGATATCGGCTGCCGGCTGGACATAACCGATCCGTCCACCTTGTCCGCTCTGACCAAGGCAGCCGACGAGAAGCTCGAGGCCATGATGAACAAAACGATCCACAAGCTGCAGAAGCAGCTGAAGGTCGACGTGTTCGGCTTCGGAGACGCTCTCCACCGGCAAAATCCGAGGGAATGGCGCAAAATCAAGGACTGGGATCGGGAGTTCGAGACGGCGAGAGTGAAAGTGAAGTCCGTCAGCACGATCCGCCGGATCGGCACGACGATCAAGTCCATGCAAGACGAGGTCCAGAGATGATAGGAGGTTGGAGAAATGTGGCTGTGGACCGGAATTGCAGGAGCGTGGGCGCTGACGGGACTGCTGGATCTTCCCGCCCTGTGGAAAAAGGGCAGGAAGAAGGAAGCCGCCGGAGTCGCGGCCGTATTGGCCGCGGCTACGGCCGGAGGCCTGGCATGCATCCTCATGCCCGTCCCGCCCAATCCGCTGATCGGAATCGCAGCGGTCATCTCCGGTTATTCCAAAGCCTTTTACGCCCTGTTCACCTGAGAGGAATGAGACGATGCCGCAAGATGAAACGATATCCGTACGCGCGTTCACCATCCTGACCGTCTTCTTCATGATCGGAACTTCCATTCTGATCGCTCCCGCCGGCCTCGCGCTGGACGCGAAGCAGGACGCCTGGCTGGCATCCATGATCGGCGTCGGCATCAATCTGTCGACGGTCGCGCTCTATGCGGGGCTGGGGAGGCTGCGCAAGGGCGAGTCGCTGGTCCAGATGTGCCGGAGCGCGCTCGGCAAATGGGCGGGCGCGCTGCTCGGCTTGGCGTTCGCGGCTTTCTTCTACCTGCTAGCCTCCCTCATGGTGGGGGACCTGGGATACTTCATGACGACGCAGAACTTGCCGGAAACGCCGATCGAGATCTTGCAGCTGCTGTTCGTCGGCATCGTCGTGTACGCCGTCCGCCTCGGAAAAAGCGCCTATTCCCGCGCGGCCGAAATATTTTTCCCGTGGCTGATGCTCTTGTTCGCCCTGCTGTTTATTTCCACGATCCCGAAAATGGATTTCCATAATTTCGAGCCTGTCCTGGAATACGGACTCATGCCCTCCATCAAAGGCGGAGTTTCCTTGTATGGACTGCAGGAGATGGTCGTGCTGACGATGCTCTACCCCTACATCCGGAAATCGGGCAGCAGGACAAGGGCGTACCTGGGCGGCACTCTCGTAGGAGGCGCCGTCCTGGTCCTTACGACTGTCAGCAGCATCGGCGTGCTCGGTTATGCGGTGACGTCCAACCAGCTCTTTCCCGCCTACACCTTGGCCAAGAACATCAGCATCGGCCATTTCCTGGAGCGGATCGAGGCGATCATGATCCTGATCTGGGTTTTGTCCATTCTGATCAAGATCGTCCTGACGTTCGATGCGGCCGTCATGGGCTTCGCCCAGGCATTCGGCATCAAGCAGCAGGCATCCTTCGTCATCCCGCTCGGGCTGGGACTGGTCGTGCTCGCCCAGATGTCCTATCCCAACACCGTGTTCATCCAGGATTTCCTCGCCAAAAACTGGAGCCCCTTCGCCTCGATCTTCCTGATTTATCTGCCTCTGCTGCTCTACGGCATCCTGTGGGCCCGCTCCAAAGCCGAAGCTGCGGGGAGCGGCTGAACGAAAAGGCTCCCGGCCGCCCTCGCAATGCGATCCCGCTGTGGCTGCCGCTCCCGTTTCGGCGAGGCAATACTTGTCCATGCGGCTTCAGTCCTCCAGCCGGCTGACATCGACATGCACGTCCAGCTCCTGGGCGCCGCTGCCGATATATACGCCCTTGAAGGGAACGATGTCCCGGTAATCGAGGCCATGTCCCAGCTTGACGTAACGCTCCCCGATCGGAGAGGCGTTGGTCGGGTCGAAGCCGCGCCATCCCGCCGACGGGATATAAGCTTCGACCCATGCATGCGAAGCCTGCTCGAAGTCGGCATTGCCGCCCCTGAGATCCCCGACGAAATGATAGCCGCTCACATAACGGGCCGGTATGCCTTTGAGCCTGCAGCAGGCCAGCATCAGATGGGCGAAATCCTGGCAGACGCCGCGCCGGAATTCCAGCAGGTCGGCAGCCTTCGTATAAACGTTGGTCGCTTCGGGATCATAGATGAATTCCGCCTGGATGTCGGCGGACAACCTCTCCAGCCAGCCCAGCACTCCGGCATCCTGCCGACCGCGCGCCTCGGTGAAGGCCGAGATGGCCGGGGACAGCTCGGTGTATCCCGTAGGCAGCAGATACTCCGCGAACCGGTCGAGCGCTTCGTCTCCTCCCAGCCATGCCCATTCCTTCTCCGGCGGCATGGCGGCCGCCGCTGCAGCCGCAGGCGGCTCCTTCGTCGTCACGACCGTGGCCGTCCTCACCGTCAGCATCGTATGGGGCTCATTGACGGTGAAGGCATGGGCTTTGTTGCCGAAATAGTCCTCATAGGCGAACATCGGGGCGTTGGGCTCGACCGAAATGCTGTGCTGATGGCAGGACTGGCGCTCGTCGGTAGCCGGCGTAAGCCTGATTTCATTGACACTGTCCGTAACCGGATCGGCATAGCGGTAGCGGGTGATGTGGGAAATATGGAGCTTCACGCGCTGGCCTCCCCGATCCGAAAAAACGCCGACTCCATGGCGGAGCCCAGCTGCCTGCACTGCTCGAGCAGATGGGCCGGAATCCGCCCTTCGCCGTCGAGCAGCAGATCCTCCCGCTCCAGGCAGGCCAGATCCGCCTTCGCCCGGCCTGAGCTGCGCGCGATCCGCCCATGCAAAATACGAAGCTGCTTGTCCTGGAGCTCCAGGCTGCACAGATGCTCATCCATCTTATGCAGGGCGTAATGGACCGAGCGTGGAAAAGCCGGGTTGAGCATGACGAACTCCACGATGCTCTCTACGCCGAACCCGTCCGCGTGATAGCGGCGGAAGGCGTCGTAGCCGCTGATGGACCGCAGCACCGCCTGCAGGTACGGATAGGCTTCCGGGCCGTTCCAGCCCCCTCCCGGCACCCAGCCGCGCACCGCCTGCAGGATGCGCAGCGTATTTTCCATCCGCTCCAGATGGCGGCCGCATTCCATGAAGCGCCATTCATTCTCGCGCGGCATGACGGAGTGGCTGTACCCCTGGAACAGGCTCGCCCAATCCTTCATCCGGCGGAAAAAAAGATGCGGCGCCTCCTCCCTCCAGCCCGCCTCCTGCCGCTCCCGCAGCCATAAGTACATGCCGTTGACGGTGTCCCACAGCTCGCCCGGCATCTTCTCCCGCAGCGTCCGCAGGTTGGCCCTGGCGCTGCTGACGCAGCTCAGGATGGAATTGGAGTTGTCCCGGTCCATCGTGACGTATTGGAGCACGTTTTCTTCCCGGTAAGCGGTATACCGCTCCTCATAAGCTTCCCGGCTGCCGATGGAGCTGACGACAAGCGCCCATTTGCCCGCCGATTCGACCTCCGCCCTCAGCTCATCCCCGCCCTTGTTCTCCGGGGTGCCCTGGAGATGGTACAGGACATCGACGAGCCGAGCGTGATTTTCCGTGCGCTCCATATAACGCCCGATCCAGAACAGCGCCTCCGCATTGCGGTTCAGCATGCCGCATCATCCTTTCCGACTCTATTGTTTCCGGGCTCCGCTCATGGCTGCCGGAGCACCCAGGTATCCTTGACCCCCCCGCCTTGGGAGGAGTTGACGACGAGCGAGCCTTCCTGCAGCGCCACCCGGGTCAAGCCTCCGGGCACGACATGGATCTCTCCCGAGCCGCCGCTGAGGACGAAGCCCCGCAGGTCGATGTGGCGTGGCGCCATCCCCTGCGTGCCCATGACGGGGGCGGTCGACAGCTTCATCGTTCGCTGGGCGATGTACCGCTCCGGATGGCGGCGGATGGACTCCCGGAACGCATCCAGCTCAGCCGGGGAAGCCTGCGGCCCGATCAGCATCCCGTAGCCGCCGGAGAGCGAGGTCTCCTTCACGACCAGCTCCTCCAGATGCTCCAGCGCGTAGTCCCTCTCTTCCTTTCGCGAAAGGATATAGGTCGGCACATTGTCCAGAATCGGCTCTTGCCCCATATAATAGCGGATCATCTCCGGAACATAGGCGTACACGGCCTTGTCGTCGGCCACGCCTGTTCCCGGAGCGTTGGCGATGGCGACATTGCCGGCCCGATAGGCGTTCATCAGTCCAGGCACTCCCAGCATGGAATCCGGCTGAAAGGCGAGCGGATCAAGGAACTCATCGTCGATGCGCCGGTAGATGACATCCACCTGGCGGAGGCCCCTCAGGTCCCTGAGATAGATTTTCTGGTCCTTGCACACGAGGTCGCGCCCTTCCACGAGATGGATCCCGAGCTGCTGGGCGAGGAAGGTATGCTCGTAATAGGCGGAATTGTAGGAGCCCGGGGTGAGGAGGACGATGAGCGGATCCTTGCGCCCCGAAGGCGCCAGCGATCTCAGGCCGCGCAGGAACATATTGAGGCTGCGGTCGGTGTCGGCCGCGGAGCTGGACAGGTACAGCTCGTGGAACAGCTCGTTCATCAGCGTCCTGCCCTTGAACATATAGGAAAATCCGGAAGGACTGCGCAGATTGTCCTCCAGCACGTAATAACCATGCTCGTCGCGGATGAGGTCGATGCCCGAGGCGGTCACGTAGACGCCGCCGGGAACATGCAGGCCGGCCATCTCGGGACGGAAGTAGCGGTTTCCGACGATCATGCGCCTCGGAATGAGTCCGTCCCGGATGATGCGCTGGCCATGGTAGATATCCTGGAGGAACAGATTGAGAGCCTTGACCCGCTGCTGCAGTCCCAGCTCCAGATGATGCCATTCGTCCGGCGGAATGATGCGCGGGATGCAGTCGAACGGAATCGTGCGTTCCTGCGGATCGGGAGCTCCCGGCGAATAGAGGGTGAACGTGATGCCTTCGTGGAGCATCCGGTCCCCGAGCGCTTGGCGTCGGCGCTCCTGCTCCGGCTGCTTCATGGCGGAGAAATGGCGGTGCACCTGCTCGTAGTGGGGCCGGACAACGCCCCGCTCATCATACATTTCATCATAGAAAGAACGGGATTCGTAAGCGGCCGCGCGATGCGGCTCTGCCTTGGACATGGGCGTAGACCTCCCTCCGGTACGGGCTTCAGCGGGGACGGGATGCCGGCCGTAACGGTCGAATGAAGATGGAGCTGGAGTTTTTTACCCCGATCATACAAGATCCTCCCAATGTATGTCAATATAACTGACATATATGAACCAAGGGCGTTTGCGCTCGAATCATGGAAGTTTATGCGGGAAGACCGTCTTCAAGACCAATGAGCCGGGCAGAGGGGCTCGCCGCGACTGCCGGAAGCTCCTTCAGTCCAGTGACATCATAAGGGCAAAGACCGTCGCCGGAAACGGTCCTGCTCTCGCAATGGAAGCCGCCTCCGCGCGAAAAAAGCCGCCTCCGGGTCCACTGGACCTGGAAACGGCTCTTGCTTGCATCGCTTGTAAGCCCGCAGGACGGCTTCAGCGGTTGAGCAGGCTGCCCACATAACGCAGCAGCTCGTTGGCGCTCGCCGGCGTGTAGCCATGCTCGTCGACGAGGCGCTTGGTCACCTCGTTCATCCGCTTGAGCTGGTTCTCATCCGGCGTCTTCGTGGACGTCGTGATCTTCACGATATCCTTGAGATCGGCGAACAGCTTTTTCTCCACCGCCTCGCGCAGCCGTTCGTGGCTCGTATAGTCGAATTTGCGCGCCTTGCGGGAATAGGAGGAGATGCGGATCAGGATTTCTTCGCGGAACGCCTTCTTCGCATTTTCGGATACGCCGATCTGCTCCTCGATGGAGCGCATCAGCCGCTCGTCGGGGTCCATCGCCTCTCCCGTGAGGGGATCCTTGATTTTGGACCAGTTGCAGTAGGCCTCGATGTTGTCGAGATAATTTTCAAACAGCGTGCGGGCCGACTCCTCGAAGGAATAGACGAATGCCTTCTGCACCTCGTTCTTGGCGAGGCCGTCGTATTCCTTGCGCGCCACGGAGATGAAGTTTAAGTAACGCTCGCGCTCATCCTTGGTGATGGAAGGATGCTGGTCGAGCCCGTCCTTGAGCGCCCGCAGCACGTCGAGCGCGTTGATATGGTCCATTTCGCCCTTGATGAGGGCGCTGGAGATGCGGTTGATGACATAGCGGGGATCGATGCCCGACATGCCCTCCTCCAGAAATTCATTCTGCATTTCCTTGAGATCGGCGTCCTTGTACCCTTCGACCTCCTCCCCGTCGTACATCCGCATTTTCTTCACGAGATCCATGCCCTGCTTCTTGGATTCCTTGAGCCGGGTCAGGATGGAGAAGATGGCCGCTGTACGGAGCGCATGAGGGGCGATATGGACATGGCGCAGATCGCTCTGGGCGATCAGCTTGGCGTAGATCTTCTCCTCATCCGACACCTTGAGGTTGTACGGAATCGGCATGACGATCATGCGCGACTGCAGCGCCTCGTTTTTTTTGTTGGAAATGAACGCCTTGTACTCGGATTCGTTCGTATGGGCGACGATCAATTCATCCGCGCTGATCAAGGCGAACCTGCCTGCCTTGAACTGGCCCTCCTGCGTCAGCGACAGCAGGTTCCAGAGGAACTTTTCATCGCATTTGAGCATTTCCTGGAACTCCATCAGGCCGCGGTTCGCCTTGTTCAGCTCGCCGTCGAAGCGGTAAGCCCGCGGATCCGATTCCGAGCCGTACTCGGTGATCGTGGAAAAGTCGATGCTGCCGGTCAGATCCGCGATATCCTGCGATTTGGGATCCGAAGGGCTGAACGTGCCGATGCCGACCCGGTTGTCCTCGGACAGGAACACCCTCTCGACGAGCACGTTTTCGATGTCGTCCTCGAACTCCGTCTTCAGCCGGAGCTGGCAGGACGGGCACAGATTGCCTTCGATCCGGACGCCGAGCTCCTTCTCGAGCTCGGGACGCAGCTCGTGGGGGATGAGATGCAGCGGATCCTCGTGCATCGGGCAGCCCTTGATCGCGTATACGGCTCCCTGCCCGGTGCGGGAAAACTTCTCCAGCCCTTTTTTCAGCATCGTGACGATGGTCGACTTGCCGCCGCTGACCGGCCCCATCAGCAGCAGGATCCGCTTGCGCACGTCGAGCCTTCTCGCGGCGGAGTGGAAATATTCCTCCATCAGCTTTTCAACGGCGCGGTCCAGTCCGAAGATTTCCTGCTGGAAGAACTTATAGGTTTTCTGGCCGTTTTTCTCCTCGATGCCATGCGACTTGATCATCTCATACACCCGCGAATGCGCCGTCATCGCCGGTGACGGATCGCTCCTGAGCAGGTCGATGTACTCTTTGAATGTGCCTGACCAGGCCAGGCGGTCGCCCTCCGACTTGTACTCCGCAATCCGTTTGAAAATATCCATGCTGCGCCTCCTCCCATCGCTTCCGCTGAACCTTCCCTTGCATCCCTCTTCGCCCAGGCTTCTCTCTGCTTCCGCTTCCGAATAGCAGCTATTCGAAGTATTTAAGCCTATGCGGACCCCCCTCATAACTTGACCGGAAATTTCGCCGCTTTAAAGGAATTGCCATTGCTGCGCGCATCTCCTATAATGAACGGACGATGGGAACAGGCGTGCGCCGGATGCCCCGCACGGCAGCGGGAGGCGCCCTTGTTCCGAGGCGGCTCGGAAAGGAGGCTTGTGCGATGGCGGTAAGGGAAGAGGCGGAGCTCTACGGCCCCGTCAAGGCTTATTATGAAAAACTCGGCTACGAGGTCAAAGGCGAGGTGCTTCACTGCGACCTCGTCGCGATCCGCCCGGACGGCGGCGAGACGCTGATCGTGGAGCTCAAGAAGACGTTCACGCTGGCGCTGCTGCTGCAGGGACTGCAGCGGATGCGGATCGCCGACGGCGTCGTGCTCGCGGTCGAGCGCAACCGCTCGAAGCGCGGCGCGGTGAACCAGCGCTTCGGAGAGCTGGCCGAGCTGTGCCGCATGCTCGGCATGGGGCTGCTCACCGTCACCTTCTACAAGACGAAGGCGCCGGTGCTGGAAATGCTCTGCGAGCTCGGCGACGCGCCCATGCGCGGACGCAGGCCGTCGCGCGAGAAGCGGCTGCTGCAGGAATTCCGGGAGCGCAGCGGCGACTACAACGTCGGCGGCAGCGGGCGCGCTTCCGGGCGCATCATGATGACCGCCTACCGGGAGAAGGCGCTGCGCCTGGCCTGGGGCCTCAAGGCCGGCGGCCCGCTGTCCCCGGCCCGGCTGCGAGACCTGACCGGCGTCGCCCGCGCCGGCGAGCTGCTGCGCAGCAACTACTACGGCTGGTTCGCCAAGATCGAGCGCGGCGTCTACCGGCTGCTGCCGGCAGGCGAAGCCGCGCTGGAGCAGCATGCCGTTGTCATCGCCGCCTGGCGGGAGCAGGCGGCGGCCTTGGTCCAGCCCGAGCCGGAAGCTCGGCGCCCGGCGGAGACAACCAAACGCAAAAAAACACGGCCCTAGGCGTAGAGCCCGTGTTTTTTCGGTTGGTGTCCGGCGGATGGAGTTCATGGCCCCCGCCCCAGGCCAGGACGCCGGTCCACTGGCCGGCGTCCTGAGCGTCCGCCCCAGGCCAGGACACCGGTCCATTGGCCGGCGTTCTGAGCGCCCGGGTCCCGTTCGGGCATCGACGGACGTTGGCCTCGCTGCTGGCGCTCTGGACCTCAAGAGATGTTGGCCTCGCTGCTGGCGCTCTGGACCTCAAGAGATGTTGGCCTCGCTGCTGGCGCTCTGGACCTCAATAGATGTTGGCCTCGCTGCTGGCGCTCTGGACCTCGGGAGATGGCCTATAATTTTCGGCTCGATGTTCCGGCATATCGCCTTCTATCGGACATACGTTCCGCTATTTCCCCAAAAAACACGCGATTTCTGTTCTATCGGACATACGTTCCGCTATTTCCAATTTTTTATCGATTTTATGATAGAGTCGACACGAATAACGGATCCTATGTCCGACAATCCTCAAATGAAGGCATAGTGTTCCAAATAACGGATCCTATGTCCGATAGCTGCTCGTATAACATGAAGATTGCCGGGGCAACTCCTCTCGACAGCTGTTCACCGTTCACCAACACTCCTATATGGGATGGGGAGACAGGTAGGCGAGATGCAAAAGTCATTATCGCGCTTGGCCGTAATGCCAACTATCCGAACCACTTCACTCCGCATCTTCCCTTGCACCGCACACGACAACATCTATCCGCACGCTTCTCTGCATTGATACCTAGCCACACATCCTCGCAACGAGACGTACCGCCAACCGTCCGTACACTTCCCTGCGCCGCGTTGTACCGCTACCTATCCGCATCTTCCCTCGCACCGCACACGACGCCATCTATCCGCACGCTTCCCTGCATTGATACCTATCCACACATCCTCGCAACGAGACGTACCGCCAACCGTCCGTACACTTCCCTGCGCCGCGTTGTACCGCTACCTATCCGCATCTTCCCTCGCACCGCACACGACGCCATCTATCCGCACAATTCCCTGCACCGGTACCAATCCATGCATCCCCAGCGCGAGACGCCACCACCACTATCCGCGGCATCCGCTCACGGATGCGCCCGTTGAAGCCCGGCCAGCCATGGCGCCAAAAAATTACGACCGGGCCTGGAACTCGCCGATCGTCTCGCCGAGCAGCCGGACTCCATGCTCCAGCCGGGCTTCGCCCGATCCTGCTTCGCAGCTGATCGTTACGACGGCGCGCGGCCGTCCGCGGCCCTGAATGCTGCCGCCGGAAAAGCTGATTCCCTTCAGGCGGGCCGCTTTCGCCAGCGCCGCAAGGCCGAGCCCTTCCGGCAGCAGCAGCGACAGCTCGCCGGCTCGAGCAGCCCTTCGCCAGCCGACCGACGGAGCCATCGTCGTACGGAGCGCCGCCTCCAGATGCTGCAGCGCCGCATCCCAGCCGGCAGCAGCCTCCTTGATCCGCTCGGACAGCGAGCCGATTTCAAGCAGCTCCTCCATAATTCGTCCGCCCAACAAGCCGGCCGTTCCCGAAGCCCGCTGCAATCCCGCCAGACGGCGGATCATCTGCGGCTCGGCTGCGATCCACGCCGTCTCCACACCCGGCATTCCGGTACTGAGCGAGCCGATCGCGGCGACCTCGGTCCGATCCGGTCCGGTCCCGAACGCCAGCTTCGGACCGCCGGCTCCGAGCAGCCGCCAACCATCCTCGCCATCCGTCCAAGCCCGCCCCTGCGCCCCCCAGCGGCAGTCGGGAAGCCGAACGACTGCGAGCCGGCAGCCGCTCGGCACGGCCAAGGGCTCCATAGCCCCCGCCTCCCGGGCCTCAGCTCCTCCGGCACTCTCCCACCCGGCTTGCTCCAAATAAAGCATCCGCGCCGCTTCCATCCGTACGGCACTGCTGTCCCCCAGCCTTCCGACATCGCCGAAGCTCTCCGCATCCAGACCATGCAGCCGCATCAGCTCCAGCGCCTTCGGCTCGCCAGGCAGCGCTCCCGCCGCATCGCCCGTCCAATGCTTGTCTCTGAGCAGCAGATCCAGCGCCGCAAGCGGCGTCGGCACAGCAAGGCACTCCCATGCATCCGGGATCGACTTGCCGGCCAGCCTCCGCAGCGCCTCCGGCAGCCGCTCGTTGCCGCGCTGATGCTCCAGCGCCCTATTCATGGCAGCCTCGATCTCCTCCCTGCCGAACAAACGAAACCGCTGGGCGCCTGGTTCACTCAAATTCAGCATGGTTTCCTGTCTAGTCATGGCCATCCCTCCTGGCGGACGGCAGAGATGCCGGCCTCTATATGAAACTAAATTCGCTTAAACGCCGAGCAAGATCATCCATGCGTCCTGCGCCTCTTGGTCCTATTCGAGCTTTCGCCGTCCCGATCCGCTGGCGGCTCCGACAGTCCGTCCATCGTCCGCTTCCGCTTCAAACACAAAAAGCGCCCCTGAAGCATATATGCTCCAGAGGCGCTGTTTAGAACGATCTTACTTCTTGCTCATGCTGTTCCACTTGTCTTGGATGTTTTGCATAAGCTGGTTTTGGTCGACTTTCTTGGCGACATAAGCCTGCATTTCCGAACCGACTTCCTGCGGAAGGCCTTCCGGCATCTGGCTGAAGAACCAGCCGGAGGACTTGCCTTCCTTGTTGTAGGCGACGATGTCGTTGGCGATGGCGCCGAGCACTTTGCTGTCGGTGACTTCGATGGATTTCAAGGCCGGAATGAATTTGAATTCGTTCACGATATATTTCTTGCCCGTCTCGGACGTCGCCAGCCAGGTCAGGAACTCTTTGGCCGCGTCTTTGTTTTTGGAGTTCTTGTTGATGGCCCAGTTGTTCGGCACGCCGACGAAGATGTTGCCGCTCTTCTCGCTGTCGTCGATCGGCATCGGCAGCAGGCCGATGTTCATGTCCGGCGTAATGCCGTCGATTTGCACCTGTGTCCAGTTGCCTTGCTGCATCATGGCCGTCTTGCCGCTTGCGAACAGCGTTACTTGCGTGTTGTAGTCCGTCGTCAGCGGGTTTTTGTTGCTGTACTTCAGCGTCAGGTCGAACAGCTTGAACCAGTTCTGGTACACAGGGTTGCCGACGAGTCCGCCCTTGCCTTCGTTTACGCTGTTGACGAATGCCGTAGGGTCATCCTGGTTGGCCAAGCCTACGTTGAACAAATGGTTGCCCAGCACCCACCATTCCTGGTAGCCGTCGGAGAACGGCGTGATGCCTGCCGCTTCCAGCTTTTTGCACGCTTCTTCAAGCTCGGTAAGCGTTTTTGGAGGCGTCGTGATGCCGGCTTTCGCGAACAGATCCTTGTTGTAGATGAAGCCGTAGCCCTCTACACCGACCGGCATCCCGTACAGCTTGCCGTCACGCGAAATCTGACCTTTGGCCGAATCGATGATGTCGCCCGCCCAAGGCTGGTCGGACAGATCCTCCAGCTTGTCGATCCAGGTGGTCAGCTCCGAGTTGCCTCCGTTGTTGAAGATGTCGGGCTCCTGGCCGGCAGCGAACTTCGCCTTCAGGCCCGCGCTGTAGTCTGCGCCCCCGCCCATTGTCTCGACATTGAGCGTGACGTTGGGATGCTCTTTCTCGTAATCGGCTTTGAGCCGGTTCATCGCGTCGGCGATTTCGACCTTGAACTGGAAAATGTTCAGCGTGACTTTTTTGCCGCTGTCGCCGCCGCTTGTACCCGTATTGGAAGCCGCATTCGTCGCAGGGCTCGTGTTCTGGTCTGCGGAGCCGCCGCTGTTACCGCCGGATGTGCTGCAGCCGGCCATCACGCTGAGCGCGAGACCTGCGGACATGACGGTAAGCAATCCCTTTTTCATAGGAAATTCCTCCTTGGTATGTTGACCCTCTTTTGTCAATTGAAGTGTTTGCTTGTGCTTACAAATGAAGTATACCCTCAGGTGTGCAAGCGCTACCACAGAGAATGTTGAACAAAAAGGTGTAGAATATTGACATCCAATGCCTGCGTCAATATTCTACACCTTTTGTCGAAATCGGCTGTCGAAATAAGCGGAATGGGATATCGTTTTCTTTTGTCGGTTGAAAGAAACGGCCGTCTCCCGCCACCGTCCCGAATCCACGGGACGCACACGTTTGCGCATGAAGCGTCAGCCCGTCTCCGCCCGCCGCTGCCAAGCCATACAAAAACCCCGGCAGCCAGTGGCTGCCGGGGAGATTCATGCTGCTGGATCAAGCTGCTTACTTCTTGATCATGTCGTTCCATTTCTTCTGGATATTTTTCAGCAGCTGCGCCTTGTCGGACTTGCCTGCCACGTAGGCCTGCATTTCCGCGCCGACCTCCTGAGGCACGCCTTCCGGCATCTGGTTGAAGTACCAGCCGCTCGTCTTGCCTTCCTTGCTGTATTTCATGATATCCGTCGCGATCGGTCCGAGGATCGATTCATCCGTCACTTCCACGCTCTTCAGAGCCGGGATGAACTTGAACTCGTTGACCGTGTATTTCTTGCCGGTCTCGGAGGTAGCGAGCCAGTTCAGGAATTCCTTGGCGGCTTCCTTGTTCTTGGAGTTCTTGTTCACGACCCAGTAGTTCGGAACGCCGACGAGGATGTTGCCGCTCTTCTCGCTGTCGTCGATCGGCATCGGCAGCAGGCCGACGTTCATGTTCGGCGTGATGCCGTCGATTTGCACCTGAGTCCAGTTGCCTTGCTGCATCATCGCCGCCTTGCCGCTGGCGAACAGCGTCACTTGCGTGTTGTAGTCCGTCGTCAGCGGGTTTTTGTTGCTGTTCTGGATCGTCAGGTCGAACAGGTTGAACCAGTTCTGGAACACCTTGTTGCCTTCAAGCCCGCCCTTGCCTTCGTTCATCGTTTTCATGAAGGCGGCTGGATCTTCCTGATCGGCCAGGCCTACGTTGAACGTATGGTTGCCGAGCACCCACCACTCCTGGTAGCCGTTCGAGAACGGCGTGATGCCGGCCGTTTTGAGCTTCTCTACCGCGGCCTTGAGCTGCGTCATCGTAGCCGGAGGCTCCGTGATGCCGGCTTTGGCGAACAGATCCTTATTGTAGATGAAGCCGTAGCCCTCGATGCCCATCGGGAGGCCGTAGTTTTTGCCGTCGCGGGTAATGGCTTCCTTCGCCGTCTCGACGACGTCGCTCTGCCAAGGCTGATCCGAAAGATCCTCCAGCTTGTCGACCCAGGTGTTCAGGTCGGAGTTGCCTCCGTTATTGAAGATGTCGGGCTCTTGGCCGGAAGCGAATTTCGCTTTCAGCCCCGCGCCGTAGTCGGCTCCGCCGCCCATCGTCTCGAGATTGAGCTTGACGTTCGGATGCTCTTTTTCGTAATCGGCTTTCAGGCGGTTCATCGCATCGGCGATTTCGACCTTGAATTGGAAAATATTCAGCGTTACCTGCTCTCCGCTTGCGCCGGAGCCGGTGTTGGCGTTTCCTTCCGCGTTGCCGCCGTTGTTCGTCGTGCTGCAGCCTGCCAGCATCGAAATAGCCAGGCCCGCCGAAACGGCCGTGAGCAATCCTTTTTTCAACATTGCTTTTTTACCCCCTTGAAATCGTGCTCCACGATAGTATGTCCAACTGGTTGCATTTAACGCTTATGTTCGGAGCTTTTTAAGTATAGACCAATCTGCGCAAACGTTCCCACAGAACATATTGCGAATATAGGGGGAATATATTGATGCCCCATCAGGAAATCAATATTTTCATCGGAAAGGGCCGGGAAAAGCACCATGCCGACGACCCCATCGGGAATCGTCGGCATGAATTCGAATGAGCAAGGTTTGCCTGTTGCGGACTCAAGGGCATCTCTTGCGACCCTCAAGGCGGAAAGACTGAGCTGAGCTTTACCGAGCCGGCAGGATCAGCCTTTTACCGAACCGGCCGTAATGCCGGAAATGATATGACGCTGAAGCGTCAGGAAGAAGATCAGGATCGGCAGGATGCCCATGACGAGACCGGCAAGAGCCAGATCCCACTGCTTCGTGTATTGGCCGAAGAAGCTGTACGTGGACAGAGGAATCGTCCGCTGGCCTTCGCCGAGAATCAGGTTCGGCAGCAGGAAGTCGTTCCAGATCCAGAGGCTGTTCAGGATGATGATCGTGGCCGTCATCGGCTTGAGGAGCGGGAACACGATTCTCCAGAAGACGCCGTAAGGCGAGCAGCCGTCCACGGTCGCGGATTCCTCGATCTCCTGCGGAATCGACTTCACGAAGCCGTGATAGAGGAAGATCGTGAGCGACGAACCGAAGCCCATATAACAGACCCACAGGCCCGGAAGGCTCTTCGTCAGATGGAACCAGCTCGCGGTCTTGACGAGCGGAATCATGATCGATTGGAACGGAATGACCATCGCTGCGACGAAAAGCATGAACAGCAGGTTGTTGTACCTGGTCGGACGGCGAACCATCCGGTATGCGGCCATCGAGCAGATGACCGTAAGCCCGATGATGCTCGCCAGCGTAATGACGAGCGAGTTCGCGAACGAAGCCGGGAACTTCATGATATCCCATGCCCTCGTGAAGTTGTCGAACGTCGCGGGACTCGGCAAGGATGCGGAGTCGAGCAGGATATCCCCGTACTTCTTCAGCGAGTTGCTGACCAGGAAGTAGAACGGCACCAGGAAGACGAGCGCGACCAGCAGCGCGATGATTTCCAGCACGAATGTGCTGATGCGGTATCGGGACGTTTCCATTAAGCCTGCACCTCCCGGCGTTTAGTCAGGTACACCTGGAGCGAGGTCAGCAGCGCGACGACGATGAAGAATACGAGCGCCTTCGCCGTGCCGTAACCGAAGTTGTTGTTCTGGAACGCCTCGTTGTAGATGTTGAGCGCGACGGATTGCGTCGAGTTGTACGGTCCGCCCTTGGTCAGGGACAGGATGATGTCGAAGGACTTGAACGACCACGACAGCGCGAGGAACAGCGCGATCGTGACGGCAGGCATGATCAGCGGCACCGTGATATGGCGCAGGCGCTGCCAGGCAGTCGCTCCGTCGATGGAAGCCGCCTCGATCAAATCGCGGGGAACGTTGATGAGGGCGGAGATGTAGATGACCATCAGGTAACCCGCCGTGCTCCAGATCGTCACGATGACGATGCCCCAGAATGCGGTCGGCTCGTCGCCGAGCCAAGGCAGGTTGAAGAACGCCCAGCCCGTTTTGTCGCCTACGGCCGTAAAGCCTTTGACGAAGATGAACTGCCAGATGAAGCCGAGCAGCAGGCCGCCGATGACGTTCGGCATGAAGAAGATCGTCCGCAGCACGTTGCGGGATTTGACCGGCTGCGTCAGCAGCAGCGCCAAGAGGAAGCCTACAAGGTTCGACAGGATGACGGCTGCGATCGTGAATTTCACGGTGAACTTGAAGGAGTTGATGAATGTCTGGTCATGGAACAGCCGGGAGAAGTTGTCGAATCCGACAAAATTATACCCTCCAACCCCATTCCAGTCCGTAATGGAGTAAAACATGCCCATGAAGAAGGGAAGTGCGACGATTATCGCGAACGCAAGTGTCGCAGGGCCCGTGAATACGATCTGCTGGAGCCACTGGCTCGACCATCCTTTGCTTTTCATCCCGTTTCTCCCCTTTCTCTAGAAGGAATCGTAGTAAGTCTTTCCATTGCCAAGCGCCATTATCCGGACAGCTTGTTGATTTTCATCAAGTATACGCTTTCGCTTTCCCGGCTCCCACTGAGGATGATGACTCAATAGGGGGAAAATATTGATGCCGCCAATCGGGACCGCTATAATACGATAAGGGCGTAGTTAAATAGGCCCATAAAGGAGCATCGGAGCTTGAAATTCTACTGGATCAAGCGAAGCATCCGAACCAAGCTGGCCGTCTTCCTGCTGCTGGCGATCGCGGTTCCGATGCTGGCATCGCTCATCATCACCAATACACGGACAGCGGATTTCGTCGCCAACGACACGGTTCGGCAGAACTCGAGCCTCCTTTACCAGGGCAAGACCAACCTGGCCAACTATTTTCAGTCTTTTTTCCAAACGTCTCTCGCTCCTTATTCGGACACTACCCTGTACAGGACGCTTGAAACAGGACGAAGCGACTATCTCGTCGACAACCAGATTTTCGTCAGCCTCCAGATCATGTCCTCGTCGGTCAAGGAAATCTATCAGGTCTACCTCCATTCGGGCAGGGCGGAGCGCGGATACCTCTTCTCCCGCGGACAGTACAAGCGGATAGACCAAATCGTGGCTGCCCCCGGAACGACGCTGGAGGACGACATCACTTATACGATCAAGCCTCTTCATATGAGCAGCAACTATGGCATCAACTCCACGCCGCTGATCCTGTCCCGGCCCGTCATCACCTTGATCCGGCCGGTCTATCAAATTCCGAGCAGCAAGCAGATGGGCACGCTTGCGCTGGACATTACGACCGAGGTCATCGATTCCATCTGCGCCCAGCTGTACAGCGCCGGCGGCGGCGAGGAGGTGTTCCTGCTCGCGCATGACGGAACCATCGTCTACGGACCCGGACAGTACGGCAAGGGCCTGAAGCTCAAGGAGCCTTGGGCCGATCCGATCCTGAAGCTTGCCTCCGCCGGGGAGAGCGGCAACGTGGAGCTGAAGGACTCCCATTCCAAAAGCGTGTTCATCTATGAATCGCTGGAAGCCGGCGATCACAATTGGGTGCTCGTCAAGCGCATCCCTCCCTCCGTCCTGCATGGAGCGACCCGTCAGATCACGCAGGCCAATACATGGGTGCTGCTCGGTTCCCTGCTTCTCGTGACGCTGACCGCCCTGTTCGTATCCTTCTGGATCACCAGGCCGATCAAGCAGCTTACGGGCTACGTCAACCAGATCCAGTCCGGCCGTCTCGAGACGGATATCCATCTGCGCCAGTCCGATGAGATCGGACAGCTGGCGCGGCGCTTCCGGATGATGATGGAGACGATCAACAATCTGGTCCTTCGCGAATATCGGCTCGAGCTGGCGAACAAGACGAATCAGCTCAAGGCGCTGCAAGCCCAGGTCCATCCGCATTTCCTCTACAATGCCCTGCAATCGATCGGCACGACGGCTCTGCAGCGGGGAGTCCCGGATCTGTACAAGCTGATCATGCAGCTCGGCAAAATGATGCGCTACTCCATGAATACGGCCGAGGAGTTTGTCTCTATTTCCCAGGAAATCGATCATACCCGGTCTTACCTGGAGCTGCAGCGCCATCGGTTCGGCGACAAGCTGACCTATGAGATATCCGGCGATCCCGACGCGCAGCGGGCTTCCGTGCCGCGGATGATTATCCAGCCGGTGGTGGAGAATATTTTCAAGCATGCTTTTGATCCCGCTGGAGGCATGGTCCATGTCTCGATCCGCACCCGGCTGGAGGACAACCGGATCACAATCGAAATCGCGGACAACGGTCCCGGGATGAATGGAGGCAAGCTGGCCTCCGTCAGGCAGCGGATCAGCCGGGACGGAGAGATCGGAGACGAGTCGGGCAGCCATATCGGACTGGCCAACGTCGCAGCGAGGCTGAGGCTGCACTGCGGCGAGAACGCCCGCATGGAGCTTGAATCCGGAGCCGCACCGCTTGGCGGGCTGATGGTCACGCTGGTCATTCCTGCCGGAGATTGACCGGCGGGCCTCCGTGATGCCCCTTTATATAGAGACAGGAGAGAAAAATCATCATGAATATATTGATCGTCGACGACGAAACCCATGCCCGGGAAGCCGTCAAGCTGCTTGTGGAATGGAAGGAGCTTGGCGTCGACCTCATTCTTGAAGCCGACAACGGCGAAGCGGCCAAGCTGCTCGTCGCCGAGCATCTGCCCGCGCTCGTCTTGACGGACGTGCATATGCCCATCACGAACGGGCTGCGCTTCATGGAGTGGCTGAGCGACCATTATCCCCAGACGAAGATCATCGCCATCAGCGGCTACAACGACTTCGATTATGTGCGCAAGACGATGAAGTACGGCGGCATCGACTATATCCTCAAGCCGATCGATCCGGATCAGCTGATGGAAGCCTCCAAGCGCGCGATCGGATCCTGGTGCCAGGAAACGAAGGAACGGCAGCGCCAAGTCGAGAGCGGAATCGCCATGAACCAATACAAGCCCGTCTACTGGAGCCACTTGTTCGGCAAGCTGGCATCGGTATCGAACGAGTCCGAGCCGGCTGCCGCGCAGCTCCGCTCCGAATTTCAGGGCTTTCCCCGGCAAGGGGCTTTCCAGACTGCCGTCTTCAGCCTGTTTCCGGTTCAGGAGAAGCTGCTCAAGCGGTTCCGCGGCGACAAGGAGCTGCTCGAGTTCGCCATCATCAACGTATTCAACGATCTGATGCGCAGCGAATGGCAGTGCGGATATGCTTTCCGGTCCCCCAATGATGCCGATGAAGTGATCGCCCTGTTCTGGGAAGGACATGATTTCATCGCGGATAGGACGGCCAGGCTTCTCGAAGCCGTGCGAATGACGCTTAGGGCCGATCTGTATGCCGGCATCGGCAGGCTCGTGCCCGAGGCCGAGCAGACCGGACTGTCCGTCCAATCCGCGAGGCAGACGCTTCAGCGCCGCAATCTCCTCGCCGCGGGGGTGAGGATCGCGCATGCGGGAACCGTGCAGCCTTCGGCCGCGCCGCATTTGACCGATCTGGAGGAGCCGCTCCGCCTCGCACTGCAAATCCGCAATCCTGCGGAAGCGACCGCCGCTCTGACGGAATGGTTCGGCAAAGTCCGCCGCTCCGGCATCGTCACGCCTGGCGATCTCGCCCTCTGGGAACGGCAGAGCGAAATGATGACTACCCGCCTGCTTAAGGAATTCCTGCCGGAGGATGCCGAAGACGAGCAGGCCAAGTCCCGGACAGCGCCCCTGCCGGTCCGGTTCGCCGAAGACGGACGGCTGCTGCTCGACGAGACCGAGAAGGAGTTCCGGCTGCTGCTGCTGGACTGGATGGAAAGCCTGCTCAAGAGAGTCCGGCAGGACCGCAGCATCATCGCCGAGATGATCTCGTATATCGACGGCCATTTGGAGGAAGACTTATCCTTGCAGACGCTGGCTTCCCGCTTCTTTCTCAGCCGCGAGCATGTGAGCCGGCGCTTCCGTCAGGAAACGGGACAGACGCTAAGCGATTACGTGGAGAAGCTGCGGATGGACAAGGCCGGCCGGCTGCTGCTGGGATCCTCCCTCAAGATCGCGGAGATCTCGAGCCAGGTCGGATACTCGGACGAGAAATATTTCAGCAAGGTATTCAAGAAGCATTCGGGATGCTCTCCAGGTCAATACCGCAAAGAGGATTGACACAGGTTGTTCACAAATAGAACCGTTTTCTTTTTCCAGCAGGTTGGGTATAATGAAATCAATTCGTTCGGAGGTGCTACATATGTCCGTTCCATTCATCGTGGTTCTTGTCGTGTCCCTGCTGTTCCTGACGGCCATGTTCACGGCGGCCTACAACGACGACAAGACCAAGGGACTATAATCCCATCCGATGACGCTGATCGTCAGACAAGCCCCGGCATGTTATCATGCCGGGGCTTATTCGTCGTTCCCGTTCAGTGGCCGAGTACGGGATGGGGAATATACGGCTCCTCGAGCAGCGCCGTCTCCTCCGGAGTCAGCTCAAGCGACAGAGCCGCGACGGCGTCCTCGAGATGCCGAGGCTTGGTCGCTCCGACGATCGGCGCCGTCACGGCGGATTTGCCGAGCACCCACGCTAGCGCAGCCTGCGCCCGCGGCACGCCGCGCGACGCCGCGACCTGCCCGACCCTCTCGACGATGACCCGGTCCGAATTTTCCGAGTAGGCGTACAGCCGCGGAATGAGCAGATCGCTCTCGAAGCGGCCGCTGCTCTGGTCCCAGTCGCGGGCGAGGCGTCCCCGGGCGAGCGGGCTCCAGGGGATGACGCCGACGCCAAGCTCCTCGCATAGAGGCAGCATCTCCCGCTCTTCTTCCCGGTAGAGCAGATTCAGGTGGTTCTGCATGCTCACGAACTTCGTCCAGCCTCCCCGCTCCGCCGCATGCTGGGCTTGCAGGAACTGCCAGGCATACATGGATGAAGCGCCGATGTACCGCGCCTTCCCGGCTTTTACGACATCATGGAGAGCTTCCATCGTTTCTTCGATCGGAGTTCCCGGATCCCAGCGGTGAATCTGGTACAGGTCGACATAGTCGGTGCCAAGCCTTCGCAGGCTGTTGTCGATTTCCGCCATGATCGCCTTGCGGGACAAGCCGCCGCCATTCGGACCGGGGCGCGTGGGGAAATACACTTTGGTCGCGATCACGACATCGTCGCGGCGCGCAAGATCCTTGAGCGCCCTGCCTACGATCTCCTCGCTCGTGCCGTCGGAATAGCTGTTGGCGGTATCGAAGAAATTGATGCCAAGCTCAAGCGCTCTGCGGATGAACGGCCGGCTCGCCTGCTCGTCCAGCGTCCATGGGTGGGAGCCTCTATCCGGAATTCCGTAACTCATGCATCCCAGACATAACCGGGATACCTCCAGTCCGGTCTTGCCCAGCCTCGTATATTCCATATGGACCTTCCTCCTGTCGCTCCGGCCTGTCAGCAGGCTGTCGGAATGTCCCTATCATACTGAATATTCAGGAAATTTCAACCATTTCCTCCCGGACGTGATGGACGGCTGAACCGGAACAAAAAAACAGCCCCGGAGCCCGGCCTCACGGCCTTGCTTCCGAAGCTGCCTGCACAGATCGGCCCGCATATCGGGCTTCCCTGCCATCATTCCACGATCAGCGGCGCAGATGCTGCATCTGGCCCATGCATTCCGAGCACAAATAACGTTCCTTGAAATCAGCCACTTGCTCCATCGATCCGCAGAAGACGCAGCGCGGACGATATCGCTCCAAAATGATGTGATCTCCTTGAACGAGGATTTCCACAGGATCCCCTTCGTTCATCTGGTAACGCTTGCGCAGGGATTTGGGCAGCACTATGCGGCCCAATTGGTCGACCTTTCGTACGACTCCAGCCGGTTTCATCGGTTGTATCCGCTCCTTATGTCTGAATTATCTAGTCACAACCAACCCTTCGGCTTGCAAATCATGCAACAGGGCGTATGGATGTCCTTTTCTCCTACCATTCTCCATGGGAGGAAGCAAATCCTTCCTCTGTTCATAGTTGCTTAATATTCTCCAACTTTTGGACAGAACGCCAAATATTCAAGCCAAGCCGGGAAAGTCCGATTGCCTGAGCGCCTCGAACAGGACGATCGCCGCCGAATTGGACAGATTGAGCGAACGGACGCTGCCTGTCATCGGCATGCGGATCGCCGTATCCGGATTGGCCGCGACAAGCTCGGGAGGCAGCCCTTTGGTTTCCTTTCCAAATACGAACAGGTCTCCGTCCCGATAATCCATCTGGTCGTAGCGTTTGGATGCCTTGGTGCTGGCGTAGAAAAACCTGCCTTCCGGAAAAGCATCCTTCACTTCCTGAAAGGAATCGTAATAATGGACCTGGACGGCATGCCAATAGTCCAGGCCGGCTCTCTTGAGCGTCCGGTCGTCGGTATTGAAGCCGAGCGGGCGGACAAGATGCAGATGCGCTCCGGTGGCCGCGCAGGTTCTGGCGATATTGCCGGTGTTGGCCGGGATCTCCGGCTCCACCAGAACGATATGATAAGACATGGTTTGCGACTTCCTTTCGGTCAAACTTCTGGGTGGACTTTACATTCCTTTTACGCAGCCTTAATTCCTATCTGAAGCTCGGGCTGTATACTGGGGTCAAGATCTGGTAAAAGGAGCCGAACAAGGTGACGAAGAAAAAAGTGCTGGTCGTTGACGATGAACCATCCATCTCGATGCTGCTAGAATTCAATCTCAACCTTGCAGGTTATGAAGTGCGGTCCGTCCACGACGGAATGGCTGTATTCGACATGCTCAAGCCTTTCCGCCCGGACCTCATCGTGCTCGACCTGATGCTTCCCAAGATGGACGGCATCGAGGTATGCCGGGAATTGCGCCGGCGCGGCAACGCCGTTCCGATCGTCATGCTCACCGCCATGCAGGATGTGTCCGACCGCATCGCGGGACTGGACAATGGCGCGGACGATTATATGACCAAACCGTTCAGCCCCCAGGAGCTCGTCTCCCGGATCGGCGCGATATTCAGGAGAATGCAAGGTTATCCCGGCATCCATGCCGAAGTCAGCTATGAAGTCGGACCGCTGCAGGTCGATCTGGCCAAGCGCGAGGTCCATCTGAACGGGGAGCAGGTCGAGCTAACGCCCAAGGAATTCGAGCTTCTCGTCTTCCTCTGCCGCCATCGCGGCAAGGTGCTGAGCCGGCAGCAGCTCCTGCAGGGCGTATGGGATTACCACTTCCTCGGCGATACTCGGATCGTCGACGTCCATATCAGCCATCTCCGGGACAAGATCGAACAGAGCGCCCGGTCTCCCGAGTATATTATGACGGTCCGCAATGTTGGATACAAGCTTACAGGCCCATCCCCCAAGGACCAGACAGCGGCAATGGCCTGAATCCTCCCTTCATGCATCCGTTTCCTTCACCGCCTGCCGTTAACGCAAGAGCCCTTGCCTCAAGAGGCAAGGGCTCTTCCTATGTTCCGCTTGCTCAGCCGTTCTTCCTCTGGAACTCCGTCATGAAGTCGGCAAGCGCCTTGCAGCTTGCGAGCGGAACCGCGTTGTAAGCGGAAGCGCGCAGGCCGCCGACATCTCTGTGGCCCTTCAGCCCGACAAATCCTTCCGCCTCCGATTGGCGGACGAATTCCTTGTCCAGCTCATCGGACTGCAGGCGGAACGTGATGTTCATCAGCGAGCGGCTGCCGGTGTCGGCCACCCCGCTGTAGAAGCCGCCGCTCCCGTCGATGGCGTCGTAGATGAGAGCCGCCTTGTCCCTGTTCGTCTGCTCGACGGCGGCCAGGCCGCCCTTGCCCTTGAGCCATTTGAGCACAAGCCCGATCATGTAGACCGCAAAGGAAGGCGGCGTGTTGTAGAGGGATTTGGACTTCGCATGCGTGTCGTAACGGAACATCGTCGGAAGTCCCGCAGGACTGCTGGCGATCAGATCGTTGCGAGCGATGACGATCGTCGCGCCGGATGGCCCCAGATTTTTCTGGGCGCCGGCATAGATCATGCCGAACCGGCTCATGTCGAGCGGCCTCGACATGATGTCGCTGGACATGTCGGCGATAAGCGGAACCTCTCCCGTATCCGGGAACAACGGGAGCTGGGTCCCCTCGATCGTCTCATTGGAAGTCAGATGCAGATAAGCTGCGTTGTCAGGCAGCACGATCTCTTCGAGACTCGGCATGCGGGTGAACTTGGAGCCCTCCGAGGTGGCGGCGATCGCTGTCTCGCCGATCAGCTTCGCTTCCTTGATCGCTTTTTTGGCCCAGCTGCCGCTGTTCACGTACGCTCCGATCAATCCCTGATGAAGGAAGTTGAGCGGCACCATCGCGAATTGCGTGCTTGCGCCGCCTTGCAGCAGCATGACGCTGTAGGAATCCGGAATTTGGAGAAGCTCCCTCAGCAGCTGCTCCGCCTCGTCGTTGACGCCCTCGAACAGCTTGCTTCGATGCGACATTTCCATCAAGGACATGCCGGCACCCTTGTAATCGACAAATTCCTCCTGCGCCTGCTGAAGCACTTCAAGCGGCAATGCCGCAGGTCCTGCGTTGAAATTGTAAGCCCTCTTCGTCATGTTCCTTGCACCCCTGTCTCTGTCGCTGGAAAGATACACTCCAATAAAGTTATGGCTATCTTAACAAGATTACCTCTCTCGTTCAAGTGATAATTTCACGAACGCTGCATGAGGAAAAATCAATTATCATTCGTCTTTGAGCAAAAAAAGAAGCTCCCGATAAGGGAGCTTCTGATCTTGAATGGGATAAGTCCGGATTAGCAGTCGAAATAGAGGCCGTACTCATGCGGATGGACGCGGATAGCGACGGCTTTTGCTTCCTGACGCTTGAAGGCGACATAGTTGTCGATGAAGTCCTGGCTGAAGACGCCGTTTTCGGTAAGGAACCCGGAATCGGCTTCCAGCGCATCCAGAGCTTCTTCCAGGGATCCTGGGACGCTGCGGATTTCTTTTTTGTCTTCGTCGGACAGCTCGTAGATGTTCTTGTCGTAAGGACCGAATCCGAGCGCGGTCGGATCGATTTTGCGCTTCACGCCGTCCAGCCCTGCAAGCAGCATCGCCGCGAAGCTAAGGTACGGGTTCGCCGTGGAGTCCGGCGTACGGAACTCGATACGGCAGCCCTTAGGCGTAACAGCTGCGACCGGAATACGAACGGCAGCGGAACGGTTGCCCTTGGAGAACACGAGGTTGACCGGTGCTTCGTAGCCTGGAACAAGGCGTTTGAAGGAGTTCGTGCTCGGGTTGGTCAGCGCGATCAGCGCCGGAGCGTGATGCAGAATGCCGCCGATGTAATGAAGCGCCATTTCGCTCAGGTTGCCGTAGCCGCCTTTTTCGTAGAACAGCGGCGAATCGCCGTTGAAGATCGATTGGTGGACGTGCATGCCGCTGCCGTTGTCTCCGAAGAGAGGTTTCGGCATGAACGTAGCCACTTTGCCGTACTGGCGGGCCGTGTTGTGCACGATGTATTTGTAGAGCAGGAGATTGTCGGCCGTCTTGGTCAGCGTATCGAAGCGGAAGTTGATCTCCGCTTGGCCGGCCGTAGCCACCTCATGGTGATGGCGCTCGACGCGGAGTCCCGCTTCCTGCATCAGGCGGACCATCTCGCTGCGAAGGTCTTGCTGGGAATCGACTGGGGCAACCGGCACGTAGCCGCCTTTGACGCCTACTTTGAACGCCAGGTTGCCGCCCTCTTCCTTGCGGTTCGTGTTCCAGGCCGCTTCTTCGGAATCGACGAAGTAGGAGGAAGAGTTCATCGAGCTTTCGTAACGCACGTCGTCAAAGACGAAGAACTCGGACTCAGGGGCAAAAAATGCTGTCGTGCCTACGCCGGAGGATTGGAGGAATTCCTCTGCCTTCTGGGCGATGCTCCGCGGGTCGCGGTCGTAGCGTTCGCCATCCGGTGTGAAGATATTGCACATAACGTTCAAAGTCGGGTGATCCGTGAATGGATCCAGGAACACCGAACCGGTATCCGGCATCATGACCATGTCAGATTCTTCGATGCCGCGGAAGCCAGGGATCGAGGAACCGTCAAATGCGACGCCGTTCACGAACGTGTCACCGTCAACTTCCGTCGCAGGAAGAGTGATGTGGTGAGCACGGCCGGAAAGATCCACGAACCGGAAATCGACAAACTGGATGTTATTTTCTTTGATTTTGTCCAATACGCTTTGAACTGACATGTAAAATTTCCTCCATTTCCGAACGTTAGCATTAGTTAAGACCGAGATTGTTCAACTTTGGCTCTAAACCTTGAAGTAATTATAAAACCGTTGCTTTAAAGCGTCAATAGGTATGTCAGGTATTTTTGGAACAAGTGTAAGCAATACTCACAACATTTATACAATATTCACATTCTGCGGACGCTCTCAACGCAAACATCCGTAATCCCTTGACGTAAAAGGGTTTACGGATGTATTACGAACAATATCGATATTGGCGGCAACTGTCGAAATTCAGCGCTTTGCATATTTATGCGGAAGCGCTTTCTTTATCTCTCCTGCAGGAAGCCGATTCTACTTCTGCCAGACTGCGAATTGATCCGCTTCCGCCTTGCTCGTGTCAAACTTCTTGCCGACGATCGGCGCGAGCTTCTCCAGATCCTTGAGCAGGCGGGCGAACTGATCGGGGAACAGCGACTGGACGCCGTCTCCGGTCATGGAGTTGTCGGGATCCGTATGCATTTCAATGATGAGCCCGTTGGCGCCTGCAGCCACGGAAGCTTTGGCCATCGGCTCCACCAGCTCGCGGCGTCCCGTTCCGTGGCTCGGGTCCGAGATGACCGGCAGATGGCTGAGCCCCTGCAGCACCGGTATCGCCGCCAGATCGAGCGTATTGCGGGTGTATGTCTCGAAGGTGCGGATTCCCCGCTCGCAAAGCATCACATTGGGATTGCCGCCCGCCAGGATGTATTCCGCCGCATTGAGGAATTCATCATATGTGGAGCTGAATCCGCGCTTGAGCAGGACCGGCGTCTGGATCGTGCCGAGCTTGCGCAAGAGATCGAAGTTCTGCATGTTGCGGGTGCCCACTTGCAGAATATCGGCATGCTCCGCGCAGATATCGACGTATTCGGGAGTCATCACTTCCGTTATCGTGAGCAAGCCGTGGCGCCGTCCCGCTTCCGCCATCATCTCGAGCCCTTCCACGCCGACGCCCTGGAAGCTGTACGGACCCGTGCGCGGCTTGAAGGCGCCGCCGCGCAGCACCTGGCCGCCGGCTGCCTTGACGAGGCGGGCGATCTCGTCGATCTGCTCCGGAGTCTCCACGGCGCATGGACCGCCCATGATGACAAGATTGCTGCCGCCGATCCTGACTCCCTTGATCTCGATGATCGTATCGTCGGGGTGGAAGTCGCGGCTCGCCAGCTTGTAGGACTTGGAGATCTTGATGACATTCTCGACGCCCTTCATCTGGCGCAGATGCTCCGCCAGGGCCGGCTCCGCCTTGCCGATGATGCCGATGACGGTCCGGTCGGTGCCGCGGGAGACATGCGCCTGCACGCCCGCACGCTCGATGTGGGCTACGATTTCCTGTATGCGCTCTTCGCTAATGGATGATTGGGTAATGACGATCATTTCTAAACACGCTCCGTTCCGCTTTCGCGCTTGTTCGCTTTTAAGCTTTTATGCTTTTATTTGATAAAGTAACTATACAAGGTTGCTCCGCTTGCGTCAAGATCTGTTTCCACAAGATATGCTCCCCGAGACGCATGGATGCCAAAAAGGCCGGCCGGAAGGGTCCGGCCAGCCTGTTCCGCTATTCATGCCGAGGAATCGAATTCAAGACATGGTGCTGGTTGTTGCAGCTTCGGCCACGCCGATACAAAGCGGACCTCTGCTCCGGGAGCAGCCGTCAGCGGCCCGTGGAGCTTCTCCGGCTCATTCCGACAGCCGGCGCGCCGGGATAGGAGAAGGGTTCGGGCCTTCTCGGTCCGGATGCTCCGCCGCCGCCTTCGCCGGACGCCGGACGAGCTCTCGCTTCGCGCAGGATATAGAGCGGCCGTCCTTTGGCCTCCTCATAGATCCGCCCCACATATTCGCCGAGAACGCCAAGCATGGCGAGCACGAAGCCGTTGAACAGGAGCATGACCGCCATCATCGACGCCCATCCCTTCATCGTGCCGGAGGTGAACAAGGCCTGGCACAGGACGACGACCAGATAGACGAATCCCGTCGCCGACAGCAGCGCTCCCGCGTAACCCGCAACCTTGAGCGGCTTGGTCGAGAAGGAAGTAATCCCGTCCAGGCACAGCTTCACCATCCGCTTCAGCGGGTATTTCGTCTCTCCGGCAAATCTCTCGTCGCGCTCGTACTCCAGCGCAGTCTGGCGGAAGCCGACCCAGCTGACAAGCCCGCGGACGAAGCGGCTGCTCTCGTGCAGCCGCTTCATCTGCTCCAGCACCTGGCGGTCCATCAGGCGGAAATCTCCAGTGTCGACCGGAATGGATATATCCGTCGATGCCCGCAGAACGCGGTAGAACAGACTGGCGGACCATTTCTTGAACGCGGTCTCTCCGCTTCTGCTGACGCGCTTGGCATACACGACGTCGTAGCCCTCCCGCCACTTCTCCAGCATCGGGACGATCAGCTCGGGAGGATCCTGCAGATCGGCATCGATGATGACGACGGCATCCCCGCCGGCATGGTCCATGCCGGCCGTGATCGCGATCTGATGGCCGAAGTTGCGCGAGAACTCAAGCAGCCGCACCGTAGGATCCTTGCGGGACCAATCCTCGAGCATCGCCCCGGAAAGATCGCGGCTGCCGTCGTTGACGAAGATCAGCTCGTAGCGGCAGCCGATGCCCTCCATCACGCCTTTCAGACGAAGATACGTTTCCGGCAGCACCTCTTCTTCGTTGTACACGGGGATGACCACCGATACTTGAACCTGGCTCATGCTCCATGCCTCCCTAATCCAGAGTTACTTCGTATAGAACGGCGCCGCTGCGTCCGAGCAGGGCGCTGCCGGATTCAGCGCTCTCCGGGCTCGCCGCCTGGGAACCGCCGTACTCGCTCGCGTCTATGGCTTTGCCATGCTCTTCGATCCAGGCGTTGAGGTCGCTGCCGCCATCGCGGCCGCCTGCTCCGCCCGATCCTCCGACGAGGAAATATTTCACCTTGCCCGACTTCACCAGCTGCTCCAGCTTGGCAGAGTCATAGACCGGATCCGAGCTCTGGAAGCCGTGCAGGATGACGACCTTCTGCTTGGCCTCCACGATATAAGGAGCGGCTGTCCCGTAATCGGACACGGCGAGCAAATAGTCGGTCGTTTGGTTTTGCTTCAAATAGGCGAGCAGCCCTTCGTTCAAGCTCTCGCTTCCTTCCCTGCCTCCGGCTCCTCCCGGCACGCCCGGGAAGCCCCCGGCTTGGCCCGGGAATCCTCCCCCGGCCTCTTGGGTCCCGGAGAAGCCCTCGCTTCCGCCGCCTCCCGCCGAACCGGGCTGGCCTTGCAGGCCTCCTTGCATTCCCGGCTGCCCGGAGGAATTCGGCCATCCGCCCTGTTCCGATGCATTCGGCCATCCGCCCTGTCCTCCGTTCATCGCTTCCCATTGCCCGCCGTTCCTGGAGCCGGAGGCGGCAAAGCCGCCCCTTGCGCCTCCCATGCTGTTCTGGCCGTCGGGACCGGCTGCGGGGATCATCGAGTTCTGGCCGTACACGATCGGAGTCGCCGACCAGTAGGCGGGGCCGATCAGCAGCACCGCGGCAGCCGCGACGGCGGTCCACCGGACCGCAGCGCTGTTGTCGCGCGAATTCAGGACGGCGAGGATGAGCGCGGCGAGCAGTCCAAGCCCCGCGACCGCGAGCGACCAGCCTACGCCGATCGTGCTCTCGTAAGGACGCAGGATGTACCATTGGAACATCGAGGTCGCCGCGACGGCAGCCGGCAGCAGATAGGCCTGCCAGCCTCTTCCTTGGCGGTATTTCGCCCACATCTCGCTCCAGCCTGCCCCGAACAAGGCCGCTGCCGGAGGAGCGAGCATGATGAGGTAATATTGGTGGAAAAAGCCGGCGATGCTGAAAAATCCGCCGACGGGAATAAGCCAGGCCAGCCAGAACAGCGTTTCCTTATGCTTGTCCGTCATGGATTTCCGTCTCCATGTGGAGAGCAGTGCGACTGCCGCGATCAGGGCAAAAGGCAGCAGCCAGCTCGCTTGGCCGGAGAGAGCCTGCTGGAACAAGCGGAGCGGCCCCTTCTCCCCGGTGCCGAACATGCCGCCGGCTCCGCCTCCATTGCCTCCGAAGCCTCCGGGAACGCCGGCCGCTCCTCCCGCCCGCTCGAAGCGGCCGGCTCGGTCGGAGCCGTTCCACTGGCTTTGGCCGTCCGCGCCCGCGCTGTTGCGGCTGTTTTGAGGCTGGCCGTCCTGTCCCGTGCCGCCGGTTCCGTTTTGCGCTTGTCCGTCCTGCCCCGCGCCGCCTTCATTTCCCGGCTGCATTCCGCCCTGGCCTTGGCCGCCTTCAGGCAAGACGCCGCCCGGAGCCATCGTTCCGGGGAAGCCGCCGGCGCCGCCTTGGGCACCGGGGCTGCGGTCTCCCGTCAGCCGGGAAACGCCGTTGTAGCCGAAAGCGAGCTGCAGCACCGAATTTCCCGTGCTGCTGCCGATATAGGGCCGCTTGTCGGCCGGAACGGAGTCTACGATTGCCGCCCAGGATACGGATACGGCCAGCATGAGGACCGTTGCTCCGGCCAGCACAGCCAGCTTCTTTTTCCAAGGGAAGCGTACCGCCAGCAGATAGAGCAGATAAAAGGCCGGAAGGACCATATACGCCTGGAGCATCTTCATGTTGAATGCCGCTCCGATCAGGGCGAAGGATGCCAGCAGGCTGCCCGTCCGCTGCCCTCGTACGCCTCGCAGCAGAAACCACGCCGCGAGCAAGAGCGTGAAGACGAGCATCGCGTCGATATTGTTCGTTCTCGCCACCGCGACTCCGACCGGAGCCAGCGCCATCCCGAAAGCTGCGATGCGCGCGGCCGCGAGCCCGAAGGCAGGCTTCACGAGCAGGTAGATGAGCAGCACCGAGCCGATTCCAGCCAGCGCTTGCGGCAGGATGACGCTCCAGCCATGCAAGCCGAATACGTAGGCGAACGCCGTCTGGATCCAGAAGGCAAGCGGGGGTTTGTCCACCGTCACCGAGCCGGCGGAGTCCAGCGAGCCGTAGAAGAAATTATGCCAGCTCTGCAGCATGCTGCCTACCGCAGTCGTGTAATACGTATTGGCGTAGGTTTCCTTCCCTATTCCGTACAGGTTCAAAAAAGCGGACGCCAGCATGGCGGCGGCCAGCACCAGATCCAGCCGCCTGCCGGATCTTGCCCTCTCCCTGATCTCCATCTCTATCTCCACTCCTCTATCGGGTCATGGGCTCATTGTAAGCGGCCAAAATGAACCTTAAATGAACGACCTTCCCAATCGCAGAAATAGAACGGATAGAAAAAAGCGCTTCTTCTATTAATAGAAGAAACGCTTAGGAACGACCGTACGGGGTAATGAATCATTCCGATACCGTACGGGTCGGCGGGAGCACCCGGCGCTGCTTGCGCTTCTCCTTGCGCCGCGCGGCATAATACCGCAGCAGGGCACGGACGGGGAAGAACAGCAGAGCGCCCAGCCATATGCCGTCGATGACGCCGCCGACAATCAGCTTGAAGTTGAGAAGCAGGAACCGGTTGACCTCCGCCCCGACAAACGGAATGTCGAACACGAGATGGGTAGGGAGCACCCATCCGCCGACCTTGTTGTGAAGATAAGCGAACGGCAGATAGATGACCTTCCCGATGACGAAGCCGATCAGAGCCCCTGCGAGGCTGCCTCGCAGCATATAGATCAGAGGGAAGATCAGGAAAAATGCCAGCCCGTACGTAGGCAGCGTGAACATTTCACAGAACAATCCGATCGAGAAGCCCATCGCCACGAAGGACGGACCGCCAGGAGCTCTCAGCAGCTGTATGAATTTGTACCGGATCCAGCGTCCGATCCGGGCAGACATCGGCCTCGGTCTGGATTTTGCTATATTGCCAGCCATCTTCCTACCCTCTTTATGCGCCCGACTTGGTCTTGATCTTGGGAAGCAGCTTCTTCATGTCGACCGTACGCTTCAATTCCCAGGTGGAAGCATCCTTCTCGTCGTAACGTTCCAGAAAATCGACGACCTCGCGCGTAAGCGGCGTCGGCGTGGAGGCGCCGGATGTCACCGATACGCGCTGCTTGCCTTGCAGCCATTCCAGCTTGAGCTCCGACAAGTCGGCGATCCGATAAGCCGGCACCCCGGATATCTCCTCCGATACCTGGGCAAGACGGTTGGAGTTGTTGCTCCGCGGATCCCCGACGACGATCGTCAGCTCGGCCTGACCGGCCTGATCGGCGACCGCCTCCTGGCGAACCTGCGTAGCCAGGCAAATCTCGTTGTGAATCTCAGCCGCGGGGTACTTCTGCAGCAGCTTCGCGATCAGATGGCGGATATCCCACTGGGACATCGTCGTCTGATTCGTGATGAGAATCCGGTCTCCGGGCACATCCAGCACCTCGATGTCCGCTTCTCTCTCGATGAGATGCACGAGGTCGGGAGCGACTCCGACCGCGCCTTCCGGCTCCGGATGGCCTTTTTTGCCGATATAGATGATATGGTAGCCCTCCGCGGTCTTCTCGGAGATGAGATCATGCGTCTTCGTCACGTCCGGGCAGGTCGCATCGACGACCGTCAGCCCCTTCTCCTTGGCGCGGCGCCGCACCTCCGGCGACACTCCGTGCGCGGTGAAGATGACCGTCCCCTTCTCCACCTGCTCGAGAATCTCCAAGCGGTTCTCTCCGTCGAGCGTAATGATGCCTTCTTCCTTGAATGCCTCCGTCACATGGCCGTTGTGCACAATCATGCCCAGAATGTATATGGGACGCGGCAGATCCAGGTTGCGAGCCGTCTGAAGAGCCAGCACCATGGCATCCACGACGCCGTAGCAATAGCCGCGCGGCGAAATCTTGACCACTTCCATCGAAATACCTGCTTTCCCGGCCGGCTTGAACTATCCGGTACGGCCGCACTGTATTCATTATACTCTATTCGACATGCACAGAAAAGGCGATGGGCAGCCAAACCGTAAACGTCGTTCCCGCTCCCGGAATCGTCCGCACCTCGACGGAGCCTTCATGCTCGTCGATGATCCACTTCGCGATGGACAGTCCGAGCCCGGTGCCGCTCGTGATTCCGCGCGATTCGTCCGCACGGTAGAACCGCTCGAAGATATGGGGAACCTGCTCGGGCTCCATGCCCAGGCCGGTATCCTGGATAATGATGCCTGCCTGGGCGCCGCTGACGACGGCACGCAGCATGACGCTGCCCTCCGGCGTGTACTTGAACGCGTTCTCGATGAAGATGAAGAGCAGCTGGCGCAAATAATCGGCATTGCCGAGGACGCCGACTCCCTCCAAGGAAGAAAGATCCCCTGGCTTCCAGCTTGCCGTGCGCGGCAGCATGGAAGCGCGCCGCACGACATCCTCGACGACCGCAGTCAGCTCCACCGGCTTCTTCTCCATGACGAAGCCCGCGTCGGCCCGCGCCAGGGCGAGCAGATCGTTGACGAGCCGGCTCATCCGCCGCGCCTCGTCCCCGATATCCCTCATCGCCTCGCGGGACATTTCCTGACGCATCGCTTCATGCTCGGAAACCTCGGGGATTCGGTTCGTGCCGTCCTCGAGAGCCGGCTTCCAGATCTTCTCGAGCAGATCGATATTGCCGCGGATCGTCGTCAGCGGCGTACGCAGCTCATGCGAGGCGTCGGAGACGAATCGGCGCTGCGCGTCGTAAGCTTCGTCCAGCTCGTTGTAGGCCAGCTCCATGCGCCCTAACATCCCGTTGAGCGTATCGGTGAGCTTGCCCAGCTCGTCGTTCGGACCCGACCAGGCGATGCGCATGCTGAGGTCGGAGCCCTTCTCGATCTGCTCCGCGGCCTGAATGACGATCTCGATCGGGCGCAGCGACTGGCGGGCCATCAGCATCCCGACGGTGAAAGCGACGACGAGGCCGATCAGCGAGGTGAAGACGAGAATCGTGCGGAGCTGCTGCAGCGAATTATCCTGGACATTAATAAGATACCCCACTTGCAGCAGTCCCACGACCTTGGAGCTCATGTCCACAATCGGCCACTGGTAGACGTAAAAGGGATAGCCATTGACATTGGTTTTGGCGAACCGGGCCTTTTCGGCAACAAGCGCAGCATCCTTCTCGAAGGGAAAAAGAAGATTGTACTGTTCCATTTCCGCCGAAAGCCTATAGGTTCCAGCACGGTAATCAACAATCTGGATATAGGATTTTTCCTGCTGCAGAGAGGAGGGCTTCACCCGCAACTGCCCAGGATCCAAAATGCTGTATTGCTGAATCTGGTTGCTCAAATCCTTCCCTTGGGCTTCCAGCTTGTTCTTCACATCGGAATAGGCCTTATAGCTCTGAAAAGCATAAACCGTCCCCCCCATGACGATGAGGATGACGGCAAGAATCGCGCTGTAGGTAAGCGTAAGCTTGAATCGGATGGACACTTCTAGCTCACTCCTCCGCGGAGGACGTAACCGGTGCCACGGACCGTCTGGATCAGGCGGCTGTCCGTACCGGCATCCTCGGTTTTCTGCCGCAGCATGGCGATATAGACTTCAAGCACGTTCGACTCCCCGCTGTAATCGTAGCCCCAGATCTTGTCCATGATGGAGTCTCGGGTAAGGACGCGCTTCGGATTCTGCATGAACAGATGGAGCAGGTCGAATTCCTTGGCGGTCAGCTCGATGCGGCGTCCGCCGCGCATCGCCTCGCGGGAATCCAGGTCGAGAATGAGATTCTCGAAGGACAGCCGGTTGCCCGGCTCCTCCAGCTTGTCCGGCTTGCGGCGCAGCAGCGCGCGCACCCGCGCCAGCAGCTCCTCGAGCGCGAACGGCTTCACCAGATAATCGTCCGCGCCGAGATCGAGCCCCTTCACGCGGTCATGGATATCGTCCTTGGCGGTCAGCATCAGGATCGGCACGGCGCTGCCGCCTTCCCTGACGCGCCTGCATACTTCCCAGCCGTCCACCTGCGGCATCATGACGTCCAGGATCAGCAGCTGCGGATCGGCTCCGAGCAGAGCCTTGAGTCCTTCCAGCCCGTTGCCGGCCGTCGTGACCTCGTATCCCTCGAACGCCAGGCTGCGGCGCAGCATGGATGTAATCTTCTCATCATCGTCTACCACCACGATATGCGGTCTCATGGCCCAGCTCCCCTCGCTTGCTCGTTGATTCTATCCTACCTCAGCCGGCGGCGAATTGAAAACCGCAGCCGGTCCGTCCCGCTTCCCCGGCGGGGCGGACACAAGAGGAGCGCAGGCGTAACTACGCCTGCGCTCCGGAACAACCGGACATTCGTCGTACGGTCATTCGACGTTGTACTTGCTCTTGTCCCCGATTTCGATCGTGATGTCCATCGTCTTGCCGTTGCGGATGACGTTCATCGTCACCTTGTCGCCGACTTTTTTCTTCTGGATGACCGCGATCAGGTCTTCCTTCGTTTTGTATTTCGTTCCGTCCATGCCGGTGATGACGTCATATTGCTGCAGGCCCGCCTTGTAGGCCGGAGCATTGAACGTCGTTTCCCGGACGATGGAGCCTTCCGTGCTGCTGAGGCCGAGCTCCTGCTTCATCTGGTCCGTGATGTCAGCCAGCGTCGCGCCGATGAACGGACTTGGAGCCGAGCTTTGGCCGGCCTTCAGCTGATCCACGACTTCCTTGATCGTGCTCGTCGGAATCGCGAAGCCGATGCCCTGCGAGTCCGCGCTGATGGCGGTATTGATGCCGATGACTTCGCCGTTCATATTGATCAGCGGACCGCCGGAGTTGCCGGGGTTGATGGAGGCGTCCGTCTGCAGCAGATGCTGGTA
Organism: Paenibacillus sp. RUD330; assembly: GCF_002243345.2. Lineage (NCBI taxonomy): Bacteria > Bacillati > Bacillota > Bacilli > Caryophanales > Paenibacillaceae > Paenibacillus > Paenibacillus sp. RUD330. The sequence goes on from NZ_CP022655.2 coordinate 4,172,256, forward strand.
GTTGCGTGCGGTGCCGCCGGATTCCGAAGCGACCTGGATCGTACGCTCGCGGGCGCTCAGCACGCCGACCGTTACGGAATGGTCGAAGCCGTTCGGGTTGCCGATGGCGACGAGCCAGTCGCCGATGCTGCTGGCTTCGGAGTCGCCGAGCGGCAGCGTCGGGAAGTCCTTGCCGTCCTGCGGCTCTACCTTGAGCACGGCGAGGTCGAGATCCTTGCGCGCTCCGAGCAGCTTCGCTTCCAGCTCCTTGGTCGTGCCCTGAACCTTCACCTTGATCTGCTGCGCGCCGTCGATGACGTGCTGGTTCGTCAGGATATAGCCGTCTTTCTCAAAGAAGAATCCGGAGCCGAGCCCCGTTTCCTGCAGCTCGCCGCCCTGCTGGCCGCGGCTGCTGCCGCCGCCTCCGAACTGGTCGCCGAAGAACTGGCGGAAGAACGGATCGCTGTCGAGGCCGCCGCCATAAGAGCTGCTGGCGCTGCTGTAGGTCGTGATCAGCACGACCGCAGGCGAAGCCTTCTCCGATATCTGCGAGATGTTCATCGGACGGGTCGTGTCGGCCGCCGTAGAAACCTTGCTGGCGGTCGCGGTGTTGTCGCCCTGGCCCGATACGACGCCGGAAGAGCTCAGCGCCTGTCCCTTCGTGAACCAATCGTTCTCATCCGACGCCCACATCAGGCCGCCGACCGCGATCACGCCCGCGAGGAAGGATACGGCCGCGGTGCGGAAGCCTCCTCCGCGCCGCTTGCCGCCGCTTCCGCCGCCGGTCTGCCACTCGCCCTTGCCTGCATTCGAAGCCGGCACGAACGGACGGAGCTGGCGTGGAGGCGTCACGACGACCTCGCGCGATTGGCCCTCCTGCGGGCGCTCCTCGGAAGCGCCGTAGCTTCCGGAAGGCTGCCCTTCCCGGCGCGGCTCCTGCCGATCGGGCTGTCCTTGGCGGAAGGGGCCGTAGGAATAGTAATAAGAGGAGCCTTCCTGGCGCTCGCCGCCGGAGCTGTCCGGCGAATCCTGTTTGGCGCGTTCCTCGTTCTTCTTGCTCTCTTCGTCCCAGAATCCGTCGAAGCGGCCGTTGCCATTGCGATTGTCTTCCATCGAAAATTCCTCCTCGATTCTATGAAATGAGCTCCCTCATCCTCCCCGCGGGAGGCGCCGGACTGCCTGCGGAATGGCTTGCCCGCGGCCTTGCCGTCCGTGGAACCAGCGTGGAATGGTTATGTGTCTATCTTGCACAATCTACCTTAAAAGAAACTGAAAAAGGGCATAAGACAAAATAAAAAACCTTTGATTCCGCCTGGACGGGTCAAAGGCCTTGCCCAAAAGATAGATTCAGCGGGGAACGTTGAGCTGCGCCTCGGCGTCGTCAAGCACCTGCTTGGCTTTCTCCACCCATTCCGGAGCGACGTCGGCATCGGGGTCGACGGGCGCCTGGAACTGGTCGAACAGCGCGCCTACCGTGCGCATCTTCGCTTCCGGATCGTTGCCTTCCCGGTACAGATGGCGAAGCACGTACGGAGTCGTCAGCTTGATGGAGGCGTCGTTGTCCTCCGTCTGGTCGTCCACGTTGCCGCGCAGCACGTCGAACGGCAAGCGCAGCCATACCTTGTTCTTTTCGTCCAGATTCAAGTCGAAGGACCCGTTGCCGTAATCCCAGTTGCCTCCCAGCACGAAGCCCTGCTTATCCAGCACGCGCTTGATCTGTACGAAGTCATGCTCGGTCGATTCCAATGGGGATGCAATCTCAATCATGGATATCTCTCCTTGTCAGCTTCGATATGGTCAGCATTCCCTGCCGGATCGGGCGTTATGTGCCGGAGAGCTGACGGACGGCCATGTCTTCGTCCCCAACCCTTCCGCATGCCAGGCTTCCGTTCGAATCCGGCCGCCGGCCGATCAGGATTTGACCCATCCTTTGCGATGCGCATAGACCGCCAGCTGCGTCCGGTCATCGACCTCGCATTTCATCAGCAGGTTGCTTACATGTGTCTTAACCGTTTTGATGCTGATATGAAGCTCTTCGGCGATTTCCTTGTTGGCCTGGCCTTCCGCGACCAGAAGCAGCACTTCCTTCTCCCGCTCCGTCAAGCCCTCGTCGACGATCTGCGCGGAGCGCTGGCGAAGCCCGCGGGTGAGCGCCTGCGAGACATCCGCCGTCATGACGGGCATGCCCCGCAGCGCGCCGCTGAGCGCGTAGATCAGCTCCTCGGAGCTGACCGTCTTGAGCACGTAGCTGACTGCTCCGGCCTCGACGGCCGCGACGACCTTCTCATCCTCCAGGAAGCTGGTCAGGAGCACGACTTTTACGGACGGAAAATTCTCCGTGATGCGGCGCGTCGCCTCTACGCCGTCTATGCCCGGCATCATCAGGTCCATCAGGACGAGATGGGGAAGCTCCTCCATGCCGTCAAGCAGGCGCAGCGCTTCCTCGCCGCTGCCCGCTTCCGAGACCACCTCGAATTTGGGCTCCAGCATCAAATAAGTCCTCAGTCCGGTACGGACCATGTCATGGTCGTCCACGATCATGATCCGGCAGCATTCGGTTCCCGTCATTGTTCTCCTCGCTCCTCTGTTCCGTATTTCGGCAGGGACACGCGGATCCGCGTGCCTCCTCCCGGCTTGCTGATGATGGCCGCATCTCCGCCCAGCTGCATCGCCCGCTCCTGCATCGTCGAGAGGCCGTAGGAGCCCGGACGGACCTGATCCGCCCGGAAGCCCTGGCCGTCGTCCTGCAGCACCAAGGTCAGGCTGCTCGGCGTATCCGACAACGAGAGCGTGACGCTGCCGGCCCCCGCATGCTTCACGACGTTGGCCATCGCTTCCTGCACGATCAGGAAGAGCTGATGCTCCTTGGCCTCGGAAACCTCTTCCTCGACCCTCCAGTCAAGGAAGCCCTGCAGGCCGTTCTGCCTGCAGTAATCCGGGAACCAGCGCGCCAGAGCATCCTCGAGCGAGCGGCCCTCCAGCTCCAGCGGCCGCAGCTGCGCGATAAAACCTCTCATCTGCTTCTGAGCATGAGAGGACATCGTGATGAGCTGTTTCATGACGTCGCCGGCCCGCTCGGGACTGATCTCGAGCAGCTTGGGCAGGGAAGAGGCCGACATATGAATGGCGAACAGCTGCTGGCTGACGGTATCATGCAGGTCCCGGGCCAGCCGCTTGCGCTCCTCCAGTACGGCTTCCTCATTGGATGCCGCCTGCTGCAGCACGCGGATCTCGTTCTGCCGCTGCATGACCTGGAGCTTCCTCTCCAGCGTTTCGGCCATCAGGTTGAACTCGCGGTAAGCTCCCGCCAGCGAGTACCCTTCCCCCTCCGGCAGACGAGCCGCCAGATTGCCGCTCGCAGCCTGCTTGAGCGCCAGATGCACGGCGTCGATGCGGTTCTGCTGTCGCTTGCCGATCCAATATCCGAGGCCGACGCTGACAATCAGGCACAGAAGCGTGCCCGTCAGCCACAGCTGGCCGGAAGACGCTTCGTGCATCCATCCTTGCTTGATCCAGTACATGACACACCATGGCACGACCGTGCTGAGCACGAAGAACGATATCAGCTCCAGCCTGCCGCTTCTAAGCAGCTTTACGACCACGTCCCGACCTCACCCTACCTTCGTCACCCGGACATCTCCGATAAATGTGCTGCACACCAGCTTGATCTTTCGTTCCGATTCGCGGAAGCTCGGACTCTGCGTATCCGAATGCTGGAACATCCCGCCTTCCTTGCGTCCAAGCACCTTGGAATCGCCGATGAAGGCGCTGGATACGACCTGGATGCCGACATCCGAGTCGGCGGGAAGGAATACTTTCACATCTCCGATAAAAGAGCTGATCGTAATTTTCGTCTCTCCCGCCGGAATGTTCGCGCGGGTCAGATCCAGCACGGTATCTCCGATGAAATGGGAGATGTTGAGCGGAACGAGATCCCAGTAATCATGGCCGAGATGGATATCCCCGATGAAGTTGGAGCGGGTCTGAGCGTTCGGATCCGTGTTCCACCATTCCGTGCGGCCATGATGATGGCTGCCGCGGCCATGGCCGTGATGGCGGTGGCGGCGATGCGCATCCCGGTATTCGCGCCTGGCTTGCTTGAATTCATGCTTGGCCCGCTTCCAGTCCATCGGCCGGTCCGGCTCCGGAGACCAGCCGGCCCCCCGCTCCTCGTATCCGCCTGCGGCATTGCCGGCCGGACCCTGGCCGCCATATGGCGGCTGTCCGTCCTTCCCGGGCCTTCCGCCCTCTCCCGGCCGTCCGGGTCCCGCATCCGGATGCAGCGGGTCGGGATGCAGCGGAGGAGCCGGGGGAACGGGACCTTGATAGGAAGTGTACGAGGTCCATTCGCCGTCGTCTTCCGGTTCTTCATGACGCTGCCGGCGGCCGCCGCGCGAGAACACCATCCGCAGTCCGAACACAATGGCGACTACAGGGAGCAGGAACTGCGCCGCGTCGCCGAACGACCAGTACGAAAATCCCATGTTGCGCCCCAGCATCACGAGTCCGAACAGCACCATCGCCGCGCCGGCCCAGAGCGATCCTCCCGAGAACAGCGTGGACAACCCCATCAAGAGCGGAACAAGCGGCCAATACCGGCTGATGAACCCTCCGATGTCAAGATGCTGGAAGCCGAGCATCCCCATCTGGTGGAGGATGAACAGGCCGCCGACTGCCGCTATGGCCAGTCCTCCGAGGACCCGGCATATATGGGTTTGTTTCATGCTATCGACATCTCCTTGCCGTTTGTCATCTGCTTTCGTGTCCTCATTATACCGTGCCGCCCGACATGCAGGTAGAGTCTGCCGGTTGATTCCCTTCTCCGTCTGCAGGCGGAGGCAAGCACTAAATATAGGAAACAAAAAAAAGCCTCTGCCGCGAGTGGCAGAGACAGGAAGGCGCAAGCGGGAAACAATGCGGCCTTCTTAATGCTCCAAATCTAACATATAGATAACATTACATTCATTCCTGCATGGCTACAATGTGGCTCCTTCGCTTTCACATCCGCGGAATGGCAGCGATTTAATTACGTAAAGCGTCAAATCGGTGGGGCAAGCTTGCTGTTCGAAATCAAAAAATGACTATTCAATGCCGAATGATTATGTTATGTTTATTAACACGAGATCAAGGTTGCGAAAGGAGTCCGCTTCAATGAAACTCCCCCATTTGGACGATATCGATCAACAGATTGTGCAGCTGCTCCTAGAGAACGGAAGGATGCCTTACGCCAAGATCGGGGAAACGCTGAGCCTCTCGCGCGTCGCCATCCAGAAGCGGGTCGAATCCCTGCTGGAGAGCGGCGTGCTTGAGCATTTCACGGTCCGGGTCAACGTGGCCAAGCTCGGCCGTACGGTATCCGCCTTCTTCGAGGTCCAGGTCGAGCCGCGCTGCGTCGACACCGTCGGGCAGCAGCTGTCGGAGGAGATGCAGGTCGTCAACATCTATCAGATGACCGGCTCCAGCACGCTGCATGTCCACGCCCTGCTGCGGGACGAGAACGAGCTCGAGAAGTTTTTGTACGACAAGCTTTACGTGCTGGAAGGGGTCGTCAATGTGCAGACCCAGCTTATGATCCGCAAATTCAAATCCGCCAGCGGCCTTGACGTTTAAGGCCGGCCGGCGTTTTTTTATAGCTTGATTTTCTTCGGCTCCTGCACGCCGCCGGCTTTCACCGTTTCGTTCAGCCGGTTCAGCATGCGCTGGTCCAGCTTGCCGGAGCCGTATCGGATCACCTGCACCGTAACCTGTTTCTTTCCCCACTCCTTGTAGACCTGGCGGGTCGTGTCGAAGTAAAGGTCGATCCGCTTCCCCTTGATCTTGGAGCCCGTGTCCGCCACGACACCATACCCGTATCCGGGTATGAAGAGCAGCGTCCCTATCGGAAGCACCTTCGTATCCGCGGCGATCGTCGACACCTGCCCCCGCATGACCTTGACGCCTGAACGGGTAATGCCGTACAGCGGATGTCCGGGCCTCTTGCCGGTCGATTCGATTCCGGCCGTATACCCTGTCGCCAGCACCGAGATGCTCTTCACCGGCGCCAGCCCGTCCTGCTGCGGCTGCTCCGGCGCGGACGAGGCCGCATCCGTAATTCCAGGCGGCGCCGACCGTTGTGCGACAGCGGGCTGCGGCGGCGCCGGCTTGTCCGCCGCTTTCGGATCGGAACGACGCACGCCGGTACGCTTTGGAACGGTTTCAGCATTTTTTTTCTGCTCCAGCTTGCGAGGCGCGGCCTCGGACTCCGAATCGGCTATGACCGTCACGCGGCCCGAGTCGAGGACGAGGGCGACGATCGCGGCGGCAACGAGAAGATGGATGGATTTTCGGTACAACAAAAAGCCTGTGGGCATGTCAGTAATCTCCCCTTTAAACGGAGGTTACCCACTGCCCGCAGGCCTTATTCAGTTTTTGTCGAAAATCGCTTCAATTAAACGGTTTTTTGGGCGATTTCCTCTGCAAGCTCCGCTGCAAGCTCGGTTACCGGCTTCGCCCCGATGTCCCCTTCTCCGCGCTTGCGCACCGAGACCGTGCCGGCTCCGGCTTCGTTCTCGCCGACGATCAGCATGTAAGGAATCTTCTCCAGCTGGGCTTCGCGGATCTTGTAGCCGAGCTTCTCGTTGCGCAGGTCGCTCTCGGCGCGGATGCCTGCCGCAAGCAGCTGCTCCTCGACTTGGCGGGCGTAACCTTCGTACACCTGGGATACCGGAATGACGCGCGCTTGCTGTGGGCTCAGCCAGAGCGGCAGGGCGCCGGCGAAGTTCTCCAGCAGGAATGCGGTCATGCGCTCCATCGTGCTGATGATGCCGCGGTGGATGACGACCGGACGATGCTTCTTGCCGTCCTCGCCGACATACTCGAGCTCAAAGCGTTCCGGAAGCAGGAAGTCCAGCTGAGCGGTAGAGAGCGTCTCTTCCTTGCCGAGAGCCGTCTTGATCTGCACGTCGAGCTTGGGACCGTAGAAGGCCGCCTCTCCCTCCGCCTCGAAGAACGGCAGGCCGAGCTCCTCGACGACTTCGCGCAGCATGCGCTGCGACATTTCCCACATCTCGTCGTTCTGGAAGTACTTCTCCGTATCCTGCGGATCCCGGTAGCTGAGACGGAACCGGTATTCCTTGATGCCGAAGTCCTCGTAAACCTTGCGGATCAGGTTGACGACACGCGCGAATTCTTCCTTGATCTGATCGGGACGGCAGAAGATATGCGCGTCGTTCAGAGTCATGGCCCGGACGCGATGCAATCCGGTCAAGGCGCCGGACATTTCGTAGCGGTGCATCGTGCCGAGCTCCGCCACGCGGATCGGCAGGTCGCGGTAGCTGCGCATGTCGCTCTTGAACACCATCATGTGGTGGGGACAGTTCATCGGACGCAGCACGAGCTCCTCGTTGTCCATGACCATCTTGGGGAACATGTCCTCGCTGTAGTGCTCCCAGTGCCCGCTCGTCTTGTACAGCTCGACATTGGCCAACACCGGCGTGTAGACATGCTGGTAGCCGAGCTTCTCTTCCAGGTCGACGATATAGCGCTCCAGCGTGCGGCGGACGCGTGCGCCGTTGGGCAGCCAGATCGGCAAGCCTTGTCCCACTTCCTTGGAGAACGTGAACATCTTCAGCTCGCGGCCGAGCTTGCGGTGGTCGCGCTTCTTGGCTTCTTCGAGCAGATGGAGATGCTCGTCCAGCTGCGCCTTCTTCGGAAATGCGGTACCGTAGATCCGCTGCAGCATCTTGTTCTTGGAATCGCCGCGCCAGTAGGCTCCGGCAACGCTCAGCAGCTTGAACGCCTTGATCTTGCCCGTGGACGGCAGATGCGGCCCCCGGCACAGATCGAAAAACTCGCCCTGGTCGTAGATGGTGATGACCGAGCCCTCCGGAAGGTCGCGGATCAGCTCCAGCTTGAGCGGGTCTTCCATCTTCTCGAATGTCGCCAGAGCCTCTTCGCGGCTGACCTCGCGGCGGCGGATCGGAATATCTTCCTTGATGATCCGCTCCATCTCCTTCTCGATCTTTTCCAGATCCTCAGGGGTGATGGACTGCTCCAGATCGATATCGTAATAGAAGCCGTCCTCAATGACCGGACCGATGCCCAGCTTGACCGTCTTCTCTCCATAGATGCGCTTGATCGCTTGAGCCATCAGATGGGCCGTGCTGTGACGGTATACCTCCAGTCCGTCCGCCGAGTCGAGCGTGACGATTTCGACCAGCGATCCGTCCTTGATCTCCGTGTTCAAATCCACGACTTTTCCGTCCAGCTTGCCCGCCACCGCGTTTTTCCGCAGTCCGGAGCTGATGGATCCCGCTACGTCCTCGATCGTCGCTCCCGGCTCGTAAGCACGGACCGCGCCGTCGGGAAGCTTGATTTCGATTGCCATTGTCATGACGCCTCCTGATTTATAAATAGGATCCTAAGGACGCAAAAAAGCACTGCGTCCCGCAAAGGGACGAGTGCTGTACGTTCAGACCCGTGGTTCCACCCTAATTCAACGCCGAGGCGTTCTCTGGGATCCGGTAACGGGGATTAGGCCGGCATCATTTACTTACCGGACAGGTCCGGGTTCCATCATGCAGCTTCGAAGGGGTACGGCCGCTTGCGCCTGCGTTAGGAATTTTCAGCCGGGATTCCTATCTCTGGGACGCGCGTCAAACGCCGCATGTCTTCATCAATGCTTTGACCACATTATATAGAAGCGGAACGTTTCCCGTCAAGGCTCTCCGGCGCCCGAAGCCTGGGAGGCACCCCCGATTCCGCATTCGCGGCAGCCTGGACATACTTCGGCGCGCTGCTCGAAAATAGCCTGGATCGTACGGATGACCTGGTGGTCCGGAGTCGGGGTATGGATCCGGATCGAGGCCGGCGCCGCCGTAATCAGGCTGCTCAGGACCATATCCTCCACATTGAGCTCGGCATCCACCAGCTCGGCGATGGCGCGGTCCTCGGAGCGGGTGTCCAGCGGAAGGAAATCCGCGTCCAGAAGCTGGATCTCCTGGCCGTCGTCCTGGACGACATGGACCAGCCTGCGGCGGCTCGGCTGCACCGCCACGAAATATTTGAGCAGGGAAATGAATTCCTGGTACTGCTTATCCATGACGTATTCCTCGACCGCATACTCCGCCGCTTCGCGCAGCTCCTGCCAATAGCCCTGCAGCCTGAACGTCACGAATCCCTGGAGGTTGAGGCGCGTATTCTCCGCGAGGAAGCTTTCCAGCTCGGCGGCCACTCTGGCCTCCCGCTGCCCACGGCTGCTCGCCTCTCCTCCCGCGAGCGGATGCGGCTCCTCGATCTGCCACTGCTCGCCGGACAGGACCAGCCTGCAGCACTGCTCTATCGTAGCGATCTCTTCGTCGCCGGTATAATGAAATTGCTTGCGGATGATCGTGCGGATGAGCACAGGCTCGCAACGCTCGACGATGTAGCCCGACAGCCTGGCTGCAGCCTGCGCATAGACAAGCCCTCCGTGCTCGGAGAGAGAGAATCCGGGAAGCCGGGCCGTGCAGATCAGGCTGCGGCCGGACGCTCCCGGCGACCAGTCCCATAATCGCTCCGCACCTTCCGCCAAGCCGGAGCCTGCCCCGTTCAGCTCGCGGCACAAGGCCTCGCCGCGGTCTTCTTCCTCCGCGATGAGATCCACAACAAGCAGCTCCATGCGCGCTCAACTCCTTTCCTTCCCTTTAGTATATGCCCGGCATGGTCGGATATTCGGCGGGGAGGAGCGCATGAGCCCTGGAATAAGCATTTTCCGGAGGAGGAAAAAGGTGGTTCTGCGGACATTTTCTATTCATAATGAGGATTGGATTGGCGATCTTTTCATGGTATATTGATTAACGTGTAACCAAGCTTGCATGCTGGAGTGACTCTATTTGGACGATCAATTGCTGGACTTCACCCGAGCGCGCTGGAACCGGATGCTGATGAACGGATTCTGGTGCCTGCTCGGTTTAATGATCTTATTCGAATTCTTGTATCTGGCCTTCATCACTCCGCTTGCTTCGGGAATCTTCTTCAAGAAATACATTCTGCTCCCAACCTTGCTTCATCTTTCCGTGTTGGTCGGGGCGGAATTTGCTATCCGCTATTTGTCCGAGAGACTGCGCGATTATTCGCTTCTGGTCGCTTCCGCTCTCATGACCTTCATCATTGTTGAAATCAATATCGAAGTGAACTATATCGTCATTGCGCTGTTTCTGCCCGTGCTGGTTTCCATTTTTTATTTCTCCTCCAAAAAGCTCGTCTTTGCCGACGTCCTTTGCCTGCTTTCCCTGTTCTGCCTCTACTTCTTCAACGACAACCTCGATATCTCCCTGGTCGGCATGCTTTCCATTACGGCCATGATGGGGGCATTCAGCCTTGTGGCTTGGGGAGTCATTACGAGAGGCAAGGAAATGCGCCAGTATTACATCCATACATCGCGCTTCAATCAGGAGCTGATGGTCAAGAACACGATCATGGACAAGCTGGCCAAGACGGACGCGCTTACGGAACTGTACAACCATATCACGTTCCATGAATACCTCGACAAGCTGATCGACCACCATGATGCCAGCGGAATGCCGCTGCAGCTTGCCTTGATCGACATCGACAACTTCAAGAGCGTCAACGATCAGTTCGGCCATCGGGCCGGCGATCTCGTCCTGAAGAAAGTGTCGGAGATCGTCCGCGCCCAGGCCGGCATGAACGATTTCGTCGCCCGCTACGGCGGCGAGGAGCTTGCCGTCATCTTCACGGACCGAGCGGCGGAGAAGTCCCTTCATATTTTGGAGGCGATGCAGACCAAGATTTCTTCAGCCGTATACGACAAGCTGGGAACCCGCCGCATAACGGTGAGCATCGGTTTCTCCGCTTATGCCGACGAAGGCAAGGAGAATTTCTTTGCCCGAACCGACAAAGCCCTCTATGCCGCCAAGTCCTCCGGCAAAAACCGCATCATCATCGCGGAAGAAGCGGATGTGGCCCAGGCAAGCTTCTCCTGAACGCCATACAGCCCCATTGCCTCCTTCCAGGTGGCAATGGGGCTGTTTTTTCAGCAGCAGAGGATGCCTTGCGGCACCCGAGGTCCTTTCGTGCATCCGTGCCCCGAGCCGCTTCTCGGCAGCTCCGAATCCACGGCGCATGCAAAAAAAGACGCGGGTCCGCCGGGAATCGCTGGGAGCGATCCGCCGGGACCCGCGTCGAGGCCAACCGTCTAGTTCTGCATCACGAAGTCGCGTTCGGCATGCTCTCCGTCATGGAAGACACGAAGAATGTCGTAGCGCGTGTTGCGCTGTGCGGGAATCTTGCCCGCCTCCCGGATATACTGGAGAATCAGCTCAATGTTGACCTTGTGGGTCGTGCCCGCCGCGGACACGACGTTCTCCTCCAGCATCGTGCTGCCGAAGTCGTTGACTCCGTACGAGAGCGACTGCTTGCCGATCTCCGGACCCATCGTCACCCAGCTCGCTTGCATGTTCGGAATATTGTCCAGCATGATGCGGTTGATGGCCACCATCTTGAGGTATTCCTCCGGCTTGGATTTCTCCCGCTTGAGGTTCGTGTTGTCCGGCTGGAAAGGCCAGGTGATGAAGGCCAGGAAGCCGGGAGAAGGATACCCGAGCGCCTTGCATTCATCCTGCGCTTCGCGGACGCGCAGCATATGCAGGGCGCGCTCCTCCATCGATTCCCCGAATCCGTACACCATCGTCGCCGTCGTGTTCATGCCGTTGCGCCAAGCCGCCTTCATCGTGTCCATCCAGTCGGTCCAGGAGCCCTTCAGCCGGCTGATCTTGCGGCGGGTGCGGTCGTCCAGAATCTCGCCGCCGCCTCCAGGCAAGGAATCGAGTCCCGCCTCGTGCAGCTCGCGAAGCGTCTCGTCCAGCGACAAGCCGGAGAGCACCTTCATCTTCTGGATTTCCGCCGGCGAGAAGCTGTGCATGGTCACTTCAGGGAAGCGGTCCTTGATCTTGCGCAGAATATCGAGATAGTACTGGAAAGGCAAATCGGGATTGACCCCTCCCTGCATCAGGATCTCGTCGCCGCCGACATCGACCGTCTCCTGGATTTTCTGCAGGATCGTCTCGTCCGGCAGCACATAGCCTTCCTTCGAGCCCGGAGGGCGGTAGAAGGCGCAGAAGCGGCAGTATACGTCGCAAATATTGGTGTAGTTGATGTTGCGTCCGATGTTGAACGTCACGATCGGCTCGGGATGCCTGCGCACCATGAGCTCATTTGCGACTCGTCCCATTTTCTCGATCTCGTCCGATTCCAGAAGCACGATGCAGTCCTCGAGACTGATCCTCTCACCCTGCAGCGCCTTATCCAGCACGCGGTCCACTTGTTGCATCCGGCAGCCTCCTCTATGCGAGCCGGGTCGTTCCCGGCCGTAATTGTTCCCGATTTCACAAAGTACGTTCCTATTTTCACAACCTAATCCTAACATGAACAAGGCCCCATCGTCACTCTCCAAAAAGACGACGAATCTCCAGCTACGGTGAGAAGGAGAAGCTAAAATCCGGCTTGCCGCCTCAAGAACGCTCCATATCGCCTCTCAAGGGCGTTTTGGCCCGTTCCCAAATCGGCCGGGCTGTGCCAATGAAGCCCGAAATCCGCTCCCTATCCGCATATCGGTCACCAGCTATTGGGACGCCGCAAAAAAGAGCACCGCCGAATGCGGCGGTGCCGAATGCTCCGGTCAGGATTCCCGCAGCGCTTCCTCGAGATCCTCGATCAAGTCGTCGATATGCTCCAGCCCGACCGAATAGCGCAGCAGGCCGTCGCCGATGCCCCGCTGCGCCCGCACCTCGGGAGGCATGGCCGCATGCGACATCATCGCCGGATAGGATAGAATGCTCTCGACTCCGCCTAGGCTGACGGCGACGATCGGCAGACGCACCTTGCTGAGCACTTCCTTGGCCCTCGCCGCGCTGCCGGTGTCGAAGGACACGACGGCGCCGTAGCCGAGCGACTGGCGCTCGTGGACTTCGCGGCCCGGATGGTCCGGCAGCCCCGGATAATACACGCGGCCGACGCCGTGATGCCGGGACAGCCAGTCCGCCAGTCTCCGCGCGCTGCTCTCGCTCTGGTCCATGCGCGCCTGCAGCGTCTTCATGCCGCGCATGAGCAGCCAGGCCTCTTGCGGAGCCAGAACCGCTCCAAGGCCGTTCTGCAGGGCGTAGAGGCGCTTGCCGAGCTCTTCGTCCGCCGTAACCGCGAGGCCCGCAAGCACGTCGCTGTGGCCGCCCAGGAACTTCGTCGCGCTGTGCAGCACGATGTCGACGCCGAGCTCCAGCGGACGCTGGTGGTACGGACTCATGAAGGTGTTGTCCACCATCGTCAGCAGGCCGTGCTCCCTGGCCCATGACGCCACGGCGGCGATATCCGTAATCTTGAGCGTCGGGTTGGACGGCGTCTCCATGAAGACGACGCGGGTATTCGGCTTCAGCGCCGCCTTCACCGCATCCAGATCCGTCATGTCCACGAACGTCGTCTCGATGTTCATCCGGCTCAGGACCGTCGTCAGGAAGCGGTAGGTGCCTCCATAGACGTCTTCCGTCACGATCGCATGATCCCCCGCCGACAACAGCAGGAAGGAGGTCGAGATGGCCGCCATGCCGGAGGCGAAGGCGAACCCGCGGTTCCCTCCCTCCAGCAGGGCGATCGCTTCCTCGACGGCCGCGCGGGTCGGATTGCCCGAGCGGCTGTAGTCATGCTTCGGCGGGCTGTAGATATCGTGGTGATGGAACGTCGACGCCTGCACGATCGGCGTGCTGGAGGCGCCCGTGAACTCGTCCACCTCGGAGCCGAAGTGGATCAGCTTCGTGGCGAAGCGCCGCTTGTCCGCGGCGCGCCCGTTTTCCGGCTGGCTGCCCTGTCCGCTCATGCCTGCACACCGCCTTCAATCTCGGTCCGCGCGGCTTCCAGAGCCTGCCCGAGATCATCGATGAGATCGTCAGCATGCTCGATGCCGACGGAGAAGCGCAGCAGCCGGTCGTCCACGCCCACGGCGCGGCGGATCTCCTCCGGAATGTCCGCATGCGTCTGGACGGCCGGGTACGTCATCAGCGACTCCACGCCGCCGAGGCTTTCGGCGAAAGCGATGAGCTTGATATGGCGCAGAATCGGCTCGACGCAGCGGGCATCCTTGACCTTGAAGGAGAATATGCCGGTGTTGCCGGAGGACTGTCGGTTCTGGATCTCATGTCCGGGATGGTCCTTGAGACCGGGATAGAACACTTCGGAGACGGCGGGATGTCCTTGGAGATATTCAGCCAGCCGCGTGGCGTTGTATTGATGGCGCTCCATGCGCAGGGCGAGCGTTTTCATGCCTCTCATCAGCAGCCAGGAATCCTGGGGCCCGAGCACCGCTCCGATGGAATTGTGCAGAATGCCCATTTCCTTCGACAGCTCCTCGCCCTTGGTGACGATGAGTCCGGCGAGGACGTCGTTATGTCCGCCCAGATATTTGGTCGCGCTATGGATGACGATGTCCGCGCCGAGCTCCAGCGGACGCTGGAAGAACGGGGTCAGAAGCGTATTGTCCACGATCGTCAGCAGGCCCTTGTCCTTGGCCCAATCGCATGCCGCCTTGATATCCGTCACCATCATGAGCGGATTGGTGGGCGTCTCGATCAGCACCGCCTTCGTCTCCGGACGGCGCAGCTTCTCCATCCCCTCGATATCGTTCGTGTCGATGTAGGAGGTCGTGACGCCGAAGCGCGACATGATCCGCTCCAGCAGCCGGTAGGTGCCTCCATACAGGTCGAGGGAGACGATGAGATGATCGCCCTGGCTGAACATGGCGAAGATCGTCTGCAGGGCGGCCATGCCGGAGCTGCAGGCGAATGCGGCGTCGCCGGATTCGAGCTCTGCGGCCGCTTCCTCCAGGACGCTGCGGGTCGGGCTCTTGGTGCGGGCGTAATCGAACCCGGTGCTCTGGCCGAGGCGAGGATGCCGGTAGGCGGTCGCCTGGTAGATGGGATAGCTGATCGATCCGGTGACGGGCTCTTCGATGGATCCGATTTGGGCAAGGCGGCTTTCGATCTTCATGGGCTGCTGGCTCCTTCGCTTCAATAAAGTGGGATGAATGGGTTCAAACGGCCGGATTCCGGACTATATATGGGCTCCGAGATCAAATGGCGTCTGCTGGTAGACGTAATAGTTCAGCCAGTTGGAGTACAGCAGGTTGGCATGCGCCCTCCAGGTGGACAGAGGCTTGCGGGACGGATCGTTGCCGGGATAATAGTTGATCGGCAGGGCGATATCCATGCCTTTGGCGATGTCGCGGTCGTATTCGTACTTGAGCGTCTCCGGATCGTATTCGGAATGGCCGGTGACGAAGATCTGGCGCCCATCCTTGGAGGCGACGAGGTATACGCCGGCATCCGGCGATTCCGAGAGGATGTCGAGATCGGCGATGCCCTCGATATCCTCTCGGCGGACCTCCGTGTGGCGCGACTGCGGCACGAAGAACATCTCGTCGAAGCCGCGCAGCAGGTTGACCCCGCGCTTCTCCACCGTGTGCGGATACACGCCGAAGATCTTCTGGTCGAGATCGTACTTGGGCACGCCGTAGTGATGGTACAGGCCGGCCTGTGAGGCCCAACAGATGTGGAAGGTCGAAGTCACGTGGCTGCGGCTCCAGTCCATGATGTCCTTCAGCTCTTCCCAGTAGTTCACTTCCTCGAAAGCCAGCTGCTCCACCGGGGCGCCGGTGATGACCATGCCGTCGAAATACAGATGGGCGATCTCGTCGAACGTCTTGTAGAACGATTGCAGATGATCCGACGACGTATTTTTCGACGTGTGCGTGCGCGGATGCAGCAGGACAGCCTCCACCTGCAGCGGCGTATTGCCGATGAGGCGGAGCAGCTGCGTCTCCGTCGTCTCCTTGTTCGGCATCAGGTTGAGGATTGCGATCCGCAGCGGGCGGATATCCTGATGGTAGGCGACGCTTTCGTCCATGACGAATATATTCTCTTCCGCCAGAACCTCCTTGGCGGGCAAATGGTCGGGTACTTTGATCGGCATGCCTGTCACTCCTTTTTCATGTATTGGATCATATCCCAGGGGGAGGGGCTACAGGCGCTGATGCATGCAAAAAGACCCCTTCTCGCGCTTGAGAAAGGGTCGCAGGGTTCTATGGACGGAAACGCATGCGCCTCTCTCATCTCCCAGACACGCCGCTGCCGCACGCGCATCCGCAAGAATTAGCACCGTGCGTTCGCACGCCGGTTGCCGGGCTTCATCGGGCTGGTCCCTCCGCCTACTCTTGATAAGAAAGTATCGATATTCAATTGGCCGTTCGGCTTCTGTACCTACAATACTGGATACCTAGGCGGGCCGTCAAGAAGCGAATTGCATCCAGCCGCGCCGCCCCAAAATATTTCCCATTGCTAAAACCGGCAGAAACGGATAAAATCAACGAAGTTTTGTCCGCTTGCAGCGGTACGGCTTCTACATCAGCCATGCAGGCGACGCGATTGCGGAGAGAGGGAAGAATGGACCGCATCTGCCGTTGTTCCCTCATTAAAAAAATCGAGAAAAAGGGGCGTCATGAATTTGAAGCGTGAAATCGGAGTATTGGAGAGGCCGCCACTCGGTCCGGGCCTTCTCCTCAGCCTGCAGCATCTGTTCGCCATGTTCGGCTCCACCGTGCTCGTGCCCAACATCCTGGGCGTGGATCCAGCCATCTGCCTTCTTATGAACGGCATCGGCACCCTGTTCTACATCCTCCTCACCAAAGGCCGCATCCCGGCCTACCTCGGCTCCAGCTTCGCCTTCATCGGACCGGCGTCCGGGGTCATCGCGGCCCACGCTTCCGGCGGAGGCTACGCGGCGGCGCTCGGCGGCTTCATCGCGGCGGGCATCGTCTTCACCATCGTCGCCCTCATCGTGCAGGCGGCGGGCACGGGATGGATCCATATCGTCTTTCCGCCGGCGGCTATGGGCGCCATCGTCGCCGTCATCGGGCTCGAGCTTGTGCCGGTAGCCGCGCGCATGGCCGGCTGGATCGCCCCGGATGCGGCGAAGGCGGCTTCATGGACGCCCGATTCGAAAGTCATCGCCCTTTCCATCATCACGCTGCTCGTCACCGTCTTCGGCTCCGTGCTCTTCCGCGGCTTCCTGAAGATCATTCCGATTCTGATCGGCATCGTCACCGGTTATGCCGTCGCCTATTTCATGGGAATGACGCATGAAGCGGGCGATGCGATCGCCGCGGCCGGATGGCTGCAGGCGCCTCAAGCGACCATGCCGGTGCTGGACTGGAACGCGGTCGCCATCATCCTGCCGGCCGCCTTCGTCGTCATCGCCGAGCATGTCGGCCATCTCGTCGTCACCGGCAACATCGTGAACAAGGACCTGTCCAAGGATCCCGGCCTGCACCGCTCGCTGCTCGGCAACGGCCTCAGCACGATCGTATCGGGCTTCGTCGGAGCAACTCCGAATACGACCTACGGCGAGAACATCGGCGTGCTCGCCATCACCCGCGTCTACAGCACCTTCGTCATCGGCGGCGCGGCACTCATCGCCATCCTGCTCTCTTTCTTCGGCAAGTTCTCCGCGCTCGTGGCCAACATTCCGCCGGCGGTCATGGGCGGCGTCTCCCTGCTGCTGTTCGGAGTCATCGCGGCGTCCGGGTTGCGCATCCTGATCGAGGAGAAGGTCGACTACGGCCGGCCGTCGAACCTGTTCCTGACGACAGTCGTGCTTGTGACCGGCCTCAGCGGCGTGAAGCTGACATTCGGCGACTTCTCCATCTCCGGCATGGCGCTTGCCACCGTGGTCGCCGTCGTGTTCAGCCTGCTGTTCAAGCTGTTCGAAGTGACCGGCCTCTCCAACGAAAAGGATGGAACGGAAGGGCACTGATATCATCTTCAGGAAGAGTTTCCTCGGCTGTTAATAGCCTTGGGAACTCTTTTCCGCTTTCCGGCCGAGGCAGCAGCTTTCCGCCGCCATCTCCGATTTCCATCTGATTAATCGACCGATTTAGCCGGTATCCGGCCTCTTGCGGCGCGCCTTAAAATGTAAGTGCTTACATTTTAAATCGGACAAGGGAGGTCTATCGTGTTCAAATCCATCTGCATCACCCTGCTCGCAGCCGCTCTGTCGCTGCCTGCCCAATTGCCGGCCGCCGCCGCGGCCGCGGATGAAGCTCCCCAAGCCTCGAGCGAAGCCTACAGCTGGGGTCGGGCCGCCGTCGTCGGCGGAGGGTTCATTCCCGGCATCGTCTACAGCAAGGCCGAACAGGGACTTGCCTACGTCCGGACGGACATGGGCGGCGCCTATCGCCGTGACGCCTCCACGGGCGGCGTCTGGAAGCAGCTGCTGGAGGGAATCGGCATGGAGGAATGGAATCTGCTCGGCGTGGAGAGCATCGCTCCCGATCCGTCCGATCCGAACCGGGTCTATGCCGCGCTAGGCACCTATACCAATGACTGGACCGACATGAACGGCTACATCTACCGCTCCTCCGACCGGGGGGACAGCTGGCAGCGGACGGAGCTTCCCTTCAAGCTCGGAGGCAATATGCCCGGACGCTCCATGGGCGAGCGGCTGGCCGTCGATCCCAACGACGGAGACATCCTCTATCTCGGCGCGCGCAGCGGCAACGGCCTCTGGAGAAGCGCCGATGCCGGGGCCACCTGGAGCCGGGTCGCTGCCTTCCCCGCCGTCGGCTCGGCTGCAGACGACTATATGAAGGATCCCATCGGAGTCGTCTGGGTCGCCTTCGACCCTTCATCCGGAACGAAGGGAAGCCCGACGCCGGTCATCTATGCGGGAACGGCGGACCGGGATGCCTCCATCTACCGCAGCCGGGATTCCGGCGCGACATGGGAAGCCGTGCCGGGCCAGCCCGGCCAGGGCTTCCTGCCGCATCACGGCGTCCTCTCGTCCGACGGCCGGCTCTACGTGACCTACGCCAAGGATATCGGACCTTATAACGGCGGCGAAGGCTCGGTCTGGGTTCTCGATACGGCTTCCGGACAATGGAGCGACATCAGTCCGGAAGGCGCAGGCAGCACCTCCAGCCCGTACGGCGGCCTCGCCGTCGACGCCCGCCATCCCGGCACCGTCATGGTCGCAACGATGAACAAATGGTGGCCGGACGAGCAGATCTACCGCAGCCTAGACGGAGGCCGGACATGGAAGCCGTTCTGGACGTTCGGCAATTACCCGGAGCGGAACAACGGCTACGAGCTGGACGCCTCCCTTTCCCCTTGGCTGGACTGGGGGGTGAAGGACAAGCCCCTGCCCGAAACTTCGCCCAAGCTGGGCTGGATGATCGGCAGCCTGGAGATCGATCCGTTCGACTCCGGCTCGATTCTGTACGGAACGGGAGCGACGCTGTACGGCGCTTCCGACGTGACCGCGCTCGACCAGCCGCTCACAGCGGGAGGCAGCGTCTACGGACCTGTGCATCTGTCCGTCCAGGCGGGGGGCATCGAGGAGACCTCCGTGCTCGGGCTCATCAGCCCGCCGGCAGGAGCTCCTCTGCTCAGCGCGATGGGCGATATCGGAGGCTTCCGCCACGCCGATCTGTCCAGAGCTCCTGAGATGATCACGAATCCTTATATCGGAACAAGCACGGATCTGGACTATGCCGAGCTTGACCCCGACTTCATCGTGCGGGTCGGCAATGTCTCCGGCAGTGATGCCGGCATCGGGGTGTCCCGGGACAACGGCATCACCTGGAAACCCGGCACGAATCCATGGGGAAGCGGCTCGTCCGTCGGCGGCGGTTATGTGGCGGCTTCCGCCGACGGCCGCTCCATCCTCTGGAGTCCGGAAGGCCAGCCCGCAAGCCGGTCCGCGGACGACGGACAGACATGGCAGCCGTCCGCAGGCATTCCAGCCGGCGCTGCCGTCAGCTCCGACCGCGTCAATCCGGACAAATTCTACGGCTTCAGCGACGGCATCTTCTACACGAGCGCCGATGGCGGAGCGACCTTCCATCAAGAGGCGGCGACGGGGCTTCCGAAGCGGATCACCAGCAAATTCAAAGCCGTTCCGGGTGTCGAAGGCGACATCTGGCTTGCCGCGGCATCGGACAATAAAAATCCCGAGGATGCGTTCGGCCT
Organism: Paenibacillus sp. RUD330; assembly: GCF_002243345.2. Classification (NCBI taxonomy): domain Bacteria; kingdom Bacillati; phylum Bacillota; class Bacilli; order Caryophanales; family Paenibacillaceae; genus Paenibacillus; species Paenibacillus sp. RUD330. Next base: position 4,192,277 of record NZ_CP022655.2, read on the forward strand.
GTACCGCTCCACGGATTCCGGAGCCAGCTTCCGGCAGGTTCAAGGCGTCGAGGAGTCGGCTTCGGTCGGCTTCGGCAAAGCCGCTGCCGGACAGCCATACATGGCTGTGTACAGTTATGCGAAGGTCGATGGGAAGTGGGGCATCTACCGCTCCGACGACGCAGGCGGCCGCTGGACGCGCATCAATGACGACGCCCATCAGTTCGGCGCCGCCAACCGGACGATAACGGGAGATCCACGTGTATACGGCCGCGTTTACGTCGGAACCAACGGCCTCGGCGTCGTGGTCGGGGAACGGCAGGCCCAGGAGCCGAATCCGGGCTCGGAGCCTTCGCCGAGCTCCGGGCCGACTCCGAGCGCAGCCCCTTCCCCGAGCTCCGGGCCGACTCCGAGCACGGCCCCTTCCCCGAGCTCCGGGCCGACTCCGAGCGCGGAGACGAATCCGGGCACGGAGCCCTCTGCGACGCCGGCTCCAGGACCGGCTTGGACACCAACGCCGACGCCGAGCGCTTCGCCTGCCCCATCGGCGGCTCCAACGCCGGCAGCGTCTCCCGCGCCATCCGCATCTCCGCCGGACGGATCGGCCGGCAGCGCCCGCCCGTTCACCGATCTTGCGGATGCGCCTTGGGCCGCCGCCGACATCGGCAGGCTCGCCGCGCTGGATATCGTCCGCGGCTCCCTCGCCGGCGCCTTCGAGCCGAACCGCGCCGTCACCCGCGCGGAATTCACCGTCCTTCTGCAGCGGGCGCTGAAGCTTCCCGAAGCAGCCGCGGCGGGTCCGGGCCCGTTCAAGGACGTCCCTCCGGGCGCCTGGTACAGCCAAGCCGTTGCGGCCGCGGCGGAAGCAGGCCTGATCTCGGGCACAGGCAGCGGAGCCTTCGAGCCGTCCAGGCCGCTGACGCGCCAGGAGCTCGCCGTCATGGCGATGCGGGCTCTGCAGCTGCTCGGCAAGCTCCAGCCGCCCGACGCTGCGGATATCCCTTCGCTTCTTGGCGCCTACAAGGACGGCGGCAGGACGGCCCCGTATGCCCAGGCCTCCCTCGCAGGCCTCCTTCAGGCCGGCATGCTGTCCGGGATGCCGGATGGCAGCCTCGCCCCGGCGCAGCCTGCCACTCGCGCCCAAGCGGCCGTTCTGCTGCTGCGGCTTCTCGGCCGCTGAACCGGCTTTCGCCGGCGCGACAGCGTCCACACACAACCGGAATTCCGCATCTTTGCGGGTTCCGGTTTTTTTCCGCTGCTCGGATCCACATGTTCCGCTCGCTCCCGTTCTCGGACGGCCTTGGATATCGGCTTCCCGCGACTGCCCAAAAGGCGGCGGCCGCTTTATTTTCCGGTATTCCTGCGTATCGGCGCGCCCCCGGTAACCCCCTTCCCGCCTTCCGCATACACTGCACGAACTATCCGGCGGAGAGGGCGGCGGCAGGCGATATTTCCCCGTCTGAATTTCCTTGAGTCCATCCTGTCCTAAAGAGTATACTAGACAAGACTTTCATACTGCCCCGAGGGGAACAAGGAGTGAAACGCCATGGAAGGCGAAGGGCCTAAGCCAGCCTCTAGCAACGATCAGCAAACCCAACACCAAGAAGACGACAAGTCGGACCCCGCCTTGCGTGGACGTTGATCTCCCTGCCCTGCAGGCTCTTCTCCGCCCGCCGCCAACGGCCGCGGCATCCGGCTCCTGCTCGTTCTTCCGCGAGAGGAGAATAAACCATGAAAATCCGCATGGTCAACAACGGGGTGTTCGCCCCCGTCGAAGATTTGCAAGCAACGCTTGTCCCGCCCCTCGAGGGCTTCTACTGGATCGATGCGGACGTCGAGGACCTTGCCGTCCTCCAGCCGCTGTTCGGCCTTCACGACCTGGCCGTCGAGGACTGTCTGAGCGAGGAGGAGCAGCGCCCGAAGATCGAGCTGTACGAAGGCCATTATTTTATCGTCATCAACAGCATCAGGTTCGATGACGAGGAGATCTTCCTCCGGGCGCTCAACATGTTTCTCGGCCGGCATTACATCATCACCGTCACGAAGCAGAAGATCAACGAGCTGCGTGCCCTGAAGCCGATTCTCTGGGAGCAGGACGTCAACCGACCGGACCGCTTCCTGTACCATCTCGTCGACCTTGTCGTGGACAATTACTTCCTCGTCGGCGACCGGATCGAGGCGCGCATCGAGAGCCTTGAGGAAGACATCCTCATGCATACGAAAAAATCGCATCTCGGCGAGATCATCGGCCTGCGCAGCGAGATTCTCTGGCTCAAGAAGGTGCTCGGCCCTCAGCGCGACGTCATCGCCACGCTGAACAAAAAGGATCTTCGCCTCATCGACGACCAGCTGCAGAAGTACTTCAGCGACATCTACGAGAATGCGGTCAAGATCACCGAGACGTTCGACACGTACCGCGACCTCATGGCGAACTTGCGCGAGGCTTACCAGTCCAGCCTGTCCAGCCGCGCCAACGAGATCATGCGCGTGTTCACGGCGCTGACGACGATTTTCATGCCTCTGACGTTCATCACCGGCATCTACGGCATGAACTTCTCCCATCTGCCGGGAGAGCATTTCTATTACGGCTTCTACCTCATCATGGGCTTCATGCTCATGCTGGGCGGCGGCATGCTGTTCCTGTTCCGCAAGAAAGAGTGGCTGTAATGAGAGCGGCCGGTCCCCGAAGACGAAGCAAACCCCTTGCATGAGCGGCTGCGAAGCGCGGCCGGTGCAAGGGGTTTGCTGTTTTCGGGAATGATGAGGGAGGACGGCCGCTGCCCCGCAGAACTAGGCTCCGAAGCCGCTGCCGCCTGCCGCGGCGCCCGGAAGCTCCGCCTGCTCCGCTTGCAGCGCTCCCTTGACGAAGTCGACCAGCGACAGCAGGACCATTCCGATCAGGAAGAAAGCGGCCACCGACAGGATCGCCGTCCGGGTCGAGCCTGTCAGCGTGCCGACAATGGAGAAGACGAGCGGGCCGAGCATGGAGGTGAACTTGCTGGAAAGGGCGAGGAATCCGAACCATTCGCCGGATCTGCCTGCCGGAAGAAGTCCCGCGTACAGCGAGCGCGCGGCCGACTGGCTGCCGCCCTGGACAAGGCCGACCATGAACGCCAGGATGTAGAAATGCAGCTGGTTCGTCATGAAGTAGCCGAGCACGACGATGACCAGATACACAGCCAGCGAGTACATCAGCATCCGCTTGGCGCCGAATCGGGATACCAGCCGCCCGAACAGCAGCGTCGCCGGCAAGCCTGTGAACTGGGTAATCAGCAGAGCCAGGATGAGGTCGCTCGATTCGATGCCGATGCTGGAGCCGTAGATCGTCGCCATGACGATGACCGTGCTGATGCCGTCGTTGAAAAACCAGAAGGCGATCATGTATTTGAGAAGCTCGGGATACCTCTTCAGCGAGCGCAGCGTTCCGCCGAGGCGCCGCATGGATTGCCAGGCCGTCCGGCCTACCCTCCTCAGCGCCGGACCGGACGCCCGATCCGGGCGCGGCTCCTTCCAGTTCAGGAAGAGCGGCAGCGAGAACAGCAGCCACCAGATGCCGACCGTCACGAACGAGGCTTTGGTGGCGGCCGTCGAATCCGCGAATCCGAACCACTCCGGCTTCTGGATCATGAGGATATTGGCGGCGAGCAGCAGCCCTCCGCCCGCGTAACCCATCGCATAGCCTTGAGCGCTTACCTTGTGGCGGTCATTTTCCGGTATGCCGTCGCGCAGAAGAGCGTCATAGAAGGTGCCGCCGGTCGTGAAGCCGATGATGCCGAGAATGAGCAGGCAGGAAGCGAGGAACCAGTCTCCTTCCCCGGCAAAAGCCATCAGCGAGCTCGGAACGGCGCCGAGCAGGGTGAAGGCGATAAGGAACCGCAGCTTGGAGCCGAGCAGGTCGGCCGCAGCCCCAGCGAGCGGCGACAGCAGGGCGACGAACAGCATGGCGATGCTCTGGGTGTTGGCCCAGTAGACGGAGGCCAGCGAGCCTTCAAGGCCTTTTCCCGCGACCTGGTCGTAGTATACCGGCATGACTGCCGCAATCATCGTCGTAGCGAACGCGGAGTTGGCCCAATCGTACAAGATCCAGCCCCTGACAGCCTTTTTGTCCATAAGGAATGCAATCCTCCTCTGATTCGGCTCCGGGCGGGCGGCCGTATGCAACAGCTTCGCCGTCCGGATACCTTTTCCTGCTGGAGGAGCGAGGGCTGTTTTTCTACTTATTGTAAATTTCCGGAAGCTTTACCCGCCCTGCTCTCTTCTATATACTAAGAAGAAATGATAAAAAACTCTTATCAAAAGGAGGGAAACCTCTGAATATCAGCCAGCTCGAAACGCTGCTCACCATCTCTAAGACGATGAGCTTCCGCAAAGCAGGGGAGCAGCTCAACTTGACTCAGCCGGCCGTATCGGCCCAGATCAAGAGCCTGGAGGAGGAATTCAAGACGGTGCTGGTAGACCGCAACCAGCCTGTGACGCTGACGGACCGGGGACAGGTGTTCCTCGACCATGCCGTGCGCATCCTGTCCATCGTCGAAGAGCTGAAGCAGAAGCTGTCCGACCTGAACCATATTCCGCAGGGCCATATCGTGCTCGGGACGACGAGCTCCATCGCCATCCAGATTCTGCCCCGGGTGCTGTCCTACTTCCAGAACCAGTTCCCGCTGATCAAGACGACGATCCATTCGATGCCGTCCTCGCAGGTCATGGCCAGCGTCGAGAAGGGCAGCGTCGATCTCGGGATCACCTATCTGTCCGAGAAGAATCCGAATCTGCAGACATCGGCTCTGTACTATGATACTTTCGAGCTCGTCGTATCCCCTGCGCATCCGTTGGCCGAGTTCAAGCATGCCTCCATCGACAAGTTGAAGGATATCCCGCTGATCATGCTGTCTCCCGATACGCTCGGCAGGCGCTTCGTCGACCGCATCTTCTCCAAGAACGGCATCAACCCCAACATCGTGATGGAGCTGTCCAGCAGCGAGGAGGTCAAGCGGATGGTCGAAATCAACCTCGGAGCCGCTATCGTCTCCAACCTGTCCATCGCCAACGAGCTCCGGGCAGGCACGCTGCGGATGATCCGGGTGACGGAGCTGGAGGTCACCCATCCGATCGGCGTCGTCTACAAGTCCGGAAGATATTTGAACTCCGCCATGCAGCAGTTCCTGAGCGATCTCAAGGGCATGCCCGAAGCGCAGTTCATCAGCAGCGAGTAGCCGGCCTTCCGTACAAAAGGATTTGCCTAGAACCATAAATGAGCCTGAGGAGGAACCGATCCGATGAAATTCGACCTGCACACCCACCACAGCCGCTGCGGCCATGCCGAAGGAAGCATCGAGGACTATATCCGCGCCGCGATCGACGCCGGAATCGGCGCGATCGGCATCTCCGACCATTCCCCCTACTTCGGCAGCGAAGAAGACCATCCGCAGCCGGGCATTGCGATGGCCCGCAGCTCTCTGGCGGGCTACGTCGAGGAGGTGCTGGCCCTGAAGGCCAAATACGAAGGCAGGATCGAAGTGCTGCTGGGCATGGAGTCGGATTTCTTTCCGGAGCATGCCGATACATACCGCAAGGCTTACGAGACCTATCCGTTCGACTATATCATCGGCTCGGTCCATTTCACGTCAGGCAAAAGCATCTTCAACAAAACCCGCTGGAAGGGACTGTCGCAATCGGCGCAGGCCGAGCAGAAGCGCGAGTATTATGAGCTGATCAGGCAATCGGCCGTCAGCGGCATGTTCCAGGTGCTCGGCCATATCGACGCGATGAAGGGATATTATCCCGCGTTCTCCGACATCCCGGCTTCCGAGAGCATCGACTTGGCTCTGCAGGCCATCGCCGGAAGCGGGGCGTCGATCGAGATCAACACCTCCGGCAAAACGAAAACGGTCGGCGGCTGGTACCCGTCCAACGAAATCCTGGAAAGAGCCCGTTACTTCGGGGTCACATGCAGCTTCGGCTCGGATTCCCATGTGCCCGCGCGGGTCGGGGACGACTTCGAGGAAGTCCGCGCCCTGCTGAGATCGATCGGGTTCCGGGAATGGTTCTTCTATCGGCAGAAGCAGCCGGTGGCGGTGCCTCTTTGAGAAGACGGGGATGAGCGCCAGCCGTTCCGTTCAGCCGTGCAGCCGTTCGAAGAGCCTTCAACGGAACCGCATCCAAGCGCCTTCTGAGCAGGGGTCAAGCTTCATTGATGTTCCCCTCTCGATCCGAGAGCCCTCTGGGCTCTTTTTTTGGAGCGGCAAGGAGGAGTCCGGCGATGAGGCTCCGCATGGCGGATTGCAGTTGTTTTTCCATGCCATTTCACCCCATCATTCTATATATGGGCAAAAAAAGTGGACCCTCCGTAAGGAAGGTCCCAAGTATATTTATTAAAAGGGGGTCATGTCACTATCTTAACCCCTGATTGTAATAAAGGCGTGACAGGAATATTTCATTTGTGTAACAGATTGCCCATCCCCCTCCAATCCAGGCCGCAAAGGAGCGCCGACCCTAATGACAGACCCTGCTGTATGGCTTCTGATCTCGATCGGCAGCGCCGCCGTGTTCGGCTTCGCCGGCTGGTGGATGAAAGTGTCCCAAATGCGCGGCGGGAGCAATACCTCCCTCCTATTGGGATTGTACGCGACAGGAACGGCCGGCTTTCTCTTCCAATGTCTGGCGGACGGAAGCTGGACGGCCGTGCTCGGCTGGAAGGCCTGGCTCGCAGGAGCGGTTGTCGGAGCCGGCTCCGCCTGGGGCAACGTCGTGTTCATGCAGGCGCTGCGCTACGGACCGGCCAGTCTCACCTCGCCGATTACGAACCTCAACATCGTCCTTGTCGTGGCGATGTCGGTATGGATATACGGCGAGCCGCTTGGTGGATGGGAAGCGGCCGGAATCGTCCTGCTGCTGGCAGCCGCTGTCCTGATCGCCCTGCGCCGCGCGGAGCCGCTCTCGATCGGGGACCGGCGCTGGTTCCTGTATACGGGAGCGGCCGTCGTCCTGTTCACCTTCCGCAACGGAGGCTTGAAGGCGACGAGCGAGCTCGGCTTGCCCTCCTCCTCCGTTCTCTTGACCGGCTACTTCCTATCGCTGCTCTGGTTTGCGGCAGCCGCCCTCAAGGAGCGCTCCGGCCAGAAGATCGGCGGCGCAGTCCCGCAATCCTCCGCCGATGGCTGGAGCGTCGGCCTCCGTCTCGGCCTGCTCGCGGGATTGTTCTCCTATGGCGGACTCCAGCTCTATGCCTGGGCGATCGAAACGGGCAAAGCCGGCATAGCCGCTCCCATCTTCGCGACAAACAGCCTTGTCGTGGCGGCCGGCTCGATCCTGCTGTACCGGGAACGCCTGACAAGGCTGCAATGGCTCGCTTTTGCCTGCCTTCTGGCAGGCCACGTCGTGATCAAGCTGTAGGCCAGACGGCAACTGACGCCGCCTTCCGCATCTTCAGCTTTTGGGACGGCAACTGACGCCGCCTTCCGCATCTTCAGCTTTTGGGACGGCAAGCGGCCGAGAACGAGCCGAGCCACTTTTTCCACCAAGCCTTGATCCGGTAGGACGCGGTAAGCTTCATGACCGATCCCCAGCCGTCGTATTTGCCGCCGCCCGCCCCGATCATTCGGTACAGCTCGTCGACCCGTCCGTTGACGGTCTCCAGCCTGACGTCCTCGAAGCGGCTGATGACGAGAGGATACGGATATTCGGGCTCCGGCTCCCCGCTCTTGCCTTCTTCGATCCGGTACCCCATCGTCTCCAGCTTCATGCGCATCAGCTTGCGTCCGTCATGATCGCGGAAGAGCAGCCAATGATACACATTGCGCGGCCTCCGGATATCATCCCCCCGGTTCAGCAGCGCGTACACCATTTGAGCATTGTGGATGAACAGCTCCTCGAGCGTGTCCGGCAGCAAATACCGGTAAAACTCCCAGTCGGAATCCGGCTTGACGTAATGCATCAGCCTGCTGCCGCTTCTGGACGACAATATCTTCTGCAGCGGCTCCAGCGAGGCTCCGCTCTCCATGTAATAATAATATTCAAGCCTTCTCGGCGTATTGATGCGTCCGATATAGACGGAATTCCCTCCCGCTTGCACGGCCTCTTCCAGCTCATGCTCCATCCTCTCCAGCTCGGATATCATGCTTTCCTTGTTCTTGTGCCGGCTGCGGATGGAGTAGAGGTTGATTGTAATCGACAACAGCTGGTTCAAGCCCGGCGGGTGCGCATCCTGTTTCCAGGCGCAATTGACAAGGATCCTCATCAATTCCTTGTCCTCGGATTGGCGTTCGAAGAAGCCCCAGTCGTCTGCCATCACCGCACCTCGCTTTCTGACGGGGCACCCCCGTCAAATGTCTGTCTATTATACAGGACCGCTTCGGTCCGGCAAATCGTTTTTTTGTCCGTTCTAGTCCAAAGACGCAGCAGGGCTGGAAAAGTTGCGGATGCGTTCCGGCATTTCAGGACAAAAAAGCCTCTTCCTGCCAGCGCCAGCCGAAGCGGCTGCCGGGCGAGAAGAGGCCATGCGGATGATGATCAGCTCAAGACAGCGTCGATGGAATAGGCTCCTGCGCCGGTGAACGCGACAGCAAGCGCGATCGCGATGAGAATCAGATTGTACTCGTAGCCGTTGGACGTCGCCCAGATGCCGTTCGCCCCATGGACTTTCGCGATCGCGACAAGCATCGGGATGATGATCAGCGCCGCGGCGATCCACACCCACAGTCCAAGCGCCAGCAGCAGTCCTCCCAGCAGCTCCGAGAGTCCCGCCAGCACCGCCATCAGCACGCCGGGCTTGGCGCCGAGCGACTCCAGCCAGCCTGCCGTTCCCTTGATCCCGTAGCCTCCGAACCAGCCGAACAGCTTCTGCGTGCCATGCGCCGCGAACAGCAGCCCCGCTACAACCCTCAAGATAAGAATGCCTGTATCGAACATAATGAATCCCGCCTTTTCATAGAATGTATTCGTCCGTTGCTTTACTGGACTTATCATAAATCATTAACTAACTTTAGTCAAGTTAATATATTTAATTAATTTAATTTGGGACAGTCGCTTACATTTCCTTAGTTTATATGGTACAATGGGAGCACAAGAAGGAGTGATAAGAATGGACTACTCCACCATGTGTCCCAAGTACGAAGCCGCCATCGAGCTGCTTGGGAAAAAGTGGACGGGCCTTATCATCCGGGTGCTGCTCGGCGGGCCCAAGCGGTTTAAGGAAATCAAGGAACAGATTCCGGAGATGAGCGACAAGATGCTGACCGATCGGATGAAGGAACTCGAACAGGCTCAAATCGTGAACCGCAAGGTTTACCCGGAGATGCCTGTACGGATTGAATATGAGCTGACCGACAAAGGACATCATCTGCAGCCTGTCATCGAGTCCATTCAGGACTGGGGAGAGCATTGGATGTAGCGTTCCGTGCCATCCGGCCGCCCGACGGGCGGCTTTTTTGCCGTTTCCGGCTCCATGACGATCTCCTCCAGTTCCGCTCGATGGTGGAAATCCGTACCTGCAGGGGCTTATACTAGTAGGGACATCAATAGCGGACAGTGAGGGTGAGGCATGGATACGATCAAGCAGGCATACCGGGACTTGGGGCTGCCCGACAACGCTTCCAAGGAAGAAGTCGAGAAGAAGTACTCCTTGCTGCTGCGCAGGGCGCGCAGCCAGCAAGGCCGCGCCGGGGACGGCGAAGCGGCCGGATCTCCGAGCCTCGAGACGATCAATGCGGCGTACCGGGCGATTCTGGAGCACGAGGAAGCGACGGCGCGGGAGGAGTACAACAAGAAGGCGTACGGGAAATACAAGGGAATGGCTGGATCCGCCCAGAAGGTGGACCACTTCTTCAGCTATTATAAGTTTCACTTGCTTGGCGCGATCGTGCTGATCGCCGCCGTCGTGTACGGCATCAATGCTTACCTGAACCATAAGGAGGAGCAGGCCGAGCTGGCCAAGCTTCCTCCCGCCGCCCTGGCTCTCTCCTATTTCGGCGAATTCGGCTCGCCTGCCGGAAGCGACGTGAAGACGGCTGAGCAGCAGCTCGTGAGCCGGTTCCCGGATTGGAAGCGAGTGATCGTCCATCTCACCTACGTACCGGCCGAACCCATGTCCGGGCAGGACATGGCCATGGTCCAGAAGAGCGTTCTCGACCTCATCACGAACAAGGACGACGTTTACTTGATGGATCGCGCAAGCTTCGACAAGCTGGCTTCCCAGAACGCCCTTCTCCCTCTGGAGACCCATAAGGACGAGCTTGGCTCCGAATACAACGACAGCCGCGCTTTGAGCGCGGCCGCGCAGGATACTCCGAACGAAAAGCATGTGTACGGCGTCGATGTCACGGACAGCCCTCTCGTCAAAAGCATGGGCCTGGAGGGCGGCCGCTTCATTGCCGGCATCCGCAGCGACACGGCCAGGCTGGACAATTCCTTGCAATTCATCCGGGCGGCCTTGTCGGATACCTCCGCTCCGTAGCCATTTCTCCAACGCCTGCACATCCGATCGCGGGCTCGGCCAAGCGGCCCTTCCTCTTCAGGAAAGGGCCGCTTGTTTCATCCTTGGAGCGATTGGGGAAAGCGATGTTGACAACAGAATTTAAATTGCATACAATCTAATTAAAGCGATGAAGATGGAGGCGAAACCGATGTCTATTTATGATATTGAAGTCGAGACGGCGCGCGGCGCCAAAGAAACCTTGGAGCGGTACCGGGGCCAGGTGCTGCTGATCGTCAATACCGCGACCAAGTGCGGCCTGGCGCCTCAGTTCGACGGACTGGAGAAGCTTCATCAGACATACGGGGACAAGGGGCTTGCCGTTCTCGGCTTTCCATGCGGGCAGTTCGCCAACCAGGAGCCCGGCGACAACGACCAGATCCAGGAAGCATGCAAGATCAACTTCGGCGTGACGTTTCCGCTGTTCGCCAAAGTCGACGTCAACGGCAGCGGCGCCCATCCTCTCTTCCGTTATCTGACCGACAACGCCAGAGGTTTCCTCGGGTCCAAGGCGATCAAGTGGAATTTCACCAAGTTCCTGGTCGACCAGGAAGGCCGCATCGTGAAGCGCTTCGCGCCGACCGACAAGCCGGAGAAGATCGAGAGCCATGTCGCCAAGCTTCTCGGAGCGCCGGCTCCCGTATAAGCGCCTCTGACGGGAATGTTGCATCGGCCGGAACGAAATGAGCGGTTCTAGCCAGACCAGAAGCTCCAACCAGACTGAAAGGAACAAAAAAGACCCCGTACCGAGCCGGTACGGGGTCTTCGTAATGCGGGGCGATTACACGCCCAGGAAGTTTTTGAACAGCTGCACCGTCGTGTCGCGGTTGATCGCGGCGATCGACGTCGTGAGCGGAATGCCCTTCGGACAGGAGCGCGCGCAGTTCTGCGAGTTGCCGCAGCCTTCGATGCCGCCGTCGTCCATCAGCGTCTCCAGGCGCTCGGCCTTGTTCATCTCGCCCGTAGGATGGGCGTTGAACAGGCGAACCTGGGAAATCGCCGCCGGTCCGATGAAGCTGGAGCGGTCGTTGACGTTCGGGCAAGCCTCAAGGCAGACGCCGCAAGTCATGCACTTGGACAGCTCGTAAGCCCATTGGCGCTTCGTCTCCGCCATCCGTGGTCCCGGGCCGAGATCGTAGGTTCCGTCGATCGGAATCCATGCCTTGACGCGCTTGAGGGCGTTGAACATGCGCTCGCGGTTGATGACGAGGTCGCGTACGACCGGGAACGTGCTCATCGGAGCGACGCGCACCGGCTGCTCCAGCTTGTCGACCAGGGAGCTGCACGCCTGGCGCGGCTTGCCGTTGATGACCATGGAGCAGGCTCCGCATACTTCCTCGAGGCAGTTCGACTCCCAGCATACCGGAGTCGTGGACGCGCCGTCGGCTTTCACCGGATTGCGCTGAATTTCCATCAGGGCGCTGATGACGTTCATGTTCGGGCGGTACGGAACCTCAAACTCTTCGGTATAAGGAGCCGCATCCGGCGAATCCTGACGGGTAATAATGAACTTGACCATTTTACCGGTCTTGGTAGCTGTTTCGGTTGCCATTGTCGTTCTCCCTCCTCCTTAGTGCTTGTTGCTCGAGTAGTCGCGCTTACGCGGCGTAATGAGCGAAGTGTCGACTTCCTCGTACGAAATTTCCGGGCCTTCCGGCGTGAATTTCGCGATGGTCGTCTTCAGGAACTTCTCGTCGTCCCGTTCCGGGAACTCCGGCTTGTAGTGCGCGCCGCGGCTCTCGTCGCGGAGCAGCGCGCCCTTGGTCATCGCCTCGGACAGCTCCAGCATGTTCCACAGCTGGCGGGTGAAGGCGACGCCGGCGTTGTTCCAGCGGGCCGTATCGTTGATGTTGATGTTGGTGTAGCGCTGCTTGAGCTCCTTGATCTTCTGGATCGTCTGCTCCAGACGGTCGTTGTAGCGGACGACGGTCATGTTGTTCGTCATCCACTCGCCGAGCTCCTTGGCCAGCACGTAGGCGTTCTCCGTGCCGTCCATCTTGAGGATGGACTCGTACTTGTCCGTGCGCAGCTTCACTTCGCGGTCGAAGATGCTGGAAGACACGTCTTCCGCGGACTTCTTAAGTCCTTTGATATATTCCACAGCCTTAGGTCCCGTCACCATGCCGCCGAAAATGGCGGACAGCAGGGAGTTCGCGCCGAGACGGTTCGCTCCATGGTACTGGTACTCGCATTCGCCGCAGGCGAACAGGCCGGGGATGTTGGTCATCTGGTTGTAGTCGACCCACATGCCGCCCATCGAATAGTGGACCGCCGGGAAGATCTTCATCGGCAGCTTGCGCGGATCGTCGCCGACGAACTTCTCGTAGATCTCGATGATGCCGCCGAGCTTGACGTCAAGCTCCTTCGGATCCTTATGGGAGAGATCGAGGTAGACCATGTTCTCGCCATTGATGCCGAGCTTCTGGTCGACGCATACGGAGAAGATCTCGCGGGTCGCGATGTCGCGCGGCACGAGGTTGCCGTAAGCCGGGTATTTCTCCTCGAGGAAGTACCAAGGCTTGCCGTCCTTGTACGTCCAGATGCGGCCGCCTTCGCCGCGCGCCGATTCGGACATGAGGCGGTTTTTGTCGTCGCCCGGAATGGCCGTCGGGTGGATCTGGATCATCTCGCCGTTGGCGTAGTGGACGCCTTGCTGGTACACCGCGCTGGCTGCCGTGCCCGTATTGATGACCGAGTTGGTCGTCTTGCCGAAAATGATGCCGGGGCCGCCTGTCGCCAGGATGACCGCGTCGGCGCGGAAGGAATGGACCTCCATCGTGCGCAGGTCCTGGCCGGTGATGCCGCGGCAGACGCCGTCCTCGTCCACGACCGCTCCCATGAACTCGAAATGCTCATGCTTGCTGACGAGGCCGGCGGCCTCCCAGCGGCGCACTTGCTCGTCCAGCGCGTACAGCAGCTGCTGGCCTGTCGTCGCGCCGGCGAACGCCGTGCGGTGGTACTGCGTGCCGCCGAAGCGGCGGAAGTCCAGCAGGCCTTCCGGCGTGCGGCTGAACATGACGCCCATCCGGTCCATCAGGTGGATGATGCCGGGCGCCGCTTCGCACATCGCCTTGACAGGCGGCTGGTTGGCGAGGAAGTCGCCTCCGTAGACGGTGTCGTCGAAGTGCTCCCAAGGGGAGTCCCCTTCGCCCTTTGTATTGACGGCCCCGTTGATGCCGCCTTGCGCGCACACGGAGTGGGAGCGCTTGACCGGCACGAGCGAGAACAGGTTGACGTGCACGCCCGCCTCGGCCGCCTTGATTGTAGCCATCAGGCCGGCGAGTCCGCCGCCGACGACGATAATGTTGTTTTTAGCCATGACTATGAGGTCCTCCTTGTCTGTCGTATTAACCGATCCAGGTACGTACGGCGGATGCCGATTCGGCGAAGTCGCTGCCCGTGAAGGCCACGATGGAAAGCAGGAACAGAGCCGATACGATCACGAACACGCCCATCCAGATATAGGCCGAGACGCGTTGCGCGCGCGGGCCGACCGTGATGCCCCAGCTGACGAGGAACGACCACATGCCGTTCGCGAAGTGGAAGACAGCGGAGAGGACACCGATGGCATAGAGCACGATGTAGACCGGATTCGTGAAGATCTCGTGCATCCGTGCGCCGAGCTCCTCATGCGTCAGGTTGCCGAGGGCGACCTGGAATCGGGTCTCGAAGACATGCCAGATGACGAAGATGAACGTGATCACGCCAGTGACGCGCTGCGCCGTGAACGCCCAGTTGCGCCCGTACTTGAAGCGGGAGTTGTTCCAGTTCGATTGGTAGGCGACATACAAGCCGTATACTCCATGGAAGAGGAGCGGCAGGAATATGCCGAAGATCTCCAGGAAGAGAACAAGGGGCAGTCCGTTCAGGAAGCCGACGCTGTCGTTAAAGCCCTCAGGTCCGTCTTCGAACGCCGAGTAGTTGGTGATGGCATGCTCAACGAGGAACAGGCCGAGCGGAATCACCCCGAGCAGCGAGTGAATCTTGCGCGTTAAGTACGAGTTACCATTCATAAATAAAGCGTTCTCCTTTCCAGCCGTTTGATTTCCAGTCATCATCGGTCGAATTTTGTGCAAACCTTATCCATTTTACAGCCCGTGCATGGGAGCGTCAACAAATCCCGACAGCTTTCCCCTGCTTTTTCCGGTCACAGTTTAGCCACAGTTTCCATCGTACTCTTTTTTTCCTTATAAAGATATTGTTTATTCCTTATACAATGTTATAACCTATTTGCATAAGAGCTGAAGCCATGAGGCGGCAGCTCCCCTTGGGGAAGCTGCCGGCATCCGGAAGATCCCGGTTGCTGTCTGCTCGACCATTCTCTTCGGAAGGAACGGAGGCTGCCGGAAATGCTCAACGAAGATCTCAACGTATTCGCCGCCGTAGTCGAGCAGTCCAGCATGAACAAAGCCTCGGCGCTGCTCAACCTGTCCCAGCCGGCGCTGTCGCGGAAGATCGCCAAGCTCGAGCAGGAGCTCGGCGCGCAGCTGTTCCGCCGCGTCGGACGGAGGCTGGAGCTGACGCGCATCGGCGAGCTGACCTACGACTACGCGCTCCAGGCCCGCCAGCTGCACCGCAAATATATGAGCACCTTGGGCGAGTTCAAGCAGACTCATCGCTCCAGCCTGACGATCGGGGCCAGCCTGACGACACTGCAGACGACGCTGCCGGATCTCATCCAGGCGCTGACCGCCAGCCATCCCGAGATCGACATCAAGGCCGTCACGGGCAAGACCCATGAGATCGTATCGTTCGTCCGGGACAAAAAAATCGATCTCGGCCTGGTGGCATCCGTCATCGACGACCCGCAGCTGCACTGCGTCCCTCTGTTCGACGACCATCTGGAGCTGGTGCTTCCCCGCTGCCATCTGCTCACCGAGAACGGCAAGCTGGCGATCCGGACGCTCAGCGGGCTGCCGATGATCCTCTTCTCCAAAGGAACCTGGTACCGGAACCTGACCGACGAGCTGTTTGACACCCACAGGCTGCATCCCGACGTCAAAATGGAAATCGATTCGTTCGAAGCTATCCTGAGGCTGCTCCACACATGCGGAGCCGCGACGCTGCTGCCGCATTCCTATATCCGGCAGCAGATGCTGGCGGACAACGACCTCATGGTCGTCCCTGTGCTGGAGCTGGAGCAGACCAAGCGGACCACCTCGCTCATCCACGGCGATCCGGCCCGGCTCGAGCCTGCGGTCAGAGACTGGATCCGCGAGGCGGCCGCGAACTACTTCCGCCGCTCGGCTTCGCCGGTGGCAAGCTTGAAGGCCATGCAGCAGAGGGCCGCTGAAACCAAACAGGCAGGAGTCCGCGTCGACTGACGCGCCTCCTGCCTTTCTTTCTATGCGTATGCCTGGAGCGGGCCGCCCCAACGCCGGCCGGCCCGCCCATCGCCTCCACGGCTGTTGTCAGCCGCGGCTCACCGCGTTTTCAAACTGCTCGATGCCCTCGTTCGTTCCGATGACGACCATGACATCCTTCTCTTCCAGGACGGAATCCGCCTGGGGAGCGATGATGATGCCCTTGGGCTTGTTGATGGCAACGATGCTGCAGCCGTAGCGCTGGCGGGTGTCGATCTCGGACAGCGCCTTGCCGTTGAGGCAGCCCGGAACAGCCAGCTCCGCGACGGCGTATTCGGACGACAGCTCAATATAGTCGAGCAGATTGGGCGATACGAGCTGATGGGCGACCCTGATGCCCATATCCCGCTCCGGATAGATGACCCTGTCGACGCCAAGCTTGTCCAGCACCCGGCCGTGCAGCTCCGACACCGCCTTCACGACGACCTTGCCGACTCCGGAATCCTTGACCAGAATCGCCGCCATGATGCTCGACTGGATGTCTCCCCCGATGGCCACGATGCAGCAGTCGAAGTTGCGGATCCCGATCGCTCGCAGCGCATCCTCGTCCGTCGCGTCGGCGCACAGCGTATGGGTGAGCACGGCGCTCATATCGTCCACCAGCTCCTCGCTGCGATCGATGCCGAGCACCTCGTAGCCGAGCTGCATGAGCTCCTTGGCCAGGCTGGAGCCGAATCGCCCCAGTCCGATGACGCAGTATTGCTCTCCTTTTGAACCCTTTCCCATTGTGTCTCTTTATTTCCTTTCCTATCCGATGATAATCTTGCCTTCTGGATTTTTATATAATTCCTTGCCTTGCTTCGGTCTCAGCGCGTAGGCCATCGTCAGCGGCCCGAGCCTGCCGGCGAACATCGTCAGGCTGAGCAGCAGCTTGCTGACATCCTTGAGGCTGGTCGTGATGCCCGTGCTGAGCCCGACGGTGCCGAATGCCGATACCGTCTCGAACAGGATCCGCAGGAAATCGCGGTCCTCGACAGTGCAGAGCACCATCGTCACGACGAGCACGAGCGCAAGCGACAGCATCGTGATCGTCAGAGCCTTCATGATGCGCTCCTTGGCCAGCCGGTAGCGGAAGAGGACGATGTCCTCCCTGCCGCGGATCATCGCGCCCATCGCGGCGACGAGCGTCATGAACGTCGTCGTCTTGATGCCGCCGCCCGTCGAGCCCGGCGAGGCCCCGATGAACATGAGGATGATCATGAAGAACAGGCTCGCCTGGCGCATGGCCCCGATATCGAGCGTGTTGGCCCCCGCCGTGCGCGTCGTGACGGATTGGAAGAAGGCCGAGAGCACCTTGCCTCCGAAGCCGAGCGGCTCCATAGTCTTGGCGTTGGAATATTCGAAGATGAAGATGACGACCGCTCCGATGACGATCAGGCTGCCCGTGGCCAGCAGGACCACTTTGGAATGGAGGGAGAACCTGCGGTTTGTCCTCCATTCCATCAGATCGGACAGCACGATGAATCCTAGGCCGCCGGTAACGATAAGCACCATCGTCACGATATTGACGAGCGGATCCGACACATAGCCGGTAAGGCTCCGATAGTCGCCGAAGATGTCGAAGCCGGCGTTGTTGAACATGGATATGCCGTGGAAGATGCCGAAGTACACGGCGCGGCCGAGCGGCATGTCCGCCGCGAAGCGGATCGCGTACAGCAGCGCTCCCGCCGCCTCGACGACGAGGGAATACAGCAGCACCTTGCGGATCAGCCGGACGATTCCCTCCATGGAGCTCTGGTTCATCGCTTCCTGCAGCAGCAGCCGGTCCTTGAGCGAGATGCGCTTGCGCAGCACGAGGGCGAACAGCGTCGCCATCGTCATGAAGCCGAGGCCGCCGACCTGAATCAGCATCAGAATGATGATCTGGCCTGCCACCGAATAATGGGTGCCGGTATCCACGACGACGAGGCCTGTGACGCAGGCCGCCGAAGTAGCGGTGAACAGGGCGTCGATCCACCTCGTGCCCTCTCCGCCGGCTGTCGCGAACGGCTGCATCAGCAGCAGCGAGCCGATGGCGATCATGACGGCGAAACCGGCGACGAGAATGCGCGGCGGCGACAATTTGAAAGCTTGCTTGAATACTGAAGACCATGATTGCATGCCCGCGACTCTCCTTTTGCCTCCATATCCCTGCCGTTCGCGAAGTCCTGGCATCATTCCCCGTCGCTTCAAAAAGCACAAAAAAAGCACTGGAAACCCAAGTGCCTGTGCGCCCTGCGAGTCCGGTCAAGCAGCCTCCGAGGTTAGCTGTCGGATTCGGGCATGACGGCTGCCCTATCCGCTCCCGGCAGGCTGCCGCCTGCGCCGGAACGGAATTCACCCCAAGCTGCGCCAGGCAGCTATATGGTTCCCCCGTATTCTTTTGGAAATTCGGCTGTTCTATATGGTCGGATTTGATTATATAGGATAGAGGACGGGTTACCAATGTCCCAATCCAAGCTTGCTGGGCGATATGGGACGGAAAAGAGTGCTGGGACAAGCGCAGCAAGGCGCAATCCTGCCCTTGCTCTTTCTTTTGCGCGAAATCTCGATCTCTCCCTGCCGCGGCATGGATAATTTGAAAGCCGCTGTGGTAAGGTTATAAAAGCTTGCCCTGCAGTCAGGCATCGTCAGGAGGACAATCATGAACAGCTCCGAGTTGGAGAAAAGCTATCGAAAGTATTTCTGGACGGGAATCATTGGAGCCGCCATCTTCCTGATTTTGCAGATTGTCCCATCCTTCGCGGGAGGGCTGTCGGGAGAGGAAGCCTCCGCAAAGCCTGTTCCCAAGGACGAGGCTCAGCAGGCAGCGATGGCTTTCGCCCGGCAGCTGACCGGCTCCGAGCCTCTCGCCGCTCATACGGTCCACCAATCCGACCGGGACATCACCGGTTACCTCAGCAAGGAAAAGCTGGCCAAAAAATTCGATGAAGGTCCCGGCAAGATCGTCCCGACCGATACGTGGCAGGTGTCTCTCTCCTTGCCCGAAGGGCAGATGTTCGTCGAGGTCGGCATGGCCAGCGGCCGGGTGATCGGCTGGAAGCAGGTGTTCAAGCCCTCTGCCGGAAAATCCTCGGACGTCCTTGCCCCCAGCGCCGAAGAGCTGGACCGTCTCGCCGTCAAGCAAGCCGCCGAGCTTGGCTACGGCAAGCTGGAGCGGATCGGAGAATCGGCGGGCTACAAGACGGTATATGCCGTGCAGGGAGGAGAGATCGGCCGAGCCCGCCTCACCATCGAGGCCGCTCCGCCATCCGCCGCCGCAGCGGAGCCTGGCGGCAAGACCGTCCTGGCGGAGTTCACGCCGCGATATGAAGTGCCCAAGGATTACCTCGCCTACACGGCGGATCAGGACCGGATCGCCTCCAGCCTGTCGCTGCTGGGCAATCTGCTGCCGAGCGGCATCCTGTTCATTCTCGCCGTCATCTATTCCATCGTCATGAGGAAGTACAGCTCCTTCCGACGCGGATGGGCGATCAGCCTCGTGTTCCTCGGCTTTTATGCCATCAACAACCTGAACATGCTCGACGGCCTCCGGGCCATGTATGGAGCGCGGCCCAACGCCGAGACCGTCGTCCAGGTCCAGCTCGTCATCACGATGGGCCTCACCTTCCTGCTCGCTTTATCCGCCTACTTCTCCCTCGTCGCGGGAGATGGACTATGGCGCGCGCAGGGCAGGCGGCTGTGGCTGACCTCCCGCGAGTCCCGCTTCGGAGAGACCGCTTGGAGCAGCATGAAGCTTGCCTATGTGCTCGGCTTCATCCTTCTCGGCCTGCAGACCGTTATCCTGATCGGCCTGTCGGCATTCACCGGAGCCTGGTCGACCAGCGACGTGACCCAGTCGCCTTACAACCTGGCCGCTCCGCTGCTGATGCCGCTGCTGGCGTGGTGCGCGGCCATCCAGGAGGAAGCCGTATACCGGCTGTTCGGCATCGGCCTGCTGATGAAGTGGCTGAAAAACCCGTTTGTCGCCTGTCTCATCCCTACGGTCATCTGGGCGCTCGGACATGTGACCTATCCGATCTACCCGTCTACGACGAGGCTGATCGAACTGACGATTCTCGGCCTTCTGTTCGGATACATCTTCCTTCGGTTCGGATTTTTCACGGCGGTATTCGCCCATGCCATCATGGACTCCGTGCTGATGTCGGTCTCGCTCTTCCTGATCGGAGGAGGCGCCAATATCCTTGCGGGCGTCGTCTATATCGTCGCTCCTGCCGGCGTCGCCTGGGCGATGAAAGGGTACGGCTCGCGGCGGAGCGCCGTCCCGATAGCGCCCGGTTAGGCTCCTGTTGTCGACGCTGCAGAACAAAAAGCAGGGAATCTACGGATTCTCTGCTTTTTTCTTTGGGCTCACACCCGGTTGACGGCGTACAGGATGAGGGACAGGATCAGCACCGGCACGCCGACTCCGGCCGACAAAAGGGACAGAAAGAGCTTGACCCGCTCCTGCTTCCTCAATCCCAGCTTCAGGACGGAATAGATCGTGATCCCGATCAAGCCGCCTGTCGCGTTGAGGATCACATCGTCGATATCGGCCGCCCCTGCGGCCAGAACATACTGACCGGCCTCCACGGCTGCGCTGAGCAGCGCGACCGCCGCGAGCCTGGGCCATAACGATTCCGACTTGCCGATCAGCATGGCATAGATCCCAGCGGGAACAAAGATCAGGATGTTGCCCCATATGTTGACGTCCACCGCATTCCTGCGCATGCCGCCGTCGACGTTGATGTATTCCTGGATCGTATGGAATGGAATCAGATTGAAGCTTCTCAGGCTGCCCCCCTCCCTCAGGAAGAGCAGCTCCGCCATCAGCAGCACATACACCGCCGCCATGCTCCATAACAGGATCGGAACGAATTTTTTGTTCATGATTTCCCTCCATGCTTGCCGAAGCCTATTGCCGCTTCACCATGATAGCATGACGTCATTCGGCGGATGAACTGGACCTTCGTCCGGCCTTTTCCGGGACCTGCGCTCGGGAACCTGCCGGCAGGCCAGGCGAGGCAATCAAGGAAAAGCCATCAAAAAAAGCCTGCTCGGCCAGCCTCCGCCGATAGCGGCGCCGCTGCCAAGCAGGCTTTTTGCTGCGTCCTGCCCGTCTCGAGGCAGGCGTATGCTATTCTTCCTTGAGCGCCGCCACGATCCGCTCCGCCAGGGCAGAGCCGATGCCGAGCGGCTTGAATTCCTCGGGAGATGCTTCGCGGATCTTCTTGAGGGAGCCGAAATGCTTCAGCAGCTGCTTGCGGCGCTTCTCCCCGATGCCGGGAATGGAGTCCAGCGTCGATTGGACCATGGACTTGCCCCGCTGCTCGCGGTGGAACGTGATCGCGAAGCGATGGACCTCGTCCTGGATGCGCTGCAGCAGATAGAATTCCTGGCTGTCGCGCGGCAGCATGACCGGCTCCGGCGGATCGCCGACCATAAGCTGCGCCGTCTTGTGCTTGGCATCCTTCACGAGTCCGCATACCGGAACCTGCAGGCCGAGCTCGTTCTCGAGAATGTCGATCGCCGCGCTGATCTGCCCTTTGCCGCCGTCCACCACGATGAGATCGGGAAGCTCCAGCCCTTCCTTGAGAACCCTCTCGTACCGCCGGCGGATGACCTCCCGCATCGTCTCGTAATCATCCGGCCCTTGGACGGTCCTGACCTTGTACTTGCGATACTCCTTCTTGTCGGGCTTGCCGTCGATGAAAACGACCATGGCCGATACCGGGTTGGTTCCCTGGATGTTGGAGTTGTCGAACGCCTCGATGCGCCGGATCGTCGTCAAGCCGATGGATGCGGCCAAGCCCGAAGCGGCTTTGACGCTGCGCTCCTCATCGCGCTCGATCAGCTTGAATTTCTCGTCGAGCGTCACCTTGGCGTTGCCTTCCGCCATGCCGACGACCTCGCGCTTGCGCCCGCGCTGCGGGATATGGACCTTGACCTTGAGCCAGCTCTGGAGCGAGGAGCGGATCTCCTCCGCATGGGATCCGGCCGCAGGCTCGCCGCCGTCGTCCGCTGCCGGCACCGATGCCTCCACGCTTCCTGCGACTTCCGGCACCGATGTCTCCGCTTCTCCTGCGCCGCTCTGCCGCCCGCGGCCAGCCGCTTCCCCGGCGGCACCTTCTTCCGCAGCCGCTCCGGCATGGAGCTCGCCCGGCGGCACCGGCAAGAGGATTTCCTTCGGCAGAGCCGGATTGTCGCTGTAGTATTGGGTGACGAACGTCATGAAGTCGTCATAAGCCTCGCCGTAATAAGGGAAGGACGTCGTATGGCGCTCGATCAGCTTGCCGCTGCGCATATACAGGATCTGCACGCACATCCACCCCTTGTCGGTGGCATAACCGAACACGTCGCGGTCGAGCGCGTCGGCGAGCGTGATCTTCTGCTTCTCCATGACGGCATCGATCGCCGTGATCTGATCGCGGTATTC
The DNA here is from genome assembly GCF_002243345.2 of Paenibacillus sp. RUD330. Lineage (NCBI taxonomy): Bacteria > Bacillati > Bacillota > Bacilli > Caryophanales > Paenibacillaceae > Paenibacillus > Paenibacillus sp. RUD330. Next base: position 4,214,481 of record NZ_CP022655.2, read on the forward strand.
CTTGGCGCGCTCGAACTCCATCGACTCCGCGGCCTCCAGCATTTTGCGCTGCAGCTCCGCCTTGACCTCGTCCTGGCCGCCATTCAGGAAGCGGGCGATCTCCTGCACCATGGAATCGTACGTCTCCTGCTCGACCGTGAATTCGCAGGGCGCGAGGCACTGGCCGAGATGATAGTACAAGCACACTTTGTCGGGCAGCGTGTTGCATTTGCGAAGCGGATACAAGCGGTCCAGCAGCTTCTTGGTCTGCTGCGCCGCGTAGGCGTTCGGATACGGGCCGAAATATTTGCCCTTGTCCTTCACGATCCGCCGGGTAACCTCCAGCTTCGGATGCTTCTCATTCGTAATCTTGATATAAGGAAAGGATTTGTCATCCTTCAGAAGCACGTTGTAGCGGGGATGATACTGCTTGATCAGGTTGCACTCCAGAATGAGCGCTTCCATGTTGCTTGCCGTCACGATATATTCGAAGTCCCGGATTTCCGAGACGAGACGCTGCGTCTTGCCGTTATGGGTTCCGTTGAAATAGGAACGGACACGATTTTTCAGCACTTTGGCCTTGCCGACATAGATGATGGTGCCTTCGCCGTTCTTCATCAGATAACAGCCCGGCTGGTCGGGAAGGAGCGCTAGCTTCCCCTTGATGGGATCCATGGACAATCCACCTTTCGCGGCTCGGCCCCGCTGGCCTTTTGCCGTATTCTCTATTGTAGCACAGGGAGCCGGCGCCCGTAAGCCGCTGCCGGACACCGCTTTCGGCAGCGGTTCCAAAAGCCAAATTTCACCTTTACATAACTCCGCCAGGTTGGGTATACTATTACAAGCTGATGCGATAACGTCTTGTCCGGATACATAACGGCCTCCGGGCCGGGACGGCGGTACCTGAGTCTTGAAGCGAGGAGGGCGAACAATGGAGAGCGTCAATGTAAGAGATCCGCGCGAGCATCTGAACGAGGAACCGCGTGACGACCTGATGGATCTTATGGTCGGATTCGGCGGCATGCTTGGCTTTATGACCGTTGCCTATATTATCATGGTGGTTGTCAAATACATCATTTCCTAGGCATCCGTTCCACCCCCACATCCAATCCAACCCTCCGGCCCCGGCTAGGAGGGTATTCATTTTTATCGGCCTATTTACACTTTGCAGCAGAATATGGTACTTTATTTCTATCTTTTTAGAATTATCGAAGAAAGGCGGGGATGACATGGTCGAGGACAACGAGGGAGTCAAGCAAGCGGTCAAAGTCTACAAGGCGCTCGGAGAACCGACCCGCATAAAAATCGCCATGCTGCTTATGGAGGAAAGGACGCTCTGCTGCTCCGACATCAGCGCCAAGCTCGAATCCGTCGCCGGCTCCACTCTCTCGCATCATCTCAAGCAGCTCACGGAAAGCGGCCTGCTGCAGCTGCGGAAGGACGGAACCTACATCTATTACAGCGTCAACAAGGAAGTCGCCCGCAAGTATGCTCCTTATTTGCTGGAGTAGTTTTTCGCGGCTATTATTTCGATATTTATAGAAATAATTCGGTTCAGCTTCTATTTCGGCTGGTCCGGCAAGCCATTTGTCCGATCGCATAGACCGCTCGCATCGTATTCATCGTTTTTTTCGGCTTATATTTCGATAATTATAGAAATAATAAGCTCTATTCTTTTAGGCCCGGGAAAAACAGCTTCATTATTGCGGCTGCCTACCCTGCCGAGATGGCTTTCCGTTCCGGCTAACCTCTTGCCGGGCCACTTTCAGCCCAGCTTTCGTTCTTCAGAGCGGAAGTGCTCTTCGGTTCAACTCGTTTAGCAGAGCTTTTGCGTTTATTATTTCGATATATTTAGAAATATAAAAGAAAATCAAGGAGCTGGAGAGAATGTCAACGAGTTGGAAGTGGAAAATATACATGCTTGCCGTCGTAAGCTTCCTGGTCGGCACTTCGGAATACATCATCGCCGGGATTCTGGATCAAGTGGCGGACGACATCGGTGTGTCGCTTGCCGCAGCCGGCCAGCTGATCACGGTCTACTCCCTGGCTTATGCATTCGGCACCCCGTTCCTGCTCGCCGCGGCGGCCAAGGCGGACCGCAAAAAGCTCATGATTTATTCCCTCGCCATATTCGCCGCCGGCAACTTCGCCGCGCTTGCCTTCACCGGATACGGAGCGCTGATCGGCTCCCGCATCATTCTGGCGCTGAGCAGCGGCGTCTTCATCGTCACCGCTCTGACCGTCGCCTCCAAGCTCGCTCCGTCCGACAAGCAGGGCAGCGCCATCGCGACGCTCGTCATGGGCTTCAGCACCGCGCTGATCATCGGGGTGCCCTTGGGCAGGCTTGCCGCTTCCGCGTATGACTGGCATCTGGTGTTCGGCGCGATCGGCCTGCTTGGCCTGCTCGCCATCCTCCTCATCCTCTACGCGATTCCCCGGACGGAGGGGGAGCGCCCCATTCCGCTGCGGGATCAGGCCAGACTGCTCGCCGACCCGAAAATCGCCGTCGGCCTGCTCATTACGTTTTTCTGGATCGGCGGTTATTCCATCACCTATACCTACATCTCCCCCTTCCTCCTCGATATAACGGGACTGAACGAAAGATGGGTGAGCATCGGGTTGTTCGCGCTCGGCATCGCCAGCTTGATCGGCTCCAAGCTCGGAGGCTTCGGCACGGACCGATGGGGCTTCTCCCGCACGCTGGTCGGAGGCATGATCCTCCACTCGATCTTCCTCCTGCTCATCTCCCTGTTCGCCCATTCGGCGGCTCTCATCTTGCCCCTCCTCATGCTGTGGTCGTTGTCCGCCTGGTCGTCGGGACCGACCCAGCAGTACCACCTCATCACGCTCGCACCCGGAGCCACGAGCATGATGCTGAGCCTCAACAGCTCTGTGCTCCAGCTCGCCATGGCTGCAGGAGCGGGCATCGGCGGCTTGATCGTCGAGCGTTCCTCTCTGGCCGCCACCAGCTGGATCGGCGCCGGAGCCGTCGCGGTTGCGGCGCTGATCGCGGCCGCATCGTTCGGCTTCCTCAGCCCGGCGGCCTCTAGGCGCAAGAAGGCAGCCATGCTGGCTGCAGGCGCCGGCATGAAGGATCTCGGATGGGATGACGCCGACTGATCCGCATCGATCGCCTGGCTTGCCGCGCAAGACTCCGAGCGCAAAGCCGGCCGGTGAACCAAAAAGGACGGGATAGGGGCAGCCCCTATCCCGTCCTTTTCACAGGTTCCCTATTGGTCTTGCCTCGGATTCACCCCTGAGCCGCGGCGGCACCCTGCTGCCGAAGGGCGGCGGCATCGAACCGCTTGCGCTCCGTACGGTCGATCTGCACGATGCGGCCGTCATGCACCGTAATGACCACCGCTCCGTACTCCAGCCCGTTGACCTGGTCGGCGATGCGCTCCAGCCAGGCTTCATCCAATTCCACAGGTTTCGCCATCCGTTATCCCTCCACGGTTTCTTTATTCCGCTGCGCGGTTTTCCATTCCACGAGACTTTTCGCGCCAAGCGTCACCAGCGCCAGCATCATCAGCAGCGAAGCCACGGCAAAGGATGCCGAGAACTGATACTCGTTGTATAGTATTTCCACATGCAGAGGCAGGGTGTTCGTTTCCCCGCGGATATGTCCGGATACGACCGATACGGCGCCGAACTCTCCCATGGCCCTCGCGTTGCAGAGCACGATGCCGTACAGAAGGCCCCATTTGATGTTGGGAAGCGTAACGTTCCAGAAGATGCGGAATCCCTTCGCCCCAAGCGTGGCGGCCGCTTCCTCCTCCTGCGTGCCCTGGGCCTGCATGAGGGGGATCAGCTCTCTGGCCACAAAAGGAAAGGTCACGAACATCGTCGCGAGCACGATGCCTGGAGTCGCAAATACGATTTGCAGATTATGCTCATCCAGCCATGGGCCGAGATAACCTTGGGCGCCGAAGAGCAGCAGGAAGATGAAGCCCGCGATGACGGGCGACACCGAGAACGGCAGGTCGATCAGCGTCACGAGCAGGTTTTTGCCGCGGAAGCTGAACTTGGTTACGAGCCAGGCGGCCGCAACGCCGAAGACCGCGTTCAAGGGCACCGCGATGACGGCTACGAGCAGCGTCAGCTTGAGGGCAGCCACGGCGTCGGGATCAGTCAGGGCGCTGATATACACATCCCAGCCCCGCTTCATGCCTTCGATGAAGACGGTGAGAAGCGGCAGCAGGACGATCAGCGCGAGGAAGACGAAGGCGATGCCGATGAGCAGCCATTTGACGGCTCTCGGCTCGCTTACGGGCTTCGCCCGGACAACGGCCTTGGCGGACGATCGGGAAGTTACGGTACCGGCCACAGGGCATTCCTCCTATCGCGACAGCGCGCGCCTGCCGGCCCGCCACTGGATGTAATTGATGACGAGCAGCATGGCGAACGAGATGACGAGCAGCACGAGCGCGATCGCCGTTGCCTGCTCCAGCTCGAACGACTCCAGCTTCGTCATGATCAGCAGCGGAGTGATCTCCGTGCGCATCGGCATGTTGCCGGAGATGAAGACGACGGAGCCGTATTCGCCGATGCCCCGGGCGAACGCAAGCGCGAAGCCGGTCAGGAGCGCCGGCGTCAGCTCCGGCAGCACGATGCGCAGGATCGTGCGCCATCTTCCGGCTCCCAGCATGACGGCGGCCTCTTCGACCTCGGCGTCGAGATCCTCCAGTACGGGCTGGACGGTGCGGACGATGAACGGCAAGCCGATGAAGATCAAGGCGATCGTGATGCCCAGAGGCGTGAAGGCCACCTTGATTCCAAGCGGCTCCAGCCATTTGCCGACCCAGCCGTTAGGCGCGTAGATGGCCGTCAGGGCGATGCCGGCGACTGCGGTCGGAAGCGCGAACGGCAGGTCGACGAGGCTGTCCAGGAACTTCCGGCCCGGAAACGAGTAGCGTACCAGCACCCATGCGACGATGAAGCCGAACACGACGTTGATGACCGCCGCCGCCAGCGAAGTCAGCAGGCTGATGCGGTAGGAAGCCATGACGCGGGGAGCGGTCACCGTCGACCAGAATTCCCCCCAGCTGAGCTCCGCCGTCTTGAGCAGGACGCAAGACAGCGGAATCAGCACGATGATGCACAGGTAAAAGACGGTGATGCCCATCGACAATCCGAATCCGGGTAAAATGCTCCGAGTGCGGGAACCTTTCATGTGAAGTCAGCTCCTGTATCGTCCAGAACCTTTTACTTGGATCCCGGCGTGTAGATTTCGTCAAACGTTCCGCCGTCGGCGAAATGCTTCTTCTGCGCTTCGGCCCAGCCGCCGAAGTCCTTGTCGATCTGGAGCAGGTCAAGCTCCTTGAATTTGTCCTTGTACTGCTCCGCGATCGTCTTGTTGATCGGACGGTAGAAATTGTCGGCGGCGATCTTCTGGCCTTCGTCGCTGTACAGATACTTCAGATATTCCTCGGCGACCTCGCGGGTGCCCTTCTGGTCCACGACCTTGTCGACGACGGCTACCGGAGGCTCCGCAAGCACGCTGAGCGAAGGATAGACGATTTCGAACTTGTCCCCCAGCTCCTTCTGGGACAGGAAGGCCTCGTTCTCCCATGCGAGCAGGACGTCGCCGATGCCGCGCTCCGTGAACGTCGTCGTCGCGCCGCGCGCGCCGGAGTCGAGCACCGGAACGTTCTTGAACAGCTGCTTCATGAAATCCTTCGTCTTGGCTTCGTCGCCGCCGTCCTGCTTGGAGGCGTAGCCCCATGCCGCCAAATAGTTCCAGCGCGCGCCGCCGGATGTTTTCGGATTCGGCGTAATGACCTCCACGCCCGGCTTCACGAGATCGTTCCAGTCCTTGATGCCCTTCGGATTGCCCTTGCGGACGAGGAAGACGATCGTGGACGTGTATGGAGCGCTGTTGTCCTCGTACTTCGAGCTCCAATCCTTGTTGATCAGCCCTTTGTCGGCAATGGCGTCGATATCGTAGCCGAGAGCCAAGGTGACGACGTCGGCCTTGAGGCCGCCGATGACGGAGAGCGACTGCTTGCCGGAGCCGCCATGCGACTGCTTCACCGTGACTTCCTGGCCTGTCTTGTCTTTCCAGTATTTCGCGAACGCCGCATTGTACGCCACATAGAGCTCGCGGGTAGGATCGTAGGATACGTTGAGCAGCTCGACAGGCCCTTTGGGCTCTGCCTTGGCGCCGCCGTCGTTGGCTGCGGCGTTGGCCGCGCCGCCGGTATTGCCGGACGCCGCATTTCCATTCTTGCTGTTGTTGCCGGAGCCGCAGGCGGTAAGGGTGAAGGCGAGAGAAGCCGAGAGCAACAGGACAGGCAGCGTGCGAAGCTTTTTCTTTGTCATGGACGAGCACCCCTTCATGGAAGATAAGTCCGCCTGTTCCGGTCGTCCGGTAACAAGTGAGATAATTCCTAGTTGTTTAGTTGGTTTATGGATCAAATAATACCAGCCTATTCCCATTGGTGTCAACGGATTTTTCAACAACCCTTATGGCGTCCATAACTGCCGCTGATACCCTTCCGATCGGGTCCGCATGCGGAAAAGGACAGCTGAGATCAGCTCTCTGCTGTCCTTGCCTTTACCGCATCCGTTTCGTTCGCGATTCCGACGAGTATACCCCGCCCGTCCAGCTCTCCCTCGTTGGCTGGCTCAACTCCGCTGCACAAGCTCTGCCCTGCTTCCTTACCTCAAGTATTTCCCCGTGATCGACTGCTCCGCCTGGACGATCTGCGCCGGAGTGCCCTCGAACACGACCTGGCCGCCCTTGCTGCCGCCGTCCGGTCCCATATCGATGATCCAATCCGCTTGGCTGATCACTTCGAGGTTGTGCTCGATGACGATGACGGTATTGCCGGCATCCACGAGACGGTTCATGATCTCCAGTAGATGTCCGATATCGGACATATGAAGCCCGGTCGTCGGCTCGTCCATCACGTAGATGCTGCCCTGCTTGTGCAGCTCGCTTGCGAGCTTGATGCGCTGGCATTCTCCGCCCGAGAGCGTGCTGAGCGGCTGGCCGAGCGTAACATAGTTCAGCCCTACATCGCTCATCGCCTGGAGCTTGCGAACAACTTCCTTCAGCTTAAAGAAATCCAGCGCTTGCTCCACCGTCATCTCCAGAACCTCTGCGATCGACTTGCCGTTCAGCTTGTAGGTCAGCACCTCTTCCTTGAACCTTCCGCCTCCGCAGACTTCGCAGGGCAGCTTCACGCCGTCGAGGTAGCCGAGGTCGGTGTACACGACTCCGAGCCCTTGGCAGTTCTCGCAGGCTCCCTTGGAGTTGAAGCTGAACAGGCTTGGGCTCACCTTGTTCGCGGTAGCGAACGCCTTGCGCACATCGTCCATGATGCCTGTATAGGTCGCGGGATTCGAGCGCGTCGACACCCCTATCGCCGATTGGTCGATGACGATCGCATCCGGGTGCTGGCCGAGGAACACCTCGTTGATCAGCGTGCTCTTGCCCGAGCCGGCGACACCCGCAACGACGGTCAGCACCCCGGTTGGAATATCCACGCTCACGTTCCGCAGATTGTGCAGCGCGGCTTCCTTGATAGGGAGCTTGCCGGACGGCTGCCTGCATTCGCGCTTCAGCTGGAGCGGCCGCTTCATATGGGTGCCGGTCAGCGTGCCGGACTCCAGCAGCTTCTGGAAGCTTCCTTCGTACACGATGGAGCCGCCGCGGCTGCCGGCGTGAGGACCGACGTCGACAATATGATCCGCGACCTTGATCACATCGGGATCATGCTCGACGACAAGCACGGTGTTGCCCTTGTCGCGAAGCTTCTGGAGCAGCCCGTTCAGCCGGTGCACGTCACGGGGATGCAAGCCGACGCTGGGCTCGTCGAAGATGTAGGTGACATCCACCAGGCTGCCGCTCAGATGCTTCACCATCTTGACGCGCTGCGACTCGCCGCCGGACAACGTATCGGTCTCCCGGTCCAGCGTCAAATAGTCGAGCCCGATATCGGCCAGATGCTGCAGCCGGTCCGACAGCGATTTGATTACCGGCGCGGCGGCAGGATCGTCGATCTCCCGGATGACGGCGATGAGACGGCCGACCTCTATGGAAGACAGCTCCGCGATGTTGTACCCGTTGATCCTGCAGTTGAGCGCGGCTTGGCTGAGCCTCGCGCCGTGGCAGCTGGAGCAGGCGCCCTCGGTGATGTAAGGCGCGACAGCCTGCTGGGTGCGCTCCGACTTCGTCTTCACATCCTGCTTGATGTATTTGTTCGTGAACTTCTCGATGACGCCTTCCACCGTAATGTTCGTCGCCTTGCCCGCGAAATCCATCTTCACTTTCCTGGCTTTGCCGTACAGCAGCTGCTCCAGGTCCTCATCCGAATAATCGCTCAGCTTCTTGTCGGTGTCGAAGGGCCACGACTGGACGACCATGTTCCAATCCCAGCTGTTCACCGCATAGCCGGGCAGCATGATGGCCCCTTCATTCAGCGACTTCGACTTGTCCAGCGCCTTGCTCAGGTCGACGCACAGGCTGCGGCCGAGCCCGCTGCACTCGGGACACATGCCTTGCGGATCGTTGAAGGAGAACATGTTCGCTTTTCCAACATAGGGCTGTCCCACTCGGGAGAAGAGAAGACGGAGAATGGGAGAGATATCGGTAATCGTGCCCATCGTGGAATGGGAGCCGCCGCCGAGCCGCTTCTGATCCACGATGACGGCCATGCTGAGGTTCTCGATCGCATCTGCGTCCGGCTGCGGAAACCGCGGCAGGAAGTTGCGGACGAACATGCTGAAGTTCTCATTCAGCAGACGCTGGGATTCTGCGGCGATGGTATCGAAAACGATCGAGGACTTGCCGGATCCGGACACCCCCGTGAAGATCGTGATCTTCCGCTTGGGAATGCGCAAGGATACGCCCTTGAGATTGTTCTCCCTCGCACCCGAAATGACGATGTGCTCCTGATTCGATCCGCTCATGGTTGACACCCTCCCAAATGGTTCTTTTCTTTCCTTCCGGCGTTACCAGACGAATTCATGCGTACATGACAAGAAACGGCAGGAGCTTGTCCGATGAACCGAAGCAGACATAAACCGGCCGCAGGTTGCATGCAGCCGGTTTATGCCCGGTCCGGGTTGAGCAGGTTTCGCTGCCGAACCCGATCATACAGCCTTCAGGACCGATAAGCTCTCGCCGTTTGAAATGAGACTGCTTATGGCGCCAATACCTTCTCGAGCTCTCCGCACCATTTGCTCCAGCCGTATTTAGCGCCTTCGAGTCCTTGGGCATTTGTGAATCCGACTTGCTCGAGATGCAGATTGACCTTTCCGTCCCCTAGATCCTGCAGTGTCCACGTAACCGTGTGCTTCTCTCCGCCGCTTGCCCAAGTATAGGACAGTATGCCGGGTTCGTCCACGACAAGCACTTCGCCCTCGATGATTCCATCCCACCATTCGGACGGCTGGGTGCGGAACTGGAACCGATGTCCTACGACGGGCTTGAAATCATTTTCCATCGGCTGGCCGTTGTGGATATCGACGACCCACTTGGCAAGCTTGCTGGAATCGGTTATGGCGGACCAAAGCTTCTCGATCGACGCCGTATACTGAAAATCCAAGGATAACGTTAGGCTCATTCTTCTTCCTCCTCTAATAGTCGGCTCAGGCGCGACATATTCGAACTCCAGAACTTGCTGTAGAAAGCGACCCAGTCTTGAATCTCTCGCAGCGGAGCGGCATTCAGCCTGAACCGCGTCTCTCTGCCGACTTTGCGGTCGCGCACGAGTCCAGCTTCCTTGAGAATGCCCAAATGCTTGGATACGGCTGTGCGGCCCATCTCGAACGGAGCCGTCAATTCATGAAGCGGCATCTCCTCCGCCTCTGCCAGCAGAGAGATCAGCCTGCGCCTGGTCGGGTCCGCAATCGCATCATATACATCCCGCAGCGGGCTGTTCTCGCTCACAACACCCTCTCCTACGCATTCAATTGAACCGATAACCGGACACCTTTTGGTGGCCTTTCGATCATACGACACCATTAGGTGTCTGTCAAACGATCCGCTTCCACAAAAAAAGTCCCGATGCGAGACGGATGTCTCGATCGGGACACTGCGGCCTGAGAGTGGTCAGGCTTCCGCTCCGGGAGCGGCGCCGCGGGAGCCGCGCTTGTTCGTTCCCTTGACCATGATGACTTCCACGAACGGGCGGATCCGGTCCATGATCCGGCGGCCCTTGTGGTATTCCTCCCCGTCCTTGCTCGTGAAGCTGAAATGCTGCTCCAAATCGTCAAGGGCGTGGTTCGAGGTATAGAAGGTCGGCTTGCGCTCCATTCGGTAGTTCAGGATCGAGCCCATGACATGGTCCCGAACCCACGGGCTCAAGTTCTCGGCGCCGATATCGTCGAAGATCAGAATATCGGCTTCCTTCATGAGATCGATCGTCTCCTTGAGACGTCCCGGCTCGCCGAACATGGCCTTGAGATCCTCGACGAAATCCGGCATGTAGACAATGACGCCCGAGTAGCCGAGCTTCGCCAGCTCTCCCATCATATAGCCCATCAGGAACGTCTTGCCCGTTCCGAACTGGCCGGTCAAGTACAGGCCGTCCGTCTGCAGGCCCTGCTCTTTGGTCCGGTCGATATATTGAAGAATTTGCTTGACCGCCGGCAGGCGGGCCGAGTCCTTCCTCGCGATGTCTTCGAAGGAATACGCTTTGGCGAGCACCTTGTCGCTGACATAGAAGCTGCGGATGCGGCTGCGGATCAGCTCCTCGTTGCGGCGGGCAATGAACTTGCGGCAGGCTGTCTTCCGGTCGATCAGTCGGGTTTCGCCGCTGGAGCCGTCGGCGGACAGCAGCGTATAATGGCCCTGGAAGTCGTTGGGACACTCATCCAGACCCGGGCAGGCCGAGCAGTTGCGATGCTCCTTGACGTATTGGTAGACGAGGTTGGAATTGCGCCTCACCACGCCTTCGTCGATGTCGGGATGCTGTTCCCTCAGCTTGCGGACGCCGGGATCGTCAAGCAGCTCCTGCAGCTGCTTTTGGGCCCGGGCGCGGATCTGGGCTCCTCCCGGCATCGTTTTGAGCAAATCCTTCAGGGATTCCATGTCGGTCTCCTCCTTTCTCTCTCATGCTTGCCGCTTATCGTAAAAGCCCGATGGGCTCCATAGCCTACTTGCCGTCCAGCTTGCGCGCAAGCTGCAAAATCTCTTCCAGCTCCTCCGGCGATACCTCCGGAGCGGAGGCGGCGTCATCCCCCGCGACCGGCAGCACCGGCTTGCGCGAGACCCCGGTCCGGCGGTATCCGCCTCTGCCTCCGGCAGCCGGGGCGCTCCGCGGCTGGGAAGCAGCCTGTCCCCTGCCCGGGGCGCCGGCCTGCTGGGCTTCGCGGGAGCGCTCCACTTCGATCTGCTCCCTCACATAGCCGACCGCCTTCTCGAATTCGTCCACCTGCTGCACGAGCATGTTGGAAGCGACCGCTTCGATGAACGTTTTCGTGACGCGCGAGGATCCCTTCATCCCGAAGACATAATGGACGAGCACGTTGATGACCGGTCCCGGCAGCTTGTAGTGAAGGTCGATCCTCTCGAATTGCCGCTCGATCCAGTCCGGCACGGCGCCGGGGAAAAACCTGCGCAGGAAGCGGGTGTGCGGCTCGTTGCGCATCAGCATGTTGTACTGCTGGATGTCGCATCGCCCGGACAGCTGGGACGGAACCGGCAAATAATGCTCCGCGAGCACGCCGTGCTCCGGCTGCTCGGCTTCCGTCTCCTCCTGCATCCGCGAGGTCTGGCGCGCCCGGTCGCTCTCGCGCTTGCGGTCCTGCCGGTACATCTGGGCGGCCTTGAGCTGCAGGTCGTCGAGCTGCAGCTCGCCGCGTCCGTCGAATACATCCTCTTCGTCCAGCAGCCTGCTGAGGTCGGCAGCCCCGAGACCGTATTTGTAGGCGACGTAATTCAACTGGGCCATCCGGTCCTGGTCTCCCCGCAGCCTCTCCACATAAGGGCGGTTCGCCGATCCCCGCGGAAACCGGTAGATGAGGTCGCCGTACTGGATTCCGGCGCTCGGCTGCTCCGGCTGGACCGGAGCCTTGCGGACCGGCGACGTTTCCTCGAGAGCCTGCTCCAGCTCCAGATCGACGGCGGCGTTCAGTCGGAACAGCTCGTAGAACGGCATCGAGATGTTCTCCTTGACCAGCTCATGCTGGGCGAGCTCGTCCGGCTCCCGCTGGAACAGCGACTCCTGAAGGCTCACGACGCCGTACTTGCCGACCTTGTCCCGCAGCAGCATGCTCAGATGCTGGTTCTGGAAAAACTCGGACGGCGACAGCGGCGCGGTCAGCTCGTATTCGTACATGACGTCTTCCTGGCCCGGCAGGAACAGCCGGCAGGTCGTCAGCAAGCCGAGCGCCTCCAGGACGGAGGCGCATGCGGCCAGCTCCCGGCGGCCGGCGTCGTTCATGTCGAGGCCGAGACCGAGGAACAGCTTGCGCTGGCTGTCGAGAGAGGAATACCCGCTGTATCCCTCCGCGACCTGATAATAAAGGAACTGATAGAGGGAAGCGGCGGCCGCTCCCGTCATCGGCTGGTATATAAGCGTCAGCATCCGCTGGTCGAGCGGACTCAGCGAGAAGCTCCGGTACACACAGAACCGGTGATGTTCGGTGAATTGCAGCCGGCTGTCTATGCGCATCGTTTCTTCCACTCCTTCTTCTTCGTCCTACTAGTGTATCATAGAATCGAGCCTATCCGACACCATTCGAGAAGCTTGATCCCGCCTTCTTGCCCGACCATTTTATGGCGCCGCCCTCCCGGCTCGTCCCGTGAGGAGCCAAGACGGGATCGCCTTGGGCGGGAGAGAAAAAAAAGACATGGCAGCGCCCGCAGCCTATGGATCGAGCAGGCCGCGAAAGCGCCGCATGTCGGCCGCTTTCCTTTTTTTGAAATCCCGGCAAAACGCCTAGAACATCTTGAAGCCGCCGATGCGGAGCTTGCGGATGGCATACCCGCTTACGTAGGCTCCGACAAGGGCGCCGATGACCGGCATCCAATCGATGAACGTGAACTCTCCTATATTATCGGCCACCGAGACGCTGTGGTCCCAGGTGGACCATATGTAGATCGGCACCAGTACGATCAGGAACAGATAAATCGGAAACCAGGTCGTCTTCATGAGCATGTTCAGGATGAATCCGATTCCAAACATCATCACAAAAAAGAGCACCGTCGCAATTATGATTTGAAGCATGCCGCCTATCATCCTTCCGTTCTCGCATACCAAACGCGGTTCCTTCTAAGTTTATGCCAAGCCTGCCCGCAAGTCAATTTGCAGCTTCCCGCTCCGGTTGCTCTGCCTGAGGCGATTCGATACAATGGGAGACATGGCAGGAGGGGTGCAGGCATGCCCCTTCATTAGGAAGGAGAAACAACGGAAATGAGTGACGCAGCACAAACGCTGGAGGGCTGGTACGTTCTCCATGATTTCCGCACGATCGACTGGCAGGCCTGGAAAGCGGCAGGCGCCGGAGACCGCGCTTCCGCGCTGGACTCCATCCAATCCATGCTGGCCGAATGGACGCGCGACGAGCAGGACCGCAAGGGCAGCACGGCGTTCTATTCCGTCGTCGGCCAGAAAGCCGACTTCGTCATCATGCATCTTCGCGAGACGCTCGAAGAGCTGAACGAGCTGGAGACGAGCTTCAACAAGAGTCCGCTCGGCGACTATGCGAAGCCCGCCTACTCCTACGTCAGCATCGTGGAGCTCAGCAACTACATGAGCAAGCCGGGCGAGGATCCGATGCAGAACCCGGACATCATGGCCCGCCTCAAGCCGACGCTTCCGAAAGCCCGCCACATCTGCTTCTATCCGATGAACAAGCGCCGCGACGGCGGCGACAACTGGTATATGCTCGGCATGGACGAGCGGCGCGCGATGATGCGCAGCCACGGCATGATCGGCCGCCAGTACGCCGGCAAGGTCAAGCAGATCATCAGCGGCTCCGTCGGCTTCGACAACTGGGAATGGGGCGTGACGCTGTTCGCGGAGGACGCCCTCCAATTCAAGAAGCTCGTCTACGAGATGCGGTTCGACGAGGTGAGCGCTCGCTACGGCGACTTCGGCGAGTTCTTCATCGGCAATCTGCTCGACGGCGCCAAGCTGGAGCGGCTGCTGTCCGTTTGATGCCCTGACCGGGATCTTCCCGTTCAAGGCAAGCCCTGCGCACCGGCGCAGGGCGGCATAAAACAAAGCCGCAGGCTGAAGGGTTCCCCATCAGCCTGCGGCTTTTTCTATTCAATCGTCTTCGTCATCCTCAAGACCGGCCTCGGCGGCCAGCCTCTTGGCATTCAGATATTCCTCGGTGTCCCGGTCGCGCTGCCGGCCCTTCTCCTTGAGCCGCTCGATGCCCGGCTCGATCAGCCGGTCCACTTCCTTCTGGACGGCGTAGGCCAAGTCGTGGCGGTTCTGGGACTCCAGGTAGGAGCCCACTTCCATCAGCGCGTTGTACCGGTCGAGCTCGTCTCTCGTCAGCAGGCCGCGCACCTGCACGCTGCAGTGGCGCATTAGAAGAACTTTCCTTTGCGCAGGACGAGCGGGATGCCTCCGATGATGAACAGGTAGCGCAGGTCGATCATCTTCTTCAGCCAGGCGGCCTTGCGGCCTTGGTATTTCTTGCCGAAGGCGACGCCGATGCCCTCGCCCTTGCCGAGCGAGGCGACCGTGCCCTTGTTGCTGAAGGCGAATGTCTTCAGCGGCTGGCTGCGGATCGCCGCGACCAGGTTATGGGCGCAGGTGACGCCCTGCTGCATGGCGATCTGAGCGGTCGGCGGATACGGACGGCCCTCTTCGTTGAACATCAGGGAGTTGTCCCCGATGATGTAGATGTTCTCCTGGTTCGGAGCCCGCAGGTAGTCGTCGACCTTGACGCGGCCGCGCATCGTCTCGAAGCCGGCCTCGTCGATCAGCCGGTTGCCGCGGATGCCCCCGGTCCAGATGACGGTCTTGGAGCGGATCTCCTCGCCGTCGCCGACGATGACGCCGTCGGGCGAGCATTCCTTGATCGCGGTCCCGATGCGGAAGATGACGCCTTTCTTGGCCAGCACGTCCATGCCGTACTTCACCAGCTCCGGATCGAAGCCCGGCAGCGCGGACGGCGCCGCCTCGATGTTGTAGAGCTTCACGAGCGAGCGGTCCACGTCGAACGCGCGGCATAGCTGCGGGATGCGGTCGGCCAGCTCGCCGACGAACTCGATGCCGGTGAAGCCCGCTCCCCCGACGACGAACGTCAGGTAATCGGTGCGGTGCGGCTCCCGCTTGTATCTCGCGAACTGGTATTCAATATGCTCGCGGATGAGGCGGACCGAGTTGATGCTGCGGATGTTCATCGCATGCTCGGCGAGGCCCGGGATGCCGAACGTTTCCGGCTCTCCTCCGAGTCCGACGACCAGGTAGTCGTAGGACAGCGTACCGTCCTCCAGAATGACCTTCTTGTCCTGCGTCCGGATCTGCACGACCGTGGACTTCACGAAGTCGATCTTGAATTCATCGATCAGCTTGGAGATATTGACGCGGGCATTCTCGGGATTGTCCGTTCCCGCTGCCGGCATATGCAAATGGGTCGTAATGTAATGGTAGTCGTGCTTGTTGACGAGCGTGACGTCCGCTTCGTTGTAGTTCAGCTGCTTCTGGAGCTTCAGCGCGGTCAGAATGCCTCCGTAGCCTGCTCCCAGTATGACGATCTTCGGTATATTGCTCATATGGCGTTCCCTTCCAATCCATCTCTTGACATCCTGCTATCTAATGATCTAAAGATACTCCTGCCATGATATCAAAATAAGGATTGGCACATCAAGGTCATTTCCTACGAAAATAATTAGAAGAACGTACAATTGCGCCGTTTCCATTGGACGCCCGGGCAGGCGTATAATGGTCCTGTAGCCCATGTTCTGGAGGTGCGGAAATGACAGGATTGGAATCCAATGCGGAACCGGTCGACATCGCCATTATCGGAGGCGGGCCGGCGGGCATGTTCGCCGCCTTTTACGGCGGCATGCGCCAGGCATCCGTCAAGATCATCGAAAGCATGCCGCAGTTGGGCGGCCAGCTCGCCGCCCTGTATCCCGAGAAGTACATCTACGATGTAGCCGGCTTTCCCAAAGTGACCGCTCAGGAGCTCGTCGATTCGCTGCGGAGGCAGCTGGATCATTTCGCGCCGGAAGTGTGCCTCGAGGAGAAGGTGGCCTCTCTCGTCAAACACGAGGAGCGGCTGTTCGAGATCCGTACCGACAAAGCCGTCCATTGGGCCCGCGCCGTCATCGTCACGGCAGGCGTCGGCGCCTTCGAGCCCCGCAGGCTCGAGCTGCCGGAGGCGGCGCTGTACGAGAAGAAAAACCTGCATTACTTCGTCAGCGATCTGCATCAGTTCAAGGGCCAGAAGGTGCTGATCAGCGGAGGCGGCGATTCCGCCGTCGACTGGGCGCTCATGCTCGAGCCGATCGCCGAGAGCGTCACCCTGATCCACAGAAGGGACAAATTCCGCGCACACGAACACAGCGTAGCCAAGCTGCAGGCATCCACCGTCCGCGTGCTTGTCCCGACCGAGATCGCCAAGCTGGAGGGCGAGGTCTACATCGAGCGGGTCACGCTGCGCAATGTGAAGACCGGCGAGGAGACCGTGCTGGATGCGGATACGGTCATCGTCAACTTCGGCTTCGTATCGTCACTCGGCCCGATCGCCGAGTGGGGCCTCGATATCGAGGGAAGCAGCATCGTCGTCGACACCCGGATGGAGACGAGCGTGCCCGGCATCTTCGCTGCCGGCGACATCACGACCTATCCGGGCAAGCTGAAGCTGATCGCCGTCGGTTTCGGCGAGGCGCCGACGGCCGTCAACAACGCCAAAGTCTATATCGATCCTTCCGCCAAGCTCTCGCCTGGACATAGCAGCAATCTCAAGCTGTAACGCCGCCATAACTTAGCATATCCCAACCTTATCATCCTCAAATCAGACCCGTTGGAACCGAAAAAATAAGGGTATCCTACCTCGACATGCGCCATGCTTCCGATGGAGCGGCAGCAAATGATGTCTTGGGAGGGTACCCTATTTTATGTTGTGTCCCGTATGCAATGGAATCCGGCTTCTCGATGCGGCATGCCCGCTCTGCGCGGGACCGGCCGAAGACTGCGGTCCCGCGGCGGATTATGCAGGCCCGTATTCGCCGTACTCGCCGGTGCAGACCGAAGATCTGTCCAGCGGATTGGAACAGGCTTGTTATCATATGGTGTATTGTCCCGCCTGCTCCAGCAGCTGCGGAGTCAGCGTCCGCATTGAGCTGTGATCGTCCATCCAAGATTGCCGTCCGGATGGCCGTGGAACAAAAAGCGCGGCCAAGAAGTCATCAAGCGCCTAAACGTATGGATTCGGGACTCAGTTGTCTGCGCTTCAGCTCACCCTTCAAAAGCTTGATGAAATCGTAATCCAGGTTGAACTGGACCGCGCTGAAGTAAGTCTCGATCAGCAGCTCATCAGACAACAACTCCATATTTCAGCCTCCTTTCGGATTGAATTTCTATTTCTTCCCAATCTTAGCATGGGCTGTTTTCAAGGAACAAGCGTTCCGTTATCCACATGGAACGGTGTACAAGATGTGCACAAATTGTGGGTATTTGGAAAATCCTGAGGAAACTCTTCGTGCTTACTGTGGACAGAGTTATACACAACCTGAGGGGGAGGAATTTCGATAAAAAAGTTTGATGAATACCCAATTTCCGATAAAGGATTTGCAGGCTCCATCCAGGTTGAGCGGAAGATGAGGGGGGTAATGATAAGGCTCGAATGCAGGCTTATTTAGGACGGGTATTGACCTCGAAAATCCATATCTTCCCGCTTCGATCAAGTCCGTAATCAAAGCCGAGCTGGCCGATGCCGGGAAAGCGGGCTTCCAGCGCAGCCGCTGAAATTCGGGTCAGGCTGCGCATTTCCTGCTTCTTGCTCTTCACCAGCTTCGTGGACAGCGAGCGGCTGATCCCTTGGGCCGCCGTCAGCTGGCTGCCGCCCCGGCACAGGTTCGTGACGAACAAGCCCGGCCTGGCGACGCGGCCGACCATCGAGCGGAATTCCCAGCGGCTTCCGTTCTTCACGTATTTGACCCGATAGTCGATCGGCCTTCCTCCTACAGTCGCCAGATGGATGCCTTTCTGGATCATGTAGGCGCGCCCTTTCTGCAGCGGCTTGACAGCCCTGTGGAGGGATTGGACCGACGCGGCCGAGCGGATCTTCGAGCTGTGCGCATAGCTGTATCCGCTTCCGCTGCGCTCGATCTTGATGACTCCGATTCCCCCGGTTCCGCGAACCGGCTTGATGACGACCATCCCGTGCTGCTCCAGCATGCTCTTCAGATTGGCTTCCGTATAAGGCCGGGTCGGGGGAATATGGGGAGCGATGGACGGATGGGACAGCAGCGCGGCGGTTTTGGCCATCTTGCTCGACAGCATGCGTCCGCCGCCCTTCCCCGCATGAAGCGGCAGCGACAGCACCTTCTGCACATAGGCCAGCTCATCCTCGGCCTCCGCCGCCTCGGGGAACGCATCTCCTTGAACGGGAGCGTCCTGGGCGCCCGCAACGGCAGCCGCAGGCGAATCATCCGCCGGGAAGGCCGAATCTACTGCGAATTCTTCCATTTGGATCGGTTCTCCTTTCCTCTTTCTCTTCTATTCTATGCTTTCAGGCGTTCGCACTCTTGGATGATTGTCCGAGGCTTATGGCCTCTATTGCTCGCTGCGGCCTTCCAGGCAGACGCCGGGGAAGGACAAGAGCCTCAGGCGGACCCGACCTGGACTTAAGTCCGGGATCGGATTTCCCTCCGGCAGGAGGACAGCCGGCCCCAGCCTTGGTATAGTGGAAAAAAACAGGCTGCTCCGATCCTCATCCGCGTTCAGCAGGCGCTCGACAGCCGAAAGGGTGGAATCATGACTCGCCAAGCAAAAGCCGTCCTCGGGGCGGCGCTCATCCTCCTCGGGGTCTATATGATGCTGCAGCAAGGCCGCAGCGTCGGTCCCGGTTTCATCTTCGGCCATTTCTGGCCAAGCCTGTTCGTGATCCCGCTCGGCATCTTCTTCCACTGGATGTACTTCTCCTTGCTCGGACGCCGCGCACCGGGACTCCTCATTCCCGGCGGGATTCTGCTGGCGGCCGGCCTCGTCTGCCAGTTCGCCATGCTGCTGGACAACTGGGGCTCGATCTGGCCCGGCTTCATCCTGGCCGTTCCGTTCGGCCTGTGGGAATTCTATTGGTTCGGGAACCGGAACCGCTGGCTGCTTGTCCCGATCAACATCCTGCTCGTGATCGGCCTCCTGTTCAGCGCCGTCTTTTCGATCAGCGCGCTGCTCAGCGGCGTCGCCTCGGTATTCCCGGTCCTTGCCCTGCTGTTCATCATCGGCGGCTCGTTCCTGCTGCTGTCGCGAAGCCGCGCTTAACAATCAGAAAAAAGCGGACCTCCGGATCTATTCCGGGGGTCCGCTTTTTTTGCCGTGAAAACTTGATCCTGCTGCATAGCCCTTCCTCTCCGATCCATGCGACCGGGCCCGGCTCAGCTTGCGGGCAGCTTCAGAATGCTCCTCGTGTAGGCCGTGCAGGAGATCAGGAAATACACGCCCTGAAGCAGAATATAGATGCCCATGATGATGAGTCCGTACATCCACACCGGCGTTCCGATCAGCGTGCCCAAGGCGAACATCGCGAATACGCTGTGGACGATGCCGAGCAGGCAGGGTGCAAGGTACAGGATGCCGACTTGAGCCGCTACCGTGCGGCGCAGCTCGCCGGCGGTGAGGCCGATTTTGCGCAGCGCCTGGAACTGGCTCTGATCCTCCTGCAGCTCGGTGAACTGCTTGAAGTAAAGCAGGCTGCCTGCGGCGACGAAGAACAGGACGCTGATGAAGAGGCCGATGAAAATGGTCAGGCCGATCGACTGCTTCATGTCGCGGTAGCTCTCGACCCTGTAGCTCTGGACATAGCTCTTCTGCTCTTTCGTGAGCGGCTTTTCAAAGGCTTGGACGGCAGGCAGGGCACGCTCCCAATCGCTGAGCTCGAAGCCGTATGCACGCAGGCGCTCCGCAGGCGGAGCCCCGACCTTCCATGCTCCGAAAGTGGAATCGGGAACGACCAGCAGATAGGTCGCGTCATTCACGGGACTGAAGACGCTGCCGTATACGATCTTCTGCAGCTTCAGCTCGAAGCTCCCTCCGCCTGCCTGGCCGGAGACGGTTTCGTTCGGCTTCGTCTTGGCTCCCTTCATTTCCTTATAGGGATAGCCGATGACGGCCTCGCCCTCGGCAGGGTTCACCGCATCCAGACCGGCCCGCTTGGCCAGCCGGTTGTAGTCGGAAGCCGACACCGCCATCGCCTTGCTGGAATCGTCGGGCTTCCAGCCCGCCGCCGCCGAAGCAAGCCCCTGCGCCAGAACGCCTTGGAGCTCCACCTGCTCGGCGATGCGGCCTCCTCCGTCTTGGAGCAGCTTGCGGGCCTGCGCCGGGTCCATCACCGGATGGCCGTCGCCGCGCTCCACATATCCGACCGTGAACGGAGTATGCTCCAGGATCTGATCGCGCTGCAGCTTCTGGAACACATACACCGTGCTGGCCGCGCTCATGACGACCGCGCTCAGGATCGTGACGACGAACAGCACCCGCGCGTTGTCCTTGATCCGGTAGGACATCTGGGAGATGACCAGCATGTTCGTGCGCTTATAGAAAATGCCCTTGCTCCGCTTGAGCAGATTCAGCACGGCCACGCTCAGCTGCGTGTAGAGGAAATACGTTCCGAGCGTCGTCAGTCCGATGATCGGAAGCGCGAGAATCAGAAAGCTCATCGGCGTCATCCAGCAGGCCAGCCCGTAACCGGCAGCGAGGGAAGCCGCAGCGAGAATGGACAGCCAGGGCGATGCGGCAGGCGCTTTCTTAGGCCGCCTCGCTCCGCCGAGCAGCTCGACGATCTGCTGCCTGCCTACGGTCATCGCCGTAATGAGGGCGATGACGAAGAACAGCAGCAGGAAGCCTCCGCCCGTAAGCAGCACCGCTTGGGTTGGAACCGCGAAGCGGATCGGCACCTCGCTCTGCAGCAGCACCTCCAGCGCCATCAGGAACAGCTTGCTGAGCAGGATGCCCAGCCCGAGTCCCGCCCCGATGGAGAGCACCGCGATGGCCATGCTTTCGTAGACGACCATCTTGCGGAGCTGGCCGCGTGTCGTGCCGAACAGCGACAGCAGGCCGAACTCCTTTTTCCTCGTCTTGAGGAAGGCCGAGCTGGAGTACAGCACGAAGAAGAACGAGAAGATGACGATCAGATATTCGCAGAACCTCATCATCGGCTTGACCTCGTTGGCATGGACGATGTGGCCGCTGGCCACATCGGGATGCATGAGGAAGGAGGCGTACAGATAGAAAATCATGACCGAGAACACGCTGCTGAGGAAAAAGGCGGCATAGGAGCGCCAGCTGCCCCGGATGTTGTTAAGCGCGAGCGAACGGAACGTCATCGAAATTCCCTCCCAACACGCTGAGCGAGTCCAGAATCTGCTGGAAGAACGCCTGCCGGTTGTCCCCGCGGCGGATCTCCGAGAAGAAACGGCCATCCTTGATGAAAATGATCCGCTGGCAGTAGCTGGCGCTGAACGGGTCATGCGTCACCATCAGCACAGTCGCGCCGAGCCGTTCATTGAGGTCCTTCAGCGATTCCATGACGTCCTTGGCCGACTTGGAATCGAGATTGCCCGTCAGCTCGTCGGCCAGCAGCAGCGACGGCTGGTGGATGATCGCCCGCGCGATGGCGGCGCGCTGCTTCTGGCCGCCCGATACCTCGTAAGGGCGCTTCGCCAATATCGGAGCGATGCCGAGCAGAGCCGCCACCGGCTCCAGGGCCGTTTCGATCTTGGACGGAGAAGCGCCGTCGAGCACAAGCGGAAGCGCGATGTTTTCCTTGAGGCTGAGCGTGTCGAGCAGGTTGAAATCCTGGAACACGAATCCGAGCTCGCGGCGCCGGAACAGCGCCAGCTTGCGTTCGGACAGTCCGGCCGGATTGATGCCGCGCACCTGGATCGTGCCGGATGTCGGCTTGTCGATCGTCGACAGCAGATTGAGCAAGGTCGTCTTGCCGCTGCCGGACGGTCCCATAATGCCGACGAACTCCCCTGCGCCGACATTGAGATCGATGCTTTCCAGAGCTTTGTAGCTGACCTCGCCTTTGGTGCTGTATATTTTGCCCAGCGAGTTGACTTCGAGTATGTTCATTTCGTTTGGATCCTCCCGATTCTATCCTGTCTTTGTATCTGGCTTGGTTCCAAGTATAGCCGGGAGGCCGCGGCCGGCCCATTGATTCAGCTTACAGACCGCCTTACAAAGTTGTCACCTGACATGGAGATCCTTATGGATGGCTTCCCCGTGGAAGGACAGAGTCGCGGTCGTCCCCTCTCCCGCCGCGGATTCAAGCTCCAGCCCGACGCCCATGCGCGAGGCGACCTCCCGGGCCAGGTAGAGGCCCATGCCCGTCGACTCCTCCGTCTTGCGGCCGTTCTCTCCGGTGAAGAACGGATCGAACACTCGGGGAATATCCTGCGCCGGAATGCCGATGCCTTCATCCTGAACGGAGATGCTTGTCCGTCCGCCGGCCTGGCTGACGATTGCGATGGCCAGCTTTTTGCTGCCGGGCTTGGGACGAGAGTATTTGACGGCATTGGCCACCAGCTGCGCAAGCAGGAAATGCAGCCATTTCTCGTCGGTCTCGACCCATCCCTCCCCCGTGATGCGGGGATAAACGCCGGCGGCGATGATCAGCCTCTTGTGCGCGTTGACCGCCGTGCGGGCGGCCTCGTGAAGAGAGACGCGCCTCGGATGGAAGTCCATCGCGAATTCGTCCAGGCGGGCGGTGTGCATCATCTGCTCGAGGCCGCGGGTCAGCTTGTCCGTTTCCTCCCGGAGGCTGGCCGAGGCATCCTGAAGCTCCTGGCCGACAAGGCCCGGCTTGCTGGCCGCGTTCTGCGCGATCAGATCGATGACGGATACCGGCGTCTTCATATGATGCACCCATTGGAACACGAAATGCCGGTGCAGCTCCCGCTCGCGGTTATGCTGCTCGAGCCGGTCCTGGCTCTGATGGCCGAGCACCGAGATCAGCTCGGCCGTTTTTTTCTGCTCCGCCGTGACCGGCGACAGCAGCGGCTTCCAGCCGGCCGGCTGCCCGGTCATCCGGAGCAGCTGCTCCAGGTAAGCCCTCTGGCGCAAGTAGCCGAGCGTCAGTCCAGCTCCCGTCATGCAGAGCGACAAGAGCAGGAAATAGCCGAGAACCGCCCAATCGACGCCGGCGGAAGACATCACCCTTTCCAGGTACCAGATCGCCGCTCCGGTCAGCAGGGATGACGCCACGACGGCAAGAGGAAACAGCTGCCCGCGCAAATAAAGCAGCAGAGCCGAGTGCGAATTCATTCCCGTCTTTCCCCGGCTGCGGACGGACGGCCTGCCCCGGCTTCGCGAAGCGCGGCCTCGTTCAGCCTGTAGCCCTGTCCGCGCACCGTTTCCAGCACGCCTCCAAGCCCGATCTCCTCCAGCTTGCGGCGGAGCCGGGTGACGTTGACCGTGAGCGTATTGTCATCGACAAAGCTCGTGTCGTCCCACAGATTCTCGAGCAGGCTGTCCCGGGATACGATCCGGCCTCCGCCCTCCATCAGGCTCTGCGCGAGCAGCCGCTCGTTTTTGGTCAGCTCCACGCAGCCGCCCTGCCATTCCAGCAGGCTGCGGCTCGCATCCAGGCCGAGAGCGCCCATGGCGACGGCTTGCTCGGCATCGCCGGAGGCTGCGGCGTCAGCCGCAGTGGAGTACTCTCCGTATGCGCGGCGCAGCGCGCTTTTGATTTTGGCCATGAGCAGATCCAGATGGATCGGCTTGGTTACATAGTCGTCCCCGCCGTTCTCGATCGCCATCACCTGGTCCATCTCTCCCGAACGCGCGGAGATGAACAGGACGGGAGCCTTGGAATGCTGGCGGAACTGGCGGCACCAATAAAAGCCGTCGAAATACGGCAGATTGATGTCCATCAGCACCAGATGAGGCTCGTGCTCGCGGAAATCCTCGTTCAGATCCTTGAACCTGGCCGCCCGCTGCGGCTGGAAGCCATAACGCTCCAGCGCTCCCGCCAGCTGCTCGGCGATTTTGTCATCGTCCTCGACGATCGTGATTCGGTACATAGAATTCCCCTCCATATAAGGAAAGTTTACCACAAAGGAGAAAAACGATGAGCCGGGCTTAGGTCGGGAGATGAGACGCCATGCAAAGGCGGGAGGGAAACCGACTCGACGCAGCTCCCAAGAGAGGTCGATGGACCAGTTGCGGCATCTAGATAAGACCGCTTTACAGTTTGGCATCGATTGGGTATGTTCAATGGTGAATGCTCGGGTTTATTTCGAACGGCAGATCGGGTGGCCAAATACAGAACGAGTGAGTCCAGCCCGCGCATGCTTGAAAACGCTTTTATGCCGATAAGGAGGGGTCCATCATGAACTACGACGTCATCGTAGTCGGGGCGGGGCTGGCCGGGCTCGCCGCCGTATCCGAGCTGGCCGCAGCCGGCAAGAAAGTGCTGCTCGTCGATCAGGAGCCGGAAGCGTCTCTGGGCGGGCAAGCCTGGTGGTCGTTCGGAGGGCTGTTTCTCGTTGATTCGCCGGAGCAGCGCAGGATGGGCATCAAGGATACCCGAGAGCTCGCCCTTCAGGACTGGCTCGGCTCCGCCGGCTTCGACCGCGCGGAGGATGAGGACCGCTGGGGCCGCCAGTGGGCAGAGGCCTACGTGGACTTCGCCGCCGGAGAGAAGCGAGCATGGCTGCGGTCCCTCGGCATCTCCTTCTTTCCTGTGGTGGGCTGGGCGGAGCGCGGCGGTTATCTTGCCGAAGGGCATGGCAATTCCGTGCCTCGCTTCCATATTGTCTGGGGCACGGGACCTGGAATCGTGAAGCCTTTCGAGGCCAGAGTCCGGGACGCCATAACGTCAGGGCTTGTCGATTACCGTCCCCGCCACCGGGTCGACGGCTTCATCAAGCAAGGGGCTGCCATCGCCGGGGTGCATGGCGCCGTGCTGGAGCCCAGCCTGGCCGGGCGCGGCGAAGCGAGCTCCCGCGAGCCTATCGGCGATTTCGAATTCCATGCCTCAGCCGTGCTCGTGGCCAGCGGAGGAATCGGCGCGAACCACGAGCTCGTCAGGCAGAACTGGCCGGAGCGGCTCGGCCGCCCGCCCGCGACCATGCTGTCCGGCGTCCCGGCCCACGTCGACGGGCGGATGTTAGGCATCGCGGAGCAGGCGGGCGGCCGCATCGTCAACCGGGACCGGATGTGGCATTATACCGAGGGCATCAAAAACTGGAGCCCTGTCTGGGACCTCCACGGAATCCGGATTTTGCCCGGCCCTTCCTCCATGTGGCTGAATGCCGAAGGAAGACGGTTTCCCGCCCCCCATTTCCCCGGCTTCGACACGCTGGGCACGCTCCAGGCCATCCAGGATACGGGGTACGATTACTCCTGGTTCATCCTCACCCATAAGGTCATCGGCAAGGAATTCGCCCTCTCCGGCTCGGAACAGAATCCGGATCTGACGGGAAAGAGCATCCGGGGCGTGCTGGGGCGGGCCCTCTCCTCCGTGCCCGGACCGGTTCAGGCTTTCCTGGACAAAGGAGAGGACTTCGTGACGGCCGGCAGCGTGGCCGAGCTGGCTGCAGGCATGAACCGAATCGCGGGCAGCTCCCTGATCCATGCGGCCGAGCTGGAGCGGCAGCTGCTCGCCAGAGACCGTGAAATAGACAACAAGTTCTCCAAAGACCTGCAAATCGTGGCGCTCCGGGGAGCCAGGAGCTATCTCGGAGACAGGCTCATCCGTACGGCGGCTCCCCATAAATTCCTTGATCCGGCCCACGGCCCTCTCATTGCCGTAAGGCTGAGGATCGTCAGCCGCAAGACGCTGGGAGGCCTCCAGACCGATCTGTCCGGGCGGGCGCTCGACTCCGAGGGAGCTCCCGTTCCCGGCCTCTATGCCGCAGGCGAAGCGGCCGGCTTCGGAGGCGGCGGCGTGCACGGCTACCGCGCGCTGGAGGGCACCTTCCTCGGCGGCTGCCTGTTCACCGGACGGCAAGCGGGACGGGCGCTCTCCGAGCAGCTCCGCTAACAGAGCCGCAGCGGCAGGCTCATGCTGCGCACGGATTCAAGCCGGCAGCGCTCGGGCTGGGCGTTCCCCTTTATCCTCCGAAGATAAAAATGCCCCGGCGGTCGAATCCGACGCCGGGGCTTCCTGATGAGCTCGAACATAGGTCATGACCTGACGGATCCAGCGTCCAAAGAGCTTGCGCCAGCAACGGCCTCGGGCTTTATGCTGCGCCTGGCGTTTTGGAACGTCGGTTGAACGTCCGCTCTTACCCGCGGCTGACGAAGAAAGGCAGCTTCTCGATGCCGGCCAAGCGCAGATAGACGAACAATTGGCCTTTATGGTGAATCTCATGATCCTTCGCATTCTGGAGCAGGACATGTCCCGGCATCGCGTTTCCGAAGAAATCGATTTCCCGGTCCAGCTGTTCCCTGCCGATCGGGCGAAGCAGCTCCTCCGCCTTCTCCGTTGCAGCTGCGGCAAACGCCCGCAGCTCATCGGCCGTATGGATCGGACTCGGCTTGTCTCCCGGGTTGAAAGAGCCGTTCGCAACCGTCGCGGCGAACACGACCATCGAGGCGGCGATATGGACGACGAGCTCGGACAATGACATGGCCTGCTCCCAAGGCTTCATGTCCAGTTGCTCATCTGTTACCTGTTCCAGCATTTGAGGCAAAACGTTGCGGTGGCTGCGCCACTCGGCGATAAATCCATTGATGTCAGTCATCTCATGGTTCTCCTTTGGTGGATGGGATGGGCCGATATGTATAACGGCATCCCTAATTATATCGGACGGCAGGGGTCATTTCATCCTGGCGAGCCTGCGCCATGCAGCCGCATCTCTCGGCTGCTCGCTGCCTCAGAGAGGCTTCATTCCCAAATGGCATGGCTTCGTACTCAAAAGCGCTCATTTTCAAATACGCTTCGTTCCCTCTGGCGCTTCATCATCCAGGTTCGGACAGAACGGCACCGGCCCTGAAACCTTGACATCCTGCAAAGGAACAACTAAACTGAAAATAAATGACTGACATTCATTCATAAGTGGAGAGGATCGTGCTTCCCGTGGATAAACGACAGCTTATCATCGATGCCGCCATCGCGGTCTTGCAGGAGAAGGGAATGGAAAAGACCAAGATTTCCGACATCGTAAAAGCGGCCGGAATCGCTCAAGGCACCTTTTATTTGTATTTCCCTTCGAAGCTGTCGGTCATGCCTGCAATCGCGGAAGTCATGGTCCGGAACATTCTCGTCCGCTTGAATGCGGTCGATGACGGCGGCAGCGCCAGGGAGCAGCTGGACGGCATGGTCGAAGCGATCTTCGAGGTCACCGAGCAGCATCAGGATCTGTCCGCGCTGATCTACTCCGGCATCACCCAGACGGAGCATGTCCGGGAGTGGGAAGCCATTTACGATCCTATTTACAGCTGGATCAACGGACGGCTGCTTCAGTTCCGGCAACGAGGCGAAATACGTCCCTCCATCGCGGCCGGTTATGCCGCCAAGCTTGTGCTTGGGCTAATCGAAACCGCCGCCGAGCAGAATTATTTGTACGCCTCCTCGGACAACGCAGTCGTGGAGGCGCATGTTGCCGAGCTTAAAGCGTTTCTGGCCGCAGGGCTCGGAGTGAAATGACGGCTCCGCGTCTTTTTCCAACCAATAGTGACTGACGTTCATTCATTTCATTGAAAGGTGTGTGTCTCATGCATGCGCAACCACAAACCAAACCCGCCAAGCCGCAATTAGGCTGGCTGTTCGTCGGACTGACCTGCCTCATGGAATGGATCTGGGTATATGGCTTCCATACCGCGAATCTCCCTTGGCACTTCGTCCTGATCGCCCTTCTCATCGTCGTTGATTTCTACTTCCTATATCGGGCTTGCCAGTTCATCCCTACCGGCACCGTATACGCCCTGTTCGCCGCAGCGGGAACCATCGGCACCGCGCTGATGGACGTCACCCTGTTCGGGGGCGCCTTCAGCGTCGCCAAAAGCCTGTTCATGATTCTGCTGCTGCTCGGAATCGTCATGCTGAAGCTGGCGGACGGCAAAAGCGCCGATACCTCGCCCAACAGCTAGTATAAACCGGCAGGCAGCCAAGGGCCGGTTCAAGCATGCAGAAAAATAACATGGAGGTTATCATCATGGGTTGGATCTTTGTATTCTCCGCCGCGGTCTGCGAAGTGACCGGAGTCGTAGGACTCAGCCGCTTCTCCAAGCGCAAAAGCTGGCTGAACGCCCTGCTGTTCGCCGGAGGCTTCGCGGCGTCGTTCATCCTGCTTTACGCTTCGTTTCAATATCTCCAGCTCAGCATCGCCTATACGGTATGGATCGGGCTCGGAACCTCGCTTGCCGTCGTGACGAACATGATCTTTTTCGGCGAATCGAAAAGCAGGATGCGGATGCTCAGCCTGCTGCTGATCGTCATCGGGGTGAGCGGACTGAAGGCGGTATCTTGAAACCTTGCATTCGATTTTACGAAGCTTTCGAGATTTTAAAAGCGAACTCCCATGTTGCGGTATTGCCGGAATAGCGGCCACGGTTCTCGACGACGGTCACTTTGATTTTTTTTGTCACCGTGCCCTTGATAGTGGACAGCTTGATTGTCGCGCTGCCTTGTCCAAGGTCAGGAATCTTGTCCTGCTCCTCGACGTCGACTTTCAGCTTGATGGCTTCGCTGCCTTTTAACGTCAGCGTCACCGAATGGCCCTCCTCGATCTCCTTGCTGCCAGCCCGCGCTTCATACCGCCACTCGTTGCCGACATGATTGTTCTCGACCAGCTTCGCGCTTACGAATGTGACTTTGACGCTTGTTGCTTTGGGGGCCGCCGACAGCGGTTGGGCGGCAAAAGCAAACAAGAGCAGCAGAGCCAGCAGACCGCCTATTCCTTTTCTCTTCATGCGCGTCTTCCTCTCCCTTTGTCTAAAGAGTATCACAGCATATATATGAATGGTATAAATATATCCATAAATGGAGTTCTAGAAAGAACCATCAAAAATCTCCGCTGCTTTTTCGGAATCTGATTTGCACCTGTCGGTTGAGCTTCGGGTGGAGCTATTCGCTGTTTTCTGTTCCACGCAAAAAAAACCTTTCGAATGAATGCATGTGCAGCATGCATTCATTCGAAAGGTGAAGTTCACAACCCATAACTGTCGTGGATCAAGGCTCTTGTCGGACCTCCAGCATGCAGCCATGGAATTGAAATACTCATATCCTGCTCAACCGTCTCAGAGCCTTACTGTAAGGCTCCTCAGCACTCGTCCGGCTTCGGCTTGCCGGCGTCGCTCGCCGTGCGGAAGCTGCTGCCGCAGCCGCAGGTGACAGTCGCGTTGGGGTTGTGGATCGTGAAGCCGCCGCCCATGGCGCCTTCCTTCCAGTCGATCTCGAGGCCGCGCAGGTACTTCGCGCTGTCGCTGTCGACAACGACCTTGACGCCGTTGACGTCGAGCTCCTGGTCATCGCTCTTCTGCTCGTCGTCGAAGCCCATCCCGTAGGAGAAGCCGCTGCAGCCGCCTTCCTTGACGCCGACGCGCAGGAACAAGTTCGCTGCTTCTTCGGCAGCGAGCATTTCTTTTATTTTATCCGAGGCCGTTTCACTGATCTCGATCATATCGTCTTCATCCTCCTGTCAAAGCTGGCGATTGATTCAAGTATACTCCTATTGCACCCGGGGCTCAAGCAAGCTGGAGCGGAATCAAGCGCCCGTCCGGCGAGCGCGGCGGTCAAGCCGGGCATGAGCCTGCAGGGAACCGATGTCCACGGGCGCTTCACCTCATTACCGCGTCCGTCCAAGGCGGACAACCCGTCTCCACAACTCCCTTGAAATCCCTGATCTTTTGCCGTTTTCCTGTTGAAGCTTAACAACTCAAGGTTTATAATGAATACGATTTGTTTGCATACGACGCACGAATAAGTACTTTTTTTCACAAAGCAGGACGCTTGACCTGCAGCTTCCCGCAATCGCGGGCCGGACCCGCCGAGGTGACGCACGGGCCGCAGGAACCGGAACGGACAAGGAGGTCCCATTCATGAATATCATTACTCCGACGGAAGCCTCCGTCATGCAAGGCATCCGCGAGAAAGTAGCCGCCGGCGAGCGCCTGACGCTTGAAGACGGCGTGTTTATGTACCGCTCCGACGATCTGCTCAGCATCGGACAGATGGCCAACGAGGTCAACCTGCGCAAGAACGGCAAGAAGGTTTATTTCATCGACACGATGACGCTCTATTTCACCAACGTCTGCGAAGCCCACTGCGCCTTCTGCAGCTTCCGCAAGGATGAGGGGGACGAAGGCGCTTATACGCTGACCCCGGAAGAAATGATCCAATACGTCGATCAGCATATTACGCCGACCGTGCGCGAGTTCCACATCGTCGGAGGCCACAATGCCCATGTTCCCTTCCAATATTACGTGGATTCCCTCAAGGCGCTGAAGGAGAAATATCCGCATGTGACGCTCAAGACGTACACGGCGGCCGAGATCGATTTCTTCTCCCGCATCAGCGGCCTCAGCTACGAAGGCGTGCTGAAGGAGCTGCGCGACGCCGGCCTCGAATCCTTGACGGGCGGCGGCGCCGAAATCCTGTCGGACCAATACCGCAAGAAGATGAGAGTCGAGAAAGCGGACGTGAGCCAGTATCTGGACGTCCACCGGACCGCGCACAACCTCGGCATCAAGACGCATACGACGATGCTGTACGGCGCCGTGGAAACCCACGAGCAGCGCATCCAGCACATGATGTCGATCCGCGAGCTGCAGGACGAGACGAACGGCTTCCTCGTGTTCATCCCGCTCTCCATGCAGCCGGCCAGCCCGAGGGCGGGCATCCGCCGCCGCAATTCGGCCTTCGAGGACCTCAAGACGATCGCAATCAGCCGCCTGATGCTGGACAACTTCAATCACATCAAGGCCTACTTCATCAATATCGGCCCTCAGCTGACCCAGGTATCGCTGGCGATGGGAGCATCCGATGTGCACGGAACGCTGGTCCGCGAGCGCATCAGCCACGCGGCTGGCGCCCTGACTCCGGAAGGTCTGTCACGAGAAGACCTGATCTGGTTAATAAAGGGTGCGGGACGCATTCCGGTCGAACGCGACACCTTCTACAATGAAGTCCAGGTATTTGAGTAAGAAGAACGGCTGGCGAGCATATTAGGTTCACCATCAGCTGAATTGTGAAACAAGGGTTGGGATATCATGAAACGTTTTGTCATTTTGGGCGGCGGCTACGGCGGCATGGCTCTGGCTCAGGAACTGCTTGACGGGGACATTCCGTCCGACACGATCATCGTCCTGATCGACCGCATGCCTTTCCAAGGCCTCAAGACCGAATATTACGCGCTGGCTGCCGGCACTTCGCCGGAGATCGAGCTGCGCGTAGCGTTCCCTAACGATCCCCGTCTGCTGATCACCTACGGCGAAGTGACGGGTATCGATCTGGAGAACAAGCACATCCTATTGGAAGGCCAGGATCCCGTGTCGTACGATTGGCTGTCGATCGGGCTTGGCTGCACGGACAACTACCACGGCATTCCCGGCGCGGAGAAATACTCCAGCAGCATCCAGACGTTCTCCGCGACTCGCAGGACGTACCGGAGACTTGGAGACGTCAAGCCTTACGGCCAAGTATCCATCATCGGCGGAGGCCTCAGCGGCGTCGAGATCGCGGCTGAGCTGCGCGAGAGCAGAGGCGATCTCAACATCCGCATCATCGACCGCGGACCGAGCATCCTCTCGGCGTTCCCGACGAAGCTGAAGACGTACGTGTCTTCCTGGTTCCTGGAGCATCATGTGGAAATGAGGGGCAACGTCTCCCTCAAGCTGCTCGAGGGCGGCATTTTGCATGACGGCAACTCCCCGGAGCCGATCTATACCGATGCGACGATATGGACGGCAGGCATCCAGCCGGTCGATGTCGTCCAGGATCTCAATGTGCCCAAGGACAATCAGGGCCGGCTCGTCGTGAACGAGCTGCATCAGCTTCCGGACCATCCGGAAGTGTTCGTCATCGGCGACTGCGCCTCGGTGCCGTTCTCTCCCAGCGGACAGCTGGCGGGAGCGATGGGCAAGCAAGTGGCAGACGTCATGCAGGCCGTATGGAAAGGCCGCACGCCCAAGCTTGGACAGATCAAGCTCAAGGGCACGCTCGGCTCGCTCGGCAAAAAAGCCGGCTTCGGCCTCATGGGCAAGACGGCCATAATGGGCCGTGTGCCCCGAGTGCTCAAAACCGGCGTGCTGTGGCGCTCCAAAAACCATTTCGGCTAAGCTCTATAAATCGTCGATCAGCTTGTCCAGCGCGGCGCGCTCGGCGGCGCTGACGGCGATTTTTGCTGAGATGGCGGCTTCAAGCTCCTCGACGCTCTCGGCGCTGACGATCTCTCCGTCGACCATGGCGAACGGGAACAGATAACATTCGCCGCAGTTGCCGAGACAGCCGTATTCGATGACTTCAAGCTCGGGATCGAGCTCGTATTGCTCCATCAGCCGGTCGGTTCCGTGATGCATGTTGCTGGAGCAGAATTCAATGATCGGTTTCAACATGATGTCGTTCACCTCTTTGCCGTCCATTTTCAATTGAATGGCTTTGTATTATAATAGATAAGAAAGGAGTTGATTGCAATGAGCGAAAACGCACAAAGCACGATGTATGATGAGGTACTGGACGTTCTTGACAAGCTCCGTCCCTTCCTGCAGCGCGACGGCGGCGACGTTGAACTCGTCGACGTGGAAGACGGCATCGTCAAGCTTCGCCTGATGGGCGCTTGCGGCAGCTGCCCCAGCTCCACCATCACGCTGAAGGCCGGCATCGAGCGCGCCCTGCTTGAAGAAGTCGAAGGCGTGCAAGAGGTTATGCAAGTCTTCTAATTGCCCGCATCCATCATCATCGCGATATACAGACGAGCGGCCGATCGCCTCCTTGGAGGCGATCGGCCGCTCGTGCTATTATCTCAGGGCTGGACCGGCTTGATGCTCGTGCGGATCGGATCGAAGCCGCCCGTCACATCGATGATGTTGCCGGTCAGGAAATCCGATTGGGGCAGGCAGAGGAACGAAATGACCCTCGCCACGTCCTCTCCAGTGCCGGGCCGGCCGAGCGGCGAATCCGGATCTCTCAATCCGTCGACGTCCGCAATGGATTTCTCCTTGAAGTCGCCCCGGATATCGCCGGGACAGACCATGTTGACCGTTATGCCATGCTCCCCTTCCTCGACGGCAAGCGTCTTGGTGAAGGAGACGAGTCCGGTCTTCGCAGCCGCATAGACGGCGCGGTGCGGCCAGGCCCTGCCCTCCATCGCATGGCCGAACCCGAAATGGATGATGCGTCCCCAGCCGCTCTTTCGCATGCCCGGCAGCAATTTGCGGTCAAGCAGCATCGCGCCCAGCAGATTGCCATGAAGCAGCGAAATGATCTCCTCGTCGTCATAATCGGCGAATACTCTCCGCTCCCGAATGAACGGTCCGGCATTGTTCACCAGAATATCGACGCTTCCGCTCAGCTTCAGCGCCTCCTCGGCGAGCTTGCCCGTGTCGCCGGGATCGGCGATGTCCGCTTCGACCGCGGTCGCGCGCACACCGTATTGCTGCGCCAAGCGCCGAGCGAGCTCATCGGCCTCCGCCCCGCTGGAACGGTAGTTCAGGACGATGTCGCATCCCAGCCGGGCCAGCTCGGCGGCCGCCCGCTTGCCCAGCCCTTTGGCGCTGCCCGTTATGAGCGCCGTTTTTCCTTGCAGCTCCACGCTCTTCCTCCTTGCCTCGACTCACTTGCTGACGGCAGGCTTCAATAGAGACAAAGCATAATCGAACACGAGATGGACGGTTCCCGCCGCCATGTCCAGGCATTGGGCGAGGTCCTCCATCTGGCTGTTGATATCCTCCAGCTTCACTTCGTCTCCGAAGTTCAGATGCAGCTGCATCAGATCGTCCTGCAGCTCGGAGTTCATGCTGTGGATCTCGACATTCCGCCTTTTCCGCAATCGGACGATCGGCTCGTCATACTGGTTCTTGATATCCGTGAGCGGACCGGCGAGCCCTGGATGAAGCTTTTTGTCCCTCATCCGGTGCAGCACCGTAAAGTACGAGAACTGCCTCTTGAACTGCTCCGTTTCCAGCGACAGCATGTCGTTGAGCAGCGTGCCCAGCTTGTCCAGCAACGCGAACAGCCGGATGAAGGCATTTTTGTCGAAATAGACGTAGCGCCTGTAATTCAGCCGTTCATCCGGGCCCATGTCCTCGACGCTTGAGCTCGTGACCATCGCGCAGAAGCGAGATGCCGCATAGCAGCTCTGCTCCAGCTCATCAAGGGAAGCGATCAGGCCGATCGTCCATACCTCGTAAGTCCGCGCCTTATGGTTGCGATCCTTGCCTTCCTCCACAAGCTTATGGAGAAGGGAGGCATAATCGGTCATCGCCTGGACCGCTTCGGCCATCCTGCCCTCAGGCTTGGCCGGCGCATCCCCGAACAACATTCTCAGCATGGACCTTCCTCCTCCGGATTTTCTAAGCTTCTGTGCAGCAGAGCCAAAAACCTTCAGGCATTCAGGATTTAGGGAAATATTCCTTCCATCTGCCGTCGACCAGAGAAACGATATCCTCCCGAGGGAACAGCTCGTCCGGATACCCGGGCTTCATGCGGGCATCGATGACGATCGGAAGGCGGTAGGCCATATGATGGCGCCTCGCTTCCGAAAGGGCATAGATATCGTCCGCGGGATTGAACCGGGTGAATACCGTCCACAGAAACGGCGTCTGGGCCGAAGCGACCGTGCTGGCGTCGTCGACCAGGACGATCAGCGGCCAGTCGGTTCCTTTCTCGGCGGCTCTCTCCAATACTTTGGACGCCAGCTCCGGATCCGAAGCATAGTCCGCTCCGGAGACGGTCAGACAGCCCCGGCAATAAACCGCGATGTCGCTGATTTCCGCGATCGGGCCTTCCGTATAGTCATGCGGCAGTTCACGCACAGGCTCGCCGACGCCCATCAGAAGCGCCTTGC
Source organism: Paenibacillus sp. RUD330 (assembly GCF_002243345.2). Taxonomy (NCBI): domain Bacteria; kingdom Bacillati; phylum Bacillota; class Bacilli; order Caryophanales; family Paenibacillaceae; genus Paenibacillus; species Paenibacillus sp. RUD330. Next base: position 4,249,555 of record NZ_CP022655.2, read on the forward strand.
TGCCGTGGTTGAGCTTGCCGCTCGTATAGTCGAGCGTATCATGCGAGGTGTTGTCAAAGACGAACAGGTCGGTCTCCGGGCGGAAGCGCTCCAAAATCGTCTCCAGAAGCACGTCGAAGCGGGACAGGTCGACCGGCTGGTCGGTCAGCATCAGGAACTTGGTCAGCGTCAGCTGGCCTTCGCCAAGAATGCGGAAGCCGGTAGCAAGCGCCTCTCGCGAATAGCTCTCCCGCACGACAGCGGCGGCCAAGGCGTGGACGCCGGTCTCCGCGTAAGCCCACAGATCCTTCACGCCAGGCATCGCCATCGGGAAAGCCGGACTGAGCAGCCGCTGCAGATACTCGCCCAGGTAGTAGTCCTCCTGCCGCGGCTTGCCGACGATCGTCGCCGGGTAGATCGCATCCTTGCGGTGATGCACATGGCTGACATTGAATACCGGGAAATCATGCTGCAGGGAATAATAGCCGAAGTGGTCTCCGAACGGGCCTTCGGGCCTGCGCAGATGCGGCGGCACGCTGCCGTGAATCGAGAATTCGGCTTCCGCCGGAATGCGGTGGCGCCCCAGCGGATCCTGGGTGACCGGAAGCTTGCTTCCGAGAATGAGCGATGCGATCATCAGCTCCGGCAGATGCTCGGGAACAGGAGCGATCGCCGAGGCGATCAGCGCCGGAGGTCCCCCGAGGAAAACGCTGACCGGCAGCTCCTGGTTGTTCTTCTCCGCCTCGTGATAATGGAAGCCGCCGCCCTTGTGGATCTGCCAGTGCATGCCGGTCGTCGAGTCGTCGAAGATCTGCATGCGGTACATGCCGACATTATGCTTCTTCGGATGGGACGGATGCTCCGTATACACGAGCGGAAGCGTGACGAAAGGACCGCCGTCATCCTGCCAGCTGGTCAGGAACGGCAGCCCCTTCAGCGGATTTTCCCTGCGGACGGCCTGCATGACCGGCGCGGCGCTGTTCGGAACGTTTTTGAGTCCTACCTTGAGCAGGTCCTTCACCATGCCCCGCTCGCCCCATACGGCTCCGAGCGTCGGCGGCAGCAGGCGGTCCATCGCGCCGACAACCGTCTTCATCAGCTCTTCCGGCTTCGTGCCGAACGCCAGATCGACGCGGCGGGCGGTGCCGAACATATTGGTGAGGACGGGAAAGGTGCTGCCCTTCACGTTCGTGAACAGCAGGGCGGGTCCTTCCTCTTCGATCACGCGCCGGTGAATTTCCGCCAGCTCCAGATTGGGATCCACCGGAGCCTCGATGACGGCCAGGTCGTTGTCCTTGCGCAGCGCTTCTACGAATTGCCTTAGGTTTGCAAAAGTCATGATCGGCTCCTAACGTCTCTTCCGGGCTTGGACACCCAGGTCTATAAGGATGGAGAACAAGATCGTAATGATGAGATTGTGGATCATATTGGTGAAGATGAACCATTGGTCGTTGCCGATGGTCGCGGTCAGCCACGCTCCGCTGAAAATCTGGCAGATGACCAGAATCAGAACCCAAAGGGCGGAGCGCGTCGCCGGGTCGCTGCTTCCGGCTTGCTTGCGGACATGAAGGAAAAGGCCGAGAAGCACGAAGAATAGAATCAGGCCGGCGATCCGGTGGGCGAAGACGATGCCGGTCGCTCCATTGATCTCCGGAACGAGCTCGCCGTTGCACAGCGGCCAGCCGAGGCAGCCTCCTCCAGAGTCGGTATGGCGGATGAAGGCTCCGAGGTAAACGACGACGTAGCAATAGATCGCCGCAGACAACACCCAGGTGAACACGGAGCGTGGAAGCATCGATGCCGAGGCGGGATCATGCCCCTTGTCCATTCGCCTCACCCACAGGACGAGCAGCACCGTCGAGGCGACCGCAAGCAGCGAGATGCCGAAGTGCAGCGCCATGACGGGAGGGCTTTGGTACCAGACGACGGCCGCAGCGCCCATCAGCGCTTGCACGATCGTGAAGAACAGCGTCAGGCCGGCGAACCAGAGCGGCTCGCGGAAGCGGCGGTAGACCATCACGGTCATGACAAAGGTAGCCACGACGATGATGCCGACCAGTCCGGTCACGACGCGATGAGAATATTCAATGGCTGTCTCGAGGGTAAAGGCGGGAATGAACTTGCCGTTGCATAGCGGCCAGTCATCGCCGCAGCCCCTTCCGGAGCCCGTATTGGTCACGAGAGCGCCTGCAAGCAGGACGAGGAACATGCCGATGCTGGACATCCATGCAAGCAGGCGGTATAGGCGGGAGATCATCGTTTGTTTGTCACCCCTTCGATGGATACAACCCTCATTATAGCGGCAAAAAAATGCAAAAGCCATGTTGAAAATGTGACGATAATGGCATCATTCCGCGTCCGATCAGACACGATTTGTACAAGCATTCCGGCGTTATTTTGCCCTGCCGAAGCCGGCAGCTTGCATGCCCGGAACGGGGAATAAATAACGCATGCAGCATAAAAGCCCATCAGAGAGTGGCCCCTGATGGGCTGGCTGCCAAACCGGGCTGCGCAGAGGCTTACAGCGCGGCGGACACTTCGATCGCGCGGCCGAGGAACTGCTCGATCTCGTCTCTCGATTTGCGCAGCTTGCTGACGAAGCGGATGACTTCCTTGCCTTCGCGGAAGGCGATGAAGCTCGGAATGCCGAGAATGTTCAGCTCGGAGCAGAGCTCGGGCAGATCGTCGCGGTCGATCTCGATGAACTCGATCCTGCCCGCGTAGTTCTGCTCGATCTCCGGCATGAACGGATCGATGAAGTGGCAATCGGGACACCAGGTCGTCTTGAAGACGGCCACCGTGACGCCGGAAGAGGCGACGGTTTCGCGGAACTGTTCGTCGGTCGTTACTTTGCGCATGTCAATCACCCTTTTTGTATGGATTTACTCTATCGTACCGGGTTTGAACCGTTTTGTGCAAATCCGCCCGCCGAGCCTCCGCGATGCTCATGGTCAGGAGCCCTGCGCTTCCGTCTCCCGGCGTCCGAAGCGGCGGACCAGAGGAAGCAGGATCTTGCGCAGAGGGCCAGGGAAGGAGCTGGCGTCGGCTTCCCTGATGACGCCGAGCGCGATCAGAAGGAACAGGTAGAAGATGCCCATCACCGCGCCAGTGGCGACTGTGCCTGCAAAAAAGACGAGCTTGGAAGGCAGAATCGAGCCGAGCACGCCTCGGACGGTCATGTCGGTTCCGTAGCCTGCCGCAGCGGCGATGACGATCGTCAGCAGGTAGGCGGGCCAGCGGCGGCCGAGCACGTTCAGCTCCACCTTGTCCTGGATCACCCTCATGTTCAGCCAGGTGATGATCATGAAGCAGAGCATGGAAGCGATGATGAAGCCGTAGCCGCCCAGCAGCGGGCCGAGCGCCAGGCTGCCGACGATCTTGACGGCGTAGCCGATGATGGCGCTGATCATCGCCGGGCGGGGGTTGCCGAGTCCGAACAGGATCGAGTTGCTCGTCATCATCGTGATCTGGAAGATCGTGCCGATCGTCAGAGCGGCCACGACGCCGCTGGCGCCGGGATCCGAGAACAGCAGCCCGTTGACGGAATGCGCTCCTACCGTCAGCACCAGGGCGGCAGGCACGCCGGTGAAGACGACGATCCGCATGACGAGCGAGGCCTGCTTGCGCACTTCATCCAGCCGTCCGACGGAATTGGCGGCCGACAGCACCGGTATGATCGACTGGCTGAGCGCGATCGCCAGAATCGGCGGGATGCCGGCGATCGACTGCGCGTTGAAGATGAGATAATCGCGGATGCGGCTCGCCGTGTCATAAGCGCTGTAATAGCTGTCCGTCCAGCGGATGAAGAAGGTCGAGTCGATCAGATAGATGAACTGAACCGTCATTGCCGTGAAGACGATCGGGACCGACATGGTGAAGATTTCCTTGTAGATGCTGCGCAGCCGCACCGGAGGCGCAGCCGCTTCGGAAGCTGCCGCGCTCTCGCGTTCCCCCCGGCCGAGCGAGCGCTCCTCCTCCATGTCGGAGCGCTTCAGCTTGCGGGCGTAGTACAGCATGACGAGGAAGGCGCCGATGCTGCCGAACACGCTGCCGAAGGTCGCGGCGGCGGAAATCCAGCGGTCCGTCCAGCCGAGATTGAGCACGACAAGCGCAAGTCCGATGCCGACGAGCACGCGCGCGATCTGCTCGACGATCTGGGAAATGCCGCCTGCGGACATCATCTGCCTGCCCTGGAAGTAGCCGCGCATCATCGCGATGATCGGGAACAGCAGCAGCGCCGGCGCGATCGCCCGGATCGAGGAGGAAGCTTCCGGCGTGCGGACGAAGCTGGAGGCGTAATAAGGCGCGAATATGTACAGCAGCGTCGACAGCAGGACGCCGGTGACGGCGCCGAACAGCAGCGCGGCGCGGTAGATCCGCTGGGCTTCTCGCGGCCTTCCGAGCGCGTAGCGTTCCGAAACCATCTTGCTGATGGCGCTCGGAATGCCGGCCGTGGCGATGATGAGCAGGTATAGATAGACCGTATTGGCGATGCCGAAATACCCGTTGCCGGGTCCGGAGAACATATAATCCAGCGGAACCCGCTGGAACAGTCCCAGCACCCGAGCGATGAGCGCGGCCGCCGCCAGAATCAGAGTGCCCCGGATGAGGGAGTCTTTTTTGACCATGTTGTCGGGTTCCTTCTTCCTTAACGAATAATACGAATGACCCTGCTAGTGTACCACAAAACGGTCCCTCCCCACACCCGTCCATCCCGGATCGCGCCTGCGCGGCCGCGGCGACAAAAAATCCCGCAGAGAAATCTGCGGGATCGGAGGGCTTTGCCGCAGCGGGCTTGCGCGCGGCCGGAATTAGACGTTTTTAGGCGAGATCGGCTCCAGAGAAGGCACGCTCTGGCCGCGGACCGGAACAGCCGCGCCGGACGGAGCCGCCCATTTGACGGAGTTGGAGATGACCTTCAGCACGTTGGCATCGTAGTAGGTCGGATGCGTCTCGTGGCCAGGACGGAAGTAGAAGATCTTGCCTTGGCCGCGGTGGAACGTGCAGCCGCTGCGGAAGACGTTGCCGCCTTCGAACCAGCTCACGAACACAAGCTCGTCCGGAGCCGGGATATCGAAGTGCTCGCCGTACATTTCTTCCTGCTCCAGCGCGAATTGCTCCGGCAGGCCGGCAGTGATCGGATGCGCGGGATCGACGACCCAGATGCGCTCGCGCTCGCCGGCTTCGCGCCATTTCAAGTCGCAGCCCGTGCCCATGAGCTTCTTGAAGATTTTGGAGAAGTGGCCGGAGTGGAGCACGATGAGGCCCATGCCTTCCATGACCCGCTTGTGCACGCGCTCTACGATGGCGTCCTCGACGCGGTCATGCGCCATATGGCCCCACCAGATCAGGACGTCGGTGTTGTTCAGGACGTCCTCGCTCAGGCCGTGCTCCGCTTCCTCGAGCGTTGCCGTCTTGATGTCGAGGCCAGAGTCTGCAAGCCCTTTGGCCAGCGCGTTGTGGATTCCGTCCGGATAGACGTTGCGGACTTCCTCATGTTCTTTCTCGTGGACGAATTCGTTCCAGATCGTCAGTTTGATCATTGGCGATGGGCTCCTTTAAGTAGGTAGTGGGAAAATGGACATCAGAATGCGAGCCAGAGGATGAACAGGATGATCATGGCGAGCTGCAGGACGATCTTCACTGCCGTGCTCGACAGCAGGCCGACGACGGCGCCGATGCCGGACATGAAGGTGCGCTTCAGGATCGGTCCCGATACGGGCTCCTTGTCCATGGCGATCTTGTACAGCTCCCCGATCATCGCTCCAGCCAGCGGGCCGATGATGAGGCCGAACGCCGGAATGACGAACGGCCCGACGATCAGTCCGATCGTGCTGCCGACGACGGACGCGCGGGAGCCGCCGAACTTCTTGACGCCCCAGGCGCTCACGGCGTAATCGGCGATGAACAGGACGACGACGATGAGCGTCTGGATCGTCCAGAACATCCAGCCGAACGGCGAGAAGCTGATGAAGAGGCCGTAGACGAAAAAGGCCGCGTAGATGGCGAGCGCTCCCGGAAGGATCGGATAGACCGTTCCGGCCATGCCGACAAGGAACAGGATGACGACGAGAATCCATCCGATGATCGCGAGCGTCATCGCCGGCTCACCCTCTCAGCAGCATGTCTCGGATGACATGCGCGACTCCATGCTCGTTGTTGCTCAGCGTAACGGCGTCCGCCGCTTCCTTGACGGCCGCTTGGGCATTGCCCATGGCGACGCCGAGCCCGGCTTGGCGGATCGCCTCGATATCGTTGAGGCTGTCTCCGACAGCGACGGCCTGGGACATCTCGATGCCGAGCACGCCGCACAGCTCGCGGATGGCGGTCGCCTTGTTCACTCCGGCGGGATTGAGCTCGAGATTCCACGGAGACGAGTTGGTGATCTCCATCGAGCCCCAGCTCTCGACCTCGCGGCGGATCTCCTCGCGGATGGAGTCGTTCTCGGTATGATAGCCGAATTTGAGCCAGTGGAAATTATCGTAGCCGTCCGCCGGCTCGATCCACTTTTCCTTGTTGAAGACGCCCTCGACGGAGTATCCCCAGAACCAGGGCTCCGCATGCTGGACGGCAAGCCTGTGCAGACGCTTGATCTCCGAGGCGTTCATGAGCGTCCTCCGGTAGAGCACATGCGGCTTGCTCCAGATCTCGCTTCCGTTGACCGTGATCATCGGGGTGTCCAGCCCGAGCTGCTCCGCGAACGGCAAAGCTCCCTGGAAGCCCCTTCCGGTCGAGAAGCAAACGGTTATTCCCGCCTCCATCGCCCGGCGGATCCACTCCGCGTTCTCTTCGCTTATCGTCTGCTCGTCCGTCAGCAGCGTCCCGTCCATATCGAGGGCAAGCAGTTTGTAATCTCTCATATGTTCCTCCCTGCCAGATGGTGTTGCTTGATATTTTACCATATCGGACAAGGATTCCAAATGCGATTCAGCCGGCTGGATTCATTATACGCCGAGGCGCTGCGGCCGCGCGCCTGCCTATTTTGGCGCATCTGCATGGTATTTTGGCTACGGAGCCGCTCTTTTCGTCTGCGTAAATAAAAAACATCGACGGCAGGCCGGCATCCGGCCGTCTGCCATCGATGGGAGAAAGAGCCGCAAAAGAAGAGAGCCGCTCAGGCGGCTCCCTCCAGGCTTCTCCGTCTCCGCCGCAGCCGTCCCGCCATGAGGCCATGCTTCGGCGAGAGGACGAAGGCGGCCGCGAACAATGCCGCGGCGGCCGCCACGATGCAGCCGGCGATGGAAGCGTCCAGCCATACCGCGAGCAGGAAGCCCAGGAACGTGGAGAGCACGCCGCACGCCGCGCTGATCGCGATCATCCTGCCGAGGCGGTCGGTGAGCAGATAGGCGGTGGACGGCGGAATGACGAGCAGTCCGACGACGAGAATCGCGCCTACGCTTTCAAAGGAGCTCACCGTCGTGATCGATACGAGGCCCATCAGCAAGTAATGGAAGAGGGCGGCCGGAATGCCTAGCGCCGCCGCCAGCAGCGGGTCGAACGCGCACAGCTTGAACTGCTTGTAGAACAGTCCGATGACGGCGAGGATCAGCGTCAGCGCTCCCCCGAGCAGCCATACGGAGCGCGGCCCGATGCCGACCCCGCCGATCTCGAGCGTATTCCATGCCGCATAAGCGATCTCCCCGTAGAGGACGCAGTCCAGGTCGAGGTCGACCTGTCTGGCGTTCAGGCTGATGAGCACGACTCCGATCGCGAACAGCGAGGTGAAGATGACGCCGATCGAGGCATCGCTCTGGATCCCGCGCTGGTTGAACCATTGGATGAGAAAGACGCAGAGCAGCCCCATGAAGGCGGCGGCGATGAGCATCAGGATCGAATCCCGCGATCCGCTGAACATATAAGCGATGACGATTCCCGGCAAGACCGAGTGGCTGATGGCATCTCCGATCAGAGCCATGCGGCGCAGGATGAGGAAGCAGCCGAGCACGGCGCAGCTCACGGCGGCCAGAGAGCCGGTCAGCAGAATCCAGAAGTCCATCATGTCAGCCGGCCTCCTTTGCCTTGCTTGCGGATGCTGCCGGCTCCAGGCTGCGCCGCATGCCCCTCCGGGTCAGCGCGACGACAACGAGCCCCTTGCGGCTGCCGAAGGCGACGGACAAGAGAAAGATCGCCGCTGCCGCCAGCACGCTGACCGGGCCGGTCGGGAGCTGACTCACTTGCGAGCTGATCCAGGCTCCAAGCAAGCCGCTGACAGCCCCGAACAGCCCTGACAGGAGGATCATCCTGCCGAGCCGCTCCGTCCAAAAGCGGGCCGATACGGCCGGAGTGATGAGCAGGGCGGCGACGAGCACGACGCCGACGGCCTGGATGCCGGCGACGACGGCCACGACGACGAGCGCCTGCATCATAAAATCGAGCAGCCCCGTCGGGAATCCCGCTCCCTTGGCGAAGGCGGGATCAAACGAAAGCAGCTTGAACTCCTTGAAGAGCAGCGTGCATACGGCAGCCAGCAGCAGGCAGACTCCGGCCATCAGCCGCACGTCGCTGCCCACCATGGAAGCCGCCTGGCCGAACAGGAACTTGTCGAGGCCGCTCTGGCTCCCGTCTCCGCTGTGCTGGATCATCGTCAGCAGCACGATGCCGATACCGAAAAACGAGGAGAGCACGATGCCCATCGCCGCATCCGCCTTGATGCGCGAGCGCGAGGTGATGAGCCGGATCGCCAGCGTGCCGGCGATGCCGGCAACCACGGCGCCGAGCATGAATACCGGCAGCGACTTGACCCCCGTGAGCAGGAAAGCGACGCAGATGCCGGGAAGCGCCGTATGGGCGATCGTATCGCCCATCAGGCTCTGCCGGCGCAAGTAGGCGAAGCAGCCGATCATGCCGCTGCTCAGGCCGAGCAGCATGCAGCCGAGCGCGATCCAGCGCAGGTTGGGGTCGGAGGCCAGCGCCTCGATGGAAGCCCATAACCCGGTCATGGCCGCCCGCCTCCCTGGAACGTATGGACGGCATCCTGCCGGGGAGCCGGATCATCCTGCCTCCCGCTGGCGGCGGCAGCGGCGCCTGCCCCGGCAAATCCGATCCGTCCACCGTACGTGCGGTGGAGGTTCTCCTCCGTGAATGCCTTGGCGGTAGGGCCGAAAGCCTGGACCGTTACATTCAGGAGCAGCACGGAATCGAAATACTCCGGAACGGTCGCCAGATCATGGTGGACGACGATGACCGTCTTTCCGTCCGCGCGCAGCTTGCGGAGCAGCTCGACGATCGCTTTCTCCGTCGCCGCGTCGACGCCGGCGAACGGCTCATCCATGAAGTAGAGATCCGCATCCTGCGCCAGCGCCCTCGCCAGGAACACCCGCTGCTGCTGGCCGCCGGACAGCTCGCTGATCTGGCGCTCGGCGAATGCCTCCATCCCGACCCCCCTCAGGCACTCCAGAGCGACGGCACGCTCCTTGCGGCCGGGACGGCGGAACCAGCCCAGCCGCCCGTACCGTCCCATCATGACGACATCGAGCGCATGCGTCGGAAAGTCCCAATCGACCGACTCGCGCTGCGGCACATATCCGATCCGCTTGCGGGCGGCATCGATGGTCTCGCCGAATGCCTTCGCTTCTCCTCCAAGCGTCGGCGTAAGGCCGAGAATGCTCTTGATCAGCGTCGACTTGCCGGCTCCGTTCGGTCCGACGATGGCGACAAGCTCCCCTTCCGGAACCGCGAACGTAACTTCCCGCAGCACGGAACGGTTCCGGTAAGCCGTGCTCAGCCCTGCCACTTCGAGGACGATGCGCTTCGGCTTTCCCGCGTCTTGAATGTCCCTATCGGCTGCGGCCTCTTCGTATGCGTTCATAATCCGCTCTCTCCCTTCAAAGCCTCTGCGACGGTGTCGACATTGTGGCGGAACATGCCGATATACGTTCCTTCCGGAGTTCCCTTTTCTCCGAGCGCATCGGAGAACAGCTCGCCGCCGATGACGACCTTATGGCCCATCCGGCCGGCCCCTTCCATGACCGATTCGATCGACTTCCGAGGAATGCTCGATTCGACGAAGACGGCGGGAATGCCGTTGGCCACCAGATAGTCCCGCAGCTCGGCGACATCCTTCGAGCCAAACTCCGATGCCGTGCTCATTCCCTGCAGCCCCTTCACCTCCAGCCCGTAGGCCCGTCCGAAATAGCCGAAGGCGTCATGGGCGGTCACGAGCACCCGCTGCCGCTCCGGAATGGAAGCGAGCTTGTCGGAAGCATACTGATGGAGGCTCCGCAGCTCCGCCAGATAAGCGTCGGCCCGCTCCCGATAAGCCTGGGCGTGCTCCGGATCCTTCGCCGCAAACGTATCCCGGATCTTCTCCACCGCATGCATCCACAGCTCCGCATCGAACCAGACATGAGGATCCGGGCTGCCGGGCTGGGTCTCCATCACCTTCCCCTGCGGGATTCCGTCCGTAACAGCGACAACCGTCCGGGAGCGGCCGAGCTTATGCAGCACCTCGGTCATCTTTCCTTCGAGATGCAGACCTCCGTACAGGACGATGTCCGCCTTGTCGAGCTTGACCATATCCCCATGCGAAGCCTTGTACAGATGGGGGTCTACGCCCGGTCCCATCAGCGCCGCCACGCGCACCCGGTCACCGCCTACCGCCTCGGCAGCGTCCGCGATCATTCCCGTCGTCGCCGTCACGGCCAGCTCGCCCCCGCTCTTCCCGGCTCCGGCATCGCCGGCGCCCGAACAGGCCTGGGCAACCATGAGCACGGACAGAAGCAAGCCTGTCAGAGCCAGCCTCTCCACTCTCCTTCTCCATCTTCCTGCCTTCAAATCCCTCTCCCCCTCGACCGCGCCATGATGCCTCCGTGGACATCCCTTCAGTTGGCCATAAGACTTATTTTTTATAGTATACAATAAAGTTTCCATAGTGCAACATATTTTTATTCTGCCAACAGATATTCCGAAAAACAAAAAAAAGCACTCCTAAGGAGTGCTTGGATCCGAAAAACCCTTATCTATCAAGTCATTATCCGAATGCAAAAATGTTTACTTCCAAACCAATTCAGATCTTTCTGACATGGGTTTTGTCAAAATCCGCCGAATCGAACCAATCGCCGGTCGAAGCCCAGGTCGCATCAAGCGGAATCCATTTGCCGCCTTCGTCCATCAGCTTGACCTCATTCCAGGCATGGCTGCCGAACCCTCCGCGGCCGTCGGCTCCAAGCCCCGTCACGACCCGGACCTCCAGTCCGGCCGAGCGCGCCATGACCGCGTACAGGCGAGCCGTATCGATGCATACGCCCTTGCGGGACTTGAACGTTTCCTCCGGCGTCTGCTCTTTCCATATGCCTTTGGACGTGTAATTGTCCGCTTTGTCCCAATCGTAGGCGATCCGCTTGCCGAGCCATTCGTAGAGAAGCTCCGCCTTGTCCCGGTCACTGCCTGCGCCGGCTGCGACCTTCCTGGCGGCGTCTCCGATATCGGCCGGGATGTTGGAGTCGATGATCTCGTATCTCCGCTGCAGCACCTGCTGGAACTCGCTGCCGACCGCTTCCGTAATGACCGGACCGCTGCCTGCGAGCAGACCTCCGGCAACCGGCTGCAGCAGCTTGTCCGCCGCCTGGCGGTAGACCGGAGAGCTCTCGATGTTGCCGGCCAGCGGAGCGGTTGGAAATACCGATACATAGAGAAACAGGAGAGCGAGCAGCACGAGCGAGCGGCCGACCCCGTGCAGGCCGCCGATGACGGCTCCCGCAGCGCGGTTGGTCGAACGGGCTCTGCGGGCATCTTCGGCGCCCTCCTCTGCTTCGCGGGCAGGATAAGCCGCGGCTCCGAACGCTCTCCACGCAAGAGGAGTCAAGGTCGACAGCAGCAGGCGCAGCAGCGCATAGCCGATCAGGAACAAGACGCCGAAGCGAAGCAGAGGCAGGTCCCGCACGCTCGTAAGGAACGTATACCAGGCCTGCTCCAGGCCGGCCATCTCTTTCTGAGGGAGGTGGACATGGGCCTGAAGCCAGCGGCTGGCGGGGGAGGAGAGCAGCTGCGCCAGCTTGGCCGCGCCGGCCAGAGCCGCAACCAGCAGCACTCCTTCCCAGATGAAATGGAACAGCCGCTGCGAGGAATTCCGCGCTCCTCGTCCGAAGCCTTGAAGCAGGGAAACGGCGATGACAAGCAGCACGGCAAGCGATACCGGCTCCAGATGCAGGAGCGGCTGGAGACTGTTCTGAATGATGGCCATAGACATGTGCACGCCCCCTTCCCTATTGTCCTTTTACGGCGAAGTCCCATGTTTCCCTGCGGCAAGAGCGTCCGCCCTCTCCGCCCTTCGCCGTCCCGACGGCTACTTTCCCCGGGCGCCTTCGATCAGCGCTCTGATCGTGCCGTCGATGCTCCATGTTCCGAGCGGAGCCCCCTTGAACGAGACATTCACCCTATCCTCGCCCATTTTTCCTTTGAGCTCCAGATTGTCGGTCTTGACCGTGTAGGTGCCGTCTCCGTTGTCCATGTACTGGGCGCTGCCCGCCTCCCCGGCCATGGCGGTCACCGCCTGATCGCGGACCTTGCCTCCGAGACCCTTCAGATCCTGCAGGTTGTAGCCGCTGTACAGCACGAGGCCGATGACGATGACCGCCGCAAGCGCCCATTTCGCCACGGTCCGCACGATGCCGATGACCAGCAGCAGGATGACGAGTCCTACCGCAAGCACAAGCCAGTTCTCCTTGAAAAAAGTGCTCCATGTCTCATAACCGTAACCCAAGCTGTCCATGACGCGCCATGCCCCCTGTCGCATATCCGCGTTCCCCGGGCCGGCATCCGGCCCCGCGGTCAATAGTCCCATTATAACCGACGCTGCCGGGAGCGTAAACGCGGCCGGAGAGGCGGCCATAAAGCATATCCTGTCCCGCAAGGGCGTACAAGTAGTAAAGTCCTGAACAAGCCGAGTCCGCAAGCCTGAAGGAGGGCAACAACGTGAGAACCGCCATGTGGCTGTACCTGTTTTTATTCGTCGCCTTTTTCGATCTGCATGCCCAATATCCCATCCTGACTCCGTACGCCGTCTCGCTGGGGGCCGCTCCGTCGTTCATCGGGCTGATGATGGGCATGTACTCCCTCACCCATCTGCCGGGCAACATCATCGCCGGCTTCGGCATCGACCGCTTCGGCAGCCGCATGTTCATCGTCTTCAGCCTGCTCGGAGCCGGCGTCATCCTCCTGCTGCAGGCTCAGGTCACGAATCCATGGCAGCTGCTCGTTCTCCGCTCGATCAGCGGCTTCGTCCTGGCCTTCCTGTCCCCTGCCTGCAGCGCCTTGCTGGCCAGAATGGCGACGAACGCTCTCCAGCAGGGCAGGCTGATGAGCGGCAGCGGCTTCGTCCACACGCTGGCGTCGGTCGTCTCGCCCGCTGCGGGGGCCTTTCTCGTAGCCCGGATCGGCTTCTCCAGCGCCTTCTACCTGCTGGGCTGGATCTTGATCGGCACGAGCATCTGCGCGCTTCTGTTCATCCGCGACCGCAAGGAGACGGCCATGCTCCCGGCGGGTCCCCGGTCCTTGAGCCACGCTCCGCCAAAAGCGGCGCTCGCTTCGGCGGCCGCCGTTCCCGCCGGCGATTCCGGCGGCTTCCCGTGGATCGTCTTCCTGCTTCCGGTCGCCATCAGCTGCTCGCAAGGCATTCTCAGCTTCGAGCTCCCGCTCATGTCCACCACTTCCGAGGGCATGATGCGAACCGGATGGCTGTTCTCGGTCGTAAGCGCGGGCGGCCTCATCACCTTGAGCATGCTGTTCCTGAACCGAATACCGGCTTTCCGCCGCACGCTCTGGGGCGCCCTGCTGCTGGCCATCGCCTACTTCGGCATCGCAGCCGGATTCAACGCCCCGCTCGTGTCGCTGCTTCTCGTCGTCGGCATGGCCAAAGGCGTCATCTTCCCCGCCCTCTCGACGCTGCTCATCGAGCTCAGCGGAACCGAGCGCTACGGCCGCACGTTCTCGATCCTGTCGATCGCCTTCTCCATCGGAGCTTTCCTCGGGCCAATGATCGCCGGCCAGGTCCGGCATCTCGTCTCGCCCTACTACATTTCCTTCGTTTTCCTCATGCTCGCTGTCGCTGTCCTTCCCTTCCACGGAGGGGGCGGCCGGAACCGGATTCCTGCGGCTCCATCCGCCCAATTGCCGAGGACTGGGTGAATGCACAGGGCGGGTACCATCCAGGTACATATACTGAACCATGTCTGACGGACCGCCAGCACGTTGCCCGCGGGCCGGCGGCCGGATGACCCCACCAAGCAGCAAAGGGGTGACCAATACAATGTCTTATGTCGAAGGTGCAGGTGTAGGCTGTGCTCCCGTAGGCGGAGCAGTGGGAGGAGTCTGGACTTCCACTGGCGCAATCCTCGTTCTGTTCATTCTGCTCGTTATCATCATCAGCAGCTTCTGCTTCTAATGACGATATGAGAACTGGTTTCCCGCTCTCATAAAACTTGAGGCCTGCCGAATTCGGCAGGCCTCCTTTTTTTGGGGCAAAGACAACCGGACAGCGTTGAATAACCGGCGGTCCAAGGTTAATCTTAGTGGATAAGGAGGCGATTCCCGTGGAAGAAGCCGTCATCATCGTCGAAGGCAAGAACGACCGGAGCCGCCTCCGGCGCGTGCTGTCGGAAGAAGTCCCGATCCTGTGCACCTTCGGCACTCCGGGCTCGAAGCAGCTGGAGACGCTGCGCAAGCAGGCCGGCGGCAGCCAGGTCTACATCTTCACCGACAACGATCCATCCGGCCGGCGCATCCGCGGCATCCTGCGCGACGAATTCCCGGACGCCGAGCATATCTATACCCGGCGCGGTTATCCCGGCGTCGAAGGAACTCCAGAGGAATATTTGCTGGAGCAGCTTCTCAAGGCGGGCTTCGAGTCCGAGCTCATCTTCCCCGATGCGGGACCGGAGCCTCGCTGGTCCAAAGAGGACGGGCTCTAGGGGCACGAGCCGTTCCGGTGCGGCTGCCCCTCCCTTCGTTAGCGATTCGGCCAGCTTCCATCGGAATCGGCAGGAGCTTCGCTCTGGCGCAAAGCGCCCTGCCTCTTCGGCTTGCTCTTGCCGGCGGCTTTTATCGTGGCCGGCTACGCAGGTTCCAGCGATTGGAGGAGCGGCGGCTTGCCGAGCGGTCTTAGCTGCAGCGGGCTTGCTGCAGCGGCCTTGAGCAGTTGAGCGCAGCGGGCTTGCCGCAGCGTTATCGAGCCTAGCGCAGCGGGCCTGCTGAGCGGCTTTGCCCTTCCCAGCGGCCAGCGCGGTCCAGCGCATGGCCGGCTCGCTCCTTCCCCGCTGCATGGCCAGCGAAGGCGGGCCGCCGCATCCGGAAAAGCGTCAGCGGTCGCCTTTGAAGCCGGGTTCCTGCCGCTCTGTCGCCAAGTTCAGAGGAACCCGGGTTCAACAGCGATTGGAGGAGCGGCGGCTTGCCGAGCGGTCTGGGCACTTAAAGCGCAGCAGACTTGAGCAGTCAAGCTTTGGCCGCCGCTAAATCTGAAGCAGGGCAATGACCGCTGTCACCGTGCCGATGCTCAAGATCGTCGAGAACAGCACCGCCTGCGAAGAGAACTCCGGCTCGTTGTCGAACTCGACCGCCAGCAGCACGCTGCTGAGCGAAGTCGGCACCGCCGAGCTCACGATGAGCGCCTTGGCCGCGAGGCCGTCGATGCCGAGCAGCCAGACCGTCAAGGCGGCCAGCGCCGGGCCCGCCGCCAGGCGAAGCGCCAGGGAAAGACCCAGTTCGGCCGTCTTCCCCTTGCCGCTGCCGCGCTTCATGCTCCCGAGCTGCACGCCGAGCGTCAGCAGAGCCGTCCCGATGAACGCATTCGCCACATAATCGAGCGGCGTCGCGAGATAGACCGGCATGCCGACGCCGAAGCCGCGCAGTGCAAACGCGAGCGGAATCACATAAATGACCGGCTGCGACAGAATCGTGCGCCGGATGTCGCGGAAGCTGCTTTTATGCGCATTGACGCTGTAGATGCCGTATGTGTTCGGCAGCAGCGACTGCATCATCATGATGAGCACCTGGATCGACAGCGTGAACGGATTCGCAGCGAAAGCCAGCTGGTTGAGCGGAATGCCGTAATTGGCGCTGTTGTAGAACAGGACGCTGTTGCGCATCGCCGCCTTCATGCCCCCTTGGAATCCCCTCATCCTGATCACGATCTCCACAAGCGCGTACTGGAACGCCATGAACACGCCGAAAAACAGCAGCACCTGGCCGATCAGCGAAAACGGAATATCGGTCGTGTACAAAAGCTTGAAAATGACGGCCGGCGAAAAGAGATAAAAGTTCAGCTTGGACAGCGTGCGGATGTCCAGCACGAAAATCCGCTGCAGCACGACCCCGATCAGGATCATGACGCATAGCGGAATGATGTTGTGAAGCAGGATCGAGCCGAGCAATGCCATGCGTGCCACTCCTTCCCTCAGGTCCAAAAAAAATTCCTGCAATTTCTTGCAGGAATGGGACTGCCAAGCGCCCTCTCGGAAGAGGCTTATTTTTTCAGCAGGCTTTTGACGGCGGTCACGATGGAATCCGCCTTTTGGTCCGGCGTCATCGATTGATCCATGCCGCCGGTTATGTATTTGCGGATATTGCCCTTCTTGTCGATCAGCGTGAACACGTCGTTATGGCTGTAATTGCCGTCGGCATCCTTAAGCAGGGACAGGCCGTAATCCTTGACCAGCTTGGCCGTAGCGGCTTCGTCCGGATTGCGCAGGAACAGCCAGCCCGCCGGGTCGGCATGGAATTTGGAGGCGAAGGTCCGGATCGCCTCGGGAGTGTCGCGCACCGGATCGAAGGTGATGGACATCAGCTCCGCCTTGTCGCCGAACAGCCCTTCCTCCTTCAGCTTGTCCTGAACCTTGGACAGGATGAAAGTCGTAGCGGGGCAGACGTCCGGACAATGAGACCAGTAGAAATAAGCGACGCGGACTTTGCCGTCCGAATCGGCAAGCTTGACTTCCTTCCCGTCTTCCAATGCGTTCTGAAGCGTGAACTCGGGCGCAGGGCTGTTTTGCGGAAAATTGACGGCTTGCGTGCTGTCTGCCCGGCTTGAAACGAGCAGATAGATGCCCATGGCGGCGCAAAGCGCGAACAAGGCGATTTTGAAGGCATGCTTGCGGATGAATGGCAACGTTTACCTCTCCTCTTATGTAAGTAAAGCCTGTCCGGGCGGACAGGCATGTAAGACCATCAAGGCAGGATGCTTGAAATGAACGCCGCGCCAGGCTCCCTGTACGTGTTGGCGATCATGAGCAGGAAAACGACAAGCAGGTAGTTGACGGAAATAAGGAAATTGACCTTGGCCCATTTCTCGGTTTCCTGTTCGGTTTTCGCGCGCATGCCGGTCAAGGTGTGGGCGAACCAGATGACGGTAAGCAGCCCGGAAACCCATAGGAACCATTGGCCCGTGTAGCCATAGGTGTAGAGCAGGATGACGGTAGGAATGAGCAGCAGCACATAAGGAATCATCTGCAGCTTGGTCCGCTTGATGCCTTTGACGACCGGCAGCAGCGGATAGCCCGCTGCGCGGTATTCCTCTACGCGGCGAATCGCCAGCGACCAGAAGTGGGCCGGCTGCCAGAGGAATAGGAAGGCGAAGAGCAGCCACGCTCCGGCATCCACCTGCCCGGTGACGGCGCAGTAGCCGATGACCGGCGGCATCGCTCCGGATACGCCCCCGATGGACGTGCTCCAGGTCGAGCTCCGCTTGAGCCAGATCGTATAGATGACGATATAGACGAACCAGCCCAGCAGTCCCAGCCAGCCGGAAAGGACGTTCACCAGGGTAAACAGCACGGCAAGGCCGGCAATTCCGAGAATGATGCCGTAAGTAATGACGAATCCCGGCTTCAGCCGCCCTGTCGGCAGCGCGCGGTTGCGGGTCCGCTCCATCTTGAGGTCGAGCTCGCGGTCCCAGTAATTGTTAATGACGCAGGCAGAAGCCATCGTCAGTGAAGTTCCGATCAGCATCCATAGCAGCTTCAGCCAGTCGATGCTCCACTGGGAAGCTACCCAAAATCCGCCAAAAGCCGCGAAAGCGTTCATGCGTACGATTCCGGGCTTGGTAAGGGCAATCAAGTCTTTCCACACAGTCGTGCGCCTCCTGTTTTTGGAGCGCAAAAGCGCATTGCGCCTAAGGGCTTCAGTAGTCAACGGTACTAATGATACCGAAAATGAATGCTTGTGACAATGTAAGGGAAGGCAAGTTCATGAATTCGACATGCCAATGAAGACTATTTGTTGACGAATGCTGCCGGACCTTGCCTCCCCGGGCTGGCCGCAGCTTTCTTTTTCGAGTCGAAAACAGGCACATCTCGCGGTCCCCGGCATACAGTAAGGTGTGGTCAGGAGCCCAGGCGGGAGGGCACCGCAGCAACAGCAGGCCGCAGGCTCCCGCAAAAGGAGCGTGAACAGGAACAATGGCTGTCATCAAGACCAACGATGCGGACACCAAGCTGCTTGCCCGGCTGATGCGGGCGGAAGCGGAAGGGGAGGGCGAGCTCGGCATGCTGATGGTGGGCAACGTCGGCGTCAACCGGGTACTCGGCAACTGCCTCGATTTCCGCAATATTCGGTCCATTCCGGACATGGTGTACCAGAGTCCCGGAGGATACGAGGCCGTCCAGAAGAGCTACTTCTATCAAAAGGCCAGGGACAAGGAAATCCGGCTGGCCAAACGCGTCATCGGCGGGGAGCGCCAGCATCCTGCCAGCAACGCCCTATGGTTTTTCAGGCCGTCGGGAGACTGCCCCGATACCTGGTATAACCAAGGCAATACCGGGCGCTACAAAGCGCACTGCTTCTTCGCGCCGACCAGCGGCGACTGCCCGGACGTGTACTGACCGAAATCAAACATCTATCCAGAGAGAGCGGGGAAACCTTTCATGTCGAATACTTATGACTTCGATTACTATCGTTCTTATGGCGCCTACGGCCATCCATCCGTCGGCGGCGCCGGCACGGGCTACGGCCAGCCATCCGTCGGCGGCGTCAATGCCGCCATGTACAGCCATGACGGCATGATGATTCCGGGAGCCGCATTCATGCAGATGCCTCCGGGCGTTCCGAGCGGATCCGTCATCACGCCCAATGCCGGAACGATCACGACCGTTCCCGCCCGCGAGGAATCGTATGTCGAGAACATCCTGCGCTTGAACCGCAGCAAGATGGCGACGTTCTATATGACGTATGAGAACAACAAGGAATGGAACGCCAAAATTTTCCGCGGCGTCATCGAGGCGGCAGGCCGCGACCATATCATTATCCGCGATCCCGCTACGAATATGCGCTATCTGCTCCTGACGCTGAATCTCGACTATGTCACCTTTGACGGCCCGATCGCCTACGAGTACCAGTTCCAAGGACAGACGATCTCCAATCTGACGCCCGAGACGGAGCGTTAAGCCAAAGGAAGCCGTCCAAGCGAAGGCTTGAACGTCCACGCATGGATGCGGGAACGCCCCCCGGCGACCATCCCGCCAATGCCAGACCATGGAGAACGCTCCGAGAGGCGTTCTTCTTGGCATGCCCGCGCTTCCTCCTCCGAGGCCGCCGGCCATATTTCGACGAACAGATTCGGCTGGTCCGCGCCCTCGTACAGAGATACAGGCACGCCGCCTTCGGCCAGCCGTCCGATCAAGGCCAGGTAATCCGCACGGGCTTCCTCCTCGATGCGGTATTCGACCATCAAAGCATAGGCATTCATTCCGATTTCTCCTTGCACCATCAAGTTTCTCCATCCTAGCATGACACGGGCCCTCAGCCCAAGCCCGACATAAGAAACCATCGACGAGGGCATAATGGAAAGACCGGAAGCGGGGGCGTCTAGGCCGCTTCCACAGCCATTTGAACTCTTCAGGAGGTGCTTGGACTGGATACAGGAACGCATCTGGTCGCCGGACTGGGACTCGCCGGGCTCTCGACCGTCGATCCGGCCGTCGCGGGAAACCCGAGTCTGTTCGCGGCCGTTCTGGCGGGCACGATCATCGGATCGCAGGCTCCGGATCTGGACGGCTTCCTTCGGCTCAAAAGCAATGCCGTCTATATCCGCAACCACCGCGGCGCCTCTCATTCCCTGCCCGCCGTCCTCATCTGGACTACGCTGATCACGGGAGCGATCGCTTGGGCGTATCAGGGCACGCTGCCTTGGCTGCATCTGGCCGGGTGGGTGCTGCTCGCGGTATCGGCCCATGTTTTCTCGGATTGCTTCAATACCTACGGAACCCAGGCGGCAAGACCCTTTACGGACAAATGGATTTCGTGGAACATCATCCACATTTTCGATCCGACTATTTTTACCGGCCATGCGATCGCCTTGCTGCTCTGGGCTTTCGGGATATTCCAGCCGCAGCTCATCTTTCCGGTGCTGTACGGCCTGCTCGTAGCCTATTACGTCTGGAGAACGCAGGTCCATCGAAGCGTGGCGAGCAAGCTGCCGGCGCTGGACGATTCCCATGCCGGAGGAGACGCCTATATTCTCATCCCGACGATTACGCTGAACAATTGGAATGTAGTCAAGCGGCTGGAGGACGGAAGCTTCATGATCGGCGACTTGCGCAGGGGCGAGCTCAAATGGTCCGGCAGCGCGCGCTGCATGGAGCATCCCGCGATCGACCAGTCGAAGTTCGACGCATCCGTCAAAGCGTTCCTCTACTTCACCTCGTTCGCCTGCTCCGAGGTGCTGGAGCATTCGTACGGCTACGAGGTGCGATGGTTCGATGTGCGCTATCGCCACCGCAAGCAATACCCGTTCGTAGCGGTCGTTCTGATGGACAAGGATTACGCCACGCTCGGCTCCTATGTCGGATGGCTGAGCGACGAAAGGCTGCAGAAGAGGCTGCGCATGAACACCTATTGAGCTTGCTTCCATTAAAAGAGCATCCCGAAGCGGTTGACCGCAGAAGCCCCTTGCTTCACAATAAGAGGGGCTTTTTTAATTGGTTCCCGCAGGCTAGAGCGGCAAAAAAAGAAGCCCAAGGTTTCCCTTGAGCTTCCCCTTTTTTATCTTCCCGCTCTTAGCGGTGTTGTTGGCCCGACAGTTGTTGCTCGGCGATTTGCACGAGTTTCTTCGTGATGTAGCCGCCGAGGGATCCTGCATCGCGGGTTGCTACGTTGCCGTAGTATCCGTCTGCTGGAATTTGTACACCCAGTTCTTGTGCTGCTTCGAATTTCATTTGCTCAAGGGCTTGTTTTGCACCTGGTACGACCAGTCTGTTGCTTCCGCTGTTGTTGCTTGCCATTGTAATTGCTCCTTTCGAAGTTCGCACTTTGATGTGTGTGTTGCAAGCTTGCAAGCTTATTATGTTCCGTTTCGAAAGTTCTATTCTACGGCTCTTCAAATTTTCTTCCTCATCCTAATCTGAATCGGGAGGCCTACCGCCATGTCCAAGCCCCTTGCCTTGATTTACTCTCTGCTGTCCTGCGTTCTCATGGTAGCGACCGCAATCTCCATCAGCTTCAGCGCCTGGCTGGCCATTACGCTGGCCGTCGCCACGACGGTGTTCATCGGCCTCGGCTTCATGCTCAAGTCGCGTCTCAAGCGTTCTTGAACGGCCGGATATAGACAAACAAAAAGGGTGCCTCCCGGACAAGCTCCGAGGAAGGCACCCTTTCGGCATTTTCGCCGACTTCCAGCTCACGGCTTCAAGAAGCCCATTCTTTCCTTGACGCCCGCAACGATGGCATCGGCTTCGGCCGAAGCTTTCTCGGCGCCGCGGCGCAGCACATCCTCCAGCTGACCGGAGCTGCGGATATCGCGGTAACGCTCCTGCAGCGGCTCCAGGACGGCAATGATCTGCTCGGCCAAGTCTTTCTTGAACGGACCGTAGCCCTGTCCTTCGAACTTCGCTTCTACTTCTTGCAGAGACAGGCCCGACATCTGCGAGTAGATGCCCATCAGATTGCTGACCTCCGGCTTGGAGGAAAGGTCGTGCAGGACTTCCCGGCCCGAATCCGTCGTGGCGCGGCTGATCTTTTTGCGGATGACGTCGGGCGGATCCAGCAGCGCGATGAAGCTGCCCGGATTCGGATTGCTTTTGCTCATTTTTTTGGAGGCGTCGTCAAGCGACATGATGCGCGCGCCTACCTTCGGGATATAGGGCTCGGGCACGGTGAAGAAATCGCCGAAGCGGCTGTTGAAGCGCTGCGCCAGATCGCGGGTCAGCTCCAGATGCTGCTTCTGGTCGTCTCCGACCGGGACGAGGTCGGCGTTGTAGACGAGGATGTCCGCCGCCATCAGCGACGGATAGACGAACAGGCCTGCGCCCACGGAATCCTTTCCGGCTGCCTTGTCCTTGAACTGCGTCATCCGCTCCAGCTCACCCATCGAGGTCAGCGTCGTCAGAATCCAGCCCAGCTCGGCGTGAGCGCGCACATGGGACTGCATGTAGATGGACGCCCGCTCCGGATCGATGCCTGCGGCGAGGTAGATCGCGGCGATCGACTTGGACTGCTCGCGCAGCGCTTCCGGGTCTTGAGGCACGGTGATGGCGTGAAGATCCACGACCATGAAGTAGCATTCATGCGTTTCCTGGAGCTTGACGAAGTTCTGCAAAGCGCCGATATAGTTGCCCAGCGTCAGCTGGCCGCTGGGCTGAATGCCCGAGAGGACTTTCTTCATTGGAACCAAGCCTTTCTGCGGTAGATTTTGGAAAAGACAAAAAGGCCTCTCCTCCGCAAGGGACGAGAGACCGTGGTGCCACCCTAATTCGCCGGATAATATCCGGCCTTGGATCCGATAACGTGGATGACCCGGGGAGACTGGCTCCCGGCTCCAGAGTCCATTCGGCGCCTTCCGATCCCGCCGGCTTCTCAGCTCCCGCCGGCTCTCTTGGGGAATCTTCGCTTACAGCGCCTACTTGTTTCTGTTCACAGCCATTTGCTTACCCCGATTATAGCCTCCTCCCCCCAAAAGTCAAGGGCGTCCGTTCTGCTCCTTGGCCGCCGCGCATAGATTGGTACAGGCCGCATCGGCCCTATTACCGGACCGAAGAAAGAAGGCCTTGCATGACGCCTCAGCGCCTAGTTCCGCTCCTGACCGCAGCCGCCTCCATCGGAGCCGCCGCTGCCGCCTTTGCCGTCGTCCATAGAGATGCGGGAATATCGGGAGCCGATATCCAGCCGTTCAAAACGGTATTTATCGGCATCATCCTCGAGGCTCTTCCCTTCGTCCTGCTCGGAGTGCTCTTCTCCGCCATCCTGCAGGTGTTCGTGCCGGACGAGCTGATCCGCCGCCTGATGCCTTCGCGGCCGCTTCCAGCCATTCTGATCGCCGGGCTGGCCGGCATTCTGTTTCCGCTGTGCGAATGCGGCATGATTCCCGTCGTCCGCCGCCTCATCCGCAAAGGCATGCCTGCAAGCGCAGGCATCACGTACATCCTTGCCGGACCGGTCGTGAACCCGATCGTATTCTACTCCACGTACAGCGCCTTCGGGAGCGCGCCGGCAATGGCCTTCGCCCGGACCGGGCTCGCTTACGGCGTGGCCGTGCTGACCGGCATCCTCGTCTGGAAGTCCATGCGCGGCAATCCGCTCAAGGCCGATCTCGCTTCCATGTACGGCGCTGCGCCGGCTCGGCGTGACGAGCTTCCCGCATCAGCGGGCAGCAGGCTCGTCAGCATGATGGGCCATGCCTCGGACGAGTTTTTCGATATGGGCAAATACCTCATCTTCGGCGCCGCGCTTGCCGCCCTGTTCCAGACCGCGGTCAGCCGCTCCATGCTCGAAGAGCTCGGGGGCAGCCAGCTCTATTCGCATCTGTTCCTGATGGGGCTTGGCTTCCTGCTGTCGCTCTGCTCGACATCCGACGCCTTCGTCGCCGCTTCCTTCGGCGGCAGCTTCGAGCATGGCGCGCTGCTGGCGTTCCTCGTCTTCGGACCGATGATCGATATCAAAAGCCTGATGATGCTGCTCGCTTCGTTCCGCACCCGCTTCGTCCTTACGGCGGCAGCCTCCGCAGCGCTGCTGGTCTTGGCCGGCTCCTGGATCGCCGAAGCGCTGTTCTTGTCCTGATGGAACCCGATTGCGAGAGGAGGCTGGTCCCGCATGCAGCCGGAATACCGTACGAAAGCCTATCACCAACTCGCCCGCTCCCTCATCATGGGCTTGTTCGCACTCTATATGACGGGTCTGGCCAAGACGGACTCGCTCGGCCAGTTCGTCGAATCCGGCGCATATGCGGGAATCAAGCTGTCGGCAATCGCGCTGTATGCCATGGCCGCATGCCAGCTGTACGCCGCGATCTCCTTGCTTCGAGGCGACGACATCCAGGCCGACTGCGATTGCGGCGCCCATTCGCCGGGTAAGGCGGGACCGCTTCAATGGGCGATGTACGCCCTTTTTCTTCTTCCCCTCCTGCTCGGCATGCTGCCCGATCAAGGCAGCCCGGCAGGCTGGCAGCAGGAGAAGGGAATCCACGATCACGGCGGCAGCCAGCCCGCTTCTCCCCCATCCGCTCCTGTTCCCGAAGAGAAAGCGGACCTGCAGCCGTCGCCGCATTCCCGTTCTTAAATGGAAGCCGCCTTCTTTATGGAAATAAAATGCGCGTGAAAATTTCCCATGCATATATTTGGAAACAATGTGCGCATACTACCTCCAGACCACTTAGGAGGTGAATTCCATGGCAGGATCCCGCACCAACCGCCTCGTCGTTCCAGGCTGCCAAGCAGCGCTTGAGCAAATGAAATTCGAAGCCGCGCAAGCACTCGGCATCCAAATCCCGCAAGACGGCTACTACGGCAATATGGCTACCCGCGATGCCGGTTCCCTTGGCGGCTACATAACGAAGCGCCTCGTTGAAATCGCCGAGCAGCAGCTCTCCGGCAGCGCAGGACGCATGCGCTGATTCCCGTACGGAATCGAACGCGCGCCGCATGCCGGCGCGAGCGCCAATCAGAAAAGAACAGCCTTTGTCCTCATCGGACAAAGGCTGTTCTTTTGGGGGCGTTGCGATGAACGGGAGCGTTCAGGCCGCTTGCGAGATGATCCCTGCGTTCCGCATTCATGTTCATTCCTGCATGGAGAATTCATCCGATTCCATCGGATGGTCCGCACGGCATCGTTGGAGGGAATCGTCCACTGCCTTGCGGCGGATGGTCCGGACGGCTACTCTTCGGCCGCCTCCTTGCGCTCGTACAGCTTCGGATGCTTGGGCTCGAACCGGAACGGGGAACTCGCCAGATTGTAGTTCGACTCGCATAACATGCTCGCGGACCAGCTGGATGCCGTTGCCGTTCCTTGGCGGACCGAGAAGTCGTACAGAATTTCCCCGTGCGTCCATTCCTTCTTGTGCTTGAGGGCTTCGACGGCCATATGCCGGAATTCCTGCACCTGGGCTGCCGTCAGCCCTTTCGGCGAGAACGCGGCCGAATTATTTTTTAGCTCGATGGGGTTATGCCTGATGCCGTATTTGCCGACAGTATTATTACGGATATGGATAAGCACGGTGCCTGCGGATGCATGCGTAAGCTCCGTCTCCAGCTGACGGAATACATAATCGACTTGTCTGGCCAGCGGCGCAGAACCATATGGATTCATTAATGTCACCTCCCTGCTGTGAATTCCGTTCCCCTGTCATCGGGGCTCTTGGTCAAAACGCTTCTAGGAGGCCTGTAGCGATTATAGGACATCCATTTCCAGCCATCAACTAAATTTTTACAAAATATGATAAAATTCTACGGTTATCCGGGTCTATATTCTCTGTTTTTCAATAGAAATACGACAATTATAGACCTCTTCCCCAGGACAATGTTATAATATGGATAATTCAAAAGACCTAATTTCCCCTGTTTTTTCCTTTCAAGCTTACATACACAGCCTTCATTTCCTATCGATAAGGAGCGATTTTCATGGAATGGTACAATTCTCTTTCCGTCAAAAGCAGAATCCGGTACGCCCTGTACGGCATGGTCGTTGCATTCAGTCTTGTAAGCCTTGTATTCGCGCTGGTTGCCGGTTCGGCCTTGTGGCCGGTCCTCGTCACGATCGCCGTCTGCGCAGCCGCCGCATTTCCGCTCTCCCAGGTCATCGAGCGCTCGCTGATGGGCTCCATCGAAGAGATGACCGCCGTCGCCTATCGCATCGCGAAGGGAGACTTCACGCAGAAGGTCGACGCCTCCGGCTCCTCTCTCGGCGAGCTCGGCCACTCCTTCAACAGCATGATCGAAAAGCTCCGGGACATTCTTGTCGACACCTCCAAGATCAGCCGCACGGTCGGGGAGACGAGCACCGGCATCTTCGAGAAGAACCGCCAGGTCAAGAACGTCATGGAGCAAGTGGCCTCGTCGGCAGGCGAGCTTGCGACCGGAGCCAACGAAATCTCCGGCGAAGTCGGGGACATGACGGATTCCATCCGCGACATCGAATTGAAGGTTTCCGCCTATGCGGAATCGAGCCGCCTGATGAACGAGCGCTTGGAAGCCGCGATGCGTCTGGTCGAGAAGGGACGTCACTCCGTCGAGACCCAGGCGGAAGGAACCCGCCGGACGGAAGAGGCGGCGACCCAGGTATCGGCGGCCATCAGCAAGCTCTCCGAAGCAGCCGTAGGCATCTCCTCCATTACGAGGACGATATCGGATCTGGCGGAGCAGACCAACCTGCTGTCCCTCAATGCTTCTATTGAAGCGGCGCGAGCCGGAGAGCACGGGCTCGGCTTCGCGGTCGTCGCCCAGGAAGTGCGCAAGCTGGCCGAGGAATCGACCGCTTCGACCAAGGAAGTCTTCCACCTCGTCAAAGGAATCGAGCAAGGCGTAAAGGAAGCGGCCTCGAACATGAAGATCAACGAGCAGGCCGTCCAGCTTCAATCCGAGATGATCAAGGAAACGGAAGAGATCTTCAGCCAGATCGTCTCCAGCGTGCAGTTCATATCCGAACAGATCCATACCTTCTCCAAAGAAAGCGAGAGCATGCAGGAAAGCGCTCGCCTGATTTCTTCGGCCATCCAGAACATATCCGCCATCACGCAGCAATCCGCGGCCGGAACCGAGCAAGTATCCGCCGCGATGAACGAGCAGATCGAAGCCATTCAGACCGTCGTCGAGGAAACCGGACGGATGCAGCAGATGGCGTCCCAGCTTCAGCGGACGATTCAAGTGTTCAAGGTATAGCGGCCTCAAGCCTCCGGTAATCCGGAGGCTTTTTTTGTCCCTCCTCCCTGTCCGCAGGAATGATCCACCCTTCCTCAGGGAATCATGTACCGGCAGGAATCCCAAAGCTTGAGCGGGCTGACCGCCCAATCGGTCCGGAAGGAGAGATGATGCTTGAAGCGCAGTAAAAGCCGCTTGGACGCGTTCCGCAAGATGCGGCCGATTGCACGGCCTGCGGCCGCATGCCTCGTCATGGCGGCTGCTCTGCTGATGCAGGCGCCGGCTTCGGCCGACGGCAGCATGTCCTCCTCGGCAGGGACCAAGGCCGCCGCTGCATGGACAGCAGGCGCCGGATCCAGCCTCTCCCATCCTGATCCATCGTCCAAGAAGTCGAAGCAGCGGCGCGCCGCCATATCGTGGGCGGCCCTGTCCAGCCGTTATCCGGGAGCCTTCGCCACAAGAGGACCGGCTTCTCCGAAGCGTGCCGCGC
Source organism: Paenibacillus sp. RUD330 (assembly GCF_002243345.2). Taxonomy (NCBI): domain Bacteria; kingdom Bacillati; phylum Bacillota; class Bacilli; order Caryophanales; family Paenibacillaceae; genus Paenibacillus; species Paenibacillus sp. RUD330. Next base: position 4,277,071 of record NZ_CP022655.2, read on the forward strand.
TTACTTTCGACGACGTGCCCGACAACTATTATACGCCTCGCGTGCTCGACATTCTGGCCAGAGAGCATGTCAGAGCGACCTTTTTCCTGGTCGGACAGCGCGCCGCCGCCCACCCGGATATGGTGCAGCGGATCCGGATGGAAGGCCATGCGGTCGGAAGCCATTCCTACAATCACACTTCTTATGCCCGCCTCTCCTTGGAGGAGTTCATTTCGCAGATCCGACGCACGGATAAAATCCTGCTCCCCCAGCTCGGCTTCACTCCCCGCTTCATGCGTCCGCCTTACGGAGAGATCAAGCCGGAGCAGCTCGGCTGGGCGCAGGGACACGGGTACTTCGTCGTGAACTGGAACGTGGACACCGAGGACTGGAAGGGGCTGGGCGCCGATGCCATCATCCGCAATGTGAAGCGCACTCTCGTGCCCGGAAGCATCATCCTGCAGCATGCCGGAGGCGGAACCGGAGAGGATTTGAGCGGAACGCTGGATGCGCTGCCCCGCATCATCGCCATGCTGCGCCAGAAGGGATACGAATTGGTGACCGTGCCCGAGCTGCTCGGCGAATCGGAGGCTGTAGAGGAATTCAGGCTGTACGATTGAGAGCTGCGGGCATCGGCATAAAAAAACCGGCTCCATGAAAGGAGCCGGTTGAGCCTGCTGCTATTTCAGTACATGAACCTTGACATATTGGAAGCCGAAGTTCTGGGCTTGCGCCGTCGTTCCCGGCACGAAGATGTCGATGCGCTGGCCGTTGATGGCGCCGCCGGTATCCGAAGCCGTCGCAATCATGCCTCCGACCGGAAGGCCTTCGTAATTGTAGCCCGTAATGTAGAGCTTCGTTCCGAGCGGAATCTGCTTCGGATCAACGGCGACCGTTCCGACCTTGAGCGGGTTGCCGAAGTAGTCGACTGCTCCCCACTTGCCGTTCTCCGATGCGGCCGACGTATAGGCCGTCGCTTTGATGTTCAACGTTTTCGCTACCTGGTAGGAGGTTCCGTTGGGCGCGATCACTTGCTTGGCTCCGTCTTCCTTGGAGAGCAGCTGGATGCCTCCGGCAGCCGCATTGGCCTTCATCGAGGCTCCGGCGGCCGCATTGGCCGCGTCGGTCGCAGGGATCGAGAGCGTAAGTCCGGCATAGATGTTCGCAGCCTCGACATCTTGGTTGAACGACATCAGCTTGTCCAGCGAAACGCCGAATTGCTTCGACAGGTTCCAGAACGTATCGCCGTCCTTGGCGATGTAATCCGTGGCGGCAAATGCAGGCGAGGCGCTGGTCCAGATCACGGCTCCTGCCGCCAAAGCGGCAGCTGTCCTTCCGATCGGGCGCAGCAGGGATGTCATCCGTTTTTTCATCGTCATCGTCATTATGTCCTCCAGTTCGGCGGTCCCCATCCAGCTTGGAACCGTTATGTGAGTCCGCGGCAACTCGTTGGGACTCAGAATAACACAGGCTTTCTCGCCGCGGACCGTCCAAAAACTGACAGGAAGCAATTATGAAAGGCTCTCATTTTTGCCTGAGGAAGCGGAATCCCATGCGGCAGAAGGGGATCGGCGCATCGGCGCCGCTCCCTCTCCCGGCGGAATGAAAAAATTCTAATGGAGCTTGCGAAGGGCGGCAAGAGCCTCTTGGGGGATGGGAACGGGCGACTGAAGGTCGCCCGTTTTTTTCAGGGAACCATCCGCCAGCACAAAAAGGGCTCCCCGTCAGGACGGGGAGCCCGCTGGATGCTGATAATCAGCCTTTGAATTCTTGAACCCAGACGCCGTTGTAATAAGCCACGCCGATTTTGGTGAAGTTCGACTTCAGGATGTTCGCCTTATGGCCTTCGCTGTTCATCCATGCGGTCATGACCTCTTGAGGCGTGCGCTGTCCTTTGGCGATGTTCTCACCCGCGTAGTTGTACGTGACTCCGTAAGCCTTCATCATATCGAACGGGGAGCCGTACGTAGGCGACGTGTGGGAGAAGTAGTTGTTCACGTACATGTCCTTGGCTTTGTCGAGCGCGACCTTCGTCAGCTGCGTGTCGCTCGCAAGAGCTCCGAGGCCTTGCTTGGCGCGCTCCTGGTTCACGATGGTGATGACCTGCTGCGCATAAGTGGACGTATCGCTCGCTCCCTGCTGGCCGGATCCCGGGTTCGTTTCAGGAGCCGGAGTCGGAGTCGGCTTCACGGTAGGAGCCGGCGTTGCCGTCGGTGCCGGCGTTTTGACCGGCGCCGTAGGCGCTGGAGTCTTGACCGGCGCCGGGGTGGCCGTAGGCGCTGGAGTCTTGACCGGTGCCGTAGGCGCCGGGGTGGCCGGGGTGGCCGTAGGCGCCGGCTGCTTCACGATGAAGCCGCCTTGCTGCAGTTTATTCAGAAGATCCTCGAAGTCTACTCCGTACGAGCTGAGCATTTGCTGAAGGGTATAGGTTTGATAAGCGGGCTTGGCTGCCGCCGCCTGGGCTGTGCCTGCATAACCGGCCGTACCGGAAAAGGCGACGCCTGCTGCTACTGTTATCGCAAGAAAAGTGCGTTTGTTCACGTAAATTCTCCTCCTGATTTTCTCCGCGTCGGCGAAGATTCTAGTTGGTGTCGTCCCGAGCTTGCCGGACAACCCTATCCTAGCACGGCCTACTTCAGGTTTGGCTAGTAAGATTTTGGGAATCGGCACTCCGGGCAACCGTCCCGGCAGGCGTTCTCATGAAGCCGGATCGAGCCGGCGCGCGGCTTTCCGGCCATTCCGGCATCGCTCGATGAGAGCCGGATGAGAAATTTCTAACCGACGGAAGCCCGCGCTGCCGAGAGCATGAAAAAAAGCCGTCCGGCGAATCGCCGGGCGGCTGCAGCATATGGACGATGCTCAGAGATAATCGGGGAGCGTGTCCGCTTTTTTGAGATTGCATTCGGAGCAGGCGCACACGCAGTTGGCCGGGGTGCTGAGGCCGCCCTTCGACTTCGGAAAAACATGGTCGATCGTATCGCCAAAACGGCCGCAATAGTGGCAGACATAGTTGTCCCTCTGGAGGATGAGCAGCCTGAAATCGCTCTTCGTATAGAGCTTGTGGATCAGCCTCGGATGGAGAATGCCGGCTGCTCCCTCCTGCACCATGCGCACGGCGATATCGCGGTCGATCTCCGTATGCCATCGCTTGCCGCTTTCGCGCCGGCCTCGAAGCTGGATCATTCCGGTGCCCCGATCGTTCAGCAGGGAAGGATCGTACGTGAACGAGCCTTTGAACGGCTTGATCGCTTTGAACGGCAGACGTGTTCCGGGCGTATGGGAATGTGCCGCCACCGCTGCCTTGCGGGTTTTGCGCCGCCGGCGCCGCTTGCGCTTGCGCTTGACCAGCCCGCCTGCCTGCTCCGCCGCCGCGGAAGACGCCTCCGACGGAGCAAAGGCCTCCACGGAGGGAGCCATCGCGATCGGGGGAGACGGCGCCGGCCGGGATGGCGGAATGAGCGGAGCGGGAGGCGCCTGCATGGCGCTGCCGCTCTCGTCGGCTCCGCGCTTGCGCCGGCGCTGGCAAGCGCGGCAAGTGCCCCTTCTGCCGTTTCGGCCGGTGCGTTTGGGAAAGGCCCCCTCGGGTTTATCGCGGCCGCACGCGGCGCATTGTTTGGTGTCCATGAATGAATACGCTCCGTTCGTACAACTATCTATCCAAAGCATACCATAAACGGTCACTTGCGTTAAATATGCCGGCAGCAAGCCTGCTGCTAATTTCGATTTTCTGGAGCGCTTCGGCTCCATTTGCCCGCTATAATAGGACTTTAAACCTACTGACTCTCCCATTCCTTCCAAGCGCTTTCCCTTGAAGCCAAGCCCGAATTCTCCTCATTCATTCCGAATACGGCCGTGATTACGGTTATTGTATAGGATAAATTGAAAAAACAAAGAACCGATAACGATATCCCGTATCTTATAATCGTTTTATGAACAGTGACTATAGTCTTACTAGCATGATTCCAATGACCTATTTTTCTAGGTGCATGTTGCCGCATGCCGTGCTATAATGAGGTTAGTAGATTACATAGAATTGTACTGCGCTTATAATCGCCTACGACTACTTGCAGCCTCGGCAGCTCGACAGGGTCATATTGTCCTTAAGGGGGATGGTGAGAAATGTTCGCGAAACGACTGAAGCAGCTGCGCAAGAAGAGAAAGCTGACCATGCAGGAAGTAGCCGATTACGTCGGCGTAGCCAAGAGCACTTATGCGGGTTATGAATCCGGCTACCGCCAGCCTACGCTTGAATCCATCCACACCATCGCCCGGCGGCTGCAGACGACATCCGACTACTTGCTTGGACTGACCGATTTCTCGGAGCCTGCGGAACCGACCAGCAACGCCCGTGAATGGCTCAATCTCCAGCAGCTTCACTGGGACGGCATTCCTCTCGAGACCGAGGACGTCGATCTGATCCGCCTTCTCATTGAACGAGTCGTAAGGGAACGCAGCTTGCGAAAAGACGAAACCGGCAATGGCTGATTGCAGCCTGCCGGTTTTTTTGCTTCAAAAGAAAATCGGCGCCGCCAGTATGGAACAGGCGCTCCATCCGGCGATCAGCCGCCCGCCTGCTTCATCCCTTTCAGCCGCTCCGTCAAGCTGGCTCTCAAAAGCTTGCTGGAGGCTTCATAGCTTTCCTCCCACTGCCGCCGCTTCCCGGATGGAACGGAAGCCTGCTCAGCCTCCTGGATCAGCCCTTTGAAGCGCGTGCCGCAGGACGACTGCGCCTCGTTCATCTTTTCGTTCAGCTCGCCGGCGGCCCTGGCGGCTCCCTCCTCGTCGAGCTCTCCTCTGCGGATCGCGTCCGACTTCGCTCCAGCGAGCTCCAGCACGCTTCCCGCCTCGCTTACGCACTGCTTCTGAAGGGCAGCCAGCTTGTTCTCATAGGCGCGGACTTCCTCATCGGCAGCCGCCGCAGCCTCTCCATCGCCATCGGTCCACTTGCCGGTCGGCTGCGATGTCGCTGGAAGAGGCTGCTTATCTTCGGCAGCCGAAGCTCCCTGCCGAGGCGGCTCCGCCATCGGAGAGGGAGACGTATCCGGCGCAGGCGAAGCCGTGCGGCTTCCGGACTTGCCGCTGCCGGCTGCTGCGGATGCCGGATTCTTATCCCCAGGGAGAGGAGCCTGCCCGATGGAGAGGCCTGTCCCCGCTTGATCGAGGGTGTCCGGTTCCCGGTCCATCGGATGCGCTTCCTGCGGGCTGTCCTTGCTCGCCTCCAGCCGAGGAGCGACAGCCGTCTCTCCAGCATCGGCACCCAGGCTTCGATGATGCATGTATCCCGTTACGGCCGGCACCAGCGCCGCAGCCATGACGGCTGCCAAGGCCAGCTTGCCCAGGCTCCAGCTTCGAGGCTTGCCGCTTCGGCGCCGGCGCTTCTTCCTTTTCCTCTGCATATCCATGCCTTCCACTCCTTCCATGCCGGAGATGCGGCGATCAAGGCTTCTGCATCATGTTGTCGAGCATTTTCACCCCGATCGCCTTCTGCTCCTCGTACATGTTCCGGTAAGTAGCGAGAATCGCTGTGGAATACCCGCCTGCTTCCAGCTTGGTTTTCGTGTCCGTCAAAATGGTCTCGAAGCTGCGGTCGCAATCGGCCAGCGCCGCTTCCCCTTCCGCGCGGATCTTGCTTTTCGCCTCCGCGCTGCCGGACTGCATGTACCGGAACGCGGCATCCATCAGCCTGTTCTGACACTGCACCAGGAGGCTGTTGAGCTTGTCCTCCGCCGCATTCTGGATATCCTTCTGCGGTACGGAAGGCTGCGGCGCGGGAGTCGGCGCAGGAGGCGCGGTCACCGGCGGATTGCCGGTACCCGGCGGTACCGTTGGAGTTGGTGTCGGCACAGAAGGACCGGGATCGGGAACAGACGGCGTTCCCGGAGCTCCAGTCCCCGGAACTGCCGGAGCCGGAACGCCTCCCGGCGAGCCTCCGGATGCCGGAGGAGACTCCGGACTCCCCGCAGCCGAGCCGGGGTTGTCCGGAGAAGCTCCGGAGGAGCCTTCGCCAGGGCCGCTGAGGCCGCCTTCCGAGCTGCCGCCCGCCCCGCCTGCGGCCGGCAGCGACAATTCGATCAGCTGGCTCGAGGAGGTCCATTGGACGGCCGCGCCCGACAGCTCCGCCAGAAAACGCAGCGGAACATAGATCGTGCCCGCGGCTATATAGGCTCGCTGGTCCTTAGGCAATACAGCCGCCTTGCCGTCGGCGTAGAACGATGCCTTCGCATCCGTCAGGCTGAGCTTATAGCCGGCTGGAGCCGAGGGGACCGTGTAGACCGTCCCGGCCTTTCCCTCCGCAGCTTGCTGCTGGCGCGCGGTCGGCGTCCACAGCGACACGCTCCGGGACTTGGAATCCCATTCCACCCTGCATTCGAGCGCTGCTGCCGCGACACGAAGCGGAACGTAGACCCTGCCTCCTGCCATTAAAATATAATTTCCTTCCTTCAGCTTCTGCAGCTTGCCGTCGACGACCAGCTTCGCTCCGATGGATTCCGCCTTCACGACCGCCTGAGCGGCCGCTGCAGCCGCCTGAGCCGCCGCTGCAGCCGGCTTCGCAGCTGCCGCTGCCGCGCTGCCTGCTCCTGTCCCCATGACCAGCAGAGCCGCTGCCGCGGCATAAGCCGCCGCTTTTCTCCCTGTCCGTTTCATTCTTCGTTCCCCCTTGCTTGATATGGATCGCCTGCTCAGCGCTTGACCTGCTCCGCCTTGCCTCCGCCGCCCGCTCCAGCCTTGAAGGCGAGCGCCGAGAGCCGGTTGTAGTCGCCCGGCGCCAGCTGCTCCAGCAAAAGCTCCTTCACTTCCTGTTTCTCGTCCTTGCTGAGTCCTCCCTTGGCCAATTCCTTGAGGACCGTGATTTCCTTGCTTCCCAGGCTTCCCGTCAATATACGGAGCACTTCCGCCTTCTCCGATAGGGACAGCTTCTTCCCTGCTTGCCTGGCCTCTTCCACCGACAGTCCCCCTCCCCGCTCTTCCGGCGCGCCGGATGAAGCCTTTCCGGCCGCTGAAGCCGCATCCGCTTGCGCTTCCGGATCAGCGGGAGGACCGGAATGTCCGGCCGATGATTCGTCCGTCGTGACGCCTTGATGTCCGGCATTGACAGGCTCGGCTCCGGAGTGAGGCGGGGCGGCCACGGCGCCAGCCCCCTCCTGGATGCCGGCAAGCGGATCAGCCAGCATTCCGAGCGCCTTGTCCCCGGCCCAGCCGATCGAGAAGAAGGCAGCTCCTCCGAGCAATCCGCAAGCGGCCAGCCCGGCCGCGATTCGTCTGGTTCTCATGCCACGCCCTCCTCGTTCGCGATTTCCATGCCGATGCGCAAAACGGCTGTCCGCCGGCAGCTGCCGGCGAAACAACCGTAGAGGCCAATCAGGATTGAAGCTGCTTCAGCGTCCGGTAGAGAATGACGGCGGCCTCGGCTCTTGATGCCGGCTTCGCCGGCTGGAGAACGCCGCCGCTTCCGACGATGCCGAGCTGTGCGGCGAGAGCGACGCCCGGCCGCAAGGAAGCCGCTACCGCTGCCTGGTCTCTGAAGTCGGCCAGCGCCGCATCCGGGTCCGTCAGAGCCGGATAGCCGCCTGCCGCCTGCATCGCCCTCGTCACCATCACAGCCAGCTCCTGCCTGCTGACCGGGGCGTTGGGCGCGAAGCTGTCGCTGCTCCGTCCGTTCGTAATGCCGCTTGCGACGGCAGCAGCCACGTATGGAGCGAACCAGTCGGTCGCCTTCACGTCCTTGAACGCGATATCAGCCGACGATCCTTCCAGATTGAAGGCTCGGACGATCATCTTGGCGATCTCCGCCCTCGTAATCGACCGGGACGGGTCGAACGTGCCGGCAGCTACGCCGGTCATGATTCCTTTGGCGGCAATGCCCTGGATGGACGCTTCCGCCCATTTGACCTTCGCCAAGTCGGAGAACTCCACTTTGTTCTCCACGACGGCATAAACCGCCGCCGAGTCCAGCACATCCGCCTCGTATACCGAGGATACCGTGCCGGACTGGAAATCGACCGCGCGTCCCGCACGGATCCTCACGAGCCCGAGCAGGTCGCTGCCCGCGCTGTCCGCCGATACCGGCAAGGAGAGCCGGAGCGGCTTGGCGGCCGCTGCGGAAGCCTGTCCATTCTGGCGGACCTTGAACGAATATCCGCCCGAGGCGAGCGGAAGATGGGTCGCCTTCCGGACTTCGCTGTCAGCCTCGTGGGTCAGGCTGATATGGAGGTCGCCGCTGTGCCCGTCTACGGGAACGGACACTTGCGCGCCTCCGCCGGCCAGTCCGATGTACTGGATGCCGGATGTCTGCGCAGCGGTCAATGCTTCCTGGGGAACTTCCAGCGACCAGCTGCTGCCTGCCGATCCGGCATCGAGCTGGACGCTGACGCGCAGCTTCTGGGCCAGGCCGGAGCCGGATCCATCCAGTCCGTCCAGCGCGCTCTTGACCGAAACCGCCGCTTCGGACACGGCCGCAAGGCTGGACAGGGCATCGGCGGAATCCCACTTGATGCCGGATAGGCCGGCCGAGTCCGGCTCCTGCGCCGTCAGATTGATCTTGGCGATCGCATCCAGCGCTTCCTGGGCAGCCTTGAACGCCTCGCGGATGAGCGCGATCCGCTGCGCCGGCGTCGGAGAAGCGGCCAGCTCCCTGCGGATCGCCTCGATCCGGGCGATATAGTGCTCGACGATCGAGCGGATCCGCTCGGCGATGCTTCCCGGACCGGCGTTACCCGATTCGGAGCCGGATCCGCTGCCGCTGCCCGGCGTTCCTCCGCCCGGGAAGCCTCCTCCCGGAAAGCCCGGGAATCCAGGGAAGCCTCCGCCGGTTCCAGGATCCGGCGTCGGCGTCGGAACCGGTGTCGGACTGGCTCCAGGATCCGGGCTTGGGCTTGGGCTCGTTCCCGGGCCCGGCGTCGGGCTTGCTCCAGGATCCGGGCTTGGGCTCGTTCCCGGGCCCGGCGTCGGGCTTGCCCCTGGATCCGGGCTCGTTCCCGGCGTCGGACTAGCTCCAGGATCCGGACTCGGACTCGGCGTCGCCCCCGATTCCCCCGTCAGCGTAATTCTTTTCTCGAACACGACCTTCTCCGGTCCGCCGTAAGGATTGATCAGCTTCGCCTGAAGAAGCGCGCTTCCCGCAGCCGAGTCGTCCGGAATGGTGACCAGCCCGTTCACGAAAACCCGCACATCGGCATCGCCTTCGATTTTATACCAGCGGATCGCTCCCTCCGGAGCGGCGATGCCGTTCAGCAGCAGCGAATACTGATGCATGCGCCCGCCATTGCCGACCTTGACGAGCTCAGAGCTCGTCATCCTCATGAGCGCGACGAGCAGCGCCGTTCCCGCAGGCTTTTCCAGCTGCAGCCGCTCCTGGGCATTGCCCAGCACCTTCACCAGATCCGCGCCCGTAATGCCGTAGGCCTGCAGCATGCGGCTGAACGCATAGTCGCCCGTACGGCCGAGCATGTCCGTCAGCACCCGGAGCATGAGCTCGTTGCGCTTCTCCGGCATGAACAGCAGCTGCATCAGCTCAGGCTGGCTCAGGCGGGACACGAACTCCCGGATCGTGCCCTCGACGCCGCGCTTGTCCGCGCCGTTCCCATACATGAATTCGACCACCTCGTCCATCGTGAGGTCGTCGACTCCGCCTGCGCGGACGATGGGCGCGAGCGCACGGCGGTAATCCGCATTGGAGCGGATCGCCTGAAGATCGGATGCCTGCGGCGCGTACAGCAGCGCTATCGTATCCCGCATGAGCAGGAACAGATTGCTCTTGATGAATTCCAGATCCTCGGTCGCCGCCAGCTTCGGCTGGATCTTGTCCCATACCGGAGCCGCAATGGCGAACTCCGCCGCAGGATCGAGGGAGCGAAGCTCCTCGCGGAAATTCAGCACATCCCGGTAATCGGCCGGATCTCCGGCCAGAAGAGCGGCGTGAAGCGCATACAACTGGGCCAGCGCCTGGTCGATCGTGCCGGGCTGCGGCAGGCTGCCGGCCGCATAGGCATGGCCGATCAGCCCGGCATGGGTTGCCGGACGTGGGGGAACAGCCGCAGCAGCGCCTGACGCCAGGACGGCGGCCAGTGTGGACAACGTCATTTTTCTTTTCCATGTCATTGCATCTTCACCTCTTGGAATAGTTTTCTCCATCGCTTGTTCTCCGTTGGACGATACGTACGGGTGGCAGCGGAGAGCGCCCGGAAAGGATGGCTATGCCGCCTACCGGTCCGTCCCGCAGCTTCGCCCGCCCGGGCTTGCCTGGGCGGGCTTGAAGAGATCAGTAGCTCAGCTCGGGAACCGGGTCCTTCACGCCGCGGGTCATGCCGGGGCGTCCGACCGAGTAGTACACGAAGTCCGTGCCTGCGAGATCCTGCTCGCGGAAAGCATTGCGGCCGTCGATCAGCACCGGCTGGCGGAGCATCGCGCGAAGCTCGGCAAGGTCGATGGAGACGAACTCCTCCCATTCCGTGAGCAGGCAGACCGCATCGGCTCCAGCGGCGGCTTCCAGCGCGCCGGAGCACCACTCCACCCTTCCCGCTCCGCCGCCGAAGTGGCTGCGGAAGTTGTCCATCGCGATGGGATCGTAGGCCCGGACCTGGACTCCCCGATCCAGCAGCTCCCCGATGATTTCCTGGGCAGGAGCTTCCCTCACGTCATCGGTTTCAGGCTTGAACGCAAGCCCCCATACCGCGATCGTCCGTCCTTCCAGGTCGCCGAAGATCGCTTCGAGCTTGCGCACGATATTGAAGCGCTGGTCCTGGTTCACCTCGACGACGGAACGCAGCAGCTTGAACTCGTAGTCGAAATGCCCTGCGATCTGGATCAGCGCCTGCGTGTCCTTGGGGAAGCAGGAGCCTCCGTAGCCGATTCCCGCCTTCAGGAACGAGGAGCCGATCCGCTTGTCGTAGCCCATGCCTTCGGCGACTCTCGTCACATCCGCTCCGACTTTCTCGCAGATGTTCGCAATCTCGTTGATGAAGGAGATCTTGGTCGCCAGAAACGCATTGGAGGCGTACTTGATCATTTCGGCGCTGCGGATGTCCGTCACGACAAAAGCGCCCCCGAGTCCGCCGTGCAGCTCCCGCAGCAGAGCTTCCGCACGCGGGGAATCCGTACCGACGACGATCCGGTCCGGATGCATCGTATCCGGAACGGCGGAGCCCTCGCGCAGGAACTCCGGCAGCGAGACGCTGTCGAACGGGCATTCGGTGCGGCTGCGGATCAGGTCCCGAACCTTTTCATTCGTCCCGACGGGCACTGTGCTTTTGATGGCCACGACGGGGTAGCCTTCCATCGCGTCGGCGATCTCCTTGGCAGCCAGCTCGATGTAGGCGAGGTTCGCTTCGCCTCCCGGCAGCGGCGGCGTTCCGACAGCGATGACGATGAGGTCGGCGCCTTTGACTCCCGCATCCAGGCTGGAGGTGAAGCTCAGCCGGCCAAGCTCCGCGTTGCGGACGGACAGCTCCTGAAGCCCCGGCTCATAGATGGGAATATCTCCGTTTTGCAAAGTGGCGATTTTCAGAGGATCCTTGTCCACGCAAATGACGGAATGCCCGAGCTCCGCATAGCAGACCCCCGACACCAGCCCGACATATCCTGTCCCTACTACCGTAATCTTCATGGCTTCCACTCCCGTTATGCGAAATTTGGCGTTCAGCGTTGCGATTCGATCATCTCCCCGAAAGGAGCCTGGACGGATCTCCCTTCTTCTTGGACGGCTCCCGTCAAAGCCCAGCCCAGCAGGCGGGCCGCGATGAGCCCCGCCTCGTCCGGACGGCCTGCCGCGGCAGGCGGGCCGGAGAAGGCGGCCGCCTCCAGCCAATGCAGCAGCCGGCCGCCGAGATCCGGCCGCATGAGCTGATCCTCGCTCATCGCCAGATGGGGGTGAAGCCCGGCCAGCGCCTCCATCGTGCAGCGGTCTTCGCGGAACAGCGGCCTCTCCAGCAGCACCAGCGGCTTGCCGAAGGCGACCGCTTCCGCCACGGTGCCCCATCCCGGCTTGGTCAGCACCAAGTCGCTCGCGGCGACATAGAGCTGGGATTCCGTCGCCTCGGCCGGAATCCGCACGACCGGCCCCGAGCCTTCGGGCAGCTCCATCGTCGAAGACACGATGGGCAGCCATCTCCGGTCGCTCAGCAGCGGCAGGCTTTGCAGCAGATCGACCTTGCCCGTGTCCCTGCCCGGGAACAAGCAGACCAGCTTACGCTCGCCGCCCGGATCCAGGCGCTTCCTCAGCTGGGCCGTCTCGGCGGCTCCCGCCTCCCGGGAGAAGAATCCGGCATGGATGCTCGGCTCTGCGGCCCACGCCGGCTCGCGCGCTCCGGGAAGGGCGATGAACCGGTCCATGTCGAGGTATGCTTTGGCAAGAGGAGCCAGCAGCTCCGCAGGCAGCATGTCCTGATAGGCGGTGTACCAGGTGAAATTAGAAATGCCTGCGGAGGGAATGCCGGCCTTGGCGGCGGCGGGGAACGCCTCGGGGACGATATCCGAGACGACCAGCCGGATGCCCGCTCCTCCCAGCCATGCGGCTTCTTTCCGGATCTGGGGGGGCATTTTGCCGGCATACGCGATGTAGGCCTGCCGCAGCAGCCCGATATCCGCCTGCCAGGTGCCCTGCCTCAGGGAGTAGCCCGGACCCGAGTCCATGTAGCGCAGCTGAAGTCGATGTCCGCGGCAGCCCGCCGCTTCGAACTCCGCCTGGAGCGACTGCTCCAGAAAAGGAAGCGCGCGGCCGCTGACCAGATGGAGATTCAGCGGCAGGCCATGCTCCGAGGCTTGCCGCAGCATCGCCCTGATCACCGCGATGCTGCGGGCGGCATGACCGTATCCGTAATCCGAAATGTAATAGGCGATCTTCACGGCCATGCCGCATCCTCCTTCCGGCCTCTGCCGGCTGGCCGGCCGGAGGTGCTTCCTTCCGGCGGCCTCGCCGAACTACGCTCTCATGCAGTTCTGCTGGATTTCCTCCCAGCTGCTGTACAGCTCCATGATGTAGTTCTCCTGCTCATGGCGGCCGGTCTGGACCGAGATGAATTCGAGATCGCTCGTGGCGCGGATGCCATGCAGCGTCTTCATCGGGATATGCAGCACATTCCCTGCCTTCACCTGCATGTAGGTGCCGTTGCAGATGAACTCTCCCTCGCCCTTGACGATCGTCCATACTTCCTCCCGATGCTGATGCAGCCGGTACCCGATGCTCTGGCTGCTGCCGATGCCGACGCGCTTGGTCAGCACGCAGGTTCCGTCTGCATACAGGCTGTCGTCGAGAACCCGGACCCAGCCCCAGCGGCGTTCCTCGTACATGGGCCGCTGATCGTGGCCGATGAATTCCTTCAGCCTCGTGCTGGCTCCTTTTTCGGTGACGAGAATGCCGTCCGGGCTGGCGGCGACGACGATGTTCGAGAGGCCGAGCACGGTGACGGGAATGTCCGTTTCATTGATCAGATGCGTATTCACGCAGTCTCCGCTGACGATGCCGCGCCCCATCTTGGGATCCCGCATCTCCTCGGTCAGCGTGTTCCAGGTGCCGAGATCCTTCCAGTAGCCGTCGTAGGCGACCGCCGCGATGTTGCGCGCCCGCTCCACGACCTCATAATCGAAGCTGATGCTCTCGAGGCTGGAGTATTCCTGGGCGAGCTGGTCGTAGACGAGCGGAATGCCCTTGGATTCCATGATGGCGAGCATATAGTCCAGCCGGAATGCGAAGACGCCGCAGTTCCAGAGGGCACCCTGCTCCATGAGGCCGGCCGCCGCTTCTACGGATGGCTTCTCGCGGAAGCCGCCCACGCGGAACGATTCGTCTCCCGGCGAAGCCGGCTGCTCCGGCACGATGTAGCCGTATTTCTCGGACGGATAGCTCGGCTTCACCCCGATCAGAGCGAGGTCCGCGCCTGTGTTCCTGAGCACGCCGTCCAGGCTGGCCACCGTCTCGAAGAACCTCTCCTCGACATAAGGATCGACCGGCAGAACCGCTACCGTCTCGTCCAGGCCTACTCCCTCGACGGAGAACAGGTATGCGGCCGCGAGAGCGATCGCGGGGAACGTGTCCCTGCGGGCCGGCTCGACGATCATCGGCACATCCGGTCCGAGCTGGCTGCGGATGAGCTCCGTCTGGCTGCTGCCGGTGGCGATATAACCGGAGCCGCCGAAGCCGGCCGCCTCGATCTGCCCCCATACGCGCTGGACCATGGAAACTCGCGAGCCCTCCTCATCTTCCAGAACCTTCAGGAACTGCTTGGATCTCAGATCGTTGGAAAGCGGCCACAGCCGCTTGCCGGAGCCTCCGGACAAAAGAACGAGCTTCATCGTAATCCTCCACCTTTCTCCTGTTGCGGCCATGCCGCTGAATGACTTGCGCCTGTCGGTGCATGCTCTTGCTGCCGGCTTGAAGCCGCTTGCCCGCGGCCGGATCTCAGCGTCCCGCCGGCTCCGCCCGGCTCGCCGCTCCGCTCTCGGCCGTCGTCCGCCGCAGCTCGGCGAGCGGGGCCGGAGCGACGCGGACCCGGCGCCCGCGCCGTCCGCCGCTGCCATACAGCGAGAGCAGCAGCTGCCGGTACTTCTCCAGCGAGAGGCTGCGCCGCAGATGGCGCTCGAGGTAAGCTCTTCCGGCGAGCCCTCGCCTCGACAGCTCCCCGCGTCCCATCGCGTACAGCTCCGTGAGCTGGCGCGCCGCATCTCCGTAACGCTGCGGCTCCGACGAGCTGCCGCACCCGCTTTCCATAATCAGGCGATGGGCTTCGCTGCCTTCCTCCAGGACGCCCATGACTGCTTTTCCCGCAGCCATGACGCCGTAGATCTTGCTCGGAACGGACACGCCCTTGATGCCCTTCTGATTGACGACCAGATGCACGTCGGCCGCGTTCAGCGAGTAGCGGAGCCTGTCCTTCGGCTGATAAGGGAGGAAGAGCACGTTGTCGAGCCCATGCTCCGCGACGAACTGCTCCATGAGCGGCTTGACCGCTCCCTCTCCGATGAACACGAACATCAGGTCCGACATCTGCCGGAATTGCGGCGCGATGCGGATCAGATTCTCAAGGTCGTAGTAGAGGCCCAGGTTGCCGGAGTACATGACGACGAATTTGTCCTCCAGTCCGTGCTCCCGCAGGAATGCGGCCACGCCGGGATCGTCCCGCCGCAGAGGTACGATGTCCTGCTCGTCCGTCCAGTTGTTGATGACGGTATGCGCCGGCACCCGGCGTCCGGCAAACCGGCGCTCCAGCGTCTCCTTCATGTCCTGTCCGACCGTAATGATGTGATCCGACAGGCGGCAGTTCAGCTTGTCGAGCTCCAGCGCGGTCCGGTGGATCAGCGGATGGTTCATGAAGCCGACCGCCTGCGCCTGCTCGGGATTGAAGTCCTGGATGTTGTAGATATGCTTGGCCCGCTTGACCAGCTTGCCGATAGTGCCGATCAGCCCGCCCAGAACGGGAGGCTGCGAGATCGTATAGATGAAGTCGACCTTGCGCTGGCGCAGCAGCAGCCGTACCGCATGGAAGAAATAGGAGGCGATGTACTTGAGGCGGCTTGCCTTGCTGCGCTTGTCCACCTCCGGCAGGCGGATCCGCAGGATGGTGATGTTCTCCAGCCGGTCCTCGGCGAAGCGGGCCGCCTTGGCGTCCTTCTTCTCGCCGGCGTAGCCCGGCTGCTGCGCGATGACCGTAATGTCGAAGTCATGCTGCAGATGCAGGCACAGCTCCGTCAGCAGCTGGCCGGTCGAGGCATAGTCGGGATAAAAGTAATTGATGACGAAAACGATGCGCGGCTTGCTCACTTTCTCCAGGCCTCCTTTCTTGCGGGCTGGCCGGCGCTGCGGCCGGACTCCCTGTTCCCTCTGTCCGGCTATCCGGCGCTTCTGCCCGCATGACCGCTATGTCTCGGCGGCAGCCCGCTGTCGGCGACGGCCGCGCTGCCCCCAGCGTTGTCCGCAGCTTCCTCCGCGAATCGGCGCTTCACGAATGCGGCCGGCGTGCCGGCATGCACCTCTCCGTCCGGAATGCTCCGGGTTACGGTGCTGCGGGCCGCGGCGACCGCCATCGTGCCGACCGTGACGCCGGGATAGACGAAGACGTCGCTGGCGATCCAGGCTCCGTCGCGGATGACGACCGGCTTGGTGATGAGGCCGAAGCTCGTATCCCCGATGTCATGCGAGCCGGTGCACAGATAGCTGCGCTGCGAGACGACGCAGTGGCTGCCGACCTTGATTTCATCGAGGCTGTAGAACTCGGCGTCGTCGCCGACCCAGGAGCAGTCTCCGATGCTGATCTTCCACGGATAGGTGAAGCGGGCCGTGGAGCGGATCTGGACGCCGCTGCCGATGCGGGCTCCGAACAGGCGGAGCAGGAACCTTCTCCAGCCGTACATCGGATGCAGCGAATAGCGGAACAGGCTTCCCTGCACGAGCCACCAGAGCAGCACGACGGGACCGCTGCGGCCCCGGGAGTACCCGTCCTGGTTGTACCGATCCAGGCGGATGCGGTTCATCTCGTCATCTCCAGAGCGGCGCCGGCAGAGCGTTCTGCCTGTTGCCGTCCGCTCTTGCCGATCAGCTGCCGGTATTCCTGCTCCAATTGCGCGCCAACCTGGCTCCACTCGTAATATTTCTCCACGAGCTGCTTGCCCTGACGGCCCATTTCGGCTCCAAGCTCCGGATGGCTCAAAATTTCCGATACCGCCTCCGCTACCTTCCCCGGATCGCATGGAACGGCGCGTCCGGCGCCTTCCTGCACGACCTCGCGCCAAATGTTGACCTTGTCCGAGATGACGACCGGCACTTCGCAGGCCATCGCCTCTACAACCGCGATGCCGAAATTCTCCGTATAAGAAGGGAGGATGAAGACATCCGCATCCCGGAGCACGGCAAGCTTGTCCCTGCCGGTCAGCATCCCCGTGAAGATGACGAAGTCGCTTAAGTCCGCCTTGGCCAGCCATTCCTTGACCTTCTGGCCATAGTTCTCGTCGTCCGGGCCTGTCACCACAAGCACCGTATCCGGATGGCGACGATGGATTTCGCGGAAGGCTTCGACCAGGATGTCGAGACCCTTCTTGAAGTTGATGCGGCTGAAGAACAGAAGCATCCTCTTGCCGTCGAGCAGGCGGTAGCCGCGGCGGAAGGATCCCTTCATCGGAAGGTCCGCGTATTCGGAGGTGTTGACGCCGTTCGGAACGACGAAGCCGGAGCTGCCATGGACATAAGGCTTGGCAAGCACCAGCTCCTCCTCCGTCGTGTAGTGGAGGGCGTCGGCGAGTCTGATGTTGCGGTTCTCGAACAGCGTCTCCATGATCCGCTTGCGGCCGCGGTGCCTGGCATACATGACCGGATCGAGCGTGCCGTGCGGCCGCACGATGTAAGGCACGCCGTGCTTGCGGGCGAAATGCCCTGCGGCCATGCCGTGGAACAGGTACAGCGAATGGATATGGACGATGTCGAACTTCGGAATTTCCTTGTTCAACGCAAGCGCCATCGCCGGTGAGGTTCTCCAGAATTTTGGCTGGATGACCGGGAAATAGCGTATCGTCACCCCGTTTTTAACGACCGGCGTATCCACGGGCACGTCAAGGACGCCGTCGCCGTCCTGGTTGGTGGTGAAGATCGTCACTTCATGTCCTTTGGCCGCCAGCACAGCGGCCATCTCCAGCCCGGCCTTGGCCGGCCCTCCGTAACGGGGGGCCAGATTTGCGATGACATGCAGGATTTTCATCTTTGCTTCCCCCTTTTCAATGAATGGAGCCCGACAGCCTTCCCGTATTCCGGCCTTGGCGTGGAATCGCAGGCTTGCCCAGCCGGTCCAGGATATCGTGGAGCCGGGCGGTGTAATTGCCGAACGAGAAGTAACCGAGCTCCTCCGGAACCTCGCCCTTTGGCTTGCTCAGCAGCCGCCGGATGCCCAGCTCCACTTCGGATGGAACCGAAGGATCCACCAGGATGCCCAGCTTGCCCCGCATGAGCGCCTCGCTGCTGCCGTCGGCCTTGCTCGCCAGCACGGGAATGCCGCAGGCCATCGCCTCCAGCAGCACGATGCCGAAGCCTTCGCCGTGGCTTGGCATTGCAAAGCCGTCGGCCAGGCGGTAGTGATCCGCCTTTTCTTCCTCCTTGATCATGCCTGTGAACACGACGGCTTCCTCCAGGCCGAGGCTGGCCGCCTTCTGCTCCAGCCGGCCGCGGTCGGCGCCGTCTCCCACGATGAGATATTTCAGCGAGGGCTCGTCGCGCAGCAGGGAAGGCATCGCCTCAAGCACTTCGTCGAAGCCCTTGCGGCGCTGCTCGCCTGCGAGCCGCCCGAGCGTCATCAAGATGCGATCGGACCGTTGCAGTCCGTATCGGCCGAGAAGCCCCTCCGGGGCCGGTCCAGGCACGAACAGCCCCGGCTCGAAGGAGTTCGGAAGCACGAACGAGGGTACGCTCTCCAGGCCTGCCCAGCCTTGGAAGCGATCCAGCGTCAGCTTGCTCACCGCAATGACCGCATCGACCTGGCGCAGCGAATAGCTTGTTCCCTTGCGGGTAACGGGATCCCATGCGTCGATCCCATGAATGACAAGGGCGAGCTTGGCGCCCGTCAGCTTTTTGGCCAGGACGGCGAACGGCAGCAGATTGATATGGCCGCATACGATGAGATCGCTCTTCCGCGCCCGGCCAAGGACGGAGCGCAGCACGGCGCTCAGATAACGCCCCTTTCCTCCGAGCCCGTCCGTGACGTAGCTCAGGTTGGACGGAATCGGCTCCGGCGGGAACGGCATCAGCCGCGGAATCGCGGTCGCCTCCCTCAGTCCCGGATACGAGCTGAGCGAGGTCAGCAGATCCCGGTTGAACTTGGCGATGCCGCCATGTCCCCCGTATGCGTCGGACAGCAGCACAAGCGGCTTCATGTAAGACTCTCCTTCATCCGTCCGCTGGAGAGCAGGCTTTCCGTCCCGGAGGACGGCTCCTCTTTCGCGGCGGCTTGTTGATTCCGGCGGGCCAATACGGCCGCCGACAGGGCGAGCAGGAACAAATACACGAACTGCTCCAGGATGTTGGTCGAAATGCACAACACGACATTGACGACGAGAAGCACATACAGCTGCATCGATTGGCCTTTCAGCCTGCGGAGCACGGCTGGCGCTGCCGCGATCGCAGCGGCAGCCAGCATGCACAGGACGAACAAGCCGTACTGGGTCAGAATGGAGTTGATCGTTCCATCCATGATTTTGTGCTCCAGATCCACGTCAAGCTGCTTGTTGAGGTTAACGCCGCTGTTGGTGCCGTAGCCGATGCCGTCTCCGAACAGCACGACGGAAAGCGGGTTGTCTGTGAAAAAGCCCGTGACCATGTCGATTCTGCCTCCCTTGACCTGAGCCTCCACGATACTGCCGCGGTCCGCCATCAGCGTCGCGGCCTGTATGCCCGCCATGAGCACCAGCATGGAGAAGCAGACGACAGCCGGCATAAGCAGGCTTTTTCCCGGAAGCTTGCGGCCGCCGAACGCTTTCTCCACCAGCAGGAAAAACAGGATGAGGAAGCAGCCGATAATGGCCGAGCGCGTTCCCGAAATGCCGGCGATGCCCAGGCAGAGCAGCTGCAGCAGCGGAGACAGGCGAAGCATGGTTCTGTCGAGCTGTCCCCTCGCGGAATAGAGGAGAATGGAGCTGCCAAGCGCCATATAACCCGAGATCGATATGCCGCCGAAGGTTCCGATCAGACGCAGGGAGAACGGATTAACGACGCCGAACCTTCCCGTGAACAATACATACTGGGCGACAAGAACCGCGAACTCGATGACGAGCAGCCATGCAACGCAGCGGCATAGCCTGCGCACGAATGCGGGACGGCCCGCGTAAGCCGCTGCCTTCAAGCAAAACACGATCAGCAGCAGCGACCTCCCTCCCGCAGCGACCTGGTACACATTGAGGCCGGCCTCCCGGAAGACGAGAACGCAAGTGCCGTAAGCGAGCAGCAGCAGTACAGGCAAATACCATTTGGCAAGCCGATAACGCTCTCCCTTCCGGGCATCCAGGGCGAAGAACGCAGCGGTCATCAGGACCAGAATGACGTCCTTGAAGTACCGGATGTTCAATCCGAACAGCGGCTCGTTGATGGAGAATTTGGCGTAGGAGATTCTGGCGTTCAGAATGTCGTTCAGCGCCTCGGGCAGATAAGCCATCGCAGCGAAAATCAGGTACAGCAGGATGCCCCTCTCCATCCACTTGCGTTCCGCCGGCTCCGGAACCCCGCCTTCCAGGACGGCGCCGGAACCGGCGGCCGCCGGTTGCCTCGTCTTCATGGCAGCCCCTAAGCGTTCACGCTCATGGCATGAAGGTACGCGTTCTCCAGGCCGACCCGCTTGAGGTCCTCATCCACCATCATGGTGATGAGCTGCTTGAAGCCGACCTCCAGCTCCCAGCCGAGCTTCTCCTTCGCCTTCGTGCAGTCGCCGAGCAGCAGGTCGACTTCTGCCGGACGCTCGAATTCGGGATCGATGACGACATAGTCCCGGTAGTCCAGGCCGACATGGGAGAAGGCGACTTCCAGCAGCTCCCGCACCGAGTGCATCTCGCCGGTAGAGATGACGAAATCATCCGGCTCGTCCTGCTGCAGCATCAGCCACATCGCCTTGACGTAGTCGCCGGCAAAGCCCCAGTCGCGGAGCGAATCCAGGTTGCCCATCCGCAGCTCGGCCGCCAGGCCCAGCTTGATGCGGGCAACGCCGTCCGACACTTTGCGGGTGACGAACTCCACGCCGCGGCGCGGCGACTCGTGGTTGAAGAGAATCCCGGAGCAGGCGAACATGCCGAAGCTTTCGCGGTAGTTCACGGTGATCCAGTGGCCGTACACCTTGGCCACCCCATATGGGCTGCGCGGATAGAACGGCGTCGTCTCCTTCTGCGGCGTCTCGACGACCTTCCCGAACATCTCGCTGCTGGACGCCTGGTAGAACCGGGCCGACGGCTTCACGATGCGGACCGCCTCCAGCATGTTCGTCACAGCGATCGCGGTCAGATGGGCCGTCGCAAGGGGCTGCGGCCACGATGCGGCCACGAACGATTGCGCCGCCAGGTTGTACACCTCGTCGGGATCGGAAGCCCGCACCGCTTCGATCAGCGAAGCCAGATCCGTCAAGTCGCCCGACAGCCACGTGATGCTGTTCTTGATCCGCTCCACGTTCTCGTAATTGGGCGTGCTCGTGCGGCGGCGCATGCCGTACACCTTGTAGCCCTTGGACAGCAGGAACTCCGCCAGGTACGATCCGTCTTGACCGGTTACTCCTGTAATTAGCGCTCTCTTCATCTTCCGCATCCCCCAATAGGTTGTTAGATTGAGCCGTCCATTCCGGACGGCGACAGTACGGTTCATGCCTGTTCGCACCGCCATGCGCTTCTCTCGCGCTTCTGTGCGGCGGTGATGCTGCTTCCACTCCCGATGTTGAATCAGACTTCCTGGACGCCAGGCTCCCGAGTCCGCGGCGGGCCGTGCGGCTGGGCGCCTCGGCGGTCAGCCCAGCGCCGGCTCCGCTTGGCGGTAAGCGGCATAGACCTTGCGGATGCCTTCCGGCAGCGGCGTTCCCGCCCTCCAGCCGAGGCGGTTGATGCGGCCCGTGTCGACCAGCTTGCGCGGCGTCCCGTCCGGCCGCGAGGAATTGAATGCCAGCCGGCCTTCAAAACCGACGACCGAAGCGATCATCTCCGCCAGCTCGCGGATGCTGATGTCGTCCCCGACGCCGACGTTCACGATGTCGTCGCCTTCGTAATTCTCCATCAGGAAGATGCAGGCGTCGGCGAGATCGTCCGAATGGAGGAATTCCCGGCGCGGCGTACCCGTTCCCCAGATCTCCACCTCCGCAGAGCCCGTCTCCTTCGCCTCATGGATTTTGCGCAGCAAGGCCGGGAGCACATGCGACGTTTCGAGGTCGAAGTTGTCGTTCGGCCCGTACAGATTGGTCGGCATCGCGGAAATGAATTTCGTGCCGTACTGGCGGTTGTACGCCTGGCACATCTTGATGCCGGCGATCTTGGCGATCGCGTAAGCCTCGTTCGTCGGCTCCAGATCGCCGCGCAGCAGGCTGTCCTCCTGAAGCGGCTGAGGCGCCAGCTTCGGATAGATGCAGGTCGAGCCGAGGAACAGCAGCTTCTTGATGCCATGCCGGCGCGAAGCCTCGATGACATTCGTCTGGATCATCAGGTTGTCGCGGATGAAGTCCCCGCAAAAATCGTTGTTGGCGACGATGCCGCCGACCTTGGCAGCGGCGAGAAACACATACTCGATCGCCTGGCTGCCGAAGAAGGCTTCCACTTGAATCGGATCGCGGAGATCGAGCTCGCGGCTCGTGCGGCCGATCAGATTGCGGTAGCCCTTCGCTTCCAGCGCCCGCCAGATGGCGGATCCCGCCAGGCCGCGATGGCCCGCTACGTATATCGCTGCTTGCTTGTCCATATCCGTTCTCCTCCAGTAGGGGTTGTTTAGAAAGCGTCCTTGCTGCCCGCCAGCACCTTCACCGTCCGCAGCAGAATCCGGAAATCCATGCCGAGAGAGCGTTCCCGCACATAGCGCAGGTCCAGCTCCACCATCTGCTCGAAGCTCAGGCTGCTGCGTCCGCTGACCTGCCACAAGCCGGTGCAGCCGGGCGTGACGTCCAGGCGCTGCCGGTCATACGGCGTGTATTCCGCCACCTCGCGCGGCAGCGGCGGCCTTGGGCCGACGAGGGACATGTTCCCGAGCAGCACGTTCACCAGCTGGGGAAGCTCGTCGATGCTCGTCTTGCGGATGAAGCGGCCGACGCGGGTGACGCGGGGATCGTTCTTCATCTTGAACATCGCCCCCTGCACCTCGTTCTGCGCCATCAGCTCCTTCAGCTTCTCTTCCGCATTCGATACCATGGAGCGGAACTTGTACATGCGGAACGGCTTGCCGTCCTTGCCGACGCGGGTCTGGTAGAAGAACACCGTGCCGCGGGGATCCTCCAGTTTGATCAGCAGCCCGATCAGGACGAATACCGGGCTCAGCAGCAGCAGGCCGGCCAGCGAGCAGCCGATGTCGACCGACCGCTTAAGCTGCTCGTAGATCGCCAGCTGCCGCGCTTGCGCCGGACAGCCCCCGCCGACCGCTTCCTCGCTTCTGTCGTGAAATGCCAAGTGAAATCATCCTCCGCTCATTTGGATTAAGGCTGCCGAAGACGCTTCTAGTTGGCCAGGGTTTCCGCCGACAGCTCGGCTCCAGGCACCCGATTCGTCCAGGCATTGTAATAGCTCGTATTTTTGCCGTAGGAATTGTCGAGCAGGACGCTCGGCTTGTCCATCAGGCAGGCGAGAATATGGCCGTGCAGCCTTGAAGTGACTATGCTGCCGTAGGCGCCGAATTCGCGGATCGCCTTGTTCACGAGGAACTGGGAGTACCGGTACCAGATCCGCTGCAGCGGCCCCCGCGCTCCAGGAAGCCGATAGAGCTTCATCATGACGACAAGCGCCTTGCGCTCTGCCGCCGTATAGAGGCTTGTCCAGTCTTTGGCCGCGCTGCTTGCTCCTCCCGACCGCTCAAGCCGCTCCTGATGAGGCGTCTTCTCGATGTCGTTCCGGAGAAAGAACAGCGTCTCGCCCGCCAGAGGCGAGGATGAGGCGATCGGATACAGCTGGTGGGCCATGTCCGGGGACATGAACACCTTGATGTTTTTGAACTTCTTGCGGGCCATCTCGTAGCTGAGCGTGTCCCGCACGTACAGATGCAGGTCCCGGTGCCGGTTGAACACGGCCGCGGTCCGGCCGAAGTTCAGCTCGCTCTTGTAGAAGATCGTCTGCGGCAGCATGACGATCCGATGTCCCGGGTACTGCTCCACGATCTTTTCCCGCAGCAGCTGATGCTTCGTATAGAGATCCCCGAAGTTGCCTCCTCCGTGCAGCACGAGGATGCAGCTCGGCGGAACCTTGAGCCCGTCCGGGAAGTCCAGCACGCTGTAGCGGGCGCGGACGCGGATGCCGTAAGCCTTGAAGAACGCCTCGGTGCCCTTCATGATGAGGATGTCCCCGCCGTTGCTGTGCACGGGATAGTCGATATAGATGATTTCAGAGCCTTTTGGAATGCTTCTCGTAATAAGCGAGAGGCGCTCCTTCAGCTGCTCCATCGAATAGGATTCAAGCTTGTTCATGCCTTTCTCGTTCCTCCTCCGGCGGCCGCAGCCGCCATTCTTCTTGACTGGATCCGGTTCAGGAGGAACCGGAAGTCCTCGCGGTCGTACAGGATGCGGCGCAGAGGAACGCCGAACAGCAGCCGCATCGAGGCGATGGACACCGCCATGCGGATCAGCGCTCCGCAGAGCAGCGCCAGCGCAAGTCCCTCAAGCCCCATCAGCGGCGTCAGGACGAAGAACAGCGCCACCGTTGCCGCAAGAGCGATGATCTGGCGGATCAGCACCATCCCGGGACGCCCCATCGCATTGAAAGCCGAGGCGAGAATCCACGATCCCCCGCCGATGATGCATTCGATCGACAGCAGATAGAACGTTCCGCTCGCTTCCAGGAATACAGGGCCGAATACAAGCCCGATCAGCCTGCTTCCGATCAGCATCGCGGGCACGACTGCTGCCAGCATCAGCAGCATCGACAGCCGGAACGCCCGGCTGACGGTGGAGATGACCGCTTCCCGGCCCTCGCCCGTTACTTTGGGAAACACAACGCTCGTAATCGCCGTCTGCACGACGTTGAACATCCGGGAGAGGGCGTATACGACCGAGTACAGCCCGAAATCCCGGGGCGTGAGCAGCGAGAGGATGATGAGCTTGTCGAATTGGCCGTACAGCGTGCCGAGCAGGTCCGTGCCGAACACCCGGCTGCCGTACGACAGCAGCGGAGCGGCGACTTTCCGGTTCCACGCCTGTCTCCAGCTCATCGCGGCGAATTCGCGGCGCATGCCCATCGCAGCCAGCGCGATGACGGCCGCCGTCGTGACGAGATAGACGATGACGGCCGAAGGCACCGTCAGCCTGCCTGCCGCCCACAGGACGGCCAGCCCGGCCAGATTGAGCAGCGGCACATACAGCCGAATGCCGTTGTACACCTGGAAGCGGCCCGCGCTTTGCGCCGCGGCGGCGATCAGATTGACGGCCAGCGCCATCGGCACGGCGATCACCGTGTACAGCCTGGCGGAAGCGACTGCTTCCGGACTGTATCCGTCCATCCAATGGGGAAGGCCGATCCAGGCGACCGCTCCGGTAAGGAGGCTCGCCGGCAGGAGCACCGCCAGGCTGACCGCCAGGCTGCCCGCCATCGATGCGCCCCGCTTGACCTGATAGATCAGCGCCGTCGGCAAGCCGAAACCGGTCAGTCCCGCCAGAAAGGCGGGCCAGAACAGGATGGCGGCCAGCTCCCCTTTCCCCGTCACCCCGAACATCCGGGCGGTCAGGATCGAGGTCAGCGTGCCGAGCAGCATGATCAGCATGTTCGTGCCGCTCGTCCTGGCGATCGTCGCCGCCATTCCGTTGCCTCTCAGCTGGCGCAGCGCCTTGGCCAGCCTTCCGTTCGGGACGGAAGCCTCCTCGGCGATGCCCGCGCTCACAGATCGACGCCTCTCATTTTTTTCATTTTATTATTCATAACGCGACCTCCAGGGTAAAAAAAGAGAAAGCCTTTCCGATTACTTGTACAATCCGAGGCAGCCGGCGATATAGCCATTGCTGTACTGGATGCGGCGCAGCTGGACGATCGCTTTGCGGCGATCAGCCAAGGCGAACGGCAGCAGCAGTGCCGATACCGGCACCTTCACCGCCTGCTTGAGGAGATATCCGGGGCCGCGCTGCTTGCGGGCGGCATCGCTTATGCCCTGCCAATATACCCGGCGCAGAAACCATTTGCGGCTGATGCGGCTTTTGGCGATTTTATGGTCGACGACGGCATGCGGGGTGTAGCACACTTTATGCGTCGCCCGGATCCGGTCGATGAGCTCGCTCTCCTCGCTCGACAGCAGATTGCTGCCGACACGGCCGAGATCCTCGCGGAACGGGGCATGGCGCTTGAATACGTCCGCCCGGAAAGCGACGTTCGCCCCGAATGGAATCCGCGGAGCTTCCATCTCCGTGACGCCCGGCGCGTAATCAAGCACCGTGTACAGTGTCTTGAACATATCCGGCAGCCACTCCGGCTCGCCGCCTTCCCATACCGGGTCGATCTTGCCGCCTACGCATCCGATGCCGGCATCCCGCTCGAACACGTCGACGATCGCTCCCATCCAGCCCGGCTTCGCCACGGCGTCGTCGTCCAGGAAGAGGATGTATCGGCCTCTCGCTTCCCTGATGGCCCGGTTCCTCGCCGCCGACAAGCCGAGCGTCTCCTCCCGCACGCAGCGCACCCGCTCCGGTCCGACGCCAGCCGTGCGCTGCAGCTCCAGCATCGTCTCCCAGGTGCCGTCCGTCGATTTGTTGTCCACGACGAGCACCTCGTACTGCGAGAAATCGAACTGCTGCCGGAGCACGCTCCAGACCGCTTCCTTTGTGTCTTCGGCGCGGTTATGCGTACAGATTGCAACCGTTACCTTCATGCTTCCAACTCCGTTTCCGTATGGTCCTCCAGCTCCCGGGCAGCCTATTCGCCGCGTGCCGCCAGCAGCCCCCTGCCGAGCTCCCGCTCCAGCATCTCGCCCATCTCGGTCAGCAGAGGATGGCGAAGCTCAGGGTTGCGAATTGCGAACTCCAGCGTCGTAAGAATGAACCCCAGCTTCTCGCCGACATCATAACGGATTCCTTCGAAATCGTAGGCGTGCACGCCCTGATGCTCGTTGAGCCGCTGGATCGCGTCCGTGAGCTGGATCTCTCCTCCCGCTCCCGTCTCATGCCTGCCGAGGAATTCGAAAATTTCCGGCGTCAGCACATACCGGCCCATGATCGCCAGGTTGGAAGGCGCTTCTCCCGGTGCCGGCTTTTCCACGAACCGGTTGACGCCGTGCAGCCTGCTGAGCGGGTGATCCAGATTGCCGATCGGATCGACGATGCCGTAGCGATGCGTCTGCTCGACGCCTACGGTCTGGACCCCGATGACCGACTTGCCGGTCTGTTCATACTGCTCGATCAGCTGCCGCGTGCAAGGCACATCCGATTGCACGATGTCGTCCCCGAGCAGAACCGCGAACGGCTCGTCGCCGATGAAGTTGCGGGCGCACCAGACCGCATGGCCAAGACCTTTCGCTTCTTTTTGGCGGATATAGTGGATCTCTACGTTGGATGAGCGGCGGACCTTCTCCAGAATGTCCAGCTTGCCTTTCTCCTGGAGCGTATGCTCCAATTCGAACGCGATGTCGAAGTGGTCCTCGATCGCCCGCTTGCCCTTGCCGGTGACGACGATAATGTCCTCGATGCCGGACTCGATCGCCTCCTCGACGATGTACTGGATCGTCGGCTTGTCTACGATCGGGAGCATTTCCTTCGGCATCGCTTTGGTTGCCGGCAAAAATCGCGTTCCTAAGCCGGCGGCGGGAATGATCGCTTTTCTCACTTTTTGCATGACGCTCACCCTATCTATATGGAATGGTTTCATTTGCTTGAATACTCTTCCTTTTCGGCAAACCCCGCTGCAGGTACAGATCTTCATTGTTCCAGCAAAATCGCTGCAGGTACGGATCTTCATTGTTCCAGCAAAATCGCTGCAGGTACGGATCATTCTTCCGATCGCTGTTGAAGCCCCGATTCCTTGAATTTATTCCCTTTGGGGGAATCCGGTCTTCAAAGGCGAACGCTCTCGCTTCTCCAGAACGATTCCGTCCCTTCCGCTATCAGCTCTCACAAAAACCTAAACGTCGTTCCTCCGCTAACAGCTCAATTCCTCGCTTGAAAAGCCTGATTTGCTCGCGACACTCGCCATTCGCCGAAACAAGTTCATATCCGCCGCGCTCGTTTCTAACACAGCTCCGTTGCTGACGCATCGGTGAAGCCTCGCCGGTAATCTCCAAATCAACACAGGGGCATCGAACCCCGCCTCACGTCATGCCCTCGACGATGAACGTCTAAGGCCGCTGGCCCACAGCATGACCGAGTGCCTCCGGTGATAGAGGTGCAGGAGACATTACCTTGGCTTGATTCGGACCGCTTCGCCCGACTTGCCGGCCAATCCTCATGGCTGGAGGCGGCTCCATTTCCGCTTGCGGGAAAAATCCGTCCACCCTCCTTGCTCAAGCCTGCTCCTCGCTGCCGTAGTAGTAATAGTAGTAGCCGCTGTTGCCATCCCGGTCGACATTGTTGAGAACGACTCCAAGCATCCGCGACCCGGCATTTTCAAGCGTTTCCTTCGCTTTGCGCGCCGTATCGCTCTTGACCTTGCCGGCATCGATGACGAGCACGACGCCGTCGCATTTGCCGGCTACGATATGGGCATCCGTCACAGCCAGAATCGGAGGCGTGTCGACGATGACCTGGTCGTACTGTTCCTTGGCCAGCTCCAGCAGAGCGGCCATCGCTCTCGATCCGAGCATCTCGGAAGGGTTGGGAGGAGTTGGACCCGCTGTCAAAATGTCCAGATTGTCCACCTCCGAAGCCTGAACCCCCTGCTCGAGCGTGCTGCGCCCCTGCAGCACTCCGGTGAGTCCTCCCCGGTTGCTGAGGGAGAAGATATGATGCTGAGAAGGTTTCCGCATATCGGCATCGATCAGCAGCACTTTTTGCCCCGCCTGGGCAAAGGTGACCGCCATGTTGGCCGAAGTCGTGCTTTTGCCTTCTCCTGCTCGACAAGAGGTGACCATCAGCAGGTCGACAGGATCGTCGACTCCGGCGTAGTCCACTCCGGTGCGCAGCATCCGGTAAGATTCCGAGATCGGCGACTTCGGATTGCTCGCCGTTATTAGAGTCCAGTTACGCGTCAAGCGAGACATTGCTTTTCCTCCCCACATGGCCGGAAGCCGGTATCGTTCCCGTATTGTTCAGATTGCTGCCGCCCTTGGCCGTCGCCTCTCTCTCCTTGAACTTCGGTATCGCCGCAAGCACAGGAAGTCCAAGGACATCGCGGACATCTTCTTCGGACTTGATCGTGTCGTCGAGATACTCAAGCAGGAAGGCCAGCCCCAGACCCGCCAGCAGCGAAAGCGCGAACGCCGTGACGATATTGAGCTTGGCGTTCGGGGCGACCGGCGCGGCCCCGGCGGCAGGATCGGCTTGATTCAGAATCGAGACGTTGTCGACCTGCAGCAGCTTGGGAATTTCCTTGGAGAAGACGAGCGAGACGGCATTCACAATATTCGCTGCCCCGGCGAACGACTCGTCTCTGGCGGTGACCGACATGACCTGGGTGTCGTTGACCGATGTCACCGTCACCTTCCCGGCCAGCTCGCCTGCGCTTTGGTGGAGCTGCGGATATTCTTCGGCGACGATCTGCATGATGCGCGGCGTCTTGATGATTTCCTTGTAGGTCTTGATCAGCTGGATATTGCTGTTGATCATGCTGAGGTCGATGCTGGACATCAAACCGCCGCCGTCCTTGACCTGTCCGACGAGCAGCTTGGCCGACGCCTCGTATTGGGGTTTGGCGTACCAATACGAGTAGGTTGCGGCCAGCGAGCAGCTCACGATGACGATGGCTGCGATCAGCCATAGCCGCTTGCGGATGATGTAGGCATAATGTTTGATTTCCAAGATGTTCCCTCCAGTAAAAAATGGTTGAAAATACGAGAACAGACTCCTATTCGAATTATTAATTTTCTTTAATTATTCATTTCGAGAACTTTTGAAGAAAAAAAAAGAGCGGATTGCCCATTTGCTTCCTCTATCTTTTGGCGGCTTGTTAGTTTCTGTCCAAGAAATCATCCAGGCTTCCGCCGTGGAGAATATGCTCCATCAGATCCTCGAAGCTCTTATCGATGCCCTTCTTGTCCAGAAGAAGCGTCAGAAGCTCGGCCAGATCGATGCGCGGTTTCTGGCTTCCCGGCACATAGCGGTTCTTCTTGTAGTCGAACACGAATTCACGGCGGAGCGGATATTCCGTCACATACAGCAGCTCGGCAAGCGAATCGGATTGATTGGCGAGACCGAGGCTGTCATCCTCCGCGAGCACCTGAAGGAATTGGCGCAATTTCAGCTTTTTCTGCTCCATCTCCATAAATGCCTGCAGGCTCTCCCTTGTTCTCTGGATTTGCTCGTTCAGTCCCTCATATTCCGTGACAAGCGATAGTTTGCGGACCGCCATCCCTTTGTCCCTCCCTGTATCGTCGCTTCCATCGATGCTCGCCATGCGTGGATGATAAGCGCGTCTGTTGTCAGATCAAAGCTTCAGCATTCGGTATTTTCAGACACGGGCTGCCAGGGGATTGCAGTCAGCCTTCCAGCAGTTTCGCTGCTATTCAGCTTGTTGGTTCGATTATGACACAGTTCGTCGCAAAAGCTAGAGGGAAGAAAGATGTGTTTGGATTAGTCTTTCCTGTTCATTTTCAGGTCCTGTTTTCAAGTACCCTGCTCCTAGTTTTCATGCAATAAATGGTAGGAATATTCAGACTTGTTCACGTTTTCATGGAAATGTATGCGTTATCGTCCTCATCCATGGAAGCTTCCGCAGGGCTTCCATGAAGCAGACTATTGTCGCAGTCGCCTCCAGGTCCGTGAAAGAACAAAAAACCGCTCTCTTGAGCGGTTTTCCTGTTCTTGTCTCTGTTCCTTCTTGTTTCGGCGCCCCGACAGTAGTCCTATAACAGACGACCGCATTCAGGGACTTAGGAACGACAGGACGAAATGATGATGTCGTTCAAGGTTTTTCCAGGCCCGATTCGACAGAATTCGAGACTTTGGTCACGTCCGAAGAAACTTCCTTGACGCGAAATACCCAATATTTATTGGCTGCAAATCCGGCTCCGGTCGCAACGACAACGGCAATTCCTTTCGCAATCAGCGTATTCCAACCTAGTCCGCCGTGAAAAACAGCCAATACAGCGGTCGAAATTCCGAATGTGAACAGGTTCACGGCCAGAAACCGGAGCCATTCGCCTTTGCGTCCCGGTTCCGAGCTTCTGAATGTCCAGCTTCGGTTGACCAGATAGCTGTTGATTGTCGCGACTGCGTAGCTGATCGTCTGCGCGATCAAATAGTGGACACCAAAAACCGCGTTCAGAAGGCCGAAAATCGCATAATCCAGAACCGTATTCAATACGCCGGTCAATGCGTATTTCATTAACATTCCCATCGTAATCCACCCAATCCTTGTACGTCTCTACTGAAGCAAGCGATGACATCGGATTCAAGCGATGCCCTTCAATTAAAAGGGTATTTCTCCGATTTGTATGGAGTGCCTGTCATAGAGAAGGTAGTGATACCTAGAAGAGTATCCCATGTATCTTTATCCAGTCAAGTCAAGATGGATTTCATCCGCTCCTTGAACGGGTAATGAATGGACTCAGGCATAGACTTAGCGAATAGCATCCGAAAGAGGTATCGTCAGCATGAAAAAATGGACATCCGTTATGATCCTTTCCATCTCCGTTCTGATCATCGCCGCTCCCCTGTATTCCGGAGCCAAATCCGCTTTTGTTGCCGGACGGGACCCCGCCCCTGCCTGGACCGATGAAACTTTGGCCGCTCATGCTTTGGGCTCGGTGGACAACCATTTTTTTACGAATTCATACGAAGCCTTCCAACAGAATTATGAGAAGGGCTACCGGCTGTTCGAGGTCGATTTGCAGCTTACGACAGACGGATATCTGATCAGCCGTCACGACTGGGGCTCCTATCTCTACGACCGATTCCGCCAGGAGCTGCCCCGCTCGGAAATGGACAAGCCGACAAGCCGTAAAACGATCCTCGATCTGCCCATTTTGGACCACTATCATGCGATGAGCTTCGAGCAGATCTGCGATCTCATGCGCAAGAATACCGATATGTGGATCATTACGGACACGAAGGGTTCCACGGCGGAGGAAGCCCAGGCATCGTTCCAGGCTTTGATGAGAGCAGCCGGGACGGATACGGAAGTATTGAGCCGGATCATTCCCCAGGTCTACAGCCAGGAGATGTACGTCTGGATTGAACAGGTTCATTCCTTCTCTTCCTATATATACACGCTTTATCAATCTCCCGATACGGATAGCCAAGTGCTCGAATTCGTCCGGCGGACGGAATCCATCGATGCCGTCACGATGCCGGAGGACCGCGCACGCAAATCCGTCAAGCTGGTTCAGCAGCTCGCCTCGCTCCAGGTTCCAGTGTACGCCCACACCGTCAATGATCTCGAAGCGATTCGCTCGCTCCTTGCCTCCGGTGTTCATGGCGTATACAGCGACTCCATGACCTATGCGAGGATGGCTGCCGCCGGCATCTCCATCCCGGAAGGCAAGTAATTCCTTGTCGGCAATAATCTGTCAGATTATCGGGGAAAAGATATGTCCCCTTCCTCGTATTCGCAGGCAGGAATGCGCAGCCACATGAAGAACGTTTAACACGGAACCTTTTTTAGCCATGAAATTTGGGGCTATGGGTTGCATCCAAGGCACTCAATGATTATACTTACTTTACTAAAGGATTAGATTGCATGCGATTTAAGAACGGAAAAGCTTGATTCCGGGCTAATTGTAACGAATTCATAACCCTTTTTTAAGAATCTATTAATCTTGATTGGGTACAATATACTCAACCATTCGAATTGATTGGAGTGATAAGAACATGAGAACTCTGATTTCCTTCCAAAACAAGAAGATTCCTGTATATATCGCCGAACAAAACAATAAAAAAGCGCTCGACAAGTTAGGCGAGGTATTGAACCGCAAGCTTTCCACAGGCAAAAATGCTCTTAAAGGCTCCATACGTTCCCTGATCAGCGTCGAAATCTCGGGAAGCGAAGCCACTCTCCATACGATCAATGAAAAAGACACGCTAACGATTTCCCTTTATTGATCTCTTCCATGCCAATGCCGCCTGCCCCAGCAGGCGGCATTTTTGCATGGAGCTCCATTATGGTACAGTGGAATTACAATTCGTACATAGATCTCAAGGAGGAAACGCCCATGCTGTTTGTCGACAACCGGGATATGCATGATCCATCCCTTAACCTGGCTCTCGAAGAATATATTCTCCGCCATCTTCCCGCTGATCAGGATTATCTGCTGTTCTACATCAACGAACCGTCCATCATCATTGGAAAAAACCAGAATACGCTGGAGGAAATCAACGAAGACTATGTCAAGGAACAGAATATCCATGTCGTGCGCCGGCTATCCGGCGGCGGAGCCGTCTATCATGATCACGGCAACTTGAATTACAGCTTCATCACCAAGGATGATGGCGAATCCTTCCGCAACTATCGCAAATTCACGGAACCTGTCATTCAAGCGCTCCGCTCGTTGGGCGTAGAGGCCGAGCTCAGCGGTCGGAACGACATCCAGGTCGGCGAGCGCAAAATATCGGGGAACGCCCAGTTCGCGACACGAGGCCGCATGTTCACTCACGGCACTCTGCTGTTCCAGTCCGACATTGCTCATGTCGCATCGGCGCTCAAGCCGAATCCGGAGAAGTTCAAATCCAAGTCGACGAAGTCGATTCGAAGCCGTGTCGCCAACATTTCCGAGTTCCTGCAGAAGCCGATGACGGTGGAGCAGTTCCGCTCCTATCTGCTTGAGACCTTATATGATGGCCAGCCCGTCCAAGCCTACGAGCTGACGGATGCGGACTGGGATGGCGTCCGTACAATCTCGGAGGAGCGCTATCGCAACTGGGATTGGAACTACGGGCGTTCCCCTGCCTTCAATATGCGTCAAGTGAAGAGGCTTGCAGCGGGAACCTTCGATGTACGGCTGAATGTTGAGACCGGGCGTATCGAACAGGCTTCCATCTATGGAGATTTTTTTGGAACCAGCGAAGTTGCCGACCTTGAGAAGTTGCTTGCAGGAGTTCGCTATGAACAGCAATCCGTCCGCGAGGCGTTGTCCGATACCGATTTGACGCCTTTTTTAGGTCCCGTCAGCTTGGACGAGTTCATTGAACTTCTATTTTAACTCCAGTCTCTTCCTCTCCAGCATGCATTCAAGAGGCTGCTGCTGACCGAATAGCTTTCCATATCGGTTTTCCAATGCTCAAAACAGGGATTCCACTCCGGGATCCTTTTTGTTGTTTTCAAAACCATTACCCCCACTAAATAGTTCTATGAATAAAGAAAATATGTCGTAAACAGGGAATATGCCATTAAAACATTAATATTTTTTAATTCAAGAAATTTGGATATAAATATTAGTGTTATTATTTGTATAAATTAAAAATATCCTATGGAGGAAAAACATGAAAAATCTTTCATTCATTCTGGCGATGTCTGTACTTTCAGCCGTTCTGCTTGCCGGTTGTGCCAGCTAGTGCTCTTCCTGCCCATGAATCACAATCTTCTTCCCTGGTGCAGCTTGCATCCCCATCTAAAATTGCTCCTCAACAAACTCTCGTTAACGCTGGAAATTATGCCATTAATGGAGGCCAAGGATCGACATCGTTCAAATTCAGCAAAACCGTTGATACACCGGAAAGAATATATGTTCGAAATGATTCCTCGAAACCATTGAAACTATATCTTGTCAGTCCCAAGAATGTGAATTGGCTGGATCGGACCTTGCAGCCAGGTAAAGCGGTGACAAGCGAACCTTCATGGGGCAATGGACAAGTCGGTACCTGGACGTTCAAATACACCACGGCTGTTGGCTCAGATGGTTCGATTTATCTAGCCGTCGTGACGTCCAAATCCATGACAAACAGGCCATGATCAGCCATTTTGTCTACTCAAGCCGCTATCCTCTTCTA
The DNA here is from genome assembly GCF_002243345.2 of Paenibacillus sp. RUD330. NCBI lineage: Bacteria > Bacillati > Bacillota > Bacilli > Caryophanales > Paenibacillaceae > Paenibacillus > Paenibacillus sp. RUD330. Next base: position 4,311,723 of record NZ_CP022655.2, read on the forward strand.
GGATGGCAGCTTATTCTGCTTGCGGCGGCGCTTCTGCTCTCCTGCTTAATGATGCATCTTTCCCATCCAGCCAGCAGAATTCAAATCAAAAAAGCCGAAATGCTCCATGATGGAGATTCCGGCCTGAATACAAGCAAGTCAGTGAAAGCATCATCCAAATTGGATGACACGGTTGTTGTCTCTTTGAAACCCTTGGTATCGGGAGCCGCGGAAGGTGAGCTTTCCGACATCCCCTTCAGCCAGCAAGCCGAAGTCCTTGCCCGTGACGGAAAATTCCATCCGGTCGCCGCTTTCGACTTCAAAGGTCGCATAATAATCGGTCAGCGTATGCTGATGCGAGCCTTCCTCGTAGGGCTGCTGGCTGCGGACTCGGGACCGCTTGCTGACCACGGCCGCCTTCACCGACAGCTGAGGCTGGGCGTTGTTGCGGCTCCAGCCCGAGTAGGATTTCCAGAGGCCCGCACCGATGATCACCGCAATGACTGCAATAAGAATCGTGAATGCCGTTCCTGCCGTGGAGAAGATCGATTCCATGCTCATCCCGGTCCCCATTCCCGCTCCCTCCCCAGATGTGTCCCCATGATGTACCTTAGTCCCATTGTATGACGGCCGAGCCGGCTTATTCTCCCGGATTGGCGGATCTTGTCCTAACGAGGGCTGGAGGTCGGAATCGTTGATGTTGATTGGGTTGAAGGTTTTCATCCCCTTCTTGAAGGCACTTTCACTTGATTGACATGCAAATAGAAGCCCCCGCATAGGGAGCTTCTATTCTATTTTTTAGTGAACTCTTCGATTCAACCCAAACGTCCGGAAGCCATGCGCTGCAGATCGCCTTCCTCAAGAAGCGGGAAGTGGCATGCGACTTGACGGCCAGGCAGCACCTCGCGAAGCAGAGGCTCTTCGGCCTTGCAGCGATCCTGCGCGAGCGGACAGCGCGGGTGGAAGCGGCAGCCCGATGGAGGGTTAGCCGGCGAAGGCACATCGCCCTTGAGAATGATGCGCTCCCGCTTAAGAGCCGGATTCGGCTTCGGAATGGAGGACAGCAGCGCGGCGGAATACGGATGCAGCGGCTTGTTGTACAATTCCTCCGTCGGGCCGACTTCTGCCAGCTTGCCCAGATACATGACGCCGACACGATCCGAGATATGGCGGACGACGTTGAGACCGTGGGCGATGAACAGGAACGTCAGGCCGAGCTCGCGCTGCAGCTTCGCCAGCAGGTTGAGCACCTGGGACTGGACGGATACGTCCAGGGCGCTGACGGCTTCGTCCGCGACGATGAACTTCGGATTGAGCGCGATCGCGCGCGCGATGCCGATCCGCTGGCGCTGGCCGCCGGAGAACTCATGCGGATAGCGATTGCGGCGGGAAGCGTCAAGGCCGACAAGCTCCATCAGCTCGACGACACGAGCGTCGATATCTTTTGCAGACATATTCGTATGCACCTTGAGCGGTTCACCGATCACATCGCTGACGCGGAAGCGCGGGTTCAGGGAGCCGAACGGATCCTGGAAGATGATCTGCAGATCCTGACGGAGATCGCGAAGCTTGCTGGTCCCAAGCGCATGAATGTTCTCTCCGTTATAAACGACCGATCCTTCCGTGGCGCTCTGCAGCCGCAGGATCACACGTCCGAGCGTCGACTTGCCGCAGCCGGATTCGCCGACGAGGCCGAATGTCTCCCCTTTTTTGATTTCCAGGGAAATATCGTCCACGGCTTTGACCTGGCCCACGACACGGCTGAGCAAGCCCTTCTTGATCGGGAAATACTTCTTGATATGTTTGACTTCAATCAAAGTTTCGCTGGACAGCTGCCTGCTCATACCGTTACCTCCCCTTGACTGCCGATGTTGATCCTTGGGGATAGAGGAGACTCATCGGAATGCTCCTCGAACAGCCAGCACGCTGCTTTGTGGTCGTTGCCGAGCTGGAAGAATCCCGGTTCCTCGCGGCGGCAAATATCCATCGCATGCGGACATCTAGGATGGAAGCGGCAGCCTCCCGGAAGCTGATTGATCCGCGGAATATTGCCTTTGATCGTGTAGAGCTCTTCATCCGTCTTCGCTTCAAATCCTGGAATCGACTTCAGCAGGCCGACCGTGTACGGATGGCTCGGCTTGCTGAAGATTTCCTCGACAGAGCCCTCTTCCATGATTCCCCCGGCATACATGACGACGATCCGATCGGCAACCTCGGCCGCTACGCCCATATCATGGGTGATGAGCACGACAGACATGCCCGTTTCCTTCTGCAGCTGTTTCAAGAGATCGAGGATTTGCGCCTGAACCGTTACATCCAGCGCCGTTGTCGGCTCATCCGCAATCAGCAGCTCCGGACGGCAAGCAAGAGCGATGGCGATGACGACGCGCTGGCACATGCCGCCGGACAACTCATGCGGATACTGCCGCGCACGAACCTCCGGAGACGGAATGCCGACCTCGCGAAGCAGATCGACAGCCATCTTCATAGCGTCCTTCGGGCTTTTCCTTTGATGGAGACGAAGGCTCTCGGCAATCTGCTCTCCGACCGTGAATACGGGATTGAGCGAAGACATCGGATCCTGGAAGATCATCGCGATCTGGTTGCCCCGGATACGGCGCATTTCATCCTGATCCTTTTCCGAAAGAACTTCGCCGTTGAATTTGATGTCGCCCTCGAGAATCATGCCTCCCGCGTAATCGATGAGACGCATGACGGCGAGCGAGGTGACGCTCTTGCCGCTGCCGCTCTCTCCTACGATGCATAGAGTCTGGCCCTCTTCCACGCTGAACGAAATCCGGTCGGTAGCCTTCAGGATCTCCTTGTTCACGAGGAAGCCGGCACTCATTTCGTTGACTTCGAGAATTTTGCGCGCCATTTTTCCAGCCTCCTTGGAGAAAGATGCATTTTTTGACGAGGATCCAGCGCATCGCGGATGCCGTCTCCGATGAAGTTGACCGACAGCACGACTAAAAAGATGCAAAGGCCTGGATATACGCCTTGGATGGGATCAATAAGCATGAATTCTTGAGCATTGCTGAGCATTTGGCCCCAGCTCGTTTGCGGCATTTGAATACCGAGTCCCAGGTAGGAAAGGCCCGACTCCGCCAGAATGGCCCCGCCCACCATCAAAGTCGCATTGACAATAATGGGAAAGCTTGCATTGCGCAGCAGATGGCGGAAGATGATGCCCCAGCTGGTGACGCCGATCGCTTTGGCTGCTTCCACATACTGCATTTCACGCAGCTGAAGGAAATTCCCTCGCACAAGACGCGCCACTCCCATCCAGCTCGTAAAGGACAGGATAAGAATAATATAAATGAACTTCGTGCCGAAAATGGCTCCAATCAGGATGTTCAGGAACAACGTGGGGATTGAAATCATCACATCAATCAAACGCATAAAGATAACATCAATCCAACCGCCGAAGTAACCGGATATAGCTCCAATCAACGAACCGATTAGAACAGACACCGCAGCGACGGAAAATCCAACCGTTAAGGAGACTCGTCCGCTAAAGACAATGCGGGAAAAGATATCCCTGCCCAATTCGTCCGTTCCCAAAAAGTGATTTCCGGTAAACGGCTTCAAATTAGAGTTCATCAAATCTTGCTTAGCGGGGTCATAAGGCGCGATGTACGGCGCCAGAATGGCCGACAATACAAAAATCAGCAAGATGGCCAGGCCTGTCATGGCAAAGGGATTGCGCTTGAACTTGTTCCATGTCTGTCTCCAAGGTCCAATCGGTTTATCCGCTTTGGGGGCAGCGCCGGTCTGGACAGGTAAGCTAGGATTGCTTGTAGGCTGCAGATTGGCGCTCATTAAGACTTGCCTCCTTTGCTCAGCTGAACTCGCGGATCAACAACGGCATACAAGATGTCTGCAATCAAATTGCCGACGACGACAAAGACGGCTCCGAGAAGCGTAATGGCCATCAAAACGGAATATTCACGGGAATTGGCCATCTCGACGAATAAACGTCCCATTCCCGGCCAGTTGAAGACGGCTTCCGTCAAGGCTGCACCGCCGACCAGGATAGGCAAGTCAAGGCCGAACAGAGTGATGAGCGGAATAAGCGCATTGCGCAAAGCATGCCTGAAAACAACCTTGTTCTCCTTCACGCCCTTGGCCCTTGCTGTACGGATATAATCCTGCTCCAACACCTCAAGCATGCTGGATCGGGCATATTTGAGATAACCGGCAAGCATGCCGAGAGACAACACCGATACAGGCAGAATCAAGTGCATGAACAAGTCCGGGATGTTGCCCTCCTTGCCCATTGTATACATGTCGGATAGAGGGAGCCAATCCAGCTTTAGAGAGAAGTAGCTCTGCAGAATAATGCCGAACCAGAAAGCTGGCATCGCGAATCCAGTATAAGAAATGAAGGATGCGGTCTGGTCAGAGAATCCGTATTCTTTGGTGCTGTTGTAGATGCCCCAGGGAATCGCGATAATCAAGGTCAGAATCCAGGCTGCTCCCATGAGAATCAATGTGTTTTTGACGGTAGGCCACAGAATGTCGCCAACAGGAATATTATTCTTGAATGTGGAGCCCAAATCACCGCTTAAGATATTGCCCATCCACTGTAAATACTGGACAGGAATAGGCTGATCAAGACCGAGTTCTTGAGCTTTGATCTTTCCGGCCTCAACTGACAAGCCTGGGGACAAGAAGATCTGGGTTGGACCGCCAGGTGCGGCATGGATTAAGCCGAAGGTAAAAACCGAAATCAGAAACAGTACGACGACGGACTGCAAAATCCGGCGGACAAGATACTCGCCCATCATTTAATCCTCCTCTGGAACATCAAAACTGAACTGAATGCTGGGCAGCTGCCGGCTTTGCGCCGGGCAGAACCGGTGTTCATCCGGGCTTAGGACCGGCCGGTTATGCGCAGGGCAAAACCGTCTTCCTTGACCATCAAATCGTAAAAATCGAGAAAGGAGAAAGGAGGAAGGACAGGGCCTTCCCCCTTTCAATATATTTCCGTACAGAATGCCTCGGTGCCTTATTTGGAATCCTCGACCCACCATTTGTTGATCCCGAAGAAGTAACCATAGGACAGAGCAGCTACAGGAGCGTCTTCTGCTGCGTATTTCACGCGTGGTCCAAGAACTTCAGGCGTACCATATTGGTACAAGAAGACATAAGGAAGGTTGGTGGAAATTTGTTGAGCGACTTGCTTGTAAATTTCTTTACGTTTCTCTTGATCCGTCGTGGAGTAGCCGTCCACCCACAGCTTGTCCAGCGTCGGGTTGTTGTACCAGCCGGAGTTTTGACCGTTCGGCGGGAAGTATTTGGACGAGAAGATCGACTCGCTGTCCGGATCCGGACTATTGAGCGACCACGAAAGCAGGATCGCCTGGAATTTGCCCGGATTGATGTTTTGCTCGATCCAGGAAGAGAAGTCGATTGCTTTCGGCGTTACAGTGATTCCAACAGCTTTCAGGTTGTCCTGAATGACGGCGGATACAGCTTCGCGGCGGCTGTTGCCGGCATTGTATTGAAGCTCGAACTCGAATTTCTGACCGTTTTTGGACAGAATTCCCGTTTTCGGATCTGCAACCCAGCCATCTTCAGCAAGCAGGGCTTTCGATTTTTCTACATCATAGTTGTAGGTGACCGCGTCTGCGCCCGGATCAGCCCATGTGCCTGGCAGGAACGGCGCGTTCAGAGCTTGCCCTGTGCCTTTCAGGACATTGTCGAGAATGCCTTGACGGTTCAGGGCATAAGCGATCGCTTGACGGGTTTTTTCGCCGGCGAACGGAGAGTCTTTGCCTCCCCAGTTCATTTTGTTGAAGTTGAAGCTCATGTACTCGTACAGCGGGCCCGGAGCAAGCAGGACGTTCAGGCCTTTTGCTTTGACGGCTTCAACCTGGGTGACCGGAATGCCGCTGACCATATCGATGTCGCCTTTGATGATGGCTTGTACGTTCGTGTTCTGGTCGGCGTAAATTTTGTAGATGACTTTGTCGATGTTGACGTCATTTACGTCCTTGGCCCAGTAGTTGGCATCTTTTTCGAAGCTCAGATATTGCTTTTGCTTCCATTCCGTCCATTTCCAAGGACCGTTTGTCACAGCTTTGGCAGGATCGGTGCCGAATGCGTTCTTTTCCAGCTCTTTAAGCGGAATGTCCTTCAGAACATGGGAAGGAACGATGCTGGAGACCAGTACGTTGATGAATGGAGCGTAGACGGATTTCAAGGTAATCTTAGCCGTTTGCGGATCGATTACTTCAACTTTATCCACCTTGTCGTAGGAGCTGATGCCAGGGGAAGCAGCTTCCGGGTTCTTTAGGGTGTCGAACGTATAAGCGATGTCGTCTGCCGTTACCGGCTGGCCATCGTTCCATTTCGCATTGGCTTTCAGCTTGACGGTGTAAGTCTTGCTGTCTTCCGAAATTTCCGGAAGGCTTTCGAGCAGGGACCAAGGCTGTGCTACGATGTTGCCGTCCTTGTCATAGTCCAGAAGGTTGGAATACATAAAGTAAGCCGCATCGCCAGAAGAAGTATCGGCAACATAAATCGGGTTGGTCGTCACGATGTCGGAGAACGTTCCGACCGTCAGCGTGCCGCCCTTTTTAGGACCGGCCGGATCCGTCGCGCCTGCGTTCGCAGCCGTGTTGTCGGTCGGTGCTGTCGATGCCGGCGTATTTGTCTTTGCGCCGGAATTGCTGTTGCTGCCGTTGTTGCTGTTGCTGGAGCAACCTGCAACCAAAACCCCCATTACGGACACACCCACGAGCAAGGTTTTCCACTTGAATGAACCTGCCACTCCACATTCCTCCTTGGCTCTAGCCAAAACATGTCATTTCCGGTTCCAATTGTAGCACGGTTTTTAACGTCCGAATATAGATTGTTCTGAAAATAATTAAAATTTTATTAACTGCATAATTATTCATAGATTCTTTTTATGGGGGGAGCGCTTACAATCAAGCCGCTGTAAGGTCCGTGGCATCTTTAAAAAGGGAAGTAGAATTGTAGATAGTATGCGTTTTAGGGGATAAACAAACAAAATGTCTCAAAAAACGGGATTTTTTTTACCATTCGAAACTAGTCTGGGAGTGAGCTTTAAACCATTATTTTTTCCAATACTTTTTTATGATTTTCATTGTTTTTTGATGCAACGCTTTAACGCAATATATAATTAATACGTTAAACAATAATTGCGCTTCATTGGAATTATTTTCCCTTTCCGACGCCTGAACCCGTCCTCCCGACAGCAAAAAAGCCATCTCCGCAAGAAGGGGAGACGGCTTTCCGACATAGGGGACTATTGATCTAGAATGGATTCAAAAGCGCTCTTGTCGAGCTTCTGCACGAGCGCGAACAAAAGCTCCTTGGCCGCCGCATAATCATCGATATGCATGATGGATGCCGCCGTATGGATATACCGCGCCGGCAGGCCTATGACCGCAGAAGGCACTCCGATGCCGGAGAGATGGACCTGACCCGCATCGGTTCCGCCTTGGGAGAAGTAATACTGGTAACGGATGTTGCCTTCCTCGGCCGTCTCGCGGATGAATTCGGCGAGGCCTCTGTGCGTGATCATGCCGGGATCCTGGATGCGCAGAAGGGCTCCCTTGCCCAGCTGTCCCATCGCATTGCGGTCTCCGGTCGCATCCGCCGCGGGACTGGCGTCCAGCGCCAGGAACAGATCGGGCTGAACGAGATTCGCCGCCGTGCGGGCTCCCCTGAGGCCGACCTCCTCCTGCACGGTCGCTCCGGCATAGATGACGTTCGGATGCTTCTTGCCCTTCAGCTCGCGGGCAAGCTCGATCGCGAGCCCGACCCCGTAGCGGTTGTCCCAAGCCTTGGCCATGATTTTCTTGGGATTCGCCATCGGCGTGAACGGACATACCGGCACGATCGCCTGTCCGGGCCGGATGCCGTAGGAGAATGCTTCCTCCCGGCTGTCGGCGCCGATATCGATGAACATCGACTTCACGTCGACGACCTTGCTGCGGGAAGCGTCGTCCAGCAGATGCGGCGGCGTCGAGCCGATGACCCCGATGACCGGCCCGTTGTCGGACACGATCTCCATGCGCTGGGCCAGCATCGTCTGGGCGTTCCAGCCGCCCAGCGTGACGAATTTGATCATGCCGTTGTCCGTAATGGCCGAAACCATGAGCCCGACCTCGTCCATATGCCCGGCCACCATGATCCGCGGCCCCTGCTCGTCGCCGCGGAGAACGCCGAAGATGCTGCCCAGGCGGTCGCGCACAAGCTCGTCCGTGAAGGCGGCCAGCTGGCTTTCCACATAGTTGCGCAGCTCCTTCTCATGGCCGGGAACGGCGCGCATCTCCGTCAAAGTCCGGAACAGTTCAAGCGTTTCTTCATTCATCTTTCCTTGCCTCCTGATAACAGCAGAATGATTCCAGTATACCTGATTCGCCGCGGCATGCCCACGCGCGCATCATCCATGCCGCTCCTGCAGCGGATGATCGGGCGCATCGAGGCTTCTTCGTGCCGGAATTCGGATCCGGATCGCCGTCCCTTGCCCACCCATCCCGGTTTCGATCGAAATCCCGTAGCTCTCTCCATAATAGAGGCGGATCCGCTCATGCACGTTGCGGATGCCATAGCCTTGCCGGCTGCGCCCTGTTTCCCTGAGCAGCTCCTCCGCCAGGCCGCCAGGCATCCCGATTCCATCGTCGGCCACCTTGAATTCGATGACGGGATGAATGCCTGTCTTGAGCTCCGCGGATATCGAGATTGTAATCCGGTCACCCTTCCAGGCATGCTCCAGCGCATTTTCCACGAACGGCTGGAGAATCAGTTTGATCGTCATGTAACCGAGCAGCCGCTCGTCCCACTGATAGCCGACTGCGACGCGGTCGCCGTATTTGACCTGCTGGATGGCGAGGTAAGCCTGGATCTGATCCAGCTCGTCCGCCGCAGGAATGATGGTTTTCCCGTCGTTGAGCGACATCCGGTAGAAGCGGGCCAGATTCATGATCATCTGATGCTGCTTGTCCACTTCGCCGAACTTCGCCAGCCTGCTGATCGATGAGAGGGTATTGTAGAGGAAATGCGGATTGATCTGCGCCTGCAGCGTCTCGAGCTCCGCCTCTTTTTTGCGCAGCTTCGTCAGGTACACCTCCTGGATGAGGTTGTCCGTCTGTGCGCCGAGTTCGTTGAGGGCATCTGCGATCATGGAATACTCGTCCTGGCCTCTGTACTGGATCCGTCGGCGATAATCGCCCCGGCGGAACGACTGGAGGACCGAGATGACCTTGCCGATCCGCTTCGTGAACGCGCGCGTGACGAACAGGGCGACGCCGATGATCGCCACCATGCTGATGCCGCAGACGAGCACGGTGAGCCAGGTGATTTTGCGGGCATCGGCCTGCAGGACCTCCTCCGGAATGACCGCGATCAAGCTGTACTGGAGCCCCGGCAAAGGCTCGCGGATGACAAGGCTGCCCCTGCCGGCTTCCTCCGCTCCTGACGCAGGGGCAGGCGCTTGGACTTTATCGATATCCATCCCCGAAGCATGCAGCACCTTGCCGACTTCATCCACAATATAGAGGCGGCTGCCGGGCATGATTTTCTTGGCGTCCACGCTGTCGAACAAATCGTTGAAATAGACGCTGATCCGGACCAGGCCGAGCTCCTTCAGATCGGATGGCGTGTAGGTATCCACAATCCGGCGGATCAGCGAGATCCTTCCGAACTTGGCGTCGTCTCCGATCTGGACCCACTTCATCGTCACGTCGTACTGCTCTTTCGGAAGGGACTTGTACCATCCCTCCCCCTGGATGCGGGACAGATGGAGGATTTCAAAGGAACGGTTGTTGGACTTGAGAATATCCTCGCCGTCCTTGCTCAGATCATAGATCTCGTTGTACACCTCGTTCTTGATGTACACCGACATTCTCATGCTGCGGTCCGTGGAATTGATCGCTTCCCAGAATTTCGGCAGCAGCACCTTCTTGGTCGCGTCGTAGTTGGCCCAGCCCTCTTCCTTGCTCTTGAGCGCCCTGACCAGCATGCTGTCCTGGTAGAGCATGTCGGTGATGCGGACGGTATCGTCGATCCGGTAGCGGACGTTGTCCTCCATCTGCCTTAGAGTGCCGCGGATGTTGTTCTCCGTCTGGGAGCGTACGGAGCCGACCATGATGGAATTCGCGATCCAGCCGAGCAGGGCCAGAGGAACCATCGTAAGAAGCACATAAGACGCGAACAGCTTCATGCCGAGCGGAATGAATCCCCTCTGCCGCCTGCCTTTCATTCCCGCCTCCTGTATTCGTTAGGCGTCACGCCGAACGTCTCCTTGAACTGACGGCTGAAATACGGCATGTATTTATAGCCGACGCGATCCGCGATCTCATAAATCCGAAGCCGGGTCCCCCTCAGCATCTCCCCGGCGATCTTCATCTTCCGGTCGATCAGATGCTCGCTGAAGTTGATTCCCGTCTCTTCCTTGAACAAGGCTCCCAAATAATTGGGCGAAAAAGCGAACGCATCCGCAACCTCCTTCAGCGTGATGTTCTCATGGAGGCGGCTCTCCACGTACTGGACGACTTCCGCGATCAGCCTGGCGTTTTTGGACGGCTTGGAGGAAGCCGCAGCAGGCAGGCTCTGACCCTGTTCTGTCGGCGGCTCCTGTGCCGATGGCGCTTGTGTCGGCGGCTCCTGTGCCGATGGCGCTTGTGTCGGCGGCGTCTGCGCCGATGGCTCCTGTGTCGGCGGCGGCGTCTTCATAGATGGCATCTGCGCCGATGGCATCTGCGCAGGCAGCGGCAGCCCCGACGACGCGAGTGCCGCCTTCTCCCTGTCGAGCTGGTCGGCCAGCTTGCGCAGCGCCTGCTCCAGCTCCGCATCATCCATCGGCTTGAGCACATAATCCCATGCGCGGAGCGACAAGGCCTGCTTCACGTAGTGAAAGTCCTGATAGCCGCTCACAAAAATGACCCGAATCCGTTCATGAAGCCCGAGCGCCTTCTCGGCAAGCTCAAGGCCGGACATGCTGGGCATATGCACATCCGTCACCAGAATATCAACCGGCTCCCGGACAAGAATCTCATACGCATCGAAGCCGCTGTGCACCGCCCCGACAATCTCCAGCCCTATCGACTCCCACGGAATAAAGGTCTGCATGCCCTTCAGATCCAGCTCTTCGTCATCCACGATCAGAACCTTGTACATGATGTCTCCTCCCTTGCCGGCTGGCGGCATGCCCCGCCTTCTGATCGGCAGTCCGCGCAGTCGGCGGATAAGGCATGATGGGCCGCTCCGGCCGGAATGTAGAAATTAACCGGCGGCATGAAGAAAAAAGTCCGCCGCCCCTCCGGGACGGCGGACCTGCTTTCAGTATAGCTTTCAAACGCATGTTTGGGGATGGAAATCAGCCGTTGCTGGCAATGATCTTCTGGTTCTCATGCCATTTGTTCGTCTTGTAGTCCAGCAGCTGCTGGTAGCCGATCGCCATCGCGTCCTTGTCGGCCTTGTCGAGGATCGCCAGCACTTCCTCGTCGCTTTTCGCATACAGGGCCTTGGCGCGGGACTCGTCCCAGATCTCTTCCACGCTCGTCTGGATGATGCCTTCCTCGGAGTTCGGAGCAGGCGCGAGGTTGATGAATTCGGTCGCGTCCTTTTGCGTTTTCCACGTAATCGTGCTCTGGTACCTTGTTTCCCATGTCTTCTGGTCGTCAGGCAGAGTCGACTCGAACTTCATCTTCGATTTGTCCATGAAGGCGGAGTTGCCGACCCATTGCAGGTTGACCGTCGCGTCCATGACTTTGGTGCGGCCTTTGACATCCGTCAAATAAGTATCCTTGAAGATCGGGGAGCCTTCTTCGTCATGCCCTTCCCAATACATGCCTTCCGGTCCCCACATCAGCGTGCGGGTTCCATCCGGGCCGGTCAGCCAATCCAGGAAGGCGAAGATCTTCTCGGGATCCTTGGCGGACTTCGTGATGACGCTCACGTTCCAGCCCAGGCCCGTGTAAGTGCCGGGGAAAATCTTGTCCTTGTTCAGGCCTTCCTTGTGGATCGGCCAGATCATGAAGTAGCCGTCGTTCGGATCGGCCTTCTTCAGCTCCGCGTCTCCGGCCGAGCCGTATTCCGTCGGGCTTGCGCCGGCAAATACGGCGACCTTGCCGGTGAACGCCTTCTCCTTGACCTGGTCCTTCTTCTGCGTCATGGCGTCGGGGCTCATGAGCTTCTCGCGGAACAGCTTGGAGTTGAAGAGCATCGACTCGCGGTAGACCGGATCCTGGAAGATCGAGGTCAGCTTGTCGCCGGTGATGGCGGCGCGGTTCCCGATGGCGGCCAGATTGGCGTCTTCGGCGAAGGCGCTGTAGATGACGTCGAGCCCCTGCCCGTCTACGGCCAGATCCGGGTTGAACGGCACGACGGTCGGGAACTTCTCCTTCACAGCCTTCAAATAGGCGTAGAAATCGTCGGTCGTTTCAAGCTTCGGCGAGCCGAGCGCTTCATAATACTTTTTATTGACCAGGTAGCCGGCGTTGCCGAACGGCTGGCTGCTGTACCAGTTCGGGAACTGATAGATCTTGCCGTCGCTGGAGCGGAGCATGTTGATGTTCTTCTCTCCGACCCATTTCTTGAAGTTCGGATACTTGTCGATATAGTCGTCGAACGGCACCAGCATGTCGGCTTCGCGCAGCTTCTCGACATCCGCGCCCTTGTCGAGCCAGATGACGTCCGGAAGCTTGCCGGATGCGATCATCGTGTTCAGCTTCTGGGCGGCGTTGCCTCCCGACTGGATCGGCGTGACGTTGACCTTCATGTTGTCCATGATCCATTTGGAGGAGACGTCCCCTCCCCACTTGGGCATCGTATACCAATCATAGTGGCCGTACATGCTGTACTCCAGCGGCTCGCTGCCCACCTGCCAGCCGGCCGCCTCCGGCGCTGTCGACGCGTCTGGCGACGGCGCCGTCGAAGCCGCCGGCTCCGGAGAAGCGCCATTGTTCGCTGCCGATCCCGAATTGCCGCCTCCGTTGTTGCCTGAACAGCCTGCCAGCGCCGTTGCGGCTACCATGGCGAGAGCCATGCTCTTGAACGCAGTCACTTTCCATTTGCTCAACTCGTTCATCCCCTTTTCCGAGCTCTAAAGTCTATATTTTAAATGCACGGCCCGTTGCCGGGCTTGCGTGCTCTTAAAACCAATCGTCGCTGCAAGGATACCCTTCTCAGCCTTTCACGGCGCCGACGAGCACGCCCTTCACGAAATAACGCTGAACGAACGGATACACGCAGATGATCGGAAGCGTGGCGACCATCATCGTCGCCATCGACAGCGATTTGCCCGTTATGGTCTTCATTGCGGACAGTCTGGCCTGCGCGGCGGAGTCGAGCTGCTGCATCTGCTCGGTCATGATGTTCGAGTTGAGTATTTGCTGCAGCTTCGTCTGGATCGGAATCAGGTTCTCGTTGTTGATGTAGATGCTCGGCATGAACCAGTCGTTCCAGTGCGAGATCGCCGTGAACAGAGCCAAGGTCGCGATGACCGGACCCGATAGAGGCAGCACGATCCGGAAGAAGGTTCCCCAGTAGCCGCAGCCGTCGATGCGCGCCGACTCGTCCAGCCCGGCCGGGAGTCCCAGGAAGAACGTGCGGAAGACGATCATGTTCCAGACGCTGATCAGCGACGGGATGATGAATACCCAGAAGGAGTCGAACAGATGCAGGCTGCGGATCAGCAGGAAGGTCGGAATGAGGCCGCCGCTGAAATACATCGTGATGATGCAGGCGACCATGTAGAACTTGCGGCCGACAAGCTCGCTGCGCGTCATGCCGAAGGCAAATATGGCCGTGCAAAGAATGGCGGATGCGGTTCCGACAATCGTGCGGAGCACGGAGACGAGAAACGCATGGAGGATCCGGCTGTCCTGGAACACGATTTCGTAGTTTTCCAGCGTGAAGGCGCGGGGCCATACCGTTACGCCCCCCAGAGCGGTGTCCATTCCTTCATTGAAGGACACCACCACCGCGTTCCAGAACGGATACAAGCATGTGACGGAAAGCAAGACTAAAAACGTATAGATGAATCCGGTGAAAAACCGGTCGCCGTAGCTGAGTCTGATGTTCAAGCCTCTCTTCCTCCTTCGATCCAAGATGTCATCCTACCACAGGCTGTTGCCGGATCGGCGCGCCAGCAGATTGGCTATGGTGAGCAGCGAGACGCTGACGACGGCCTTGAACAGTCCGACGGCGGTCGCATAGGAGAAGCGCTGCGATTCGATGCCCATCCTGTATACATAGGTTTCCAGCACATCCGCCACCGGCCTCAGCACCGGGTCGCTGCCAATCAGGAGGATGTCCTCGAAGCCGGCCGTAAGCAGGTTGCCGACGGCAAGGATGAAGAAGATGATGATGACCGGCATGATCGTCGGAAGCGTGACGACGAACATCTGCTTGAACCGGCTCGCGCCGTCCATGGAGGCGGCTTCGTACAGGCTCGGGTCCACTCCGGCGATCGCCGCCAAATAGACGATGGAGCCGAAGCCGATTTCCTTCCAGACATTGGCCGAAATGAGGATGCTCCAGAAATGCTCCGGCATGTTGAGCCATCCGACCGGCTCGTCGATCAGATTGACCGACTGGAGAAGCATGTTGAGGCTTCCGTTCTCCGTCGAAAGAATGGACATGGCCAGTCCCGAAACGATGACCCAGGATAGGAAATGGGGCAGGTAGCTGATCGTCTGCACGATCCGCTTGAAGTAGCGGCTGCGGACCTCATTGAGCATGAGCGCGAGCAGAATCGGCGCCGGGAAGCAGATGAACAGCTTCAGAAAGCTGATGACGAGCGTATTGCGCATCACCCTGCCGAATACGGGGTCGTTGAAGAAACGCTCGAAGTGCTTGAAGCCGACCCAGGGACTTCCCGATATGCCCTTGAAGATGTTGTAGTCCTGGAACGCGGTTATGGTTCCGTACATCGGAAGATAGAAGAAGATGACAATGAGGATAAAGGCCGGTATGACCATCAATTGCAGGTCCCACTGGCGCAGAAAGCGAATGATCGCGGGCCGCTCTTTGCGGCGTTGGTGCAGGTCGACTTCCAGTTGTGCCATGTTGTTCCCCCCTGCGTCCATTGTACGTTCGGGATGGAAGCCTTTTCTATGGGTTGATTCAACGAAATATGATAGAAATCAATGAAATGTTATTTTACATCACATAATTGACCGAAATATTCACGTTTTAGAATTCCTTCTAGAAATGTATGCGCTATCCAATAAAAGTGGTTCCGTTTTCATCTGACATGGCTACCTTCCTTTCTGTCGAAAAGGGAAGTAACCTCACATTCCTTCCGCAAGGGAAGATCGGATTACCGCGACGAATGCCGTTTCGGCTCCTCCTCCATCGGCATAAGCTTAAGGAGAGGTGGGATGGCTATGCGAACCGGCAAGCGAGGAGGAAAAAAGGACTGCAATGCCTCCAGGCAGGCAAAAAGGAAAAGCGTCCGCAAACCGCGGCCCGCTTCTCCAAGCTGCATTCTGAAGGTCAGCAGGATCTATTTCTACGGCTTGTCCGACGGCGTCTGCAGAGACTTCGGCCCGGCCCGCGGAGGGTCAGGCCGCATTCCCGCCCCCAGCCAGGTCAGCTGGTACAACCTCTATGTCAACCAGTCCATCCAGCCGCCATGCTTGTACCGGATCGGGCCCAACAGCCTGCATCTGCTCAGCCGGGATGTTCCTCCCCGAGGAGCCCCTGTCCTTCTGGAGAGCGTGAGCCTCCTGCTGTCCCGGAAGCCGCGCAAAAGAAGGCGCCGGACAAAGATCCGCCACGAGCAAATGCCTGTTGCCTTGAAGACAAGTCGCTCATACGCTATCACATCTCAATGGAAAGGAGATGAAGGCGATATGCCTCCGTCCTTGATCAAAGCCTTTTTTGCCGCAAGCAGCGTTGTGAGCGGCACCGTGGATACGGTCACGTCGACCAATGTCGTCGACGCGGCTACCCGGTTCAATGCCGCCGTCACCGCGCCGATGATCGATGCGGGAGCCGGAACGACGACGATTCCCGCGACGAGCTTCCTTGACGACGGCGGGAATCCCGTCCCCGCGGGAAGCTTGCCTGCCATCGCCCCCGGCGGCTCCTTCGACGTATACGTCAACGGCATCCTGCAGCAAAGCGAGCTGTCCACGCCAAGCCCGACCGGCCTTGTCCTGGCGACAGCCGATATCCTCCCCGGCACCCCCGTCAACCTGGCCATCCACAATTACGGCGGAACGACCTCCACCAGCACCTCCACCCCCACGCTGACGGTCACGACGACAATCAACTCCTGATCGCTGCGCGCAAAAAAATCAAGCTTGACCTCCCTTCCAGCACGCGACGTCCATTGCACGGGCCGCACTGGCGGCGGACCGCCCTCACCGGCATGGAAAAGGGGTGCCCCTCGAAATCCGGGCACCCCTTGTCTTAAGTCTGGACCGTTGCTTTTGAACGCAAAAAAGCCTTCCGCGAACGGAAGGCGTCGTCATCGATATGGTGCGGTAGAGAGGACTCGAACCTCCACGGGCGTACGCCCACTACCCCCTCAAGATAGCGTGTCTGCCATTCCACCACTACCGCACGTATAGGGGAAAACCTAGGAAAAAATGGTGAGCCATGAAGGACTCGAACCTTCGACACCCTGATTAAAAGTCAGGTGCTCTACCAACTGAGCTAATGGCTCGAATATGGTGACCCGTAGGGGATTCGAACCCCTGTTACCTCCGTGAAAGGGAGGTGTCTTAACCCCTTGACCAACGGGCCTTGCAGCTTGTCCTTCAAGGAAGAACTTTTCAAACAACATGAATGAATATATCATACGAGACGATTCCGTGCAAGCCCTTTTTCAAAAAAAGTTTTGATCCGGAAAGACGGAAAATTCGCCGGCCGGCTGCCCCCGCTTCAAACAAAAAAAGACCGGATACGGTCTATTCTGTCAAGAAGAATGGCGGAGAGAGAGGGATTCGAACCCTCGCACCACTTACGCAGTCTAACCCCTTAGCAGAGGGTCCCCTTGAGCCACTTGGGTATCTCTCCGAATGGCTCCCCGAACAGGACTCGAACCTGTGACAACTCGATTAACAGTCGAGTGCTCTACCAACTGAGCTATCAGGGAACAATGAAATAAACGGTAACAAAATCTAATTTATCATGCCTCGCTGGCGCTGTCAAGCGCTGTCAAAACAAGCTTTCCCCTGCACTTTCCGCATCGGTAGCGGGCCGGATCCACCTTGCGCTTGCGCTTGTATTCCATGCGGCAGCCGGTGCAGACGAGCTTGTAGCGGAACGGAAGGGGCTTGCGCTGCTCCCTGCCCGGCAGCGGACGGCAATGCCTGGATCCGCCCGAACGAGCGAGCCATTCCTTGAAATCCGCATCCCGATGCCGGTATCCCATCCCGAGCAGATGCAAATGATAATGGCAAAGCTCATGCCGGATAATCTTCTCGGTTTCCGCGGGGCCGAAGATCTCCAGCTGCTTCGCGCTGATGTCGATGTTATGCGACTTCAGGAAGTAGCGGCCGCCCGTCGAGGTCAGCCTTCTGTTGAACGTCGCGCGGTGCCGGAACGGAATTCCGAACGCCTCCAGCGATACCCACTCCACCCATGCCTGCAGCTCCTTATCCTCCATCACCTCTGGACATCCCTCCCTCTTGAATTGTAAAGCCACCTTGGGCTACACTGTCAAGTAGATTGCCGCCCTCCGCGGGCGGGAGAGGAGCAAGAACCCAAGCCATGCCTACCATGAAATATGTGTTGTTCCGGCAGGGAGAGCAGCTCTCCATCGTCGAGATGCCCGCAACCCACGCCTACCAGCTGTCCGCCCTCAACCTCCGCCTCCACAAGGAGCTGGACAAGCTTACGGCCGCCAACGTTCCCAGCCTGCCGCATTGCATCGCCGAATTTTCCGAGCTCGAGCTGCATGACGGCTCGGTGCCGGTCCAGTCCGGCATCGACTATCTCAACGAGCTTGTGGAGAGCTTCCGCACCATCGAGGAGAAGGCCTATCCGATCAAGTCCTTGCGGACGGAGATGGTTGCGCTGCAAGCCCAGCTCGAGCAGTGGTACGAGGAAGAGTACGAGGACTAGGACGGAACGCTGCGGCGGATGACGCCGCCGGCTCGTCGGCAAGCTGGACCTGCACGCTCCGTCCGTCCCCCCCATATGCTATACGAACCATTCCTGGCAGAGGGGGGAAAATGCGATGCCGCAATGGCTGAGCAGCCAACTGATGCGCGCGTTCCAGCAAAAGGACCTCCGGCAGATCCGGCTCCTGAACGACTGCTGGTTCATTTATCGCACCAAAGAGCCGCGCGACGATTCCGCCACGACCGTCTGATTCCCAGGCTTCCCTTCTGCCCGTCCGGCAGGAGGGAAGCCTCTTTGTCTTTCCCTAGTCTGGAGGCCTGCTGCCAAGCCGATGGAAGCCGGAGCGGAGTTTCACGCTGCCGGCGCCCCATCAATGGAACCGTTCCATCACCGCCATGGACAAATAGCCGAACAAGGGACCCGCAGCCCGCAGGACATCTTGTTCGGCTTGGCCGGCTTCACGGACGGCAGCCGGGCTGCCGCCGATGCAGCTCCATGCGGCAACGGGACCAGGCCCGCCCAGCCGGACGATTATCCCGGAGAGCGCATCGTGAGGCCGACACGGCCTTTTTTCAAGTCCACGTTCAGCACCCATACCGTCACGACATCGCCGACCGCCACGACATCCATCGGATGCTTGACGAAGCGGTCGCTCATCTGGGAGATGTGGACAAGGCCGTCGTTCTTGATGCCGATGTCCACGAAGGCGCCGAAGTCGATGACGTTGCGCACCGTCCCCTGGAGCTCCATGCCGGCCTGCAGGTCCTCGATCGCGAGCACGTCCTTGGAGAAGACGGGCGCAGGCAGCTCCTCGCGTGGATCCCTTCCCGGACGCATCAGGCTGTCGATGATATCCTTCAGGGTCGGCTCGCCAACGCCGAGACGTCCGGCGAGCGAGGAAGCATCCGCCGCCGAGAGCCGCTCCCGCGCACGGTCCGTTCCGATGGCGTCCATGCTGATTCCGAGCTCCCGGAACAGTCCGGAGACGACGGAATAGGATTCGGGATGGATCGGGGTCCGGTCGAGCGGGTTGGCCGCTTCGGGAATGCGGATGAAGCCGATGCACTGCTCATACGTCTTGGCGCCCAGACGGGGCACCTTCTTGAGCTCTGCGCGCGATTCGAACCTGCCGGTCTCCTCGCGATGCTTCACGATGTTCTTGGCGGTCGTCGCATTGATTCCAGCCACATAAGACAAGAGAGATGCCGAAGCGGTATTGGCGTCCACTCCGACATGGTTGACGGCCGATTCCACGACGCCGCCGAGCGTCTCCCCGAGCCGTTTCTGGCTGACGTCATGCTGGTACTGGCCGACGCCGATCGCCTTCGGCTCGATCTTGACGAGCTCGGCCAGAGGATCCTGCAGGCGGCGGGCGATGGAGACCGCGCTGCGCTCCGCCACGTCAAGCGATGGAAACTCCTCCGCGGCAAGCTTGGAAGCCGAATAGACGCTTGCGCCGGCCTCGCTGACAATGATGTATTGGAGCGCCTCCGCGCCCTTCTTGCCTGCCGCGGCCCGGTTTTTGATGAGGCCGGCGATGAAGCTCTCGGTCTCTCTCGAGGCGGTGCCGTTGCCGATGACGATGAGAGTGACGCCGTATTTGTCGATCAGTCCGCCGATGATCCGTTCCGCATCCGCGACCTTGTTGTTCGGAGGAGTCGGGTAGGTGACGGCGACTTCAAGCAGCTTGCCGGTCTCGTCCACGACGGCCAGCTTGCAGCCGGTCCGATAGGCCGGATCGACGCCGAGCACCACGTATCCGGGAACCGGCGGCTGGAGCAGCAGATTCCGCAAATTGGCGGAGAAGATGCCGATCGCATGCTCTTCCGCCTTGTCCGTCAGCTCCGACCGGACTTCCCGCTCGATGGAAGGAGCGATCAGGCGCTTGTAGGCGTCCTCGATGGCGGCGACGAGCGCCTCCTTGACGCCGGGCGAGGTGCCCTGGCGCAGCGTGTGCCGGATCATGTAGTCGTGGATCCGATCGGCCTGAACCTCCAGGCTGACGCGGAGCACTTCTTCCCTTTCCCCGCGGTTGATGGCCAGGACGCGATGCGGAGGAAGCTTGCGCAGCGGCTCCCGATAGTCGTAGTACATCTCGTAGACGGATTCCTCGCCGGCTTGCCGAACGACGGTGCGAAGCGCTCCCTGGTCCATCGTGAACTTGCGCACCCATGCCCGTGTCCTCGCCTCGTCGGCCATCTCCTCCGCAATGATGTCCTGAGCTCCAGCGAGGGCATCGGCAGGCGTCTCGACGCCTTTGTCCGGATGGACGCAAGCCTCGGCTTGCTTCAGCGGATCTCCCTGACGGGGCTGCGACAGCAGCCACCGGGCAAGCGGCTCGAGTCCTCGCTCGCGCGCGACGGAAGCGCGCGTCTTGCGCTTTTGCCGGTAAGGACGGTACAGATCCTCCACTTCCTGCAGCTTCATGGAGGCAAGCACGGCCTTCTCCAGCTCCGGTGTCAGCTTCCTCTGCTCGCCGATGAGCCGAAGGACTTCCCGCTTGCGTTCTTCCAGGCTGCGGCGGTAATTCAGCTTCTCCTCGATGGAGCGCAGCTCGTTCTCGTCCAGCTCGCCGGTCATTTCCTTGCGGTAGCGGGCAATGAAAGGAATCGTGTTGCCTTCGTCGAGCAGCCCGACCGCCGCTTTCACCTTGCCGAGTGGAAGGCCGAGCTCCTGGGCGACGCCCTTCACGATGCGCTCCTGTTCGGCCGCCATCTCCTCCGGCGAAAGCGCAGCCCGCGCTTCCCCTTCTTGCCTTGCGTC
Source organism: Paenibacillus sp. RUD330 (assembly GCF_002243345.2). Classification (NCBI taxonomy): domain Bacteria; kingdom Bacillati; phylum Bacillota; class Bacilli; order Caryophanales; family Paenibacillaceae; genus Paenibacillus; species Paenibacillus sp. RUD330. Next base: position 4,332,522 of record NZ_CP022655.2, read on the forward strand.
CGTATCCGTGCCGATTCTATCCGCCAATCTGATTGCCGCCTTTCCATTGCTTGATAGGAATCAATAGCTGCCGAAGGAAATAAAAACCGCCCCTGCCGCGGAAACAGCCGGGCGGAAGGAAGCGGACAATCGCTCTCAGCCGATTCGTACATAAGGATTGTTCTGCATTTCATGCCCGATTGTCGTCGCCTGCCCGTGGCCGTTGTGGACCTTGACCTGCGGATCGAGGCGATAGAGCTTGGACCGGATGGAGTTGTACAGGTCCGCCTCGCGCCCGCCGGGCAGATCCGTGCGCCCGATCGATTGCCGGAACAGCACGTCGCCGGAAAACAGGTCCGAGCCGTGCAGGAAGCTGACGCTTCCGGGGCTATGGCCCGGAGTGTGCAGGACGCGGAAGCGGAATCCCGCCAGCTCCAGCTTCATGCCCTCGTCGAGGGCGTATTCGGCCGGGTCGGTCACGAGCGGCGGCGTCATATGGCTCCATCGCAGGGATCCGTTCTTCGCGGGATCGGTCAGCCAATCCGCCTCCAGATCATGGATGTAGACCGGGCATCCGAATGCCTTGCGAACCTCGTCCACGCCGCCCATATGGTCCAGATGGGCATGGGTCAGGAGGATCGCCTCCAGCTTGAAGCCTCCGCTGCGGATGCGCTCCACGAGGCGCTTCGGCTCCATGCCGGGATCGATGACGACCGCCTGGCCGCTCTCTTCGTTGATCAACAGATAACAGTTCGTCTGGATGGGGCCGAGCACGAACTTCTCGATCTTCATCGTGCCCATCAGATCGACGAGAACAGCTCGCGCAGCTCGCGAACGACTTCTTTTTGATAGGCGGCGTCCTCACCGTAGCGGCGCATGATCTCCTTGCGCGTCTCGGCCAGGTTATCCTGGTAATCAGGCGCTTCGCGGTCGGTGTTCTCCTGCTTGAACCGGACCATCGGCTCCTGGATGCGCGCGGGGCGCGGGCCCCATTGCCCGAGCACATGGCCGCCGGTGTCGGCGACGATGACGATCGGCACCGAGCGCCCTCCCATGGTGAGGAATTGATCCATCGTATCGAGATGCTCTTCCATGATCAGCACTTCGACGGGCACGCCGCTGTTCTCCAGCGCGCGAAGCACGGCCGGAACGTTGCGCACGACGTCGCCGCACCAATCCGCCATCAGGATCAGCACGCGCAGATCGTCTCGGTTGTTCAGCGATTCGAAAAACTCGCGGTCGTCCTCGCTTTCCCATTCGAAGCGGTCGTACCAGGATTCGAAAGCTTCCTTGTTTTTCGTCATGCCTTCACGGAACTGCTGCGGCGTGATTCCCTTCGACAGCTTGTCGGCTATTTGCTTGGCCATAGGTGGTCCACTCCTTGTCTCCTTGCCGCCGGCGGCGGCTTCGGGCTCATTTCCATCCATTGTACCAAAGGTCCGGACTGCGCCACAATCAGACCGTGCGGCCGCGGGAGCGCAAGTATTTGAACAGCACGTACATGATCAGCACCGCGGCGGCGACCAGAATGGCCGGCATCGTGTAAGGAGCCGCCTTGTCCTTGATCTGCTCCCAGTTGCTGCCCAGGCTGCGGCCGATGTAGACGAACAGGATCGACCACGGAAGCGAGGCGATCGCCGTCAGCAGCGTGAAGGTGGACAGCGGCATGCGGGCCATTCCCGCAGGAATGGAGATGACCTGGCGCATCACCGGAACGAAGCGGGCGGTGAACACCATGCCCGGACCGTAGCGCTGGAACCAGCCTTCGGCGATATCGATGTGCTTCGGCTTGATCTTGATGTATTTTCCGTATTTGTCCAGAAACGGACGTCCCCCGTACAAGCCGATCGCGTACAGGATCCATTGCTGCAGGATCGCGCCTATCGTCCCGCAAAGAACCGCTCCCCAGAAGGTCATGCTGCCTGTGGATACCATATAGCCGGCATAACCGAGCACGATTTCGCTCGGAATCACTTCCATGGCCAGACCCAGGATGATGCCGAAATACCCGAGCTTCTCTACGATGCCGAGCAAATAAGTGACGAGTTCGTGAAACAAGTGCATGCATTCCACTCCAATCTCATAATTCGGCGATGCTTTCGCCACCGGTGTTTGTCCCGGTAATTCTATCATAGGCTTCCCAAATGGTGCCATAGGACAAACGGTCATGGCGGCCCAATCGGATGCATAGAATATGCTGATGACATGGACAAGAAGGGGTGGACCGCAATGAACGCCATTATCGTAACGAGAAAACAGCTCCGGCTCGCGGCTCTCGCGCTCACGATCGCCATTCTTGCCGTCGCCTGCTGGAGGCTGTATCCGAGCGTTTCCGGCGAAGCGGCTTCGGCGACGGCAGCGGCGAATCCGCAAGTGTTCGAGATGGTCACCGGCGAGTTCAGAAGCCAGACGGCAGACGGCAAGGAAATCGAAGTGTACCAATGGAGCCCCAGCTTCCTCACGGTGAAGAAAGGCGAGCAGGTCACGCTGCGCATCACCGGCGTCAACGGCGCCAGCCACCCGTTCGTCATTGAAGGGCTCGGCGTAAAAGGAGAGGTCAAAAAAGGGGCGGTGACGGAAGTCAGCTTCACGCCGGAAAAAGCCGGCACCTACCCCATCATCTGCATGACCCACACGGACCTCAAGCACGGCGGACCGATGGTCGGATACATCCACGTCCAGTAGGCCGACCGTGGCCGGGCATGCTTGAAACGATTGGAAGGCCGAAAAAGCTGCGTTCCCTTTCGGGGGAAGCAGCTTTTTTTCATGAAGTCCGAAGGCGTATCGCCGCCCCAAGCCGGAACCGAAGCGGCAGCTGCAGCAAAGCGTCGGCCTGCACATCCTGCCTGCCCGAACATATATTGTGGGGAAAGGAGTGGGCTCGATGAACGGCATGCCGAGCAACAAGCATCAGCGTGAGCTCCCTACCGCCCGCAAAATCCGGCGCGCCTGCAGCAATGAGCTGTACCGGACCGCCAAGCGCCTGAAAGGGTACATTTCCAAGGAGCAGATGGAGCAGGCGGAAAAGCTGTACACGCGCAAGGTCTATCTCAATCTCGTGTTCGTCCACGAGAACCGCGACAACCGCAAAAAGCTGTGCGACTGGTGGGACGACAACGTCGCCGCCGAAATCGCCGAGCTGTGGCAGGCCGAACCGGAAAAGCTGAAGACGGCATTCCGCGATGCCTTTGGCGGCTGAAGCAGCATTCAAGCCGCGGCCCGAATGCTGCGGCGGCCCGCGCTGAAGAACGAGGCAACGGACTACGGAATGGCTGCCCGCGTTGAGGAACGAGGCAACGGACTACGGAATGGCTGCCCGCGCTGAGGAACGAGGCAACGGACTACGGAATGGCTGCCACCGGCATGCCGTCCAGCAGCTCCGCGAGCGAAGCGGCAGCAGCCGCAGCTTCCGGCATCATGCGGAAGCCGCGGCTATTCGCCGGCGTCCCGGGGAGCGGCGCCAGCCGGACAAGCTTTGCATAGTCCGCATACAGCCCGAGCGCCCGCCTGGCCGTGCCTCGGGCCAGCGCAGCCTTTCCTTGCCGGAGCTGCAGCCGCGCCAGCTCGAGCAGCAGCTCCGGCACGGCCGCCTGCCTGGACGCGTTCCACTTGTCCAGGCGCAGCGCCGCGCGCAGCCGCGCTTCCGCGCGCGGCGCATCCCCGAGCTCGGCATAAGCCATGCCGAGCTCCCACTGCAGCGGAGCGGACTGCGGCTCATAGCGCAGTCCGTCCGCCAGCAGCGCCGTCCTCCCGCGAGGCGGGAGGAGAGGCGCCAGGTCGAGGCGGACCCGGGTCCATGCCGGGTCCGCCTCGACCGCCGCGCGCAGCAGCGCGAAGCGCGCGGCGCCGGCCGCGCCGGAGGCGGCTTCGCGCAGCCGCGCGGCGCGGCCGGCTGGCTGGCGGCGGCCGCGGCCGCGAGCCAGCAGGCGAACAGCAGCAGCGCGGCACGGCGCGCGATGGCTGGCATTTTGCGCCGCCTGACAATCGGCGCCCCTCTCTCTTTTGCCGGCGTGGCAGAGACATGGCGCTCTCGCCGAACCTTTTCTCCCCCGTCTCCTCCCGCCTCCATCGAGACGCTTCCGGCAGCCAGGAAAACAAGGAACATCCAGAACAGCCCGTACGACATATCGATGTCCACCGCGGCATGCAGAAGCAGTACCGCAGGCGCTGCGGCTCCATCCTTTCTTCCCGAAGCGGCCAATGCCAGCAAGACGGCGGCGAACAGCAGCATCAGAAGCAGGCCTGCGGCTCCATGATCCACAAGCTGGTCGATGTAGCCGCTGTGGACTTCGCTTCCCGTATACGGGACCCGCTGCACCGAACGATAGAGGCTCCGCCAGGAGTCCCCTCCCGTCCCTAGAAAAGGAGCTTTCGCCGCGATGCTTAGAGCGTCCACGTAATACATCAGCCGCGATGCCCCCGTCTCATGCGAAGCGGCCGCCCGATGGACAGGACTCAACGGCAGCCACAGCAGCGCTGCCGCCAACAGGAAGCCTCCCGACGCAAGCAGCCTCCAAAGCAAAGGTTTCGTCGAAAGCCGGCTCCTCCAGCCTCGCTTCCCCCGGCTTGAAGCAGCTTTGATGGGGGATCCGGATCGTTTTTCAGCCGGAGGTTCGGAAATAGGATCGGACGCCTCCTCTCTCCGGCACCTGGAGACCAGCTGCAGCAGGAATAATGCGCCCACAGCCAGCACGGCCGGAGCAGCGGCCCAAGCCCACGTCTCGCTCAGCCTCGCTTCGGCGGAGGGCATGCCCCAAGCGGCTGGCCCGAGACGGTAGGCCATTCCCGTCAGCGCCGCTCCCCCGCCCAAAGTCCCGGCGGCCGACACCAGCCATCGCAGTCGGATGTTTCTTGGACATAACAGCAGCCCGAGCAGCAGCCCGGCTCCGGCAGCTGCCCATGAGCCGCGCGACTCCGTCAGCACCAGCACGGCAAAACAAGGAGCGGCGAGTAGCGCAGCGCTCCAGCGGAGCATGCGATTGCCGGCGGAGAGAAGCTTCCACTGAAATACAAGGAGCGCCGCCATGAAAGCACCGAGGGAATTGCTGTACTGCAGCCAGCCCGCCAGTCTCATGCCCGATGCGGACAGCCGTTCATCCGACGTGAACAACATATAATCGGTACCGCGAAGCCAGCCGAACCACGCGGCTGCAGAGACGGCCACAGCGGCGGCTGCGAACAGCTGAATGCCGCCCGCCAGGCTGCGGCTTCCGGCCGGACGAGCCCGCAGCAGCACGATCAGGGCGGCCAGCGCGCTCCAGCGGAGCGCTTCGTTCAGGCTGCCGCGCACCGAAACAGGCGAGAAGGCCAGTCCGACAACGCAAAGCGCCGACAACGCCGTTGCAAGGAGGCAGGCCGCCGTCAGCAGCCACTTCATCCTGCCCGCTCCCCGATTCGCCTCCGTCCGCCTCTCTTCCTGCGTTCCCCGCCTCATTCCTGCCCCGAGGAGACAAGCCGCCGCCAGGCAAAGCATCGTTTGCAGGCCGTAATAGCGCTCGTCGAAATACATTCCCGCCCGGCTCATCATCCAGACAAGCAGCGCTGCGCAAGCCGCTGCCGCCGCGACTCCGCGCAAGGCTGTCCCGTTCATCCGGATGCGCCAAGGCGTATTCCTGCCTCTTTTCCATGCAGGTGTCTCCTCCGATTCCTGCACGTTTTTTCCGGGTTCCAAATGCATGCGGCAGCCCCCCTTCTACTCCCATTGTTGCCGCTATCCCGGCCTCCATACTTATTTTCAGGTCATCTCCATCGACCCTCTCATTCAAAAAACAGCTGCGCTTGTCTATGGCCTTCTTCTCTGCCAAAACACAAAAAAAGCCTGCAGAGCAGGCTTTCGGATCAAAAAGATCGTCCCGGCCGCTGCAAGCGCAGCGGCCGGGACGATCTCGGGCGATTCCTATTCGATAGCCCCATCCTCCGAACCTTGCCGTCCGGCTCTGCGGGCCAAATAATATTGCTTCATCTGCTCATGGACGATGAAAGCGCGGAGCTGACGGGCCGCTTCGGGCTCCAGCGCTCCCAATCTCGCTCCATAGGATGGCGCGCCAGCGGCGTCCTGCCGCCACAACACCTCAAGCCGGCAATGAAGCTCGAATCCGAGGTCAAGGACGGCCTCCACTTCGCCGGAGCAGGGCAGATCGATCTCCTTCGACGCCCTGAATCCGACGCCCTCCAGGCTGATGTTGCATACCGTGATTTCGGCCAGCGCCGCCTTCTTGCGGCGAAGCTCGTCCTGCTGCTCCAGATGGGAAAGATCCTCCTCGTCCATCAGCTTCTCCAGCTTCTGCAGCAGCGCCTCGTCGAGCCCGTTGTGGCGGAGCTCATCCGACCATTGGAAGCGGAGCAGATCCGTGCGGGTCGGCTTGCGGTTCGCGCTCCGGTCTCCGACGAGCAGACGGCCGGCGCAGTTCACTTCGATCCGGGGATGGATCCTCTTCTCTTCCGGAAGCAGATAGCGCTCGTAAGGAAACAGCAAGGCGAGGGAACCGTCCCTGCGTCCGATCACCCGCGAAGGCATCCGGTACATCCCGGAAACCGACTCTACGGTGAGCCAGACGGATTTGCCCAGCAGAAACAGCTGGGGCTTGGCAACTCCGACCTCGATGAGGTCGCCCTCCATCAAGGTAAGCGTTCCTTCCTCGATTAAGCCGTCTTGCTCGACGATCGTCCGGCTGCCGAGCAGAAGCGAAGGGATCAATGTCTGCTCCAGCCAGGTGCTGTCGTCTCCAGACTGCTGACCCGACTCTACTTGAGGGGTCGGCGATGATTCCGGCATTTGCATCATGGAACATTCCTCCTGAGCCTGTAGGGTGCCTTGGCAAAAACTAAACTTCCCGGATTATGGTCAGATGCAGCTCGGTCCGCAGGTCGATGTCGTACGGTACGGACGGCTCCGAGCCGTCTGCTTCCTTGATGACGCGAAGAATCGGACGATGCACGGCGACCTGGAAGTTTTTGGAGACGACGCCGATCTGCCCCGTGTTCAGCTCCACCGTCGTGGAGACGGGATACATGGAAATATGATTGCAGAACAGCCGGACCAGATCAAGATCGAAGTAGGTGTTGCCGGAAGCGAATAAAAATTCGATCGCCTCGGAGGGCGTGTATCTTTTGCGGTATGGCCGTGACGCGGTCAGCGCATCGAACACATCGGCGATGCCGACGATCTGGGCGTAGATGTGGATCTCGTCTTTCTTGATCCCGCGGGGATAACCGCTCCCGTCATAACGTTCATGATGCTGAAGAGCGCAGTGCGCGGAGAGCAGGGAGACGTCATGCTGCTTGCGGAGAAGATCGAAGCCTTCCACGGTATGGTTCTCGACGATCTTCCGTTCCTCCGCCGTCAGAGGCCCCGGCTTCTGCAGCAGCGTCTTCGGTACGCGGGTCATGCCGATGTCGAACAGAAGCGCCCCGATGCCGAGCTCCTCGAGCTGGTTGCGGTTGAACCCTTTGGCGATGCCGATAATGCCCGCCAGCACGGCCACATTGATGGAATGCTGGAACAGATAGGAATCGTGGGTATGAATTTGTCCGAGCTCGACGAATACGTCCTCCCGGGTCAGGACATCGTTCATGATATCGCCGAAGACGGTTCGGAACGTCCTGCCCATCTCCGGAAGCGCGGCTCTGCCCCTCGCTTGCGGCTGGCTGATCTGGACCGTCATCAGCTTATGCATCGCTTCCGCCGCTTTGCGCCTGGTGCTGTCCCGGATCGTCTCGCTCGGCTCGATGCCCTCGGTAAGCGCATCCTCCACGAATATGATGTCGATGCCAAGCTCGGTCAATCGCTGGATATACCGGCTGCTGAGCTCCATGCCCGCTCCGAGCAGGATGTTGCCGTCCTCGCGAAAGATAGGCCTTGCGAGCTTTGCGCCCGGCTTTACGCTGCTAACTAGTACTTTTCTCATGACTTACGGCTCCGCTTTTAGAATATCATGCCTTCTTGCAGCTAAAATCGAACTTGCAGGAATTGGTTCTATTCTATCAGAATATTCGCGGTCGTGTCATGCCTTTAAGGGGGTCATCTGTCCCATAAGGGCGTCAAGCGAGCTTGCGGCCCACGATGCAATTGCGCCCGTTGTTCTTGGCCTCGTACAGAGCCGCATCCGCCTGCTCGAACAAATGCCGGATGTAGGCCGTGGATTCCCTCGCTTCCGAGGGAGTCTGGCGGCCCTCGACGGACAACACGCCGACACTGATCGTGATCGATATGGAAAGTCCCGATGTTCCCGTCACGATGCGGTTGCTCTCCACCGTCTCCTTGAGCCGTTCGGCCAGCTTCTCCGCCTGCTGCCGGTTCGTGTGGGGCAAGTAGATGGCGAATTCCTCCCCTCCATAGCGGGCCAGAAGATCGGATCTGCGCAGGATGCCCTTCACCGCCTCCGCCGTGCCGAACAGCACCTCATCCCCGATCAGATGGCCGTAGCTGTCGTTGATCTGCTTGAACAGGTCGATATCGAACATGATGACGGCGAAAGGAATATGGTAGCGGATGTTGGCCGCCATCTCATGCTCCAGCCGCTGCATCAGGAAGCGCCTGTTGTAGCAGCCGGTCAGGCTGTCGGTCGTCGCCATCTGCTCCAGCTTCAGGTTCGCCTTGAACAGCTCCTCCTGAATTTGGACGAGCTCCCTGTTGCGGAGCTGCAGCATCTCGTTCTGACGGTTCTTTTCTTCCACCAAATAGCGGATCTCCGTCACATCCTGCATGGAGATCACCCTGCCGAGAAGCTCTTTCGTCCCGGAGAGGATGGGGGAAGCGTCCAGAAGGACATGCCTCATGCCGACGGCATCCGGTCCTGGAATGGCCAGCTCCATCTGCACCCGCTCCGGTATGACGGATCCATATTTGGCCATGAAGGCTTCCGTATCCGCCGTGTTCGTACCGCATTCCCGAAGGAATGCCGCCAGATCGACCCGGTCCCCCGTCTTCGCCGGCAGATACGATTCCAGCGAGCGGTTGCATTCCAGCACCACGTCATGCGCATCGATGACGACCAGGCCGGCTGCAAGCGAATCCGAGATATCTTTCTGCGCGATCCGCACGATATCGAATACGCGGTAGCGTTGGATCGACATGGTGAAGTAGAGGGCCGAAAGAGCGAGACCAAGCGAGGTGATGCCGGGAATATCGGGGAAATAATCGTTGAACGCGACATTCACGAGAAGATCGGCCCAGCCGAAGGCGAGGAAGAGCAGCAGCCCTTTGAGCGCCATCCCCACCTGGCTGCGGTGCCTGGGAGTCACCCCCCGTCGCAGCGCTTTCACGATACAGATCATGGACAGAAGGCAGAGCAGGACAATCTCGGCGAACAGGATCCAGAAAATGGGGCCGTACTCCCTCTGCGACCATACGTCTCCGCTTGTCCGGACGAATATCCCCCTCGGATTGGCCAGTATGCCGATCACCGTCAGGGCGACGGGAATAGCCAGCGCTGCCGATGCCCGGCGGGTAAGCAGATACGATTGGCCTGTAAGGAAGAAGGTGAGCACGAGCCAGCCAGCTCCCTGCAGCGCAAGGGACGAGAAGGAAGCCGAAATGTAGAACAGCTGGAAATGGGGATTGTCCGTCGTCTTGGCTGCGAATTGGGTCAGCGGCCAGAGCATCATGCAGAAGTGGAAGAGCAAATATACCTTATGCAGTCGCGTCATAGGGTTATGGAGAAAGAGATAGAAAAATAGGCCAAGCATAAACACGAACAAACTGAAATCAGCCCATATCCATGATTCCAATTGCTTCACCCATTCGCTTAAAAATCCATTGTCTTCCATTATATCACAGGCGGCAGGGTCCGCCACCCTCAATTAAGCGCGACAGAGAGCCCTGTTTCGATAAAGGAACAGGGCTCTCTGAACATATCGATAATAGCAAAGAAAGGATCTACAGCGAAGGAAGCCTTCCCGCGGCCGCAAGCTCCCGTTCGAGAGCCGGATCCAGATTGAGGCTGTCCCGATAGCGGCGGTACTCCAGCAGCTTCTCCTTCTCGAGCCTGCCGCTTGGCGAGCCGTTTCTGCGGACCGCGCGGATCATCAGGTTTTTGGGCGTATGCTCGGGGTCGATGAACTCCAGCACCTGGGTCCGATAGCCTGCCGCTTCCAGCAGCGCCGTCCGGGCCGCATCCGTCGCCAGCGCCGCGAACCGTTCCTTCAGCAGGCCATGGCCCAGTAGCGGAGCCAGCTCCTCGCTGCGTATTTGGCCGAATGCCTCGTGCTGGCAGCATGGCACCGACAGGATGACGGAGGCGTCCCAGCCGACCGCCTTGGCCAGCGCCGCATCGGTAGCCGTGTCGCAGGCATGCAGCGTGACGACCATGTCCGCGGCCGACAGCTCGCCGAAGCGGCCGATGTCTCCCACCTGGAAGCGGAGCGACTCATAGCCGAGCCTGTCCGCAAGCGAGGAGCAGAAGGCGATGACATCCTCCTTGAGATCCAGCCCGATGACGGAAATGGAGCGCTTCTGCTCGATCGCGAGCAGATGGTACAAGGCAAAGGTGAGATAGGACTTGCCGCAGCCGAAGTCGACGATCTTCAGCTCCCGGCCTTCCGGCAGCTGGTCGGCCACATCGTTCACCATTTCAAGGAAACGGTTGATTTGGCGATATTTGTCCTGCTTGTCCGCCTTCACCCGGCCCTCGGCCGTCATGATGCCGAGCTCGACCAGGAACGGCGCCGGCGCTGAGCCTTCCAGCACCCGCTTCTTTGCGCGGTCATGGGAAGCAGGCCCGCCCTCCGGCGTCTTCGCGGTCGCCGGCTTTCGGAGCAGCGCCGCTTTGCCCTTCTTGCTCAGCAGAAGCTGAAGATCGGCCTCCGGCGTCTTGAAGACCGCCTGGCGGTAATGCTCCTTCATGAGCAGGACGATGCGCGCGGCTGCGGCCTCCGGGTCGAGATTCTCGTGAAGCACCTTGGTCTTGTGATGGCTCTCGAACTGGTAGCGGAAGCCCGACTTCAGCTTGACCGGCCGGACCACCGTTCGCGGCGCGGCCTCGTCCGTGATTTTGCGCAAACCGCTCATCGAAGCTTGCAGAAGCTCCCCACTCTCGGCGGCTTCGGCTATCGTCCGCTCCCAGGCGGCCGTTTCCTCTTGCTTGTTCATGTCATCCATAACTCCTTCTTCAATCGTTCCGCCAAGCGGGGCCCCGCTCCGGCGGCAGGCCGGCGCGGGGCCCCGTCCGGAGGATCCGAGCTGCTCATGCAATGGCTGTCAGAGCGCTTCTTGTCTCATGAAACGTCCGCCTATCCTATACGGTTTCCTTGAGAACCGTAAGAAGCTCAAGCCGGGTAACCCCTCCGGCAGCGAGCCGCTCATCGTCTTGAAGCAGCAGCCTGCGGTAAAACGCCTCGTTCTCTCCCGCCGCCAGCACCCCGTCCTCCTCGAGCTCGAACATCAGATCCTCGGCGCCGGCATAATTTCCCCGCTGTTCCATCCAGCGGGCTGCCAGCCGCTTCGTATCCGGGGGCAGCTCGTAGGAGGCAAGCGCCTCAAGCTGGCGTTCGGCTTCTTCGTCCGGATCCGCCGCGATCGCTTCCGCGCCCATCAGGGACAGCCTCATGAACAGATGGAGCGATTTGATCCTGAGCGCGAAGGCGGCGGATTCCTGTCCGAGCTCCAGCAGCAGGTCCGCTTCCTCGCGAAGCAGGACGGCAAGCACCTGCAGCTGGGCATGGTCCGGATTCCCGCTTCGCGACAGCATGGCGACGAGATCCTCGTCGGACAAGCTGCGCAGCAGGCGCGAGTTGAGCCGGAACTGCTTCTCCAGCAGCTCCTCGATCGCCTGGAGCGCCTCGGCATGCCTCATTTCTTTTTTGAGCCCAAGCACGGCCCCGGCTACCTCTCCGAGCTGCTCGATCATCCGCATGATATAATCCCGCTGGAACATGAATGTCTTCCTTCCCGCCGCCGGAACATCCAGCCTGGCTGTTTATTCGCTGGCCGGGAAGCTCTCCCGCATCCATTCTTCGATCGCTTCCGCCAGCTTCTCCGGAGCTTCCATCATCCCCATATGCCCGCTGTCTTCCAGTACGATCGTGCTGGAACGGCTCCCGCGCGCGGCGAACACCCGCTCCTGCGGAACGACGCCGTCCTTCGCTCCGGCGACGAGCAGCACGGGCAGCTCCGACTGCTCGACGACATGGCTGCGGTCGGAACGGACTTTCATGCCGAGCGCTACGGCGGCGGCGCTCTCCGCCGACGTGCCGTAGCCGATCTCCTTCGCCCGTTCCGCAAGCTCGGACTCGGCCCGCTCAGGCGCGAACAGCTTCGGTACAAGGCCGTCCACGAAAGGCTTGATGCCGTCCGCGCGCAATGCCGCAGCCGCCTTGTCGCGCCCGGCTTGCGCTTCGGCGCTGTCCGGCAGCGGCGTGGAGTGGACCAGCGCGAATCCTTTCAGGAGGACTGCATGCCTTTCGGCAAGGGCAAGCGCCGCGTAGCCTCCGAGCGAATGGCCCAGCACGACGGCCGGCCCGGCTTCCAGCGCGTCCAGGAGGGCGGCGACATCGTCCGCCAGCTCCTCCATGCCGAGCACCGCTTCCCGGGCTCCCGAAGAACCGCCGTGGCCGCGCAGATCCGGCGTCAGCACCCGGTATCTTTTTTCCAGAATCGGAAGCACCTTCTCCCAATAGGCGGAGCTTCCGCAGAAGCCATGCAGGAGAACAAGCACATCGTCCTGCCCCGCTGCGCCTCCATTGTCTCTATAGGCCAGCTCCGTGCCGTTGCTCAGCGTGAGCTTGCGGGTTGCAAGCGATCGGTCGGACATCTTCGATCATTCCTTTCCTTTGCCTGATAAGTTGAACTCGGTATTCGAACTCCGCTTCACCTGAATCCTTCCATCGTTCCGCCGGCTCATGCCCCTCAATGGTTCGTCTTGCCTGCAGCCGGCATCAGGAAGCGTCATTGTCCCTGCGGCTGCTGGCGGACCTGCTCGCGAAGCCGAACTGGCCGCCGCCCGTCCCGCCCTCCTCGGGCATGTCCGAGGAAGCCGCAGGCCAGGCAGCCGCAGCTGCGTCCGCGATTCCCTGCGCCATGCCGATTACGCGGTACAGGCTCGTCGTCTGGATGATCCAATAGGGCTTATGCCCCTGGGTATTGACGACAGCTGCGACGCTGTAGTCTCCTACCGGCGGCAGCTGCTGCCCGATGGCTTGTCCCGGCTGGAGCGGACCGCTGCGCACGAGATAAAGCCCCGTCGATTCCGAACGGCCGAGGCAAGCATCGATGGCGATGACGCATGCCGCCTCGCTGAGTGTCGCCAGGATCGGACCGACCTGCTCCGAATCGCATGGCTGCTCGAGCGTCCCCGTCACCCGGGGAAAGCCTTTTTCCCGCAGCATGGAACCGGCGAGCGGTCCCAGCGAGTCGCCCGTCGAACGGTCGCTTCCGATGCATAGAAAGACGACCTCGTCTCGCAGGGGATGTTTCCCGGCAACCGATTCAAAAAACGTTTCCAGACCCCGCCCGTCGACCCTTGCCCACTTGGCCGCGTCTTCCGGACGGATTTGCTTCAGTTCCCGCTTCATATCCGCGCCCCCATTTGCGCTGGCAGATTAGTTTGCTTCTATTGTAACGGAAGAGCAGGCTCCGTTCAATTTGCGGCGGGACGGCGCAGCATGGGAAGGCGATGGCTTTCATGGTACAATGGTGGAAAGCCATATATCCGCAGGAGGTTTTCCATGACTGACCTTAGCCAGCCGACCCAGGAAAATGTAGAATTCATGATCGAAGCCATCAAGACCAAGCTGAAGATGGCCACAGCGGCCGCCATGCAGGCCTCCAGCTTCGGACCGGGCTGTTATGAGGATATCCGGGAACTCTATGAAATCGTATCGTCCAAAACCAACTTCAGCATCAGCGAAGTGGAAGCTCTCGTCTCCGAGCTCGGCAAGCTCCGCGCTGCGCGCTGATCCCTGTCCGGGCCGCAAGGCTCCCGAGAGCAAAAAACACCCCCGCATGCATTCATGCGGGGGTGTTTGGCTTGTCGCCGTTTAGACGGCTTCCTTTTCCGGTGCGGCTTCGCTGGCGGCCGTTTCTTCGGCAGCCGCTTCCACGGAAAGCTTCACGTTGACGAGCTTCTGCTCGCCGCGGAGGAACTGCGCCAGCCGCTCGAGCTTGTCGGCGAGCTCCGGTCCCGTAAGGGATACGTTGAGCTGGTAGCCGAACTGGTCGGCCGGCAGCTTGACCTCGCGCGGCAGATAGGCGAATTCGCCCGCTCCCGCGTTGGAGCCTGCCAGCTGGTCCGGATAGAACTTGTCGGATTTGTTGACTACGCGCTCGTAAATGCGCAGCTTCTTAAGAAGCATGTAATATTGAGCGGAATGCTTGAAGCCCCAAGCTTCCCGGATATCTTTCAGCGTGTAATCCGTCTTCCAGCGCTTAAGTTTCTCAACTTGCTCATCGGATTCCAGCTTCAAAAATTCATCAAGCGGCATAATCGGCATCAAATTTTACCCCTCCAAATATCATGATGTGTCTCATTATCATTTATTAATTAACGAATATATATTAAAAAATACCATAGAAAATTGACTTACACAATTATTTTTTTGCTTGAATGAGTGAATTTTTATCTTATTATTCGCCATTATTGAACATATGCTTCTGCCCTTTCGAAAAAATGTTCACCTTTTCCAGACGATTCGACATCTTTCGCGCTCTCCCTTTTATTTTGGCGCATAAAAATAACGCAGAAAGGCTTGATGCCTTCCCGCGTTTTGTTGTGCCGCCATGTCCGTCGGCCTCCATATATTCCGCTCAGCCGTTGTCCTGCTGAAGCCCCGCAGCGGCGGCAAACCGCTTGAATGCCGCGATGCCCTCAGCCGTCCGCTTGTAGACGCCCGCATCCGTCAGCACCTGCAGGAACTTGTCTCCTGCGGAATCCAGAACCGCTTTCATAGCGGCTTCGCGATCCATCGCCTTGCCCCATGCATGCTGAAGCTCGGCGAACCAGCGTCCATGCGGAGCCATGGCGGCGCCGTCCGCTCCCGCTGCGACATCCTCCCATTGCAGGGATCCCGATAGGCAGCCCGCGATGATTTCCATCTCCGCCTTGAGCCGCCCGGGCAGCACGGCCAGCCCCATCACTTCGATCAGACCGATATTTTCCCTCTTCAGATGATGGAGATGGCGATGCGGGTGGAAAATGCCTTCGGGATGCTCCTCGCTGGTCCGGTTGTTGCGAAGCACGAGATCAAGCTCGTACACTCCGTCTTCCTTGCGCCTTGCCACCGGAGTAATCGTATTATGCGGAATGCGCGCTCCACCCGTCTCTGTATGGGCATGGATCTCCGCCTCCGGATCGCTGTACTCTCTCCAGGCGTCGAGCACATCCGATGCGGCTTCGGCGAGCAGCACCCGGTCCCGGCCCGCCAGCCGCAGCACGCTCATCGGCCACCGGACGATTCCATAGGAAATGTCCGGCCGGGACGGATGGGAGAAGCTCTCTTCCACGGGCGCCTCTTCCATCGGGAAGATATGCCGTCCTCCCTGGAAATGGTCATGGCTGAGGATCGAGCCTCCGACTATGGGAAGGTCCGCGTTGGAGCCGACGAAATAATGCGGAATCTGCTCCGCGAACTCCAGCAGCCTGCCGAAAGTGCGGTGCGTGATCGACATCGGGCTGTGCTCGGCCCGGAAGACGATGCAATGCTCCTTGTAGTACACATACGGAGAATATTGAAGGAACCAGGACTCGCCGCTCAGACGCATGGGCAGAATCCGGTGGTTCTGCCGGGCCGGATGGTCGGCTCTTCCGGCATAACCCATGTTCTCCTTGCACAGCAAGCACTTCGGATAGGCCGAAGGGGGCATGCTTCGGAGCATGGCGATCTCGGCGGGATCCTTCTCCGGCTTCGATAGGTTGACGGTCATCTCGAGCGGTCCGTAAGCCGTCGGATGGATCCAGTTCATATTGAGCGCGACGCGGTCGAGGCGGATGTAGTTGGCATCGATATTGAGCCGGTAGAACTCATCCGTCGCCTGCCGGATGCCGCGCTCCGCTGCCGCCGCCCGAAAGCGGGCATGCGTCTCGGACGGCCTCGGCATGAGCGATCCCATCAATCGAGCATCCAGCAAATCCCGCTCCGTAGCGCTGTCCCGGATCATGCCGGATGCGGCGGCATAGTCGAGAAGCGGCCGCAGCAGCTCCGGAGCCTCGGCTCCCGCCGCCGGCAAGCCCGCCGCCAGCCTGTCCCTGTCGGCGCCATTCGGCGCTTCCAGCAGCCCTTGCTCCCAGGTCGGAAGCTCTTCCGAGCCGGCCGCAGGTGCGTCCAGACCGAGCAGGTCCAGCAGCGAATTGCGTGCCGCGCCTGCGTCCAGCGGCTCCAGCATGCCCCTCTCCAGCGCGAAGGCGACCAGCCTATCGATTGCTTCCGAGACATCCTGCTCATGCGGAATAAGTGGAATTTCGTTCATGGAAATGCTCTCCTCTCGGGAATACGGCCTGTCTTGAAGGCCGTTTAGCTGTTGTAGCCTTGCGGCTTGGCCTGGTGCCACTGCCAAGCGCTGGCGATGATGTTCTCCAGATCGCTGCGATGCGGATTCCATCCGAGCTCACTGCGGGCCCTCTCGGAGGAAGCGACCAGCACGGCGGGATCGCCCGCTCGGCGCGGCTCGACGACCGCCGGAATATCGCGGCCCGTAATCCGCCGAGCGATCCCGATGACTTCCTTCACGGAGAAGCCGTGTCCGTTGCCGAGGTTGTAGACAGCGCTGTCCGCTCCTTGGCGCAGGCGCTTCACGGCGAGCATATGGGCGTCGGCCAGGTCGCTGACATGGATGTAATCGCGGATGCAGCTGCCGTCTGCCGTCGGGTAATCTTCGCCGAATACCGAGATATGAGTCCTCTGGCCCAGAGCCGTCTGGAGTACGATCGGGATCAGATGCGTCTCGGGATCGTGATCCTCCCCGATGCGCCCGCTTTCGTGAGCGCCTGCGGCATTGAAATACCGAAGGGATACGAACCGGAATCCGTGCGCCCGGTCGAACCAGCGGATCATTTTTTCCATCGCCAGCTTCGTTTCCCCGTACGCATTGGTCGGCTCCGTGCGGTCCAGCTCGGAGATCGGCACCTGCTCAGGCTCTCCGTAAGTCGCCGCCGTGCTGGAGAAGACGATCCGGCGCACGCCGGCGCGGTTCATCGCTTCAAGCAGGCACAGCGTTCCATAGACATTGTTATGGTAGTATTTGCCCGGGTCCTTCATGCTTTCCCCGACCAGGCTGCTCGCCGCAAAATGGATGACCGCGTCGATGGAGTTCTCGCCGAATACCCGGTCCAGGAACCCGGCATCCCGCAAATCCCCCTCGTACAGCTTCCCGCCGAGCACCGCCTCGCGGTGTCCCTGCTGCAGATTGTCGACTACGACAACCTCCTCGCCATTTTCCAGCAGCGCGGCTACTGCATGCGAACCGATATAACCGGCTCCTCCCGTTACCAGTACAGCCATGGTTCTCTCTCCTCTCGAAAGCTCGTCTATTGTGCTGCCTACTGAATCATACGACAAATTCCGCCGCTTGGGCATCCGGCTTGGGATGCTGGTTGTCCCGGGCCGCAAGCTTCATGCACGCATGGCAGCGATCAGACCGGAGCGTCCAGACGGCCGGCGCCGCCGCCGATCGAGCAGACGTAGAAGTCCGGGATCAGCCCTGTCTTCCTCCCATAGCTGTCCGCTACAGCGGCTTGGAAGCCGTCCACGCTGTCCTTGCGCACCAAGGAGACGGTGCAGCCGCCGAAGCCGGCGCCTGTCATCCGGGAGCCAAGCACGCCCGGCACCATGCGGGCCGCTTCCACCATGGCGTCAAGCTCCGGACCGGTCACTTCGTACAGATCCCGCAAGGAATCATGGGACGCGTTCATCAGCGCTCCGAATGCGTTCAGGTCGCCCTTCTCCAGAACGCGCACCGATTCCAGGACGCGGGCGATTTCTTCTACGACATGCTTCGCTCGCTTGCGGACCGTATCGCTCGCTATCCGTCCGGACTCCCGTTCCAGCTGCTCCGGGGTCAGCTGCCCCAGCAGCGTCAGGTCCGGGAAGGCGGAGCGGAGATCTTGCACAGCCTGATCGCATTCCGCCCGTCTTTCGTTGTATTTGGAATCGACGAGTCCGCGCCGCTTGTTCGTATTGCCGATGACGAGGACGCAGTCTCCCGAATCGAACGGGACATGCCGATGCTCCAGCGTATCGCACATCAGGAGGATCGCCTCGTTCTCGCGGCCGTTCGCCACCGCGAACTGGTCCATGATGCCGCACTGGACGCCGTTGAACTCGTTCTCGGATTTCTGGGCCAGCAGTGCAAGCTCCGTCCTGTCGATGTCATGCCCGCCTTCGGCCAGCAGCGCGTAGGCTGTCAGCACCTCGATGGAAGCGGAGGAGGAAAGGCCGGCACCGTTCGGAATCTCTCCGTTGTACAGCATGTCATAGCCGTGGGCGGGCCCTTTTCCGCGGTTCTGAAGCTCCTTGACGACTCCCTTCGGATAGTTCATCCAGTCGTCCTCCTCGCGGTAGGCGATGGAGTCCAGATCGATCTCTCCCGTCAGCGGGAAGTTGGCGGATGCCATCCGCAGCACCCGGTCCCCGCGGGGACGAAGCAGCAGCGTCGTGCCGAACGTCAGCGCCGCCGGGAACACATAACCCCCGTTGTAATCCGTATGCTCGCCGATCAGGTTGACTCGGCCCGGAGCGTAATAATACTGGATGTTTTGCCCGTTCTCTCCGAAAGCTTGCAGGAATTGCTGGTTCAGTTGAAGCAGATCCGCCATTTTGATCATCCTGTTCATAAGGAATTTTGGAGCCAGCTTCAGCTGTCGTCGGCCGCTCCTCTTGCTGTCATCTATAGGTCCAGTATATAGCTGCGGCAGCCGGCATGGTATGGCAGGATGTGCGGTTGTTATGGATTTTTGTGACACAAGCAGAACGACCTCGCCGACCAGACAGTCGGCGGCCGTTCGCGCAGAGAAGGAAAGACGGGATGGGTTCTGCTCATCCCTCTTTCCTGACAAGCAGAACGACCTCGCCGACCGGACAGTCGGCGGCCGTTCGCGCAGAGAGGGAAAGACGGGATGGGTTCTGCTCATCCCTCTTTCCTGACAAGCAGAACGACCTCGCCGACCGGACAGTCGGCGGCCGTTCGCGCAGAGAAGGAAAGACGGGATGGGTTCTGCTCATCCCTCTTTCCTGACAAGCAGAACGACCTCGCCGACCGGACAGTCGGCGGCCGTTCGCGCAGAGAGGGAAAGACGGGATGGGCTCTGCTCATCCCAAGCGGATCGACCTCGCCGGCAATAGAGAAAAAGCGGCCGTCACCCGCTGAACGGGGACGGCCGCTTGATCCGATCCGATTGGCGCCGAATCGCTCCTATGCCGGATAAGCTAGAAAATAACGATGATATGCTCCGAACTGCTCTGGGCTCCCCGGTTGTCGGTCACGGTGAGCGTCACCTTGTAGATGCCGGCCTTGCTGTACTTATGGACGGCTTTGACTCCCGTTCCGCTCTTGCCGTCGCCGAAGCTCCAGCTGTAGCCGGCGATGCTTCCATCCGGATCGCTGGATGCGGATCCATTGAACGCAATGTCCTTGCTCTTCTGTCCGACGGATGGAGCGCTGATTTTTGCGCTAGGCGGACGGTTTGGTGTCGGCGTTGGTGTCGGCTTCGGTGTCGGCGTCGGTGTCGGCGTCGGCGTCGGTGTCGGCGCCGGAGCGCTGACATACAGCTTGCCCGGAGCCTCCGTTACGGCGGTGTTGCCTGCCGCATCCTTGGCCGCAAGGACGATGATGCCGCCCTGCAGCTGAAGAGCGGAAGAAGTCTGATAGCTTCCTGCATAATGGCCTGGCGACGTCTCCGTCAGCGGGAAGCCGCTGCGGGCCGGCGAGCTTGCCGCTGCGGGCAGCTCGATCGTGAACGAGGCCGTCAGTCCCGGGCTGCTGTCGAAAGCAATCGCGACCGATTGGCCGGACAGGATATGGACGTCCTGCGCAGGCTGGATATTCGTGATCTCCGGCAGCTTGCGGCTGACATAGACGCTGCGGACGACCGTACTCTCGTTGCCGGCCAGATCGGAGGCGGTGACCGTAATGGCATTCGCTCCTTCTTCGACCAGCAGCTTCTGCGTGAAGCTTCCGTCTGCTTTCGGCTGAACCTTCTGCCCGTTGACGGTGAGCTGCTTGAAGAACTCATCGGCCGCAGTGCCGGTTACCGTGACGGCCTCCGCGTTCGTCACGGCGCCTTCGGCAGGGGATGCCACGGCCAGGGCCGGAGGCGTCCGGTCCAGAATGACCGTCACCGGCTCCGAGCGGTCCGTCGCTTTGCCGCCGATCACCGCTTCCGCCGTCAGCACATTCGCTCCGGCATGGAGGGTGACGGGAACGCTGAACTTCTTGCCCGCTACCGTTCCCGTTCCGCTAAGCTGGCCGTCGTTGTAGACCCGGATCTCGGCGCCGTCGGCTGCCAATGTGCCGGACACGGCAAGCTCGGCATTATTCGTATACGTATCCGCTGCCGGAGCCGTAATGACAGGAGCGTTTACGGCATAGCGCACCTGCGCCCGGATCATGTAATTACCCTCCTCCACGGGAGACGGACTCCAGACGCCGCTGACCCGCTGCCAGCTGCGCAGCGCGTTTTTGCTGCTTTCGTCCGTGCCGAGCCCCGGAGAGCTGAGGCCTGCGTTGGATTGGATATAAACGATGTAGAAATCGCCCGTTACCGTAATAGGCTGCGCAAGCGTCACCGTCGTCCACTGATCGTTGCGCAGGGCGGTTCCGTCATAAGGGCCTGCCAAAAGCCGGCCCGGCGCTCCTGCGGAGCCCGATGCGTCGTATACGGCATACTTGAAAGCCGTTCCGCCCGGGCTCGGGAATTCCGTGTTCCAGAACCGGAGCGACGCTCCCGTCACTTGGGCGGCCCCGCCTTCCGGCGTGAAGCGCACCGCCCAGGCGTTGTTCGCGGCGTTGAACGCCCTGGCGTTCTCGGCCGTTCCGTCATCGTAGGCGATTTCGCCCGGGAATCCGATGAACGGCTTCAACGGGACGGCGATCTCCACCGCCTTGTTGCCCGGCACCGTGACCGAGACCGTTTTGCTGTAATAATCTCCGCTCTGCACGGAAAGGGTGTACGTTCCTTCCAGCAGGTCGAACGCAAAGGTACCGTCGGCTGCGGTGCGCACAGGCGCGACCGCAGCATCTTCCAGGACGGCGACAACGGCGCCGGAGATCGGCTCTCCGCTCCGCTCGTCGCGGACGACGCCATGGATTTGCCCGTGCGGGACCGCTTCCAGGCTGAAGCTGGCCTTGGCCGTCCCGCCGTCCGCAATCTCGACGGGCTTCGTTTGCGGATAGTAGCCGTACGCCTCGGCTTTCAGCGTGTAGCTTCCAGCCACATGGGAGAAGGAGAACTTGCCGGTGGCGGGATCCGTCTTGACCGAGCGCCCCGTCTCCAGCACGGTAACCGTCGCGCTCGCCGGAAGGCTCTGAATGCCGATGCTGCCTTGTTCGCTCTGCTGCTGAGCTTGAGGCTGCGCCTGCGGCTTGAAGCCGGCTTCGTCCGTATGGCCGACTTTCAGAAGCGGGCCTTGGACCGAGTTCTTCTGGCGGCCCGGAATCGCTGCTGCTTGGGCAGCGCCTTGCGTCTGCAAGGAGGCCGCCGCATCCAGAATGCGGAAGTCGTCCAGATACCAGCCCGCCTTGACGACGCTGCTGTCCGACTTGAGCCGGAACCGGATCTGCACGGTCGAGCCGGCGTAAGCATCCAGATTGTAGACGACCGGCGTCCACTGCTTGCCGGCGGTGTTGTCGGAGAAGCGCAGCAGCTCCGTCCAGGTGGCGCCTCCATCGCGCGAGGCTTCCACAAGGCCGAAATCATAGCGGCCCTCGATCTCGTACCATTGATTGAACGTCAGCGACGCATGGCCGGCCCCGGTCAGATCGATCGGCGGCGAAACGAGCGAGTAATCGGCGCTCGACTCATAGGTCGAATCCAGATCCGTGCCCCACACATTCGGAGACGAGGCTGCCGCCGACGGTCCCGGAGCCGTCGGAATGCCGCGTTCCCATTCGTCCTTCGTGCCGGAATGGGTCCAGCCGTTATCCGAATCCCCGTCGAAGTCATCCTCGTACAGGATGCCGGCCCTGCTGACCGACACGGTGATAGGATCGGATTTCGGACCGATATTGCCGCTGTAGTCCTGGGCCGCTACGGCATACGAATAGGTCGCTTGCGTCGCCGTCACCGTATCGGTGTAGGAAGCCGCCGGCGCGACGCCTATCCGCTCGAACGAAGCGCTTCCCTCCTCCGCGCGGTAGACCACGAATTGCTTGAGGTCCTCGTCGGCAGGCGGCGTCCATGTCAGACGGACATTGCCGAGCACGTCGGCTTCGCCGGCAAGCCCTGTCGGCGCTCCGGGAGCCTGGCTGTCCGGTCCGTCGATGGAGATGTCGTCGAGATACCAGCCGGCTTTGTTCTGGGTATTGTCGCTCGACAGATTGAAGGCGACCAGAACCTGCTGGCCTGCGTACGGAGCCAGGTCGATGTGCTGGGTTTTCCAGCCTCCGCTCGCTCCGGTGAAGGAAACGGCCGGCACGAATTCATTGTTCGTGCTTGCGGCGGAGATATAGACGGTTCCATTGTCATAGTTGGTCTCCAGGTCGTACCAGTGCTTGAAGCTCAGGACGGCGCCCTGCGGGCTGTCCGTCAGGTCGATCGGAGGAGCCAGCAGATAGGAGTTGGAATTGGAGGCATAGGTGCCCGTGAGATTGGTCGCGGCGACCTTCTGCCCCGAAGCGGCTTGGCCCGGTCCGCTGACCGGAACGCCCCATTGCCAAGGAAGGCCTTCGCCTCCGGTGGAGAAGCCCGTCCAGCCGCTCTCGAAGTCCTGCGCGTAGCCAGGCTTCACGCCGTCGCTGACTTCAACGGAGTAGACCGGAGATTGAATGCCGTTATTGCCGTAATCGTTGACCCGGATGTAATAGTCCAGTCCCGCTTTCGTCACGAGGAACGCCGGTATCGAAGCCGAGTAGATTCCGTCCTTGTAATCGCCCGACACTCTCTCGGCAGGAAGGTACACATACGTCTGGGTTCCTTTGGCCCGCGCGAATACTTCGACCGAGCTCACGCTCACATTGTCGTAGACATGGGCGGTGATCGGAACGTCGAAGCCGGTGAAGGCCGTCGTTACGGGCACATGCTCCAGTACGGGCTCCTCCAGGTCGTCCCCGCCGGTCACGACTTTGCCGGATACGGCACCGATGCCTTGAAGCACGGAGCCGACGGCGTCAAGCGCGTTGATGACGCCATGCCCGTAGCCGTTGTTGGGACTGTTCGGATAAGCGCTGTCCGTTCTCGGAGTCGCCGTATTCATGATGATGGACTCCAGCTGGTCGACCGTCAGGGAATGGTTCGCCTGCAGCAGCAGCGCGGCCAGAGCGGTCGTATGCGGTCCCGCCATGGACGTGCCGTTCCAGCCTCCTTCATATCCGCCCGGAATCGAGGAGCGGATGTTGACGCCCGGCGCGGACACCTCCGGCTTGATCTCGCCGTATGGAGACGGGCCCCGCAGCGAGAAGTCGGCCAGGTTGTCGGAGATGTCGGTCGCTCCTGTCGCGAACGATTCCGGATAATTCGCCGGATTGGCGACCGATCCCGGTCCGCCCGGGTTCGTCAGCGTCGTGTTGCCGGCCGAGAATTCGGGGAAGATGCCCGCGCTTCTCCATGCCTGCACGATCGGCCGGAACCACTCGTCGATGCCTGCGCCTCCGCCCCAGGAGTTGTTCACGACGTCCGGCGCAAGCTCCGGATGCAGATTGCCTTGCGCATCGACCGGAGCGAGCAGCCATTGGCCCCCGTCCAGAATGATGCTGTCGGTCGTCTCCGGATTGAAGATCCGGACCGCGATCCATTTCGCTCCCGGCGCGACGCCGATCTGGTTGGAGCCGTCCGCTTCCGAGCCGACCATCGTCCCCATCGTATGGGTTCCGTGGCCGTCGCCGTCCGCAGGCAGCTGCGCTCCGCTATGCGGATCGTACCAGCTCAGCTCCGGATGGACGACGGCGCCGGATGCGTCCAGGCCGCGCCATTTGCGCTGCAGGGCGGGGTGGGTATAATCCACGCCCGTATCGAGATTGGCGACGACGATGCCGGTCCCGTCGATGCCCTGGGCCCATACCTGCGGAGCGTTGATGTGGGCGATGTTCCACTCCACGCTGCCCGGCGCGGCAGCCGTCTTGGCTCCGCCCGCCGGCTGCGCCGCTGCTCCGGCGCCGGGCGCCGTCACGTCCGGCTTCACCTCGGTCTTCTGCAGATAACGGGTTTCGTCGGGAAGCACCTTGTCGACGCCCGGAAGTCTGGAGAGCTCCTCCATGACCTCCTTCGTGCTCGTGACCGCCAGCGCGTTGACGATGAAGTAGCTTTTGTAGCTCTTCACCTTTCCGCTCTTCTGCGCTTTCTCCAAGTAGTCGTCCAGCTCCGATTGGGTCTGCAGGGCGGTATCCCTAAGCGTGCTGACGACCGCGCTGCGGGCGGACAGCTTCGCCGCGGACAGCGTCGCCTTTTGCAGGGAAGCCTTCTGCAGCGCCTGCTTGGACACCGATGCCGTATCGACCTGGGCTTTCATTTTGACGAGATAAGTGACGTATTCCGACTGCCCGAACTGCTTGAGCAGCTTGCCGTCCACCTTGGCGGCCGCGGCTTTCTGAATGGATGAATTGCGGTCAAGCTTGTCCGAAGCTGCGGAGCCGGCCGCATGGATCGGCTCCAAAAACGAAAAGGCGAGCAGGACGGCCATCAGGACAGCCATCGGTCTCTTGCTTTTCTTTCTAAAATTCAAACTTAACCACTCCCTATACTTGGTTTAATGGGACCATCGTTTCTGCTGCCGCCGCCGGACGGCGGTCGAATTCATCACCCCCTTCAAAAGGATCGGATTGGCCCACCCTGCAGTGCCGCTGCAACGAGTAGGATGACAGCTGCGGGAGCCGATGACAGGAAGCAGCGCTGGAACGGGAGCGTCTGCGGGGAATGCGGGAGGGAGGCGGATCAAGGCCGGTTGCGGTGGCTGCGCGAGCGAAATGCGGATCTATCCGAATCATGCCGATTGGCAAGGAATCTTGTCTTGGAATAAAGCAAGTATAGTCTCGTATTTTCGGATTCACAATCGAAATTATTGGAATTTTCTTACTAAAATTAAAATTGATTCCCAAGTCCCTCTCCCTCTAGGAAATAGAACATAGGCTTCATTCGACAAGGCCGGGATCTCGGGCAAAGCCGAAGGCCGATATGCCCATCCTTCTTTCCGCGAGCGGCCAGGCAGGCATGCCTCCTTCGTCCCGGTCCTCTATCGCTCGCGCCCGGCGCAGAATTCGGGTACACTTTCGCTAGAGAGCATGCGGCTCATGATCGGAGACGGGGAAGGAGAATCGGCGGATGGAGAAGAGCTTTTACTATAAGGTCGTTCCCGCTTCCGAAGGAGGCGCGGAGATGCCGCTGGAGGTTTTGTTCGCAGGAGAGAGCCAGACGAAGCCCGGACATCGATTGGGGCCGAAGGTGCATGATTTCTATCTGCTTCATCATGTGCTGTCGGGAAAAGGGGAGTTTCTATGCCGCGGCGCCGTCCATCGGCTCGAAGCCGGCCAATCCTTCCTCATCGAGCCGGGGCAGCTGGTTTCTTATCAAGCCGATTCAGCCGATCCTTGGTGCTACCGCTGGATCGCCTTCCAGGGACCATGGGCGCCGCATGCCGCCGCGGCCGCCGGGTTCGACATCGCCTCTCCGACAGCGGATACGGGGCGCAGCAGCCGGCCGAGGCTTGCGCTCAAGCGGAGCATGCGCTACCTGCGGCAGCCTGCTGGAGCGCAGCTCGGCGCCGTCGCCTGCCTGCATGCCGTGCTGGCCGAGTTTGCCGCCGCGCGCGGCAGGGATGCGGGGCCGGAGCCCGGCGAAGGCTCCGACGACGGGGGCATCGCTTCCCAGATGATCCGGTATTTGTCCACTCAGTATGCGGAGCCGATCAGCATGGAAGGGATGGCGGAGTCGTTCGGCTACAGCCGGGCCTATCTGTCCCGGGTGTTCAAGCAGCATGCCGGCATGTCGCCGGTTTCGTTCCTCCTGCGGCTGCGCATCGACAAGGGGCGGCGCATGCTTCGAGAACGGCGGGATTTGACGGTCGAGCAGATCGCCTCGTCCGTCGGCTTGCAGGATGCCCTGTATTTCTCCAGGCAGTTCCGCCGTTTCCACGGCGAATCTCCGACCGATTACCGGGAGTCGGTCTGGCATTCCCTGCGTGAGCCTTGACCCGCAGCAAAATAAAACGGTCTGGACCGAAAAGGTCCAGACCGTTTTTTGGGGGGGATGGCAGGGCTTGCCTGCGCTCAGACCCATTCCAGCCGGAGAACGGCTTCCCTGCGTCCGGTCGCCGCGCCCATGTCGTTGACCATATCCTCGGGATAGGCTTCGCGGATCTTCCTGGCCGCTTCCGTCAGCTTCGCGGCGTCGAGGCCGCGAAGGCGGGCCGCCTCATCCGCCGCCTGCTCCAGCACGGAGGCGGCTATGACCGGCCATGCGCTCTCTCCGCCGTCCAGCACTTTGAACGCCACTCCGAGACCGGCTTCGGGAAGAGCCAGGGCGAACACTCCCTGCGCTCCGCTTTTGGCCACGATGCCCGAAGCGAGGAGGACGCTCGCCAGCCTGCCCTGCCCTTCGACCAGGTCGGGATAAGCAAGCATCGCGGCGGAGATCCGCCGGGCGGCGCAACGGAGCGGCTCATCCGCCCAGTCGTCGGGGGGACTCGCCAGCCGGGCATAGGCCAGCGCGAGCCTCTCCAGAGGAACGACGAACACAGGCAGGCCGCAGCCGTCGACGGCGCGTCCGATGGCGCTCTCGTCCAGATCCGTGAACAGGGCGATATGGCGGAGCAGCTCCCGCTGCAGCGGATGATCCATAGCCGTATATCCTTCCAGAGGCCAGCCGTTCATCCGGCAAAAGGCGAGCAGGCCGATATGCTTGCCGGAGCAGGTATGGTACAGCTTGCGCGGCGGCAGCTGCCTGCGCATGACCTCATCCCGTTCGTTCCGGCCGAGCGGATAATCGGGATGGAAAGCAAGCTGCTCCTCGCGGACGCCGGTCAGCTCCAGCATCTTTTCCAACAGCTCCACATGCCGCTCTCCTCCCCGATGCGATGCGGACATCAAGGCGATCGCGCCTTCAGGGAGCCCGTAATGCTCCATCAAGCCCGCCGCGATGCCTGCCGCGGCCTGCAGCGGCTTCGCCGTCGAGCGCATGAAGGAGACCGACCCGGCATCGCCTGCACATGCGGCCGGGTCGCCGGCCGCATGCCGCGCAGCCAGATGGCCGATATGGCTGTTCTCCTTCCAATTCCCTCTCGTCGTCATCGACAGCTCCACGCCGTCACGGAAAGCTTCGTTACGTTGTTCCATCCTCAGCATCCTTCCCGTCCCCCGCGGCCGGATTTGCCTGCCCGCGGGACGTTATCCTACCTTCATATTCCGCCGGCTATCCGCAGGTTCAAACCTTCCGGCTCCGGCAGCGTTCAACATGACGATTCATTATACCAGTCCGGGCGGGCCGTTCACCACTCCTTCCAAAGATACCCTCCCGCCGCAGCCAGCAATTAAGGTTTCAACGGACGTGCAGACGTTTATAAATTCAACAACAACCACTTGAAGGAGATGAACGGATATGGCAAACGAAACAACGGCAAAAAGCGGCGGAATGACAAAGGGACTTCTGATCGGCGGCGCGATCGGCGCGGCGGCGGCACTGCTGTTCGCACCGAAGGCAGGCAAGGAGCTCCGCTCCGATCTCGCCCGCAAATCTTCGGATGCGGCTGATTACGCCAAGCGTCAGGGAGCCATGCTCACCGAGCAGGCGAAGGGCGTCGCAAGCACGGCCGGAGAGAAGGCTTCCGCCCTCACCTCCAAGGTGCAGGAGCTGGCGGCCAAGGCCAAGGATGCGGCGCTGATCCAGCAGGATGCCATCAAGGAAACGGCCGCGACCGCGGTCGCAGAAACGAAGGACGCCGTGACGGACGTGAAGGACCATGCGCAGAAGGTCGCTTCGGAAACTGCTCGTCATATGGACAACATCAAAAGCGAAGCTTCCGACAACCATGACAAGGCGATGAAGGACACGCCTTCCATCACCAAATCCAACTCCAGCTTCAACAACTAAGGAGGCCGATGGCCATGAGCGGAGGCAGCCGGGAGGAATTTCCCCAGCCTGACGGCCAGGCCGGCAGCAAGCACCGGGATATCGAGGATGCGCGCAACGGCTCCATGGTTCAGGACGAGCAGGATATGAAGCGGCTCGGCAAGGACATGGAAAGGATGCGCACCAATTCCGAGCTTGAAGAGGATGGGCTCGTTCCCGATCCGGCCCAGGATTGATAGTCTCAAGCAGCGGCGCCGTCCATCATTGATGGACGGCGCCGCTTTTTGGCTTGCCCTCATGAATTCAGGGTGAACGCTCCATACTAAGCCGGGAGGTGCGCCACTATGAAAGACCATCACGCGGGAAATCTGTACTGGCCGCATACGCTCGCTGCCGTCCCTTCCTATCCCGCCCTTGAGGGCCATGCGAAGGTGCAGGCCGCCATCATCGGGGGCGGCATGTCCGGCGCGTTGTGCGGGCTTCTCTTTGCCAGGAGCGGCATCTCTTGCTGCGTGCTGGAAAGGGATTCCGTAGCCGGAGCAAGCAGCGCGGCCAATACCGGCCTGCTGCAGTTTTCCAACGACATCATGCTCTGCCGCCTGATGGAACAGATCGGCAAGCAGGATGCGGTACGCTTTTACCGCGCATGCAAGGATTCGGTGGAGCGCCTCGCCCTGGTGGCAGGCTCGCTTCCGGCGGACACCGGCTTCCGCCGCCGCAGCAGCCTCTACCTCGCTTCCACGGAAGAGGATCTTGCGGGCGTGCAGGCGGAGTACAAAGCCTTGCATGAAGCCGGCTTTTCCGTCGATTACTGGAGTCCCGAGGATATCCGGTCCCGCTTCCCCTTTTCCGGTCCCGGAGCAGTCGTGACCCGTGGCGATGCGGAAGTGAACCCTTTCCGCCTCGTCCATGCCCTTGCCGCAGAAGCGTGCGCGCACGGAGCGGCCGTCTATGAAGGGAGCGAGGTGGCGCGGCATGCGACCGGCTCCGATGGAGTCCATCGGCTGGAAACGGCAGCCGGAGCGATCGTCGACGCCGAGCATGTCGTCTACGCCGTCGGCTACGAGCCCGAAGAGCTGAGGGGAAAGCTCCTCAAAGCGGAAATCAACCGCTCCTTTGCCGGAGTCACGCCGGTGCAGCCATCGTTCTCCGCCTGGCACGAGCGCATGATGATCTGGGAGACGGCCCGCCCTTACCTGTACGTCCGCACGACTCCCGAGGGGAGAGTCGTCATCGGCGGCCTGGACGAGCCGGCGGCCGCTCCCGTCCATGACGAGCAGGAGCGCCTGCGCCGGATGGACAAGCTGTCCCGCCGCCTCGCCTCCATGTTTCCCATGCTGGACAGCACGCTCGAATACGAATGGAGCGCGGCTTTCGGAGAATCGCTGGACAATCTTCCTTTCATCGGCCGCGATCCTGCTTGGAGGAACGTCTACTACTGCCTCGGCTACGGGGGAAACGGAACCGTATACAGCATGATGGGGGCATGCATTCTCCGCGATCTCATCCTCGGCTCCGAGCATCCGCTGGCCGATCTTGTCGCCCTTGACCGTCCGGGCAGAATATGACGAAAGAAGCCTCCTTAGCCCGCGAACGGTCAAGGGAGGCTTCTTCTGCTTTTCTTTATTGCTGCGAGCTCGCCGCCGGAGTCTGGGCGGAGCCTGCAGGCTTCGCGGAGCTATCCGGGGTCGAGGTCACCTCGACATGCGGCTGTGTCTTGCGGATGAAGAACGCCAGCACCAGCGCGGCCGCGGATATCCAGGTCGCCACCAGGAAGGCGAGGTTGATGCCGTGGATCGTCGCTTCCTGAGTGATGTGCTGGATCGCTTTGGCGTTCGCCGCGTCTTTCGGATCAAGTCCGGCGGCGGTGATCATCTCGGCGCCCTTGCTCTTCGCGCTGCTGCTCATGATCGATACGAGCAGCGCCGTGCCGAGAGCTCCGGCAACGGTGCGCAAGGTGTTGGACATCGCCGTGCCGTACGCGATCATCCGCCTCGGGAGCTGGTTCAAGCCCGCGGTCATGATCGGCATCATGAGCATCGACATGCCGAACATCCGGGCGGTGTACAGCCAGATCAGATGTGTGTAGCTCATGTTGTCGGTCAGCCTGCTGAATTCGAACGTCGTCACGACCGTGATGGCAAGGCCGGTGACCGCCAGCCAGCGGGCTCCGACTTTATCGAAGATGATGCCGGTGACCGGACTCATGATGCCCATGAGGATCGCGCCGGGGAGCAGCAGCAGGCCCGCCTTCATCGGCGTGAAGCCCAGAATCTTCTGCAGGTACAGCGGAAGCAGGATCATCGCGGCGTACATGGCCATCGTCACGAGAATGTTGATGATGGTCGTCAGCGTGTACATATCGAATTTGAAGACGCGGAACTCCAGGATCGGGTTCTTGATGACGAGCTGGCGCCATACGAGCAGCACCAGGCTGACGCCCCCGATGATGAGCATCCAGAGGACGAGCTGGCTGTCCCAGCCTTTCGTGCCGGCTTCGCTGAAGCCGTACAGAAGGCCGCCGAAGCCGATTGTCGACAGAACGACGCCCCAGTAGTCAAGAACGGGCTTGGACTGCGGCAGCACGTTGCGCATGCGGAAAATGCCGAGAACCAGAGAAACGAGAGCGATCGGCAGGACGATGTAGAAGAGCACCGGCCAGCTGTAATGCTGGATGACCCATCCCGACAGCGTCGGGCCGACGGCAGGCGCGAAAATCATCGCGATGCCCATCATACCCATTGCCTGGCCCCTCTTCTCGACCGGGAAGATCGTCAGGAACACGACGTTCATGAGCGGCATCAGGATGCCGGCGCCGGCGGCCTGGATCAGGCGGCCCGTCAGCAGGACCGGGAACCCTCCCGCGACGGCGCAGACGACGGTGCCGATGCAGAACAGAACCATCGATAAAATAAACAGCAGCCTCGTCGAAAAACGGGCGACCAAGTAGGCGCTGAGCGGAACGAGGATGCCGTTGACGAGCATGAAGCCCGTCGTCAGCCACTGGGCCGTGTTCGTCGTGATGCCCAGATCCTCGGACATTTGCGGCAGGGCGACATTGATCAGCGTCTGGTTGAGCAGGGACACAAAAGCTCCTATAATCAATGCAGCTACCAGGGGAGCTCTTTTGAATCCGGCTGCTCCTCCAGCGGCGGTTGGACTTGCGGTACTCATACGGTTTTCACCACTCTCGCTTTCTCTCTATATCCAGGCTATGTCCCGGAAATTAACTCATTGAATTAAATTTTACTTCTAAAACGTTTGGAGCGTCAAACCGGCTGAGCCGCCGCCTACCGGACTATTGTCCGCAAAAGAGGCCTCCTGCTTCCGTTTAGGCTCGTTTTTGACCCCGCACAGCATCTGAAGGGCTGTTTCTTCTATATAAATGCGAATCGGATCGAACGCAAAAAAGCCGCCCGCAGGCGGCTGCATCGCATTCATAGGGCTCTTTAGGTCAGGATCGTCGTGGCGCCATTGGAACGGAAGATCGTCTCGGCTCCGGCCAGCGTATCCTGGGAAGGACCATCCGCCTCGTAGACGCTGTCCGACCCGTCCTTGCGATCGGCGATCAATACGATTCCGCCTTCGGCGACGGCGTCTCTCGCCTTCTCGGCCAGACCGTCGCTCAGCCCAAGCTCCTTGAAGATCGACTCGAACGGCGAATCTCCGCCGATGACATCGTCGGCAAGCACGTATCCTCCGGCAAAAAACGGCGCTCCGCCGCTGGAAATGGTATTGCCGCCGAACGGCGCGGCGCCGACGACAAAGCCCGTTCGATCCAGCGGGTAAGCTCCCGAGTCGTTGCGGCGTGCTTCCTTGATGTCCTGCAGCTCGTCGGCATGGACATCGGTATCGGATTCGATGAAGCGGATCGAGTCTCGGTCGCGTCCGAGAACCTTGATCTCTTCCGGCGCGAATCCTCCACTGCGGAGCGCCTGAACCGCCTTGACGGCATTTTCCTGATTGTCGAAAACAGCGATCGTCTTGCTCATTCTGACTTCCTCCTTCAATTCGGAATTTCAACACCTGTTCTCACTATTCCCCCGCGGTGTCCGTCCCATGCGGACCCCGCCGGGTCATGGCGCATACCGGTTCAGAACATGGGGATGATATAGCGGATCAAGAAGTACAGCACTCCGAAGAAAATGATGATGTAGGCGGCGTATTTGATGAATGTGGCCGCCACCATGCTGGAGTCCGATTTATGCTCGACATGCCGCTCTTCGACCTGTACGTTGCGGTTATCCATGTGCGGTTCCTCCCTTCGCTTGCGATTTCGCTTAGGGATCATTACCCATGCCCCTGGAAGGAAAAACCGCCGCTGGAAAGAATATATTTCAGGATGAACCGGTTCAAAGCTGTTTCAGACATCCACGGACAGGTTAATTGTCCTGTATGAGCATTTAATGAAATCATTTTTGTCATGACACTTAATCAGGAGAGGGATCTATGAACCAGAACGAGAAGTTCCAACTGCGCACCGAAACTCAGGAAGGACGCTGCATCGTCTACCTGAGCGGAGAGCTTGACCTTGACTCCGCGTCCCAGCTCAGAGCCGCCATGGCTCCCCTTATGGAGCTGACCGACCGCGAGCTCATCCTTAACCTGAGCGACCTTAAATATATCGACAGTACGGGAATCGGCATCTTCGTCTCCGTGCTCAAGGCCCGTCATGCCAAGAACGCACCCTTCGAGGTCGAAGCCATTCCTCCGGGTATCCGCAAGCTGTTCGACATGACCGGAATCACTCCTTTTTTGACCAAATCCTAAGAATTCCGCCTGCGCCGAGAAAGGACCGAAAAAAGATATGAATCCTGCAGAAGAAAGAATTGTTCTACGCCTCCCGGCGAGATCCGAATATCTGGATCTGATTCGTCTTACCTTGTACGGAGTCGCGACCAAAGTCGGCTTCACATATGAAGAAATCGAAGATATGAAGGTCGCCGTATCCGAAGCCTGCAACAACGCTGTGCTCTATGCTTACGCGGGGCATGCGGACTCGGACGGAGTTGGCGAAATGGAGATCCGTTTCGTCCGCACCCCCGATGCGCTGTCGATCATCGTCAAGGACGAAGGAGCCAGCTTCGATGCCGCTTCCGTCGCTCAGAAGGCTGAACCTCTGCATGGCAAGTCCATCCATGATATTCAGGCGGGAGGACTCGGCCTCTACCTGATGCAGGCGCTTATGGATGAGGTTGAAGTGCGCAGCGAGATCGGGACGGAGGTCGTTCTTACCAAACGTCTGGTAAAAAGTGGGGAATTGGCATGACCATGAACCCGGCTAGCCAATCGCCGCAAGCGGGCACGGCCTTGATTTTGGAATATCAAAGCAATCCCAACAACGATACGGCTACGCTGCTTATCACCCATTACGAACCGATGGTCAAGATGGCAGCCGGCAAAATCGCGCGGAATCGGCCCGATCTATACGAAGACTTGTATCAGGTAGGCCAGATGGCCCTGCTCCGATTGTTCGCCCAGTTCGACGCTTCGATGGGGGTGCAGTTCGAGCCCTATGCCATGAAAAGCATCATCGGCCATATGAAGAACTATCTGAGGGACAAGTCCTGGTATATTCAGGTTCCGCGCCGGATCAAGGAAAAAGGGATTGCCGTCCAGCAGGCTATCGACGAGCTGACCATACGCCTGGAGCGGTCTCCCCGTGTAGAAGAGATCGCGGAGCGGATGGAGCTTACGACCGAGGAGACGCTGGAAATACTCGGCGGCCGCGACTTGTACCATTATATTTCACTCGATACCCCGATATCGGAGGACGAGAGCACGACGACGCTCGGCGAGCTGATCGGCTCGCAGGCGGACGACTTCGACTCCGTCGACAAGAAGATGGATCTGCAGGCCGCTCTCCAGCAGCTGAAGCCCGAGGAGCAGCAGGTGCTGATGCTCGCGTTCGAGGAAGGCATTCCGCAGCGTCTCATCGCCGATCGCCTTGGCGTCTCCCAGATGAGCATCTCGCGCATTCAGAGGAGAGCCATCGACAAGCTCAAGCGGCTCCTGTCGGAAGACGGTCAAGCCTATGACGAAGCCTGATCCGCGCCTCGTGTTCTCATATCGTCTTTCACTGGCCGCATCCGGCTTGCCGGATGCGGTTTTTTCATCTTGCCCGGAGTCCGGTTGTAAGCCGCACCTCTTCGGGGTATGATGTTGAAGATCGATTCATCATGGAAGGAGGCGCGCCGATGATTCACCGCATGCTCCGTTATGCGACAGGCTGGGAATGGCATATCATTCAGGAGCAGCGGGATTCCGCCGCGTCGGGAAGCACGGATGAAGCGCCTCCTCCTCCTCTCGGAAGCCGCAAGTCGCGAACAGCTGCGCCCCCTTCCGGCCCCTCGGCCGCAGCGGAGGCTGCGGCGGAGGCTGCGGCGGAGGCTGCGGCCGAGGAAGGCCGAGCCGAGCAGACGGCCAGGCTGTGCGGAGAGCTTCCTTTTTGCAGCCCGTGGATCCGGGAAGCCTCGGAGCGCCGCCACAACCTCGTCTCGTACACGGAGGAGAGCGGCGGCGTCTCCATCCTCTCCGGCACGCTGATGATCCAGCTGTCGGAGCAAGGGCGCGACACCCGCCCCCTCCACTTCTGGCTGCAGAAATCGCGCCTCGTCACCTGGCATGAGGATCTGCGTCTGCCGCTGCGGCTGCAGACATCCGCCTGGTCCGATTCGCTGGAGCGCTGCGCCACCGCTCCCGAAGGCTTCGCGGTGCTGCTGAGCGCCGCGCTCGAGGTGTTCCACAGCGGCCTCGACGAATTCGAGCGGCGGCTGACCGGACTCGAGAATGCGGTGCATAACCGCAACCGGACCGCATTGCTGCCCGTCATCTTCGAGCGTCGCCATGACCTGCTTCACTGGAATCATCTGTTCCTCCCCGTCCGCGAAGTGCATGACGCCGCCAAGGAAGCGTTCATGGATGGAATCGTGCAGTCGGCCTCCTTCCAGCGGCTCAGCTACAAGCTGGAGCGGATCGACTCGCTGCTGACCCATTACACGTCGGAGATGGACACGCTGATCGCCATGGACGATGCGATCGCGAACTTCCGCGGCAACGACATCATGAAGACGCTGACCATCTTCACCGCCCTGTTCGTTCCGTCCACCATCGCGGGAACCTTGTGGGGCGTGAACTTTCTCCATCTGCCCGGCAGAAATTCCGAGTGGGGCTTCATCATCATGTGCGCCGCCGTCGTCGCCGTGACTTGCGCCCTCTATGCCTGGCTCTGGCACAAAGGCTGGACCGGCGATCTGCTCACCGACCGCCCTTCGGCTCCTTCTGGCGATTCCTCGGCTTTGCCGAATTCCAGATCGGCCGCACGGGCTCCCGAGCGCCGCCGACGCCGCAAGTCCCGGAAGGCGCCTTCCGCGGGCGGGCGAAGCCGGCGGCCTTATCCGGGGTCTCCATCCGAAGAAGAATAAACCTCTTTGCGCGATGCAAAGCGTTTATTCTTTTTTTGATTCCCGGTGAACGTTTCGCCGCCGGCAGGCGACAAATATTAAACTGCCGACAACAAATAAGCCGATGCGGGCCAAAAAACGCCGGAGGATCAGGATGGAACGAAGATGACGGATTCAAGCAAGCTCGCTGCGGACACTCCTCTCGGCAGCCGGGAAGCTCTCGCACGCAAGGGCAATCCGGATGCGCTGGCTTCGCTGCTTCACGAGCATTATCCCTTTTTGAAAAAATACTTGATCAAGCTTACGCTGAGCCTGCCTCATGCCGAGGATCTCGCTCAGGAAACGGCCATCCGCGCCATCGAAGGCATCAGGAGCTATCGGGCGGAAGCAAAGTTCACGACCTGGCTGCTGCAGATAGCGACCCATGCGTTTCTCGACGACAGGCGCAAGCAGGACCGGAGGATCCGCTGGCTGAGGGCGTATCGGGATTCCGAAAGGCTGCGATTGCAGCAATCCTGTCCCGGCTTGTCCATCGAGCTGCTCGAGGCGCTGGAGGCTCTGTCGGCGGAACATCGCGCCGCGGTGCTGCTCAAGCATTATTACGGCTATTCGTACGAAGAAATCGGAACGATGTCAGGCGTATCGCCGGGGACGGCCAAGTCGCGCGTCCATCACGGCCTCGCCCGCCTGCGGAAGGAGCTGGAAGTCCATGAAGGAATCTGATGGGAAGGAAGCGGCGGACGACATGTCGGCGGATGTCGAAGCGAGGCTTGTCCGCGAGCTGCGGCAGATGGACCGGGAGCTGCCGGAGGAAGGGAATCCCGGACTGAGCGAGCTGGAGGGGCTTGTACGGACCGTCCAGGCGAGACAGCGCCAGGCTTTGCTCCGCGATCTCCTCCTGTTTTGGGGCGTCGCCGCCCTCGTGCTGGGGGCTGTATTCTGCGCGGCTGCGTTCGCGCTCGTCCCTTATCTCGCCGCCCAGCTCCTCGTTACCGTCGGAGCGGCTGCCGCTTGCGTGCTCAAGCTTGCTTCCGGAAGAAAGGCGACCGCCCATGAGCAGGAATAACCCATCCATCAGCGATGTTTCGATCTATGTCTGGATTCTCCTCTTCGCCTTGCTGCTGGCCCAGAGCACCTGGCTGTTCATCGATGCGGGGCGCCGGGGCCGCAACCGCTGGTTTTGGGGAATCTGGGGTCTTCTTCATTTCCCTACTCCCCTTCTCGTCTACTTCGTCTGGTACAAGTGGATCAAGAAACGCTGAACGGGATGCCAAAAAGGCTGCAAGCTCGCCATCCGCGGATGACAGGCTCGCAGCCTTTTTCAGTTGAAGCCATGAGCCGTCAGCTGATCTGAATCCGGACCAGACAGCAGTCATCGGGCCGGTCCAGTCCTTCTTCTCCGCCCACCAGCTCCTGCAGCGATCCGGTATGGCGCACCGCGCCGGCCAGATGGTCCAGCAGCGTATCCAGCCGGCTCTCTTCCGGGCCGGTGACGAGCTCGAGCAGGCCGTCGGTGAACAGCAGCAGCTGATCGCCCGGCTGCAGCTTCAGGACATGCTTGGTGAAGGAGACATCCTCGAACATTCCGACCGCCATGCCTCCGCCGGACAGCCTTTCCTGCGGAAGGGAGGCATCACAGCGGACCAGGATGCCCGGCGGGTGGCCCGCATTGACATACTCGACGGTGCCGCTGGCCAGGTCCACGACAAGATAGAGAGCCGTGAAGTAATACTGGATGAGCTGATCGGCGAACTGCAGCTGCAGCGCCCGCCGGTTGAGCTCCTCCATGACGCTGACCGGCTCCACCCTCGTCACCATCGCGTCCCGCAGGACGGAAGCGATGAACATGCAGACGAGAGAGGAGGAGATCCCGTGGCCCATCGCATCGATGACGGCGATGC
This sequence comes from Paenibacillus sp. RUD330, assembly GCF_002243345.2. Taxonomy (NCBI): domain Bacteria; kingdom Bacillati; phylum Bacillota; class Bacilli; order Caryophanales; family Paenibacillaceae; genus Paenibacillus; species Paenibacillus sp. RUD330. The sequence continues at coordinate 4,369,944 of NZ_CP022655.2, forward strand.
CGTAGCGGTTCTCATCGATCCGGTTCCACGCATAGAGGTCGCCGGAGAGCTCCTCGGACGGCTGATAGAGCGCGTCGATCCGGATGCCGCTTTCCTCCAGGCGGGCAGGCAATGCGGCCGACTGCACTTCCTTCGCGAGCTGAAGCTCCTCCCGGATGCGCCTGTCGCGCTCCTTATGCCAATCCTTCTCCTGCTTGAGCCGCAGCGCCACGCGGATCCGGGCGAGCAGCTCGATCCGGTTGATCGGCTTGGTGACGTAATCGATCGCTCCGGCATCGAGCGCCTCGGCCAGCTTCTTGGAGTCCCCCATGGCCGTGACCATGATGACCGGAATATCCCGCAGCCGCTCCGATGCCTGAATGGCCAGACATGCCGCAATGCCGTCGATGCGGGGCATCATCATATCCAGAAGGATCAGATCGACGCCAGGATCAGGCGCGCCTTCGCGCATCTCTTCCCCGGTCTCGGACAAGCCGAGAATCGAGAACAGCTCCATGCCCGAGGAGGCTGCCCGGATATCCCGGTATCCGGCCCGCTTGAGCATTTCCTGAACGACCGTTATATTCATCGCGTTGTCGTCTACTACTACTATGCGCATGTTAATGTAATCTCCCCGGAAATCATGGCAAAAGCAGGAAGGTTTGTCCCCCTGCCGCCTTTTTTCTGTCCTAATGGTAGCCCATGTAGCCGATAAAGTCCAGTTGCGGAAGCCTTCCGCCGGCCAGCCGCTTGCCTACGCCTTGCTCTTGCCTGCACGAAGCAGACGCGCCGCTTGAATCCCTACATCCAGCCAGCCTACCCATGCCGGAGAAGAAGAAGTTTCATCCGCAAGAACGGGAACCTTGGACGGGCGTTCTCCCGTCGCCGGCGTGCCGGACCGCAGCGGGACCGCCGTTCCGGCATAAGCGGCAGCCGCGCCGTCAAGAGATTTCTCGGATGCGGCCGCCGCGCTTGCCGCGCCTTCCTCCAGCTGAGCATGGACGGCCGACTCATGCGCCTTGCGGCGCAGCTTGTTTGTCCAGCCGGAGGAGAACTCCCGCGCGGCCGACGCCACTTCATGCACCGTCTTGCCGACCTCGCGAACCGAAGCCATCAACGGATCGACGGCATCGATCTGGTGGTTGACCTGATTGGTCAGATCCTTGACGCTCACGACGAGGGCATCCACATCGCCCTTCCATTCCTTGACGGCCCCTTGCACCTCGCGGATCGCTCCGCTTGCCGCTTCCAGCGAATGCTGGGCTTTGCGCAGCGTCTGAACCAGAAATCCGACGAGAACGGCGATCGAAAGGGCGATAATCAGTACGCTGATCTCCAAGATCATGCTCATTTCATTTCCTCCTTGGCGGTCATGCGACTGCCCGCTTGATTTTTACGTCTTTACCCGTCAGGCAGCCGATCCAATCAATCCGTTTTCTTCCTCTCTCCTATCCGCGGCGGCCTCCTTCCCTTCCCTCTATGAAGAAAATATCCATTCTGGCCTCCAGGCGTATGCCGCGCCACCCGCCCTGCTCTCTCGCCATATCGCGTACTAGATGTAGGAAAATTTAGGCTTGCCCTCTGTTGTTTCGACCCCTGCAGGCTCGGTTAATACTGCTACAACAGCGGACGGCACAGTCGTCCGGCGGGTTTGACAGAAGGGCAGGCATCCAGTCCTGGCCGGCTGTCGAATCCGTAAACTAACCTATGAAGGGTACGGTGAATCCCATGTTAAGATGGGCAGTTATTTTCCTTATCATCGCCATCGTGGCGGCAATCTTCGGTTTCGGCGGCATCGTCGGCGCAGCGGCAGGCATCGCCAAGGTCCTCTTCTTCATCTTCCTGATCCTGTTTGTCATCTCGCTCATTACGGGCCGGAGAACAACCCCTTAACGGGGCAGCGCGAACGGCATAAGCAGCAGCAAGCCGGAGCCCGTCCGATCCCGGACGAGCCTACGCTGGAAAGCTTTCGCTTCCTTCGGGAAGCGGAGGCTTTTTTTGCGTGCCGGAGCAAGGATTTCTATTGAAGGAATCCGAACTGGGGTAAGACTGCTGTAGAAGCAGCAGCCTATCAGAAGGAGGAGATGAACGGTGAATCTCGCAACCGCGCAGCAAATGCGGCGCCTGGAAGAAAAAGCGATGGAGGGAGGCCACCTGACGGCGGCGGCACTGATGGAGAACGCCGGGCGCGCATTGGCCGAGGCGGTATGCCGATTCGTTCTCGGGCATGACCTTGAAGGGCCGTATGCGCGGCTCTTGCCGGGAAGCCCGGACATAGGCGGCGGCTCCAGCCGCCGGCCGGGGGACCATACGATGAGCCGGCGCCTCAGCGGAGAGGCGCAGCCATGGGCCGTCCTGACGGGCAAGGGCCGCAACGGCGGCGACGGCTTGGCGGCAGCCAGGCATCTGGCGCTTCTCGGCTTGCCGGTGCGCATCGTCTACTCTGCTCCTCCCGAGCAGCTGGACGAGGAAGCCGTCCGCCAGCGCCGGCTGCTGCACAAGCTTCCGGCTGCCCTGCAGCCGGACGAACGGGTGTACGAGCCGGGCGCCATCGAATGGAACGGGTTCGGAGGCATCGTGGATGCCCTGCTCGGTACCGGTACGGTCTCCGGCCCGCTCCGCGAGCCCGTCGCCTCGCTGATCCGCGAAGCGAACGGCAGCGGCTTGCCGATCGTCTCAGCCGATCTGCCGAGCGGCGTCGAGCCGGATACAGGCGCCGTGTCGGATCCATGCATCCAGGCTTCGGCTACCGTCGCCTTCGGCCTCGCCAAGATCGGCCTTGCTCAATATCCAGGCGCCGGAATGGCCGGCTCCGTCCTCGTCGCTCCGATCGGCGCCGCTCTCGATCCTGCGGCCTTGGACTTGCCGTCCGTCCATATGCTGTCGGAGCCTGTGCTGCGCAATGTGCTGGGGGAGGAGCCCGATGACCGGCGCGAGGGCGACAGCAACAAAGGGACGTACGGCCATGTGCTGACCGCGGCCGGAAGCAGGCTCATGAGCGGGGCCGGCTTGCTCTGCGCCGCCGCAGCCCTGCGTGCGGGAGCCGGACTCGTCACATGGGCGCTGCCGGACCGCATGGCGGAAGCCGTCATCGGCCTTCGGCCGGAGCTGATGCTGGCGTCACTGGAGGATGGCGGCAGCGGCGGCTGGCAGGATGTCGATCCCGATGCGCTCGCTTCCGCAGCGGCGGAGATGGACTCGCTCGTCATCGGCCCCGGCCTCGGCAAGCTTCCTTCCGGCTGGCTGCGCCGGCTGTGGCAAGCTCTGCCGGAATCGCTGCCGATCGTGCTGGATGCCGATGCGCTGAACCATCTCGCCGCAGAAAAGGACTTCGCTTCCTGGCCCCGCCGCCAGGGCGGCGCCGTCCTCACCCCGCATCCCGGCGAGATGGCCCGGCTGACCGGATGGTCTACGCAAGAAGTGCAGCGAAGCCGCATCGAAGCAGCCGGGCGATATGCGTTCGAGCACGGAGTCACGCTTGTGCTGAAGGGAGTCCGCACCGTCATCGCGGCTCCGGACGGCACTTGCTTCGTGAATCCGACCGGCAATGCCGGCATGGCGACCGGCGGCACCGGCGACGTGCTCGCAGGCATCATCGGCAGTCTTCTCGCCCAAGGGAAGAGCCCGGCAGCCGCGGCCGCTCTAGGGGTCTGGCGCCATGGTGCGGCGGGAGACCGCGCCGCAGCCGCGCGCCGATCCCCGGCATCCCTGATCGCCGGAGATCTGATCGAGCATCTGTAGGCCTGCAGAAGAATTGGGATTCTTGCCAGGCTTCGATTCCGGGGCAGCCTGCCTTCGCTTATTCTCCGCTCACAAGCCCCGTCCATAGGCGCATATCCTTGACCGTCTGCATATACTGCATACACAAGCATACAGCGGCAAAGGAGTTGGAAGCGTGAGCAGAGAGGTCAAACTGAGCAGCGCCTCCCCGGAGATGGATCCACGCACCGCCCTGTTCCTCGCGGCGATGTGCGGGCAGACTTATATGCAGCTCCAAGGCATGGGAACGATCCGGCTCCCGGAGGAATACGAGCTAGTCGGCACGTTTCAGGCCGGAGGCTTGAACGGGTATTCCCAGCCGTTCGGATTCGTCGCAAAGTCTGCCCGCGCTTCCATTCTCGCTTTCCGCGGCACCAGTTCCACCTTGGAATGGGTCACCGATTTCATGGCCGATCAAGTGGACTTCGATCTCATCCCGGAGGGCGGGGCTACTCATCGCGGATTCACGGAGCTGTACCGCAGCGCCAGGCCGCAAGTCATGGAGCTGCTGCGGCAAGTTCCGGCCGGCAATCCGCTGTTCGTGACCGGACACAGCCTCGGCGGCGCGCTGGCCACCCTGGCAGCGGTCGATCTCGCGGAGAACGGCGATTTCTCCGCTCCCGTCGTGTATACGTTCGCGGCGCCCAGAGTCGGCAATCCGGTATTCGTCGCCGCTTACAACAAGGCGGTTCCGCAAAGCTTCCGCATCGCCAACAAGGAGGATATCGTCGTCCATCTGCCTCCGCTCGTCTATCAGGATCCGCGGACCAAGACGATCTATTACTACTCGCATGTCCGCCATCCCAGCGAGCTTGATTTCAAGGGCGGCGGCATATCGGGGAACCATGTGCTGAGCAGCTACTTCCGCGCGCTCGCGGTGGAGGAGCCCGAATTCGTCGACGCCATGTGCATGGATCCGATCGGCTGGTGTCCTTCTCCGAGCCTGCCGGGCGAAGGCGGGAAATAGTCCCGCTAAGGGGCGGATCTCCCCGCCCGTCGGAAAAGCAGAGATGCGGAGCGGCCGATCCATAGCCGCGATGCAGTCGCAAGTCAGCCCGTTCTCCGGTACAATAGAAAAGCGAGCGGCCGTCTCCGGCCGCCTTTTTTCGATCGGAGGAATGAATGCGTCATGTCCAAGCCTGACCACCCCGTCTCCGCTCCGGAGCCGGCTATCGGAGGCCGCCTCCGGGAGCTGCGGCTTGTTCGCGAATGGACGCAGCAGCAGCTGGCCGATATGCTCGGAATCGCCAAATCGACCGTTTCCCAATACGAGAACAACGTGAACGAACCGGATCTGCGTATGCTTGCCCGTCTCTGCAGGCTGTTCGGGGTCCCGTCGGACGACCTGCTCGGACTGCAGGCGGCAGCCGGCTCCTTCTCCGCCGGGTTCCGGGGGCTGACTGCCGATGAAGGAGCCTTCCTGCAAGCAAGCCTGGAGGCTTACCGCATGGCCTTGAAAATGAAAGACGGCAAGCCGCAACGCAGGCCATCGACGTAAGCCGGCTGGAGCCTTGCCGGGCAATAGCCGGCAGGCATTACGCCAGCGGCCGTCTCATAGCCAGATGAGAATCGCCGGGAGCCTTGCATCCCCTACATCCAGCCGCTTCGGAGCTGGTGGCGCTGTTCGCTCCCCTCTTCATATGCCTAAGAAGCCAAAAAAACCGTCCGGAGAACCTGAACCGGACGGTTTTTTACGATTGGATCAAACCTTGGATGAACCTGAATCCAGCTTTGCTCATCCTTTCACAGCTCGATCAGCCGACAGCTCGATCAGCCGACAGCTCGATCAGCCGACAGCTCGATCAGCCGACAGCTCGATCAGCCTTTGACAGCCGGCATCGGCTGGAACATCATCGTGATCGGCAGGTTGCTGCCGGATGCGATCATATAGACAAGCTCCACCGTTTCCTGAGAATTACCGGAACGGTAGATGACGGCCGCTTCGTTCTGGTCTTTCAGCTGGTCATTGTTCGTTACGGGAACAAGCTGCCCGTTGACGAGGAAGCCTCCCGCATACAGTCCTCCCCTCGGATTGAGGGAGACGATCGTTCGTGGAGCCAGCGTAACCTTCATTTTGTACAGCACGCCGAAATTGCCGACATTGTACTGCAGCGTTCCGGTCGTGTTGTCATAGCCGTCCAGATAAGGATCAAGAACGTTGTCGCCGAGCACGACGCGCTCAGACTTGGTGCCAAGGACGCCGTCGATCTGGATGTCGCGCGTCGTATTGTTGAAGGAGCCCCGCGTGTGGATTCCGTCAGCCGGCATCAGGTCCATGGAATCCAGGTTCTGCAGCGGATCCTTGCCGTCCGCGACAACGACGACGCGGAAGCGCAGCGTCTGGTCGGCGGCGACATCCGCGTAGGCCGAGTACACCATTCCCGGCTTGATCGCCGACTCCGAGATTTGCGGCAGCACTTTGACGGACTGCCCAGGCCTTACCTGTGTCGTCACCGCTGCGCCATTGGCCTGCAGCGCACTCAAGTAACGCACGGTGGAAAGCTTGCCGGTGCGGATCTCGGACGGATCCGGTCCTCCGGTGCCGACCGCTCCGACGCTGAAGCTCGCCGGCATGTTGCCTTCATTCGTCACGACGAGGTACATGCGGACATTGTAGCTGAGCGTATTTTTGTTGTGGAAGAGGAAGCGGATATTTCCGGAGAACTGGTCGTCGTACGCGATCCCCTCCTGCTTCCACAGCTCCGGACTGTTGCTGCGGATCATCCGCGACGGCTCCGACTGAAAATCATAAGACAACGTCGGAATGCTGAGCACGGCCCCGCCGTCCACCTTGTACTTCTCTCCTACAGGGGTATACAGCATGCCGAACTCGGTCTCATTGTAGAGCTCTTCGTCCGTTATGGTGATCGTCTTGCTTACCGTCGAGGTGAGGCCTTGCGTATCCGTCACGCTCAGCGTGATCGTTTTTTCTCCCGGCTCGAAATAGCCCAGCTGGCGGCCGGTCCATTTCGTCTTGGCCGGATCGATCGCGTTGTTGTCGTCCGTGCTGAGATCCGTGAACTGAACCTGCTCGCCTTGACGGTAGACCGTCTTGTCGGTCGAGAAGTCCGCCACCGGCGGCATGTTCACCGGAAGGACCTGCACCGTGACCGAGTAAGGGTCGCTCCAAGCGCCGGCGGAATCCTGGACCCGCCTTGTGACTGTATACGTTCCCGCCGCGGCGAAGACATCCTGGCGTCCGGTCCATTCCTCGTTTTGCATCGGCAAGCCTGCCGGAGAGGAATACTGGTCCGCATACTGCACGGCATCGCCCGCATACAGCGGCTGCGGCGTCACCTGGAACGCGGCGCTGGGCGTCGACTGCTGCCAGGTCAGCGTGACCGTCTTGCCGGAGAAGGCGATCTTGCTCTCGGATATGAGCGCCCAGGTGCGGATCGGAATCATGAGCGAGCCTTTCAAGGAGTAGGCGGGCGCTTCTCCCGTCCATTTCGTCCCGTTGACGAGGATATCCTTCGTGTTCATCTTGAACCGGATCTCGCCCTTGGCGCTGATCGCGATGGATTCCTTCGTCTTGGCATCGTACGAGACCTGATAGCCGTACAGCTTGGCGAGCGAGCTGAAGGCGGCATAGGAGTAGTCCTTGCTGATCGTAAGCGGCTGCACCGCGTTGTAGGGAGCGCCGTTGATCATCATTTTGGTGCTGTTTTTGGTCAGAACGAGCGTCTGGGCTCCGTCCAGAGGGTTGGCATTCGCGCTGCCGCCGTACACAGGAAGCAATAACAAGGAAAGCATGAGCAGCCATTTCATCGGTTTCATGGATCGGGTCTCCTTTGATTCTAATCGGTAAAAAAAGGCCGAGTCGCTTATCGCACTTAGAATAAAACGCAGGTCCGATGGAAATGTTGCGAAATTTGGGATATTTATCAATGGCTGCATGCAAAACCCGCGCCGTAGGACGGGGAAAACCGGCCGGTTGTTCCCCGGACAGGCAGCCACCAATATTAGTATCAAGTCCTAGTACCTTAATGTATAATGGCTGAAAGAACCGTCAGCTTATGGAGGCGATAGGAGATGGAGGACAGCAAACCTTGTCTGAACGCTGTGAGAGAGCTGCTGCTGCAGGAAATTTCAGTCCTGACCGAAGACGAGTTCAATGAGACCGCGGAAAACCATGCTTGGAGCATCGCTCAGATTTGCCAGCATTTGGTGAAGACGGAAATCCTGTTTCAAAAAGCTCTTGCATTCGGCCTGCGCCAAAAGCAGCAATCCCGGCCGCAGCGGCGGCCCATCGGAATCGTGTCCGATCGCTCCGTCAACTATCAAGCCCCCAAGGTTTCGGAGCCCGATGACGGTCCCTTTCAAATTCCGCAAATCATCCAGCAACTGAACGTCGCCAGGTCGGATTTTTTGGCCTTGCTGGATTCGGTCGAGGACAAATCCGTTTTGAAGGAAGCAGCCGTGCACCATCCCCGGTTCGGCGACTTGCCTTTGGATCAGTGGGTGGAGCTGCTGCATCTGCATGAGCGGCGGCATGCGGAACAAATCAAGGAGCTGAAATCGGTCCTGAAGCAGAACCTGGATCCATCGAGGCATTCCTCATAAAGGCCGCGGCAATGCAAAAAGGACGGCTCCGCAAGCAGAGCCGTCCATCGAATCAAGTTGTCGCCGGTCGCCTTCCACATTCGGCGCCGCCTTACTCCCGTCCCGCCCATCCGACGATCTTCAGGTCGGAATCCACGTATACGCCGATCGGCCCCTCCATGAGATCATTGTCCGTCGCGAAATCGACCCGGCATACGGCTTTCTCGACCGTCGGCGTGACAGGAGCCTCCTTCCAGCTGCGGACGGCCGTCAGCTTGTCCGTCTCCGGCACGGCGTTCCAGGCGGCCAGCCGGATCTCTTCCGGCTTCAGACAGGCTCCTTCCATAAGCGGCGCTTCCTCGATGTAGATGATTGCCGGCCGGGACATGAACATGCTGTCTGCTCCGCAGCCGGCCGCAGCCGCCACGGCTACCAGGGCTGCGGCAGCCCGGATGAAACGCTTCAGCAGCACGCCGCCATGGGAGCCTTCCCTATCCAAGGACTTCTTTGCCGTAGTTCCCGCCTCATCGCCGCTTCCCGCCATGGCATGAACTCCTTCCGAAATCCGATGATCGCCCCAGGAGCTCCCGCCATCCTCCCATAAAGCATGTCCTTGATTTTCCCATATTCTAACACAAGCAAGCATCCTTGTATGCGCTTCCTTTCAAGAAAGGATTGATGCGGCCGGAGCGGAGTTCAGAACAGCCCGCTGAGCGGGAATGCCAAAAAACCTTGAAAGCCCGGAGGCTATCAAGGTTCGGCTCAAGGTTCTACAGCACTTTGGAAAGGAATTCGCGCGTGCGCTCATGCTGCGGTGCCGCAAACACCTCGCGGGGATTGCCTTCCTCTACGATATAACCGCCGTCCATGAAGATCAGGCGGTCGGCGACTTCGCGGGCAAAGCCCATCTCATGGGTGACGATGATCATCGTCATGCCCTGCTGGGCGAGCTTCTTCATGACGTCGAGCACCTCGCCGACCATCTCGGGATCCAGCGCGGAGGTCGGCTCGTCGAAGAGCATGACATCCGGCTGCATGGCGAGCGCGCGAGCAATGGCGATGCGCTGCTTCTGACCGCCGGACAGGCTGTCGGGACGGGCATCGCGCTTGTCCTCGAGGCCGACCGTGCGCAGCAGCTCCAGCGCGATCTTCTCGGCTTCATCCTTGCCAAGCCCCTTCACCTTGCGCGGAGACACGGTCAGGTTGTCCAGAACCGACATATGCGGGAACAGGTTGAAGTGCTGGAACACCATGCCCATCTTCTGGCGGATGGAGTTCAGATCCTTCTGGGCGCCTGTCACATCGCGGCCCTCGAAGCGGATCATGCCGCCCGTCGGCTCCTCGAGCCGGTTCAGGCAGCGCAGGAACGTGCTCTTGCCGGAGCCGCTCGGTCCGATGACGGCTACGACCTCGCCTTTGCTGATGGTCGAGCTGATGCCTTTAAGCACCTCGTTCTTGCCGAACGACTTGCGGAGCTCTTGAATTTCGATCATCGCTGGCCCATCCTCCTCTCAAGCAAGATAAGCAGGCGTGACAGCGTGAAGGTCATGATGAAGTAGATGCCGCCTGCGACCAAAAGCGGCTCGAACGAGCGGAACGTCACGCCCTGGATCGTCCGGGCGTTGTACAGCAGCTCGGCGAGGCCGACGACCGAAATCAGCGAGGAATCCTTGATGATGACGATAAGCTCGTTGCCGATGGCCGGCAGCATGTTGCGGAAAGCCTGCGGCAGCACGATGAGACGCATCGTCATGCCGCGGGACATCCCGAGGGAGCGGGCCGCTTCGGTCTGCCCTTTGTCGATGGCCTGGATGCCCGCCCTGAACACTTCCGCCATATAAGCGGCGCTGTTGATCGTCAAGGCGACGACGCCCGCGACGAACGCCGGCAGGTTGATGCCGACCGTAGGCAGCGCGTAGTAGATGATCAGAATCTGCACGAGCATCGGGGTTCCGCGGATGATCTCGATGTACGTTACCGCCAGGAATTTGAGCGCCCAGATCCGGGAAAGGCGGACAAGGGCAAGCAAAACGCCGAAGAAAGTGCCGAACAGCACTCCCAAAACGGAAAGACGGAGCGTAAGCCAGGCTCCGTCCACAAAGTAAGACCAGTATCCGTTGAGTGCGGAAAAATCGAGATTCATTTTATTCGCACCATCCGTTCCTTATTTTCCGACCAGTTCATTCGCTTCGACGACGAAGCGGTCGATCTCTCCGCTTTCCTTCAGACGGTCGATCGTTTTGTTGATGGAATCGACAAGCTCCTGGTTACCTTTCTTGATGGCGATGGCGGAGCCCGCTTCGTCGGCGGACTGCTCGATCTTCACATTCGTAAGCGCGACCGTGTCCTGGGCTTTGACGTACTGGTCGGCGACCGGCTTCTCCAGAATCAGAGCGTCGACGCGGCCCGAATTCAGCTCCAGGATCAGCTCCGGAATCTTGGCGATCGAGGTCAGCTTGGCGCCTTCGATTTCCTTGGCGATTCCTTCTTGGATCGAACCTTTCTGGACGCCGATCTTTTTGCCCTTCAGATCGTCCAGCGTGTTGAAGCTGCCTTCGTTTCCTTTTTTGGCGAGCACGCCTTGGTCGGCCATATAATAGATCTTCGAGAAGTCGACGGCTTTGGCGCGCTCCTCGGTCGGCGTCATGCCCGAGATGACGAAATCGACCTTGTCCGTATTGAGCGACAGCAGCAGGCCGTCAAAGTCCATGTCCTTGATTTCCAGCTTCGCGTTCATATCCTTGGCGATTTCCTTGGCGATCTCGATGTCGAAGCCGACGATCGCGTCCTTGCCGTCAACCGTTTTGTGGAACTCATAGGGCGCGTAGTCCGCGCTCGTGCCGAGCACCAGCGTCTTCTGCTCCGTGCCCGCATTCGTATTCTCGGCTGCGCCCGTGTTCGCGGCACCGCCCGTATTGCTGTCGACATTGCCCTTCTGGCCGCATGCGGTCAGCACCAGCATGGCCGCAATCGCTACTGTCCAAACCTTCTTCATCATCATCTCTCCTGCCTCTATTTTATACGATGTGGAGCGGGCTGAAACCACTCCGATGGCTAGCAAAAGTAAATATGCGAAAAAACGAATAAATAATTACGAAAGCCAGTATAACACCGATAATAAGCAATCACAACGTTTCAAGCATAAGTTTCAAAATGATGCCATTTACGTCTTTTTTAAGATGAAGTTGTTTACTAATAAAGATATTTATTCATGTACGTTTGCTGTAAATGGTTAAAAGCAAGAAATGAACAAGGAAAGAACGGTTCGGAACCGTTCTTTCCCTCTTTCATTTCCATCCGTCAGGACGCGTGGAGCAGACGGCTGATGATGACGGCAGCCTGAGCGCGGTTGGCCTTGCCTTTCGGCTCGAATCCGCCGCCTCCCGTTCCCGTGAGGATTCCTTTTTCGCTGAGCAGAGCTACGGAGGAACGGGCATAGGAAGCGATCTTGCCGCTGTCCTTATAGGCTGCAAGCGCCGCAGACGAATCCGCCGCGACGATGCTGCCGGCCAGCTTGAGCGCGTTGGCCGCCATAATCGCCATTTCTTCCCGCGTGATGGCCCGGCCAGGCTCGAACTTGCCCTCGCCTGTGCCTTTGGCGATGCCTGCCGACACAGCCGCAGCGACAGCGTCGTAGTACCAGGCGTTCCGGCTGACGTCGCCGAACGACAGGCTCGCCGTCCCGCTCGGCAGGTTGAGCGCCCGCACGAGCATCGTCAGGAATTCGGCGCGGGTGACTTCCTTTTTAGGACCGAAGCTGCTTGCATCCAGTCCCTTGATGATGCCCTTGGCGTACAGCTCTGCGATCGCATCTCCCGCCCACGAGCCGACCGGCTCGAGATCGCGGAAGCTGTGAGCCGGCGCAGGCGTCGGCGTCGGAGAAGCCGATGGCTGAATCGACGGCGATGGCGCCGGTGTCGCGGATGGTGCAGGCGTTGCCGTAGGAGCCACGGTCGGCGCCGGCGTCCAAGGCGCAGCAGGCGTGGCCGGGATCTCTCCGTCTCCATCGTCCATGGAAGCGGCTGCCGCCGCAGGCGCCGCCGCGTAGATGGCATTGGCGAGCAGGCGGTATTGAGCCTGAGGATGCGCCTTGTTGGTCAGCTCGCCGGCGAAGACGGTCACGTTCAAGGCCTTGTCGGCCAGTTTGAAGCCCATGACCTTGCCTTTGGCAGCATCATGTCCAGGCCACCAGCCGGCAATGAAGAAGTCTTCCGCCGCGCTTGCCGAGGCCAGAATTTCGGCGCCTTCCGGAACGGATTTGATATAGGAACCGGACTGGGTGTACAGATAATCCTCGCTCTGATAAGGAGCGGAAATGACGCTGTCCTGGTTCAGGACCGCTTTGATGAGGCCTTCATGGGTGCTGCCCGTCGTCGCGAAATCGAATCCCGGAAGCAGTCCCGTCCCCTTCAGCGTGCTCATCGCCGATCTTCCATATGCGATGAAAGGCTTGCCGGCTTCGATGGAGGCCTTGCTGCCGGACGTATTGACGAGCACATCCGCTGCGGCCTGATCGGCCGCGATCTTGAAGCCGAGATCCTTGAGCGCGAATGCCGGAACCCCGGTTGCGGATACGGCTGCCGACTTCAGCAGCTTGCCGCTTGGGACGGAGCTCGCGGAATACCAAGGAACGGTGACCAGGGAATACTTGTCCTTGACGAGCTTGAGGTTCGCATACGAAACGAGGTAGTCGCCCTTCTCGTAATCCGGCCCTCCAGACGTAAGGAGCGTGACCGCCTTGCCGGCAGCCGTCAGCTCGTTGACCGCCCGGATCGCATCGTTGTTGGTGCTGCGGATGACATAATGGGCATAAGAGCCGTTGATCGCCGTGACGGGCTTGTCCGCCGCCGCGACCGCTTCCGTTCGGCCTGCGAATGCGTTCTCGGCGTAGACCGCGTAGCGGTCGAAACCTCTCATATAAGAGAAGCTCTGCACGATGTCGGCATACATTTCGCTGAAGTCGGACACATCGATTCCGTCGTACAGCACGAGATTGGCGAAGCTGCGCTTGGCTTGATGCATAGGAACGAGATAAGTGCCCTTAGGATAAGTTCTTCCTTCGATGGCGACGTAATCGGTCGTCTTCTCGACCTTGACGCTGTTGCGGATCAGGTAGTTGACCATGTTGACCGCTTCGAGCGCGTTTTTCTGGTTGGACCCGTCCACCGGAAGGACATAGTATTCCGGGAAGAAGCTTTTGCCCTCGACGCGCGGGCGGCCGATGGACTCATGCTTGGCATTGACCAGATACTTGTCGACAGCCGGGCTGTCCACGTTCCCGATGCCGCGCTTGTACACTTCCAGCTGGTTCAGGAACAGCTTCTGCTTGTTCGCCATGACGTAATCCGTCGAAGCAAGCGCGGTGTACAGCAATGCCGTCGTCGAATCCTCATTCAGCTCCGGAATCTCGATCGTATGGCCGAGAGCGCCCTGGTGCATGGCGAATACGGCTGTGTAAGCCGGCGAAGCATCGTCCCAGCCCGTCGCGTTGGCGATCGGCTTGTAGCTGGGGTCTGCGGCCGCTTTCTCGGCTTCCAGATAAGGGATGTGGTACACATCGTACTTCGTGTTGGCGACAGCGGCGCGGCCCATGGCATCGGCCTGCTCCACCATGCTGTCGATCAGCAGGTCGTAATCGATGTTCGGGTCATGGGGAGGCGTGCACGGCTCGATCAGGAACTGCCCGACGAACCCGTGGAAATCCAGGAACGACAGCGGCGACCACTTGGCGATCTCGCTGGCGACGATCTGCGTCTCCGGCTGCGTCTGGTACGAGTTGTCGCGGTTCAGGTCGAAGCCGTTCGCATTGGCCCTCGTATTGAGGTAGCGGCCATCCGGATTTTGTGTGTAGTTCAGCAGGAAGATGACATCATCCAGCGCATCCGCCACGTCGAAGCTCACTTGGCGCGCGGCGCCGGAGCTGTCGGTCGTGTCGTACCGGATCGTGTCCTTCTTGGTCATTTCCTCAAAGAAGTTCAGGATCGCATCCACGCCCGGCGCTTCATCCGGATGGATGTTGTTGATCCAGACCGGCACCTTGTAGTCCGTCAGCTTGCCGCTGCGGATCTTCTCCTGCAGCCCGGCGGGATCGTCGATCATGGCAGGCAGCGTCTCGTTCACATATTGGTCGACGGACGCCTTGTCCTTGGCCAGAATCGTGAAGTTGATGTCGCGGCCCTGGACGGACTTGCCGAGCACCCGGGTCTCGATGTAGCGGCCGCTCTTCGCGCCGGCCGTAATGCGGTCGATTTCCGGCTTGATTTCGTCATAAGTGCGGTAGGTGTCATAGACGTTCAGCTTGATCGGCGCCGAAGCGACTGCGCCGTCCGCGCCTGACACCATCAGCTCGTTGGTCCCGAGCAGCTTCGGATACAGCTGGCGGTACGGGCTGCCGGACACGTTGACGCGGTCATAGGGCAGGTCGAACGTGATCTTGGCGGTCAGATGGCGTCCGCTTACGACAGGCGCGCCTTCCAGATAAATGAAGGGAGCTCCGGAGTAATCGCCCTTCTGCGCGTTGTATTTCTTCCAGTCGCTCAGCGGCTTGCCTCCATAGGTCCAATTGAGATCAACGGCATCCGCCGCTGAAATTCCGGACGGAAGGGGCAGATCGACCGTAATCGTGCGCTTCTCGGTGATCGAGGCCTTGTCGCTGCTCAAGATCAGCTTCTTGGTCGGCTCCTCGATTTCCAGCAGCAGGCTCGTCAGCACGGATGCGAAGGTGCTCAGCCTTTCTTCGACCCTGCCGGGATACTGCTCGTTCAAGTACGTCAGCGTATCCTTGGCCGTATGCCAGATGGCTCCGTCCTTCTCGGTCTGGGTGTAGCCGTCCTTGTCGCCCAGCGCCCAGTTGGTCGCTTCCAGATAAGCGTAAGGAATGCCGGCGCTCTTGAACGGAGCATGGTCGCTCCAGTCGCCGGTCGTTCCGGCCGGATACTCCGGATTGTCTCCGTTCTGAGTCTGCAGGTTCAGCCCGAGCTTGCCGGCGATGGCAAGCGCCTGGTCGCGCACGAAGCCGCCCTTTCCGGCCGATCCGTAGACATACATGTTGTCTCCGGCCGCGAGGCTGTCCAGGTTGATCATCGCGACAGTATTGGCCTTGTCGGCCTCCGACATGGCGGCCGCATAGGCTTTGGAGCCTTGCAGGCCCGCTTCCTCGGAACCGAATGCGATGAACTTGATCGTATAAGGAACGGTCTGCTGCGATACCGCTTTAGCAGACTCAAGCATGACGGCGACGCCGGACGCATTGTCGTCCGCGCCGCGGCTAGGCGCCTTCACGGAATCGTAATGAGCGCCGACGATGATCGTGCGCGGAGATGCGCCATGCTTTTCGGCGACGACATTGTAGCTTTTGCCGCCGTTCTTGGCGTTGTACACGAACTCGGTGACGGTCGGGCTGTATCCCATGGCGGCGAACTCGTCCCGAATATAATCCCGCGCCTCGTTTTCTTTGGCGGAACCGGCCGGCCTCGTGCCGATCGTTTCCGTGAGATTGAGCATGTACCGGTACGCCTCGTACCCCGGCGCTCCCTGCACAAGAGATCCGTCAAGCGGAGCACTCGTTTCTACGGCAGTCGTTTGGACGGCCGCCGTCTCATAAGCGCCCGGCAGCGCGGCGGATGCCGCAGGAGTCAGCAGCGATGCAAGCATCGAACCGGCAATAACGGCAGACAACAGCTTTCTGTTCAGCTTCAAGCGGCTGGACAAAATTTCATTCCCCCTTATGTATGTATACAATATACTAAACACTGTATAACGTATGGTAGGAATTATAACATTGAGATCCTATTCTCTCAATCTATCTTTTTAATTATTACGATTTGATATATTTCTAGATAGCAACCGACTTATTCCGCGATTTTTCGTCATGAAATAAACCAAACCGCAACCAAACAGCCGATAAAACCAAGCCTTATGCAAAGGGCTGCTCTGTATAATCATGCAGCAGCCCGGATCGCAACCTTTTCGTCTATAAAATACGCTTGCCGAGCAAGGATGCCGCGAGCTCTACCGCCGCCCTGGCCGTCCGCCGCGCAGGATCCAGCACCGGATTCACCTCCACCAGCTCCAACGAAGTGACGATTCCGCTCTCCGCCAGCAGCTCCAGCGCATAGTGGGCTTCCCGGTAGCTCAGTCCTCCGGGAACCGGCGTCCCCACTCCCGGAGCCTGCAGCGGATCGAGGCAGTCCAGGTCGAAGCTGACGTGAACGCCGTCGGCATCCCTTCCGGCGGCGGCGATCGCTTGTTCCATGACCGCATGAATGCCCATCCGGTCGATCTCATGCATCGTGAAGCAAGTCATGCCGGACGAGCGGATGAACTCCTTTTCACCGGGATCCAGCTCCCTGACGCCGACGAGAACGACATTCCCGGGCCGGATCAGCGGCCCGGCTCCCGGAATGTCAGCCAGCGTGAAGGAGCCGTGTCCGACCGCCGCCGCCAGAGCCATGCCGTGCATGTTGCCCGAGGGTGTCGTGCCTTCGTGGTTCAGGTCCCCATGCGCATCAAACCAGATGACCCCGAGCTTGCCGTAATGGCCGCTGAGGCCGGCCAGCGTTCCGATGGCGACGCTGTGGTCTCCGCCGAGCACGAGCGGAAAAGCCCCCGAACTGACGCTGCGATATACCTTCTCTCCGACCAGGCCGGCCATCTCCGCCACTTCGGCCTTGTGCTTCATCAAGCATCCGGAAGGGGCCGGCTCCACGGCGTCTCCCGGCACGTCGACTTCCCATTCCTCCGCCAGCTCAAGCTCCATCGCCCTCAGCTGTCGCTTGAGTCCGGCCTCGATGATGCTCTCCGGTCCAAGCTCCGTGCCCGCACGGCCCCCGCCCAGCCAGAAAGGCACCCGAATCAGCTGGATCTTGCGCTGCCCGTTCCGCAGCCGTTCATTCATGCCGGTCGTCATGTCCATCATCGTTACCGTCTCCTTTGTGGTCGATGTCGGCTTCAAGCACTGCCGCCAGTCTTTCGAGCGCCCAGTCGAGCTCCTCCTCGGCAATGACGAGAGGCGGAGCAAGACGGATCGTCGTCTCATGCGTTTCCTTGCACAGCAGGCCCTTGGACATCAAGGCTTCGCAATACTTCCGCGCGGGACGGTCCAGCTCGATGCCGATGAACAGCCCCCGGCCGCGTATTTCCCGGATGCGGGGACTCCGGATCGCCTGCAGCCTTTCCAGCAGATAGGCTCCGAGACGCTCGGAACGCTCCGCCAGAGCTTCGTCCTCCAGCACGCCCAGCGCTGCGGAGGCGACCGCGCAGGCAAGCGGGTTGCCGCCGAACGTGGACCCGTGCGAGCCCGGCTCGAACACCCCGAGCACGCCTTCATCCGCCGCCACGGCCGAGATCGGCATGATGCCGCCGCCCAGCGCCTTGCCCAGCACGTACATGTCCGGCTCCACCTCTTCCCAATCGCAGGCGAAGCGCCTGCCGGTGCGTCCGAAGCCGGTCTGGATCTCGTCGGCGATCATGAGCACGCCTCGGCGGCTGCACAGCTCCCGGATTCCGCGCAGGTACCCATCCGGAGGAATGACGATTCCCGCCTCTCCCTGGATCGGCTCGATGAGCACGGCGGCGGTATGCTCCCCGACCGCCGCCTCCATCGCCTCCAGGTCGCCGTAAGGAACGAGCTTGAAGCCCGGCAGGAAGGGGCCGAATCCTCTCTTGTATTCCCCGCTCGAAGAGAAAGAGGTGATCGCGAGGGTTCTTCCATGGAAGTTGCCCGCGCAGACGATGATCTCCGCCTGATCCTCCGGGATTCCCTTGACGGTGTAGCCCCAGCGGCGGGCGGCCTTCAGCGCCGTCTCCACCGCCTCGGCGCCCGTATTCATGGCCAGGATTCTCGGCTTGCCCGTGAAGCCGGCAAGCTTGCCGTAGAACGCGGCCGCCGCGTCGTTGTGGAAGGCCCGGGAAGTCAGCGTCACCTTGGCGGCCTGGTCCTGCAGCGCCCCGATCAGCGCCGGATGCCGATGGCCATGGTTCAGGGCCGAATAAGCGCTCAGCATGTCCATGTAGCGCTCGCCTTCCGGGCTGTGCACCCAGACGCCGGAGGCCTTCTCGATGACGATGGGCAGAGGGTGGTAGTTGCGGGCGGCATGCCGCTCGGATAAAGCGATGGCTTCTGCGGATTGCATGTTTTTTCGCTCCTTTAATTGCATATTGTATTTTGTATACAATATGTCGGATAAAAAATCCCGGATGCGGAAAACATCCAGGCGCCCTGCCTCCACCCGGCCAAAAGAGAGCCGGACGGTTAAAACACGCTTCATTTGTATACAATATACAAGTATGGAAGCGCTTATCGCGTATGAAAGGAATAATAACATAGAAATTGGAATCCAACAATGATTTTCTTGATTAGCTGAATATATGTGCATAAACCGAACATGCAACTGTCATCATTATTCCTTTTATGCCCTTGATGAAGCTTAAAAGCGATGATAATATGTGTCATATGGAGTATTTATACAAATAAATTGCATATCCATGCACCGATAACGAGCAACGCTTCAATAGAGGAGTGAAGGCATGCAGCCGAAATACCAGTCCCTCAAGGATCATGTCTATGAGTACATCGCCCAGCGGATCCAGGAAGGAACGCTGCTTCCCGGCTCCAAGATCAACGAGGCCGAAATCTGCAAGAAGCTGGACATCAGCAGGACGCCTACCCGCGAGGCTTTGTTCCGGCTCAGCTCGGACAACCTGCTCGACTACCTGCCTCGACGGGGCTTCACCGTCAAAGCCTTCGACCAGAAAAAAAAGGAGGACTACTCCCTCCTGATCGCGACGCTGGATTCGCTGGCCGCTACGCTGGCGGTCGATATCTTGAGCGACAAGGACCTTGAGGCGCTCGACGATCTGGTCGCGGCGATCCAGGACGATCTGGATGCCTATGACTTCAGCCGTTACTATGAGCATCAGGCGCAGTTCCACGAGTACTATCTCCGCAGATGCGGCAACTCCACCTTGATCGAGATGCTGGATTCGCTCAAGAACGGATTCCTCCGCCAATCCTATGCCAGCGAGGACAAGGAAAGACTGGCCGCCCTCCTGCAGGAGATCAACGGCGAGCACCGCCAGATCGCCGAGCTGTTCCGCAGCCGCGACACGGAGAAGCTGGAGCAGGCGGTGCGCCTCCATTGGCGCATCATCGATTCCGACATGCTGTAGGGGGATGCGCCGGACAAAACAAAGAGGCTGCCTCAGTCATGTTCATGACTTGCGGGACAGCCTCTTTGTTTTGCCTCTGCGAACGGCTGCGGGCAGCCGTGTCGCACACGGCGGCATCAGCTCCACGGAAGCACGTAGAGCAGAATCGCGAAGAAATGCACGGCCGAGCCGGCCAGCACGAACAGATGCCATACCGCGTGATGGTACGGGAACCCCCGCCATACATAGAAGACCGTGCCGACCGTGTAGAGCAGTCCGCCGGCAATGAGCAGGGTGACGCCGCCGGGAGCGAGGTGAGCCGTGAGAGGACCCCAGGCAAATACGATCAGCCATCCCATCGCGATGTACAGGATCGTCGAGGTGAACAGGAACTTCGTCACGAAAAACGATTTGAACAGCACGCCGAATACCGTGATCCCCCAGATGACGCCGAACAGCGTCCATCCCAGCTTGCCGCCGACCATGTGGAACAGCAGAGGCGTGTAAGTGCCCGCGATGAACACGTAGATGAAGGAGTGGTCCAGCACCTCCATCACCTGCTTGGCCCGGCCCTCCCGGAAGCTGTGCACCAGCGTCGAAGCCGCATACAGCAGCAGCATCGCCACTCCGTAGATCGTGAAGCTGACGACATGCAGCGCCGTTCCCTTCTCTGCCGCGAACACGATGAGCAGCACGAGTGCCGCGACGCTCAGCGCCGTGCCGATTCCATGCGTGACCGCATTGGCCACTTCCTCGCGCCGCGTATACGTATACGTATTTGCCATGAAGCCCTTCCTCCTTCCTCATTCCCTATCCTATGGAATCGCTTGCTGGGCGGTTACACCTTCTCGTTGGAATAAGCTACCCTGGAATCCACCTCGAATACCGCTTCCTGCATCGCCGGATCGTACACATATGAAGGCTTGTCCAGGTCGTACAGCCAGAACTTGCGGATAAGTCCGGAAGAATCGTCGCTTACAAAGTGGAAGAAGTTCAGCTGGTCGATGTTGTCTCCGATATAGGACGCGTCGGCAGCGGCCAGGTTGGACACCGTGATGATCCATCCCCTGCCGCCCTCCTCCACCTGGAACGCAAGGGAATGCGCCCCTGTATCGAGAAGTGTCCGGCCGATGACCAGCTTGATCAGAAGCCGCCCGCTCATGCCGGATCGCCTCCCTTGCCGACGGGCGCCATGTCGATCAGCAGCAGCCGCGTCCCGTCCGGGCCCGCCTTCAGCTCCAGCTTGTCGAGGGCCGAAGCCCGGAGCATATCGCCTTGGGCCAGCTCGCCGCCGACGCCTTCCGCGGTAACGCTGCCGTCCAGCACGAACAGTGCCAGCAGGCGCTCTTCGCGCGTGTAGTGGATGATGCCCTGGCCGCCGCCGAGCCCGCTCAGATACAGGTTCACATCCTGATGGATGCCCGCAGCGCCCGGTCCGGCCGCATCCCTGGAGACGATCGGCAGCAGCTGTCCATGAATGGACTTCGGATCGAAAAAGCTCGTCTCGTAGGACGGCTCCAGTCTCCTGGTCTCAGGAGTGAACCAGATCTGCAGGAAATGGACCGGCTCGTCCGGGTCGGGATTGACCTCCGAATGCACGATGCCTGTCCCGGCCGTCATGCGCTGAACGCCGCCGTAGGTCGTCTCGGCGCTGCCGCCCGAGCTGTCTTCGTGCTTCAGCCTGCCGCTGAGGACGATGGACACGATCTCCATCTCGCGATGCGGATGGGCGCCGAAGCCTCTGCCGCCGGCGACGATATCTTCGTTGAACACGACCATGGAGCCGAAGCTGCGGTTGCTCTCTTCATAATAATCCCCGAAGCTGAAGCTCTGGCTGCTCTTCAGCCACTCGTTCTCGCGATGGGAACGGTCCGCGTTGCGGCGAATCTCGTACATGGGCTTGCCCCTTCCTCTAATCGAAATATATTTACTTACCTTTTTGCAGTTTAACGGAAGGCAGATCGCCTTTCAACCAGTCCGCCACGGCGCTGATCGTCTTGTCGAGATTGCTGCGGGAGTCTCCGTCCACATAGGGAAGCTGGTGGCGAAAATAGTTCGTATGCCCGCCGATGACCGGCAGCCCCTTCACATAACCCGGCGCGTAGCGCATCCGGTTCCAGGCCGGAATTCCGCCAGGCAGCCGCAGCCAGCCTCCCCAGCTCCCGAGCCGCGTGACGGGATCGTCCGGCCGGCCTCTGCCGTCGAGCGCGTAGAAATACGCGCTGCTCTCCTGCAGCTCATCCGGAACCGGCACCCGGGGAGAGCCGATCTGGACGACCCGGATGTCATCCGCCGGAATGCCTTGCTCCAGCAGCAGCCGCGCGGCCCGGCATGCCGCGACTCCTCCGCCGCTGTGGCCGAGCAGCAGCACCGGCCCGCCCGCATAGGAGCGCCCGAGATCGCGGATCATAGCGCGGGCTCCGATCCGGCTCGGGAACAGCAGCCGGGTCAGATCCGACCGGACCTCCCATACTTGCCGCCACAGCTTGCGGGAATAATCGCCATAGGGAAACAGAACCTCCATGGACACCTCCGTGCCCTGCTCGCCAAAGAGCCGATCCAGCATGCGCCTGCATTCCTGAAACGTGGAAGGATAAGTCGCGACGCCGGCGACCAGATAGACCGTCAACTTGGAAGGCTGCCAAAACGCCACGTCAAATCGCCTCCTCTAGAGTTAAATTGTAGCATTAACCGGGGAAGCAGCGCCAATACGTCTGCGGCTGCAACTTGGGTGAAGCCCGAAATCACCGTGTCCAGCCGCGGATGCGGAGGCTTCGGCCCGGCCGGCCCTAGTGTCGCCGGCAAGGAATTTCTGCGGATGAAACGGCGCTGGAAGGCCATACTTTAACTACCACTTCAGGAATCGGGCGGAGGTTGCGTGCCATGATTGTTATCAAGAATGTCAACAAGAAGTACGACGACGGCTTCCATGCCCTCAAAGATATCAACCTCGAATTCCGCAAAGGCGAAATGACCGTCCTCATCGGACCGAGCGGCTGCGGGAAATCGACCACGATGCGGCTCATCAACCGCCTTGTCGCTCCGACCAGCGGCTCCATCACGATCGACGGCAAGGACATCGCCTCGATCGATCCCGTGGAGCTGCGCCGCAGCATCGGCTACGTCATCCAAAGCGTAGGGCTGTTCCCTCATATGACGATCGCGCGCAATGTAGCCACCGTTCCCCGCCTCAAGCATTGGAACAAGGATCGGATCGCGAGCCGCGTCGACGAGCTGCTGGAGATGGTCGGCCTTAATCCCGACCAATACCGGGACCGCTATCCTTCGGAGCTGAGCGGCGGCCAGCAGCAGCGGGTCGGAGTCATCCGCGCGCTGGCGGCCGATCCGGACGTCATCCTCATGGACGAGCCGTTCAGCGCCCTCGACCCGCTCAGCCGCGAGCAGCTCCAGGAAGACATGGCGCGGCTCCAGCAGGAGCTGCACAAAACGATCATCTTCGTCACGCACGACATGGACGAAGCGCTCAAGATCGCCGACCGCATCGTCCTCATGAAGGACGGAGAAGTCGTGCAAAGCGATACGCCGGATCGGATCCTCCGCCGGCCGGCCAACGACTTCGTGCGCACCTTCATCGGGCAGAAGCGTCTGGATGCGGGTGTCGGACAGGAAGAAGCGCTGCAGCTTGAAGGCGCGAACGCTGCGATCGATTCCCCTTCCGCTTCCGTCAACGACGTCATGGTCACCCAGCCGGCCGTCACGTATCCGAACCGCGGATTGGCCGAGGCGATTCTGACGATGGAGCGGCGCAAGGTCGATTCCCTTTACGTCGTGGACCGCCAGCGGCGCCTGCTCGGCAGCGTGTCGATCTACAACGTTCTGGACCGGTACGGCGAAGAGGAGAAGACCGTGTCCGACGTCATGATGCCCGTGCGCTACGTCGTCCAGTCCGGCACTCCGCTGGCGCAGGCCGTCGAGCTGCTCGCCAGCCACCGGCTGCATAACGTCGCTGTCGTGGACGAGGGCGGACGCTTCATCGGACTCATTACCCGCGGCAGCGTCGTCCGCCACTTGGCGGAGCTGCTGCCGTCGCTCGGCGATGGAAGCGACGGGGAGCGGGACGGGGATACCGGAACGAGAGGTTACGGCGGTTCCGCTGCGGACGGCGGCGCCGGTTCCGACGGACCCGGAGCTCGCGGCGATTCGGAGAGCGACATGGAAGACCCAGGAGTCCGCGGCAGTGCGGAGAGGGACATGGATGATCCAGGAGCCCGCGGCAATGCGGAGTGGGACAGCCGCAGCCGCCGCCAAGAAAGCTTGGGCGAAGCCAAAGATAAAGGTAGAGGGACGACGCCGGAGCGTTCGGATGACGAAGGGAAGGATCCTTCATGAGCGGTTTCTTTGCTTTTGTCCGGGACCGCTTTCCCGACATCCTGACCGCGCTGCGCGAGCATCTGGGCATCTCGCTCGCCGCCGTGCTGCTTGGCTGCGCCATCTCACTGCCGCTCGGCGTGCTGCTCGTCTACAACCGAATTCGCTGGCTGAACAGCGCTGTGTTCTTCGCAGCCAACCTGCTGCAGACGATTCCGAGCCTAGCGCTGCTCGCCATCCTGATTCCGCTCATGGGCATCGGCGTCAAGCCGGCGGTGCTGGCGCTGCTGCTCTACTCCATCATGCCGGTGCTCCGCAATACCTATGAAGGCTTCCGCAGCGTCGATCCCCATGTGCTGGAATCGGCGCGCGGCATGGGCTATTCGTCCGCTCAGCGGCTGCTGCGCGTCCAGCTTCCGCTGGCCGTGCCGTACATCATGTCCGGCATCCGGCTGACGACCGTCTACGTCATCAGCTGGGCCACTCTCGCGACCTTGATCGGAGCCGGCGGCCTCGGCCAGCTCATCGTCTCCGGCATGGGCGTCAACCAGCCCTATCTCATCATCGCCGGTGCGCTCGGTGCGATCGCTCTGTCGCTGATAGCCGATCTGCTGCTCGGCTGGATCGAAGGCGCCCTGACCCGCCGCTTCGGCTTGAGGGGAGGCGCAGCCGCGTGAGGAGCAGATATCGGACAGTCATGTCCGCGGATTGGATGGCGCGCCTTGCGGCAATAAGCCGGCCAAAGGATTGGTCCGAGTTCTTGAAAGCGATGAGGCAGGCGGCGGATCGGTCCGCGTTCCTGAAGGCGATGAGGCAGGCGGCGGATCGGTCCGCGTTCCTGAAGGCGATGAGGCGGGCGGCGGATCGGTCCGCGTTCCTGAAGGCGGCAAGCCGGCCGGAGAAGCCGGAATGCTCCGGAAGGGCCGCCCGCATGGCGGCGCTGCCGCTGCTGCTTGCGCTCCTCCTGCCGGCGTCGGGCTGCACGGGCAAGGCGGACCTGCGGATCGGCGCCCAGACCTTTACCGAAACGAAGATTCTGGCGGAAATGTACAAAGCCCTCATAGAACGCGGCACGGATCTGCAGGTGAAGGTCATTCCCGACCTGGCGGCCAGCCCGCTCGTATTCAGCGCGCTCGACAGGGGCGACGTCGATCTGGCCACACTGTATTCCGGCGAGATCTTCAACAACCACTTTCCCGTGAAGCCGACCAAGGACCGCGCCGAGGTGCTGCGCCAAGCCAAGGAAGGCTTCGACAAGTATTTCGGCTTCGACTGGATGGATCCGCTCGGCTTCGAGAACACGTATGCCTTCACCGTCCGGCGCGAAGTCGCGGAGCAAAAAGGCTACAAGACCATATCCGACATCAAGCCGGACGCCGCCTCCATGCGCTTCGGCGTGGACACCTCCTGGCTGGAGCGGGTCAGCGACGGCTACCCGGCTTTCCAGAAAACGTACGGCATTTCCTTCGCCAAGTCCTATCCGATGGAGCTGAGCCTCGTATATTCCGCCGTCAAGAACAAGCAGGTCGACATCGTGCTCGCGTATTCGACCGACGCCCGGCTGAAAGCGTTCGATCTGGCCACGCTGGCGGACGACAAGCATTTCTTCCCGCCCTATGATGCGTCGGCCGTCATGCGCAAGGACATGGAAGCCCGCCATCCGGAGATCAAGCAAGCGATCGCCCCGCTGTTCGGCACGATGGACCGGGACACGATGGTGAGCCTCAACTACAAGGTCGACATCGAGAAAAAGAGCGAGCGCGAAGTCGCGCTCGCCTACCTGAAGGAGAAAGGACTGATTCCATAATGCCGGAGCAGCGAGAGACGCTTGCCGACTTCTGGAACTATCTGTACCGCAACCGCGGCCTGTTGTCCGAATATTTCATCCAGCATGTGCAGCTGGTGGCGGCCGGCGTGCTGCTCGCGCTTGCGGCCGGCGTGCCGCTCGGCATCCTCTGCACCAGGAGCAGGCCGCTCGCCCGGATCATTCTGGCGATCACCGGCATCCTTCAGGTCGTGCCGAGCCTCGCGATGCTCGTCCTGCTCATGCTCTGGATGGGTCTGGGCAACACGACCGTCATGGCAGGCCTCTTCCTGTACTCCCTCAACCCGATCGTGCGCAACACCTATGTCGGGCTGCAGCAGGTCGGCAGCAGCTTTCTCGAAGCGGGCCGCGGCGTCGGCATGAGCCGCTGGCAGCTGCTGTGGAGCGTGCGCATGCCGCTGTCGCTGCCCTACATGATGACCGGCATCCGCATCGCGGCCGTCATCGCCATCGGAGTGGCCACGATCGCCCCGCTCGTCGGCGGCGACGGCCTCGGCCGCGAAGTGTACGCCGGCATCAACGGCCAGAATTCGCTGCGCATCTATGCCGGAGCGCTTCCTGCCGCCCTGCTCGCCATCGTCGCCGACATCGTGCTCGGGTACGTGCAGAAGCGGTTCGATCCGGCTGACCGGGCTTCGCGCAGGCGGGGCGGCGGCAAGGCGGAGCAAGCGGTGCCGCCCGTGCCCAAGGCGCAGGGCTGATAAGGCCTGTCCCCCGAACCTGAGGCTGGGCCGAGAAAAACCTGTCTCCTGTGCTGAAGGAGCAAGCTGGGGTGGGGAGCCGTCTCGTCTTCAACATGCCGATCTGGCAACGGCTTGGCCTGCTTCGCGTGCCTTGCGGCCTTTGCATGCTTGGCGCTCTAGACGTAGTTGGCTGCGCTCCCGCTTCTCCCCCTATGCTCCCCGGAACCGGCAAGAAGGGCCGAGGGTAAACTTTTGCAGGCCGGGGTAATAGTACGAATAACTTGGCACAGGCGCGCAAAGGAGAGGATTGCCGGATGAAACTGACACACGAGCAGGTCATCGCCCTTCACGGGTTCAACAACCTGACCAAATCGCTGAGCTTCAACATGTACGATATATGCTACACACGCAACAAGCAGGAGCGCGAGGCCTACCTCGCTTACATTGACGAGCAGTACAACTCCGACCGTCTCAACCATATCCTCCATCATGTGTCGGATATCATCGGGGCGCATGTGCTCAATACGGCCAAGCAGGATTACGAGCCGCAGGGCGCCAGCGTCACGCTGCTCGTCTCCGAAGGCCCCGTCGTGCAGGTTCCCCAAGGCACGTTCGGCGAATCTCCGGGACCGATGCCCTCCAACGTCGTCCTTCAGCTCGACAAGAGCCATATCACCGTCCATACGTATCCCGAATTCCACCCCGACGAAGGCATCAGCACATTCCGCGCGGACATCGACGTGTCCACCTGCGGCGAGATCAGCCCGCTGAAGGCGCTGACCTACCTCATCTCCTCCTTCGATACGGACATCATGACGCTGGACTACCGGGTGCGGGGCTTCACCCGCGACATTACCGGACATAAGCTGTTCATCGACCACGACATCAGCTCCATCCAGAATTACATTCCGGACGAGGCGAAGGACCTGTTCCACATGATCGACGTCAACGTCTACCAGGAGAACATCTTCCACACGAAGTGCAAGCTGAAGCAGTTCGATCTCAACAACTACTTGTTCGGCTATACGAAGGACAAGCTGAGCGGGGAAGAGCAGCAGGAGATCACCGAGAAGCTCAAGGGCGAGATGGACGAGATTTTCTACGGCAAGAACATGTATTGAAAAACAAGCCTGTCCCGCGCTGGATATACCGGCAGCAGGACAGGCTTGTTGAATTCTTTTCCGATTGCGGCTTTTTCAGCTGCGGTTCAGTTCAGCTTCGTTTTTCAGCCGCCGTTCCTTTCAAGCGGACGGTAGCTATCCAAGCTGCGGGTCATTTCCGCGCCGTCCGGCTCGCTTGCTGAAGGGAGTACAGGTCCTCCTCCAGCGCCCCCATCCGCTCGCGCACGGTCCGGACGGCATCCTCGACAGCCTGATTGCGGATGACCGGCGACAGCAGCGAGAGCATGAAGTCCAGCATCAGCTCCGCGGGCAGCTCTCCGAGCTCCTCGTCCCTTTCCATGAGGAAATAATGCTGCAGCTCTCCGATGAGCTGCTTCTTCTGTTCCTTCGGCAGCTTTGTTGTCTGCATCAACCGCCACGCCCTTCCATGTTCGGATTTGCCTGCCAGGCTCAGCAGCTGCAGCTGCTTCCGGCCCTCTTCCCTTCCTTGGAGACGGAGGCTACCGATCTGTCCGCGCCGGCAGGCGGCTTCTCCGGATCCCTGGAAAAAAGCAGAATGCCGTCCCGCTTCTCCCAGCCGGCCTTCGTCCAGAAAGCCGCTCCCCCGCCGTTGCTCTCCATGACCATGAGATAACAACGCTCGATGCCGGCTTCTCCGAGTCCGCGCAGGCATCTCTCCGCGAGCTCGCCGCCTATGCCTCTTCCCCGGAATTCCGGGTCTACGGCCAGGTGGTACAGCCAGCCGCGCCTTCCGTCATGGCCCGCCATGAGCGTGCCGACGACTCTGCCTCCGGATGCGGCGACCAGGCTCAGGCCGGGGTTCCGCTCCAAGTAGGCCGAGATCGCCTCGCGCGAATCGGCTCCGCTCAGCACCAGCCCGTCCATCCGCTTCCACAGAGAGATGGAGTCGTCGTAGTGGCTGGCGTCCATGGGAATAAACCGGATCGGCTCCGACTCTTGCACTTGCTCTTGCACTTGCTCTCGCATTTGCTTCTGCTCCCGAATTCCGTCCATGCGGCTCGAGTCCCCTTTCATGAATGCCTCTGCCCTGCCGGTCCAGACTCCCGCTCTTCCGTTGCCGGCCCGAACGAGGCTCGTGTCCTGGCACAGCCCATGTCGAGCAGGAATAACCGCATCCGCCTAATGCGCATGAGCCCCCACTTCGTCGTTCTCATGCAAGCTTGCTTCCCGGTAATTGACGTAAACCCTCAGCTTGCCTGCAAGCTTCCGGTCGATGTCCCCGCTCTCGAACAAGCGCTGGATTTCATTGCGCTCGGCCTGGACGGCCTTCTGCTCCAGCTCCTTGCGTCCTTCCTTGGAGCCCAGCGGGCGGCCGAGCGCGGCTTGGCCGCTGCATAGTCGGAGCTCCAGCTCGCGGTAATGCGCCACCATGGCAAGCACGATATCCTTGCTGTAACGGCCTTCCAGCTCCTTGATCCGTTCCCCGGCCGCCTTGACCGAGGCTTGCTTGAGCTCCAGATAGGCTTCCTTGCTCCGGGTTCCCTTCAGCTTGGCCTTGCGGTGCCTCCCCCGCTTGGTGAACAGGCGGAGGAACAAGCCGTAGAGCAGCGTAGCCAGCAGCTTGACCCGGTTCGTCAAGGCAAGCTCGACGCGGTTGAGATAATGCTGGAAGGCCTCCTCCATGTCGGGCGTGATTCTGCCGTCCTCCAGCCATTCGCGGGCAACCTTGCGCTCCGCCTCGAGAGCGTGCAGGCGCAGGTCGACGACGGCGCTTCTGGATTCCGCCTCCGAAGCGAGGCCGAGCCGCAGCTGCTGGATGCGCTGGACATAATCGGCGCGCAGCTCAAGAGCCGCCGCCTGGTTGTCCTCGCGCATTTCCCCTTGCACAGTCCTCAGCCCTGCATCCAGCACCAGAATGCGCGCGCGGCGCTCCGCTTCCTTGGACGCCGCCTCCATATCCTTGGTCTTGCCGTCTTCGGACGAGCGTGTCAGCAGCGGCAGCATGACGCTGGCGAGCAGCAGCGTGATCAGGATGACGCCGGCGCAGATGAAGAGGATCAGGTTGCGCTCCGGAAACACGGAGCCATCCCCGAGGAAGAGCGGAATGGAGAACGCGCCCGCCAGCGTCACCGCTCCCCGCACCCCGGACAAGGCAGTCAGCAGCGACGTCTTGAACTTGCGTTCGTTGGCCCATACCCATGCCATCCGGAGCAGGAGCAGCAGCGCCGTAATGGCGAGAATATACCCGATGACCTTGCCGTTGTTGTAGTTCGGATCCTCCCAGACCACCTGGATGACTTCTGGAATTTCAAGGCCGAGCAGCATGAACACAAGGCCGTTGAGGCAGAAGATGATGACCGACCAGGTGCTGTCGGAGACGACGTTGAGCTTGATCGTGGACGGACCCATCCGGTCCCTCTCGATGGCATGGACGACGCCTGCGGCCACGACCGCCAGGATGCCGGAGACATGCAGATGCTCCGCCGCGAGATAGATGACGAACGGCGTCAGGATGAGGATCAGCATATGGACCGTGACGTCCTCCATCCCCCAGCGGCGCAGCCAGACGCGCAGCCAGACGACAGCGAAGCCGAGAGCGGCGCCGAGCGCCAGACCTCCAAGCGCGATGACGAAAAAGCTTCCGACGGCGCTGGTCAGCGAGAAGTAGCCGGTCACCGTCGCCGCGATGGCGAAGTTGAAGGCGACGAGGCCGGAGGCGTCGTTCATGAGCGCCTCGCCCTCCAGCAGGCGCAGGATGCTGCCCGGCAGCTTGACCCGGCTCGCGATGGAGCCGACGGCGACGGCATCTGTCGGGGACAGGATCGCCGCCAGCGCGAACGCCGCCGAGAGCGGGATGGCGGGAATCATCCAGTGGATGAACGGCCCGGCCACGAGCACGGTCGCGAACACGAGGCCGAGCGCCAGCAGCAGGATGGAGGAGCGCAGCTTCCACAGCTCCTCTCGAGGCGTGATCTTGCCGTCATTGAACAGCAGCGGCGCGATGAACAGCACGAAGAACAGCTCCGGATTCAGCGGCACATGATGCAGCCACGGGAAATAAGCGGCTGCGATGCCGAGCGCGATCTGAATGATCGGCACCGGGACGAACGGAATGAAGCGGTTGATGATGTTGGAGACCCCGATCAGGACCAGCAGCGCCATCACCATGATGAAGATTTCCATGAGGCAACCAAGCTCCTTATGTACAGTCTTGCCCCTAAAGGGCGGAAGTGCGTTATCTTATTACTTTACCATAGTGCTTCGGCTGATCCTAACCGATGTCCGCCGGCAGCAAAAAAACGGACATGCTGCGAATTGGACCGAAAGCTGCCTGAAAAAAAATCGGATGGAGCCGTTCGACGCCGGCGGCCATTTTGTTGTTGACGAAAAATTGGATTCAATGGCATAATCAGCTTATTCAAATTAGTAGTATTCATTAATACGACTACATATAGGAGGTTGCGATGATCGATCGACTCAAGAGGCTCGGCATGTCCGAGCTGGAAGCCCGCTGTTATCTGGCGCTGCATGAAGAGCCTGTCCTGTCCGGCTACGAAGTCGCCAAGAGAGTGTCCGTCTCGCGCACGAATGTCTATGCGGCTCTGAGGTCGCTCGTAGAGAAGGGAATCTGCCGGGTATCGGAGGGCGAAACATCCATGTACGCTGCGATTCCTATCGAGGATGTCATCCGCCAGCTGCGTTCGGAGTTCGAGGAGAATGCCGGCATTCTGGAGCGCGATTTGAAGCCCCAGCCGCCTGCCCCGGGCTTCTACAGCTGGACGGGCGAAGGCAATATGCGGACGGCGATCCGCCGGCTGATCGCCGGGGCGAGCCGCACCATCGTCGTCGATATTTGGAGCGAGGACTTCCCGGTATTGGAGCCTATGCTGGCTGAAGCCGAAAGCCGAGGCAAGACGGTGATCGTGATTACGATCGGCAAGGCGGAGAGCGGGCTGAAGCATGTCTTCACCCATAAGCGGATGGAAATGTGGCTGCCGGGCACATCCCGAGGCTTCTACATCCTCTGCGACTGGAAGGACGGTCTGCTCGGCAGCTTCAACGAGCCCGGCAAGCCGTCCGCCCTGGAGACGGATCATCCGTCCGTATCCGGCATGCTCCTGCAGGCGTTCCATCACGACCTTCTGATGATGGACATGGAGCGCGACTTCGGTCCCCAGCTGGCCGAAGCCTACGGCTCCGACTATGAGAAGCTGCTTGACCGCTACCGCCATGATTATGGCTGGGATATTCCTTGACGGCAATTCGGCGAGGGATGGAGCCTGACCGTGCCTGGTTATGCCCGATGCAAGTGCAGAGAGATAGATAAATAGAAAGATAGATTGAATGATAGACCATTGGAACGGAGAGGAACCGAAACCATGTCACAAGCTGTCGCCCGCAAACTATCGACGAATGCGACCCTATTCCCGATTCTATTCATGATCAGCACGGTTCACTTGCTCAACGATTCCATGCAGTCGACCGTGACCGCTCTCTTTCCCGTCCTTCGCGAGACGCAGCAGCTCAGCTACGGTCAGATCGGCCTGATCGCATTCATGATGAATATAACCGCTTCGTTCCTGCAGCCGCTCGTCGGCCTGTTCGCCGACAAGAAGCCTCGCCCCTACATCCTGCCGCTCGGCGTCTGCTTCACGCTCATCGGGGTGATCGGCCTCTCTCTTGCGCCAAGCTTCGCCGCTATTCTCCTGTCCGTGACGGCGATCGGCGTCGGCTCGGCTGTCTTCCATCCCGAATCCTCGCGCGTCGCTTATCTGGCTGCAGGCACCAGCAGAGGGCTCGCCCAGTCGATCTTCCAGGTCGGAGGCAATATCGGGAGCGCGCTCGGTCCTGTCATGACGGCGCTTATCTTCATTCCGCTTGGCCAGAAAGGAGTGCTGCTGTTCGTGATAGCCGCTCTGGCCGGCATCGCGATCCAGACCGTCGTCGCGCGCTGGTACGGCTCCATCAGCGCCGCTCCCCGCCCCAAGGCTGCTGCAGCAAGCGCCGCCATGCCCAAGCTGTCTTCGGGAAAGGTGAAATTCACCATCGGCGTCCTCGTGCTCCTTGTCTTCTCCAAGCATGTATACCTGTCGAGCTTCACCAGCTTCTACTCGCTCTACCTGATCGACGATTTCGGCATCGGCAAGCAGTCGGCCCAGTGGTACCTGTTCGCCTTCCTTGTCGCTTCCGCAATCGGAACGTTCATCGGCGGACCGCTTGCAGACCGCTTCGGCCGCCGCAACATCATCTGGCTTTCCATCCTGGGAACCGCTCCATTCTCCCTCATGCTTCCTTATGCGAATCCGTTCTGGTCGGCTGTCCTGTGCGTATGCGCCGGGTTCGTGCTTTCCTCCGCCTTCTCGATCATCGTCGTCTACGCCCAAGAGCTGCTCCCGGGCAAGATCGGCCTCGTCTCCGGCCTGTTCTTCGGCCTAGCCTTCGGGCTTGGCGGACTCGGCTCCGCCTTGCTCGGCGAGATCGCGGACGCGACCAGCATCGGCCTGGTCATGAGAATCTGCTCTTATCTGCCTCTTCTCGGCATCTTCACCCTGCTGCTCCCCAAGGATGCGGAGCTGCGCGGCCAATCGAAGTAGCCAACCGCCGTATCCATGGAACACTAATGAAAAGAACCGGCAAGAGCAAGGGCTCACGAGCCCGTCTCTTTGCCGGTTCTTTTCATTCCCATGAATGGATTATTCAGCGCTTCGTTTCCCGGTAGTCGGCAGGGCTTGCTCTTCCGCCGATTGTTGCCGCTGCAGACGCTATCGAATCTTTATGCGGATGCGCCGGTCGGTACGATCAAACCCGCATTTCGAACAGCCCTCTGCCGATCAAGTTGGCCGTAACCGGCTCTTTTCCTAGCTCCCGCGACCATACGGACAATTGCCCGGCGTGATGGATTTCGTGGGCGATCAGATGCCGCATCACCTCGCCGTAGGTATGGGGAACACGCTCTCCTTCATCCGTGATGTCGATCATGATGCGGTCATCCATGCTGTCGTTCCAATCATGCACGAACGGAGCGAGCTCCGCGTGGCAGGAGGCGGAGAATTCGGTTAGTTGCCGAAGGCTCGCCACTTCTCCGAACGGAGGAATATCAACCGCTCTTTCCTGGATTCCGCCGCAAATCCAGCCATACTCGACGGCCACAATGTGATACAGCGTCGGAAGAATGAATCCGATGCCGCCGGTCCGTCTTTTCATCAGCTCTTCCTCGTTTACCGTCTTGCACCAGTCCAGCCAATCCCGGCGAACCTGCCAGTTGTATTCGAACAGTTTACGAATGCTCTTCGCCTCCAGTCATCGGGCTTCGGCATGGTCCGCCGGCAGCCTCCGGATGTCGCTCCCCTGTCTTGCCGATAGGGACTTTTCCATTAAATTCGCTATTCTCTCCATCGTTCCTGCCAGGGAGCGGGCCCAAGGAAATTCCGGCCGATCATCGTTCAGCCTGTCACGGCAAAAAAAAGCCCGCCGGAAAGCATTCCTCTCCGGCGGCCTATGGTCCGATCCGCGTTCTTATCCGACAGGTTCAGCGGAACGGAATCCCAACCTTTCACGAGCCCGATGGGCTCATGATGTGCTTCAGTTGACGTTAATCTTGAACGTCGACGTCGTGTTCTTGATATTCGTGAAGTTGTTCGTCAGCTTCAGATTGTTGAACGTCACGGAGCCGACTGCCGGCCCTTGGCCCGGTTCCGGCATTTCATTGGCCCAGATGGCTACGCCGGACTTGGCGTCGTAGGCATCGCCGCTCTTCTGCGCGCCGGAGATCGAGACGTTCGTGAAGATCGTGTCGGTGACCGGGTTTTGAGGCTGGCCTCCGCTATAGTTCGTCTGGAACATGATGCCGACATAAGTCGGGTCGATGATGTCCACATCGCTCACCCGGATGCCCTGGAACACTTTGGAGGCCGAGAATACCCAGATGGCCGGGAATACCTGCTGTCCCCAGAAATGGCCGCCGGAGCGGACGACTGAAATGTTCTGCAGGTTGGTCGTCGGCGAAGCGCCGAAGCCGTTCATCGGATAGCCGAAGTCGAGCGAGCTGATCGTGATGCCGGAGTAGCAGAGCGTGTCGGCGATGTAGATGTTGCGGAACGTGTTGCCGTACCCGCCGTACACAGCCAGGCCTGCCGCGCGCCAAGTAAGGATCGAGGTCAGGTTTTCAAAAATGTTGTCCTTCTCGTCCGCTCCGCCTGCGTCGATGGCCGAGAACAGCGCGAAGCTGTCATCGCCCGTCGCGCGCGCCTCGATGTTGGAGACGAGATTGTTCGTGCTGCCGTTCGTCATGTTGATGCCGTCGGCGAAGGTGTTGCGGATGCGGGAATTTTTGATCGTCATGTAGTCGGTGTTGGCTCCCCAGTACATGCACACCTGATGCTCGGTCCAGATGTTGTCGATCGTCATGTTCGCGACGTTGGAGAAGTCGAACACCTTGCCCGGTCCGTCGATGCGGCTCTTATAGTTGCCGAAGTAGGCGAAGCCGGAGAAGGTCGAGCCGTTCGCCGTCGCCTCGGCGCGGAAGCCGATATCGGTATTGTCCTGGGCGGCCGGCGCCGTGAAGCGTGTATACCATGGTCCTGCGCCGACAATTTTGACCGGCTTGCCGTATACCTGGAATTTGTTCGAGGTCGAATACGTTCCCGCCGGCAGGTAGACGCCTTCCAGCGTTCCCGTCGTATCCATGCGGAATTTATCCAGCGCGTTCTGCACGTCCTGATGCGTGAAGCCGGCCGGAACGACGTACTTCGCCGGGTTCGGGTTGGCGATCGGGGCGACCTGCTCCAGATTGATGAAGTCGATCGCGTAGTTCGTCGTGTTGGCCGCATCCTTCTGCAGCTTGATCGTGCTGCCCGCCGGGATCGTCGTGTCGAACATCATGTTGGCTTCGTCATAGATATGGCGCGGAGCGCCCGAAGAAGGGCTGTTGTCCGGGTTCGTCTCATTGCCGTACAGCCAGGCGTACTTGCTCGTCAGCTGGATCGCCTTGGAGAAGCTGCCGTTGACGTAGACGTTCAGCGTGGAATCGATGCCTCCTCCGCCGGGAGCATCCGGAATGGAGAAGCGCACGACGAGCGTGTTCGTGCTGGCCTTGGTCGTGAACTGCACATAGCTGCCGGTCGAGTTCAGCGTAACCGCCTTGCGGCCGGAAGCTTCGCCGGCGATGTCGCCGATGTTGCGGTTCGGCCCGACGACGGAGGCGCCGCCGCCCGTCACGCCGTCTTCGGCTTCGTACATGTCGTAAGGCATGTTCGCGCCGCGTCCGACGAAGAACGATTGCGTGCTCGTGTTGTTCGCCTGCTTGACCGGCAGCTCGTTGCCGTCGACGGCGATGACGGTTTTGACGGTATATTTACCGTTCACGGCCGTCCAGGTGCCGAGGCTGATCGGAGCCGTCGAAGCTCCTGCGGCAAGCGTGCCGTTGTAGGAGCCGGTCAGCGTTTTCAGCACAGCGCCGCTCGTGGCGTCCGACAGCGTCAGCGTAATGCCGTGAGCGCCTGCCGCGGATGCCGCCGTTCCTTGGTTTTTGAGGGTGACGGAGAAGCTGACCGTGTTGCCGGCAGCCGGGTTGCCCGGGCTCCAGCTCACGCTGGAAGCGATGAGATCGGAGCTCGAAACGGGGCTGACAACAAGCGCCGAAGCGGCCGTGAAGCTGTTGTTGTTCTCGTTCAGTTCAATGACCGCGTTGTTCTCGTCGACCTTGGCGGTCACTTGATAGGAGCCCGCATCCTTGGCGCCGATGCTCAGCGGCACGTTGACGGAAGCGCCTGCTGCAAGCGCGCCCACATCGGCCGTACCGGCCAAGGCGCTGCCGAGGTAGAAGTTGACCTTGGTGGCGGCCGAAGATGCCGTACCGATATTGCGGACGGCTGCGGTGAGCGTCACGGAGTCCGTTTCCACGGGGGAAGCCGGAGTCCAGGAGAGGCTCGTTACGGTGAGATCCGGATTGGGAGCCGGCGTTCCGATGACCTGGAACTCGGCGACCTGGCCGGCGGAGGAGCCGGTGTTGGCCGTGAAGACCAGCTGCACGTCGCTCGCCGTGCCGGAGACGGGAATCGTCACCGTGTTGCCCGAAGCCGGATCGAAGACATAGTCCTTGGCGCCGACGAGGCTCGTGAACGAGCTTCCATTCTGGGCTTTGCCCATCACCTGGATCGTCTGCGTGCGCTTGCCCCAGGACGAATCCGGGTTCAGCTTCAGTACGACGGAGCTGAGCGTTGCATTCGCCCCCAGGCTGACGGTCAGCGTGTTGGGATAGGAGCCTCCGGCGCCTTCCCAGTAAGTAGCCGTGTTGCCGTCATTGGCGTTGGCCGCCACGAAGGTATAGACCGTCGAGTTGGCCGAGATAGGCTTGCCTAGAGCCAGATTCGAGCCGGGACCCGGGGTCGGGGTAGCTGTCGGGGTCGGGGTGACCGTTGGTGTTGGTGTTGGTGTTGGTGTTGGTGTTGGTGTCGGTGTTGGTGTCGGTGTCGGTGTCGGTGTCGGTGTCGGTGTCGGTGTCGGTGTCGGTGTCGGGGTTGGTGTCGGTGTCGGGGCGGTTCCGCCGTAGATCTCGAATTCCGAGAATTGGCCCGCCGGCCAAGCCGTGTTGGAGGTGACGGTCAGCTTCACATAGCGCACGCTTGCCGCTGTGAACGAGACGGTGACTGCATTGCCGCTGGCAGGATCGAAGGTGTAGTTCGCAGCCGCTTTGAGCGTGGTGTAAGAAGAATCGTTCGTGCTGCCGGAGATGAGGATGTTCTGCGTGCGGGCTTCCCATCCCGAAGGCAGCTTCAGGACGACTTGGCCGACGCTCTGCGAGCTTCCGAGGTCGATCCGGACCCATTGCGGCCAGGCGTTGTTGACGCTTTCCCAATAGGTCGATGCATTGCCGTCGTTGATGTTCGATGCCTGGTAGACATCCGCGTAGCCGCTTGCCGCGACAGACTTGCCGAGCGCCAGGTTCGTCGCCGCCTCGGCCGCATTCGGACGCAGCGACAGCGATCCGAAGATCAGCGCCAATGCCAGCAGCAGCATCGAGGCGCGTTTCGTTTTTGCCATTCGTCAATTGCCTCCTTATTAATAGAAAGAATGATAGAAGACAAGCCGTAAACGCTTACAAATCTCTGCGGCATCATGCCGCAGCCTTCAACCCTCCCCGCAGCGGTTTTTTGCGATAACAGTCCGGAATGGCTGTCTACCCCCTTTCGGACTAGAGCCTTTGTGCACCGGAGCGGTCTCGCCTATTTATTATGGGCTTCTCCGATCGGTTTAGCGATGTGCTGAATTACGGACCTCATGTTCATTTCTACGCTGGCAGGCTCGCTCAACAGGTAAAAATGTGCGGCGACGAACGCTTCGTCGGTCATAGGGGGAACTGGGTTGCGTTTGAATGGAAAATGAGAAAGAAACCTTGCTGACCTTTCATTCGAATGCTTAAAAGCCGCTCTGTCGAGCGGCCGTTTGAATTGATTTTCTTATCCCGGAGCAGAGAAGCTTTCCCTAGAGCTGCCGGACGATGCATAGCTTGGAATTACTGAGTCTACCGAAACAGGAAATAGGCCGCAACGCCGGTAATCAGCAGCAAAGTCGTCGCCCGCACCGGGTATCCGAGCGCAGCTCGGCCAAGTCGATAGTGAAAATGAGCGTTCGCGTTGCCTCGAACAGCCTTTTCGGCTTTCTCCAGCTCCCGGTCCATAGCCGGGTTTTTCTGCTTGCTTTCACTCATGGCAGTCCTCTCGCATTTGCTTTCCGTCCTTATTGCCTTTCATAAACCGGGTTGCCGACATATTAAGCTTCTTTCTTCCACTCGTGGATCGTGGACGCGCTTGAAGAGCAGCTTTCTGCCGAAGGACGCCTTCTACCTTCCATTCGTCCAGTATATCGAGCAACGTCCATGCCCTTTTTTATACATCATATTTCTAGGTATACACGTAACAACTCTTCCTATATTTTTGGAAAAATAGAATAAATAAAAGCCCGAATGCCGCATATCGCTGGGCATTCGGGCTTCGATTGCTTTAGGCTTTATTATTCAAGCGTACGCGCGACGACCCGCGCCGGCGCCGAGTCGGCTTCGATTTTGAGCGGAAGAGCGATGACCTCGAACGCTCCCTGGCCGGCAGCTTCTCCAAGCCGGTCAAATTTTCCGCGATCAGGATTCCGTTCCGAGCCCCTCCGCCTCGATCAGGCAGCCTTCCCCGATGAACGATTCCAGTGAATATCCGCTCAGATGATCGTGAACGTCGAGCAGATGCATCGGCCCGTCGATATGGGTGCCCGCATGCATATTGACCGTCAGGAGGTGGTTGTTGCAGCCGTCGCGGCCGATCTCGCTGGACTGGATGAGGACCGTCTCCCGGTCGCCCGGATAGACGGGCAGCTCATGGCGCACCGCATGGGTCAGATCAATCAGCATGCGCCGCTCCTCCCCGCAGGACCTCGATTTCCGCCCGGATGCTCCGGATCAGCTCCTCCATGCTCATGGAGCCGAGATCGCCTTCCCCGCGCCTTCGCACAGACACGCTGCCGGATGCGGCTTCCTGTTCGCCAAGCACAAGCATATACGGAATCTTCTGCAGCTGAGCTTCCCGGATCTTGTAGCCGAGCTTTTCCGTGCGAACATCGCATTCGACCCGGATCCCGGCTTCGCGCAGCTGTGCTTGAACCCTCAGCGCGTAATCGAGATGCTTGTCGGACACCGGCAGCAGCTTGACCTGCACAGGCGCCAGCCAGAGAGGGAACGCCCCCTCGTAATGCTCCGTCAGAATGCCCATGAACCGGTCGATCGACCCGTATACGGCGCGGTGGATGACGACCGGCGCATGCTTGCCTCCATCCTCTCCCACATAGGACAGGCCGAACTTCTCCGGCATCTGGAAGTCCAGCTGGATCGTGCCGCACTGCCAGCTTCGCTTGAGTGCGTCCTTGATGTGGTAGTCGATCTTCGGCCCGTAAAAGGCGCCATCGCCCTCATTCAGCCGATACTTCACGCCGCGGCTCTCCAGCACCTGCCTCAGGGAACGCTCCGCCTCCTCCCACAGCTCCTCCGAGCCCATGGAATCCTCGGGCCGCGTCGACAGCTCGATCTCGTACGTGAAGCCGAATACCGTGTATACATAGTCGATGAGCTCCATGATCGACGCGATTTCGTTCTCGATCTGATCCGGCCGCACGAACAGATGGGCGTCGTCCTGGCAGAACGTGCGCACGCGCGTCATGCCGCTGAGCGCGCCGCTGAACTCATGGCGGTGCACCTGGCCGAATTCGGAGATGCGGATCGGCAGCTCGCGATAGGAATGGAGGCTGTTTTTGAACACCAGCATATGGCCCGGACAGTTCATCGGCTTGAGCGCGAATTCCGCTTCATCCACCTGCGCGAAATACATGTTGTCCTTGTAAT
Organism: Paenibacillus sp. RUD330; assembly: GCF_002243345.2. Classification (NCBI taxonomy): domain Bacteria; kingdom Bacillati; phylum Bacillota; class Bacilli; order Caryophanales; family Paenibacillaceae; genus Paenibacillus; species Paenibacillus sp. RUD330. Next base: position 4,409,673 of record NZ_CP022655.2, read on the forward strand.
GGTCCCAGTGCCCGGATTCCTCCCACAGGCGCTTGTTCATCATGAGCGGCGTCCGCACCTCGTCGTAATCCCGCTTGCGCTGCAGATCTCGGGCAAATTCCTCCAGCTCCGTACGGATCGTCATTCCGTTCGGCAGGTAAAAAGGCATGCCCGGCGCTTCCTCGGAGAACATGAACAAGCCGAGCTCCTTGCCGAGCTTGCGATGATCCCTTTTCTTCGCCTCCTCCAGCAGATGCAGATGCTCCTCCAGCTCCAGCTTCTTGAGGAAAGCCGTTCCGTAAATGCGCTGCAGCATCGGTCCGGCGGAATCCCCGCGCCAGTACGCTCCCGCCACGCTCTGAAGCTTGAACGCCTTCACAAGCCCCGTCGACGGAAGATGCGGACCGCGGCACAAATCCGTGAATTCGCCCTGGGAGTAGAGCGTGATGCGGACACCCTCCGGAAGATCCTGAATGAGCTGGACCTTGTACGGCTCCCGCAGCTCCCGGAAAAAGGCCAGCGCTTCTTCCCGTCCGATTTCCTTCCGTACGATGGGCAGGTCTTCCCGGATGACGGCTTCCATCTCCCGCTCGATGGAGGCCAGGTCATCGCTCGACAAGCTGCGCTCCATGTCGATGTCATAGTAGAACCCGTCCGCGATGACGGGCCCGATGCCGAGCTTGACGGCATCCCCGCCGTACAGCCGCTTGAGCGCCTGGGCCAGGATATGAGCCGTGCTGTGGCGGTAAACTCCAAGACCGTCCCCGCTGTCCAGCGTGACGATCTCGACGAGCGAGCCGTCCTGTACCGGAGCTCCCAGGTCCATCAGGTTTCCGTCGATCCTCGCCGCGACCGCCCGCTTGGCAAGTCCGGCTCCGATCGATTCCGCGATATCTTTGCCTGTGGTTCCTTGCGGGTACCTCCTTGCGCTTCCGTCTGCCAGCCGAATGTCGATGTCCACGATTGTTCCTCCCTTTCCGAGTATGGAACGCATGCTTGCCGTTCACCGCCCTTCAAGGGGCGGCCGGACGCTGGCGCAGGAAGGGAAAAGCAGCCGATTTGCCGCTTTTTGCCCAACAAAAAAACGCCTCCGTCCCTGGAAAGGGACGAGTGCGTTCAGCTCGTGGTTCCACCCTTGTTCGACAGGCAGACGCTGGGCGCAAAGGCGAAAAATGCCCTGCGTGCGGAGCTGCGAGTCCTCATGGAATCCCATAACGGGGATCGGCCGGTGCCGCCTACCCACCCGCTGCGCGGGCTTCGGCGGACGGCTGCGAAGGGGTAATCCACGCCCGGTTCCCGGGGAAGCTTGCAGCCTGGGCTTCCCTCTCTGTGCCGTCCGGCGGCGGAGATCATGTCTTCGGTCATTGCCGTCTTCTATTCGATTAGGGTTTATCTTACAAAGGCGGGTCGGCAAAGTCAAGGCATGACCGCGCCCGATGTTTGAATTGAGGCCGCATTCGTTGATAGACTAGCATAAGAACCACCGTCAGCTGCGGCTGCAAAAACCCGTTAGGAGATGAGCCCTTATGCCAACCATGATTTGCCTGCACGGACTCACGCCAGACCTCGAACAGCAGGTGCGCGACGCCGCGCCGGGCTGGAACATCGTATTCGGACGGCCGAAGGAGCTGGAGGATGCCCTCTTCCGCGAGGCGGAGATTGTCTGCGGCTGGAGCCCTGCGGTTGAGAAGGAATCGCTCGGCGAGGGAGGCAGCCTGAAATGGCTCCAATCCTGGTCTGCCGGCGTGGAGAAGATGCCGCTGGACAAGCTCGAGCGGGCCGGCGTCATCCTGACGACGGGCAGCGGCGTGCATCGCGTTCCGATGTCGGAGACGGCGCTCGGCATGATGCTGGCCTTTTCGCGCAAGCTGCATCTGTCGATCCGCGCCCAGACCCGCGGCGAGTGGCAGGAGCGCAGCGGCCATACCGAGCTGTACGGACGCACCCTGGCCGTCATCGGCGCGGGCGAGATCGGCACCGAGCTTGGCCGCATCGCCAAGGCGCTCGGCATGGGGACGATCGGCGTCCGCAGCGCGGCCAAGCCGACTCCGCATATGGACGAGGCCTATGCCATCTCCGACCTGGCTTCCGTCCTGGAGCGGGCGGATTACATCGTCAACGTGCTGCCGCATACGCCCGATACGGACAACATCTTCGGCAAGAAGGAGTTTGCGGCGATGAAAAACTCCGCCGTATTCATCAACATCGGACGCGGGAAATCCGTCGATACGGACGCCCTCGTCGACGCTCTGCGTTCCGGCTCGATCGCCGGCGCCGGACTTGACGTGACCGAGCCGGAGCCGCTGCCGCAGGGCCATCCGCTCTGGGAGCTGGAGCAGGTCATCATCTCCCCGCATGTCGGAGGAGACACCGACCGCTACAAGGAGCGCATCGCCGCGCTGTTCATCGAGAACCTCAAGGAGTATGTGCGCGCCGGCAAGCCGGCACGGAACATCGTGGACTACGGACGGGGCTATTAAGGCAAGCCGGATGTCGAGATTCATGCAGCAAGAGGCCGCTTCCAAGTCACCTTGGAGCGGCCTTTTTTTCGTGACGATTTCCCGGCTTATTCGGCGACCATCCGGTTGCGCAGGACGCCCAGCTTCTCGATCTCGATCTCGACGACGTCTCCCGGCTGGAGGTAGACCCGCCGCTCCGGCGGCAGCCCCAGCACGACGCCTTCCGGCGTGCCGGTCAGGATGATGTCTCCCGGCTCAAGAGTCATATGCCGCGAGATGTAGCTCACGATCTCGGCGCAGCTGAAAATCATGTCCGACGTGTTGGAGGACTGGCGAGTCTCGCCGTTCACACGGGTAGAGATGCCCAGCCCGTTCGGATCGCCGACCTCGTCCGCCGTCACGAGATAAGGGCCGATCGGCGCGAACTTGTCGCAGGTTTTGCCGAGCAGCCACTGGGCGGTGCGCATCTGCAGGTCGCGGGCGGACAGATCGTTCGCCGCGCAGTAGCCGAATACGCTCGCGAGCGCCTCGTCCTCGCCGACATCCTTGGCGCGGCTGCCGATGACGATGACGAGCTCCGCCTCGTAGTCCACCTCGGCGGACACTCGCGGCAAGGGGATGTCCTCTCCATGGGCCGCCACCGCGTTGTTGAACTTGTTGAACAGGATCGGGTACAGCGGAATCGCGGCATTCGTTTCTTCGGCGTGCTTGCGGTAATTGAGGCCGACGCAGATGATCTTGCCCGGCTCCGGCACGCAAGGACCGAGCTGCAGGGAGTCCTCGTCCAGCCAGCATGCGGCGGACTCCAGCGCCTCCGCCCTCTCGAGCAGAGAGCCCAAGACGCCCACGGCTCCCTGTCCGCCTGCCAGCACTTGCTGCATATGGCGCGGAGCCCGCGCCTCTTCCTGCGGGAGCAGAGCCCGCTCCGCCTCCGCGATGTCGAGGACGCCGCGGCGTCCCTTGACTCCCAAGGCATAGGCTCCATCTTTGATGAAATTCAGAAGCTTCATGATTTCATTCTCCCCTTTCCAATTTCACTGGACATCGGCGCTTGCCGATTCCGCTCAGCCTGAGCGGACGGCATGCCTGCCGACTCAGGCGTTCTTGCCGAAAACGGCGCCGCCGTCGATATAAAGCGGCGATCCCATCATGAACCTCGATTCATCCGAAGCCAGGAACAGCGCCGCCTCGGCGACATCCTCGGGACGGCCGAGCTCCCCGCTAAGCTGCCGCTTGCGGATGCTGTCCAGAGCGGCTTCGGGATCGTCGTAGGATTCCTTCAGATACTTCTCCACGAACGGTGTGAGGATCGTTCCGGGCAGGAGCGCATTGACGCGAATGCCGTAGTCGGCGTAGTCGACCTGCATCGCCTTGGTCAGCGCCAGCACCGCCCCTTTCGTCGCGGCGTACGATGCGCGCCGGGCGAGCCCGATCTCCGCCACGCAGGAGCTCATGTTGATGATGGCTCCGCCGCGCCGCTCCATCATGTGGGGCAGCACGTATTTGCTCGGCAAATAAGTGCCCTTGATGTTCACGTTCATGACGCGGTCCCACGCATCCGGCTCCACCTCGTGAAGAGCCCCGACCCCGCTGATGCCCGCATTGTTGAACAGCACGTCGATGCGCCGGTGGTCCCGGAGCGCAGCCCCGACCAGCTCCCGGACCGAGTCCGAATCCGTGACGTCGCAAGGGTATGCCGCCGCCTTGCCTCCCGCCGCCCGGATTTCGTCCGCAGCCGCTTCCCCCTCCGCGGCGTTCAGGTCCGCCACGATCACCGTTGCTCCCTCCTGCGCGAACCGCATGGCCGTGCAGCGTCCGATGCCCGAGCCGGCGCCGGTAATGAGGGTGATTTTGCCCGCCAATCTCATAAGCTCCATTCTCCTTTCGATGTCCATCCTGTCATTCCTTGAGGGGATACCATTCCATGGCATTGCCCCCCATGACGGCTTCCTTCTCCGATGGTCCCCAATGCTTGGGAAGCAGCCTATCCGCAAGCTTCAGCACCTCCGCATAGCCCGCGAAGGGGAGGCAGACCGGCCAATCGCTGCCGTACAAGAGCCGCCGTGGGCCGAACAAGGAGACGGCCCGGTCCGTATACGGCGCGATAAGCTCCGGACTCCATGCGCTGCCCGCCTCCGTCACGAGTCCGGACAGCTTGCAGGCGGTCCGGCTGTTCGCGGCAAGCGCCGCCATGCCTTCCTCCCAGACGCCCCGATCGTCGCCCCGCTCCATATCCGGCTTGCCGATATGGTCGACAACCGCGCGCAGGGAGGCGACCCGATCCAGCATTTCCGCCGCATGGAGCAGATGCCGCGGACGCACGAGCAGATCCAGCGTCAGCCCTCTATCGGCGACGGCTTGCAGCCCCTTGAGAACGGCCGGACGCAGGATGTGCCTGTCATCGGGCAAATCCTGGAGCATCGGCCGTATTCCGAGCAAGTATCCGGAGGACAGGAGGGAATCCAGCCGCTCCTCGACACGCTCGTCCTCCAGATCGACCCAGCCGACAACTCCCGCCAGCGTGCTTTCCTGCAGGCATAGCGCCAGCAAATACTCCGTCTCGGCGATCGTCGGTGCCGCCTGCACCGCTATGGATCGTCCGATGCCCGACGCCTCCAGAGCCGGCTTCAGCTCCTCCGGACCGAAGTCCCGGTACAGCTCCGCAAGCTCAGGCGCAAGCCAGCCGTAATCGCCCCGCTGCAGCTTCCAGTAATGCTGATGAGCGTCGATTTTCATGGACGGACGACCCCTTTGACCAGAATCAGGTTGGCGTACTGGGCGCTCTCGCCCGTCGCGACTACGGCGTAGGCGCTGCGGGCACGCTCGTAGAACGCCTGCCGGTCCAGGCAGTCCATGCCGGCTTCCCGGCTCTCATGCCGATTCAAGATCTTCCGATATTGCTCCCAGATGGCCGGGACGACGGGATCGCCGGGCACGACGGCCATGACAGCCGCGGGCTTGTCGACGTAATCGTCGAGCGGCAGCAGCGACAGGATCGCCTCCAGCAGCTCCGGCACGGAATGCCCGTCCGCCCGCACGAGCCTGGCTGCATGGGAGGCGGCGGGAAAGTTGCCGTCGGCGAGCACCAGCTCGTCGCCATGTCCCATGGACCGCAGGACCGAGAGCAGCTCCGGCGACAAAATCGGTGGGATTCCTTTCAGCATCAGTCTTCCTCCCTATCCCGCTCCACGTTCTCCCGAGTTATCTTCCCCGCGTTCCCCCGAGCAATCTGCTCCACGCTCTCCGGAGTGTTCTGCTCCACGGCATCAACGGCCTCCTCCGCAATTTCCTGCAGCGTTACCGGACGATTCTCGGCCATGGAGCGGTAAGCCCCGAAAACAAGCTGCATCGTCTCCAAATTGTCGCGAACGCTGTTCTCGGGCTCCCGGTCTTCCTCGATCGCCCGCAGCAGCTCGCACATCGTCCCCAGAAACGCATCCGGGAACCATTTCCCATGCAGGGAAGGCGTGAACCAGTAATCGGGATGCAGCCGCCGCGAATGGAAGCTTAGCGTGTCTTCCCGGCCCGTCGGGTAATTGTACAGCGAGCCGTTCGTTCCCTTGATGATGCCCTCCGTGCCGTCGAAGCGGAAGGTCGCATGCCAGTCCTCCTCGCCCCCGATATGATTGTGGTCGTCATGGACAAGCCCTCTCGCCTCGCCGGGAAACTTCAAGTGAAGCATCGTCCTCGTCTCGCCGATCGTCTCCTGCCCGGGGAATCGGGCGCCGTCGGCATAAATGTACTCCGGCTTGCCGAACAGGAACCGGATCGCATCGAGATAATGGATGCTGTGATACATCACTTCCAGCGTCGGCATGCGGCGCAGCCACTCCCAAGCCGCGAAGTCCTGCCGGACACGGACCGATATCGACGCCTGCAGCAGCTCGCCGAGCCAGCCGCGGCCGATGATGTCGCGGCTCGCCCGGATGCCCGGAGACCAGCGCATCTGCTGGTTGACCGCACCCTTCACGCCGGCTTCGCGGCAAGCCGCCTCGATGGATGCGGCCTCGGCGTAGCTCTCGGCCAGCGGCTTCTGGCAAAGCATATGCCGCCCGGCCTGCGCCGCTTGTCTGGCGATCGCCGGCTGCGCCTTCGCGGGAACCGCGATATCCACGACCTCGACTCCAGGATCCTCCAGCAGCTCATCGAGACACCGGTACACTTTGGGCAGCCCATGCTCCGCCGCGAGCTTTTCCGCCTTCCCCCTATGCAGATCGAAGATTCCGACCACGTTCAGCCCGCCCATCCGGTAAGCCGGCAGATGGCAGGCCCCGACGATCTCTCCCGCTCCGATGACGGCGATTCCCATGCCTCGGTTGCCGGGAACCTTGGGCTTGTAGTCCAAATCGAGCGCGCTCAGCGAATTGTTGCCCATACAGCCATGCCACCTTTCTTCCTTTCAACGCCTGTCTTGCCTGCCACTTGCGGTTTCTTCCTTTCAACGCCTGTCTGCTAAAAACCAAGCTTGCTTGCTTAAGATTCCAGCCTGCCTACAGGCTCGGTCCGATCCGGTTGATCGAGAACTCCTGATGCCCGAGAATTTCCGCCTTGGTCAGCTTGCCGTCCGCCACCTCGACGATTTCACGCCAGATCCGCTCCCCGGCTTCGGACAGATCGAGCGTGCCGTCGAGCATCGGACTGACGTCGACGTCCATATTGTCCTCCATCAGGGAAAAGGTGCGGCCATTGCCGGTAATCTTGATGACGGGAACGACCGCCGAGCCGGTCGGCGTGCCGCGTCCGGTCGTAAAGCAGACGATATGCGCGCCGGAGGCCGCCATGCCGGATACGCATTCGATGTCGTTGCCCGGAGAATCCATGAAATACAGGCCGCCCTCCGGAAGGCGCTCCGAATACTCGATGACGCCCAAAATCGGCGACGTTCCGCATTTGCTGATGCAGCCGAGCGATTTCTCCTCGATCGTGGACAGCCCGCCCGCGATATTGCCCGGACTCGGATTGCCGCCCCGCATATCTGCTCCCATCCGCTCGACCTCCCGCTCGAAGCGTCCGACAATCTCATACAGCCTGCTGCGCGTGTCTTCTCCGGCGCAGCGCTCGGCGAGCACATGCTCGGCGCCGATGATCTCCGTCGTTTCGCCGATGACGACCGTGCCGCCTTCCTTCACGAGGCTGTCCGCCGCGGCTCCGAGAGCCGGGTTCGAAGCGAGGCCGGACGTTGCGTCCGAACCGCCGCATTTGACGCCTACCTTGAGCCTGGAGAGCGGGACGGGCACCTTGGCCTGCTGCTGCAGCTTGGCCTGCAGGCCGCGGGCCAGCCTCGCTCCATGCTCGATGGCCTTGATGGAGCCGCCTGCGCTTTGGATGTCGAACCACTCGACAGGCTTGCCTGTCTCCCGGATGGCGTCGGCCAGCGCCTGCGGATCGACGACCTCGCAGCCGAGGCTGATGATCAGCACAGCCCCGACGTTGGGATTTTTGCCGGTTCCGGCCAGCACGTCGAACGTCCGGTCCTTGTCGGCTCCGATCTGGCTGCAGCCATGCGGATGCGGAATCGCCACCGCTCCCGGCACCAGCTGCTGAATGCGGCTGCATACCTGGTTGGAGCAGATGACGGTCGGAATGATGAGCAGATGATTGCGGATGCCGATGTCGCCGTTCTCCCGCGGATACCCCATGATTGTCGCCGTCATGCCTGAGCCCCCTCCGAAGCTGCCGCAGCCTGGTCGCCGCGGCCTCTTATGCCTTCGATGTTATGCACGTGGACATGCCTGCCGGCCTCGATCGGATGTGTCGCCTTCCCGATCACATCGCCGTACTTGCGGACTTCCCCTCCGGCCGGTATGGCGGCAAGAGACAGCTTGTGGCCGAATGCAACCGCTTCCAACAATAGAACTTGAAGGGTCTCGCCGTTTCTCCGATAAGGAATGGCTTCTCCAGCCTGAAGATCCCGGATAGCGGTGGCCACATCGTCCCGATCGTCCATGACGATCGCGCTTGCGCCGGGCTTGATGGAATGATCCAACTTCGATTCACATCCTTTATAGGTTGAGTTACCGATAACTCTACCATAATCTCGCCGCTTCTTGCTGTCAACAGCCATCTTGACTACAATGTGGTTTATCAGGAGGAATGACCGTGACGACGATTTACGACATCGCCCGCGAGGCGGGAGTATCCGCCATGACCGTATCCCGGGTCATCAACAACAGCGGCCGCATCAGCGCCGAGACGCGCATGCGCGTCCGCCGGGTCATGGAGGAGCTGCACTATGTGCCGAATTCCAATGCCAGGAGCCTGGTCATCCAGAAGACCCATATCCTGTCGCTGCTCATCACCGATATTACGAATCCCTTCTATACGACGCTCGCCCGAGGAGCCGAGGATACGGCCAAAACCTACGGCTACCGCCTGCTGCTCGGCAACAGCGACGAGGACTACGGCAAGGAGAAGGACTATGTCGACATGATCCTCTCGACCCGCGTGGACGGCGTCTTGTTCGCTCCGGCCGGAGACGGCTCGGGCGATCATCTGCGCCTGCTTGAGCGCCAAGGCATTCCCTACGTCCTGCTGGACCGCGAAGTGCCCGGGATCGCCGCGGACCGCATCGCCGGGGAAAGCCGCGAGGGGGCCATGCTTCTCGTCCGGCATCTGCTGGAGCTGGGACATCGGCGGATCGCCTTTGTCGGCGGCTCCCGCGACGTTTCCACCGTGCGTGACCGCGAGGCAGGCTACCGGGAGGCGCTGGAGCAAGCCGGCATCCCGGCCGACAGCTCCCTGATCCTGCATCTGCATTACCGCGACGGCCTGCAGCCGCATGCGCTGGACGGCCTGCTCCGGCAGCCGGAGCCTCCGACGGCGGTGCTGGCGGCCAACAACTTCCTCGCCGTCGGCATCATCCGGTCGCTGCGCTCCCTCGGGCTCCGCGTGCCCGAGGATCTCTCGGTCGTCTGCTTCGACGATCTCGGCCATGCTTCATCCCTGCATCCGTTCCTTACTGTGGCGGCGCAGCCGGCTTACCGGTTCGGCTCCCTCGGCATGGAGAGGCTGATCGCCAGGATCGAAGGGAATGCCGGAACAGAGCCCCATACGAAGGTGCTGCCCGTAGAGCTGATCATACGGGAATCCAGCGGGCCGCCTTCGCAGGCGGACTGCAGCGGTCCCCCCTCGGCCGGGAGAGCGCCGGGTTCCAGCCACCCATGACGATTGGGCTCCAAGCCGCAAAGAACCGCGCCTCTCCATCAAGGAGAAGCGCGGTTCTTTGCTGCGATAGCCGCCGGTCATCGTTCCGAATGCAATCGACGTCCGAGGTCGCATCCCGTCCGTTCCCAACCCCTCTCGGGGAGGCAAGGAACGGCCATGCGGGAGGCAAGGCTCCGGCTCCGCCGTTCAAGCCTCGGCTGCGAGGCTGGCCGCTCGCGCACAGGAGGCTTATTCTCCGGAGAGCCTCAGCTGACGCACCAGACGGGTCAGATGCTCGAGCGCATAGAGGACGCGCTGCTTGACCTTGTCCTGCTCGGGTTCGCCATCCTCGCCGAATTTGCGGCTGTCGCCGCCGATGGACACCCATTCCGTGCAGTTGATGCCGTGCAGGTTGCGCACGACCGTCTGCAGCTGCGTCAGCGAGCTGACTCCGACAGCTCCGGCCGCGGAGCTCGCGACGAGCACCGGCTTGCCTTCGAACTGGGCGGAGCCGAGATAATCCAGTCCGTTTTTGAGCGTACCGGAGAAGGAACCGTGGTACTCCGGCGTGCCGAGGATGATGCCGTCGGCGTTTTGCGCCGCCGCCACCAGCTGCCTCACGTTGCTCTCGAAATACTCGATCGTCTCGGGAGAAGTGAAGACCGGAAGCTGCAGCTCCTGCGTGACCCCGGGCTGGTCGGCCGAATACAGCGGAAGCTGCAGCTTGTGGAGATCGATGAACGTCACCTCGATGTCCTGCTTGCCCAGCTCCTTCTCCATGTAACGAAGCAGCAGCGTGCTCGTCGAATTGATCCGGTTCCCTCCGGCGATAACGGCAATATTCATTTTATTTCCATCCCTCCGGCTCCCATAGGCTGGAAGCTTTTTTCTTATATTATACTCGAACTCCCTAGTTTCTCAAGTTATTTCTTTACATAGTACTCAGACAGACTGCTTCCGGTTCTCCTCCTGCCCGGTTTCTGCCGCTTTGCTGTCCCTGTAACCCGCTTTGATTCGAAACGCGACTTCCGTTCCTTTGTCCAGCGGCTTCAGAGAGATGCTGCCGCCCATTCTCTCGACGAGATTTTTGCAGATGGCAAGACCAAGTCCCGTCCCTCCGTACAGCCTTGAGATGGACGAATCCGTCTGCCTGAACGGCTGGAACAGCAGATCGAGCTTATCCTCGTCCACGCCGATGCCGGTATCCGCGACCTGGAACTCCACCTCAATCTCCGAGCCGCTGCGTCCCGTCTCCCTGACCTTGACCGCAATCCCGCCTTCTTCCGTGAATTTCACCGCATTGCTGATCAGGTTGGTCAGAATCTGGCGCAGCCTCATCTCATCCCCGACCAGCATCTCCGGAAGTCCGGAATCAAGCTCCAGCAGAGCTTGCAGCTGGCGCTCGCGCATCTTGCCGATGTACAGCTGCATGGAATCCAGCACGACGTCCCGCAGCGAGAACGGATCGGAAGCGAGCGCCATATGGCCCGACTCCATCTTGGAGTAATCCAGCACGTCGTTGATGACAGACAGCAGGTTGACCCCGCTTCCCCTTATGATATGCACGTACTCCCGCTGCTCCTCGCTGAGCTCCGTATCGAGCAGCAGGTCGCTCATGCCGAGCACGCCGTTCATCGGCGTCCGGATTTCATGGCTCATGACCGCAAGAAACTCGCTCTTGATCTTCAAAGCCTCCTCCGCCTCGGTTTTCGCCTTTAACAGCTCCCTCTGGGCCGCGTTGCGCGGGGTCAGATCCTTGGAAATCGTATAAATATCGGCTACTCCCGAGCCTGCGTTCCACGGCACGAACGCCGTAGACAGCTCGAGCTCCCGTCCTTCCTTCGTAATGATCCTGACTTCCGCCGTCTGGGTCTGCCCTTGCCTTGCACGCAGAAAGCTGCGGCTGGCGCGCATGGCGTCATCGGGATGGATCAACTGCCAGAACGAAAGTCCCGCCAAATCCCCGAATCGGTATCCCGTCAGCTTGAGGGCGGCTGGATTGAGCCGGATGAGCTCGCCTTCCGGATTGAACAGGCAGACCATGTCGGGATTATGCTCGAAAATCGAATCGTAGCGGCTGCGGCTTCCTCTCGCTTCTCTCCAAGCCGCGCGTTTTTCCAGGGAGAGACTGAAGCTGATCAGCAGCAGCGTGACGATGACCAGGATGAACATCCATGAGAACATGCCGATCCACTCATTCACAGCCAGCCCCCCCTTCCGTCCTCCATTTGTTACAGGACATTAACCTAACGGATGGGAACATAACCGGAAGTCCATGGAACCCGCCGCCACGAGACCCGATCGTCATATCCGGAGCGATCTCCGTTCCAAAAAGGACGCTTTCGTTCTCCCGGCGGGCCGCATCTTCCCGGCGATCCGAAGCTGATTTGTCCAGAAGGAATGAATCCCCTCCTGTTTTGGCAGCGCCTGGGCCTTCCTTGTCGAACGCCTCTCTTTTCATGAGAATAGAGACCTACGCTTCCCCGGTTCTCCCCTTCTTCCAGACTTAATTCTATCTGCCCCAAGAACCATTAACGCCATAAGAACGAGAAATGAGAAGTGACAAAGAGATTGAGCGTCTAAAAATCGGTTTCGCAAAGGAAAATCAGGTAAAAAAGAGAAATTCAGCCTTTTTCTATTTTTACAAGAAGAAAGGCAGCGAATATGATCTTGGTAGCGCTTGCACACTTCATCGCCCGCTTCTTGAAAGCGTAATCAACAGAGAGAGACTGCCTGTTATGCAAACGTTTGTATTCCCGAAAGGAGAGAGGATTGTTTCGCATCGGTTTCGCCAAAATCAAGCTTTTTCATTTTCGTTCCAAAAAGGAGAGATGTTTAAATGACCCGATCGCTTTGGTCCTCGCTGCTGGCTCTTGCCCTGCTGTGCGGACTCGTCTTCAGCCCCGGCTCTTTCCCCGCGCCGGCTGCGGCGGCGGATGCCCAGCCGGCAGCTTCGACCGCCGAAATCTTTTATTACCTGCCTTCCGGCTGGAGCAAAGCCAACCTGCACCATAACGCCGGCGGCGCTTGGACCGCGGTTCCGGGAACCGCCATGGAAGCCGGCTGCACGAACTGGGTGCGGCAGACAGTCACTTTATCCGCCAGCGCTTTCGAGTTCGTCTTCAACAACAATGCCGGCATCTGGGACAACAACAACGGAAGCAATTACAAGGCGGGAGCAGGCGTCCACCAAGTGAAGAACGGCCAGCTGCTGACCGGCGCCGGAAGTCCATGCGCAGCGCCGACAACCACTCCAAGTCCGACATCGTCGGCGACTCCTTCCCCGACGGCGTCGTCGACTCCTTCCACGACGCCGTCGTCGACTCCTTCCACGACACCGTCGCCAAGCCCTACCGCAACGCCGTCGCCAAGCCCTACCGCGACGCCGTCCCCTTCTCCTGGCAAAACAGCCGTCGTCTACTACAAGGCCGCGTCTGCATGGACGGCCGTCAACATCCACTATGCCGTCGGCGGCGGGAGCTGGACAGCGGTTCCGGGCACCCCGATGGCTCTGTCCTGCGATGGATGGTGGAAAAAGGAAATCGACCTCGGAACGTCCGCTTCCATGAAAGCCGCCTTCAACAACGGCTCCGGGACATGGGACAACAACAACGGCGGCGACTACGCCGTCGGCGCCGGGACGACGACGATCAAGGACCGCGTGTTGACCGCAGGCGCGCCGGTTCCCTGCACGCCCGCTCCTCCCGACACGACCGCGCCTTCCGTGCCGCAGTCCGTCACGGCCGCCGCTTCCGGACTGTCGATCCGCATCGCCTGGAGCGCTTCTACGGACAATGCCGGCGGCACCGGCGTCGGCGGCTACGAGCTCGTCCGTAGTGGTGGAACGTCCGGCCCCAAAACGTTTGTCGTGACGGGCACAAGCTTCTCGGACAGCTCCCTGGAAGCCAAAACGGCTTACAGCTATACCGTGAAGGCCTTCGACCTAGCCTCTCCCCCCAACAAATCCGCCGCCAGCGCTCCCGCGTCGGCCACGACCGGCGATGCGCCCCCTCCGGCTCCGGGCGGAACTCCGATCGGAACCGACATGAGAGAGGATTCCATTTATTTCGTCATGACGGCCCGCTTCTACGACGGCGATTCCTCCAACAACATGGGCGGCCAGCTCAACGTGTCCAGCGGCAACGCGGCTGGCAACGATCCGATGTTCAGAGGCGATTTCAAAGGCCTCATGGACAAGCTGGACTATATCAAGGCGCTCGGCTTTTCGGCCATCTGGATTACTCCCGTCGTGCTCAACCGCTCGGATTACGACTTCCACGGCTATCACGGCTACGATTTCTACCGCGTCGATCCTCGTCTCGAGTCTCCCGGCGCTTCCTACCAGGAGCTGATCAATGCCGCCCACAACAAAGGCATCAAGATCATTCAGGATGTTGTCTACAACCATTCCAGCCGCTGGGGAGCAAAGGGCCTGTTCACTCCGACCGTGTTCGGCGTAAGAGACTCGCAGTGGAGCTGGTACTACGACGAGAAGGTGCCGGGCAAGGAATACAACGGGCTCGCGCCGGAAGGCGTATCCGCCAAAGCCTACAACGGCGATATGTGGTCCACGGCCGAGCCGGTCGGCAACAAATGCCTGAACTGGGGCACCCCGACCTCCTATAAAAGCAAGGAAGGATATACGATCTACAACTGCCAATGGCCGAGTCCGACCTCCGGCATGTTCCCGGCCGAATACTACCACCAATGCTGGATCGGCAACTGGGAGGGAGAAGATTCCCGCAGCTGCTGGCTGCATGAGGATCTGGCCGACTTCAACACCGAGAGCAAGCCCGTGCAGGACTATCTCATCGGCGCCTACAACAAATTCATCGACATGGGCGTCGACGGGTTCCGCATCGATACGGCCGTCCATGTGCCCCGGGTAACCTGGAACCGCCGCTTTCTGCCCGCCGCCCTGGAGCATTCGCAGCAGCAATTCGGCGACAAGGGCAAAAACTTCTATATGGCCGGCGAAGTCGGCGCCTTCGTCAATGACAAATGGAACCGAGGCTCGGTCAACCACTCGGCACAGTTCTACACCTGGAAGGAGCGCAAAACGTACAGCGCGGACGACGCGGCCGCATCCATCGAGCAGTACAACTACGAGGAGCAGCTGGGAACCGGCAATCAACCGACGTCCTCCAACGCGTTTCTGAACGGAAATGCCTATCATGCTCCGGACCACAGCCAGTTCTCCGGCATGAACATCATCGACATGCGCATGCACATGAACTTCTCCGAAGCGCAGAACGCCTTCAACAATGGCAAGGAATCCGACGATTCGACCAACGACGCCACCTACAATATGGTCTATGTGGACAGCCACGACTTCGGTCCGAACAAGTCCAGCACCGCCTATGCCGGCGGCACGGATGCTTGGGCGGAGAACATGAGCCTGATGTGGACGTTCCGCGGCATCCCGACCCTCTATATGGGCTCCGAGATCGAGTTCCAGGCCGGCAAGCAGATCGATTGCGGCCCGACCTGTCCGCTGTCGACGACCCGCAGAGCCTACTTCGGCGACAAGCTGGAGGGCTCGGTCAGCGCCTCCTCATTCGGCAAGGCCGATTCGGCGACCGGAACGGTCGCGCAGACGCTGAGCTATCCGCTCGTCAAGCATATCCAGCGGCTGAACCAGATCCGGCGCGCCATCCCCGCCCTTCAGAAAGGGCAGTATTCCACGGAGGGAGTCAGCGGCTCCATGGCCTACAAGCGGCGGTATACGGACGCGGCATCCGGAATCGACAGCTTCGCCCTCGTCACGGTCAGCGGCTCCGCTACCTTCACCGGAATCCCGAACGGAACCTACAAGGATGCGATAACGGGACAGTCGCTCGCCGTATCCAACGGGACGTTGACGGCCTCCGTCTCCGGCAAAGGCAACCTCCGCGTGTTCGTGCTCGACCTGCCGGGCAATCCGGCTCCGGGTAAGATCGGCGACAACGGCCCTTATCTCAAACCGTGATGCACACGGCATGTGTCGAGCACGCTCAGCCATCCCGATGGAGCGTCTGCTCGCGAAGCAGATCCGGCAACGGAGCTCCCGATCCCGAATTCAGGCCGATCCGAGCGTGACGTTGACATTCCGGAGCTGACGGCTCGTCTCTACAGGAAAAGGCGGGGCAAGGCAGAAATTCTGCCTTGCCCCGCCTTTTTTTCTGACGAGCGCCTATCCCCGCAGGAACAGCGCGCCTACCGCCAGCGACAGCAGGATGCCCCATACGGCATTCAGCTTCAGATATTGAACCATGATGAAAAAGACGGCCGCGATCATAAACGGCAGGAAGCTGACGATCCCGTTCGCCGGCTTGAAGGCGAATTTGGAGAAATCATAGGCCAGCATCGCCATCATGACGAAGATGACGGGCTGGATGCCCTTGATCATTCCTTTGATGACGGGATTGTCGCTCAGCTTGATCATGATGCCGGAGAGCGCGACCATGACAAGCGCCGTCGGCAGCACGACCGCGACGAGGGCGACGGCGCTGCCCGCCACTCCGCCGACCTTGTAGCCGATGTAACCGGCAAGCTTGGTCGCGATTGGCCCCGGCAGCGCGTTGCCGAACGCCAGCGCCTTGCCGAATTCCTCCGAGCTCATCCAGCCGTAGCGGTTGACGACCTGATCCTGGTAGATCGGGATGATGGACGGCCCGCCGCCGTAGCCGAGCAGCGTGGCGACGCCGAAGGAGTAGAACAAATTCCATAACGTAGCGATCATAAGACGAACTTCCTTTCCAAATTGAACCCGACCGGCCTACCAGCCGATGGCCAGGCCGTCCCCTCTTGGATCGGCCGCGCCGGTCAGCAGCCCCTCGCCGCTGATGACGATGCCCTGCGACTGGCCGGTGACGCCGTCCCAGGCTCCGACGAGCTCGACCGCGTGGCCCCACTGCTCCAGCGTCCGGGCGGTCTGCTCCAGGCCGCGGTTCTCCAGCTTGAGCGAGTCGCTGCCCGAGCCCCAGGTCCGGCCGTAGATCCAGCGCGGCAGCGCGAGCGCTTCCTGGATGCTGCAGCCGTAGTCGAGCAGGCCGGTGATGACCGACAGCTGCGTCTGCGGCTGGCCTTCGCCGCCCTGCGTTCCGACGAGGGCGTACGGCTTGCCGTCCCGCGTGATCATGGCCGGCATCAGCGTATGGAACGAGCGCTTGCCGGGCGCGAGCACATTGGGACGCGCCGGATCGAGCGAGAAGAACGAACCCCGGTTCTGCATGAGTACGCCGGTCTCCTCGGGCATGTAGGCCGCCCCAAAATCATAATACAAGCTTTGGATAAAAGATACCGCGTTTCCTTCCCCGTCCACGACTGCCGCATACGCGGTGTCCTGGCCCATCGCCGGAGACAGATGGGGAGCCGGAGCGGGGAAGCTCCGGTCGATTTCCTCATACAAATGCCTGGCGTAGGATTTGGACAGCAGCCGCTCCAGCGGGATATGCGCGAAGTCGGGATCCGTCAAATAGCGGTCGCGGTCGCGGAACGTCTTTTTGACCGTCTCGGCCATCAGATGGTAGAACTCTGCGGATTCCCTCGGCACGGCCGACAGATCTGTATTCTCCAGCACGTTGAGCATCATGAGCGCCGAGAACCCCTGCGAGTTCGGCGGCATCTGATGAACGTCATAACCCCGGTAGCTGACGGAGATCGGCTTCACCCATTCGCCTCGGTGGGAGGCGAAGTCCCCTTCCGTCAGCAGGCCGCCGTCGCGCCGCATGCCCTCCGCGATCCTCTGCATGACGGAGCCGGAATAAAAGGCGTCCCGGCCGCCGGCCTGCAGCTCCCGCAGCGTGCGGGCAAGCTCCGTCTGGATCAGCCGGTCGCCGATGCCGAGCAGAATGCCATGAGGGAGGTAGATCTCCGCGAGCGGAGCGCAGGCCGCAAGCTCCTTCCTGTTGACCAGCATCCAGCGATGCAGGTTCGGAGAGACCGGGAAGCCCTTCTCTGCATACTGGACGGCGGGCTCCAGCAGCTCTTCCCACGGAAGGCGTCCGCTGCGCCGCCATACCTCCCACCAGGCGTCGACCATGCCCGGCACCGTGATGGAGCTGCGCACCCCTCGCGGGGGAATGGCGCTCTCCCCGGCATCGAGATAAACGCCGGGATGCAGCCCGCTGCCGGCGCGGCCGCTGCCGTTGTATCCCATCAGCCCGCCGCTCGCCGCATCGTGGAGCATGAAAAAACTGTCTCCCCCGACACCGGTCATATGGGGATACACGACTCCAAGCGACGCGCTGATCGCTACCGCCGCATCGGCGGCGCTGCCTCCGCGCCGGATCATGTCGCGTCCGATCTCGCTCGCGATGTAATGCGGAGCCGCCACCATGCCCTGGTAGCCCATCGGCATGACCGGCTTCATGACGCCGCCTCCTCGTAAGCCCGCAGCGCCGCCTGCACGGCCGCTCCTGCAGGCAGGTCCGCCCCGTGGCGCAGCAGCGCCGCCTCCAGCGCGCCGAGCAGCAGCAGAACGTTGCGCTTGCTGCTGCTGTAGCCCATCGTGCCGATCCGCCAGATCCTGCCCTTGAGCGGACCGAAGGAGCTCGCGATCTCGATGCCGAACTGCTCCAGCAGCATGGACCGCACCGATTCGCCGTCGATGCCGTCCGGTATCTCGATGCAGGCGACGACCGCCAGCTTGCAGGCCGGATCTCCGTAGAAGCGGTGGCCCATGGCGCCAAGGCCTGCCATGAGCGCTCCTTCATGGAGGCGGTGGCGGGCGAAGCGGGCTTCCAGCCCTTCCTCCAGCACGAGGCGCAAGCCTTCCCGGAGCGCGTACAGCATGGAGGTCATCTCGGTATGGTGGTTGAGCCGCGCCGGACTCCAGTAATCCTGCAGCTGGCTGAGATCGAGGTAGTTGCTGGGGATGACGCTCCGCCCTCCCTCCGCTTCGGCAGGCGGCAGCGGCAAGGCGCGCCTTGCCGTGGCGTAGCTTGCGCTTGGTGCGGACGCCGCGGACGCGGATGGCGCAGATGCCGCTGACGAGGATGGCGCGCAGGAAGCCGGCGCTTGCAGGCCGCGCTCCACCCTCTTGCGCGCGAGCAGCTTGCGCTCGGCGCGGTCGTTATAGGTGACCGGCGCCAAGCCCGACGGCACGGAGAGGCATTTCTGCGTCCCTCCGACGACGGCATCGAGGCACCAGGCATCGGTCTCGACCGGCACGCCGCCGAGCGTGGCGACGGCGTCCACGGCGATCAGAATGTCCCGTTCCCGGCAGGCGCGGCCGATCTCGGCAAGCGGCTGCACGCGGCCCGTCGACGTTTCTCCGTGCACGATCAGCACGACCTGCGGCCTGCATTCCTCGATGGCTGCGATCACTTCATCGGATTCAAAGACAGTGCCCCATTCTTTCTCTATCGTATAGACCTCCGCCCCGAGCCTCTGGGCGATTTCCTGCAGCAAATAGCCGAACCGTCCGAAAATCGGGACGAGCACCCGGTCTCCCGGCTCAATCAGCGCGGCCAGCACCGCCTCGATGCCGGATCTGGACGTGCCGTCCACCGGATAAGCCCAGCGGTTCGTCGTGCGGAACAGCTCCCGCAGCATCTCCATCGTCTCGTTCATGAGGCCCGTGAACTCCGGATCGAACTGGCCGAGGATGCCGTGGCTCATCGCCCGCAGCACGCGGGGATCGACCTCCACCGGTCCAGGCGTCATGATGATTCTCGGAGACGGGGAAAGGTCGGCATATCGTTTCATGGCAATCTCTCCTCATAAGCAAGCTCGTATAATACGTCCATCAACACGGCCATCCCCCGCTTCAGCGCCTCGGGCTCCGTATATTCCAGCGGGGAATGGCTGATGCCGCCGCGGCTCGGCACGAACAGCATCGCGGCCGGACAGATGCCCTGCAGCAGCTGTGCGTCATGCCCGGCTCCGCTCGCCATCCGGCGGCTGCCGAGGCCGAGGCCGGCAGCCGAAGCTTCCAGCATGGCCGCAAGGCCGGGATGCATGCGAGCCGGAGCCGCATCCATCCACAGCGTCGATTCCAGCTTCAAGCCGCGGCGGTCCGCAATAGCGCCGAAGGTGCGGAGCAGCCCGCTGCAAAAGGCGTCCAGTCCGGCCGCATCGTCATGCCGCACATCCAGCGTGAAGACCGCCTCGCCCGGCACGACGTTGACCGTACCGGGCTGCACCTCTATGCGCCCGCAGGTCGCGACGAGCGGGTCGCCATGCGCCCGCGCCGCCTTCTCGGCGGCGAGCAGCATTTCCGCCGCTCCCGCCAGCGCGTCGCGCCGCAGCCCCATCGGCGTCGTCCCGGCGTGATTCGCCTCGCCGGCCAGCGTCATCGCGTAGCGCCGCTGGCCGACGATCGCCTCCACGACGCCGACATCGCCGCCGGTCCGCTCCAGCACGATGCCTTGCTCGATATGAAGCTCGACAAAGGCGTCCAGGTCATGACGCCGCGGATCCGGCTGGCTCACCCGGCCGAAGCCGGCGCCAAGCATCGCCTCCTCCAGCGTCACGCCATCCGCGTCGCGGTATCCGCCCGCATCGGCGGGAGCGTACCGTCCGGTCAGATTGCCGGATCCCCAGTACGACAACGGAAACCGGCTGCCTTCCTCCTCGCACAGAGAGACGACCTCCAGCGTCCGGCGCGGCGGTCCGTAGAGCCGGTTGAGCGCATCCAGCGCGGCGATGCCTGCGGCGACGCCGTAAGCGCCGTCGTAACGGCCGCCCCGGCGGACCGTGTCCACATGGGAGCCGGTCAGGATCGTCCGGCCGCCATCCCTTCCGGGCAGCCGCCCGTACAGGCTGCCGGTCCGGTCCCAGCGCGTCTCCAGGCCGAGGCCGGATAACCGCGCCTCCAGATGGCGCTGGGCCTCCAGCCAAGCTCCATCGTAGAGCAGCCTCGTCACGCCGGGCTGGGCTTCCGCGTTGCTGGACCTTATTCTCGAATCGCCGAGCTGAACTCCCGTTAGGCTCGGCTGCTCTCCCCGGGCTTCCGCGTTGCTGGGCCTATCGCCGGAATCAGCCTCCGCAGCAGCCGTTGGAGCGTGAGCTTCCGCGCCGGCCGCCATCATTTCCATCCTGGGCGGTTCCGCCTCGGCCTCTTCAGCTCCGAACCGGGCCAGCTCCTCCAGAATATCCATCATGCAGGCTGCAGCCCCATCCGCGGCGGCAGCCTCTCTATGCCTGGCCATGAGCCGGCCTCCTTTCCCATCCATCAAGCCTTGCCGGCATAGCTGCCGAGGCCGGCGCGCACTCTCATCCCGCCTCCCGGCAGGACGCCGCTTTCCAGGGAATAGGCGAGCTCGCCCCGCAGCAGCGTCCCGGCCACTCTGCAGCCGAATTCCACGCCCTCGTACGGGCTGTGGGGATGCAGGTACTGCAGATGCCTCTTTTCGAGCGTATAGCGATGCTCCATGTCCACCAGCGCAAGATCGGCGTCGAGTCCGGGAACGATGCCGCCCTTGGCCGCGAAGCCGAAGCGCGCTGCCGGCGCCTGCGACAGCACCCTCGCCACCAGTCCGGCAGGCAGCCTCCTTTTCCCCACGCCTTCATGGAGCAGCAGCTCCATCGTGCTCTGGGCGCCGGAGATGCCTCCCCAGCCGTCGAAGAAGCTCAGCCCCGGAGCTTCCTTCAGCTCGAAGGGGGAGGGGGAATGATCCGAGGCGACGAGATCGATCTTGCCCGCGGCAAGCTGCTCCCACAGACGGTCCCTGCTCTCGGCTCCGCGCAGCGGGGGAGCGCATTTGGCGACAGCTCCAAGCCTCGCCATATCCTCCACGGTCAGCATCAGATAGTGCGGACAAGTCTCCACCGTGACGTCCATCCCGCTCGACTTGGCGCTGTGGATCAGCTCGACGGAATCGGGATGGCTGATGTGCACGAAATGGAGGCGGCATCCGGTCCTGCCGGCGTAGAAGAGCGCCCGGTTGACCGCCTCGAGCTCCGCGATCGGCGGCCGCGACGCCGCAAAATCGAGCGCGCCCGTACGTCCTGCGCGCCGCATGGCATCTCCAAGAGCCGTCGTCATGCTGTCGTTCTCCGCATGAAGCGCCAGCACCCCGCCGAAGGAGGCGATCCGGCGCATCCCTTCATACAAGGTCCAGTCGTCGGCTTCGACGAAGCGGCCCTCCCCTTCGCCGCCCGGCTTGGAGACGAACGCCTTGAAGCCGACGACGCCCGCCTCGGCCATCGGCTCGAGCTCCTGCAGCTTGCCGGGCACAAGCCCTCCCCAGAAGGCGTAATCGACCGCCGACCTGCCCGCGGCCGCCTCCGCCTTCAGCGCCAGAGCCGCGGTGTCCACCGTCGCGGGCAAGCCGTTCAGCGGCATGTCGGCATACGCGGTGAAGCCGCCGGCGGTCAGCGCGGCGGAGCCGGTCGGAAACCCTTCCCAGTGGCCCATGTTCGGCTCGTTGAAATGGACATGGACGTCGATGCCGCCGGGCATGACCAGCAAGCCCCCGGCGTCGATGATTTCCGCTCCGGCCGGCTCCAGCCCGGTTCCGACTGCCGCGATCCTGCCGCCGCAGATGCCGATGTCCGCCTGCTGAGGCTCGTCATGGCCGGGCAGCACGACAAGGCCGCCGCGCACGATCTTTTGGAATCCGCGTTCTCCCATTCCATCCGCCTCTTTTCGTTTGATGGTATAGCGTCAGCTTCCTCTATAGCTGCTGTATCCGCCTGGAGCGACGAGCAGCGGAACATGGTAGTTCCCGCCCGAAGCCGTCACGGTGAAGCGGATCGGAATCTGCTCCAGAAACCGCTCCCCGGCCGCTCCAGTCCCTTCTTCCAAACCTTGCGCCGACCGCTCCAGGGACCGGAAGTAATCGCCTGCGAAAAACAGCAGCTCGTAAATGCCCGGCGTCAACGCTTCGCCCTCGAGCAGAGGCTGATCCAGCCTTCCGTCCACGTTCGTGGCGTTTTCCCGAATGATGCCTTTGCCGCCGGCGCCCTCCAGCCTCGCAAGCTGCAGCTTCATGCCTGCGGCCGGGCCGCCATGGGCCATGTCCAGCACATGGGTCGTCAATTTGCCTTCCATTCAAGCTCCTCCTCGATCGCCCTTGTTTCGTCGCGGCTGCTCCCCCTCTCGCGGCGGACTGCCGTCATTCCGAGATCAGATCAGCGAGCCGGAAGCCGGTTATGCGCGCGATTTCCCGCAGCGCCTGGTCGAGCTCCTCTCCGCGCTCCCTGCCCGCGCGCTCGGCCAGCGAGGAGAGGATGTCGTCCTTGCTCTTGCCCCGCACGGCCAAAATGAACGGAAAGTCGAAGCGGCCCATATAGTCCCGGTTCAGCGAGTTGAACCGCTCGTATTCCTCCGCGCTCAGGCTGTCCAGCCCCGCTCCCTTCTGCTCCGATACGGACAGATCGCTCATCGCCAGCTTCGCGCCGAGATCGGGATGGCAGCGCAGCAGCGCCAGCACCTTCCCTTCCGGCGCGCTCCGGGCGGCATTCACCATGGCCGCATGCAGCTCCTCCGCGGATTCGAACGGCCGCAGCGGCTCCACTGCCCCGGCTACCCAGGGAGAATGCTCGAAGATGCCGCCAAGAGCTTCCACGAAGGCTGCGGCAGGCAATCCGTTCAGCTGTTCCAGCGTCCATTCCGCGCTCACGACCAGTATCCCTCGTGGACGGCGACGACCGCTGCCTCGATTTCGGCGAACGGGCCGATGACCGTCACCGGCTTGCTTCCGGCCGCGAACACTTCCCGGCACGGCAGATCGAGCGTCGGATTCTGCTCGTCGTCGCCGGTCATTTCCAGCAGCCGCTTCTCGCTGATGCCGTAGACGACCGTTCCGAGATTGCCCCAATAGATCGATCCCGCGCACATGGCGCAGGGCTCGACCGTCGTGTACATGACGCAGTCCCACAGGAACTTCCTGTCATAGACGGCGGAGGCCCGCTCCATCAGCGTCGTTTCCGCATGGCCGGTGCAATTGCTCTCCGTAATCTCGATGTTGCCTTGCTCCAGCAGCACACGGCCCTCCTTATCGACCAGAATCGCACCGAACGGCGTGTTGCCCGCCGCCCTCGCCCGCTTCGACACCTCGACTGCGCGCTGCAAATAAAGCAGATGGTCTCTTGGCTCCATTCCTTTTCATCTCCTGACTTCTCTATCGTTATAGGGCCGGTCCGCCCTTCCGGCTTCGGCCTATTCGGCGGGCGGCATCTCCGCCATTCCTTCCGAGGCTCTGCACACCGCACGGAATATGCTTCCGTACCCCGTGCAGCGGCAAATATTGCCTGCCAGCGCCTCCTCCGTCTCCAACCGGCTCGGGCAGCGATTATGCTCCAGCAGCGAAGAAACGGAGATGACCATTCCCGGCGTGCAGTAGCCGCATTGAAAGCCTCCTTCTTGAAGAAAAGCCGCCTTGACCCGGCCGGCCCGCTCTCCCTGCAGCCCCTCGATCGTCACCAGATCCGCGCCGCTGCATTGGTAGGCCGACAGCAGGCAGCTGTTGACCGGCTCTCCGTCCAGCAGCACCATGCAGGCTCCGCATCGTCCGATCTCGCAGGAGCGCTTGGTTCCCGTTAGGCCCAGCTCCTCCCGGAGAACCGCAAGCATGCGGCGGGCGGGCCATGTCCCGATCGTCCGCTCTTCGCCGTTGAGGCGGAACTTCAGCTCGAACGTCGGCTCCCCGCTGTCTCCCTCCTTCGCGGGCTTCGACATGGAGAGGACTTGCGGCCCGCTCTCTTCCGCTGTCCGTTCATCCTGGATTGAAGCCGCTGCCGAATGCCTTTTGATTTCCAGCTTCGCCTCGCCCTCGGGATATCTCGGGCTGTTGTTATCGAGCATCCGCTTCGCCTCCTTCCGCTTCCGCTTGCAGCTCTCCCTGGAAAGACCGCTGGAGCAGCTCCGGCTGCACCGGAAGCTTCCTCGCTCTGATGCCGGTCGCTTGCCGGATCGCAGCCGCGATGGCGGGAGCGAGCGCGACCGAGCCGATTTCCCCGACTCCGCGGGGACCGTAGGCGTCGTCCTCGGGCAGCTCCTCGATGGCCTCCACCGTCAACCGCCCGCTGTCCGCCGCCGTCGGCACGAGATACGTATCGAGATTGCGGGTCAGGTAACGCCCCTCTTCCATGACGGCATCCTCGCTCAGCGCGAAGCCTAGCGCCATGGAGGCTCCTCCTTCGATCTGCCCGAGATAGCCTTGCGGATTGGCGACGGGACCGGCGGCTACGGCATGGTACTGGTCGGTCACCTTGACCCGGCCGGTCAGCAGGTCCACCTCCACCCGCGCCGCCACTGCGGCGTACGTGTAGAGGAAGTGGGCTCCGACATGCTTTTTCGTCGTGACGGGATAATGGAACGTCGTCTCGCAGCGCAGCGTCCGGCCCGAAGCTCGGAGGCGCTGCGACAGCTCCCGGTAAGAGAGGACCAGCCCGCCCTGCCGATCGCAGACTCCTCCCTCGCCGGTCTCCAGCTCCTCGGACCGAAGGCCCGAAGCGTCGGATGCCTCTTCCTTGAGGCGCCGCGTCAGCTCCGGATGAAGCCTGCGCAGCGCCATCCACATCATGCTCGTCGCGCGTGAGGCCGTGCTGGAGCCGCTGTTCGGAACCTTGTCGGTGTCTCCGATGACGATGCGCACGTCTGCGGCCCCGAACCCGAACTGCTCGATCAGCATCCCCTGCAGCGTGGCGATCAGTCCTTGGCCGAATTCCTCGTAGCCGAAAACCGCCTCGATCACGCCATCCTCAGCAAGCTGCAGAATGCCTCCCGCCGGATCGGGAATGCCGTAGCCGAGACCGGCTCCATGCATCGTGATCGCGGCTCCGATGCCGGTCCGGATCCACGGCTTTTTGCGTGGGCTTGAATCTTTCCGCTCCAGCGTCTGCCGGCGCTGCCTCCAAAGCGGGCTGCGCTCCAACGCTTCCCACACCTGCCGCGCTCCCTCCGTCTGCGCGATCGGCTGCCCGAGCGGTCCGGGATCCCCCGTGCGGCGCATGTTGAGGCGCCTGAACTCCCATGGATCCATTCCATGCAGCTCCGCCAGCTCATCCATCTGCCCCTCCAGGGCGAAGATCGCCTGATTGCCGCCAAAGCCGCGGAATTCCCCGGATACGCCGTTGTTCGTATAAACCGCCGAGCCCTCCACATCGAGGTTCGGATGAAGATAAGGTCCGATCACATGCTCGGTTGAGAAATTGAGCACCTCGGCCCCCAGCGTGGCGTAAGCCCCCGTATCGGATAAAATGCGGGCCCGGTGGGCCAGCAGCCTGCCGTCCTTTCCGATGCCCGTCTTCATGGAGATGATCATCGGATGGCGCTTCAGCCCGGCCCGGACGGACTCCATGCGGGAATTGTGCAGGCGCACGGGCCGGCCTGTCGCCAGCGCGAGCAGGCAGCCGTACGGCTGGACGTTCAGCTCGTCCTTGCCTCCGAAGGAGCCGCCGATCGGGCTGGATACGACGCGGATCCGCTCCTCCTCCCAATTCAGGATGCGAGCCAGCTGCATCCGGTCCATAAGGCCGTGCTGAGTCGCCGAATACACGGTCAGCCTGCCATCCTTCTCCGGAATGAAGAGGCCGCCCTCGGTTTCCATGTAGGTATGCATCTGGCGGGGAGTGGAATAGACATTCTCGACGATATGATGGCATCCGGCAAAAGCCGCCTCCGCATCGCCCGTCCTGTATTCCGTCCGATGCAGCAGATTGCCGTCCTCATGCAGGCGCGGGGCGTCCTCCTCGAGAGACTGCGCAGGATCGCTCAGCACCGGCAGCGGCTCGTAGTCGACCTCTATGAGGGCGAGCGCGGCTTCCGCCAGCTCGTCGCTGTCCGCGGCGACTGCCGCCAATGCGTCCCCGATATACCGGACCCGGTCCTCGCAGAACACGGGCTGATGGGGAAAAGCGATGCCGAACCGGTTCAGGCCCGGCACGTCCTTATGGGTAAGCACCGCATGCACGCCGGGCAATGCCAGCGCCTTGCCGATGAAGATCGACTTGATCGCCGCATGGGGATGGGCGCTTCGAAGAACGCGTCCGCACAGCGCGTCCGGAAGCTGCATGTCGGTCAAATACGTCAGCCTTCCGTTCACCTTGTCCGGACCGTCCGGCCGGGTCCGCCAGCGCTCTCCGCTGGACTCACGGTCAAGAATCATCGCGTCCCTCTCCTTCTTAAAACGAATGGCTAGACTATGGAGCGGGAGCTGGAACTCCGAAAACGGATGGCTAGACTGTCGAGCGGAGCTGGAACTCTGAAAACGGATGGCTCCTCCGATCGCTGTTGAAGACGGATTTCATGATTTTCCACCCCTGATAAGGGGAAATCCGTCTTCAAAGGCGAACGCTGCCGCTTCTCCAGAGCACATCCGTTCTTCTCCGTATCCCTTCTCCAGCAGTTGCGGCTGCAGGCTCTCCGTACGGGCGGCAGCTTCGTCCGCCGTTCACACCTACGGCTGAAGCCGGAAGTCAGCTTCCGCTCCAGGCCTCCCACACGGCTGCCGCAGCAAGATTGGCCGCCGTCCGCCGCCGGTAATCGGCATCCGCGAAGACGTCGCCGGCAGGCAGGAACTCGGCCAGCGCCGCAGCATGCGCGGCAGCGGCGGCTTCGGCCGCGCCAGCGCCGCCGGCAATGGCGCCGAGAGCGGCCCGCTCCGCAAGGCGAAGCCGCTGCGGGATGCAGGAGCCGCCGCCGGCGGCAAGCCGCAGCGCGGGCTGTCCGCCCTGCTCCGGTTGCATCGTTCCCGTCGCGGCGAAGCTGACGAGCGACGGAGTGAACGACTCGCGGCGCCCGACCTTGCGCCAGCAATGCCAGACGCCCGCAGCCTGCGGCTCCGCCCGGCTCTGCCGAAGCCGGATTCCGGCCAGCAGCCGCCGTTCCGGCTCCGCCGAGGAGCGGCGCTCATCGAGCCATTCATCCAGCGGCTGATCGGCCAGCCCGGCTCCGTCATACCAGAGGAGTCCGGCTTCCAGCGCCAGCAGCGCCGGAAGCGAGTCCCCGATCGCCGAGGCGGCATTGCCGCCCAGCGTGCCGAGGCTGCGGATGCCCGGGCCCCCGATCGTGCCGACAGCCTCATGCAGCAGCGGCCAGCGCTCGCGGATGGGCACAGAACGCTTTACGGCCGCAAGCGTAGCCTGCGAGCCGACAAGGATTCCTTCGGAATCGGCCGCGATGTCCGCAAGCCCGGGTATTCCTCTCAAGTCCAGCAAATACGGCGGGAGCGGCGCTCCGTTTTCCCACTGCGTCCGCAGCAGGGAGCCTCCGGACACCGGCACGGACGCCGCTCCCCGGCCGGCCCGGAGCAGCCAGGCTTCCTGCAGCGACTTCGGCTTCAGAAGCGCCGGCTGCATGCCGGGCATGGATTGAACCGCCATGTCTTTTCCTCCTTCCGGCACGGAATGAACGCCGTGCCCCATGCATGCCTTTCGCGGCCGAACCCCCGGCCCCTCAGTCCTGGATATCCTTACAGGCGCTGCTCCCGAATGTACGGGCTGCCCAGCGCTTCGGGCGAGCCGGACGGCTTGCCGCGGTTGCGCCAGCCTAGATACATGAGCACGAGAATCGTGACGACGTACGGAATCATTTTCAGGAAATACGACGGAATTGCGGTGCCCTCCAGCTGGATGCGGAAGCCGAGCGAGTCCAGCGCCCCGAAGAAGTAGGCGCACAGCAAGGCGCGCAGCGGATTCCAGCGGGCGAAGATGATGAGCGCCACGGCGATCCAGCCTCTGCCTGCCGTCATGCCTTCGTTCCAGACCGG
Organism: Paenibacillus sp. RUD330; assembly: GCF_002243345.2. NCBI lineage: Bacteria > Bacillati > Bacillota > Bacilli > Caryophanales > Paenibacillaceae > Paenibacillus > Paenibacillus sp. RUD330. The sequence goes on from NZ_CP022655.2 coordinate 4,437,895, forward strand.
CGAATAGACGAGCAGCAGATCCGCTCCGGCCAGCCCGATCAGGACGGCTCCCGCCGTGACGTACAGGTAGCGGGACAGCTGGACGCGGATGCCCATGACGTCCGCAGTCGCCGGATTGTCGCCCATCGCCCGCAAATGCAGTCCCCAGGAGGTTCGGTGGATGAGCAGATGCAAGAGGACGGCAAGCGCGAAGCTTGCCCAGGTGAACACATCCAGATGCGCGAACAAGTCGCCTAGCACCGGCACGCCGTCCAGGAAAGCCAGATTCACCTTCGGCACCGGAGCCGGCATCGGCTGGCCGCTGACCGGCTTGCCGAGGTAAGCGCTGAGGCCGGTGCCGAACAGCGTCATTGCGAGGCCCGTGACGATATGGTTGGCCCGCAGCGACACCGTCATGAAGGCATGGATCAGGCCAAGCGCCGCCGAGACGCCGGCTGCCGCCAGCAGCGCCAGGCCAAGGCTCCCCGTCCGCAAGTAGAGCATGCAGGCGGTTACGGCGCCCATCAGCATGATGCCCTCAGTGCCGAGCTGGATGATGCCGGCGCGTTCGTTCAGAATTCCGCCCAGAGTCGCGATCAACAGCGGTGTGCCGGAAGCGATGGCGGCTGCAAGCAGCATGATGAGAAAATCCATAGGTCGATAGCCTCCCGGCGCGGTGTCAGGCGGTGCGGCGGATTCGGAACTTGGCCGCCATGTCGCCTGCGATGAGACAGAACAGGATCGCTCCTTGAATCATGGAAGAGATGGAGGAGGGCATGCCGATCGTCTGCACGCTGTAGCCTCCTACGATGAGGCCGCCGAAAAAGAACGAGGTGACGAGCAGTCCCGCCGGATGAAGCTTGGCGAGCCAGGCGACGATGATGGCGGTATAGCCGTAGCCGGGCGAGATGCCGTACATGAGCCGGTGGGCGACTCCCGACACCTCCGCCATGCCGGCGATGCCGGCGAGGCCGCCGCTGATGCCCATGACGATCAGGATATGGCGGCGGATGCTGATGCCCGCTCCCCGCGCCGCGTCGGGATTGGCTCCGATCAGCCTGAGCTCGTAGCCCCAGCGGGTGTAGCGGATCATGACCGCGTACAGGATGACGGCGCCGACGGCGAACAGCAGCCCGAGATGAAGGCGGGAATCGCCCAGCACCGGCAGCGACTGGTTGTCGCCGAACATCGGCGTGCCGGGGAAGTTGAAGCCCTTGGGATCCTTCCACGGACCGAAGACGACGTAATTCAGGCCGAGCAGGGCGATATAGTTCAGCATGAGCGAAGTGATGAGCTCGTTGACCTGGAAATACGTCCGCGGAATGGCGGTCAGCAGCCCCCAGAACGCTCCGGCGGCGATGCCCGCGGCCAGCATGCACGGAATCGACAGCCAGAGCGGCAAGTCCGGCATGTAGATCGTAACCGCGGTTGCGCCCATGGCGCCTGCGAGGAACTGCCCCTCCGCGCCGATGTTCCACACGGAGATCCGATAGGCGATCGAGACGCCTAGTCCGCACAGCAGCAGCGGAATCGCTTTGACGAGCGTTTCGGCAAGTCCGAATTCGGTGCCGAAGGCTCCACGGAACATTTTGGCGTATACGGTAACGGGGTTCATGCCGTTCGCCCCGATGAAGACGGCGCAAATGAGCAAGCCCATGAGGATGGAGACGACCGGCGTCCACCAGGGCGAGCCCTTGCCCGCCGGATCGATCTCCAGCCGGAACGGAAAGCGCGGCTTATCCGTCCCGGGCGCCCCCGAGGCGCTCGGACTTCCTGGCGGGGCTTCGGCGTATTGTGCCGATCCGCTCGCCGATGCCGCCTTTATCGGAGCTGCCAGGATATAGACGATGTCTCCCCCGGCGGAAGCCAGCATCTGCGCCCCCCTTGCCGGGGGCTGCTCCTGCCGACGCCGCTCCGCTGCCGCTCCGGCAGCCGCAGCGGAGCCCGATTCCTCCGGCATCACTTGCCTCCTCTGCGCCAAATCCGATCCGCCGGCCGAAGCGCTGCCCGGTTCCTCCGGCTTCGCAGCGTGCCTCTGCGCCATGGCCGCCCCGGCGGCCGAAGCGCCGACAGCGATGAATTTCAGCCTGCTCATGCCAACGCCTCCTTCTTGTCGCCGTCCGGACTGCCTTCCTGCCCGGCTTCGGCGGCTGCAGCCGCTTCTCCCATGCCTGTCATGAGCATGCCGATGACCGCACGGTCCGCTTCATCATGCTTCAGCTCTCCGATGATCCGGCCGCCGAAGAGGACGAGAATCCGATCGGACAGCTGCAGGATCTCATCCAGATCCTCCGAGATCAGCAGCACGCCGCCTCCCGTCTCCCGCAAGTCCATGAGCATCCGATGCACGCTGTCCGTCGCGCCGACATCCAGTCCCTGCGTCGGGTGGACGGCGACGAGCAGCTTCGGCTCCCTCGATATCTCGCGGGCGAACAGCAGCTTCTGCTGATTGCCTCCCGACAGCATCCGGACGGGGGTGTCGATGTCCGGCGTGCGGACGTCGAAGCGCTCCACCTGCTCCGCCGCCCAGCTTTTGTTGGCCCGCCCGCGCAGCAGTCCGAGACGGGAGGAGCGCTCGCCGTTCCGGTACGATTTGGCGATCAGGTTGTCCGTCAGCGCCAGGCTGCCCGCAAGGCCGCTCTTCATCCGGTTCTCCGGAATATGGGAAATGCCGGCGTCAATCGTGTCCCGCACCGAGGCGTTCCGCCATTTCTTGCCGTCGAACTCGATCTCGCCCGACTTCCACTCCTGAAGTCCGTTGAGCACCTCGGCCAATTCCTTCTGTCCGTTGCCCGCAACGCCGGCAATGCCTACGATCTCGCCCCGGTTCACCGTCAGATCCAGTCCGTCGAGCGCCTGGCGCCCGCCGTGTCCGGCCGCCTTGAGCCTGCGGATGGCGAGCAGAGGCTCCGTTCCCGCCTCCCCGCGTTCCTTGCGCTCCAGCACGACCTCCTTGCCGACCATCAGTCGGGCGAGCTCCCGCTCGTCCGTGTCCTCCTTGTCGAGCGAGGCGATCATCCTGCCCTTGCGCATGACCGAGATGCGGTCGGCGACGCTCATGACCTCCTTCATCTTGTGCGTCGTGATGATGATCGTCTTGCCCTCGGCCCGCATCTGCCGCAGCGTCGCGAACAGCTGCTCCGCCTCGCCCGGCGTCAGCACGGAAGTCGGCTCGTCGAGGATGATGATGTCGGCGCCGCGATACAGCGTCTTGACGATTTCGACCCGCTGCTGCTCGCCGACGGACAGCTGCCAGATCGGCCGGTCCACCGGGAAACCGAGTCCGAAATGAGCGGCAAGCTCCTCGATTTCCCTTGATTTCCGCTTCAGCCAGCCTCGCCCTCTCCAGAGCGGGCCCTTCTCTCCCAGCACCATGTTCTCCGCAGCCGTCAGCGTCTGCACGAGGCGGAAGTTCTGGAACACCATGCCGATCCCGAGCTGGGAGGCTTCCTTGGGCGAGCGGATCCGAGCAGGCTTGCCGCTCAGGCAGATCTCTCCCTCGGTAGCGCGGTACACTCCGGAGAGCATGCACATCATCGTGCTCTTGCCGGCGCCGTTCTCCCCGAGCAGCGCATGGATTTCCCCTTTGGCCGCCTGGAAGTCCACATGGTCGTTGGCGGTCACGGAGCCGAACCTCTTCACGATTCCCCGCATATCGACGGCTGGAATGGCATTCATCTCGCAGTCCTCCTTCAGTATGAAGCGCGGGTGCAAAAACGGCTCAGACCCCTTGGGGACAAGGGATCTGAACACGCCTGCTCCGGTTCGGATGATCGGTTGCCCTTACTTCGGAATCGTTCCGTCGACGCCTTTGACGAGCCAATCCATGGCGAGAATCTCGTCGAGGCTGAGCGACTTGCCTTGCTCGACCTTGGCCGCTCCGGACTGATCGGCGAGCGGGCCTGCGAATACGTCCAGTGTCCCGTCCAGCAGCTTGCCCTTGGCATCCTCGACCATTTTCTTCACATCATCCGGAATCTTCGCTCCCAGAGGAGCGAGGCCGACCATGCCGTCCTTGATATCGCCCATGTATGAATCGCTCTTCCACGTTCCGTCCATGACGGACTTGACGACCTTCGTATAATACGGCCCCCAGTTCCAGGTCGGGTTGGTCAAGTAGCTGTCCGGCGCAAACCGGCTCATGTCGGAATCGTTGCCTCCTGCGAACGCGCCCCGCTCGGCCGCCGCCTGGATCGTAGCCGGGGAATCCTGGTAGGCGAGCAGCACGTCCGCGCCTTTGTCCAGCAGGCTGACCGCCGCCTGCCGCTCCGCTGTCGGATCGTACCAGGTGTTGGACCAGATGACGCTTACCTTGGCGTCGGGGTTGACGCTTTGCGCTCCGAGGGCAAAGGCGTTCAGGTTGTAGATGACCTCCGGAATCGGGAACGCCCCGACGTAGCCGATGAGGTTCTTTTTCGTCATCTTGCCGGCCGCGATTCCGGACAGGTAGCTGGCTTCATAGTTGCGTCCGAAGTAGGTGCCCATGTTGTCCGCCGTTTTATAGCCCGCCGCATGCTCGAAAATCACGTTCGGGAACTTCTTGGCCACGTTCAGCGTGTAGTCCATATAACCGAAGCTGGTCGTGAAGATGAGGTCATGGTCCTGCGCCAGCTCGGTGATGATCCGCTCGGCGTCCGCGCTCTCCGGGACGTTCTCGACGGTATCCGCCTTGATGCCGGTCTGCTCCTCCATATATTTGCGGCCATTGTCATGCTCGTAGGTCCAGCCTCCGTCTCCTGGCGGCCCGATGTAGACAAAGGCGACCCGAGGCTTCTCGATCGCCGGCTTGGCGCTCCCGCCCTCCGCCGTTCCTGCATTTGCCGCCGTGCCGGAATTCGAGCTCGAGCTGTTCCCGCATCCTGCCGTCACAAGCATAAGTGCCATCAACATGACCGTCGCTGCCTTGAACGAAATGACCCTCTTCATCTCTTATCCTCCTTCAGATCGGCTGCCTGGCTCGGGGCCGCGGCAGAGGCTTTCTGATCCCAACTATAAGATTCGCGATTCGTTTGCGTCAATTAACCTTACATACATTTGGAATCAAGGCTGGTTTGTATCGGTTTCCATTGTGCATGATGCACGAACAAGAGACGAAAAGGATGCTTGGCGCTGCTCTTCGACTCATTTTATGTAATATATATGTTACACTCCCATCGAATCGGGTCGTCCTGCCCATATCCGGCCTTTCCTCATGCAAAAAAGACCCGAACCTCCGAAACGGAGATTCGAGTCTTCTGTCCCTATATATCCGCTATGGAACCTGCGCGCCCCGGCCCGCCGCCGGCTTGCGATTCAGCCAAGCCCCGGCGATCATCTCCAGATCTTCCGGAGTATCGGCATCGTACAGGCTGCTTTCCGCCACATCCCCGAGCATTTCGCCTCTGAAGCCCGCGCCGGCGAACAGCTGCCGCGCCCCGCGGTCTCCTTCCAGCGCGGCCAGCGCGGGAAACATGGATCGCCGCATGATCGCCGGCGGCATCGGAACGCCTTGCAGGGCGCATGCGGCCCAGTCGAGCTTCGGATTCCGAAGCAGGACATCCGCCAGCCTGGCCAGCAGCCCGGCGTCGACGAGCGGCTGGTCGGCGAGAGCGACCAGCACCGCATCGGGCGGCTCGCCGCAGGCGCCGTCATCGGCCGCCGCCAGGCCGCAGCGCAGGGAATGAGCCATGCCGAGCGAGGCGTCGCGGCAGGCCACGATTTCCACCGCCGCGTCGCCGGCCGCTTCGCCGCTCCCTCCCGGCAGCCAGGAGCCATCGTCGTCCTCCCGCAAGACGACAAGCAGCCGCTGCAGCCCCGCGCCCGCCATCGCCCGAACGGCAGAAGCGCCGAGCGGCTCCCCATCCGGCAGCGGCTGCCGCAGCTTCGGGAATCCCATCCGGCGGCTGAAGCCGGCCGCCAGGCAGATCCCCGTTATCTTCAGCGGACGGTTCGTCTCAAGAGCTCCCCTATCTTCCGCCTCTTCTCCCGATGTCCTCATGTCCTTCCAGGCTCAACCGGGCAGGCGAAGCCTGCTTCTCCTCCCGCCGCTCCGAGCGGAACCGCCTCGCGGTCTCGAGGAAGAGGGACAAGCATGCGCCTCGGACGCATGGAGGTTCTTGCTGCCGGCTTCGCCTCCCGCTCGGCCAGCCGCCGCACGGCGATCAGCTCGGCGACGACGCTGACCGCGATTTCCACCGGACCGTCCGCTCCGATGTCGAGACCGACCGGCGCGAAGACGGGAGCTGCGGGCAGCAGGCCGTCAAGCAGCGCCGCCACCCGCTTGCGGGAGCCCAGAATTCCGATATATCGCAGCGGACAGGGAGACAGCAGCTCCAGCATCGCCCGATCCCGCTGAAGCTGATGGCTGCAGATGAACACATAATCGGCAGGACCGACGCTCAGCTCCCGCAGGATGGAATCCGCCGTGCCGAGCGCCAGCTGCGCTCCCGGATACCGCTCCGCCGTGCAGAGCTCTTCCCGCCAGTCGGCCACGGCAAGGCGAAACCCGGCCGCTTCCGCCAGCCGCGCAACCGGAAGCGAATCCGCTCCGGCCCCGAAGAGGATCAGGCGCGGGCGGGCATGAATCGGAAAGGAATAATGTCCGGCTCCGTCGCTCTCGATTCCAGCGACGGCTAAGCTCGAAGCTTCAAGCAGCCGGTATTCGATCGCCCGTCCTGACGAGCCCAGCATCCGCTCCAAATGCAAGGCCGTCCCGCCGTTATGAGCCGCAGCCCTCCGGATGCAGGAGGCCAGCTCCCCTTCCACCCTTTCCAGGAGGACCGTCACCGTTCCGCCGCAGCCGATCGCCTCGCCCCACATCAAGTCGTCGGGCGATTCCATTTCGTACAGCACCCTTTCCCACGTCGGCTCCGGCGGCGAGGAGCCCATGTCGAGCAGAGCCTCGGCCCGCGCCTCTAGATCGGCTTCCAGACAGCCGGGGCTGAGGCTGCCGCGCTTCCAGCCGCCGCGGCCCAGCAGCATGCAGGCACCCGGCTTGCGATAGGAATGTCCCCTTGCCTCCACAATCGTCGCCAGGACGGCCGGACGCTCGCCATCCCAGGATGAAAGCACCGCATGCGCATCCATGAGCATCCCTCCCCGTAGTCCTGCCCGACGGCCGTTCCTCGCGGAACGCCCGCAGTTATTCCTCTCTCTATTCCCTGCCGGCCGTTAGGAGCGCCGGATCTGCCCTATTTCCTTCCGGCCGTTCGCAGCGCAGCAGCCGGCTCCTCCGCTTTCGCCGACATGCCGCGCAGCTGGAAAGCCAGCTTCAGCCGCAGCAGATCGTCCGTCTTCTTGAGATCGACCTCAAGCAGCTCGCTGATCTTATCCATCCGATAGGAAGCCGTGTTCCGGTGGATGTAGAGCTTCTTGGCCGTCTCGCTCAGCTGGCCGTCGTTGTCGAGGTAAACCTCCAGCGTCCGCAGCATCTCCTGCCTGTATTCCGGCTCTTTGCGCAGCAATCCGCCCAGCACCCGGTCGCAAAAGGCCGCCATCCTCTCTTTCGGGCAATGCTCGAACAGATAGGCGAGCTCCAGCCTCCGGTAGGGCACGACCGGATCCGGCACTCCCCATTCGGCGGCGAGCCGCAGCGTCTCCTTGAGCTCCATCCATGCCGAAGCAAGCGACTGCTCCCCGCTCCTGCGCCCGCCCATGGCCGCTCGCGCGACGCAGCCGGCCGACTTGCGCAGATTGCCGGAGCAGGACGCGAGATGCTCCGCCAGCTCATCGGCTCCGGCTCCATCGGGAAACAGCGACAGGACGCCCTCTTCCATATCCAGATGAAGAGCCCCTAATGCCGACAGGACGGGATGGCTCCCGTATTCCTGGCGGATCCTCTCCATTCTGGCGCTGCGCCCGGCAGCGTCGGAAGTCCCTCCCGGCGAGGTCAGAACCGGGATGTACGCCCCTTTCAGCACGGGATTGCCGAAGCTCTCTCCGTAGGCGGCGAGCTCGGCTGGAGGCAAAGCGCCCGCAAGGCAGGCCCGGATCTGGTCCTCGTACTGCCTGCTGCGGTTGTCCGCGGACTGAATTCGCGCTTCCATCTGATAGGCGATCAGCTCAGCCGCCTGATGGAACAGCCCTTCCTCCAGCGTCGTGAAGAGAGGCTCGCCCGTGACAAAGCAGGCGTATCCCGCCGGCTTTCCCCCGCTTTGGAGAGGCACGCGGTAGCATTGCCAGCCTTCCCCTTTCACCCAGGGATGCCGCCCCTTCCATGGCCATGCCCGCAGAAGGCTTTCTTCGGGAACGCCGCTGTTGTTGAACAGGGCTCTGCCTTCCCCGCTGACGACCGCCAGAGGATAGCCGACAACTCCGCTGATTTCCTCGAACAGCTGGAGAATGGGGTCGCTTTGGAGGGCGAAGCGCATGAGCCGCTTCTGCTTTTCCATCGCTGCCTGGAGAGCTTTTGTGCTCCGCTGCATTTCGGCTCTGTAAAGCCCGTTCATTTGATCGGAGAAAGTGAATTCGTACGGAAGCTGAATGAGGGGAAAGCCAAGCTTGTCGGCCATGAGGATAAGCTCAGGCGGAATCCGTTCCCAGAATCGGCCCAGCTTGATGCCGAGTCCGGAAGAGCCTCTGCGGTTCAGCTGCTCCAGCAGTCCCGCTCCGCCTTGAGGGTCGTCCTTGATGAGATACCCTGTCGTGAACAACATCTCGCCGTCCTTGATCCAGTCCCAGATATCGGGAGCGTCCATGACATTGACGGATTTGACGATGCGGGTTTTCCCGGCTGCTCCCGCAACGAGCTTTCCTTCCGAAAGGGGATAGACGGACAGCGCATCTTCGACGGTCAAATGCATTGAGGTTCCTCCTCGCGCTGGCTTGATCTTTATACATGTTAGGTTATCTATCATTATAAGTCGAGATCACCCATCCAACAATCCTTTTTTGTTTATCCCGTCGCCATCCCACTATATATCTAACATAAATCTGACATATTTAATCATTAGCTTTTCCTTCGAGCTTTTTCCTTCGAGCTTTTTCCCTTGAGCTTTTTCCTTCGAGCTTTCTTTCCTTTGGTTTCTTTCCCTTTCGGTTTTTCTTTCCCCTTTCCCCTTCGGATTTCTTTCCCTTTTCCTTGCGGTTCCTTCCCTTGAACTCCAGGCTTCGCTCATTAAGACCATTCGCTATAGCCGCAGAGCATGGCTGGCTATAGCTTATAAGCCTTAGTCTATATCCGAGCAATCATGTTATGTTTCGTTTAAGGCAAGATCAGGAACGCCGCACATTTATTTTCGGGAGGATACGGAATGAACGCGATCAGCAGCAGCTTGGGCTACCCCAACATCGGGAACAAGCGTGAATGGAAGCAAGCGCTGGAGGCATTTTGGGCCGGCAAAATCGAAGAGGGAGAATTTCTCTCCCGCATGGAGGAAATCCGGATCGGCCGCCTGCGCCGCCAAGCGGAGGCAGGAATCGGCCTCGTACCGGCAGGCGACTTCACGTTCTACGACCGGGTGCTCGACACGTCGGCCATGTTCGGCCTTATTCCGGCCCGCTTCGGCTATCAGGGCGGCCCTGTGACGAACGATCTGTATTTCGCCATGGCCCGTGGCAGAAAAGACGCCACCGCCTGCGAGATGACAAAGTGGTTCAATACAAACTATCACTATATCGTTCCCGAGCTACAGCATGCGGAAGCCAAGCTTGTGCGCAACTACCCGCTGGAGGCTTACCTCGAAGCGAAGGAAAAGCTCGGCCTGCAAGCCAAGCCGGTGCTGATCGGTCCCTTCACTTTCCTCAAGCTGTCCAAAGGCTACACGGCCGGCGAGTTCGACGGCTGGATCGCCAAGCTGGTCCCTCTCTATGGCCGCGTGCTCGCTGAGCTTCGCGATGCCGGCGCCGAATGGGTGCAGATCGACGAGCCGTCCGTCACGGGCGAGCTGGAAGCGGCGGATTGGAAGCGGCTCGAGAGCATCTACAGCGAGCTCGCCGCCGCCGCTCCGGAGCTGAAGCTGATGCTGCAGACCTACTTCGATGCGCCTGCCGACTATGCCGCGCTTACCGCGCTTCCGGTAGCCGGCATCGGCCTGGACTTCGTCCATGACCGCGGCGTCAACCTGCAAGCTCTCCTCTCCGACGGATTTCCGTCCGGACGCGTACTCGGAGCCGGCGTCATCGACGGACGCGGCATCTGGAGAACCGATCTGACCAAGGCGCTGGCGCTCGTGGAGAAGATCGCTTCCGTCGTCCCTTCCGATCGTCTCCATATCCAGCCCTCGTGCAGCCTGCTGCATGTGCCCGTCAGCCTCAGCGGAGAAACCGGCCTTCCGGAAGGCCTGCGGGGAGCTCTCGCCGGCGCGGATGAGAAGCTGGAGGAGCTGACGCTTCTGACCGCTGCAGCCGCCGTCGGCACCGCCGGGCTCGGCAATCCTCAGCTTGCCGGCCTAGAGCGCATCCGGGACGGCCTGGCCGCCAACCGCGCGGCGCTTGAAGCTCTCGAAGCCCTGCCGGAGCGCCATAACGCCGCCGTGCGCGAAGAAGCGAAACGGCTTGCGGCAACGCGCACGTTCCGTTCCAGCAGCTTCTCCGACCGCCGTCCGGTCCAGCAGAAGAAATGGCAGCTGCCCTTCCTGCCCACGACGACGATCGGCAGCTTCCCGCAGACGGCCGAAGTCCGTTCCGCCCGGGCGCGCTGGCGCAAAGGCGAGCTGCCTGATGCGGCCTATGAGGCCTTCATCCGCGAAGAGATCGCCAAATGGATCTCGGTGCAGGAGAATATCGGCATCGACGTGCTCGTTCACGGCGAATTCGAACGTACGGATATGGTCGAATTTTTCGGCGAGAAGCTGGAGGGCTTCGCCTTCACCCGCAACGGTTGGGTTCAATCCTACGGCTCCCGCTGCGTGAAGCCGCCCGTCATTTACGGCGATGTCGAGCTGACGAAGCCGATGACGGTCAAGGAAACCGTCTATGCCCAGTCTCTGACGAGCCATCCGGTCAAAGGCATGCTCACGGGTCCGGTCACGATCCTCAACTGGTCGTTTGTCCGCCACGACTTGCCGCGCACGGAGGTCGCCTTCCAGATCGCCCTGGCGCTGCGCAAGGAAGTCGAAGCTCTGGAATCGGCAGGCATCGGCATGATCCAGGTGGATGAGCCCGCCCTGCGCGAAGGCCTTCCACTGAAGAAAAGCCTGTGGCCCGAAGAGCTCGAAGCGGCTGTGGATGCTTTCCGCCTCGTCACGACGGGAGTCCAGGACGAAACGCAGATCCATACGCATATGTGCTACTGCGAATTCTCGGATATCATCGACACGATCCGCGATCTGGACGCCGACGTCATCTCGATCGAAACGTCGCGCTCGCATGGCGAGCTGATCCACAGCTTCGAGGAGAACACGTACGGCAAGGGAATCGGACTCGGCGTCTATGACATCCATAGCCCTCGGGTTCCTTCCACGGAAGAGATGACCGCCATGATCGAGCGCTCGCTCCGCAACCTCGATCCGGAGCTGTTCTGGATCAATCCGGATTGCGGTCTCAAAACACGGGGACGCGAGGAAACGGAAGCGTCGCTCGCCCATATGGTGGCCGCCGCCCGGGAAGTTCGCGCCCGCCGCTGGGCAGCGCAGCAGGCATAATCACCCATTTTTGGTTGGGCGGACATGCTTTCGGCTCCAAATGAAGAGGCTGTTTTCCATTCTCCGTCAGGTGAGATGGAAAACAGCCTCTTTTTTGTTCTCAAAACGAATAAGATAAAATCGGTAATTCAAAAATAAATTTTACGAATGTTGATATAAATAGTGCAAATTTCCCGATTTCTTTCCGATATAAGAGTTAATTAGGTCAATGGACTTACATATACAGGAGAGGGAGTTTGCTATGAGCATTACCAGCACGTATGACAAAGCCACGCATCGAATCCAAAGCAATCTGGAAACGCTGATCCGCCAGTATTTCATCGATGAATCGACCAACACGCTTCTCCCCATCCGGTCCTACACCGAGCTGAGCAGCGAAACCAAACGCCTGTACAAACCACTCACCAAAGGCGCTCTCGCCCGCCTGGCCGGGGTTCGTCCCAATGTCATCACCGAGATCTGCCATCTGCAGCGCGGAACGCTCAACATCTACCATCTCAGTTCCATCGCGGAAGCGCTTAAGATCAAGGATATCAATGAAATCATCGAACTGAAATAACTGCTGGCCACGCCCCCCCAAAAAAGCTCCAAGCCATTGCTTGCAATCGGCTTGGAGCTTTTTTGGGTTCGTTACAGCACAGCCCAAGCCTATGGAGCTGCTGCCGCTTGCTTCTTTGGACATAAGCCTTTTCCCGCATGGGCAAGCCCTTCCCTGCCTGAGGTCTCTCCCTGCTTCGCTGCCATCAGAGCCTCAAGCAAGCAGGACGGTTCGTCGAGCCGCCGCATTCTCGCACAAAAAAAAGCTGCCCCCAATGCGCTTGGAGGCAGCTTGAACGCAGCTGGCAGGCAGCTTGAACGCAGCTGCAAGACCGCCCGGTCCGATTTTAGAAATTGAAAGTGAAGTCCTCATCGCGAAGCGGCTCCACGTTGAGGGTCCGCACATAGCCGTTGCCCTTCTTGGAGAAGAAGTCATGCTGCTTCGTACGGGTGCTGATGCCGTTGAACACGATCGGATTGACATCCTCTTCCTCGAAGAGCGGCTCGAGTCCGAGGTTCATCATCGCTTTGTTGGCGTTGTAGCGGACAAAGGTCTTGACCTCGTCCTGAAGTCCGATGCCGCTGTACAGCTCATCCGTGTAGCGGTCCTCGTTCTCGTGCAGCGTCGTCAGGAGAGTCCGCAGCTCCTGCAGCGTCTCCGCCTGCTCCTGCTCGCCGAGGGAGGCATGGACCTCCTGAGCCAGCACGCCGACGTAAAGGCCATGAATGCTCTCGTCGCGCAGAATCAGGTCGATGATCTCGCCGCTGCTCGTCATCTTGCCTTGACCGGCCAGATAGAGCGGATAGAAGAAACCGCTGTAGAACAGGTAGCTCTCCAGCAGGACCGAGGCCGCCATAGCCATGTACAGCGAGCGAGGCGAATCGATGTTGCGGTAGTAAGCCGAGATGACCGAGGCTTTCTTCTGCAGCAAAGGATGCTTCTCCACCCATTTGAATACCGCGTCGATCTCTTCCGTGGAAGCCAGCGTCGTGAAGATGCTGCTGTAGGATTTCGCATGGATCTGCTCCATCATGCCCATGAATCCGAGCACCGCCTTGCGCTGCAGGCCGTCGACATGCTCCACGAGGCTCGGCATGCCGACTCCTCCCTGAACGGTATCGAGCAGGGTGAGGCCTCCGAGCACCTTCATGTAGGTGTCTCTCTCCTGGTCGTTCAGGTACATCCAGCTCATCTTGTCGTCGGAGAGCGGAATCTCCTCATCTGTCCAGAACTGCATGAGGTTCTGGCTCCAGAAGGTTGCGGTGTAGTCGTCGTCCGGACGGTTCCAGTTGACGGCGCGCAGCGGAGCCGAAGCGGCGGCTTCCGTATTCAGGCCAGAGGCAGAAGGCGTATCCTGCGTAGCGAGATCGATCGGTTTCATGGGGTTTCCTCCTTGTATATCGCGGCTCGGCGGCCTTAAGTAACGAGAGCCGCATCAATGCGGCTCTCGGAAATGGTCATGGAAAGAAAGATCAAACGGCGCAGCTGACGCACTCTTCCACCCCAAGGCGGTTCGTGCGGGTATAGTAGAGCGACTTGAGCCCTTTGTGCGCGGCGTACAGGTAGTAGCGGGCGAGCTCTCGCGTCGTCACGCTGCTGTTGACGTGAAGCACGGCGGAGATGCCTTGGTCGATGTGCTCCTGGATCTCCGCGATCAGATCGATGACCTTGAACTGATCCATCGCATAAGCGGATTTGTAATAGAAGAAGTTGTCCAGCGATAGGAACGGCATCGGATAGTAGGTCGTCGAGTTCGCGTAGGTGCGGGTCTCGATCGGCTCTACGATCGGCATGACGCTGGAAGTCGCATTCTGCACGTACGAGATGCTCTGCGTCGGCGCGATCGCCAGACGGTAGGCATGATACAGGCCTTGGCGGGCTACCTTCTCCTTGAGCTCCGCCCAGTCTGCCGGGGACGGAATCGCCATTCCCTCGAACAGTTCCTTGACGCGGGCAGTTGTCGGACGGTAGTCGGTAGCGAGGTACCGGTCGAAGTAAGTGCCCTTCGCATATTCGGAACGTTCGTAGTCGCGGAAGCGCTCGTTCTTCTCCGCGGCGATGTCGGAGCTCTTCTCGATGGAATAGAAATTCATCATCATGAAGAACGTGCGGACGAAGTCTTTGGCTTCCGGGCTCTCGTAGGCGATCTTGTTCTTCGCCAGATAACCGTGCAGGTTCATCGCGCCGAGGCCGACGGAGTGCATCTCTTCATTGGCCTTCACGACTCCCGGCGCATTGGACACGCGGGTCATGTCGCTGACGGAAGTCAGGCCGGCAATTCCCTCGTGCACCGTTTCCCGGATTTTGCCGTGCTGCATCACGTTGGCGATGTTCATCGAAGCCAGGTTGCAGCTGATGTCGCGGCGAATCGTGTCCGCTTCGCCGAAGTCGCCGATCTCGGACGTCTCCTGCAGCTGGTAGATCTCCGTGCACAGGTTGGACATCTTGATGGAGCCGATATCCTTGAGGGCATGGTTACGGTTCGCGTTGCTCTTGTTCATGATATACGGATAGCCGGATTCCAGCTGGATCGTGGCAATCTTCACGAGCATGTCGCGGGCGCTCATGATCAGCTTCTTCTTGACGGCCGGGTTGGCCATGAGCTCGTCGTACATCTCATCCATGTCGAGATCGTCGAGATGGGAGCCGTAAGCCTTGAAGACGGAATAGGGAGCGAAAGCATGCAGCGGCTTGTTCTCTTCGGCCAGCTTATAGAACTTGTTCGGCACGATCAGGCCGATCGACAGCGTCTTCAGGCGGGTTTTCTCGTCCGCGTTGATCTTCTTGCTGTCGAGGAATTCCATGATGTCCCATCCGAAGATGTTGTAGTAGGCCGCTCCCGATCCTTTGCGCTGGCCCATCTGATCGGCATAGGAGAAGGCATCCTCCATCAGCTTGAGCACCGGCATGATGCCCTTCGCCGCGCCCTCCACTCCTTTGATCGGCTCGCCGCGTCCGCGCAGCTTGGACAGGTTGACGGCCACGCCGCCGCCGATCTTCGACAGCTGCATGCAGGTCGAGAGGTTGTAGTTGATGGAGTTCAAGGAATCGTCCATCTCCAGCAGGAAGCAGCTGACCATCTCGCCGCGGCGGCTCTTGCCGGCGTTGAGGAAGGTCGGAGTCGCCGGCTGCAGGCGCTGCTCCATCATGGACACCGCCAGCGACTTGGCCAGCTCCGCGTCGCCGCGGCCCAGATGCAGAGCCGTGACCGCTACCCGGTCCGGATAATGCTCCAGGAACTGCGAGCGGTCGTTGCTGCGCATCGCGTAGTCCGTGTAGAACTTGGAAGCCGCCATATAGGAAGGAAATTCGAACTCCAGGCTGTGCGCCAGCTCGAATACGGCTACCGCTTCTTCTTCCGTATAATGATTGTATAGATTCTCGTAATAGTCGTTCGCGATCAGATAATCGATCTTGTCCTTATGGCTTGCGAAGACAGGGCTCTTCGCCCGCGCTTCTTCCATGAATGCCGCCACGGCCTCGCGATCCTTCTCCAGCTTGAAGAATCCGTCCGCTCCGCGCTTCATAATCTCGTTGTTCAGCTCAATATGCCGCAAGTGGCTGCACCTCCCGCATGAATTGTTCGACGTCCCGCGTCGTGCCCGAAAGCTCGAATTTGCAAATGACCGGCACCTCGTATTGCTCGGACAGCATATCCGCGCTGCCCGCGAAGTTCGGTCCCCAGTTGCGGTTGCCGCTGGCCGACACGCCTCGAAGGTAGGAACCGCTGCGCTGCAGGAACGCATCCACGGCAGGCGGCACCTGGCCGAAGCCGGTCGTATAGGTCACGAGGACGAACGGCTCCTCCAAGGTTGTGGAATCGTCGATTTTCACGGCCGGGAATCCCAGCTTGCTGACGAATCTCTTCACATTGCCGGTGCGCGAGGCGTAAGCGATCAGCATGGCGGTTCACTCCTTCGAAAAAATGTGTGGCGACTAGATGTTGTGTCTCGAACCGGTACGGGCTATAGAGGGCCCGCTCTGCAAATTACTGTCGAAAAGACAATAAAAAGGACCTGCTTGGAGTTTGTTGCTCTTGCTGCCGCTCCATCAGGCTGTGTCCGGTCGGTATGGTCATGTTGTCTGATCCTGTCTGTGTCTGGCTGCGGAAGCGGCCTCCCGCAAAACGAATCGCTCGGCCCGGACTCCCGCTCGGGGCGGCGGCAGCGACGCTGCCGATGGCCCTCTCCGCAGCATGGCCCGGGGTGGCCGGGCCGTCTCCGGAGTCTCCGGAAGAAGCATATATTGGGTCTTGACAGCTTGTCCGCTTCATGCTTCAAACTGCTATATGTAGGTCTAGGTGTTAAATTTAACACCATATATTGTGGCTGTCAAGCCGTTGACACGTATATACCCTTATGCCTGCAAGTTGAAAACACCACTCCGAAAATGGACTTATTCACAGCTGTTGATAAGAACCGAAAGAGCCCTGGGAGAGTGTCCCCGGGCTCTTGTTCAGGTAATTATCCACAAGATTCCGCTCGCTTAGACAGGAAGATCGGGCTTGTCGGACGGAGAATTTTTTTTGCCTTCTCCCCTCCATTTTCGAACTCGCGGGCTCTTGGCCGCCCTGCTGGCCAGGAAGACGATGCCGAGAATGCCGAGAAAGATAAAATACGACAAAATCAGCACTCGAAGATCCGCATCGGGAAAAATAAGCGAAGAGCTGATGATGCCGAACATCCATATATGGGATAGGTTTCCGACGAGGGACGACCACAGATAGGGACCGAATTTGACCGGGGCGACGGCAGACATGAACGAAATCAGGTTGTTCGGCATGATGGGAATCGTGCGAAGCAGGATGACGAGCCAGGCGCCGTATTGGTCCAGGCTGCCCTGCCAACGCTCGTAGCGGTCCATCCGCGCCTGGAAGCGCCGCTGGACACTGCCGTAGAAGAAAAAGCGGAACAGCAAGTATACGACGAGCGCGGAGACGGTGCCTGCGGCCCAGCTGGCCGCGAGTCCTCCGGCAATGCCCAGGATCGAGATATGCAGCATGATGATCGTAGCAAAGGGAAAGACGCCGAACAGCCCTTGAATGATAGCCAAAGGGATCGTCAGAAGCAGTATATACGGCCCATCCAGGCCGCTGGACGTGACCAGGGCGTCTATCCACCCGTTCAATCGATCGAACATGCTCTCACCGCTTCTTTATCGAATTAAGGGGTCCTTTAATATAGTACTTAACATTTTACGTTATGACACGCGCAAAAACAAAGTCATCCTCTGCCATGCATGGCAGTCTGACGGCCGCCTTTCCATGGCATTCCATGATTGCGCTTCCATCGTTGGAGACGATGGCCGACATCGGAAAGAGTGCCGAATCCCCCTCTCGGAATGATGATACGCTGAATCTATTCCGGATGGCGTTCTCGCCCTGCGAGGGGGAAAAGTAAATGTTGTCGCATGAATATTTTGCGGATACACTAGCGAAACAGAAGAAAATGGAAATCAGCACCATGCTGGACAGGGAGCTGCTTGCGGCCCAAGCATGCCCGCAGAGCAGGAGCAGGCTCCGCCGCCTGCTGGCCTTCACCGCGAACATGCTTCCGGCGCTCGGCAGAACGGCGCAGAAGAAGAACCCCAATTGAAACGGCGGTGTCAGGATGGAGCTCAATTATTTGCGCACGTTTATCGAGGTGGCACGATGCAACAGCTTCACCAAGGCCGCGGAGCAGCTGGGCTATGCCCAGTCCAGCGTCACGCAGCAGATCCAGAAGCTGGAGCTGGAGTACAACGCCAGCCTGTTCGAGCGCTACGGCAGGCATATGAAGCTCACCTCCGCGGGAGAGCAGCTGTTCGACCGTTTCGTGGAAATTCTCGCCTTGTACGACAGCTCCAAGGAGCTCGTATCCGGACAGATGAAGGGCAGCCTCGTCATCGGCACCATTGAGTCCATGATCGCCTATTTCCTCCCCCCTGTCATCCAGAAGTTCCGGCGCGCCTATCCGGACATCACCATTCAAGTTCGGCCGGTTGTCGAAGAATGCATCATCCCGAAGGTTCGATACGGCGACCTGGATATCGGATTGTTCCTCGGCAAGCCGGTAAGCGAGGACGGCCTTCATACCGCCGTCCTGAGAGAGGAGCCGCTTGTGTTCGTAGCGGAACCCTGCCACCCCATCTTCCAGGACGCGGAGCGCGGGCTGGCCTGCTTCGAGAACTTCTCGTACGTCGCCACCGAGCAAGGCTGTGTCTACCGTTCCGCCTTCGAGGCGCTGCTGGCGCGGCACGGGATCGAGTATCGGATCCATCATGAGTTCGGCAGCCTCGAAGCGATCAAGCAGTGCGTCGGATTCGGTCTCGGCGTCGGCCTGCTGCCCCGCATCACGGTAGAGCGCGAGCTTGCGCTCGGCATCCTCAAGGAACTTCCGTTCAGCCATCCCGACATCTCCATGTCCAACCAGTATCTGTATCATAAGCGCAAATGGCTCAACCCCGCTTTGCAGCATTTCATCAAGCTGCTTGAGGCCGCGACCTCCCGAGAGGCAGGAGCTCCCGAGGACGAGGCGGTCCTTCATTGAGCTCTGCCGTCGCGGAGATCTCAGAAGCGGGAGAGCAGCGCAAAAAGACAAGAATCGGGAATTTCCCGCATCCTTGTCTTTTTTGTCCCGTGCATATCTGCCTTTGGAACGCGATCAACCGATTGCCGGCTACGCTTCGATAACCAGCCATTCCGGACTCCGGAAGACTGGTCGGCGCTGCATGACGATTAAGGATGGCTCAACGCCGCTTCAGCTGCCGTCAACGTGGCCAGATTCGTAACCTGGCCCTTTTGCTCCTCGTTCAAAAGATCATAGGCAGCCCGTGCGATTTCAACGAAGTAAGCTTCCGAGTTGAAGACGGATATTTGCTTGATTAGAGTGATGACTACTTTAGGCGTCACATGAATGACGACCGGATAATCATTGAAGTTGAATCCGATGGGGTTCAAATTCTCGTCGTACATGACAACGATTTTCGTGATTGTTCTCTTGCGGGCGTCGGAATTATAGGTAACGATACCGCGAGAACTATCGACATCAGAATAAAAGACGTCTTGAACGGCCGTTTGTACCGTTATTCCTTGACCTTCAAAAGGACTCTGGATATACGAAACATAACGGACATTCATGCCCATAGCAGCGGGATTTGCCTTTAATCCAGTAGCTGAAACGAATGAAAATCCCACATTTTGCATCATTTCCAGGTCTCCATTGGGATTGTCGGTCGCAATCAGGAATTGGTTTCCAGGAATGAAATTCAAGGGAGTGAAGTCGTACTTCGCTTCTATTCTCGGGGATTCGGCTTGCCCATCCTTGGCAATCGAAACCCAAATGCTTCCTTTCTCCCCTTGGAGATCCCTGTTCCAAAGCTTTGTCGAGAACGCTCTTATATCGCTGTATCCTCTTCCTTGAACAAGCGGCTCAACCGCTTCCGGGCTTGAATAAACCTTTACCACCGTATCTGCCCCAGCGCCGATGACGGAAAAATATCCAGCAGCCGTAAAGCCAAGCCGGTAAGATGGAGCGAGCAGGAAGGAATAACTAATGAGATCACCCGTCTTCGAACTTACATCAAATCGAACCGTACTCATGAATCTGCTATCGAAATTAAATTCAAAGGATCCATTGTTGAGCTTTGCTTTTACCTGCTTGTCCTGAACCATGCCTTCCGTTTGAGCATGGATTGAAACTTTTTCTGCATTAAAGTCAAAATTGAACTTTACGGAAGTCGCCGAGCCTGCTATCCCGCCCGAAGCGACATATACCTGTGTCATCGGATCAAAAGGCTTATCGAGCGTCATTCCTTCCACAGTCAAGCCTTTGATGACGTCGCCTATCTGTTCAGGCTGTTTCAGCCTGGCTATCGCAGCTTCGGCGGAGAGCAGGTCCGCCGAATTCGTCACCAAAGCCTGCTCCGCTTGACTGAGCCTGTTGTAAGCGGCTCGGGCGTCGATGACCAAGCTCTCGAAATCCAATGTCACAGGCACAGGAATCCGTTTGATCATCTCGCTGACAACAGCCGGATCGACTGCCGTCTTGACATGCAGCGGAACAACGGCAAAGCCTACCACATGATAGGAAGCATCGTAGAAAAAGACCTTGAAGTACGTATCAAAATCGTTCGGAGCGTATCCCCAGTCCCAATAAATCTCCGTGAAAGGAGTATTAATTTTTCGGAGGGCGCCATCCGTCGCCAAATAGCGTTTGCCCTCCTCGCGGGTGGCATGCTGCCCGGGATCGGCTCTCCAGCTGCCGGCTGCCGCGTAGACAGCACCCGCAACGCCGAGAGGCTGTCCGTCAAAGCTCAACCGGATGGAATAGTTGCCGTCAAGATGTCTGTCTTTCATTTCCGCATCGGTCAATTGAGAGGCCGTCAGACCAGCGGCGGAGTTCGGCTCCAAAGGATAGAAATTGTAGGAGCAAGCCTCCTTCTCCCCCCCATTGAGGCTCAGCCAGACCGTTCCTTCCATGCTGGTGCTTGCCCTTAGAGAAACGGAATCGTTAGTGGCCACTTGTGCATCGTATGCCGTCTCATCCGATTTATTCAGGAACAGGCTTACGCGATCGCCTGCTTTAAGCCCACTGATGTCGAATAAGCCCGGACTGACGGTCGTCTTCTCCGCAAGCGTACGCTCGTAGGTAACGAGAATTGTATAGCCTCCAAGGCTCTCTCCGTCCAGACCAGCCATGCCGACATAGACATAATTGGCTTGGCGCGCAGCTTGAACATAAGTGAACGAGCCGTTTTTCAGAGCCGCCTTGGGAGCTACCTCTTCTCCATATACCGTCTGAACTTCTACGCTCACCTTCAGATCGCCGGAAGCGGCGGCGTTCACTTGCAGCGGTCCGGCTGCATAGCTAAGAGGAAGGACGACCTTGTACTCATGCTCTTTCGGATCGAATCCTGTCTTGCCGCTGTCTCCCCACCAAGCAAGGGGGTAACCGCTGATGGACAAGGAAGAAAGAGCGGCCTGCTGCCCGGGAAACCATGGCGGCGGAGTTGTCGTCGGCTGGACGGTCGGCGCCACCGTTGGCGGAGGGCTCAGCGTTGGCGCTATAGTCGGCGCTGGCGTCAGTGTAGGTGCGACGGACGGTGTC
Source organism: Paenibacillus sp. RUD330 (assembly GCF_002243345.2). Taxonomy (NCBI): domain Bacteria; kingdom Bacillati; phylum Bacillota; class Bacilli; order Caryophanales; family Paenibacillaceae; genus Paenibacillus; species Paenibacillus sp. RUD330. The sequence goes on from NZ_CP022655.2 coordinate 4,459,059, forward strand.
GCCGTAGGTGCTGGACTCAGGGTCGGCGCAACAGTCGCCGTAGGCGCTGGCGTCGCTGAGGGCACCGGGAACGGGAAGAAGCCTCCCCCGCCAAAGATCGGCGCGCTGCTCGGCGATGGGGTTGGGACACCGGCTCCGCTCAAGGCTTGAGGCGCCGTCTCGAACTTGGACGCCGAAGCTCCCGTTCCAAGCAGGGCTTCCTTGATAACGCCTGTTCCACTCGCTTCAATAGGAGCATCCAGAACAAGCTTGCGGACCGTCGTCCCGGCGCTCAGTTCAAGAAGCGAGCCTGCCGTAGTCGAACGGAAGGTCAGCTCATCCAGAACGGTGCCGCCGCTTGCGGCGATCCGTACCGGAGAGCCCTTCTTCTCGACGAAGACGCGGGAAAGCGTTCCGTTCTGGATATGGACGGAGTGAAGGCCGCCTCCGCGCACATACGTCGTTCCCTTGACGGCGACTCCGGCAAGGAAGACGTCGCCCTCGCCGATGCCCTCGCCAAGGACAAGGTCTCCTTCGACAACGGTATTCCGGATCGTGACGCCGGGGGCCGTGACCGACACGTCTCCTTTGAGCGTGCGCGATCCCGCCAGCGGACCGTAGACGCCTTCGCTGCTGTAGAGCGTGCCTTTTGCCGCCTCGGCAGCCTGCGCGGCTTTGCCGATCGCGACGATGGCTTCAGCCCTCGTAAGATGGCCTCCAGGACGGAACGTGCCATCCTTGTAGCCGTTCAGCACGCCTTGAGATACGAGCGACGCGACTGCCGCCCGGCTCCAGGAAGCCAGCTTGTCCGCATCCGCGAATGCCGCCGGAGCTTCCGCGCCGCCTTTGCTGCCGGATGCGCTCGCCAGCATAACCGCCGCTTCCTGGCGAGTGACCTTGGCGGACGGACGGAACGTGCCGTCCTCATAACCGCCCGCATAACCGGCGTAAACGGCTGTCGCCACCGTGGAATATTCCCAGCTGCCCGGCTTGATATCCTTGAAACCGGCTGCCGAAGCGCCCTGAAGGCCGAACGCCCGGTTGATCAGAGCGGCGAGCTCGCTGCGCTTGACCGGATCGTTGGGATGCACGCTTCCGTCGTCATACCCTTTCAGCTTGCCTTCCGCCAGCCATTTTTCCAGCTCGCTCTGTGCCCAGTGCCCCTGGATATCGCTCGCCCTCGAAGCCGAAGGCGCCGATGCCGCTGCTGTCGTTCCGGCGCTTGTCCCGCTGGCGAATCCGCTTGATGGAGCTGCGATCGTCGCAGCGAGCAAGCCCGATAGTCCTGCAGCCACAATTCTGATGCCGATTCTCTTGTTCCCCACCCATATTCCTCCATATAATCCGCATAAAAACGATTCCAAGGTAGGTTATACCATCCATTGAACATCCTGGCAATTGAAATTTTTCGCTTGCCGAATCCGTGTTCCCAGTCTTTTTCAAGTCCTTTTTTAAGTCCTGATTATCCCCTTTTCCCCATTAATTCTACAGCTGGTTCTCATTTCGCCGTGTGGGATTGCCGCCCTTCTCATTCCGCCATGCTGCATTCACTCAGCCTCATGCATGCGTATGCCTCCTCGAACAATTGCGCTAAAACAAAAAAAAGACCGCCCCAGTCATTGTCATGACGGTAGGGCAGTCTCTTTAGTTCATAATTCATTACGAAAGGATCAGACCGGCACGGCCGGTTCCTGCACCGCGTCGATGCTTGATGTCTTGCGGCCTGATATCGCGAAGTAAAGAGCGGTCAGGGCAAGCGCGATCGCCGCGTAGATGCCCAGGCAGCCCATTTGCGAGTAGATGACCGATGAGTCGCCGCTGCCGATCGCCGCTCTGAGCCCGGTGATGCTGTGGGACATCGGCAGCCATGGATTCACGGCCTGCATCCATTCAGGCAGCAGCTCCTTGGGGAAGGTGCCCGCGCTCGAGGTGAGCTGCAGAATCATCAGCATGACGACCAGATAGCGGCCGACCTGATCGCCCCAAGTGACGAGAGCCTGAACGATGAGCGTAAAGGTAAGGCTTGCGGCAAAAACGAGAGCGACGAACAAGGGCTTATCCGCGATCGTCAGCTTCATACCGTACATCAGGATCAGCGTCGCCACGACCGACTGGCTGATGCTCATGAGCACATACACCGATGTGCGGCTCATGAAGCGTCCGAGCCTGCCCGCGCTCTCCTGGAACGAATGGCGCGATGAAATGACGGTCGTGAAGAACAGCGCTCCGACGAACAGCGCCATCGAGATGAAGTACGGGGCGATGCCCACGCCGTAGAGCTCGATCTTGCGCGAGCCGTCTTCCTTGATTTGGACCGGATCGGCGAACATGTCCACGGTCTGCTGCCCGTCCTTGATGTCGGAAGTTTTGTCGGCGCCTTCCTTCAGCTTGGTCTGCAGCTCTCCCGAGCCGTCGATCAGCTTGGTCGTGCCGTCCTTCAGCTCGCCTGCGCCATTCTCCAGCTTGACGGTTCCGTCCGCGACGGAACCGACGCCGCCGGCGAGCTGGCCGAGGCCTCCGGCGAGCTGCGAGGCGCCGCTGCTGAGATCCTTCGCTCCGCTCGCCAGCTTGGTTCCGCCGGATACGGCGTCGCCGAGCTTCGCATTGAACTGCTGCAGGCCCGCCTGCAAGTGGCCGGCGCCGGCTTGCAGCTGCTGCGCTCCGGCCAGCAGCTGCTTCTGCGCGGCGCTGAGCGAGGCGCTTCCTGCCAGCAGCTGCTGCTGGGCACCGTTCAGCGACTTGCCGCCGTCAAGCAGCTGCTGCTGGCTGGCAGCCAGCTGCTTGCCGCCTGCAGTCAGCTGCTTCTGCGCGGCGCTGAGCTGATTGCTTCCCTGCGCGAGCTGCTGTGTCGCGGCGAGCAGCTGCTTCACCTGCTCGTTGTCCGCAAGCTCGGGATTCGCCTTGACGAGCTGCTCCCAGCCTGCGGCGACCTGCTCGGCTCCGCCGGCCACCTTGGCGCCGGCTTCCTCAGCCGAGGCCAGCGAATCCGCCAGCTTGGCGCTTCCGTCCGCCGACTGCTGCAAGCCCTGCTGCAGCTTGGCGCTTCCGTCCGCCGACTGCTGCAGCCCTTGCTGCAGCTTGGCGCTTCCGTCCGCCGACTGCTGCAGCCCTGCGGCCAGCTTGTCGGTTCCCTGCTTCGCCGCGGAAGCTCCCTGCTCCAGCTGGCCTCCGGCCGAATGCAGCTGGCCGAGGCCGCTTGCGAGGGTTCCGCTGCCGCTGACGAGCGACTGCGTGCCGTCCTTCAGCTTGCCGGCTCCCTGGCTGAGCGGATCCATGCCGCTTTGCAGCTTCTGCGTGCCTTCCGCCAGCTTGGCGAGATTGCTCTTAAGCTTCGCCACTCCGTCATCGATCTTGCTGGCTCCGTCCTTCAGCTCCCCGGCGCCGTTGCTGGCTTCCGAGAAGCCGTCCGATATTTCCTTGACCTGGTCGAACATGCTCTCGGTATAAGCCTTCGTAATGCCGGAGCTCAGATCGGCTCGGATATCCTTCATCGCGCTGTTGCCGATCTGGCCGGCAATGAAGTTGTAATCGCCGTTCGGCTCGAATACGATCTCGGCCCGCTCCGGATTGTCGTCCATCAAGGTCGTCGCTTTCGCGGAAAAGTCCTTGGGAACCCGGATCGTCATGTAATATTCGTTGTCCTTCATTCCTTGCTCCGCTTCTGCCGGACTTACGAACTGCCAGTTGAATTTCTCGTTCTTCTTCAGCTCGTCGATGAAATCATGTCCTGCGTCAAGCGTTTTCCCCTTGTACACCGCTCCGGCGTCCTCGTTCACGACGGCAACGGGCAGCTTCTCCAGATGGCCGTATGGATCCCACGACGCCTTGATCAGGAATCCGCTGTACAAAATAGGAACAAACGCAACGGCGATGAACGAAATCGCGAGCATCGGCTTCTTGAACATGACCTTCAGGTCTTTGCCGACGACGTTCAAGGCTTTCATGGTTTTCCTCACCCTATCTTTCGTTTATCTTTTTCGGTCGGCTTGCGCATGCTAACCAGCGAGGATCCGCTGGATCACTGAAGCACTATCCTCCAAGTTCTGACCAAAAATCAATTTCGGTCAGTTGGTCAAAACCTACTTTAACACGCCCTCCGGCATCTTGCAAGAGCTCCTCCGCAGTGCAAGCGCTGTCTCTTCAAATAAAAACGAAACGGCCATTGCAGTTCTCCGTATAGAAAAGTTATGATTGGTATCGAATGACCAAAATACATTTTTAGTTCCACGGTCAATGAAGTGATGGCTGAGGAACCCCGATATAAAGGAGCGATCCCTTTCATGTCCATCGATCGGAGGACGGAAGTCGTCAACGCCGCAGCCAAATCCTTTGCCATGTTCGGCTACAAGGCCACTACAATGGATCAGGTCGCCAAAATCGCACGGGTGGGTAAAGGAACGATCTATACTTTTTTTGATAATAAAGAGCAGCTGTTCGAGGAAATCATGAACAACTTCATCAAGGAAATCCTCGCGGTGGCGGAGGCTGCCATCGATCCGGACAAGCCGTTCGCCGAAAATCTTCACCGCTGCCTGCTCGACGTGCTCACCTACCGCCGCGAGCATGAGCTCAGCGTCCGCCTCTCCTTGGAGATGAAGGAATTCGGAACCGCGGCGGCCGGCTTCGGCATCCGCATGACCGAAGAAGCGCTGAACGGCTTTGTCAGCGGCGCCGTCCAGGACGCCATCGTCAAAGGCGAGATCAAGCCTTGCGATCCCAAGCTTACCGCCTATGTGCTGATCAAGCTGTTCATCACGCTCGTCAGCGACTGGCCGGCCGCGTCCGGACAGCCGATGAAGGAAGAGGAAATCATGAAGATGTTCGAGCTCTATTTCCTGAACGGAGTTTCCGCGCAGGGCTAGTCCGGACTTGAAACTGGCCGAATAAACGCCGAACAGCCGCCCGGCATCATCTCGCGATGACGCCGGGCGGCTGTTTTGGGCATGCCGGTTAAACCTTACCGGAAGAGGGAAACATACTCGCCGTAGCCTTCCTGCTCCAGCTCCGACATCGGAATGAAACGCAGCGCAGCGGAATTGATGCAATAGCGGAGACCGCCCTGGTCCTTCGGACCGTCGTCGAACACATGGCCCAGATGGGAATCGGCGCGGGTGCTGCGGACCTCGGTGCGGACCATGAAATGGCTCGTGTCCGTCTTCTCGTTGACGCCCTGCTTGCTCAGCGGGCGGGTGAAGCTCGGCCAGCCGCAGCCGGAATCGAACTTGTCGAGGGAGCTGAACAAAGGCTCTCCCGAAACGATGTCGACGTAGATCCCTTCCTCCTTGTGATCCCAGAATTCGTTGCGGAACGGGGGCTCCGTGCCGTTGTTCTGGGTCACCTCGTACTGCATCGGGTTGAGCCGCGTGCGCAGATCGTCCTCGTTTTTCTTCATCGTCCAGTTTTCCTTGATGAAGGCGTCGCGGCCGGAGCCTTTGCGGTACATCTTGTAGCGGAACGGATGGGTCTTGTGGTAGTCCTGATGATAGTCCTCCGCATCGTAGAACGTTGCCGCAGGCTCGATCGTGACGACGATCGGACGGTCGAAGCGCCCGCTCTCCTCGAGGCTGCGCTTGGATTCCTCCGCCAGCTTGCGCTGCTCCTCGCTATGATAGAAGATGACCGGACGGTACGAGTCGCCGCGGTCCGCGAACTGGCCCATCGCATCCGTCGGATCGACCTGCTGCCAATAGATGTCCAGAAGCTTGGCGTACGGGAACACATCGGCGTCGAAAGTGATCTGAACGGCTTCCGTATGGCCTGTATCGCCCGCGCATACTTCATCGTAAGTCGGGTTCTCCTTATGTCCGCCCGTATAGCCGGAGACGACCTTGATGATGCCCGGCTGCTCCTCGAACGGAGACACCATGCACCAGAAACAGCCTCCGGCGAATGTCGCTGCTTGCTCGTTTGCCATATCTCAATCCCTCCTGGGGTATCGTAATTGTCGCTTTCAATGATACTGCAAGGACTCTATACTGGGTCCTCTTCCTTCTATTATAACGAAAGCATGCCCTTCAAGTCCAAGCCTCTACTCCCGCAGCGCATCCTGCAGCTTGGTCGACATGGACGAGCCGCTGCCGCCCATTCTTCGGCGCAGCCGCTGCATCTCCCCCGTGAGCCTCGCGACCTCCGCCTCGAGAGAAGCCTTCTCCTGCTCCCATCGGGACAGGCGGTCCCTCAGCTGCCGGTTCTCTTCCTCCAGCGTGTTCATCCGCACATCATCGTTCATCTCGCTCATCCTTCCTCCTGGACCATCAGCTCCGGACTCCGCTCCCTCAAGATGTAGTCCATGAGCGCCGTCCTCTCTTCCTCGCCCGGGGAACATTCCGGATCTTCATCAAACGGCATCCTCCCGCCTGCAGCAGCCAGCTCCCGCCGAACAAAGGTTGCCGCCAGCCGCAGCGAATGTCCGGCAGCCGGAATCCAGCCCGGCATCATCGCCGTAAAATCGTGAATCATTCCCGCATAGCAGCGGTATTCAACCGCGACTCCGTCCCGCCGCAGGCGCTCGGCATACTGATGCCCCTGGTCGCGCAACGGGTCCAGCTCCGCCGTGACGACAAGCGCCGGCGGCAAGCCCTCCAGCGTATCCGCCAACAGCGGAGACACGGCTGGCCGGCTTCGATGCTCCTTCGGGGCATAACCGGACGCGAACTGCTGCAGCAGCCGCAGCGTCAGCATATACTGCCTGCCGTTTTCCCGCAGCGAAGGCTGTGCCGAGCTGCGGGCGCCGCCTGTCAGATCGACCGCCGGATACAGCAGCGCCTGGCAGGCGATGTCCGGCCCTCCGCGCTCCTTGGCCAGCAAAGCCGTCACGGCCGCGATATTGCCGCCAGCGCTCTCGCCGGCTACGGCGATCCGGCTGCCGTCTCCTCCCAAGCGAGACGCATGGAGCGAGGCCCATTTCAAAACGTCGTAGGCATCCTCCACTCCGGCCGGATAGGGATGCTCCGGCGCCAGCCTGTACCCGACCGACAGCAGCATGCAGCCGCTCAGCACGCACCAGGCCCGATTGTATCGATGCCGGGCGGTATGGTCGCCAAGAGCGAAACCGCCGCCATGGAAATACAAGACGATCGGGAGCTTGTCCGACTCGCCTGCGCTCTCGGGCCGGTACAGGCGAACAGGAATGATGCGGCCGTCATCGGCTGTGACGGCGATGTCCTTCCAGACAGCCTTGCCCTCCACCCGCAAGGCTGCGGCGGCATCCAAGCCCTTCATGAACAGCTTCATGCCAGGGCGCATCCGCGGCAAGGGAAGGCCCGTCATCCAGGATCCGGCATGGACGATGCCCAGCAGCAGCCTGAGCGGCAGCGAGCGGGGGCCGTTCGGTCGCTTCGCGGAATCAGCGCCCTCCCGTTCTTGGCTTGACACGCTGGATCATCTCCGTCTTCAGGCTCCATAGCGACTCGCTGAAAGCAACCGGATACGGCTCCGGATGCAGCTTGCGCAGATGCGGCTGGCGGAACAGCTTCAGCTGCCCGGCGTGGTAAGCCCGAATCTCATCCAATGCGGGCAGCTCACCCGTCAGCCGTCCGTCCCGGAAGACGGCATTCAGCAGCGGAACGGCGACATAATCCTCCGCCTCTGCCGTCACATACGGGTGGGCCGGATCGACCAGCTTCAGCACCGCTCCTTCGGCAGGCGCCGGATCCCCGCGCAAAGTCATGAAATCGGCGACAGCCATGCCGCTTCGGCGATCGATCAGGCGATAAATGTCCTTGACGCCCGGGTTGGACACTTTATCGAGGTTGCCGGAAATTTTGATCACCGGCTCGTAGCGGCCGTCCTTCTCTCTGGCGACGAGCTTGTATACCCCTCCGAGGGAGGGCTGATCCGCAGCCGTGATCAGCTGCGTGCCGACGCCCCATGTATCGATCCGCGCGCCCTGAGCCTTGAGATTCATGATGATGTGCTCGTCCAGGTCGTTGGAGGCGACGATCTTCACATCCGGGAATCCGGCTTCGTCCAGCATCCGCCTGGCTTCTCTCGACAGCACCGCCAGATCGCCGCTGTCGAGCCGGATGCCCTGGAGCTCCTTGCCTTCCTTCCGCAGCTCTTCACCCGTCCGGATGGCATTGGGGACGCCGCTTTTGAGCGTATCGTACGTATCGACGAGCAGCGTGACTCCATCCGGGAGCGCTTTGGCGTAATTCATGAAGGCTTCCAGCTCGCTGTCGAATGCCTGTACCCAGGCATGGGCATGGGTTCCCTTTGCCGGCATGCCGAACATCATGCCGGCTCTCATGTTGCTGGTGGCATGGAAGCCGGCGATGTAAGCCGCTCTCGCTCCCCATACCGCCGCATCCATTTCCTGGGCGCGCCGGGTTCCGAACTCGAGCAGCGTATCGTCTCCCGCCGCCTGCTTGACGCGCGATGCCTTGGTCGCGATCAGCGTCTGGAAATTGGCCGCATTCAAAAGTGCCGTCTCCACGAGCTGGGCTTCCATGATTCTCGCTTCGACCCGGATCAGCGGCTCTCCCGGAAATACGAGCGTTCCTTCCGGCACCGCTTCAAGCGTGCCCGTAAAACGGAAGGAGCGCAGCTCGTCGAGGAAAGCCTCCTCGTATCGTTCCTCCTGGGTGCGGAGATAGTCCAGGTCCTCTTCGCTGAAAGCCAGCTTGGAGATGTAGTCGACAATGCGCTGCAAGCCCGCGAAAACGGCAAATCCGTTGCCGAAGGGCAGCTTGCGGAAATACATCTCGAAGACGGCTTTGCGGTTGTGCGTCCCCATCTTCCAGTGGGCATACATCATGTTGACCTGGTATTTGTCGGTATGCAGCGTCAAATCCTCGCAGTTCATCGTTGACCTCCTAGATGGACAAGCTTCGCCAATGGCAAAGGCTGCGCCGCTTGAACGGCGCAGCCTTTGGGCATCGGAATTTATTCAGCGGGTTTCAGCAATCCGTCGTCATGCTCCGCAAGCAGGTCCCGATCGTGGATGACGGGCCGGTCGGAGCTATGCAGCGCCCGGGATTCATCCAGCTCTCTTTTCAATCCTTTGATCTCCCTTTGGAGCCGGTACTGGCGGATGATTCCGAAAAGCCCAATGCTCAGGCCGCCCAGCAAAGCGGAGATCAGGATGACCAGGATAAGCGGCGCGCTCGTCGTCGCGAACATGAAGTTGACCCGCACCGGATCGACGTTGATGACGGCGAATATGGCAATCAGCAAGGCAAAAACCAAGCCGGATATCAACAGGCCTTGCGTTTTCATCGGAAATCACCTCATGCCTTCTCTTCATTGGATATTGTTCCCTTTTACCCGGACGCCATGCCCGTTCAAACCCTTTTTTTCTTCGGCATCCACACTTCGATCAGGGAATACAGCTGCTCGATCGCAATCGGCTTGCTGATGTAATCGGAAGCCCCTGCGGCCAGGCATAGATCCCGGTCCTGCATCATCGCCTTCGCGGTCAGGGCGATGACGGGAATATCGCGATACAGGGGATGCTCGCGTATCTGCCTCGTCGCTTCATAGCCGTCCATGACCGGCATCATCATATCCATCAGGACGATGTCGATATCCTCCCGCTCGTCCAGAAGCTGAAGCGCCTCTTCGCCGTTGTTCGCCGTCAGCACCTCCGCCCCTTCGATCTCCAGGGCATTCGACAGGCTGTAGACATTGCGGATGTCGTCATCGACGAGCAGGATAAGCCGGCCTGCCAGCGCCGGATGGCTGGCGATCCGGTCGGATGACGCGGCAGCCTGCTGCTTGGCGGCTGCTCCCGTTGCCGAAGACGGCTCCGAGCCTCGCCGCTCCGGCGTCGCAGGGAAGGAATGCGATCCGGCCTCGGCCGGTTTCTTCATTTCGCCGCCGTCATTTGCCAAGGAGGACAGCGATGGAACATATAAGGTGAATGTGCTGCCCGCTCCCGGGCTGCTGTCGAGCGTGATGAGCCCGCGCAGCAATCCGGCGAGCTCGCGGGAAATCGAGAGACCGAGGCCCGTGCCTCCAAATTGGCGGCTCGTCGTGCCGTCGGCCTGCTGGAAGGCGTCGAAGATGACTTCCTGCTTGGAAGGATCGATTCCGATTCCGGTGTCGCTGATCTTGAAGGAGACGATCTTCTCCCCTTCCGCTTCCGGAAGCAGCTTCCCGGCTTCTGCAGCGGGGACGAGCGCAATTTCCAGAGACACTCCTCCCTGAGGGGTGAACTTGAAGGCGTTGGAAAGAAGGTTTTTGAGAATTTGCCGCAGCTTCCTCTCATCCGTGTACAGCGTCGCAGGGACATCCTCGCCGCAGTTCATCTTGAAGTCCAGCTGATGCTTGTGGGCAATGCCGGAAAATCCGGAGAAGACGCTCTCCGGCAGCTCCGACATGTTGATGGCATCCACATGCAGATCCATGCGTCCCGCCTCAATCTTCGTCAGATCAAGGATGTCGTTGATGAGATCCAGCAGATCCTCCCCGGCGGAATGGATGACGCGGGCGAATTCCTCTTCCTTCTCGGACAGATTTCCGGCCGGATTCTCGGCCAGCATTTCCGACAGGATCAGCATGCTGTTGAGCGGCGTACGCAGCTCATGGGACATGTTGCCCAGAAACTCGCTTTTGTAGCGCGAAGTCTGCTCCAGCCGCTCGGAATACTGCTTCAGCTCCTCCTGGATTTGGCTCAGCTCGTCGTTCTTCTCCTCCGACAGCACGAACTGCCGTCCAAGCTGCTCGTTGGATACGGTCAGCTCCTCCTGCTGGGTCTGGAGCTCTTCCGTCTGAACCTGCAGCTCCTCCGTCATCGCCTGGGACTCGCGAAGGAGGCTCTGGATCTGCATTTGCGTGAACAGCCTGTTGAGGGCGCTGCCCAGCATGTCGGCCGCTTTCTCCGCGAACGTCTCCAGATGGTGCTCGAAAGGCTTGAAGGATGCCAGCTCCAGCACGCCCAGCGTCTTTCCTTCGAACAGGACCGGAATCAGCAGCAAATGGGAAGGCGGAGCGCTGCCCAGTCCGGAGGAGATCCGAATATACGTCTCCGGCACGGTGTAGCCCCGTTTGAGCTTTTCGGCAGCCGCGCGTCCGACAAGCCCTTCTCCGAAGCCGAAGGAGGCGGCCGCTCCCTCCAGAGCCGATCCGCTGCCCGAGACGGACGCGGCAAGCGTCAGCTTGGCTCGGGAAAGCTGCGGATCGGAGATATACAGCGCTCCATAAGGCGCCTTCAGTGCCTCCGTTATGTAGCGGATCACCATGTCGGCCGTCTCGTTCAGATGCTCCGCGCCTTGCAGACGGGAGCTTAGTTCCACGCTGTAGCGCTGAATCCAGCTCTCGCCTTCGAGCTTCTCCAGCAGCTTGTTCGTCTCGGCGGCAAGATCGGCCACTTCATCCGAGGTCGAGACCGGCACCCGGATCGAAAGGTCGGCTGCGCTCTGCTCGCTTTCCCCGGACATGCCCTCCAGGCAATCCGTCACATTCCGGATCGTGCGGACGATGGAGCGCGACAGCAGCCAGCCGATCAGAGCCGACAGGAGAATGGACAGTCCGAGCAGAGACAGCAGCGTCGTGCGAAGCATGCTGTTTCCTTCCTCCAAATTGGCCAGCCGCTTGGCGGTAAGGGTTTTCTCCGTTCCGCGGAATCCCTCGAACATTCCCCGGAGCTTGTCCATGTCCTGCTTGCCGCGGTCGATGACATAGAATTTCCTGACCGCCTCTTCATCCCCGTTTTGCTTGGAGTCGATGACAGGCATCGTAATAGCCAGCCATTCCTCGATGACCGTGCGGATCGATTCCAAGGTTTGCATCTGCAGGGGATTGTCCGAGATAAGCGCCATCAAGCTGTCATAATTGAGTTGCCATTCCGAAAATCCATTCCGGTACGGCACCAGGTAATTATCCTCGCCGGTGACAATGAATCCCCGCTGCCCCGTCTCCATGTCCAGCATGTTTTTTTCGATTTTGTTCGTTAGATTATGGACTTCGATATCATGGCTCGTAATGTAGTTCGTCTCTTGCTGGACCTTGTCCAGCTGGGTGAAGACGACAAGAATCGAAACCGCCAGGCATAACAGAATGACGGCGTAACCGGCGATAATCTTGGTTCTGATCGTAATTCTCCGCTTCGATTGGCTCGACAACTTTCTATCCCCTGTTCTGGCCGGCGAAGGCGACAAGCTGGCCCTGCGCCGGATTTATCCCTCTATGTTCGAGACGGATGTCGGAATCGTCCTCCGGAATCAGGTCACGGGCGATTTGCCTCCGTCGATATTCAGCGCCGTCCCCGTTATATAGGAAGCCGCGTCGGAAACGAGGAAGACGATGGCGTCCGCTGCCTCCCGGGCATCTCCGATCCGTCCGAGCGGAACGGCATGGCGCGGATCCCGGGCATACTCCTCCCAGCTGAGCTCGGGAGCGTCGCTTCTCCACTTCCGTTCGATCTGATCGCTGCGGATCATGCCGATGCAGACCGCGTTGACGCGGATGCCGTCGGCTGCGAGATCCCGGCTCATCGCTTTGGTGAGCGCGATTCCAGCCGCTCTGGTCACCGAGGAAGGAAGCGAAGCCGCCGCGGGCGACTTTCCTCCGATCGCCGTCACGTTGACGATGGCGCCGCAGCCGGCCTGCTTCATGAAAGGCAGCGCTTCGCGTGTCATATGGACGGCTCCCATCAGCTTCAGGCCGATATCGGCCTCCCAGCTCTCGAAGCCGACCTCCTCGAACGGGGCTGCCGCAGACGTTCCCGCATTGTTGACAAGAATGTCGATTTTTCCGCCCCATTTCTCCGCGATGGCCGTGACGGCCTGTTTGACTCCATCGGCATCGGAAACATCGCAGGCCGCCGTCAGGACGCCGGCCCCTGTCTCCTCCCGAATCCGTTCCGCCGCCGCTTCGAGATCCTCTATCGTACGGGCGATCAGGGCGACATGGGCGCCTTCCCGCGCCAGCGTGAGCGCAGCGGCGTATCCGATGCCTTTGCTGCCTCCCGTAATGACCGCATGTTTTCCGCTCAGCTTGAGATCCATGGCCAACCTCCTTCGATGATAGCAATGCATCCGATCGGCTCTCACATTTCCCGGGAAATCGACGTCAATGTCGCGTCCTGTCGTCCCGATCGGCTGTGCGGCTCAGCGGCCTACCTTGACGTAGAAGCGGGCTCGCTCTTCCCAAATCTCGCCCGGCTCCAGTCCGAACAGCCCCATCTCTTCGGCTGGAAGGCTCATGTTGGGAGCATTGACGAGGTTCACTTGCGGCTCCGGACAGAAGAACTCTCCCCGGCCCTGATTGTTGTACAGCATCCACTGCTTGTAGGACGTTCCGACATCGTAGACGAGCGTGACGCCGCGCTTCGTGTCGGTCAGCTCCATCCGGTTGCGGCCATTCTGGGGAATCGCCGTGTAATGGTGGTCCAACGCCGTCCAGAACGGATCGACTCCATCTTCCTTCATGCTCTCTTCTTCGGTGCTCAGTGGCATGAAGGAGCCGGTAGGCAGCATCCTCGGGCTCATTTCCCAGCGCTCGCCGATCGTCAGCTTGAGCTTGCAGTCCTGCGCTTTGCTCCCCGGCGAGAACGGCGCGTTGAGCGTCGTATGGAACGCCAGCAGGCAAGGCATCGATTCGCTTCCGTCGTTGCGGAGCGTGACCCGTTGGGACAGGCCGTCCGGTCCGAGAGAATAGTGCAGGCGCACCGTATAGTTGAAAGGCAGCCGGCGGTAGGCGGGATGGTCCTCGTCGACCTTTACCGACACCGTCACGAAGCTCTCGTCGCCCTTGTGGCCGAAGCTATCTACTTCCCAAGGGGTTTGATAGAGGAATCCGTGCAGATGGTTGTCCGTTGCCGGCTCGTTGATGGGAAGCTGATAGATTCTGCCGTTCCAAGGGAACTTGCCGTCCTCGTACCGGTTGGGCGGGAAAAGCACCGGAATTCCCCAGACGATGGAATTTTCCCGAAACTTCTGCATGTCCTCATGGGCCGGCTCGCGCAGGAACCGGTATCCGTTGACCAGATCACGGAAGGCAACCAGATTGCCTCCGATTTCGGGAAGCATGACCGCTTCGTAGGCTCCCGCCCGCAGATAAATCGCCTTTTGTCCCTGATAGATGCCCTCAAACGCACTGCTCGCGCTGCTCATATGGATATCCGCTCCTCTCTAAATTCCGCTTCTACTAGAGTACCATATTTTTTTCGACCTGTTCTATACGAATTGACAAGCTTCTCGCCCTGCAAGCAAAAGCTTGGCGCCGTCGATTCCGCCGCTTGACGCCGGCGGTTCCGGCACCCGGCATTCGACAGGAAGGAAGGCGCATGCAGAGGGAAAAAAGCAGCCAGCGAAGCGAGGCTTCACTGGCTGCTCTTTACGCCTTGCAGCTTGCTACCGGTCCGCCATGAACGGCTCCCCTTGCACCTCGGAGCCATGATCCGCGCTTTTCTCGCGCTGCTGCATGAACGGCCACCAATTCGCCGCTCCGAACGTCCTGACCATGACCGGAATGAAGAGCGGAAGCATGAGGAATGCGTACAGGACCAGTCCGCACAAGACGATCGTGGCGATCTGCATGAGCGACATCACCCCGGAAGGCAGCATCGCCGCGAACGTTCCCCCGAGAATGACGGCGGCGGACAGAATGACCGATCCCATGTTCCGCATGGCGCGCAGAATGCCTTCCTTGGGAGCCAGATGCTTGTATTCGCGGAAGCGGTCGAGCAGGAAGATGCTGTAGTCGACGCCGAGCGCAATGAGCAGGACGAAGCTGAAGAACGGCACGGCCCAGCTGATTCCGTCATAACCGAGAATCCGGGCGAAGACGACCTCGGCGATCGCCATCGACGTATAGTACGTAATGAGCAGCGAGGCCATGATGTAAGCCGGAATGACGATCGAGCGGAACAGAAGGATGAGAATGATGGATATGCCGATCAGCATCAGCATGACGGTGCGGGAATAATCCTCGTCCGAGATCGTATTGAGATCATGCTGGGTGCTCGTGATGCCTCCGACCGCATACGTGGAGCCTTCGTAGCCGGTTCCTTTCAGGCCGCGCTCCACGGCCGCGTTCACATCCGGGATCTTATTGAGCGTGGCTTCTTCATACGGATTCGTCGAGAATACGACATCGAGAGTCGTCATGTTGCCTTCAGGAGACAAGTAGGTTTCAAGAGCCTTCTTGAAGTCCGCATCGGCAAGAGCCTGCTCCGGCAGGTTCCAGCCGCTGAGGCCCGAATCCGGCTGTGCCGACAGCTCATCCAGATAAGTCCGTGCTTCGCCAAGCCCGTTCGATACTTGGCTGATGCCGTCGACACTCTGGTCAAGCCCGCCGGTAAGCTGCCCCAGCTGCTTGTCGAGATCGGCAAAGCCGGTCTGCAGCTGCTTCTGTCCTTCCTGCAGGGAGCTGAAGCCGCTCGTCACCTCCGGCAGGCGGCCGATGACCTCGCCTTGGCCGGCTGCTGCTTGGGAAATTCCCTGCTGCAGCGATGCCAGTCCCGCGGCCAGCTTCTTCAGGCCGTCGCCAAGCGCCGCTTGACCGGCTGCCGCCTGCGACAAGCCGGCATTGGCATCCGCAATGCCTTTGGCAGCCGAGTTCAGCTGGACATTGAGCTTCTCCAGTCCGCCGGACAGCTGTGAAGCTCCGCCGGACAGCTGGCCGAGCGATTGCATCGCTCCCTGGAACTGAGCGTCGGCCGCCAGCTCCGGATACTTGTCGCCGAGCGCCTGGAAGGCCTGCTCCAATCCGGCAAGTCCTTGGGCCAGCTCTTTCTGGCTGGCGGCGGCGTCTCCGTAAGCGGAAGACAGCTGCGCCAATCCGCCTCCGACCTGCTTGTAGCCTGCCAGCAGCTTGTCGCTTGCCGCCGCCAGCTGCTCGGCGCTATGCTGCGCTTGCGCAAGTCCGGCGCTCAGTTCCTTGGCGCCGGCCGCCCCGTCCACAAGCCCTTTGCGGATACGCTCGAGGCCTTGCCCAAGCTGCTCGACTCCGTCCTGCAGCTTGGCGGTGCCGGTGACGAGCTCGCCGGCACCGTCGGCAGCCTGCTTCAGCTTCGGTGCGTTGTCCGCGAGGCTGGTGCTGGCTTCCTGCAGCCCTTTGCCGATTTTGTCGAGCCCATCCGTGCTCTGCCCGATGCCGCCGCCAAGCGTATCGGCTTGCTTGGATACCTCGAGGTCTTCCAGCGGAGATCCGGCAGGCCGGGTGGCGCTGCGTACGAGCTTGACGCCTTCCACTTTCGACAGCTCCCGACTGATCTGCTCGACGACAGCCAGGCCTTCCTTGCTGTCGAAGCTTTTATCCGCCTTCAGGATGACGGTCGAGGGCATCGAATCTCCGGGACCGAAACTGTCGGAGATCAGATTGAACGCCTTGACGGAACGGTAATCATCCCCGATTTCCTGCAGCGAGTTGAAGGAAATCGTATTTTTGTATGCGGCCATGAAGGGCACGATGAAGATAGCGAGGATAACGAGAGCCCATATCGGCTTGCGCAGGGAGAAGCGGCCCATGCGATCCCACATGCGGCTTTCTTTATGCTCGAGGGAACCTCTTGCCGGCCAGAACAGCGCATTGCCGAGCACCGCCATGAAAAACGGAACCAGCGTGACAAGCGCGATAAGAAGCACGGCGACCCCGACGGCGACAGCAACCGCCGAGCGGTACAGCACGAAGGTGGAGAAGCCGATCGACGCGAAGCCGACCAGAACCGCTGCCCCCGAGATCAGCACCGTGCGCCCGGCTGTGCGGTACGTGGCCAATATCGCTTCCGTGCGGTCCAGTCCATGGGACAGCTCTTCCTTGTACCGGCTGATCAGCAGGATGCAGTAATCCGTTCCGATGCCGAACATGATCGCCACCATGAAGATCTGGGTGAAGTTCGAGAGCGGGAAGTCCGCGTATTGGACGAGGAACGACACGACCGACTGCGACAGCAGATAGCTCAGGCCGACGGCAAGCAAAGGCACGAACGGCGCTACGACCGAACGGAATACGATGAACAGAATGACAAGGATGAAAATGACGGTGATGTACTCGGTCTTGGCCAAGCCCTCCATCGAGCTTTTGACCTGATCCTCGTTGATCATCCATTCGGAAGTGTAATAATGCTCCGTCTTGATGCCGGAAGCCGCCTTGTACAGCGCATCCTGCAGATCGACGGCTTCACGGCCGTTTTTCTGGATGCCTACGAGGGCAAGCATCGTTTTGCCGTCCTTGGAGATGAGCTGGTCCTCAAGCTCCTTCTGGTCGAAGGGACCTGTGACCGACACGATTCCCTCCTTGCCGCCCGAATGCTTCATGGCGTCGAGCCCCGAACGGATGGCGGATTTATCGTCGGCGCTCAGCCCTTCGGCACGGTGGAACACCAGGACGGCCGACAGCTCATCCTTTTTGGACGCGCCGGAGGACTGGGCGTTCTTCTCCTTGATCAGCTTGGAAGCCATCGACGAGGAATAGCCGTCCGGGACGGTGATCTGGCCCTTGTCCCTGACGAGCTGCTGCATGTCCGGAGCGGACAGCATCAATCCGGCTGCAGCCGCGATCCAAACAATCAATATGGCCCAGCGCCATTTCAATATCGTTCTCACAGTAATGATTCCCCTCCGGTTATCAAGTCTTTAGTTTGTCGGCCAGAAACTCGAACGTTTCAATGAACTGCAGCGCTTCATCGTCCTCGAATGCCTGGATATAACGTCCGAGAGTTTCTTTGATGATCCGGTCGGTTTCCTTCGCTGTCCGAATTCCTTTGTCTGTGAGCGACAGATACGTGACTCTGCGGTCCTTGCCGTCTGGATGGCGCTGGATCAATTCCTTGTCGACCAGCCGCGTAATCAAGGAAGTAATCGTGCTTTTGCCCACGCAAAAAGCGTCCGCCAGCTCCGTTGAAGTGCAGCCCCCGCCCGACTCTCCGCGCGAGTTCAAATAACGGACAATGCCGAATTGCTCCCTTGTCATATCCTCCGGAAGCTTCTCCTGGATCAAGGCGTTGAAACGCCTCGTCACGACAAAGCTCGCGGCCTCGTACCGCTTGATGATGTCCGGCAGCAGCTCTTCCCTCATCGCCAGTCCTCCTTTCTTGTACAAGTTCGATGTTGAAATAGTTTGATAATCGAACTTTATCATGACAAAAACCGCCCTGTCAACAGACAAGGCGGCTTGAGTCATACCTGCATGGCGTCTCGCATCATACCTGCAATACGGCTCGCTTCATGACTGCATGGCGGCTCGCATCCTACCTGCATTGCGGCTCGCTTCATGACTGCATTGCGTCTCGCATTATACCTGCATTGCGGCTCGCTTCATTCAAGCAAGGCGGCTCGCGTCACCGCTAGTAGGCAGCTTGCGCCGTATCGGCCGTTCCAGCCAAGTTCAGGACGTCCATCAGGCTTCGTACAACGCTTGGATTTCCGCGGCCTGATCCATGAGCTTGCGGGCAACATAGGGAGGATCGACGACCTTGACATGAGGGCCATAGCTGAGCAGCCGCGAATAGAGCCAGTAGCCCTGTTCTTCTCGATCCGCGACCTCCAGCCAGCCGTCATCCCGGATGACAATGAAGCTCCGGTCGTAATCATCGAGCACTCTCGTCTTGACCGAGGGGTGGAACAGCAGCTTCAGATCAATTTTGAGGCTGCCTTGAATCGCCATGCGCTTGTCTAGCTCTCGCAGACCGACATCGCGGCGGGTGAACGTCTCCGGCAGGAGATCCAGCTGCTCCATGCGGTTGAGGCGGAAGGTTCGATAATCGCCGCGCTTCAGGCAATAAGCGTGCAAATACCAAACATAACCCTTCAGCGCAAGTCCGACCGGCTCCACCGTCCGTTCGCTGCTCGTTCCCTGCCAGTCGAGATAGACGATGCTCAGCAGCCTGCATCCATCCAGCGCTTCATGGATGGTTCTCAGCATGGCTTGATGACGTTCCTTCTCCTTCCACGGATGCAGATCGATCAACACCCGCTCGCCGGAGGAGCTCCCGCTACCGTTTCCGGATCGCTCCACCAAGGCGATCACCTTGTCGATCAGCGAAGAAAGCTGCTCTCCGCTCAAGGCTGACCCGACTCCGCGCAGCGCTGTCACGATGGATTGCAGCTCATCGCAGCTCAAATATTGCCGCTCCAGACGATACCTCTCCATAATCTCGTAGCCTCCCGAGAGGCCCGGATAGGAAATGACGGGGATGCCGGCCATATTCAGCGTTTCCAGGTCGCGGTATATGGTGCGCAGCGACACTTCGAAGCGCTCGGCAAGCTCCTGAGCCCCGACGCGCCTGCGTCCGAGCAGCAGCATCGTGATGCCGAGCAATCTTTCCAGCTTCAACCGAGTTCCCTCCTTGCATTCAATCCTTGGAATGCCGCCGACTGCAGGCTGCCGCCCTTCGTCATGGCATCGTCCAGGTTCACTTCCGGGTCCGGCCGGGTAAAGAAGTACAACCTATCCAACGAGGTGATCATGATGACGGAACCATCTAAGAAAAAGCTTGACCATCAGCCTGGAGGCTCCAGCATCCAGCACCGGGACAATCCGGAGCAGCTGCCGACGGAGAAGGAAAGCCTGATGGATGGAGATCCATCCCAGATGAACGTGGATTCCATTCCGGTGGAAGACCAGACGATCGAGCAGCAGGACGAGAAGGACAAGACCAAGACCAAAAACGATTCATCCAGCGCCCGTAAATATCATACCGGCTTCTAAGCCTCAGAAAGGGAGAGACATCTGCTCCAATACTTCGATCTCCGTCCCCGGCGTGCATCCCGCGCCGGGGTTTTCCCTGAGGCGGGCCAGCTTGCCCGCCAAGCCGGGTTCTTCGGAAAGAGGGCGTTGCCCCGCATATCCATCCGCTGCTGCCGGAGAAAGCTCAGCCCCTGCATTCAGCTTCGATATCCCTTCCTTCGCGGACTCGGCCCATGAACCAACAGGCACGGCTCTCCCCTCAGGCCTAGGAACGGCAAGCATGGCATCAGTCGTTCCCATTCCGTTCTCCCGCACGCTTCCCGCGCTTTCCCTATAGAATCGGTCCTCCGGAATTCCGTGCCATACCCTGAGCTCCGAGACGATGTCCTGAATCCGCTCCGCATAGTCGCGGCTCGCATAGGCTCCGGCAAAAATCCGGTCGTAAGCCGGAAGCAGGGAGGCATCGTACCGCTGAAGCATTCCATAGTACCAGCTCTTGACGTCCGGCGTCAGGCGCAGCAAGGAAGTCATCATATAACCCGCTCCGGCCTCCTTGACCGCTCCCATGAGCTCGTCGAGCCGGGGACGGGAGTCGGTCAGAAGCGGAAGGATCGGAGCCGCGAACACGCCGGCCGGAAAGCCTGCATTTCGGAGCTCGGCCAGAGCCTGCAGCCGCTGCCGCGGCAGCGGCGCGCCGGGCTCCAGGAACCGGATGAGCTCATCGTCGAGAGTATTCAGGCTGATGTTGACCGAGAGCAGATTCAGGTCGCCCAGGATGTCCATATCCCGCAGAACCAGCGGCGATCGGGTCGTGATCGATACCGGCACTCGATAGCGGGCAAGCACCTTGAGGCACTCCCGCGTCACCTGCCGGCTGCTCTCGGCAGGCTGATAAGGATCCGTAGCCGTGCCGATCGCGATATGGCCGATGTCCCTCGCCAGCTCCTGCAGGTCGAAGCGCCGGGAAGCAGCCATATTGTGCAGCTGCTTGCGAAGCGCCTCGGCGGCATTGTCCTTGACGAGAATATGATCCTGGAACTCGTCGCTTCCAAGACCGATGAACGATTGAAACGCTCTCGCATAACAGAAGCTGCAGCCATGGGCGCAGCCGCGGTATGGATTGATCGACCAGCCGAACGGCATCTTCTCTTCCTTGACCCGGGTCATCGCCTGCTTGACGACGACCGTCTCCAATCGCTTCGCGCACATGAGCTTACCTCCAGACAAGAACGTTTGTTCCCATATAGCTATACTATATCATAGGGTTGAGCGTCTGGCAATGCTAGCCGTCCGATTCATTCCGCTCCTGCCAGCCTTTGCCGACGACCTCGTGCACATCGCTGAACGTGACAAAGGCGCCGGGATCGGCTTCATGCACGAGCCTCTTCAGACGGCCTGTCTCCTTGCGGCTGACGACACAGTAAATCACTTCGGCGCGCCTGTTGCTGAATGCGCCTCTCCCGTCGAGGAACGTCGCTCCCCGGCGGAGCTCGCGCAGAATCTCGCGTGAGATCAGCTCCGGCTTCCGGGAAATGATGATCGCTGCCTTGGCCGAATGGGAGCCTTCCTGGACGAGATCGATGAGTCTCGCTCCGACCAGCATGGCGATCAGCGTGTACATGGCTCTTGTCAGGTCCAGATATATCAACGAGAGCACCACAACGGCCGCATCGGTGACGAAAATCGTCCTTCCGAGGCTCCAGCCGAACGATCGACGGCACAGCATCGCCAGGACGTCGACCCCGTCGGTCATGCCCCCGTACCGGAATACGATGCCCAGCCCCGCTCCGACGATAGCCCCCGCATATAGGGAAGCCAGCAGCAGGTCTTTAAGCGGCAGCCTGAACGGTTCGAACAGGATGAGGAACAGCGAGAGGCTGAGCGAGCCGATCACGGCATAAATAAAACTGGTTCGCCCCATGTATCTCCAGCCCAGCAAAAAGATAGGGACGTTAATGATGAGGCTTGACCAGCCGGGGCTCCAGCCGAGCACGTAGTTGAGAATCAGGGCAATGCCCGTGATCCCTCCTTCCGCCAAGCCGTTCGCCAGATTGATTTCATTGATTCCGAACCCCATGAGGGCGGAGCCGGCCAGGATGGCGGCTATGTTTTTCGCATGCTTTACCCAGGATGTGCTTTTCATGACGTGAATTCCTCTCCGCCTGAATGTTCTCATCCTCTCATTCTTCCCCCGAAACGGCGGAGCAAGCCCGTTATTGTCGGCCCTCGAACGGTGTGATACATTGGTACGAAAAGTGTCCGGCCTTACCGGATGCCAGTTCCGGAGGTGCGGCACCGATGTTGAATGCTTTGCGCGGGCGAGCCGGCTCGTTTTCATGGAATTCTTTTTTGCTGCTCGCCGTCGTTTTCGCCGGCTATCTCATCTTCGGCCTATCGGAAAACATTAAAGGCCCCGCCATACCGCGCATGCAAGCCGACCTGCGGATCAGCGAATTCCAGGTTGGCCTGCTGCTGGCCTTCAATTCCCTCGGTTATTTGATCGCCTGCTCCTTCACCGGCTTGCTTGTGCGCAAGCTCGGCATGCGCGCGACGACGGTCGCCAGCTTCGGGGCGATGGCCGTATCCGGGCTGTTCATCTGGGCCTCCTCGGGCTTTTTTTCGCTGTCCGCCGCCTACTTCTTCCTCTACATCGGCAACGGCGCCCTCGAGATCGTCCTGTCCTTGCTTGGGGCGCGGATCTTCACCCGCAACGCAGGGACGATGATGAATCTCGCGCATTTCTTTTACGGTCTCAGCTCCATGGCCGCGCCTCTGGCCGCCGCGTATTTGATGGCTTTCCGTCCTGGAGACGGCGGTCCGCTCGGGTGGGGAGGAATGTATGCCCTCGTCATGGCCCTCTCGATCCTGCCTGCCATCCCGGCTTTGCTCGCACGCTTCCCCGGCAAGGAAAGCTCCGAAGATCGTTCTTCCGCCGGCAAGCAAGAGGCGGAGCCTGGCGATCCCGCACCAGCTGTGGGCCTCTCGGTGCGCCAGTACGCGAAAGATCCCGTGGCCTGGTTTATCGTTGCCATCCTCTCCGCGGGAGTCGTGGCCGAGATGGCTTTCGGAGGCTGGCTTCCCGCCTTTCTGGAAAAAGCCTACCGCTGGGACGGGACGGCCGCTTCCGCGATGCTCTCGGGCTTCTTCGTCTGCTTCACTGCGGCTCGGCTCGTGCTTGGCCCTCTTACCGACCGGATCGGCCTTATCCGCTCCATTCTCATTTTCTCCCTGTTTTCCGGTCTTTGCACCGTCGCGGCCGTATTCGCGGGGGAGCCGGGAGCCTGGCTGTTCGCTCTCGCAGGAGCCGGCATCGCTCCGATCTATCCGACAGTCATGGCGTTTCTGGCTGTCCGCTACGCAGGCCGGAGCGATGCGGCCATCACCTTTACGGTGACGATGCTCGGATTTGCAAGCGTTGCCGGCAACCTCCTGATCGGAGCCATCACCGACGGCTTCGGACGTCTGTTCGGCAGCTCCGGCAGCGGGGAGATGCGCGGCATGCAGGCCGGCTTCCTGTTCATCGGCTTGTGCGCGCTGCTCTGCGCCTTCGCGGCAGCCCTCCTGCTCCGCCATCTCAAGAACAGAAAGGCCGCTCCGGCAGGGAGCGGCTTCTAGGCTATCTCTTCTTTCATGGATGCCGGACCGGCATGGATGTCACAGCTGCCTCGCCGTACAGCCGATCAGTTTCCGGCAGGAGCAGCCTCCGCCTCGGCAGCGAGCTGTTCCGCAAGCTCGGGCAGCCATTGCTCAAGGCTGTAGAACTCGAAGCCCGCCGCAGCAGCGAGGGAGTTGTCCATGTGCCAGGACTCCCCGATGCCGAAAGGGGATTTCTGTTCATCCGCCGACTGCTCCCGGATGACGGCCGTTTTGCCGGCCGCCTTCTCCACGAGGCCGATGACCTCCCGGATGGATATATCCCCGTTCGAGCAGCAGTTGACCGGTCCGGTCAAGGAGCTGTCCTTGAGCCAGCACAGGAACGCCGCCGCTTCGGCGGAATGCACGAACGAGATTCTCGCTTCCGGGGACGGCACTCCGATCGGTTCCCCGCCGAGCACCTTGTCGACGTGGAAGTGCAGGCGCTTCGTATAATCGTCCGGCCCCAGTATAATCGGAAACCGGACCATGACCGCTTCGAATCGGTCTTGCTCCCACAGGACGGCCTCGGCCTGCCGCTTGCCTTCCCCGTAGCTCAGCGTATGCCGGCTGCCGCCCGTGACCGGATAGCCTGCCGGCATCCATGCGGTTTCCGCAAGCCTTTCCGGCGATTCTTCGTATACGGATAAAGTGGATACCTCGATATAGCGCTTCGTTTTGCCTGCGAATACCTCGACCGCAAGGGCCGCATCCTCCGGCGAATAGCAGATCTGATCATAGACGACATCCCACGCACGGCCATCCGCCGCGGCGGCAAGCGAAGCCTTGTCCTCGCGGTCCAGCACCAGATGCTCCACCGGACGAATAAAGGACGCATCCGTTTTCCCCCTCGTGCCGATCGTCACTTCATGGCCTTCCTCCAGCAAAAGATTGACCAGCCTCTTGCCTACAAACCGCGTTCCGCCCAGCACAAGTATGTTCATGGCTCGATCCTCCTTGGATGTTCTATCCTCTAGACTTCGCCGCCTCAGGCTGAAAACCTGCCCCAATACCTGCATGTCCCTGGCAAGAAAGCTCTGCCCCCTTACTTAAGCGGTTGATTCCGGGTCCTGTTTTCAAAGGATGAACAGCAACCCAGCCGGGCATCCCCCTTTCGGGATGGGAAGCGCCGCCGTGCCTCCCTCTTGCAGAAAAAGCGCCTTTACCGCGCCTCCCTCTTCGGAGGGGATTAGGCTGCACGGTAAAAGCGCTGGAATCGGCTATGCTTTGTCCGGAATCAGTTCAGCTTCCACAAGGCAGGAGTCGTGGACGGCTCCCAGCCGGTCAGGGAGGTGTGCGGCTGGAGGCAAGTGTAGCTCTTGCCGCCGTAGGCCACGATATCGCCTGCTTTATACGCTACGCCTGCCTTCCATGCATAGACGCCAGGCGTTGCCGTCGGTGCCGGGGTCGGCGTTGCCGTCGGCGCCGGGGTCGGCGTTGCCGTCGGCGCCGGGGTCGGCGTTGCCGTCGGTGCCGGGGTCGGCGTTGCCGTTCCGCAGGCTCCAACCGATTTCCAAGGACCGTTGGCTCCGCTCAAGTCAGGGCGATCGCCCTGGGTCCACCATTTAGCTTCATACAGGACGCCATTGTATGATGCCCGTTGCCCCCCGGTATAGGCGGTCGTGGATATCCATGCTGCTGCGGAGCATGCTCCCGGAGATGGGGACGGGGTTGGACTTGGCGTCGGCGTCGCGGTAGGTGAAGCCGTCGCCGATGGAGTCGGAGCCGGCGTGGCGGATGGTTTCGGCGTTGCGCTAGGCGTCGGCATGACGCTAGGCGTTGGCGTCGGCGCGCCTCCATAAAGCTTGTCGTACTCCTGCTGCGAGGAGCTTCCGTTCAGCGTCACCCGCTGCGGTCCTCCGGAGAACGCCAGCTTCATCATGCCGGGTATATCCAGCGTCGCGCCATTCGCAATCGTCTGTGTCGCCGTACCTGTAATCCGGTACCGGTTGAAATCCCAGCCCGCAGATAGCTGTTCCACCGATCCGGCTCCCCAAGCGGAAGTGAGGGACGTCGTCGTCGGCAGATCGAACTCCAGCTTCCAGCCTCCAGCGATATCCGCGCCTGTGGTGTTCGTTATTTTCAACGAGTAGGTATAGTTCGGATGGTCGTAGTTGCCGCTGAAGCCGATGGTGAAATTTTTCGGGGTCGGCAATTGCGGCTTGGCCGCCCCACCCGGAGGCGATGCCGTCTTCAGCTTATCGTAGGCGAAGCTGGTCAGAGAATTGCCGTACGTGTACGTGCCGTCGGCCTGCTGGGAATAATCGCCCGTCAGCTCCCAGAACATCATGCCGCCCAGCCCTTTTTCCTTGATGTAGTCGAGCTTGTAGCCGAGCGACTCCGTATCCTCATAGGAGAGGAAAATCTTCTTGTCCGCATTATAGAGGTAGGGCGTTTTTGTCACGGAGTCAAAATAGCGCCTGTTCGCAGGATCCTTGAGCAGATTGAGGATATGCCAGATCGGGTTGGCGCCTGCAGGCTGCTCCGGTGCCGGATCGTTCCAGATGCCGTAATCCCCGTCGGCGCCGCCTCCGGTTGTCGCGGCGCTGCCCCACAGCCCGGTATTGTTGATGCCGCCGTTCACATTTTTCCAGCCTCGGGAGTAATAAGGGACGCCGACGACGATCTTCTCGGGCGGCAGCGTTCCGAGATAATACCGCACGGCCCAGTCCGTATTCAATACCGGCGTCCCAAGGGCGGCCGTCTCCGTATCGCGCGAATCGGGATACAACGCCGAGTGGGGACCGACATAGCCGTTCCAAGCTCCATGGAAGTCGTACGTCATCAGGTTCGCCCAGTCGAGGTATGGATTCGCTTCGCCCAGCTTCATCCCGCCAAGGATCCAGGAGGAGGCCGTTGCCGCGATAGTCAGATCGTATTTCTGGTTGTCCTGAGCCCCTGCCGCATCCAGCTTCTCGCGAAGCTTTTTCATAAGAAGGACGTAGTTGTCGTAGTTCACCTTGCGCAGCGGCTCCGCAACGGAGGAATCGATCGGATTGCCGGATTGCCCGGTTCCCGACGGGTACTCCCAGTCGATGTCGACGCCGTTGAATCGGTACGTGCGCAGGAAGTCGACGACGCTGCTCGCGAATGTCTCGCGCCCGGCTTCGGAATTGGCCATCCCATAGAATCCGCCCGAGCCTGACCAGCCTCCGACCGAGATCAGCGTGCGGACGTCGGGGTACAGCTGCTTGTATTTGACCAGCTGGTTGAAATGCCCTTTGAAGGACAGGTTGGCAAGCTGGCCGGGATAATCCTTTTCGATAGCGGCTTTGCGGTCCATGAAGTCGATTTTGTTCGTCTGCGTGTTGACCTTGGCGAAGGCATAGTTGATATGGGTGATTTTATCCCACGGTATTTTGTCGACCGTGTAGAAACCCTTGTTTTCCTGATCGCCCCATTCAGGGAAATAAGCGACGATTTTGCGGGGATGATCGGGTGCGGGAGCGGGATCGGCAGGAGCTCCTCCGGCAGCCTTGGCGATCGGCGAATAGATGCCCGCTGCGCTGGAGTAGAGCGGGAGCAGGACGACGAGACTCATCAACGCGGCCAAAATACGGGCTTGGCCTATCGCTTTCCGATTTGCTTTTGCTTTCATGCGCGTTCCTCCAGAGAGTTCATGGTCGATGCTCAGGCATGGAAAAAAGCGCCCCTGCCGCCACGCCAGCCAAAATCAGGCATGGATGTTATCGCAGGACAGGAGCGCCGGGATCGATATCGGGGTTGGAGCCGGCCTTAGTTCAGCTTCCAGAGGGCAGGAGTCGTCGACGGCTCCCAGCCCGTCAGGGACGTATGAGGCTGAAGGCAGGTATAGGACTTGCCCCCGTAAGTGACGACATCACCGGCTTTGTAAGCCACTCCCGCTTTCCAGGCGTTGGCTCCGGGAGTAGCGGAAGGAGCAGGTGTCGGGGTCGCGCTTGGCGTCGGGGTTGCCGATGGCTTCGGTGTCGCTGTCGGCGTTGGCGTTGCCGTAGGAGCCGGCGTCGGGGTCGCAGTCGGCGTTGGAGAAGCGGTGCCGCAGGCTCCGACCGATTTCCAAGGGCCGTCCGCTCCGCTCAGATCGGGGCGATCGCCTTGGGTCCACCATTTGGCTTCATAGAGAACGCCATTGTAGGAAGCGCGCTGGCCGCCCGTGTAAGCCGTCGTGGCCACCCATGCCGCCGCCGAGCATTGGCCCGGGGTCGGTGTAGGGGTTGGGGTTGGCGTCGGGGCCGGTGTTGCGCTAGGCGTTGGTGTAGCAGACGGAGTCGGTGTCGCCGATGGAGTCGGCGTTGCGCTTGGTGTCGGAGTCGGCGTGAAGCCGGAACCTAGATCCGTGTTCAGCTTGTTCAGCAGCGTTTTGTTGCGGTCGCCGCTCGTTTCCCAGAACATGGCGCCTGCAAGGCCCTTCGACTTCAGGTAGTCCGTCTTGTAGCCCATGGACTGGACATCATCATAGCTGATGAACGTTTGGTTGGAAGGATTGTAGAGATAAGGCACTTTGGCTTGATCGTTCCAGTAGCGGGTATAGCCGTTCTTGTTGATGTAGTTGGCTTCAAGATCATAGAAGTCGTAGCTGCCTTTTTCCCATGTGCCTGTCGAAGAGATGCCGGCGCACTTCTGATACTGGCCGTTGCCGGCAGACGGGCATCCTCCCCATCCGCGGCCGTAGAACGGCGTGCCGAGAACAAGCTTGCTGGCTGGAACTCCGCTCGCCAGATACGTCGTAACCGCTTTGTCGATGTTGAAGTTCTGGGGATCGGTCAGCCCCGTGCCGGCTGCTGCCGGATCGTAATACAACGGAGCGTTGTGGCCGCTCGTCGTATTCCAGCTGCCGTTGAAATCGTAGGTCATGATATTGATCCAGTCGACGGTATTGGCAATTCCTTTGAGATCATTGTTCTGGATGTAGGAAGGACCCGCACCGGATGCGATCGTAAGCAGGTACTGCTTGCCGTCTGTCTTGCCTGCCGCGTCCAGCTTCTCGCGGATCTTCTGCAGCAGCAGAACGTAGTTCTGCTTGTCTTCCGGACGGTAGCTGTTGCCGGCGAGGCCGCCGCTGACCGGATACTCCCAATCGAGGTCGACCCCGTCCATTTTGTATTTCCGGATGAAATCGACCGAGGAGTTCGCAAACACTTCACGCGTAGCAGCGGTAGCGGCGACATCGGAGAAGCGGTTCGACCATGTCCAGCCGCCCACGGAGATGACCGTCTTCAGATTCGGGTTTTTGTCCTTCAGCTTCCACAGCTGCTTCAAATTGCCCTTGATCGGGTCGT